>NZ_PUIV01000025.1 GCF_003113265.1 Methylosinus sporium
GGCGTGGTCTCCTTCCAGCGCTCCAACGCTGGAATCAGCCGGGTTCAGCACCCCGGAGACTACGCCAACCCAATTCCAACCAATCCCGCGACGGCACCTCACGAAGGCGCTCCGCTCGTCATTCACGATGTGACGATTCCGGCGGCCGCCGACAAGGACGGCAAGACGAAGTCCGCCTATGTCACCGATGTGATGTATCTGCACACGCCGTTTCCGAATGTCGTCTATGCGCTCGATCTGCGAGATCCGGATCATAAGGTGCTGTGGAAATATGCGCCGCAGCAGGACGCCTCCGTCGTTCCGGTGATGTGCTGCGACACGGTCAATCGCGGCCTCGCCTATGGCGACGGCAAGATTTTCCTCGCGCAGGCCGACACGACTCTCGTCGCGCTCGACGCGGCGACGGGCGCGTCTTCCGGCGAGGGCAAGGACAGACCGATCTGGTCCGTCAAATTCGGCGATCCGTCGAAGGGCGAGACCTCCACGGCGGCGCCGCATGTGTTCAAGGACAAGGTGCTCATCGGCAACGCCGGCGGCGAATATGGCGTGCGCGGCCATATCAGCGCTTATGACGTCAAGACCGGCGCGCTGCTGTGGCGCGGCTATTCGACCGGGCCGGACGAGGAGACGTTGATCGATCCCGAGAAGACGACCCATCTCGGCAGGCCAGTTGGCAAGGATTCTGGAACCAACACTTGGCGAGGCGATCAGTGGAAGCTGGGCGGCGGCACGACATGGGGCTGGTACAGCTATGATCCAGAGCTCGATCTCGTCTATTACGGCTCCGGCAATCCTTCGACATGGAATCCGATTCAGCGTCCCGGCGATAATCGCTGGTCGATGACGCTCTGGGCGCGCGATCTCGACACGGGCAAGGCGAGATGGGTCTATCAGACGACGCCGCACGACCAATGGGATTATGACGCGGTCAATGAGATCGTGCTCGTCGATCAGGAGATCGGCGGCAAGAAGACGAAGACCGCCGTTCATTTCGATCGCAACGGCTTCGCCTACACGCTCGATCGCACCAATGGCGAATTGCTCGTCGCCGAGAAATTCGATCCGGCGGTCAATTGGGCCAAGAAGATCGACCTCGACAAGAAGTCGAAGACCTATGGCCGTCCGATCCTCGACGAGCGCTTCTCGACCGAGGCGCATGGCGAGGACGAGACGACGCGCGGCGCCTGTCCGACGACTCTCGGCTCGAAGGACGAGCAGCCGGCGAGCTATGATCCGAACTCCGGCCTCTTCCTCGTGCCGACGAACCATGTCTGCATGGATTTCGAGCCGTTCCGCGTCAGCTATTCCGCCGGCCAGCCCTATGTCGGCGCGACGGTGGAAATGTTCCCCGCCGATCGCGACAAGGGCGAGACGCATACGGGCAATTTCATCGCCTGGGACGCGAAGACCGGCAAGATCGTCTGGGCGAACAAGGAGCAATTCTCCGTGTGGTCGGGCGCCGTCTCGACCGATGGCGGCGTGACCTTCTACGGAACGCTGGAAGGCTATCTCAAGGCGGTCGACACAAAGACCGGCAAGGAGCTGTTCCGGCGCAAGACGCCCTCCGGCATCATCGGCAATGTCATCACCTATGAGGTCGGCGGCAAGCAATATGTCGCCGTGCTCTCGGGCGTCGGCGGCTGGGCCGGCATCGGCCTCGCGGCCGGCCTCACCAAAAGCAGCGACGGTCTCGGCGCAGTCGGCAATTATCGCAGCCTGTCGAATTACACCGCGCTCGGCGGCGTGCTCACCGTCTTCGCTCTGCCGGACTGACCGGCGTGCGCCCGGCGGCGCTCAGTCGCCGGGCGTCCCGCTCTGCTCTTCCTTCTTGCGCCGGCTCGCCTTCTTCGGCTCGCGCCGCGGGCCTTCCACCAGCCGCACCACTACGCCCCAGAGCGTGCGAACATCCTGCTCGGTCATGTTCATGCGGTGGAACATGTTGCGCAGATTGCGCGACATCACCGGCTTCTTCGTCTCGGGACGGAAGAATTGCCGCTCGTCGAGATGCTTCTCCAGATAGTCGAAGAAAGCGAGCGTCATTTCGCGGCTCGCCGGCGGCGAGCGCTCGACGACGTCGAAGGGCAGCGTCTCGCCATGAGCGAAGCGGAACCATTCATAGCCGGTGAGCAGCACAGCTTGCGCCAGATTGAGCGAAGCATAGGCGGGATTGACCGGAAAGGTCAGGATCGAATCGGCGAGCGCGACATCGTCATTGTCGAGCCCCGTGCGCTCCGGCCCGAACATCACGCCATGACGCTCGCCCGCGGCGAGACGCACGACTGTATCGGACATTGCGGTCGCGGGCGTCACCACGGGCTTCACCTGGCCGCGCCCGCGCGCCGTCGCCGCATAGACGAAGGTAAGATCGGCGATCGCCTCGCGCACAGTCTCATAGAGCTTGGCGGAATCGAGCAGATGCGCGGCGCCGGCGGCGGCGGCGTAGGAGGCCTCGCGATAGACGGGATCGCGCGTCGGCCAGCCCTCGCGTGGCGCGACGAGGCGCAGATCGGAGAGGCCGAAATTGGCCATGGCGCGCGCGCACATGCCGATATTGACGGCGAGCTGCGGCCGCACGAGCACGATGGTCGGCCCGCCTTCGAGCTTTGGCTTGGTGTGGTCGGTTCCGGCGCCGGTCATGGAGAACCGTCGCTCGAATCGAGGGTCGCTGCGAGATCGCGACGTGAATGAAGAATGTTCACGATTTCCAGACGCTCATCGGTGCAACGGAAGAAGATGATGTAGTCGCGGAACAAATAGCCGCGCAGTCCGGGCGAAAGCTCCTCGCGCGGACGCCCGAGAAGAATGGGCGACGCGGCCAGCTTTGCGCATTGCGCGCGAAATCGATCGGCGACGGCCAATCCTGCGTCGAGATCGCCGGAGGTCTCCCCGATGAAATCGGCTATGTCTTTCAGATCTCGATTGGCGGCGAGGCGATAGACCAGCTTGCGCATTCAGGCGCTTCGCGCCCTTCGCGCCTCGACATGGGCGCGCAACTCGGCGGCGACCTGCTCGTCGGTCAATTCGCCCGCTTCGGCGAGCGACGCCTCTATCGTCTCGCGCAGCGCCTTCAGCTTCGCCTCGCGCTCCTCCACGAGACGCAGGCCCTCGCGCATCACCTCGGTCGCCGAGGCGTAGCGGCCTTGCTTGACCAGGGAGTCGATGAACTCTTCCCAATGCTTGCCGACGGATACGTTCATGGCGAGCCTCCTCGGCGGATTATAGCACGATATGCGCATAACGTGCTATTGCGGGCGCCGTCGGCTTTTCTCTCGGCGCGAGCGCGCCGTAGGCGTCGGCGCCTGAACATGCGGCAGCAGTCGATCAAAATCGCCGTCACGAGAAGCGCAAACCGCTTCGCCTTGCAGATTTGCCCATGGCGCCTGCTTTGCCTCGCGCGTTACGCGCGCTATAAGGCCGGCGGCTCACGCGGGAGAGGCATTTTATGAGCAAGATCAAGGTCGCGAATCCAGTCGTCGAGCTCGACGGCGACGAGATGACCCGGATCATCTGGGCCTATATCAAAGACAAGCTCATCCATCCCTATCTCGATCTCGATCTGCTCTATTACGATCTCTCGATCCAGAACCGCGACGCCACCAATGATCAGGTGACGATCGACGCGGCCGAGGCGATCAAGACGCATGGCGTCGGCGTCAAATGCGCCACCATCACGCCGGACGAAGCCCGCGTGCAGGAATTCGGCCTGAAGGAAATGTGGAAGTCGCCCAATGGCACGATCCGCAATATTCTGGGCGGCGTCATCTTCCGCGAGCCGATCATCTGCAAGAACGTCCCTCGCCTCGTGCCCGGCTGGACGCAGCCGATCGTCATCGGCCGCCACGCCTTCGGCGATCAATATCGCGCCGTCGATTTCCGCACGCCCGGCAAGGGCCGCCTCACGATCAAATTCGAGGGCGACGACGGGACGGTGATCGAAAAGGAAGTGTTCCGCTTCCCCGGCGCCGGCGTCGCCATGGCGATGTACAATCTCGACGAGTCGATCCGCGAATTCGCGCGCGCCTCGATGAATTTTGCGCTGAACCGCAAATTCCCGCTCTATCTCTCGACCAAGAACACGATTTTGAAAGCCTATGACGGGCGCTTCAAGGATTTGTTCCAGGAAGTGTTCGACGCCGAGTTCAAAGCGCAATTCCAGGCGCAGGGTCTCACCTATGAGCATCGCCTCATCGACGATATGGTCGCCTCGGCGCTCAAATGGTCCGGCGGCTATGTGTGGGCCTGCAAGAATTACGACGGCGACGTGCAGTCGGACACGGTGGCGCAGGGCTTCGGCTCGCTCGGCCTGATGACCAGCGTGCTGATGACGCCGGATGGCAAGACCGTCGAGGCGGAGGCCGCGCATGGCACGGTGACGCGCCATTATCGCGAGCATCAGAAGGGCCATGCGACCTCGACCAATTCCATCGCCTCCATCTTCGCCTGGACGCGGGCGCTCGCGCATCGCGCCAAGCTCGACGGCAATGAGGCGCTGGCGCGCTTCGCTCTGACGCTGGAAGAGGTCTGCGTCTCCACAGTGGAGCAGGGCTTCATGACCAAGGATCTGGCGCTGCTCGTCGGCCATAATCAGAAATGGCTGTCGACCACCGGCTTCCTGGACAAGATCGATTCCAACCTCGCAGCCGCGCTTTCGCTCGGAAAATGAGGGATCGACGAAGTGATTGTGCTACCCGAGCGGCGCGGCTATATAGACGCCGCGTTCAGGCTTAGGGAGGATTCGCGGCAATGGCGGTGGATCTAGACGCGAGCTACAGACCGTCCGAGCAAGAAGATTTCATGAACGATCGGCAGCGCGAGTATTTTCGGCGCAAGCTGCTCGCGTGGAAGGACGAGATACTGCAGGAGAGCCGCGACACGCTCGCCACTCTGCAGAGCGAGAACGAGAACCATCCCGACCTCGCCGATCGCGCTTCGTCGGAGACCGATCGGGCGATCGAGTTGCGCGCCCGCGACCGGCAGCGCAAGCTCATTTCCAAGATCGACGCTGCTTTGTCGCGGCTCGAGGACGGCACCTATGGCTATTGCGAAGAGACCGGCGAGCCGATTTCGCTGAAGCGGCTCGACGCGAGGCCGATCGCCACTCTGTCGATCGAGGCGCAGGAGCGGCACGAGCGCCGCGAGCGCGTCTACCGGGACGATTGAACGGGCGTCTTCGATCTTTCGAAATATCCGAACAGGAATGAAAAAAACAGCGCCCGCGGAGAATTCCGCGGGCGCTGTTTTTGTCGGCTCAGGGTTTCGATTCCGGACGGCCGAGCAGTCGCGCCATTTCCGCCTCGAGCGAGTCGAGCGGATCGACGGGCGGAGCCGGCGGCGGCTCTTCCGGCGGCGGAGGAGGGGGCGGCGGCTCGACGACGACCTCCTGCGGCGGAAGCTCGGGAGCGGGCGGCGGCGGTTCCGGCGCGGGCGGCGGCGGCTCGACGGCCGGCGGCGGCGCCGGCGGCTTGGCGGCGCGCGACAGGAAGGGCGGCGGGGCCGGACGCGGCGGCCGCGGCGTGGGGGTGAAGGGCGGCCGCTGCGGCGTGAAGCGCGGCGTTCCCGCGCGCGCGGGCGCCTCGGGAGCGGCTGGCGGCGCCGGCGGCTTGGACGGCGGCGGGCCGAATAAATCCGGCGGCAGCGGCGCGAGGCCGGGCGCCTGAGGCGGCGCGGCCGGCTCAGGCTTCGGCGCCTCGCTCTCTATCGAAGGAGCGGAGGGGCCGAGCGGCGGCAGGACGGGCGCGGGCGCCTGAGGCGCGGCCGGGCCGAGCGGCCAGCCCGGGCCGGCGGCCTCTTTCTCGCGCGGGCGCGGCTCGCGCGCCTCGACGCGGCTGATCGAGGCCTCGACCAGAAGATCATTGGGCCCGCCGATGAGCAGAAGATGCTCGACATTGTCCCGCCGCACGATGACCAGCTGGCGGTCGCCGTCGACGTCGAAAGTATCGACGATATCGAGGCGGCGCGGCCGGTTGCGCGGCCCAGGAGCCTTGATGCGTCGTCCGAACAGGAGCCGGTAGATGTAGACGAGCAGCAGCGCCGCGAACAGGAACGCGACAATTGCGGCGAGTATCGGCAGGAGCTGCGACTGTGTGATGCTGGACGGCATGAATCGATTTTTCTTTCGTCGTGACGCGGCGCGAGAATGCAGTCTATCGGCGTTGGACGCAAGCGCGCCTCAAAGGTTAAACAATGGTTAATAGGGCAAGCTTCGTGATTCGCGCTTGCGGAAAATGCGCAAGGACATTGCCATCGGCTCCGGCCGGGGCCATTGTTCCGCGTGATTCTGCCTGCGCCGTGGCGCTTTGCCCGGCGCAGGAGCACAGCCGAGACGATACCCGTGACCGACAGGACGGCGCCGCCCGCTTACGACCGCACCGAACGCCCCGGAAACGTCGGCCTGGTTCTGGCTCTCGCCATCGCCCTCGTCGGCGCGATCGTCGTCGCCTCTCTGCTGCCGGCGCCGGCGGCGCCCAAATTCGCGGTCGGCCTCTTGGCGCTGCTCGCCGTCGCGGGGGTTTTCTGCGCCTTCGCCTATGCCGTTGGTTTTTTACGCTTTCCTGGCCGCTCCACGCATCTCGACATCGCCCGACGGATCGCCGATTCCTTCTCCGAGGGACTGCTCGTCACCGAGGGCGACACACAGATCGTCTACGCCAATGATGCCTATCTCGAGCTCTGCGGATCGCGCGATCCAGCCGGGCTGCTGACGGTCGAGCGACTGTTCTCGGGCCCGGCGGAAGTGTCCGAGGCGATCTATCGCCTCGCCCAGGCCTCGCGCGCCGGGCGCGCCCATGCCGAGGATGTGCGCCTCGTTCCGCCGCTCACGGGCGACGCCGAGGTCGGCTGGTATCGCATTCGTGTGCGTCCCCTCGGGCGCGACGGCGCGCGCCACACGAATCTGTGGACAGTCGTCGACGCCACCGCCGACCGCCAGCGCCAGGAGAATGTCTTTCAGGAGCTCCAGCACGCGATCGACTTTCTCGATCACGCGCCGGCGGGCTTTTTCTCGGCCGGCCCGGACGGGGCGATCTCCTATATGAACAAGACGCTGGCGGGCTGGCTCGGCTACGACCTCACCCAGGTCGGCTCGGGCGGCGTCTCGCTCGCCGATATCGTCGCCAATAATGGCTCGACTCTGCTCACCGCCATCACCGGCGGCTCGGGCGAGGTGCGCACCGCGCAGATCGACCTCGATCTGAAGCGCCGCAACGGCCGCTCTTTGCCGGTGCGGCTGCTGCATCGCGTCGCCTTCGGCCAGGACGGCGCGCCGGGCGCCTCGCGGACCTTGGTGCTCAATCGCACCGCCGGCGAGGAGCCGGAGGAGGATCTGCGCGCCGCCGAAGTGCGTTTCGCGCGTTTCTTCAATTCGACGCCCATGGCGATCGCCGCCGTCGATCCCGACGGCAAGGTCACGCGCTCCAACGCCGCCTTCGCCAAGCTGCTGCCGCAGGCGCTGAAGGGCGCAGCCGCCTGGCCCGTGTTGGCCAGCGTCGTCGAGCGCGACCGCGCCGCGCTGAAAGAGGCCATGGCCGCGGCTCTCGACAATCGCGGCGACGTGCCGCCCATCGACGCCGCCCTCGAGGAGGAGGACGGATTGCCGACGCGCTCGGCGCGCTTCTTCGTCGCCCCGTCCGAGGACGCCGGCAAGAAGGGCGCGACCATCTATGCGCTCGACACCACCGAGCATCGCAAGCTGCAGGAGGGCTTCGCCCAATCGCAGAAAATGCAGGCGGTCGGCCAGCTCGCCGGCGGCGTGGCGCATGATTTCAACAACATGCTCACCGCCATCATCGGCTATTCGGACCTGCTGCTCGCCAATCACCGGCCGACCGATCCGTCTTTCCAGGACATTATTCAGATCAAGCAGACGGCCAATCGCGCCGCCGGGCTCACGCGCCAGCTGCTCGCCTTCTCGCGCCGGCAGACATTGCGTCCGCAGGTGCTGCAGCTCGGCGACGTTCTCACGGAGCTGCAGCTGCTGCTGCGCCGGCTCGTCGGCGAGAAGGTCGAGGTCGATCTGAAGCACGGCCGCGACCTCTGGTTCGTGAAGGCCGACATCAATCAATTCGAGCAGGTCATCATCAATCTGGTGGTGAACGCCCGCGACGCGATGCCCGAATCGGGCGGGCGCATCCAGCTGCGCACGCGCAATATCGCTTCGGGCGAATGCGCCGGCTTCGGCGAAGCCTCGCTCACACCGGCCGAATATGTGCTGATCGAGGTCGAGGACAATGGCTCCGGCATTGCGCCGGATGTGATGGCCAAGATTTTCGAGCCCTTCTTCACCACTAAGGAGGTGGGCAAGGGCACGGGCCTCGGCCTTTCCATGGTGTTCGGCATCGTCAAGCAATCGGGCGGCTTTGTCTTCCCGGCCAGCGAGGTCGGGCGCGGCACGGTTTTCCGCATCTTCCTGCCTCGCCATGTGCCGGAGGTCGGCGAGGTTACGGCGAAGCCGGAGGCCGCCAAGCCGGCCGCCGATTACACGGGGCAGGGGACCATATTGCTGGTCGAGGACGAGGACGCCGTCCGCGCCTTCGCGGCGCAGGCGCTGGGCTCGCGCGGCTATAATGTGATGGAGGCCGCCTCAGGCCTCGAGGCGCTGGAAGTGGTGGAGCGCGAGGGCCAGCGCATCGACCTCATCGTCTCCGACGTGGTGATGCCGGAGATGGACGGCCCGGCCATGTTTGCCGAATTGCGTAAGCGCGGCGTCACGGCGAAGGTGGTGTTCGTCTCGGGCTATGCCGAGGAGGCTTTCGCCAAGAATCTGCCCGAAGGCGATTTCGGCTTTTTGCCCAAGCCTTTCAGCCTGAAGCAGCTGATCGAGACCGTGAAGGCGAGCTTAGAGTGAAGGCGCGACTGCGCGACGGATGGGCGGCCGCGGTTGCCAAAGAGCCCTCATCCGACCTCGCTTCGCGAGGCCACCTTCTCCCGCAAGCAGGAGAAGGAGCGCACAGAGGTTACGCGTAGCCGAAAATCGCCTATATCCGCGCTATGACCCGCACGGCGCTCTATACCGGTTCCTTCGATCCCATCACCATCGGCCATTTGGATGTGATCCGGGCCGGGGCGAGCCTTTGCGACCGCCTCGTCATCGCCATAGGCGCGCATCCGGGCAAGACGCCGCTGATCCCGCTCGCGCAGCGCGTCACGCTCATCGAGACGGTCTGCGCCGGGCTCGCGGAGGCCGTTTCCTGCCGTTTCGAGGTGGTCTCCTTCGCCGGCCTCGCCGTGGAGGCGGCGCGCGACCATGGCGCCGGGCTGATCCTGCGCGGATTGCGCGACGGCTCCGATTTCGACTATGAAATGCAGATGGCGGGGATGAATCTCGCCATGGCGCCGGAGATCCGAACCATTTTTCACCCTTCGTCTCCGGCCGTCCGGCACATCACCGCGACGCTCGTGCGGCAGATCGCCTCGCTCGGAGGCGATGTCTCGGCCTTCGTTCCGCCAGAGGCGGCGGAGGCGTTGCGCCGCGCGCTCTCCGGACGCTGACAAAACAACGCAAAGGGAGGCTCGATTGCCTATCGATCGCCGCAGCTTCACGCTCGCCGCTCTCGCCGCCGCCGCTTCCGCCAGCGCCGTCCGCGCCGAGGATGCGCCCGAGCATACGCTCTATCTCGACACCAAGGACGGCCGCATCGTCATCAAGCTGCGCGCCGACATAGCGCCCAAGCATACGGCGCAGATCGAGACATTGGCCAAGCGCCATTTCTACGATGGAATCGTGTTCCACCGCGTCATCGACGGCTTCATGGCGCAGACCGGCGATCCGACCGGCACGGGCATGGGCAAATCCGACCTGCCGAATATTCCGGCCGAATTCTCCAAGGAGAAATTCGTGCGCGGCACTCTGGGCATGGCGCGCAGCCAGAATCCGGACTCGGCCAATTCGCAATTCTTCATTTGCCTCGCGCCGGCGCGCTATCTCGAAGAGCAATATACGGTGATCGGCGAGGTCGTCTCCGGCATGGACGTCGTCGACAAGATCAAGAAGGGCGACAAGGCCGACAATGGCAAGGTAACGAACCCCGACAAGATCATCAAGCTGCGCCTCGCCGGCGACAATAGCTGATCGCGCCTTCTCGCGCTGCGATCCGAGCGCCGCGGCCCTCGGATCGCTTCGCCGGGCGAAATGTAAAACCGACAGGAGTGGACATGTCCGAAGCCGAAAATCTGAAGCTCGAGACGACGCAGGGCGACGTTTTGATCAAGCTCCGCCCCGATCTCGCGCCCAACCATGTGGCGCATATCAAGAAGCTCGTCTCCGAAGGCTTCTACGATGGAATCGTCTTCCATCGCGTCATCGACGGATTCATGGCGCAGACCGGCTGTCCGCACGGCACCGGCACCGGCGGCTCGAAATATCCGGACCTGAAGCAGGAGTTCAACGCCGAGCCGCATGTGCGCGGCACCTGCTCCATGGCGCGCGCGCAGAACCCCGATTCCGCCAATTCGCAATTCTTCATCTGCTTCGACGACGCCCGCTTCCTCGACAAGAAATATACCGTGTGGGGCCAGGTGATCTCCGGCATGGAGAATGTCGATAAGATCAAGCGCGGCGAGCCGGTCAAGGATCCGGACAAGATCGTCAAGGCCTCGCTGGTCTGATTTTCCGTCGCGTATGAAAGTTCGCGCTCCCTTCTCCCGCTCGCGGGAGAAGGTGGCCCGGCGAAGCCGGGTCGGATGAGGGCTCTCGCTATCGCCCTCGTCGAACAAATTTCGAGGCGGCGCCGATCGAGCGGCGTCGCCCTCATCCGACCCTCGCTGACGCGAGGGCCACCTTCTCCCACGAGTGGGAGAAGGAGTCGCGCACGCAGGCTTCGCAAAAAACACCCATGCGCGTCGATCTCTTCGATTTCGAGCTTCCGCGAGACCGGATCGCGCTGCGTCCCGCCGAGCCGCGCGATAGCGCGCGTCTGCTCGTCTCGCCGCCGGACGGCGACTTTCTCGACCGCTCCATTCGCGACCTGCCGGACTTCCTTGCGCCCGGCGATGCGCTCGTCGTCAATGACACGCGCGTCATTCACGCGCGCCTCTCCGGCTTTCGCGCGCGCGGCGAAACGCGCGCCCATATAGAGGCGACGCTCATAGAACGTGTCGCGGCCAATCGCTGGCGCGCGCTGGTCAAGCCGGCGAAGAAGCTCGCCATCGGCGAGACCGTGCGCTTCGGCGCGGATGGCGTGCTGGCGGCGACGGCGCTCGAGAAGGGCGAGAGTGGCGAGATATTGCTCGGCTTCTCGCTCGCGGGCGCCGCCTTGGACGAAGCCGTGGAGGCCGCCGGCGTCATGCCGCTTCCGCCCTATATCGCCGGCCAACGCGCCGCCGACGCGCGCGACGAGACCGACTATCAAACCCTGTTCGCCGCCAACGCCGGCGCCGTCGCCGCGCCGACGGCAGGGCTGCATTTCACGCCACGCCTCGTCGAAGAGCTGCAGGCGAAAGGCGTATCGCTGCATCGCGTGACGTTGCATGTCGGCGCCGGGACGTTTCTTCCGGTTAAGGTCGAGGACACTGCAGAGCACAAGATGCATTCTGAATGGGGCGCGCTCGACGCCGCGACGGCGCAAGCGCTGAACGAGACGCGCGCGCGGGGAGGGCGCGTCGTCGCCGTGGGCACCACTGCGCTGCGCGTGCTGGAGAGCGCGGCGCGCGAGGACGGAACGCTCGCGGAATTTGCGAGCGAGACGGCGATCTTCATCACGCCCGGCTATCGCTTCCGCGCTGTCGATGTGCTGCTCACCAATTTCCATCTGCCGCGCTCGACGCTTTTCATGCTCGTCTGCGCCTTCGCCGGGCTCGAGCGCATGAAGGCGGCCTATGCGCATGCGATCGCCTTCGGCTATCGCTTCTATTCCTACGGCGACGCTTGCCTGCTGTTGCGTAAATGAGTGAGCCGGCTTTTCTCGATGTGCGCGTGCTGGCGCTCTGGCGCGACGATCGCACCGAATGTCCGCTGACGCTCGATCTGCGCATAGACGCCCACAGCCGCCGCGTGATCTCGCATTGGGAGACCTTCGGCGCCTGCGATCTTTCCGGCGGCAAATGCCGGCCTTTCGTGCTGCGGCGCGACGGCGCTCTGGATTTCGGAATGTGCGCGGCGGAAGCGTGGCGCACCGATCTGCGCAGCGTCGCGATCAAGGTCGGCGAGCGCTTCACCGTGCATTGGAACGAGCACGATTTCGGTGTTTATGAGATCGTCAAAGTGGCGTCTCTCGGCGCCAAGAGCTGAGTGAGAGAGACGCATGACCGAGCAATTTTCTTTTCGGCTACTCGCGAAAGACGGCGCGGCGCGGCGCGGCCTCGTCTCGACGCCGCGCGGCGACATACGCACGCCGGCCTTCATGCCCGTGGGCACGGCGGCGACGGTCAAGGCGATGTTTCCTCAGGATGTGCGCGCGACCGGCGCCGATATCGTGCTCGGCAATGTCTATCATCTAATGCTGCGCCCCGGCGCGGAGCGCGTCGCCGCGCTCGGCGGGCTGCATAAATTCATGAATTGGCCGCATCCGATCCTCACCGATTCCGGCGGCTTTCAAGTGATGTCGCTGTCGAAGCTGCGCAAGCTGAACGAGGAGGGCGTCGCCTTCCAATCCCATATCGACGGTTCGCGCCATATGCTGACGCCCGAGCGCTCGATGGAGATTCAGCGTCTGCTCGATTCCGACATTCACATGCAATTCGACGAATGCGTGCGCCTGCCCTGCACAGATGCGGAGGCCGAGCGCGCCATGCGTCTGTCGCTGCGCTGGGCGGAGCGCTCGCGCAAGGCTTTCGGCGACGCCAAAGGCAAGGCGCTCTTCGGCATAGTGCAGGGCGGCGCCTCGGAGCCGCTGCGCATAGAGAGCGCGAAGGCGCTGGCTGGCATGGATTTCCACGGTCTCGCCATAGGCGGCCTCGCGGTCGGCGAGCCACAGGATGTGATGCTGGCGATGCTCGACATTGTTATCCCGCATCTGCCCGAGGAGAAGCCGCGTTATCTGATGGGCGTCGGCACGCCGGACGATATCGTGCAATCCGTGCTGCGCGGCGTCGATATGTTCGATTGCGTGATGCCGACGCGCGCCGGGCGCCATGGCCTCGCCTATACGCGCTTCGGCCGCGTGAATCTCCGTAATGCGCGTCATGCCGACGACGCCGCGCCGCTCGATGAAGGCGCCGCCTGCGCCTCTGCGCGCGATTATTCCCGCGCTTATCTGCATCATCTGGTGAAGGCGCAAGAAATCCTCGGCATGATGCTGCTGACGGAAATCAATGTCGCTTATTATCAGGAGCTGATGGCCGGGCTGCGCGAAGCGATAGAGCAGGGACGCCTCGCCGATTTCATCGCAGAGACGAAGGAAGGCTGGGCGCGCGGAGAAGCCAAGGCGCTATAGTCGGCATGAACAAGGGTGATTCATGCCCCAAGCGCTCGCTCGCAATCTCGCCTGCTCGGCCGATACTCTCGAAGCAGAGCTGCTCGCCTTCGACGCTTTCGGCGCGCCGACGCGGCGGATAGAGGAGGAGGGCCTCCTCTATCTCGTCAATGAATTCTGGACCTCGGCGCAAAGGCAGGCGCATTCGCTGCACGAGATCAGCTACCGCGCCTGCTTCAAGCCGCAGCTGCCGGGCTTTTTCATCTCGCGTCTCACCTCGCCGGGCGAGGCTGTGCTCGATCCCTTCATGGGCCGCGGCACCACGCCGCTCGAGGCCGCGCTGCAAGGGCGCCGACCTATGGGCGCGGATATCAATCCGCTCTCCATTCTGCTGACGCGCCCGCGCCTGTCGCCGCCGCCGCTCGCGGGCATAGAGAAACGCCTCGCCGAAATCCCTTGGGAGAAAGGCGAGATCGAGCGGGACGATCTGCTCGTCTTCTATCATCCCGAGACTTTGCGCCGCCTCTGCGCGCTGCGCCGGCATCTGCTCGAGCGCGACACGGATGGGGTCGACGATTGGATTCGCATGGTCGCGATCAATCGCTTGACCGGACACTCGCCTGGCTTTTTCTCGGTCTATTCGCTGCCGCCGAACCAGGCGGTTTCCATCGAGGCGCAGGCCAAGATCAACGCCAAGCGCAAGCAGACGCCGCCCTTGCGCGATGTGGCGGCGCTCATCCTGCGCAAATCGCGCGCGTTGCTCGCCGATGGCGCGCCGCCGCTGCATCCGCCCGCCGTGCTCGCCACCGGCGAAGCCTGGCGCGCGCCCTATGCCGGCGACGCGGAAGTGCGGCTCGTCGTCACCTCGCCGCCCTTTCTGGATGTCGTGCAATATGCGAGCGACAATTGGCTGCGCAATTGGTTCGCCGGCGTCGATGCGGATGCGGTGCGTATCTCCGCGCATCGCAGCGAGGCGGAATGGGAACGAATGGTGCGCGCCTGCCTCGCGGAATTCGCGCGCATCGTCGCGCCCGGCGGGCATGTCGCCTTCGAGGTCGGAGAGGTGCGCGGCGGCAAGGTGCTGCTCGAGCGGCTCGTCTGGCGCGCCGCCGAGGGGCTACCCTTCGAGCGGCTGTTCGTGCTGGTGAACAGCCAGAGTTTCACCAAGACCAGCAATTGCTGGGGGGTCGGCAACAACGCCAAAGGCACGAACACGAACCGCGTGGTGACGTTGCGACGGATTTAGCGCCTCAGCCGACCAGCGCGAATGCCGGATGATAATCGACAACGCCGGTCGGGATCGGCGACGCCAGGGGAAGCGCCGAGAACAGCTCCGGCGGCCCGCCGATGAAGCGAAGGCCGGCATGGATATCGAATCCGAAGCGGCCGTAATATTTCGGATCGCCGAAGACGACACAGCCCGCAGCATTCGCTGCGCGCAGGCGTGAGAGCGCAACGCCGATCAGAGCCGCGCCAATTCCTCGCCGTTGACGCTCGGGCAGGACGGCGATCGGACCGAGGCCGAACCAGCCGAGCGAGGCTCCGTCGATCGAGACAGGCGACACGGCGAGATGGCCGACAATGTCGTCATCTTCCGCCACGAGCGACAGCGTCAGGGCGTCGGCCGCGCGAAGCGCGTCGACGAGTTCGCCTTCCCGCCCATTGCTGAATGGATGACCTTCGAAGGCGGCGGCGACGACCTTTCGAATCGCGATGCGATCCGCTCCGCTCTCGTCCCGGATAAGCATGTCTCTATGCCTTTGATTGGGCCGATCTCTACGGTAAGACTGACGTCACGCCGCGCCACCGTCAACACTTGGGCCGCCCCATGACCTCCAAAGCCACCCGCGACATTGTCGCCGCCGCCGCCGCCGGCGCCTGCGTCGCTTGCGCCGCCGCTGCCGCATCGCTTCCGCCAGGATTCGTGCGGCTCGCCGATCTCGCGCCGCAGATCGTGCAGGATATGCGCTACGCCGGCTCGGACAATTTCACCGGCCGCCCCGTGCCCGGCTACAAGGCCGCGCAATGCTGGCTGCGCGAGGATGCGGCCAAGGCGCTCATCGCCGTGCAGGCGGAAGCCAAGGCGCAAGGTTTCGAGCTCATCCTCTATGATTGCTATCGTCCGCGCCGCGCCGTCGCCGCCTTCATCGATTGGGCGAAGAGCCCGGACGAAAGCATGAAGGCGCAATATTATCCGCATGAGACCAAGCGCGACCTGTTCGCGCGCGGCTATATCGCCGAGAAATCCTCGCATTCGACCGGGCTCGCCGTCGATCTCGGCGTGCTGGGCTGGGATTTCGGCACGCCTTTCGATTTCTTCGACGAGCGCTCGTGGACAGCCAATAGGGATGTGAGCGCCGAGGCGCAGGAGCATCGGCGCCGCCTCGAGACGCTGATGCGCCGCCACGGCTTCCACAATCTGCCGACCGAATGGTGGCATTTCGCTTTCGCCGGCGCGGGCGAGGCGCCGAGCTATGACGTCGAGATCGAATAGTCAGCCGTCCTTGTCGAGACGCCGGCGCAAATAGTCGAGCATACCGGCGGCGAGCTCGACTTCCGGCGTGAAGACGCGGCCGATCTGCTCGCTCTCGAGCAGATCGGCTTCCGCCGCGTCGCGGGCGCGCAGCGCGACGCTTACAGCGGGATTGACGCGTCGCGCCGCCGAGATCATCCGCTGGAGGTCGCAGCTGTCGGTGGTCGTCGCGACGATCAGCGCGCTCGCTTGCGCGATATGCGCCTGCGCCAGCGAAGCCGGCTCGGAGGCGTCGCCGCAGACGGCGGCGATATCTTGCGCGCGCAGCGACTCCACCAGCTCGCGATTTTGCTCGATCACCACGAAGGGCGTTCGCCATTCGAGCAGCTTCTCGCCGATCCGGCGGCCGACGCGCCCATAGCCGACCAGAACGATCTGGCCAGTCAGCCGCGCATCGTCGACGCTCGCCGGCAATTCCGCGAGCGGGTCCAATGAGCGCGCCTTTTGTCCGAGCCGCGCGCGGATCGGCTCGATCGCGACGAAAACCAGCGAATTGAGCGCGATGGAGACCAGCGCGCCGGCGAGGATCAGATTGCGGCCGTCCGGCGAGATGAGGCCGAGCGAGACGCCGAGCCCGGCCAGAATGAAGGAGAATTCGCCGATCTGCGCGAGGCTGGCGCCGACGGTCAGCGCCGTGTCCAGCGGATAGCGCAGCGCGAGGGTGAGGCCGACGGCGGCCAGCGTCTTGCCGATCATTACGATGCCGACGACGGCGAGCACGTGCCAGGGTTCCTCGACGAAGGCGCGTGGATCGAAGGCCATGCCGACCGAGACGAAGAACAGGACGGAGAAAGCGTCGCGCAGCGGCAGGGATTCGTCGGCGGCGCGATGGCTGAACTCGGATTCGCGCAACATCATGCCGGCGAAAAAGGCGCCCAGCGCGAAGGAGACGTCGAAGAGCTTGGCCGAGCCATAGGCGACGCCGATCGCCGTGGCGACGACACAGAGCGTGAACAACTCGCGCGAGCCGACGCCCGCCACCCAGAACAAGAGGCGCGGGAACAGCCAGCGCCCGACCACCAGCATGAGAATGACGAAGGCCGCCACTTTGGCGAGCGTCAGGCCGACGATCGGCCATAGATTCGTCTCGCCCGCCATGGCGTCGGGATCGCCGCCGCCGAGCAGGCCGGCGGCCGGCGGCAGCAGCACCAGCAGCAGCACGGTCGCCAAATCCTCGACGACGAGCCAGCCGATGGCGATGCGGCCATTGATCGTGTCCATCTCGCCGCGCTCCTCCAACGCGCGCAGCAGCACCACGGTGCTGGCGCAGGAGAGCGAAAGGCCGAAGATCAGCGCCGCGCCGAAATGCCAGCCCCAATAGGTGGCGACGCCGACGCCCAGCGCCGTGGCGATGGCCATCTGCACCACCGCTCCCGGCGCGGCGATGCGACGGACGGAAAGGAGATCGTCGATCGAAAGATGCAGGCCGACGCCGAACATCAGCAGAATAATGCCGATCTCGGCGAGCTGATCGGCAAGGGCGACATCGGCCACGAAGCCGGGCGTCGCGGGGCCGATCAATATTCCGGCGAAGAGATAGCCGACGAGCGGGGAGAGCCGCAGCTTTGCGGCGATGAGCCCCATGAAGAGCGCGAGGCCGAGCGCGGCGGCGAGAGTCGTGACGAGATCGACTCCGTGTTGCATCTTCCCTCCTGGAACACGAGACCCTCGAATAGAGCAATTCGAGCGCCGGAGCGATCGGAGGAGGGCGCGGCTCAGTCCGCGCTGGGCAGGCGTCGGATGGTGAATTCGATACGGCCGTCCTCGAGCTCTCGCCAGAACTCGATCTCGGTCATATAGGCGGCTTTGGGGTAGAGGTCGAACCATTCGCGCGCTTTGGCGCGGGCCTCGCCACGCTCGAGCGTGAAGGTCTCGCGTCGCCAGCCGTCGCTGCGCGCGCTTTTGACATAGCGGGCGCGATCGGCGAGCCGACGCGCGACGTCTCTCGGCTGTCTCGTCTCGACGCCCATACGCAACTCCTGCGGCCCCGACAGGAGGGATGATAGCGCGCTCGACGCCGAAAAGAAAAGCCGTACGCAAAGCGACGCCGAGTATTTTCCGCCTTCGGCGCGGCCTCGCGCGTCGCAGCGGGGAGGCTCTGGCCGCAGCGATGCTCCGCCCCAGATGTTCGGAAGGAGCCGCTCCAGCGGAGCAAGACGCGGAAATATGTCACAAAATCGCCAGCCGCATATTTTGAACGCGGCCTCCAGCCTGCTCGGCATCTGCTTCGTGCTGATCACCGGCCTCAAAATCAGCGGCGCGAGCGGCGGCACTCTGCTGGACGAGGTCGCCATGGTCTCGGCTGTCGGCTTCGTCGGCGCCTGCCTCTTTTCTTTCGCCTCCATGCTGCAACTGCCCGCGCCGATCAATTACGAGCTGATCGCCGATCTTCTCTTCGTCCTTTCCATGCTCTGCCTGTTCGCGGCGGTGCTGATGTTCGGGCGCAGCCTATTGTGATTTTGGGGGTAGAGCCTCGCGCGTCGCCTCTTCGACGAGCCGCGTCACCGTCGCCGGATCGCGCGGAAAGCCGGCGCGTATCCATTTCGCCTGCAATTCCTTCAGCACAGCGCCGAGCGCGCGGCCGGGCGAGAGACCGCGCGCCATCAGATCGGCGGCCTTGACCGGAAAATCCGGCGCCGACGCCTCGGCCAGGAAGCGCGCGGCGCGCAGCCAGAATTCCGCATTGGGCGCGGCGGAGCTTTCCGCATGGGCCAGCGTCAGAGCGTCGCGGGCGCTCTGACGGCCATGCTCGAAGAGAAGCCGCGTCAGCTCCAGTTCGGACGGCGGCGAGGCGGCGCCGTGCAGTCCCTCGAGCAGTCGCGTCGCATGAGCCAATCGGCGGTGCTCGGCGTTGGAGAGCCGCAGCCGCTCGCGCAGACGATCGGCGTCCTCGGGAATGAGCGCAGCCAGCGCGCCGAGGCGCAGCAGCGGATCGACCGCATGGGCGAGCGTCGCCTCGACCGCGGCCAGCCGTGCGAGCCGCGCTGGAAAAGTGGCGCCGACGACGACTTCCAGCACGCCGGCTTGCGAGATTTCGCGCGCCACCTCCACCGCGCGGCGCGCCGCGAGAAGCTTCAGCGTTTCGGCGCGAATGCGCTCGCCGGAGAGCTTGGCGAGGCTCGCCCGCGCGATTATCGCCGCATGAAGCCCGGCGGCGTCGAGCGCCCCCTCGCCGAAAGCCGCGTGAAAGCGAAAGAAGCGCAGGACGCGCAAATGATCCTCGGCGATGCGGACGGCAGGATCGCCGATGAAGCGCACGCGCCGCGCCTCGAGATCGGCGAGCCCGCCGGCGTAATCATGGAGCTTTCCATCCTGCGAGAGGGAAAGAGCGTTGATGGTGAAGTCGCGCCGCAGCGCATCGGTCTCGAAATCGTCGCCGAAGCGCACTTTGGCGTGACGGCCGTAGGTCTCGACATCCTCGCGCAGCGTCGTTACCTCGAAAGGCGTTCCTTCGACGACCACAGTGATCGTGCCATGCTCGACGCCGGTCGGCACGCTTTTGAGCCCGGCCGCCTCCGCCGCCTTCGTCACGGCCTCGGGCAGAGCCGTGGTGGCGAGGTCGATCTCGTGCGGCGCGCGGCCGAGCAGGGAGTCGCGCACGGCGCCGCCGACGATGCGCGTCTCGCCGCCGGTCGCGCGCAGCGCCTCGAGCAGGCGGATGATTTTCGGATTGTCGAGCAGGCGGATCGGCAAATCACTGAAAGCGGCCGGGCGCGAGCCGGCCGTCCTCTATATGCGCCGGGACATAGGTTCCCTCGTTGCGCGGCGACAGCAGAGCCAGAAAAACAAATCCGGCGATCGCGATGGCGAGGCCGGCGATGGCCAGCGACGAGACGACGCCGCGTGTCCACAGCGCCGCCACGAAGGGCCAGCGCCGACGCGCCAACAGATAGAGCGCATAGGCGACGAAGGGCGTGACGAAGAGCAACGCCGGCTGAACGATGACCCGCCACATGGGGACGCCTCTCGGTAGATCGGCGGCCGGAGCCGGCGAAGACGTTCGAAGGAATGACGATCTCCGGAATCGCTCGCCGGACTTCCTCGAAACTATAGCACAGGCCACCGCCGGCCTCCTCGGGAGCGGCAGCCGCGCAAAGGGCGCGCATATCGACCGCCGAGCTCCCGTCGCGCGAGCTTCAAAAAGCCACTTTTTGCCGCCGACCCCGTCTGTCCGGCCGAGCCGAGACCGGGGCCGAAATTAAACATTCTTTAACGTCGACAAGCGTCCTTTCCGGCTTATCCTAGGGGGAAACTGCGACGCGGCCGTCGTCGCCGATCGCAGGGCAGTCATCGAAGGACAGTCAATGACCGAGCAAGATCTGGCGAGCGCTCCCGCCGCCGCCGAGCGTGTCCTCGACGAGATCGGCCGCGCCCGCGCCGCCGTTTCCACCGTGATCTTCGGCCAGGAGGAGGCGGTCGAGCAGGCGCTCGTCACTCTGCTCGCCGGCGGCCATGGCCTGCTCGTCGGCGTGCCCGGACTCGCCAAGACCAAGCTCGTCGAGACATTGGGCCGCGTGCTCGGCCTCGACGAGCGGCGCGTGCAATTCACGCCGGACCTGCTGCCGGCCGATATTCTCGGCTCCGAGGTGCTCGAGGAGACCGCCGACAAAAAGCGCGTCTTCCGCTTCGTCAAAGGCCCGATCTTCGCGCAATTGCTGATGGCGGACGAGATCAACCGCGCCTCGCCGCGCACGCAATCGGCGCTGCTGCAGGCGATGCAGGAATATCATGTCAGCGTCGCCGGAGAGCGTCACGATCTGCCGCGGCCCTTCCATGTTCTGGCGACGCAAAATCCGTTGGAGCAGGAGGGAACCTATCCTCTGCCGGAGGCGCAGCTCGATCGCTTTCTTCTCCAGATCGACGTCGATTATCCCGACCGCGCCAGCGAGCGGCGCATATTGCTGGAGACCACCGGCGACCGCGTGACCGTGGCGCGCAAGACTCTTTCCGCCGACGAGCTGATCGCCGCCCAGAGGCTGGTGCGGCAATTGCCGGTCGGCGACAGGATCGTCGACGCGATTCTCGATCTGGTGCGCGCCGCGCGGCCGGGGGAGGGCGATCCGGAGATCGCGCCCCATGTCGCCTGGGGGCCGGGCCCACGCGCGGCGCAGGCCCTGATGCTCGCCACCCGCGCGCGCGCGCTGCTCTCCGGGCGGCTGTCGCCCTCGCTGGACGATGTCGCCGCGCTCGCCGCGCCGGCGCTGCGTCATCGCATGGCCTTGACCTTCGCTGCGCGCGCGCAGGGCAAGACCGTCGCCGGCCTCGTCGACAAGCTCGTCTCGAGGATCGGCTGAGGTGGCGGGACCGGCGGTTTCCACCGAGGCTTTCGATATTTCCGAACGGCTCGCGCGCGCCCGCGGCGTGGACGCCGCCGAGCTCGCCGGCCGGCTGCCGGATATCGTCATCCGCGCGCGGGAGGTGGCGGCGACGGTCGTTCATGGCGCGCATGGCCGCCGCCGCGCCGGGACCGGCGAGAATTTCTGGCAGTTCCGGCCCTTCGGCGCCGGCGAGGCCGCGCATCGCATCGACTGGCGCCGCTCGGCGCGCGATGATCGGCTCTTCGTGCGCGAACGGGAATGGGAGGCCGCCCATTCCTATTTTCTGTGGATGGATTGCTCGCCCTCCATGGGTTTCGTCTCTTTGCTGGCGTTGGAGCCCAAGCTCGACCGCGCGCTGACGCTCGGCCTCGCGCTCGCCGACGTGCTCATGCGCGGCGGCGAAAGGATCGGGCTTCTCGGCCTCACGCATCCCATGTCGACGCGCGACATTATCGAGCGCCTCGCTCAGGCGCTCGTCTCGGCCGGTGCGTCGGCGCGCGGCGAATTGCCGGAGGGCGCGGCGCTCCCCGGCGGCGCCAAGGCGCTGCTGATCTCCGATTTTCTCTGCGATCCGCAGGCGCTCGCCGAGCGTCTGGCGGCGCTCGCGGGAAATGGCGCTGCGGGCGCGCTGCTGATGATCGCCGATCCGGTGGAGGAGACGTTTCCCTTCGAAGGCGAGACGATCTTTCTCGACACGGACAGCCGCGCGCAGCTGCGCGCCGGCCGCGCCCAATCCTGGCGCGAAGCCTATGTCGAGCGTCTGGCCCGGCATAGGGACGAGATCGCCAAAGCCGCCGCCGATGTCGGCTTCTCGCTGCATATCCATCGCACCGACCGTCCTGCGGCGGAGGCGGCATTGTCCCTGAGCTTTGCGCTCGCCTCGGGATTGGAGCGCGTCTGATGGGACTCACCTTCGCCGCGCCGCTCGCGCTCCTCGGGCTGCTCGCTCTGCCCGCCATTTATTTTCTGCTGCGGGTGACGCCGCCGCGCCCGCGCGAGATCGTGTTCCCGCCGATCCGCCTGCTCTTCGATCTGTTGCGCCGCGAGGAGACGCCCTCGCGCACGCCCTGGTGGTTATTGGCGCTGCGCCTCGCGCTCGCCGGCCTCGCCGTTCTGGCCATGGCCGGCCCGGCGTTGACGCCGGCGGCGACCGCTTCTTTTTCCGGCGCGCCGCTGCTGATCGCGATCGACGATGGCTGGCCGGCGGCGCCGGATTTCGAGGCCCGCATCGAGACGGCGCGCGCGCTCGTCGCCGACGCCGCGCGTTCCGGCGCGACTATCGCTCTTTTGCCCATGTCGCAGGCCGAGACCGCGCCGACGCGAGAGGATGGCGGCAAGATCGACGAGCGCCTGCGCGCGCTCGCGCCGCAACCTTTCGTCCCGGATCGCGCCGCCGCCGCCGCGCGGCTCGGCGAATTCGCGGCCACAAATCCGCACGGGCGCATTATCTGGATCGCCGATGGATTGGAGCAGGGCGGCGCGAGCCAATTCGCCAAAGCGCTGAGTTCGGCGTCCGCCGCCGGCGCGAAAGTCGAGACATTGACCAGCGATCATGTGCCCCGCGCGCTTCTCGCGCCGCAGAACACGGCCGCCGGCCTCGAGGTGGAAATCATACGCGCCGCCGCGGGCGCGCCCGCGTCCGGGGCGGTCTCCGCCTTCGACCAGCAGGGACGCGCGCTGGCGCAAGCGCGTTTCGATTTTTCGGGAGACAAAGCGAAAGCGCGCTTCGATCTGCCGATCGAATTGCGCAATGAGGCGGCGCTGCTGCGTCTCGACGGCGAGGCTTCGGCCGGCGCCGTGGCGCTGCTCGACGGGCGCTCCAAGGTTCGCCGTGTCGCCGTGCTGAGCGGCGTGAGCGCCGATCTCGCGCAGCCTTTGCTGGAGCCGCAATTTTATCTGCAAAAAGCCTTCGCGCCTTTCGCCGAGGTGCGCGAGCCGCGGCCGGGCGCCGCCGATCCGCTGCCCCAGCTCATCGCCGAGCAGCCCAATATCGTCGCCCTCGCCGATATCGGCGCGCTGCCGCGCGACGCGCATGAGGCGCTGATCCATTTCGTCGAGGAGGGCGGTGTGCTGCTGCGCTTCGCCGGTGCGCGCCTCGCCAACGCCGGCGACGATCTCACGCCCGTGCGCTTGCGCCGCAACGGCCGCGTGCTCGGCGGCGCCATGTCCTGGGACACGCCGAAAAAGCTCGCGCCCTTCGATCCTTCGAGTCCCTTCTATGGGCTCGCGGTTCCCGACGAGGTGACGGTGACGCGTCAGGTTCTCGCCGAGCCGGAGCCGGGCCTGCCGGCCAAGACCTGGGCGGCGCTCACCGACGGCACGCCGCTCGTCACCGCCGAGCGGCGGGGTAAAGGGCTCATCGTACTGTTCCATGTGAGCGCCGACGCCGCCTGGTCCAATCTGCCGATCTCGGGTCTTTTCATCGACATGCTGCACCGAATCGCCGCCGAGAGCGGCGAGGCCGCCGCCCGCCGCGCCGAGGATGGCCCGCGCAGCGACGCGCCGGCTCTGGCGCCGCTCGCCATTCTGGACGGACGCGGCCGTCTCGGCGCGCCGCCGCCCACCGCCCGGCCGATCGGCGCCGATTATGACGGCGGCGCCAATCGCGAGCATCCGCCGGGCTTCTATGGCGTCGCCGATGCGCCCATCGCCGTGCAGCCGCTGCGCGCGGGCGATGATCTGCACGCTTTCGATTTTTCGGGGCAGGGGCTCGCCGTCTCCGCTCTGCGCGCCGGCGCGCCGATCGATCTGCGTCCTTGGCTGCTCTGCCTCGTCTTCCTCGCGCTGCTCGCCGATTGGCTGATCCTGCTCGCAATGTCCGGCGCATTGCGCCGCGCCGCGCCGATCGCTCTCGGCGCTTTTTGCGCGCTGGCCGTTCTGAGCGCCGCGCCGCAGGGCGCCCGCGCCAAGGATGCGCCCTCGGCCTCGGCCGCTTCGCCGCGCGACCGCGAGGCGGCGCTGACGACGCGGCTCGCCTATGTGGTCTCCGGCGACGCCCGCGTCGACGAGGCCAGCAAGCTCGGCCTCGGGGCTCTGTCGCGCGCGCTCAATCAGCGCACCTCCTTCGCGCCCGGAGCGCCGGTCGGCGTCGATCCGGCGCGCGACGAATTGGCCTTTTATCCGATGCTCTATTGGCCGATCGTCGCTTCCGCGCCGCTGCCTGCGGCGCAAGCGATCGCCAAGGTCGATCTCTATCTCAAGCAGGGCGGCACCATCGTCTTCGACACGCGCGACGCGCTCACCGCGCATGAGGGCGGGCCGCCGACGCCGGAGACGCAATGGCTGCGCGATCTGACGCGCAATCTCGACATTCCGCCGCTCGAAGTGACGCCGCGCGATCACGTCATCACCAAGACGTTTTATCTGCTCGACAATTTCTACGGCCGCACGATCAATGGCAAGACCTGGGTAGAGGCGCTGCCGCCCGAGAGCAAGGACGATCCGGCGCGCCCCGTGCGTGCGACCGACAGCGTCTCGTCCGTCGTCATCACCTCCAATGATCTCGCCGGCGCCTGGGCGGCGGATCGCAACGGCCAGCCGCTCTACACGTTGACGCCGGGCGGCGCGCGCCAGCGTGAGCTCGCCATACGCGGCGGCGTCAATCTCGTGATGTATACGCTGACCGGCAATTACAAATCCGATCAGGTCCATGTTCACGACCTATTGGAGCGGCTCGGCCAATGAGCGAGCTTTCCCTCGCCTTCACGCCGCTGCTGCCCTGGCCGGCGCTCGCCGCTCTGAGCGTCGCCGCGATTGTCGTCGCGCTCTTGTCGCTGCGCGCGGGCGGGCGCGGCGCGCCTCTGCGGCTCGCGACATTGGCGCTGGTGCTGCTCGCGCTCACCGATCCGTCGCTGCTGCGCGAGCAGCGCGAGCCTTTGAAGACGATCGTTCCCATCGTGCTCGACCGCAGCGAGAGCCAGAGCTTCGGCGAGCGCATGGCGCAAACCGAGGCGGCAAAGGCCGCGCTCGAGCCGGCGCTGCAGAAGCTCGGCGACATAGAGCCGCGCTTCATCGACGCCGCGCGTCCCGGCGCAGAGGCCGACGGCACAAGATTGTTCCAGGCTCTGGAAGAAGGGCTGAAGGACGTTCCGCGCGAGCGCATCGGCGCCGCCATCATGGTGACGGACGGAATCGTTCACGACATACCGGCGAGCGCCGCCGCGCTCGGCTTCAAGGCTCCGCTGCATGTGCTCGTCACCGGCCATGAGGGCGAGCGCGACCGTAGGCTCGAACTCATCGAGGCGCCGCGCTTCGGCATTGTCGGCAAGGATCAGACGATCCGCGCGCGCGTCGTCGACAGCAATCTCGGCGGCAAGGAGCCGGTCGTCATCGCGACGCGCCGCGACGGCGAGGCGCTGGAGCCGATCGTCGCCCGCGCTGGCGAGATCGTCGATATTCCGGTGCGCGTGGCGCATGGCGGCGCCAATGTCGTCGAGCTGGAGGCGCCGACGCTGCCGGGCGAGTTGACCGCGGTCAACAACAAGGCCGTCGTCACGATCGAGGGCGTGCGCGACAAGCTGAAAGTTCTGCTCGTCTCCGGCGAGCCCAATCCCGGCGAGCGCAGCTGGCGCAATCTCTTGCGCTCGGACGCCAATGTCGATCTCGTGCATTTCACCATTCTGCGGCCGCCGGAGAAGCTCGACGGCACGCCGCCGCACGAGCTCTCGCTGATCGCCTTTCCGACAGCCGATCTCTTCGGCCGCAAGATCAACGAATTCGATCTCATCATCTTCGATCGCTATTCGAACCAGACGATCCTTCCCTCGGTCTATTTCGACAATATCCTGCGCTATGTCGACAATGGCGGCGCCTTTCTGGTCGCGACCGGGCCGGATTTCGCGACCGTGCAAGGGCTCTATTACTCGCCGCTGGAGAGCATTATTCCGGCGCGGCCGGACGGCTCGCTCTATGAGCGCGCCTTTCGCGCAAAGGTGAGCAAGGAGGGCGAGAAGCACCCGGTCACGCGCGGGCTCGCGGGCGCGAAGAATCCGCCGTCCTGGGGCGAGTGGTTCCGCCAGGTCGATACGGAAGTGGTGAAGGGCAATCCGATCCTCACCGGCGCCAATGACAAGCCGCTGCTCGTGCTCTCGCGCGAGGGCAAGGGGCGCGTCGCCGCGCTGCTCACCGATCAATTGTGGCTGTGGGCGCGCGGCTATCAGACCGGCGGCCCGCATATCGATCTGATGCGCCGCCTCGCCCATTGGCTGATGAAGGAGCCCGACCTCGAGGAGGAGGCGCTGCGCGCCAGCGCCCATGGCCACGATATAGAGATCGAGCGCCAGAGCCTCGAGGAGAATGTCGCGCCGGTGACGATGACGACGCCCTCGGGCGCGATCTCGCAGATCACGCTCGCGCCCGGCGAGCCCGGCCTGTCGCGCGCGCATCATCTGGCGAAGGAGATGGGGCTCTATCGTTTTCAGAGCGGCGAGCTGACGGCGCTCGTCAATGTCGGCCCGGAGAATCCGCGCGAGCTTCGCGAGGTGGTTTCCACTCCCGAGAAGCTGCGGCCTCTCGCCGAGGCGAGCGGCGGCACAGTGCGACGTCTGTCGAAAGACAGGGGCGGCGGCGCGGTCATTCTCCCCCGCATCGTCGAGATGCGGGAAGCCTCGGTCTTCGGCGGCGCGGATTACATCGGAGTCAAGCGCACAGGCGCGAGCGCGCTGATCGGCGTCGAGACGGCGCCGCTGGCGATCGGCCTATGGGGTCTCGTGGCGCTGCTCGGCGTGATCGTGCTGGCCTGGGCCTGGGAAGGCCGCCGCTGACGGGGAGCATGGGAGCGGACGCAAAAACGCCCCGCCTGTTCATCCGATGTCGGGGCGTCGATTGCGGCCGGCCGAGACTTCGGTCGATCGGTCTGCTCGAGGAAATAGGCGCTGATTTTGCCGATGCAAGAGAGGCGGATTCTTCTGCGTCCCCTCAGCAATCGCCGAAGCGTCGCGTCTCCGGGAACCTCGCCAGAAACGCCCGCAGCACCACGAGCTGATCGGCCGCGCGGTGCTTCAGTCCGAGGTCCAGAAAACCGTCGAGATCGGCGACGATGAGATTGCGCACGGCGGACGGACCACGTCCGAGGCCGAGCAGATAGGAGGCGAGCAGCGCGTCATGCTGGGCCGAAGGCCGCACGCCGGACATCACCTCGTTGGACGTCGGCGCGGCATCGAAAGCTCTGCGTTGCGCATACATGAAACCGTTCCCCTCGAGCTCGCCGCTCCGCGACATTCCGTCGCGTCTCTCCCCGTCAGTAAGCGCTTTCGCCGATAGGGGAAATCGGGGGGAATTACGTATTTCGGCCGTTCGAATTCATGGGGTTTGCGCCGCCGCGCGCAACCGCGCGAAACCAAGGCTCAGATCTTCTTTCAGATCGTCCAAATCCTCGAGCCCGATCGAGAGCCGTATCGCCGGGCCGCCGGGCGTCCACTGCGTCGCCGTGCGATAGGAGGCGCAGTCGAAGGGCAGAGCGAGACTCTCGAAGCCGCCCCAGGAATAGCCGAGGCCGAACAGCTCCAGCCCATCCAGCATGGCGGCGACGGCCTCCGGCGGAACCGGCTTCAAAATGAAGGAGAACAGGCCTGTCGAGCCGAGAAAATCGCGCTTCCACAATGCATGATCGGGATGGCTCTCGAGCGCTGGGTGAATGACATGCGCGACCTCTTCGCGCGCCTCCAGCCAGCGCGCCATTTCGAGCCCGGCGCGTTCGGCCTCGCGCAGGCGCAATTCCATCGTCCGCATCCCGCGCAGAGCGAGAAAGACATCTTCCGGGCCGGGGCAGATGGCGAAGGCGTCGTAAGCGGCGCGCAGGCGCCGCGCCCATTTGTCATTGGCCGAGACGAGGCCGAGCAGAAGATCGGAATGGCCGCCGAGATATTTGGTGCCGGCCTCGATCGAAAGATCGACGCCGCGTTCATGCGGCGGAAAAAAGAGCGGCGTCGCCCATGTGTTGTCGAGGATGACGCAGGCGCCTTTCGCATGGGCGATCTCGGCGAGGGCGGGGATATCCTGCACCTCCAGCGTCTGCGAGCCCGGGGATTCGGTCAATATGGCCGTCGTGTTCGGCCGCATCAGAGCGGCGATATCGGCGCCGATGCGCGGATCGTAATAGCTCGTCTCGACGCCGAGGCGCTTCAGCACGCTGTCGCAGAACATGCGCGCCGGCAGATAGCAGGAGTCGGTGACGAGCAGATGGTCGCCGGACTTCAGCGCCGTCAGCAGAGCGATGGCGATCGCCGCGAGGCCGGAGGGGACGGCGACAGCCTCCGCCGCGCCGGCGATATCGATCCAAGCCTCCTCCAGCGCGCGAATCGTCGGCGTGCCCTTGGTGGCGTAAGTATAGGCGCCGCGATTGGCGAGGAGCGACGCCGTGTCGGGAAACAGCACGGTGGAGCCGCGATAGATCGGCGTGTTGACGAAGCCGAATTGTTCGGAGGGCGCGCGCCCCGCATGGGCGAGGCGGGTGCGGCTTTTCTTTTTTCGCCCAGATTGTCCTCTAGTCTCGCTCATGTCTCGCCCATCGGTTCGTCGAACGGATTTGCGGCGGCCGACCGCGCGCCGCAGTATAGGCTGCTCGCGCAGGACATGGGCGATAGAGAAGGATTTGTCCAATGATCGTCCGCCGCACACGCCGCGACCCGAGGAGCCGATGATCTTTCCGTTCCGCTTCCTCGTCATCGCCTCATCTCTGCTTCTCGCCGCCGCTGCGCAGGCCTCGACGCTCGAGCAGGCGCAAAAGCGCGGCTTTCTGATCTGCGGCGCGAGCAATGGCCTGCCGGGCTTCGCGCATCAGGACGAGGCCGGCCGCTGGAGCGGCTTCGACGTCGATTTCTGCCGCGCGCTCGCCGCCGCCATTTTCGACGATCCGGAAAAAATGCGCTTCGTGACGCTCTCCGCCAAGGATCGCGTGAAGGCGCTGCAATCGGGCGTCGTCGATCTCCTGGCGCGCGGCGCCGCTTGGACGCTGGCGCGCGACGCCGGGCAGGGGCTCTCTTATGCGGCGATCAGCTTTTTCGACGGACAGGGATTTCTCGCGCGCAAAAAATCCGTCGCCGCGCTGCGCGATCTCGGCGGCCTCTCCGTCTGCGTGCAGCAGGGCACGCCCTTCGAGCTCGATCTCGTCGATTTTCATCGCGAGGGCGTGAAGCCGATCGAGCCCAAGCTCTTTCCGACATTCGAGGAGGCGGCCAAGGCCTATTCCGAGGCCAAATGCGAGGCGCTGACCGCCGATCTCTCGACGCTCGCCGCCAAGCGGCAAGAGCTGGCCGCGCCGGCCGAACATGCGATTCTGCCCGAGCTCATCGACAAGGAGCCGCTCGGCCCCATCGTGCGGCAGAGCGACGACCAATGGTTCGACATCGTGCGCTGGACGCATTTCGCCATGGTCGATGCGGAAGAGCTGGGCGTGACCTCCGCCAACGCCGACGAGCAGCTGAAATCGGCCGATCCGCGCGTGCGGCGCCTGCTCGGCGTCGACGGCGGCCGCGTGGATGGGCTGGGGCTCGAGGCCGATTGGGTCTATCGCATCGTCAAGCACGTCGGCAATTACGGCGAGGCCTTCGAGCGCAATCTCGGCGCCGGCTCGCCCATCGGCCTGGAGCGAAGGCTCAATGCGCTGTGGACCAAGGGCGGGCTGATGTATGCGCCGCCGGTGCGGTGAGCGGGGATATGGAGCCGGGATTCTTCGATCCTCGCGCGAGCGCGGCGGCGCAATGGGCGTCATTGGCGCGCTTCGCCATCGCCGAGGCGCGCCTCGCGCGCTGGGCGTCGCAGCGGCCATTGCGGCGCCTGACGTACGAGTTTTTACGCTTCGGCGTGAAGCAGGCATGGTCGTGCCTGTTCGGTTTTCTGATGGTTGGGCTGCTGATCGCGACGCATTTCTTCTATCCGCGCGAATTTTTCCTCGCGCGCTATGATTTTCTCTTCCTCGCCGCGCTCGCCATCCAGGCGCTGCTGCTCGCGACTCGTTTCGAGAGCCTGCAGGAAGCCAAGGTGATTCTGCTGTTTCATCTCGTCGGCACGGCGATGGAGGTCTTCAAAACCGCGGTCGGCTCCTGGATCTACCCCGATCCGGCCTTTTTCCGCATCGGCGGCGTTCCGCTCTTCACCGGCTTCATGTATGCGGCGATCGGCAGCTATATGATGCGCGCCTGGGTGGCGTTCGATTTCCGCTTCATCCGCCATCCGCCGATTTGGATGGTCGCCGCGCTCGCCGCGGCGATCTACGCCAATTTCTTCCTGCACCATTACCTGTGGGATTTGCGGATCGCGCTGTTCGCGGCGACGGCGGCGCTGTTCGCACGCACCTGGATCTATTACCGCGTGCATCATAGCTGGCGGTCGATGCCGCTGCTGCTGGCGGCGTTGCTCGCCGCGAGCTTCATCTTTCTCGCCGAGAATGTCGGAACCTTTACCCGTACCTGGCTCTATCCGAGCCAGCTCGCGGTCTGGGCGCCGGTCGGCGCGGCCAAGCTCGGCTCATGGTTCTTGTTGCAGATCGTGAGCTATGCGCTGGTCATCGCGGTCAAGCAGCCGCGCGAGCCGGACGCCGAGCCGCTGGAGCTTTCACGCGAGCGTCATCGCCGCCGCTTGGCGGATCATTCCGCGCCGGTGAGCTGAGCCTTTTGCGCGCGCTCCCACCAGGCGAAGAGCGCATCGAGATCGTGCGCGAGGAATTCCGCCAGCGGGCCGGCGAATTGGCGCCACTCTTCGACGTAATGCGGCGACACTGCCGTCACCACCGGAACCTTCGCCATCATGGACGCGCGGAAAGCGTCGGCGAGGCCGCCGCGCGAGGCCTCCTGCTTACTGAATTTGCTGATGACGACGAGATCGACGCCCTCGGCGACGCGCCGCTCTATCGATGCGCAGGCGAGCGCCAATTCGCTCGAGTCGAGATTGCAGGCGACCGAGCCGGCCCCCAAATCCTGCGAGATCGCATAGAGCGCGCCATCGGCGACGTCACGCAGCACGATGCGGCTGCGGCCGGTCGCTTCGTCGAGGATGCGCGCCTGAGTGACGCCGGCGACGCGCGCTCCGCTCTCGGCGAGACGCTGCGCGAAATCGGCGATCAGCGCCTGCGCCTGAGCGCTCGGCTCGCCGGGAAGGGCGGCGATCGGCGCCGTTGCAGGCAAGGAAGCGTAAAGGGTCATCTCATGTCTCTCACGTCGCGATTTCGGTCGAAAGACGTGGCGGACTCGCCTATCCTCGCATGGTCGATAGGCGGCCGGCCTTGCTCGGCGAGGCTCGCGCCTCTTGTCATTCCGGGGCGGCGACCGATCTGATATAAACGGTCAGGGACGCGACGTGAACAGCCGTGAGCGATGAACGAGGCAATGCGCCGCTTTCTCCCTCTGCGCGGGCGCAGGCGGTGGAAGCGTTCATTCGGGAGGCGCGGCGCGTCGGCGCAGCGGCCGAGCGGGGCCGGCTGATCTTCGCGCTCGACGCCACCATGAGCCGTCAGCCGACATGGGATCTCGCGCAATCGCTGCAGGGCCGCATGTTCGAGGAGACGGCGGCGCTCGGCGGGCTCGATGTGCAGCTCGTGTATTTTCGTGGCTTCGGCGAATGCCGCGCGTCGAACTTCGTCGGCGGCGGGCAGGGGCTCGCGGCGCTGATGGCGAAAATCTCCTGTCGCGGCGGCCGCACGCAGATCGCCAAAGTGTTTCGTCATACGCTCGAGGAAACGAGCGCGCGCCGCATCGGCGCTCTCGTTTTCGTCGGCGATGCGATGGAGGAGAATGTCGACGAACTCTGCGAGCTCGCCGGCCGGCTCGGCCTTCTCGGCGTCAATGCCTTCATGTTCCATGAGGGCGTCGATGCGCAGGCCGGGGACGCTTTTCGCGAGATCGCGCGGCTGAGCGGCGGCGCCTATGCCGCTTTCGACGCCTCGGCGCCGCGCCGCCTCGCCGAACTTTTGTCGGCCGCCGCGGCTTATGCGGCCGGCGGACTGGCCGAGCTCGAACGGCGCGCTACAAAAGGCGAGGACGCTGCGCGTCTTCTTCTGTCACAGATGGGGTGAGGAGCCCGCTTCATGCCGGTTCTGATCGGATTTCTCGCATTGATCCTCGCGCTCTACGGCTTGCGCATGTTCACGCGCGCTTCGCCCGCGGCCATGGCCCGCACGATACGCAAGGGCGGCGGCGCGGCGACGATCGCGCTCGGCCTGTTCTTCATTTTGCGCGGGCGCATAGACATCGGCCTGCTGCTGGCCTCGGCCGGCATGTGGCTCTTCGGCGCCTTCTCGCGCGGGGTCAAGCGCTTCGGCCACGCGAGCGCCGGCGGCGGCGTGTCGCGCGTGCGCTCCGCCATGATCGAGATGGAGCTCGACCATGCGAGCGGCTCCATCCGCGGCACGATCCTCGCCGGCAAGGACGAGGGCAAAAGGCTCGACGCGCTGACGCGATCGGCGGTGATGGAGCTCTACCGCCATTGCCGCAACGTCGACCCGGAAGGCGCGCGTCTCCTAGAGGTGTATATGGACCGCCGGTTTGCCGGCTGGCGTCAGACAGGAGACGGTCGACGCGACGCGGGGGGCGCCGATGCGGGCGGCGTCGGACCAGGCCGCCGCGGCGGCACGATTTCGGAAGATGAGGCCTATGAAATTCTGGGCCTCAAAAAGGGAGCGGCGCGCCAGGACATTGCGCGGGCGCACCGCGATCTGATGAAGAAGCTTCATCCGGACCATGGCGGGACGACCGATCTCGCGGCCCGGGTCAACGAAGCCAAAGATGTCCTCATGCGTCGTCATCATCATTGAAGCTCGACCTTGTTCGCTCGACGCTCGTCGCTCTTTTTGAAAAATAGGTCGGTGAATCAATTTTTCGTCGTGAAACAGGAGAAACCGGAGCGCTTCAGCGCGCGACAGGCGGTCTCCGCGCTCTTCTCCTCGAGCCCGGCGAAACGGGCGCGATAGAGCGTTTCCCGGCCCTTCTGCACTTTTTCGGTGAAGGCCTTGGCGGTGGCCGGCACGCCTTTGGCGCGGGCGCGGGAGAGCAGCTGCTGGGCCTTTTCCGCATCGTCGGTGGCGCCGATCTGAATCATCCAGCCGGAATGATTCGGCCGCGCCTGCTCGGCCTTGGACGGCTCGCCGCGATCGCTACGGGCGACGAGCGTGCGATCCGTATCCGTCATGCGGGCGGGCAGCGCATTCGGCGTCGTAACGGCGGCCAGCTTGGTCGCATGTCCGGCTTTGGCGGCGGTGGAGCCGTCCGTCGTCGCGCGGGCTCCGTCGCGACGCGCGGGCTCCGGCTGGCGGCGGCCGGCGTGCACGGGAGCGGGTTCTGCGGCCTTATGTCCGCCGGCGACGAAGGCCGGACGAATTTTGTCGGCGCGCTCGGGCGTCGGAACCGCGAGAAGCGGCGGCGCCGAGGCGAGCGCCATAACGCGCGGCGCAAGAGCAGGAGCAGCAGCAGGAGCCGGCGCAGCGGGGGCCGTAACGGCTGCGGCGACGATGGGCGTCTCTTCTTTCTCCTCTTCGGCTCTGGCGATCGGAGCCGGAGCGGGCTCGCCTTCCGAGATGGCGCGCGCGGTGCGGACCGCGGCGCCGTCGCCGATATGCTCGGCGATGAGCCCGGCCATGACGCGGTCGCGGGCGGCGGCGGTGCGGCCGCCCATGACGACGGCGACGATATGATGGCCGTCGCGCCGCACCGAGGTCAAGAGATTGAAGCCGGAGGCGTGGGTATAGCCGGTCTTGATGCCGTCGACGCCGCGAATCTGCCCGAGCAGATGATTGTGATTGCGATGCGACTGGCCGCGCCAGACGAAGGCGTGGGTGGAGAAATAGCGATAATAGCGGGGGAAGCGGTCCTGGATCGCGCGGCCGAGCACGGAGAGATCATGCGCCGTGGTGATCTGCTCGTCATTGGGCAGGCCCGAGGCGTTGGCGTAATGGGTGCGGCTCATGCCGAGCTGATGCGCCTTTCGGGTCATCATATCGGCGAAGGTCTCTTCGTCGCCGGCGATGTTCTCGGCGATGGCTGCGGCGATATCGTTCGCCGATTTGGTGACGACGGCCTTGATGGCGCTGTCGACGTCGATGGTCTGGCCGGGCGCGAGGCCGAGCTTGGTCGGCGCCTGCGCCGCTGCGTGGGAAGAGATGACGAGCGGCGAATCGAGCCGCAGCCGGCCCTTCTCGAGTTGCTCGAACAAAAGATAGAGCGTCATCACCTTGGTGACGGAGGCGGGGTGGCGCAGCTCGTGCTCGTTGCGCGCATAGAGCGTGCGGCCGCTATTGGCGTCGACGACGATCGCCGCGAAGGCCGGACCGCCGCCGCTTGCGGTCGAAGCGCCGCGCCGCGCCGCATGGGACAGATGGGCGCCGCCGCGCCGATGATGCGCGGCATGGTGAATGAAGCTGTGACGCGCGTGATAGGCCCGGCCGGAATGGTGATGGCGCCTCGCCTCGGCGGGGGCGGCGAATAGCGCTGACAAGGCCGCGATCGCCGCGACCAACGCCACCACCCATTTCCAACGCTCGAGCCCATCGGCGACGCCACGCTTCGTCATCTATCCAGATCCCGTTCACTTGCCCCGTCATGCGCTCACGGCGGTCCGGTCCACACGGGCGTTGCCGAAAAGCCACATGATTACAATCTTACCGATGCGAGGTTACCCCCTGGTTAAGGCGAAAGCCGTTCGGGATTGTGGTTTTGCATCGCAACATTGTTATTGACTTCGATTGTGCAATGCATATAAGTTGATCTTGTCAACTGAGCGCAAGGAGTCCGCCAAGGGGCGAAGGCCGGAAAGCGCTCGATACGAGGACGAAACCGATGGTTGCCACTTTCGAAAGCGTTCAGCAGCTGGGCAAGGAGCAATTCGAAGCGGCGTCCGCGGCCGCGGCAGCCCTCACCAAGGGCTGGCAGACCATTGCGGCGGAGACGACCGATTATTCGAAGAAATCCTTCGAAAAGAGCCGCCTCCTCGCGGAAAAGCTGATCGGCGTCAAGAAGATCGACGAAGCCCTCCAGTTGCAGTCGGATTACGCCAAGGGCGCGTACGAGGACTTCATCGCCGAGGCGACCAAGCTCGGCGAGCTCTATTCCAGCCTCGCCAAGGAAGCGTTCAAGCCGGTCGAAGCGGCGGCGACGAAAGTCTATTCCGCGGGCGAGTGATCGCCGGCGAGACACGTCCTCGACAAGAGTCTCGGAAAAGCCGGGCGGAGCTTCCTCCGCCCGGCTTTTCGTTTATCGCCTCTGCGGCGCCGCAGTAAAATCACCTAGCCTGTGCGTAAAATCCAGGAGACGCGACGCGTGCGTTGCGAATCCCCGCGCTGCGGCGCGATAAGATCGCCGGAGGCGCATGAGGCGTCGCAGGAGGCGGTCCAATGAGCGCGATCGACGATGTCGGCTTCGTTCATCTACATGTTCACACCGCTTTCTCGCTGCGCGAAGGCGCGCTGACCCTCACCCGCGTCATCGATCTGGCCCAGAAGGACCAGATGCCGGCGCTCGCCGTCACCGATACGGATAATCTCTTCGGCGCGCTGGAGTTTTCCGAAAAGGCCGCCAAGGTCGGCGTGCAGCCGATTCCAGCCGTTCAGCTCACTGTCGATTTCGGCGACGGGACGCAGAGCGCCCTCGGCGCCGCCGATGGGCGCGGCCATATCGTCTTGATCGCGCAATCGGAGCAGGGCTATTCCAATCTGATGCGGCTCGCCTCGCGCGCCTATCTCGAGCCGGCGCAGGGGGAGGCCTCCCATGTCTCGCTGACGAGCCTCGCCGAAAGCTGCGAGGGGCTGATCGCCCTCACCGGCGGCTCGGAGGGCGGGATCGACACGCTCTTCGCCAAGGGCCGGGCGGAGCAGGCGCTGGCGCGTCTCGAGGCGCTGCTGCCGCTCTTCGACGGCCGGCTCTATGTCGAGATTCAGCGCCACGGCCTCGATCAGCAGCGGCGCGTCGAGCCGCAATTGCTCGATCTCGCCTATCGGCGCGGCCTGCCTCTGGTCGCCACCAACGAGCCCTTTTTCGCCACGGCGGCAGATTTCGAGGCGCATGACGCGCTGCTCTGCATCGCCGAGGGCACTGTGACCAGCGTCGCTGAGCGACGGCGGCTCTCGCCGCAGCATTATTTCAAGACGCGCAAGGAGATGCGCGAACTCTTCGCCGATCTCCGCGAGGCGACGGATTCGACGGTCGAGATCGCGCGGCGGGTCGCCTTTCGTCCGCTGACGCGCAAGCCCATCATGCCGCGCTTCATGCTGGACGGGGAAGGGGGCGGGGAATCCCTCGAGGATATAGAAGCGCGCGAATTGCGCCGGCAGGCGAAGGAAGGCCTCGAGGCGCGCCTCCTCGTGCAGCCGCCCGCGCCGGGGCAGACGCGCGAGACCTATGACGCGCGCCTCGAATTCGAGCTCGACACGATCGAGAAAATGCGTTTTCCGGGCTACTTCCTGATCGTCTCGGATTTCATCAAATATGCGAAATCACAAGGGATTCCGGTCGGGCCGGGGCGCGGCTCGGGCGCGGGATCGCTGGTCGCCTATGCGCTGACCATCACCGATCTCGATCCTCTGCGCTTCGGCCTCTTCTTCGAGCGCTTCCTCAATCCCGAACGCATGTCGATGCCGGATTTCGACATCGACTTCTGCCAGACGCGACGCGGCGAGGTCATCGATTATGTCCGCGAGCGCTATGGCGCCGAGAAAGTGGCGCAGATCATCACCTTCGGCTCGTTTTTGGCCCGAGGCGTGCTGCGCAGCGTCGGCCGCGTGCTGGAAATGCCGCTGGGGCAGGTCGACAAGCTCGCCAAGCTGGTGCCGCAGAACCCCGCCAAGCCGGTGACTTTGGCCGAGGCCGTCGCCGGCGAGCAGAAATTGCGCGAGGCGATCGACGAGGACGGAAAAGTCGCCCGCCTGTTCAAAATAGCGGCGTCGCTCGAAGGGCTCTATTCCAACGCCTCTACTCACGCCGCCGGCGTCGTCATCGGCGACAGGCCGCTGGATGCGCTGGTGCCGCTCTATCGCGATCCGAAATCCGATATGCCGGCCACCCAGTTCAATATGAAATGGGTGGAGCCGGCCGGCCTCATCAAATTCGACTTCCTCGGCCTCAAGACACTGACCGTGCTGGCGACCGCCGTCGATCTGGTGCGCCGGCGCGCGCCGGATTTCGATCTCGCAGGCATCCCGCTCGACGACGCCGAGACTTACGAAATGCTCGGCCGCGGCGAGACGGTGGGCGTGTTCCAGCTGGAAAGCGCGGGCATGCGCAAGGCGCTGGTCGAGATGCACGCCGACCATTTCGAGGACATCATCGCTCTCGTCGCCCTCTACCGGCCGGGTCCTATGGCCAATATCCCGACCTATTGCGCGGTAAAGCTCGGCGATGAGGAGCCGGATTACATCCACCCCAAGATCGAGCACATCTTAAAGGAGACGTTCGGCGTCATCATCTACCAAGAGCAGGTGATGCAGATCGCTCAGGTCCTCTCCGGCTATTCGCTGGGCGAGGCCGATCTGCTCCGCCGCGCCATGGGCAAGAAGATCAAGGCCGAAATGGACGCCCAGCGCGAGCGCTTCGTCACCGGCGCGGTGGAGCGCGGCCTCACGGCGCAAAAGGCCAGCGATATCTTCGACCTGCTGGCGAAATTCGCCGATTACGGCTTCAACAAGAGCCATGCGGCGGCTTATGCGCTGATCGCCTATCAGACCGCCTGGTTCAAGGCGCATTATCCGGTGGAGTTTTTGGCCGCCTCCATGACGTTGGACAAGGGCAACACCGACAAGCTCGCCGAATTCCGCAATGAGGCGCGACGGCTCGGCATTGCGGTGGAGCCGCCTTCCATCCGCCGCTCGGGCGTCGATTTCGACGTCGCGCCGGGCGTCGACGGCAATCTCGCCATTCGCTACGCGCTCTCCGCCGTGAAGGGCGTCGGCGAGGGGCAGGCGGCGTCCATTGTGCGCACGCGCGGCGCCGCGCCTTTCCGCAATCTCTCGGAGTTCGCGCGACGGATCAATCCGCGTGAGGTCAATAAGAAGGTGCTGGAGAATCTCGCCTGCTGCGGCGCCTTCGACGAACTGGACGCCGACCGCGCCCGCGTCGTCGGCGCGATCGAGACTGTACTCGCCTGCGCCAATCGCTGCGCCGAAGATCGGCAGGCCGGGCAGAATGCGCTGTTCGGCGGCGCGGAGGCGGAGGAGGAGCTGGTCCTGCCCAAGAGCCAGCCCTGGACGGCGTCGGAAAAGCTGAAGCGCGAATTCGACGCCGCCGGTTTCTTCCTCTCCGGCCATCCGCTCGACGCCTATGCGAGCGTGCTCGGCCGGCTGCGGCTGACGCGCTGGGCGGAGTTCATCATCGCGGTGAAGCGCGGCGCCAGCGCCGGTCGGCTCGCGGCGGTGGTTCTCGACCGCGCCGAGCGGCGCACCAAATCGGGCTCCAAAATGGGCGTGGTCCAGCTCTCGGACGACAGCGGGCAGTATGAGGCGATCCTGTTTCAGGAAGGGCTCAACCAGTATCGCGACCTTTTGGAAAAGGGCGCGACCGTGCTGGTGACGCTCTCCGCCGCGCTCGAGGGCGAGGATGTGCGGGCGCGCATCACCGAGGTTCAGCCGCTCGCGGCCGCCGCCGCCAAGGCGCAAAAAGGGCTGCGCATCTTCCTTCAGGACGCCGCGCCGCTCGATGCGCTGAAGTCGCGGCTGGCGACGCGCGGCGAGGGTGAAGTGTCGATCGTCGTGGCGCTGGAGCGCATGGCGAGCGAGGTGGAGATCAAGCTGCCGGGGGGCTATTCCGTCTCGGCCGATGTCGCCGGCGCGCTGAAGACGATCCCCGGCGTGCTCGCCGTGGAGCATGTGTGAGGCGCAGGGTTGATAGCTCATCTATGACATTAGATATTAATGCTTATTTATTGAGATAACTAAGCAATATTGCTGATACGAAACTTCGCCTCGGCGATCTCGCCGACGGCCTGCGACGCTGCGCCTCTTCTTGTCGGCGCAGGAGGCTCCTATCTTGAAGCAGGGCTCGTGTGAGGCGACGCCCGCTCGATCGGGGTGGCGGAAATGGACGCTGCGATCGCTTTTCTCGGAAGGCTCGACGCGGGCTTTCTGCCCCTCGTCGTCATCGGCGCGCTCGGCGGCTGGCTCGTCGGCGCCCTGCTACGCGGCTCCGATCAGCTCTTCGCAGATATGGCGATCGGCGTCGTCGGCGCGTGGCTCGGAGCGCAATTCGCCGAGTTCTGCGGGCTTGCTCTCGATGCCTCGCTCGGCCATTTCCTCGCTGGCCTGCTCGGGTCCATAATCAGCGTCTCGCTCTGGGCGCGAGTCGACGGCGGAGCTCCCCTCCGGCCGGACCAAAGGCCGAGACATTAGGCAAAGCCATGACCGTCCTGCTCGATCTTCTCAACGACGACCCGCGCAAGCGTGAAGCGGCCGCCGTCCGCCACCCCGAAAAAGCGCATCGGCCGGACACGCCGCTGGCGCGCAAGCCGGAGTGGATCAGAGTCAAGGCGCCGGGCTCGGCGGCTTGGCGCGAGACCGGGGCGATCCTGCGCGGCGGCGGACTCTCCACCGTCTGCCAGGAGGCCTCCTGCCCGAATATCGGCGAGTGCTGGGAGAAAAAGCACGCGACCTTCCTCGTCATGGGGTCGGTCTGCACGCGCGCCTGCGCTTTCTGTAATGTCGCGACCGGCCTGCCGTCGGCGCTCGATTCCACCGAGCCGGAGCGGGTGGCGGAGGCCACAGCCAAGCTCGGCCTCTCCCATGTCGTGATCACCTCGGTCGACCGCGACGATCTCGAGGACGGCGGGGCAGACCATATCGCGCAGACGATCCGCGCCATACGCGCCGCCTGTTCGACGACGACGATCGAGGTGCTGACCCCGGATTTTCTCCGCAAAGAGGGCGCGCTCGAGAAGGTCGTCGCCGCGCGGCCGGACGTGTTCAACCATAATCTCGAGACTGTGCCGTCGCTCTATGTGACGGTGCGGCCGGGCGCCCGCTATTTCCATTCGCTGCGGCTGCTGCAGCGGGTCAAGGAGCTCGATCCCGCCATCTTCACCAAATCCGGCCTGATGGTCGGGCTCGGCGAGGCGCGAAACGAGATTCTCCAGGTGATGGACGATCTGCGCGTCGCCAATGTGGATTTCCTCACCATCGGCCAATATCTGCAGCCGACCCGCAAGCATCACGAGGTCGTCCGCTTCGTGACGCCGCAGGAATTCGAGGCGCTTTCAACCATCGCCTACGCCAAGGGCTTCTCCATGGTCTCCGCCTCGCCGCTCACCCGCTCCTCGCACCATGCGGGCGCGGATTTCGAGCGGCTGCGGGAGAAGAGGCTCGGCGCGTCTCGATAATCTCCTTCAGCGCGGCGGCGTTGTTCATCTCCGGCGCGCGGGAGGCGAAGAGCAGCGTCACGACGCGGCCGCGGCCGAGCGCGCGCAGACGTTTCAGCTCCTGCGGGCAAGTCTCGCGCAGCTCGCGGGCGTAGCGGGTCTTGAACTCCCGCCAGCGTTGCGGCGAATGGGCGTACCATCGGCGCAGAGCGTCGCTCGGCGCGACGAGGCGATCCCATTCGTCGAGCGCGGCCTTCGTTTTGGAGAGTCCGCGCGGCCACAGGCGGTCGACGAGGATGCGCTTACCGTCCTCGGCGCTCGCCGGCTCATAGGCGCGCTTGATCTTGAACATGATTTTCCCCCGGCCGAGCCGCTGGGGACGCAGATAGGGCGAAGAGCGGCGCGGTCTCACGCTCGAAATCGCCGTTTTCGCGCCTTCCGCAATAGTGGTAATAGCTTCGCCCATGAAGAGCTTCCGCAACCGCCGCCGCGTGAACTTCCGCGCCGACGACATGTTCGCCCTGGTCAAGGATGTCGAATCCTACCCCAAATTCGTGCCGCTCTGCGAGGCGCTGCGCGTGCGCCGCCGCAGCACGACGGAGGAGGGGGTGGAGGTCATTCTCGCGGAGATGCAGGTGGGCTTCAAAGCGGTCTGCGAGCGCTTCACCAGCCGCGTGACCTGCGATCCCAACAAGCGCGAGATACTCGTCGAATATGTCGATGGCCCGTTCAAAAAGCTCGAAAATCGCTGGACCTTCGCCGACGAGCCGGCCGGGCCGGATGGCGGCGCGCGCTCGGTCGTCGATTTCTATATCAATTACGAGTTCCGCAGCCGCACGCTCGGGCTGGTGATGGGGGCGATGTTCGACTCCGCCTTCCACAAATATTCGGACGCTTTCGTCAAGCGCGCCGGCGAGGTCTATGGCCGGCGCTGAGCCGCCGCGATCATCAGCTCCAGTGCTTGGGCGACCGAGCCTTCCCTTATCGCCTCGCGCGTTTCCGGGCCGAAGCGGCGCTCGATATGCTCCATTCCAAAGCCTTTACGAAGGCAGGCGAAATGGACGAGGCCCACGGGCTTCTCCGCGCTGCCGCCGCCCGGGCCGGCTATGCCGGTGATAGAGACGACGATATCGGCGAAGGAGCGCTCCACGGCGCCGCTCGCCATGGCCCGCGCCGTCTCGGCGCTGACGGCGCCGTGGCGCTCGAGAATTTCGTGCGGGACGCCGAGCATCTCCTCTTTGGCGGCGTTGGAATAGGTCACGAAGCCGCAGTCGAAGGCGTCCGAGGAGCCGGCGATATCGGTGATCGCCCCGGCGACGAGCCCGCCGGTGCAGGATTCGGCCGTCGCGAGGCGCAGGCTCTGCGTGCGGCAGAGGTCGAGCAGATGTCGGGCGAGGCGAAGGAGATCAGGGGAGGGCATGAAGGCGATCGTGTCTCGAGCGGCTTGGAAGGCGACCATATTCCCGCCCGCCGCGCCTTCAAAGCGTCGCCGTTCGGCGGGGGCGGCAGTAGACGGTCCGCCAGCTCGATTCTGCGCAACAGACGCGCATTCCCAGCGCCCATGGTACCGCCGTCACGGGATGATGAGATAGGGCTGCCCCTTCTCGACCATATAGACGATAAGATATTTGAGCGGCGAGGTGCGATCAGGGTTGCGGAAGATCGTATGCTGGGTTTCGGCCCTGTCCTGGTAACTCTCGCCGGCGGTAAAGCGCTGAAGCTCTTCGCCCAGGTACTGAGACTCGGCCACGCCTTCCAAGATGTAGTTGTGTGCGATAGAAGGGTGATGGTGCGTCGGGAGACCTACGCCCGCCGGATAGGTGGTCAGAACCATCCGGAACTCTTCCCCGGCGGAATTGATATGATTCTGAAGCGTCGTACGGATGACGCCGTCCGGCGAAACGGCGGTATTGTCCGCCGTGTTTATTCGGGCCAGCAGCGGGACATCGGAAAAAGCGAAGGCGGCGCTGGCCATGGCGCCGAGAAACAGGCGTCTTTTGATGTCCGCCTCGATCTTCGGCGCCGCCATTTCTGCGGCGTGCGAGAGCTTGGATTGCGGCATTTGGGGTTTCCGTTGTTGCGCGTGAATTGCGACCGCCGGCTCTCGATGTCGGCGGGCGGTCGAACGCCCCCGGCGCCCCGAAAGCATGTCGAAATCGATACGCCGTTGCTCGCGTGCGTCATGGGGGCCGCCCGTCCGTCGCCGGCGTTTTGGCCGGGACGGACGGAACTATCTCGGTCGCGAATGCGATGGCGGCGAGTGTTGCTTGCCGATGTGCGAATGCGGTCGCCGCAGCGTCAACCTTCGGCGATGGAGGCGCCGAGCTCCGCGTTGGTCATCGCGGCGCCGTTCAGCGTCCAGGCGCCGTCGACGGCATGTACGGCGTTTGCCCAGATGCGGTTCATGGGCAGACGGCCCCCGGACAGATCATGGACAATCTGGGTTGCTTCGGCGAAAAACGCTTTCTGGACTTCGCGATCGGCCAGCGCGAATGAGGGGAGCTTCCACTCGATCCAGGCTCCTTCCACCGGCTCGCCTCCTGCGAAGGTCAGCCCCCGCGGCACGATATGAACATGAGCTGTCACGTTCGGCGTCAACGCCTTGTTGCCGGCGAGGCCCTGGGTTTTGAGGAAGGCATGGGTGATCTGCGCGATCGCCGTCTTTTCGGCGCCCAGGGGCAGGACGCCTTCTGTGAGGGTGAGTGTCAGCGGCATGGAAACTCCTTCGCGTGAGCTCGCGGCATGAGGCTCGTGAGCGGGTGGCGGAGTTGTGCCGTGCTGACAGGGGCAAAAAAAGCGCGTAATTCTGCAGGCTATCCTCGAGGAAAGCTGTGGTTTCGATGCGCAATCTCGAAACGGCGTGGCTTCGCACGCTGGTGGCCGTGGCCGACTGCGGCAGCTTCGCCAAGGCCGCACAGGCGGTCAACCGCTCCGAATCCGCAGTCAGCCTGCATGTCGGCAACCTCGAAAGGGAAACGGGCGCCAGTCTCTTCCGCCGGGAGGGGCGCCGCATGGTCCTCACCGATGAGGGGCTGACCCTGCTCGATTACGCCCGGAAGGCTCTCGAGCTCCATGACGGCGTGCTGAAGCAATTCGCCCGGAGCCCGCACGACGCCACGGTCCGGATCGGCCTGCCGCGAGACTTCGCCGATACTTGGCTCCCCGCGGTTCTCGCCAGCCTCGCCCAGAAGCATCCTCGCATTCACCTGCAGACGATCGCGGCCCGTTCGCCCGATCTGGTGCGCAGCCTCGGCAGGCGGGAAATCGACATCGCCATGATCTACGGAGAAACACAGGAAGCGCCGTGTCTCTGGTCCGGATCGCTGTCGATGGTCTGGATCGGAGCGCAGGATCTGAGCTTGAGCCGCTTCCATCCGCTGCCTCTAGCCGTTTTCGATCCGCCTTGCGCCTTCCGTGGCGCCGCGATGGACGCGCTCGAGCGGGCTGGAATGCCGTGGACCGTGGCGTTCGCCAGCCCCACGCTCGCGAGCCTCTGGGGCGCAGTAGGCTCCGGGATCGGCGTGACGGTTCGCACGCCGCTGGGCATTCCTCCTCGACTTAGAATCATGGGACGAGAAGATGGACTGCCTGGCCTGCCGAGCGTCGAGCTCGGCCTCTATGCTGCGGTGGATATTGCCGCTTCGCCCGCGGCTTCGGCCGTGGCCGACATCATGACGGGGGTGGTCGGCCAAAGTCTTCGCGCCGCGATTTGAGTGGCCGCCTCACGCTGCGCACGCGTCCCGCGTCGCCGCCACCCGCAAGCGGGCGACCAGATCGATCAATTCGCGCGTGCGCGCCGTGAGATCGGCGCTGGCGCCCGATGAACGCGTCGCGATCGCGGCGTTCTCGCGCGTCGCCCGATCGATCTCGCCGATCGCGAGGCAGACGCCGCCGAGGCTCGCGGCCTGCTCCTTCGCCGCAGCGGCGACCTCCGCCACCAGAGCGTCGGAAGCCGCGGTCAGCTCGGCGACTTCCGTCAAGGCGCGGCTCGTCTCGTTCACGAGGCCGACGCCGCGCTTCACTTGCGCCTGAGCGGTGGAGACGAGCTGGCCGATCTCCTTCGCCGCCTGCAAGGAGCGCTGTGCGAGCGAGCGCACTTCCGAGGCGACCACGGCGAAGCCGCGGCCGGCCTCGCCGCTGCGCGCCGCCTCGACGCCGGCGTTGAGCGCGAGAAGATTGGTTTGAAAAGCGATCTCGTCGATGATGTCGACGATTTGGCCGATCTGCCGGGACGATGTCTCTATCGCGCTCATCGCGCCGATCGACTCGCGCAGGACGTCGCCGCCGCGCCGCGCGCTGCCGCTGGCGCGCAGCACGAGATCGCGAACCTCGGCGGTCGTTTCGGCGGTGTGGCCGATCGCGACCGTCGAGCGGTCGAGATCGGCGGTCGCTTTCTCGAGATCGACGGCTTGCCTTTCGCTGCGATCGGCGAGGCGGCCGGCGACCTCGGCGGCCTCCGCGGTCCCGTCGAGAACCGAGCGCGAATTGGCCGCCACCGCCGCTATGGCGCGGCGCAGCTTTTCCACCGCTATGTTGAAATTCTGGCGCAGCGCCTCGTATTCGGCGGCGAAAGCCTCGTCGATCCGATAGGTCAGCTCGCCATGGGAGAGATTTTCCAGCCCGCGGGCGAGAGCGGCGACGACCGCGGCCTGGCTCTCCGCCGCGCGGCGACGCTCCGCCTCCGCCATTTCCCGCAGCTCGGCCGCCGCTCGGCGCTGCGCCTCGGCCTCCTGCTCTAGCCGGCGCTTGTCCCGCGCCGCGGCCTCGAAGGCGAGCAGCGCCCGCGCCATGTCGCCGATCTCGTCCCGCCGCTCGACATGAGGCACGGTCGCGTCGAAATCTCCGTCGGCGGCGCGCTTCATGGCGCGCGCGATCGTCGCCAGCGGGCGGCGGATCTGCGTCGCGACGATCCATATGGCGGCGATGAGAGCGATGCTCGTCACCGCGGCGGGCACGGCGAGCGTCAGCGCCTCGTCGCGGCCGCGAACGCTTTCGCGCGCGCGGCGCTCGGCGGCGAGACCGTCGAGGGTTCCGCGCACGAAGGCTTCCATCTCCGCGACCATTTTCTCGCGATTGGCGATGGTCGCCTCGTCATTGGCCTGCAGAAGCGCCGCCTTGGGAGAAATGGAGAGGCCGAGCTCCACAGTGTCGTTCTGATAGGAGACGAATTCCTGCACGGCGAGCGCGATGCGCGTCTTGCGCTCGTTCGGGATGCGGCCGCCGGCCCGAGCGAGCAGCGCCTCGCTCGCCGCGCGCACATCGTCGAGCGTTCGCCGCAGCGTTCCGAGTTTTCCTTCGATCTCGGCCTTGCTGTCGGATGCGAAGACGGAGTTGGCGACGATCGCCGAATGCTGGACGGATTGCGCGAGCCCGCGCGCCTGCAGGGCGAATGCGTAGCTCGCCTCGAGCGCATCCATCCGGCCGGCGTCGTGGCGCGATTGCCAGAAGGCGAAAAGGGAGAGGCCGAGGGCGAGAGCGCCGAGCAGCGCGATGACCGCGCCGAGCTTGCCTGCGATGCTCGATTTCATTTTCATTGGACGCCGCGCGCGAGCGTTTCCAGCCGCCGGCTCGGCGTTGGAAACGCGTTGAGACAATGCCGAGAGTGACGGCATCATCCGCTGCGCAAGTTTCGAAAAAGCTAAGATGAATTCGTTCAAGCCATTATTTTGAATGACATTTTTATGACATCTCCCGCTCGGGATGGTTTTGTCGCGACGCCGCGATCGTTCGGCCGAGGGCGCGAAACTCGTCGCCGCGGCGCGAAGATTTGCGCCAGACGAGTCCGATGGTCCGGCGCGGTTCCGGCGACTCGATGCGAAGCACGCGGATGGAGCCGCGCGCCGTCTCGATCGGCAGGCTCATTTCGGGCAGCAACGTGCAACCCATGCCCGCCGAAACCATTTGGACCAGCGTCGTCAGATTGGTCATGCCGAAAGTGTCGATGTTCAGCACATTGCGGCTCTCGCAAAAGCTGAGCGCCTGATCGCGCAGGCAATGGCCGTCCTCGAGCAGCAGTAGTCTTTGCGCCTTCAGCATCTCCGCGCTGACGGAGCCGGTTTCCTCCGGCGGTCCGCTCGGAGGAGCGACGAGATAGAAGCGATCCTCGAAGAGCGGCATGGATTCGAGCTCGGGATCGACGGGCGTCGCCAGCATGACGAGGTCCAGAAGTCCGTCGTCCAGCTCGGCCAGCAATGTGGCCGTCTGCGCCTCGCGAATATGCAGAGGTCGAAGAGCGGCCGCGCCGCCGCCGAACGCATCGAACAAGGTCGGCAGAATATAGGGCGCGACGGTCGGGATGATGCCGAGGCGGAGCGGACAGAAATTCTGATCCGCCATCGTCTCCAGCTCCGAAATATCGGCGAGGATTCGGCGCGCGACCTTGGCGATCTCCGCGCCCGCGGCGGTCACTATGACCAGCTTGCCCCGCCGCTCGACCAATTGCGCGCCGAGCTCGGCCTCCAGCTCCTTGATCTGCATGGAGAGCGCCGGCTGCGTCACGGCGCAGAGATCGGCCGCTTTGCCGAAATGCTCGGTGCGGGCGAGGGCCTCGAAATAGCGGAGTTGCTTGGTCGTGATCATCAGTTTTCCTGATCGATAACGAAAAATTTCGAATTTTACCTAATCGATTTCGCGTCCTATAGCAAGCTCAGCGGGGGCGCGACGAGGAGGAAAGCAATGTCGATTGCAATGGAAAAGATGATGGCGAGCGCCGAAAAGTCACGCTCGCGCGCGGGCTTGCTGCGATTTCTGCGGACGACGGCCGCGGCGATGGCGATCGTCGTCGGCGCGACGCTGGCCGCCTCGGCCGAGGGCGCGCCGCATTCCAATCAATTCTGGGGGCCGGACCAGCTCGATCTCTCGCCCTTGCGCCGCAACGCCGCGGAGTCGAACCCGCTCGGCAAGGATTTCGACTATGCGAAGGCGTTCCAGACGCTCGATCTCGCCGCGGTCAAGAAGGATATCGCCGCCGTCCTGACCACCTCGCAGGATTGGTGGCCGGCCGACTATGGCAATTACGGCCCATTCTTCATCCGCATGGCCTGGCACGGCGCCGGAACCTATCGCATCCATGACGGCCGCGGCGGCGCGAGCAGGGCGCAGCAGCGCTTCGAGCCGCTCAACAGCTGGCCGGACAACGCCAATCTCGACAAGGCGCGTCGGCTGCTGTGGCCGGTGAAGAAGAAATACGGCCAGAAGCTCTCCTGGGGCGATCTCATGGTGCTGACCGGCAATGTCGCCATGGAGAAAATGGGCTTTGCGACCTTCGGCTTCGGCGGCGGACGCAGCGATGATTGGGAGCCCGATCTCGTCTATTGGGGCGCGCCCAAATTCATGGGCAATAATCGCGACAAGAGCGGCGCGCTGGAGAAGCCCTTGGGCGCGGTCCAAATGGGCCTGATTTATGTCAATCCCGAGGGGCCCAATGGCGTGCCGGACCCGCTCGCCGCGGCGAAGGACATAAGAGAAGCCTTCGGCCGCATGGCGATGAACGACGAGGAGACTGTCGCGCTGATCGCCGGCGGCCACACTTTTGGCAAGGCGCATGGCGCCAAATCGCCGGCCAAATGCGTCGGCCCGGCGCCGGCGGGAGAGAAGATCGAGGCGCAAGGCCTCGGCTGGGCCAATCGCTGCGGCTCCGGCAAGGGCGCGGATACGATCACCAGCGGGCTGGAAGGCGCCTGGTCGGTCGATCCGGTCTCCTTCACCACGCAATATTTGGACAATCTCTTCGGCCATGAGTGGGTCAAGACCAAGAGCCCGGCCGGCGCGACGCAGTGGAAGCCCAAGGATGCCGAGGACATCGTCCCCGATGCGCATGTGCCCGGCAAGGCGCATCCTCTGATGATGTTCACCACCGATCTGGCGCTGAAATTCGACCCCGAATACGCCAAGATCGCCAAGCGCTTCCATGATGATCCGAATGCGTTCAAGCTGGCTTTCGCCAAGGCTTGGTTCAAGCTGACGCACAGGGATATGGGGCCGCGCTCGCGCTATCTCGGCGCGTTGGTTCCGAAGGAAGAGCTGATCTGGCAGGATCCCGTTCCCGCGATCGACTACAGGCCGATCGAGGCGGCGGATATCGCTGGATTGAAGTCGAAAATCCTCGCTTCGGGCCTCACCGACGCCGAGTTGATCCGCACGGCTTGGGCCTCGGCGGCCTCGTTCCGCGGCACGGATAAGCGCGGCGGCGCCAATGGCGCGCGCATTCGCCTCGCCCCGGAAAAGGATTGGGCGGTCAACGACCCCGCCGAGCTGGCGAAGGTCGTGAAGGCGCTGGAGGAGGTGAAGGCCGGCTTCGACAAGGGCCGTGTCGACGGCAAGCGCGTATCGATCGCCGATCTCATCGTGCTCGGCGGCTCCGCCGCGATCGAGGACGGCGCCAAAAAAGCCGGCGTCACGATCGAGGTTCCGGTCTCGACAGGGCGCGCGGACGCGACGCAGGCGCAGACCGATGTCGAATCCTTCGCGGTTCTCGAGCCGACGGCCGACGGCTTCCGCAACTACTTCGCCAAAGGCGGCGAGAAATCGCCGACCGAGGCGCTGGTCGATCGCGCGAGCATGTTGGACCTCACCGTCCCCGAGACCACCGTTCTCGTCGGCGGAATGCGGGTCCTCGGCGCGAATGAGGGGAATTCGCGGCTCGGCGTCTTCACCGCGCGGCCGGGCGTGCTGAGCAACGATTTTTTCGTCAATCTGCTCGACATGTCCACGCAATGGAAAAAGTCGGCCGAGACCGAAGGCGTCTATGAAGGCCGCGACCGCAAGAGCGGCGCGCTCAAATGGACGGGGAGCGCCGTCGATCTGATCTTCGGCTCCAATTCCGAGCTGAGGGCGGTGGCGGAAGTCTACGCCTCGGACGATGCGAAAGAGAAGTTCGTGCGCGACTTCGTCGCCGCATGGGTCAAGGTGATGAATTTGGACCGTTTCGACGCGCGCAAGTCCTAATAGAAGCGCCGGCCGGACTCTGACCCTTCGGAGAGTCCGGCCGGCGAAATTCGTTCACGCGGCGGACATTGGCAGCCGCACCGTCGCCAGCGCCAGCGCCGCCATGCCTTCCTGACGGCCGGTGAAGCCGAGGCGCTCGGAGGTCGTGGCCTTCACGGCCACGCGGCCGATGTCGACCTCCATGATTTTCGCGAGGCTCTCGCGAATGGCGTCACGATGCGGGCCGATCTTCGGCGCCTCGCAGACGATGGTCGCGTCGACATGGGAGATGATCCCGCCGCGCTCGCGCACGCGCTTCGCCGCAAAGGCGAGGAAGATGGAGGAGGGCGCGCCCCTCCATTGCTGGTCCGAGGGCGGGAAATGCTTGCCGATGTCGCCATCGGCCAGGGCGCCGAGCAGAGCGTCGGTGATGGCGTGGGCGAGCACATCGGCGTCGGAATGGCCGGCGAGGCCGTGGCTGTGCGGCACGGCGACGCCGCCGAGCCAGACCTTGTCGCCCTCGCCGAAAGCGTGGACGTCATAGCCCTGGCCGGTGCGAATGTCGGAGAGGTCGCCCAGCAGAGCGTTTTGCGCGCGCAAGAAATCCTCCGGCGTGGTGAGCTTGAAATTGGCGGCGTCGCCCGGGAACACATGGACCTTGTGGCCGGCGGCCTCGGCGACCATGCCGTCATCGGTGAGCTCGGCGCAGCCGCTCGCGACCTTGCGATGCGCGGCGAGGATCAGCGGAAAGGCGAAAGACTGCGGCGTCTGCACGAAGCGCAGGCTCGCACGGTCGGGAGTGGCGATCACGACGCTCTCGGCGTCGATCTGCTTCACCGTATCGGCGAGCGGCAGGCCCGGCACGGCCGCGCCATGGACGCGCGCCGCCTCTATGGACCTGGCGACGAGAGCCCGGTCGGCGAAGGGCCGCGCGGCGTCCTGGATCAGCACGATCTCCGGGGCGGGAGAGAGTGTCGCCAGCGCCTCGAGCCCATTGCGCACGCTCTGCTGGCGCGTCGCGCCGCCGATCGCCGGCTCCAGTAGATGCGCGCGCGCACCGTCCGAGAGCTCGGCGACGCTGCCGCGATAGAGCTCCGCATCGTCGGCATGGATGGCGACGATCAGCCGCGCCTGCGGCGCCGCCCGATGCATCGCTTCGAGCGTGCGCGCCAGAAGAGACTTGCCGAGAAGCGAACGATATTGTTTCGGAAGGCCGTCGCCCGCCCGCACGCCGCGGCCGCCGGCGACGGTGAGGATCGCAATGGTCGAGGATGAGCTCATGGGGGCACCTCTCCCGCTTTTTCGGCCTCGCGTCAATTTTCACTATTCTCGGGGATGTACGCATTGCGTACGTATGACCATCTGCATATAGTGTAGGCACGATGACAACTGATGAATTTATAGGCGAGACCATAGGAGCCACGCCTTTGCGCATCGGTTCGCTTCATCTAGAAGGGCGCGCCTTTCTGGCGCCTATGGCCGGCGTGACCGATCTCGCCATGCGGCGGATCGCATTGCGTTTCGGCGCCTCCGCGGCGGTCGGCGAAATGGTCGGGGCGAGCGCGCTGGCGCGTGGCGACGTCGAGGCCCGCCAGCGCCTGGACGGTTCCGGCATAGACGCCCATATCGTGCAGATCGCGGCGCGCGATCCGGCGGGCGTCGCCGAGACGGCGCGGCAGGCCGAGGCCGCGGGAGCGAGGCTGATCGACATCAACATGGGCTGTCCCTGCAAACGCGTGACCGGCGGCCTCGCCGGCGCGGCGCTGATGCGCGAGCCGGCGCTCGCCGCCGAACTGGTCCGCGCCGCCGTGGAGGCGGTCTCGGTTCCGGTGAGCGTCAAAATGCGGCTCGGCTGGGATGAGTCCTCCCGCAACGCCGCCGAGCTGGCGCGGCTGGTCGAGGCCGAGGGCGCCGTCATGGTGACGGTGCATGGCCGCACCCGCGCGCAATTCTACGAGGGCAAAGCGGATTGGCGGGCGATCGCCGCGGTCAAGTCCGCCGTGAAAATTCCGGTCGTCGCCAATGGCGATTGCGCCTCGCCGCAGGACGCCGCCGCAATGCTCGCGGCCTCCGGCGCCGATGCGGTGATGGTGGGCCGCGCGGCGCAGGGGCGGCCCTGGCTCGTCGGCGACATCGCGCATTTTCTGGCGACCGGCCACCGCCGCGCCGAGCCCTCCGCCATGGCGCGGCTGGAGGCCGCGCTCGAGCATTTGGACGGTCTGCTGATCGCCATGGGGGCGAATATGGGCCTGCGCCACGCGCGCAAACACCTCTCCGCCTATGCCGAGCAGGCGGAGGGGGAGGCGGAGGAGCGCGCACGTCTCAGACGGGCGCTGGTCGCCGCCGACTCGGCGGCGGAAGCGCGCGGACTTCTTCGCCGCTTGTTCTCGCTCGAGCCGGCGCATGGGGAGCCGGCTTCGGCCTATTGTTGACGCGTTCAAGTCCGATAGAGGATCGGCGCGCGCCGCGCCGGAAAACGAGTTCGAGGTATCGAGATGTCCGCCGAATCCAACCCGCACCGGCGCAAGAGCGCGCTCGCCACGCCCGTCGGTGCGAGGCTGCGCGTCATCGCCGACGATAATCGCGCCTGCATTCTCGAAGCATTGCCCAATGTGATCCTGGCGATCCGGCCGGACGGCGTCATCGTCGACGCCAACGCCGCGGCGGAATCCTTTTTCGAGATCGGCAAGCCGATCCTCATCGGCCAGGAGCTGAGCCGTCTCGTGCCCTTCGGCTCGCCCATTCTGGCGCTGATCGAGCAGGTGCGCGAGCGTGGCTCGGCGATCAATGAATATCGCATCGACCTCGGCCGCCCCGGGGCGGAGGGCGAGCGGCGCGTCGATGTGCACTGCGCGCCGCTGCCGGACAGCGAAGGCGGCGTTCTGGTCGTGCTGCAGGAGCGCACAATTGCCGATAAAATAGACAGGCAGCTGACCCATAGGGGGGCGGCGCGCACGGTTTCTGGGCTCGCAGCGATGCTCGCCCATGAGATCAAGAACCCGCTGTCGGGCATTCGCGGCGCCGCGCAATTGCTGGAAAGCTCGGTCGGAGACGCCGATCGGGCGCTGACTCGGCTGATCTGCGAGGAGACCGACCGCATCGTCCGCCTCGTCGACCGCATGGAAGTATTTTCCGACTCGCGGCCGCTGGAGCGCGAGAAGGTCAATATTCATGTGGTGCTGGACCATGTGAAGCGCGTCGCCCGCAGCGGCTTCGCCCGCCACATTCGCTTCATCGAAAATTACGACCCCTCGCTGCCGCCGGTCGCCGCCAATCGCGATCAGCTGGTGCAGGTCTTCCTCAATCTGGTCAAGAACGCCGCCGAGGCGATCGGCGACTCCATCGACGGCGAGATCGAACTCTCCACGGCCTTCCGGCCGGGGGTCAGCCTGCGCACCGCCGGCGACAAGCGCCCGGTGGGGCTGCCGCTGGAATTCTGTGTGCGCGACAATGGCCGCGGCGTGCCCGAGGACATAGCCGCGCATTTGTTCGATCCCTTCGTCACCACGAAGACTTCCGGAACTGGCCTCGGACTTGCACTGGTGGCCAAGATCGTCAATGACCACGGCGGCATCGTCGAATGCGAATCTCACCCGAGGCGTACCACTTTCCGTATTTTGATGCCGATGTATCGCAACAAGGACGAGGAGAAGCGAGCAGACGAGCGACGAGCCAGACGACACCATTCCGCCGCCGAGGAAACAGAGCCTGCGCCGACAGAGCGCCGCTCGTGAGCACGATCTGCTGGAGAGAATTCCGATGACCCACGGCGAGATTCTGGTCGCCGACGACGACGCCGCGATCAGGACTGTGGTGGCGCAAGCGCTGTCGCGCGCCGGCTATGAGGTGCGCACCACCGGAACCGCCGCGACCTTATGGCGCTGGGTGCAATCGGGCGAGGGCGATCTCGTCGTCACCGATGTGGTGATGCCGGACGAGAACGCTTTCGAGCTGCTGCCGCGCATCAAGAAATTGCGCCCCGACCTGCCCATCATCGTGATGAGCGCGCAGAACACTTTCATGACCGCGATCCGCGCCTCCGAGCGCGGGGCCTATGACTATCTGCCCAAGCCCTTCGATCTGAAGGAGCTGGTCGGCATCGTCGGCCGCGCCATGGCCGAGCCGCGCAAGAAGAACGAGATCGACGGTCCCGACGATATGGAGGGAATGCCCCTCGTCGGCCGCTCGCAGGCGATGCAGGAGATTTATCGCTCGCTGGCGCGTCTGATGCAGACCGATCTGACCGTGATGATCAATGGCGAGTCCGGCACCGGCAAGGAGCTGGTCGCCCGCGCGCTGCACGATTATGGCAAGCGCAAGAAAGGCCCCTTCGTCGCCATCAATATGGCGGCCATACCGCGCGATCTCATCGAGAGCGAGCTGTTCGGCCATGAGAAGGGCTCCTTCACCGGCGCCAATCAGCGCTCTATCGGCCGTTTCGAGCAGGCCGAAGGCGGCACGCTGTTCCTGGACGAGATCGGCGATATGCCGATGGAGGCGCAGACGCGGCTGTTGCGCGTGCTGCAGCAGGGCGAATATACGACCGTCGGCGGCCGCACGCCGATCAAGACCAATGTCCGCATCATCGCCGCGACCAATAAGGATCTGCGCGCGCTGATCCAGCAAGGCCTCTTCCGCGAGGACCTCTATTTCCGCCTCAACGTCGTGCCGCTGCGCCTGCCGCCTTTGCGCGAGCGCTCGGAGGATATCGCCGACCTCGTGCATCACTTCTTCAAAGTGGCGGCGAGCGAGGGCCTGCCACAGAAATACATCGAGCAGGCGGCGCTCGACCGCATGAAGCGCTATCGCTGGCCGGGCAATATTCGCGAGCTGGAGAATCTCATTCGTCGCCTCGCGGCCCTGCATCCGCAGGAGGTCATCACCGAGGCGGTGGTCGAGCTCGAGCTCGAGCACGAGATGCGTCAAGCGTCGCCCGGCGATCGGCTGCAATCGGCGACGGCGAGTTTGGCGGATACGGCCTCCGACAAGGAGGTGGCGCTCTCGACCACGGTCGAGCAATATCTCGCCAAGCTGTTTCGTGACCATGGCGAGCGGCTGCCGCCGCCCGGCCTCTATCATCGCGTCATCCGCGAGATAGAAGTGCCGCTGATCTCCGCCGCTCTCGCGGCGACGCGGGGCAATCAGATCAAAGCGGCGGAGCTTCTGGGCCTCAACCGCAACACGCTGCGCAAGAAGGTCAACGACCTCGACATCCGCCTGATGCGCTCGCCGCGGTAGGGGAGCGCGGCCACTTTCTCCCGTAAAAGGAGAAGGAAGCGCGCGAGATTGCCTCTACCGGCGCCACGACCTATACAGGCGCATGTCCATGGCGGGAGAGATTCCGGCGCCAGCGCCGCCGGCCGCGCCCAGGAAGCGGTCCTGGCGCCTTTGGTTCGGGCCGATCGCGGTGGTCGCCGCCGTCGCCTGCGCGCTCGCCACTTTTTTCGTCATGGCCGAGCTCGCGCCGGTCGCGCCGACCAGCGACGTCGTCTATCCGCTGTTCTTCGCCGACGCCGTCGCGCTGGTTCTTCTGGTCGCCTTGGTGCTCGTCAAGGCGGGCACGCTCATCGGCTCCTGGCGGCGCGGCGCCGCGGCGGCCGGGCTGCATATTCGCATTCTCGCTTTCTTTTCCGCCTTGGCGCTGACGCCGGCGATCATCCTCGCCATTGTCGGCTCGGTGACGCTGGAGCGGGCGCTCAATCCGCAATTCCTCGCCATGGTGAAGACCTCCGTCCACAGCACGGCGGAGGCCGCGCGCGTGTTCCGCGAGACGCAATGCCGCTCGCTGCTGCAGGAGGCGCAGCTCTCGGCCTCGGACCTCGATCGCGCGCGCGCCATGTTCAACGCCGATCGCGGCCTGTTCCACGAATTCTTCGTCTCGCGGGCGCGCTTCCTCGGCTTTTCGGTGGCGGCGATCGTCAAGACCGACGGGCAGATATTGGAGCGCGTCGATGTGACGGCCGACGGCTCGGCCATCGTCATCGCGCCGCCGGCCGCCGATTTCGAGGATGCGCGCAAGGGCGAGCCGCTCTGCCTCGTCATAGACGACGGGCGCACCTTCGTCGCGCTGCGGCCGCTGTCGACTTTCCCGGACACATTCCTCTATGTGACGCGTCCGGTCGATCCTTTCGGCGTGCAATTTCCCGAGCAGGCGGCGAATCTCATCGCCACCTATGACAGTTTCGAGGCCTATCGCGGCGCGGTGAAGAAGGCCTTCACCGTGATGTATGCGCTGCTCGCCACCATAATGCTGCTGTCGGCCGTATGGGTCGGGCTCGATTTCGTCGATCGGCTGGTGGCGCCGATCCGCGCCCTCATCGCCGCCACCGATCAGGTTTCGGCCGGCAATCTCGACGTGCGCGTCGATGTCGAGCGTTCGCATGGCGATCTCGCGCGGCTCGGCGCCGTGTTCAACAATATGACCAGCGAGATCGAGCAGCAGCAGAGCCGGCTGCTCGCCGCCAATCGCCAAAACGAGGAGCGCCGCCTCTTCACCGAGGCGGTGCTCTCCGGCGTGCCGGCCGCCGTGATCGGCGTCGACGCCGAGGGGCGAATCAATGTGCTCAACCGTTCGGCCGAGGAGCTTCTCGTCGGCCGAACGGTTGAGCACATTGATTCGCCC
>NZ_PUIV01000026.1 GCF_003113265.1 Methylosinus sporium
GCCGGAGGACAAGCCCGAGACCCCGCCGCCGCCCAAGCGCGTCGCCGCTCTGCCGCCGACGCCGGAGCCGCCACTCCGCCCCACTCCGCCCAAAGCCGAGCCGCCCAAACCCGAACCGCCGAAGGCGCAGCCGGCCAAGGCGGAGCCTCCCAAGCCCGAGCCGCCGAAACCCGAGCGCGCCAAGCCCGCGCCGACGCCGCCCGAGCGCGAAGAGCCGGAAGAGGCCGAGGTGGTGAAGCCCAAGCCTCCCGTGCGTCCGAAGCCCGAGAAGGAGGCCAAGGAGACGCCGCAGCCTCCCGAGAAGCCCAAGGACGAGCCGAAGCCCAAGAAAGAAGAAGCGAAGAAGGAGACGGCGAAGCCCAAGGAGACGGCCAAGGAGCCTACCAAGCAATTGAAGGTCGATGAGGTGGCCAAGCTCCTCGAGAAGAAGAAGGCCGCCGAAAAAGGCGCGCCGAGCGAGTCGGACGACAAGAAGAAATCCGACAAGCCGCAGGCCAAGCCGAAATCCGGCGACGAGGCCGCGCCCAAATCGAAATTCGACGCGGCCAATATCGCCAATCTCCTGAGCCATGAGGCGCCGCAACGCCGCGCCGCGACCGGCGCCGATCTGACCAAAACCGCCTCGCTCGGCGCGCCGACCGCGAGCGCGCCGCGCATGTCGCCGACGATGCAGGCGCAGATCGACGCTTATACGGTGGAGCATTATCGCAAATGCTGGGAGACCGCGCTGTCGGTCGACGCCCACGCCTATGTGCCGCAGGTGGAGTTCCGGTTCACGCGCAATGGCGCGCTCGACGGTCAGCCGCGCCTGCTCAACCCTTCCGCCAATCCCGTGGAGCGCAGCCGCGGCGAGCAGGCGCTCGGCGCCGTGCGGCGCTGCAGCCCTATGCCGATTCCGCCCGCCTTCGAAGCCTATTTCGATTATTGGCGCGTCACAGTGCTGAACATGACGAATGATATGTAACGCCTCCACCGTAGCCCGCCATCCGAACTCCCTCGCCCCCTGAGCAAGCCCAGGACCCGCATCTCATGACGTTCCACCTCTCCCGCCGCTCCGCCGCCGGCCTCATCGCGGGCGCGGCCCTTTCCCCGCTCGTCGCCGCGCCGGCGCGCGCCGCGCGCGTGCTCGATCTGCGCGCGGGCGGCGGCTTTCAGCCGGTCTCCGTGGCGGTGACGAATTTCTCCGGCGACGAGGCGGCGCGCATCGTGACGAGCGTCATCGTCAATAATTTCAAGCGCTCGGTCTTCCTGCGCCCCATAGAGCCGGGCGCCGTCCCGGAGCCCGCCGGCGCCGAGGCCGCGCCCAATCTCGATCTCTTCCGCTCGATCAATGCGCAATATGTCGTCACCGGCCGCTCGCAGCGCGGCCCGGACGGGCGGCTCAAGACCGAGTTCCGCCTCTTCGACGTCTCCACCGGCGAGCAGGCGACGGGCCAGCAATATGTCACCGATTCCGCCAATATGCGCCGCGTCGCGCATCTCGTGTCCGACGCCGTGTTCACGCGCATCACCGGCGAGAAGGGCTTTTTCGACACGCGCGTCGTCTTCGTCGACGAGAGCGGTCCGAAAGAGCATCGTCGCAAGCGTCTCGCCATAATGGATCAGGACGGCGCCAATGTGCGCTATCTGACCCGCGGCGAGGAGCTGGTGGTCACGCCGCGCTTCTCGCCCTCCTCGCAGGACGTCACTTACATGTCCTTCGGCTCCGCCGATCCGAAGGTGCTGCTGCTCAACATCGAAAGCGGCCAGCGCGAGGTGGTCGGCAATTTTCCGGGCATGACCTTCTCGCCGCGCTTCTCGCCGGACGGCCAGAAGATCGTGATGTCGCTATCGCAAGGCGCAGCCACCAATCTCTATGCCATGGACATACGCTCGCGCACGACGACGCGGCTCACCGACACCAACGCCATCGACACCTCGCCCTCCTATTCGCCGAGCGGCGGCGAGATCGTCTTCGAGTCCGATCGCGGCGGCTCGCAGCAGATTTACGTGATGGGTGCGAGCGGCGGCGGCGCGCGGCGCATCTCCTTCGGCCAGGGCCATTATTCGACGCCGGTGTGGTCACCCAAGGGCGATTACATCGCCTTCACCAAGCAATCCTCCGGCTCTTTCGGCATCGGCGTGATGAAGCCGGACGGCTCCGGCGAACGCATCCTCACCGAAGGTTTTCATAATGAAGGCCCGACCTGGGCGCCGAACGGGCTGTTCCTGATGTTCTTCCGCGATCCGGGCGGCGGCGGCGGCGCGAAAATCTACATGGTGGATATTTTCGGCCGCTCGGAATTCCCCGTGCCGACGCCGTCCTACGCCTCCGATCCGTCCTGGGGGCCGTTGCAGGATTAGAACGTTTCCGGCTGACACGGACGCCGGTTCGGCGCTGGAAATCGACCTCTCCCGCGATGGCGCTTATTCAAATGCGCGCTCCTCCGCGCCCCCGTGACGGCCGCAGCGTCTCGCGAGGTGCGAATGCGGCGTGTCATCCCGCCCGCAGCAGCTTCACCGCCTCGTCGCGCTCGAAGAGGTAGAGCAGAACTCTCAGCGCCTCGCCGCGCGGGCCGGAGAGATCCGGGTCGCGGCGCAGGGTCAGCTCGACATCGTCGCGCGCGATCGCCAGCAGCCGCGCATGGGCCGAAAGATCGGCCAGGCGGAAGCCCGGCAGGCCGGATTGCCGCGCGCCGAGAATTTCCCCCTCCCCGCGCAGGCGCAAATCTTCCTCCGCTATGCGGAAGCCATCCTCGGTCTGGCGCAGCATCACCAGCCGCGCCTTGGCTGTCTCGCCGAGCGGACCTTTGTAGAGCAGTAGACAGGAGGATTTGCCAGAGCCGCGACCGACGCGCCCGCGCAGCTGATGCAATTGCGCGAGGCCGAAACGTTCGGCGTGCTCGATCACCATGACCGTCGCCTCGGGCACGTCGACGCCGACCTCTATGACCGTGGTGGCGACGAGAATGCGCGTCTCGCCCTGCTTGAACGCTTCCATTGCGGCGTCGCGCTCCGGCGCTTTCATGCGGCCGTGAACGAGGCCGACGATTTCGCCGAAGATCCGCGTCAGATCCTCGTGACGATCCTTCGCGGCGGCGAGATCGAGGTCCTCATTCTCCTCGACCAGCGTGCACACCCAATAGACGCGCGCGCCGGAGGCGAGCGCGCGGCGCACGCCCTCCACCACATCGCCGATGCGCGAGACCGGCAGCGCGCGCGTGTCGATGGGCGAGCGGCCGGGCGGCTTCTCGTCGAGGATGGAGCTGTCCATGTCGCCGAAATAGGTGAGCGCCAGCGAGCGCGGAATGGGCGTCGCCGTCATCACCAGAACATCGACGCTCTCGCCCTTGGAGCCGAGCGCCAGACGCTGCTGCACGCCGAAGCGATGTTGCTCGTCGACAACGGCGAGGCCGAGATCGGCGAAGGAAAGCTCGCTCTGCACAAGAGAATGCGTGCCGATAACGATATCGACGCCGCCGGCCGCGATGGTCTCGTAGAGACGCGCGCGCTCAGAGGGCTTGGCTCTGCCGGTGAGCAGGCAGAGGCGAAGGCCCGCCGCTTCGGCGAGCGGCAGCAGGCGCTCATAATGTTGGCGCGCGAGAATTTCCGTCGGCGCCATCAACGCCGCCTGCCTTCCGCATTCGACGACGCTGGCCATGGCGAGAAGAGCGACGATGGTCTTGCCGGCGCCGACATCGCCTTGCAGCAGCCGCAACATGCGCCGCGAGGACGAGAGATCCTCGCGTATCTCGACGAGCGCGCGCTGCTGCGCGCCGGTGAGCGCATAGGGAAGCGCCGCTTCGATGAGGCGCGTGATGCGTCCGTCGCCGGCGTTCTCGCGGCCCGGCTCGCGCCGCATCTTCGAGCGGATGAGCCGCAGCGCCAATTGCTGCGACAGCAATTCGTCCAGCGCGAGGCGTTGGCGCGCCTTGCTCGCCGGTTCTATATCGGCCGGCGACCTCGGGTTCTGCGCCGCGGCGAGCGCGCTCGCGAAATCGGGAAGGCCATTGGCCGCCAGCACGGAAGCGTCCTGCCACTCCGGCAGCTTGGGTAGGCGCTCCAGCGCTCCGGCGACGGCGCGCTGCACGAAACGCTCTTGCAGCCCTTCCGTCAGCCCATGCACCGCCTCCGCCGGCGGCAACTTGGCGAGGCCGGCCTCGTCCAGCACGCGGTCAGGATGCACGATCTGCCGGCGCCCGTCATAGAGCTCGATCTTGCCGGAGACCCAACGCGTCTCGCCTATGGGCAGGCTGCGCTCGATCCAATCGGCGTTGGAGAGGAAGAAGACCAGCTCGGCGTCGCCGGTGTCATCCTCGACATGGACTTTGAACGGCGCCTTGGCGTAGCGCCCCTGCGGCTTGCGATGCTCGGTGACGCGCACCTTCAGCACGACCACGCGATCCGTCGGCGCCTCGGCGATGGTGGGGCGCAGGCTGCGATCGACGAGATTGATCGGCAGATGAAACAGCACGTCGACGAGACGCGTCTCCTTGCCCGGCCGGGCGAGCAGCCGGTCGAAATGCTTGGCCGTCTTGGGGCCTATGCCGGGAAGGGCGGCGGCGCGGCCGAACAGCGGATCGAGGATCGAGGGACGCATTCGCGCCTTTTCCCCTATCGCGGACGCTTTGTCGAACGCGCTCTAATCCGGCAGCACGTCGGGCGTTTCCCAGGCGAGATGCTGGCCGCCGTCCACGGCGATCATCTGCCCGGTGACGCTGCGCGCCTCGGCGAGAAACACCACGGCGTCGACGACGCTGGACACATCAGCCGGCCGGCGCAACGGCACGCCGCGCGCTTCCGTCTCGAATCCCTTCTGCCCATGCACTGTGTTGGGAAACACCGGCCCCGGCCCCACGGCGTTGACGCGAATGCGCGGCGCGAAAGCCTGCGCCATGGTGCGCGTCGCCGTCCACAGAGCGGACTTGGCCAGTGTGTAAGTGAAGTAGCGCGGCGTCAGCCGAAACACGCGCTGATCGACGATATTGACGATCGCCCCTTCCGCCTCCTCCGGCAATTGCGCGGCCATGTCGCGCGCCAGCAGCAGCGGCGCGCGCAGATCGACGGCGAATTGCCGATCGAAGACCTCGACCGAAAAATCCTGCGCGGCGTCGAGCTCGAACACGGAGGCGTTGTTGACGAGCAGAGTCACCGGCCCGAAGGCGCGCGCGGCGAGCCCCATCAGCGCCTCCGTCTCACGCGCGTCAGAAAGATCGGCGCCGACCACGGCCGCGCGGCCGCCCCTGGCGCGGATCGCCTGGGCGGCGAGCTCCGCCTCCTCTATGGAGCGATGCGAGGCGTGCAGCACTACCGGACGCCCGCAATGCGCCAGCCGCGCGGCGATCGCCAAGCCGATGCGCCGCGCCGCGCCCGTCACCAGAACCGGCCCCGAACCGCCTGCGCCGCCAGCGCTCATCGCCCGAATCCCCATCATGCCGCCGTGAAAGGCAATTCTCACGCCGCGCCGGCGCGGTCAATGCGCGGGCGAGACGTAACCATAGACGATTTTACCGATTATTAGGCAATGTAATCGACGCCACGTCTCACAGCGCCTCGAACATCCGGGGAATATCTCAGGATAAGCTCGATTAATTCTAAATATAACACGGTTTAGACACAATCAATACAACGAGAAGCGCATCGGTTTTGCTTTGCGCCCAGCGCAACCTCGGGCGCGGCAAGGTTCCGTTAACGTGAACGATTTTAATTCGACTGAGCTCTGGCTGGGCCTTGCCCCTCGCCCGCGCCGAGTTTGTGACCGCGAGCCGAAGCCCCGAAGGCGCGCGAATGTGGAGTCGAGTTCGATGAGACCTATGCTGCTTCCCGCGCTGCTGGCGCCCGCCCTGCTCTGCGCCGGCGCCTCCGCCCTCGCCGCCGACCTGCCGCGCCGCGGCGCCCCGGTCGCCGATTATTACAGCCCGCCGCCGGCTTTCACCTGGCAGGGATTTTATATCGGCGTCAACGGCGGCTATGCGGCCGGCGCCTACCAGAATGGCAGCAGCAATCTGCTCGGCAATCCGAACGGGTGGGTTATCGGCGGCACCGCCGGCTATAATCTCACCTTCGCTCCGAACTTCCTCATCGGCGCCGAGGCGGATTTCGATTTCAACAGCTCGAAGGACGGACGTTCGCCTTTCATCGGCGTCTCCGGCAATGGCTCGGTCGACAACACGCTCACCATTCGCGCGCGCGCCGGCGTCACCGTCGATCGCGCTCTGCTGTTCGTCACCGGCGGCTTCGCGGGCAGCAACACCACTGTGAGCGCGAACAACGCCTTCCAAGGCTTCTACGGCCAGCAGTCGAAATTTCTCGCCGGCTGGGCGCTCGGCGCGGGCATAGAGTTCGGCGTCGCGCCCAATCTCTCGGCCAAGGCAGAATATCTCTTCACCTCCGTCGGCGGCGATCGCTATTTCGATTTCTCGACCAATGCGCTGCAGACGAATATCGACACGTCGACGATCCGCGGCGGCCTCAACTATCATTTTTAGAGCGCGTTCCGATCGAACGGAATCGTTCGATCGATCAGATTGCGCTCGAACGAAAGAATGCCAAATGCGAACGCCGATCCCGCCGCCCGAGCGGGGTCGGCGTCATTCGCTCTCGCGCTCGTCCGTCGACGCGGAATTCGTTCCGCTCAATGCCCGTGCGGCTTGCTCAATGCGCGCGAGCCGGCTTTGAAAAGCAGAAAAACGACGATCGATACGGAGACGGCGGCGATCACGACGGCCTCCGTGAGCAGAGCGAATACGATCGGATCATTGGCTCCGTAAGTGGACATTGCCGATTCCTCCAGTCGCCTGTGCGATATTTCGAGACGCCAGGCTTGCATGAAAGATTAGGCCCTCGAAACGATGCGCGACGAGCGCGCGCGAGGCCGCAGCGTCAAACAACCGCAGCAGCGCGAATGATTTTGATTTTCGTCAAATAGGCGAGGTGGACGCGCGCGCACTCGCCGCTGCGAAACGCCGACATAGTTCAATCTCGTTCGCGCGACCATTGCAGCGCAGACGAAGGAGAATGCATCATGAGCACAGTCGTCAGATTGTCGATGATCGGCGTGTCGGCGCTCGTCATCGGACAGCTCGGCGTCGACGCCGCCATCGCCAAAGAAAAGCGATGTCGGCAAGTCTGCGAAGAGACGACCGAATATGAGCCGTCGCCGCCGCCATGCGAGCACAGGACGAGCTATGGGCGCCGCATCGTCGAGCGCCGGACCGTCTATGTGGCGCAGCCCGAGATCGTGGCCGCGCCGGTGATCGCCTACCCCGCCTACTCCTATGGCTATGCCTACCCGTACGGTTATGGTTACGGCGGCTATGGCGGCTATGGCGCCGGCTACGGCCTCGTCGGAGCGAGCTTCGGCGGCTGGGGCTGGGGCTGGTAAAACGAGAAAGCGCGGCGCGGGGACGAGCGCCGCGCCGCGCGAATGCGCCTATGGACAAATGCGCGTTCGACAAAAGTCTCGTTTGACAATGTCGAGACCGCGCCCGATAGTCGATGAGAGCAATTTTTTCGGCTGGCGAAGATGATCGACGAATGTAAGGGCGAATTTCACAGCGCTTCCGATTCACCGAAGCTTTCCCGCCGCGCCTTGCTGGCGGGGCTACTCGCTCTGCCGGTCGCCGCGCTCGACGCCGGCTCGGCCGAGGCGCAATCGATCGGCATCGGTCCCCTCCAGCTGAATCTCGGCCCGACTGGCGGCTATGGCGGCGGCTATCCCTATCGCACGCGTCGGCCTCCGCCGCGCCAGCGCGTCCATCACAGTGGCGGCGGCTCGCGGCACGCATCGCGACGCAGCCGTCGTAATGAAGGCGGCGGCCAGGCGAGCGGCGGCGGCGACAAGGGCGGAAGCCCCGCCAGCGGCGCGACGGGACTCGGCAAGCTGGATTATTGATCCAGCCCGGCCCGCGGCTCAGTAGCGGCCGGCCTTGCGCAAGCCTTCCAGCGCCTCGGCGGCGCCGGGAAAACTCTGTTCCTTGGCGAGGCGATAGAAATCGCCCGCCCGTCGATAATCCCTCTTCAAAACATTCGGCACGCCGCGTTCATATATTTTGCCGAGCAGGAATTGCGCGCGCGGATGCCCCTGATTGGCGGCCTCGGTGAACCAACGAACGGTTTCGCCCGGATTCTCCTGGCCGCCCATGCCGTCGCCGTTCTGATACATGACGCCGAGCGCGAATTGCGCCTCGGGATAGCCCTGCGCCGCCGAGAGCTTCATCCAATTCAGCGCCACATCGAGATTCTGCGGCCGCCCCATTCCTTTGAGCGCGGCCCAGCCGAGCTGGAATTGCGCCTCGCGCTGCTCGCTCTTGTCGCTGGATTGAGCGAGCGCCTCAGCCATGCTCGCCGCCTTGAGATAGTCCTTGTCCTTGAGCGCCTTGCGCATGTCGGCCAGCGTCGCCGGCGCCGCCAGCGACGCCTTCTCGACGGCGGCGGTCTTCTGCCCCGGAACGGTGGAGGGCTGGCAATCGGCTATGCTGAAGCCGTCGTTGCATTTGGGCTTGGCGGCCGGCGGCGCATCATTCGTCGCCAGCGCCGGGCGATCGATCTCGCCGCGCGCCGGCTTGATCTCGCCGATCTGGCCGTAATCCAAAGTCTTCGCGGTCTGACGACGGTCGCTCTCGATCTCCGCCATGCGGCGATCGCGCTCGACACGATCGATGTCGCGCTTCCTCGCTCCGCTGTCGTCGCCGCCGCCGCCGAACAGCAGAGGCGCGACCGCCGCGAAGGCGACGATCGCCACCGACACGCCTTGCAGCGCCGGATGCAGCGTTTTGAAGCGCCGGACCAGCGAAGTGGAGCGGCTCTTGGCGACCGCGAGAGCGACGGAAGGCAAGGAGGCGGCGGGGCCGGCGCTCGCGCTCGTCTCGGTCGCTCTGTCGAGCAAATGGGCGGGGCTCTGGATGATCGAGGTCGCATCGACGCGCAAAGCGGTGGCGCCGATGGCGTCGCTGAAGGCGCGGATCGACGGATAGCGCTGCTCCGGCCGCTTGGCGAGCGCCTTCATGATCGCCGCTTCCAGCCCCGGCGTCACGCCGGGAATGCGCGGCACCAGCGGCGGCGGATCTCTGCCGATCTGCGCCTGCAGCAGCTCCACCTCGTCGAGCCCGGCGAAGGGCGGCGCGCCGGAGAGAATCTCATAAAGGACGATGGCGAGCGAATAGAGATCGCTGCGCTCGTCGCCCTCGCTGCCGCGGCGCTGCTCCGGCGCCATATAGAGCGGCGTGCCGATCGCCGTGCCGGCGCGCGTCATGCGCACGCTGCCTTGCACGCGGGCGATGCCGAAATCCATGATCTTCACGCGGCCGTCATTGCCGATCATCAGATTGGACGGCTTTATGTCGCGATGGATCACGCCCATCTGATGCGCATAGGCGACGCCGTCCGCCGCCTGCGAGATGATGGCGAGACATTCTTTGACGCCGAGCGGTCCGCCGCGCTCGCGCAGCACATCGTCCAGCGCGCGGCCGCGCACCAGCTCCATCACCATATAGAGATCGCGGCCGTCGGGCAGCAGCAAAAACAGCGTGGTGATATTGGGATGGTTGAGGCGCGCGAGGCTCTGCGCCTCCGCTTTGAAGCGCCCGACGAATTCCGGGTCTTGCGTCAGCTCGGGGCGCAGCGATTTGATCGCCACCTCGCGCTCGATGAAAGTGTCGAAGGCGACATGCACCTTGCCCATGGCCCCGGCGCCGAGCAGCTCGACGATGCGGTAATGGCCGATCATTCTCTGGTCGCTCATGACCTCATGCCTCTATCGAACGACGACGACTCGCGTCGGCGGCGCGCCGTCCGCGAGGACTGAAATCTTCTGCGTCGCGGCCTGATCGCGCACGCCGGACGGCGGCGCGACAATCTGAAACACGCCGACCGAAATATTGTCGTGCCCGCCCGCCGCGAGAGCGGCCCCCACCAGCAAACGGCAGGATTCCTGCGGCGCGCGATCGGGAACGACGGCGGCGAGCTCCGCCTCGGAGACGAGATTGGAGAGACCGTCCGAGCACAGCACGATGGCGTCGCCGATCTCGAGCGGCAGGCCCTCGGACCAGATCGTCGGCGCGATCTCCTTGCGCGTTCCCACAGCCTGGAGAATGACATTGCCGCCGGGGCTGCGCTCGGCCTCCTCCTGCGTCATCACGCCGTCGCGCACCAATTGCGCATGGAGCGTCTGATCGTCGGAGAGCTGCGTCGTCTCGTGGCCGCGAATGAGATAGGCGCGGCTGTCGCCGACATGGCCGAGCCACAGCCGTCCGCTGCGAATGACGACGGCGGTGCATGTGGTGCCCATGCCCTTGCATTCGGGCTGGCGCGCGCTCTGCTCGAAAATGGCGCGATTGGCCGCCTCGAAAGCCGCCTTCAACGCGCGCGGAGGATCGACGTCGAGCGAATAGAACACGCGGCGCACGACTTCCGTCGCGAGCGCGCTCGCCACCTCGCCGGCGGCGTGGCCACCCATGCCGTCCGCCACTATGGCGAGATAGCCCGATCTCGCCTCCGGCGCGTCTACAGCCGGCGCGACGAAGGCGACGCTGTCCTCATTATGGGACCGCACGCAGCCGACATCGGTCTGCATCGCGCCGACGACGCGGAATGCGTCGCCGGGAGCCTCGCGCCCCGTCGCCATTTTCTCGACCTTCGATCAGTTGCGCTGCGCGCGCAGCAGGTCGCGCCCGAATTTGATCGGCACGGCGAGCGTCACGCGCGCATCGCCGCGGCTGCGGCTATAGGTGAACAGGCCGATGACCTTGCCATTGGCGTTGAACACCGGGCCGCCGCTATTGCCGGAGCCCGTGGCCAGCACGCTGAGCTGAATGCGCTCGCCGGCGCTGGTCAGCGTGACGCCGTCCTTCTCCTTATAGCCGGTGGAGAGCTTGGACACGATGCCGTCGGTCACCGTCGCCTCGGGAATGACCTCGTTCTGAACGCGCGTCAGGCCGTTCTCGACCGTGACCTGCCGCTGGACGTTCTCCACCGACACGCCGGGATAGCCGAGCACGATGACCTTCTCGCCGATCGTCACCGTATCGTCTTCGGCGAGCTCCACTTTCTCGAGGATTTGCGGAGAGTCGATCTTGATGAGCGCCGCGTCCGAGTCGGACGAGGCGCGCACGAGCGTCGCATTGACTCCGAGCCGCGCGCCCGGGAAGCGGACGTCGAGCATCTCGTTGCGTCCCTCGAAGCTGCGCTGCTCGTTTTTCGTCCAGTCCGGAATATTGTTGCGGTCTCGCCGGCCGATTGCCTTGGCGACGTTCGACGGGAAGATGACGCCGCCGGCCTCGGGGACCCACAAACTCAGCTCGACGTAGTCGCCGCTGGCGAGATCGATGACGCCGACAGGTTTGCGCAATTTCGCGTCCGCCGCTCCCGGCCCGCCGCCGGCATCGAAGAGGAAGCCGTAGCGCGGCGACTCGTCGTATGTGACCTTCCAGCCCGCCGCGACATGCTTGTTGGTCAGCAGATATCCCTGCTCGCCGACGACGAATCCCGATCCGTGTCCCTCGCCCGCGATCTGCAGATTGGAGCGCTGATCGTCCTCGAGCGTCAGCCAGCGCACGACCTTGCCGTTGGGAAAGCGCACATAGGCCGGCAGCGTGTCCTTGCCGATCCTGAAAGTCTGATGGAAGATCGGCTTGCCGGTCTGCGTGTCGAAGAGACGCCAACGCAGATCGATTCGCGCGGTGGCGTTGGAATATTTGTTGTAGATGTCGAGCGGCGTCATGCCGATGAGATTGGCCTTCACCTCGCCCTGCAGCGAGGCGCTGCGCTGATCGGCCTGCTTGGCGTCCGCCTTGACGTCGGCGAGATCGGCCTGATGGCGCTCGTCGTCCTTGATCTGCTTCCAATAGACGGCGCCGCCGCCGAGCGCGATGAAGGCGAGCAGCCCCGCCGCCACGGCACCCCAGGTGCGGCTCACAGAGCGGCGCTCCTCGACGATCAGCCGCTGCACAGTCTCCTGGCCGACGCCGGCCTTGTGCGGAGGCGCCTCGGTCGATGTCGAGCTTATCTGGGCGACGGCGGTGGAGGCCGCCGTCTGCGCCGTCTCGATCAGCCGGGTCGCAGCGGAATCGTCGATGCCGATGACGCGCGTGCGCGCCGCGAAGCTGGCCGGGCGCGGCTGAAGATCGAAGGTGAATTTCGGTCCCTTGGCGCCGCCGAGTTCGACCTTGTCCTCCGGCAGCAGTTCCGCGTCTTGCGAGATGCGCTGGCCGTTGAGGAAAGTGCCGTTGCTGGAATTGAGGTCGATCAGCTTGAACTTCAGATCGTCGCCTTCGCCCTCGATGCGGATGACGGCGTGCTGCCGGCTGACGACGCCATCTATGGTGGGATCGAAGGCGACTTTCGAGGTCGGATCGCGGCCGATGGTGATCTCTTTCAGATCGCCGATCGGAAGCTGCTCGATTTGATTTGCCTTCGACCCGGCCAAATGCCGAATAACGACGCGCTCGACGACTCCAACCATAGGCCTGCCCCTAAAAAAAACAGCGACTTTGCTTCGGCGCGAAAAAAGGAAAAAAGCGCCTGCGTCGCCCCCACTTACAGAATACCAGCGGCGCGCGGCGCATCGCAAGAGGCGTTCCGCCGCCTCCAGGGCGCCGACTTGCGCCGGGCCGGCCGATCGTATAGCACAAATGCGCTGGACGATGAGCGCGGAGAGCTTCGCCCGATGAGCGAGAAGCCCTTGAACCTTGTGCATTTGTCGACTTTGGTCGCCGTGGCGATCCTGGTCGGAACGGAGCTCGTCGCGACCTCCTGGGCGGCCGGCTGGGCGCTCGGCGGCCTGTTTCAGCTCGATCCGGCCGTGAGCCGCATTTTCGAGATCGTCTTCGCGCTGGCCGGTTTCGTCGGCCTGTATTTCTTCATGCGCACAGCCGTCCGCCACGAGCCTATCCGCTGATTTTTTATCAGCCTTCGGGCCGACGACGAGCGCTTCCCCGCCCAGCGAGGTTCCCCGCATGATCGACGACACCGATCGCCGCTCCTTCCTCAAGGCCGCGGCGGCCACAGGCGCGCTCGGCGCAATGGGCGCGACCGACGCCGTGGCGCAGCGCGCGCCCGGCCGCCTCGACCTCGGCCCACCGGAGCCCTTTTCGTTCGAGCGGCTGAAAGAGACCGCGCGCCGCCGCATCGCCGAGCCCTTCCGCCCGCCGAGCCAGCCCGATTCGGAGATCACCTCCAAGATCGATTACGAGGCCTGGGGCAAGATCAGCTACAATACCGATTACGCGCTCACCACCGGGGCCGGCCGTTTCCCGGTCGAATTCTTCCATCTCGGCAAATTCTTCAAAAAATCCGTTCGCATCTATGCGGTCGAAGGCGGCCAGGCGCGCGAGGTCCTCTACAATCCCAAATATTTCGACATGCCCGCGGATTCGATCGCCCGCCAGCTGCCGCCGGGCGCGGGCTTCGCCGGCTTTCGCATTCAAGAGCCCAAGGACGGCCCGCTCGACTGGCGCAAGAATGATTGGGTCGCCTTTCTCGGCGCCTCCTATTTCCGCGCCATCGGCGAATTGCGCCAATATGGGCTCTCCGCCCGCGGCGTCGCGCTGGACACTTGGGCGCCCGACCGGCCGGAGGAGTTCCCGGACTTCACCAATGTCTATATCGGCCCGGAGACAGACGACGGACTGCCGCTGCATCTTCTGCTCGAAGGCCCGTCCATCGTCGGCGCCTTTCGCATTCTGGCGAAGCGCGGCAAGGGCGTCGTCATGGACATAGACTGCTCGCTGCATTTGCGCGGCAGTTTCGTTCGCTTCGGCATAGCGCCGCTCACTTCCATGTATTGGTTCTCCGAAACCAAAAAGCCGACTGCGGTCGATTGGCGTCCCGAGGTGCATGATTCCGACGGTCTCGCAATGTGGACGGGCCGCGGCGAGCGCCTGTGGCGTCCGCTCAACAATCCCGACCGCGTGATGGCCTCCGCCTTCTCGGACGAAAATCCCAAAGGCTTCGGCCTGCTGCAACGAGACCGCAATTTCGATCATTATCTCGACGGCGTGTTCTATGATCGCCGCCCGAGCGTGTGGATCGAGCCCAAGGGCGATTGGGGCAAGGGAACGATTCAGCTCGTCGAGATTCCGACCGACGACGAGATCCACGACAATATCGTCGCAATGTGGGTTCCGGCGAAGCCCGCCGTTCCCGGCGCGTCGTTCGATTTCTCCTATCGCCTACATTGGCTCGCCGACGAGCCCGATCCGACGCCGCTCGCGCGCTGCGTCGCGACGCGGCTCGGCAATGGCGGCCAGCCCGGCAAGCCGCGCCCCAGAGGCGTGCGCAAATTCATGGTGGAGTTTTTGGGCGGCCCGCTCGAGCGCCTGCCCTTCGGCGCGAAGCCCGAGCCGGTGCTGTGGTCCTCGCGCGGAAGCTTCTCCTACATCTACACGGAAGCCGTGTTCGACGGCGTGCCGGGACATTGGCGCGCGCAATTCGACCTCACGGTCGAGGGAGCCGATCCGGTCGAGATGCGGCTCTTCCTCGCGCACAAGGGCGAGACGCTCTCGGAGAACTGGCTCTATCAATATCACCCGTTCTGAAGACGCGGCCTTTTAGGCTAGCGCGCCTCGACGGCCTCATCGAGCCGCAGCGGATAGTCGCCCGTGCGCAAAAGGCCCGCCAGCGCCTCTGCGGAGCCCGCCCAGGACAAAATGTCGCAGGCGGGCGCGGCAGGCGGCGCGGCGAGCGTCTCCTTCAGGCGGGCCAGCAGAGCCTCGCTGTCGCCAGGCGCGAAATAGGAGACCCATTCGCCGCCGACCTCCCGAAACACGCGAATGTCGCTCGCTATGGCGCGCGCGCCGAAATGCGCGGCCTCGACCAGCGGCAGGCCGAAACCTTCGGCGATCGAGGGAAACACCAGCGCGCGCGTGCGCTCGTACAGATAGCGAAGATCGGCGTCGCTCGCGTCCTGGAGCCAGAACAGGCGCTGTCCGAATTCGGGATGCTCCAAAATGCGCCGCTCGAGCGCGCGCACATTCCAGCCCTTCGAGCCGACGATGACATAACGGACGTCGGCGCCCTCCTCCCACCAGCGATCGAAGGCGCGAAGCGCTATCGCATGGCCTTTTCGCGGCTCCAACGTGCCGACGCTGAGATAGAGCGGCCGATCGCCCTCCACTGCGGCGATGGCGCGCGGCGACGGCGCAGCGTCGCCGGGCGCCCGAAAATCCGCGCCGAGCGGCCACCAGCCGAGCTGCAAGCCACGCTTGCAGGGCAAAGACTTCATTCGGGCGTAGACCGCGAAATCGTCGATGACGGCCTTGGAAATGCCGACGATCGCATCGCTCTCGCGGACGAGAAGATCGAACCATTCCACAAAAGCAAGATGCGCCGAATGCGTCACCACCGACGGATAGAGAATTGGAATGAGGTCATACAGGCAGCCGATGGTCTCGCCGCCCGCCCGCGCCACCTTGTCGATCATCTGCGAATATTCCGCGGTGAGATGCCAGCCGGCGTCGAGCAGCAGAAATTTGTCGCCGGCCGCAGGCGTTACCTCGTCGGGAAGATTCGCATGGGCGAAATGGGAATAGAGGCGCCCATTCTCCATGAAGACCGGAATTGCGGCGCCGCTCTCGACCATAGCGCGCGCGATTTCCCGCACGACGCGTTGAATGCCGGTGCGGCCGATGGTGCGATGAGTCGCCGTCATATCGACGAGCAGACGGGCGCGCGTCGCGGGCGCCGGAATATCGCCCGCAAGGGCCGTGCGCCACGCCCTGGCCGCATCGCCGCCGGGCTTTCGCCAGACGCCGTCATGCAGCCGGCCGAGACCGACGAGGCGCGTCACAGTCCAATAGAATTCACGGGCCCGCGCATAGAGAAATTTCGTGACGTCGTCGACCTCGCTGCGCGCGAGCTCGTCGATCTCCGCCTTCATCTCTCGCAGAAGATAGGCCTCGATTTGGCCATCGCCCGGCGTTCTTTCGACCATATGTCCGCGACCTCGCTGCCGTCGTCGTGACAATAACGGGAGGGCCGAGCAAATCCAAACGCGCTTTCAGCGCCGGCGGGGCCCCGGATGTGCGGGCCTCGAATACGAAGACGCCGACCGTGATCCACTGACGGATCGCGGCCGGCGTGGCGAGAACGAGAGTGTCCCGCTCAACCCCCGTGGGAGATGATGGGGGCGAAGTGGATCAGGGTGACGATCAGCACGATCGCGCCGATGAACCACGCCAGAGACTTGACGATGTCCTTCCCAGAAGTCTGCAGAGCCATTTTCTTCTCCATTAGACGCCGCCGCTCGTTTTTTCGAATTGGCTGCGCGCAGAGGCGTCGAGACGTCGCAGCTTGACCTATCGAATGGCGACATATTGCGTCGCGCGCAAGTTAATTTTTCGAGCAGCGCGATGAAAGCGGCTCACTGCGCCGGCGGCGCCTCGCCGCCGCCCTTCATATCCTCATGGCCAGAGCGATGATCCTCGCCCTGCGCGGCGCCTTCCTGTGGCGTATCTGTGACGCCGCGGCCATGCGCTTTTTCCCAACGCTCCATCGCCTCGGCGTCATGCGCATGTGCGGCGTCGGGCGCGTCGATGGACGCTTCTATCGGCAGCTCGCCTGCCTTTTCGAACACGAGAGTAACCTCGAACCCCCGGCCGACCGGATTGATCTTCTTGATGCCGGAGAGACGAATGAAAGAGCCTCCAGGCGCGAGAGCGACTTTCGAGCCATTGGGAAAGAAAATCGCATCCGTCGCGACTGCGAAATGAGGCGCGACATGCAGAGCGAAACCGCCGATCTCGGGAGATTTTACCGCGATGAGACGATCGGCAGCGTCGCCGCGATTGTAGACCGCCATGAAGAGATCGGCCTCGCTCTCGCCGTCCCGCGGCGCGCGCAGCCAGGGGTGCTCGACCTCGAGCCCACCCTTTCTATATTCGTGCGCGCTCGCGACGCCGAGCCCGCTCGCCGCCAATGCAGCGCCTCCGGTCAGCAATAGAACGCGCCGTCGATCGATAGACATGCCCGCCTCCTTTTCGGCGAACCGCAATGTCGCGGCGCGCTCGCAACGACGAAGATGATCCGCTGCGATCAGGCTCGCGGCGGCTTCGTCTTGAAGGAATTCTTGTACCAGAGTCCGAATCCGACCAGTCCCAGCCCCGCAAAAAATGCAGCGATGGTGATGTCGCGGCTCTCTGTCTCGCCGACCGAGAAAGGAAAGCGCGAAACATACTCTTTCGTCTCGTCATCGCTTCGCGCCTTCACCAGGCCGATGAACTTGCCCTTTTTCTTGAAGTCGTATTCGAAATTGAGCGTGCCGGTGCGATATTTCTTCGGCTGCACATAGGTCTCGGTGTTTTGCTCGAGATTCTCGTCGTCGCGCGACTGACCGACGTCGCGCAGAATGCGGATTTCCAAATTCATGTCGCGCAGCTCGTCCTGCACGGCGTCGAGAACGATGATGGTCGGGCCGACATCGGGAATGTCGTCACAAAATTGCTCGCGCGACTTCAGCGGCTGATAGCCGGTGAAATTCATTTGATCGGGTCCGATCTTCATCTTGCATTGGCCTTCGTCGATGCTGACGCCGCCATGCGCCTGCGCCTGCGTCGCCAGACCGATGCTCGCAAAAATCACGGCGGCTGAAATTCGGATGATCATGGATTCCCTCCCGGCTTCGCGCGTCGTTCGCGCGCATGTTTTTTTTGCGAGCCGCCGCCGCCCGTCGCTCAATCGTTATACGACGGATATATATCGTATAGCGATATAAATGCAAGACCGTTCTGCGCCCCCACGGATGCGCGCCCCGGCGGACGCCTTGACCGCGCGCAGGGCGAAGGCCATCATGCGCTTTCGGCCGGGGAAGGCCGGATGCGGGGAGAGCAAAAACAATGTCGACGGCGCTCGAGAGCCGCGCTCAGGAAGCCGACGAAAGCCGTCCCTCCGAGGAAGAGCTTCGCGCGCTCGCGAATTTCCGCTATGCGCTACGGCAATTTCTCGCATTCAGCGAGCAGGCGGCGGCCGACGTCGGCCTCACCATGCAGCGCTATCAGGCTCTGCTCGCCATAAAAACCTTTCGCGCCGGCGCGCATATCAGCGTCGGCGAACTCGCCGAGCAATTGCTGATCCGCGACCACAGCGCCGCGGAGCTGGTGTCGCGTCTCGAGCAGGCCAAGCTCGTCAAACGCAAGAACGACCCTCTCGATCGGCGCCGCTCGCTCCTCGTGCTGACGACGCTCGGCGACCGCCGGCTTTCGCAGCTCGCTTTCGTGCATCTCCGCAAGCTGCGCGCCGATAGAAGCGCCTTTCTGCGTCTCTTCGAGACAGAGCACGCGGGGGACGAAGCGGCGCAGGGTATTGCGCCCGACGAGCCGGCGCAACGCCGATGAGACGCGCCGGCCGTCTCGCACTCTCGCTTTCGCTTCTATTCGCATCGCTCTGCGACGCGGCTGCGGCGCAGGAAGCAGCGATGCGCCCCAATTTATTCATCAAGCGCGGCGCCGTCGTCTGCCAGCGGCGACAAGATGTGATGAAGATCGAGCGCGCGACCAACAGTCTGCGCTATTTCGGCCAGCTTCGCGCGCTCGTCGCCGAGGGACGCTGCCGACGCTCTGTCGAGCGCGAAAAAATCGTCGCGATCGAACAAATCGAGCGGCATTCGATCGCCTCGATCCGAACCGACGAAAAGCCCGACGCCATTCGGTGGATCTCGGCGCGCGGCATTCGGCAGATCGAGCGCCGCTGGCGCCGTCGCTAGAATCGCTCTGTGCTTCATCGAAACGCAGAAAGATCCGAGCTCTCGTTTCGACGCGTCTCCAACGCCGAACCGGCCTCCCGCTTCGGCTGGAAGCGCTGGCGAGCGCCTCCCGGAGCCGTCTCGAGACGACGACTCCGAGTGACGAGCGGCCGGATCAAGGCTGCGACGACGACCAAGGACGCATGAAACTCAGCACGGTCGCACTCAGCGTGCTGCCGGTGAGCACGACGGTCGCGCCGAGCGCCAGAAGAGCGACGAGATTGAGCACGAGATCATTGGTGTTTCCCGCGACAGCGAGAACGCCGAGCACGATCGCGGCCAGACCGGCGAGCGCCTGAATGCCCGCAGAGCCAGAGGCCATCTCGCTCGCCAGAAACTCGCCGCTGAGGTTCTGCGATGGCGTGGCTTCGCTCTTCGCCTGCGCGTGGCGCAGCGTGTAGAGATGCCACACCGCATTGCTGCTGAGCACGAGCGCAGTGCCGAAAGCGATCGCCGCGATCGGCGTCAGAACGCCGGAGTTGATGCCGAGAAGCGAGAGCACGCCGAGCACAATTCCCGCCGCTCCGACGAGGAAGACAGCCGAGAGGCCGCCGGCGCCGAAATGTTCGAAATTCCCGGATTTCGCGCCCGCGGGGAAGATGATCTGCGCATATTCGGACAGCATAGCGCCGCCTTGAATGAGCAGAGCGACGCCGAACACGATCGTCGCGATTCCGGCCATGAGCGGCGGATTGACTCCGGCGAGCCCACAAACGGCGAGGACTATTGTTGCGATGCCTCCCACCGCATCGACGAGACCGCCATAAACTGCAGCGTTTTCTTGCGCTGTCGCCTCTCGGAAGGTCATGGACATGAGGACTCTCCATTCCTGCAGCCCGGTTGCAACCCCGCGATCCATCTAGTTGCGCTGGCCGAGCCGGCAAGAGCGACGATCGCGCCGTCGCCGAAAGCGTCGCCGATCCGTGCGCCGACATCGATCGAGGCGCAGGAACCAATCCGCTTTGAACGTGTTCAGGGGAGTTGGGGATTTGTTTTGTCGGGCGGATGGCCCCATTGGCGACGGAGGGCGTGATGAAATACAGAACTCTCGAAGAAATAACTAAACTTGCAGGAGTCGAGCCCGTCGAGGCGCGGCGCGAGCAAGCCTCGCTGCGGCGCGCTCGATTGCAGCGGCTCGCGACTTTGATCGAAGCGCATGTCGGACGCATCCGCCTCTTCTCGATGATGGAATACGTGCCCGTGAAGGAGCGGATCAAGCTGCGGCAGGACGAGTCGCCGCTGTACATCGCCTTTCGTGACGCGCAATTTCGTGAGCAGGGCTTGAAAGGCGACCGTCTCGGCGACGCGATCGATTTCTTCCAGCTGTCCATGCGGGAGGCGCATCACATTTTCTGCGATTGCAATTATTCCGGCGCGATCACGCCCGGCGCAGTCGCCGCCCGCGCGCGCTCGATCGCCGAAAAGAAATCGCTCGGCGAGCTGTGGCGCAGCTTCACGCAGCTTCTCGGCCTCTGGCGTCTCGGACCGGCGTAACGCCCGGCGCCGCGCCAAAAGTCAGGCCGCCATGACGCGGCGGCCTGCGTTCATCAGGGCGAAAGGCGCGCCGGACAAAAGAATGTCCAGCGCGGCGAGCGATTGATGCCGTCCGTTCACCGAGAGCCGCGGCAGCGCCAGGAGATGATCGCAGTGCGCGGGAAAAATCATGCCCGGACGCGTCGTCGCCGCGCTCGCGAAGCCGAGCAGCGCGGCGAGCTCGAACTCTCTTCGTCCCGCCGACGTCGGATCGCCGACCGGATAGCAAAAATGCCGAACCGGACGCTCCAGCTCGGATTCTATGCGCAGCCGACTCTCGGTCATCTCATAGATCGCCGCAGCGCAATCGACCTTGGCGAGCCGAGCGTGGGTGACGGAATGCGCGCCGACCGTCGCCAGTTCGTGACGCGAAAGCGCGCGCAGCTCGCTCCATCCGAGGCACAGGCGCCGCGTCAGCGCCAGAGGCTCGAGCCGCGCCTCGGCGGAGAGCGCGGTGACGACGCGCAGCAGCTCCGCCTCGTCCCCGGCGCGCAATTGCGCATAGATTTCTGCGAAAGCGGCGCGCTTTTCTTCCGCCGTCGCCGCGGCGCGCGAGACCCGCTTGCCGCCCGCGACGACGTCGACGCGATCGAGACGGCGGACCGCCTCCTCGAGCTCGACCCACCATAGCCGCGCCGACGCATCGGCGTAGCCGGCGGTGATATAGAGCGTGAAAGGCGCGCCATGGCGCTCCAGCACGGGCAGCGCATGTTCGACGAAATCCCGATAGCCGTCGTCGAAGGTGAGCACGGCGAAGGGCGCCGCCGAAGCGCCGTCACGCAGCCGCGTGAGCGCCGTCTCCAGAGAGACGATCGCAACGCCGCGCTGGCGCAGCCATAAGATCAGCGCGTTCAAGAACTCCGGGGTGATCTCCAGCGGCTGATTGGGCTCGAAAGCCTGCTCGAGCCGCGGCCGCACGCGATGAAACATCAAAATCGCGCCGAGTCCGCGCGTAAACGGCTCGGCCAGCCGATGAGCGCCGCTCGCGCGGAAAAACTCCATCCCCGCCTCGATCGCAAATCGACGCCATTTCGTCATAGCCGCGCCTCCCGCGCTATTTTTCTCATCCCGCACCATCTCGAGGTCTCGTTGACCTTTCCTTGCTAGTGTCGCGAAGAAGCGCAAACATCAGCAATGCGGCGGCGGTATGGTTAACGCAAGAGCAGAAAACGTCATGGAGCTTTCGCGGTTCGAGGCGGCGGTCGACGACATCTCGCTCGACGTCTTCTCTTCTTTCGAAGACGCGCGCGACGATTGGGAGACGCTCTTCGCCAATGCGCCGGCGAGCGCCTATCAATCTTTCGGCTTCGCGCGCGATTGGTTTCAGGCCTTCGGCCGCGCCCGCGGCCTCGAGCCGATGATCGTCGTCGCGCGCAACTCCGCCGGCGTGCGCCCGCTCGCGCTTCTCGCGCTCGGCGTTTCGCGCCACGGGCCGCTGCGGATCGCGCAATTCCTCGGCGGCAAGGAGAGCAATTTCAATCTCGGTCTCTTCGCCGCCGACGCGCGCCTCGACGCGGCCGCGATCCGCGCCGCGTTGCGCCGCGCCGCGCATTCGGCGGGCGTCGATCTCTATCACCTCGGCAATCAGCCGCTCGCCTTCGATGGCGTCGCCAATCCGCTCGCTTTGCTCGGCGCGACTCCGAGCCCGAGCTTCGCCTATGGGACGAGCCTGCCCGTGACAGTGAGCGAGCTCGACGCGCGCTTCTCGAGCGATGCGCGCAAGAAGCTGCGCAAGAAGCAAGCGCGGCTCGACAAAATGGGCGCGCTCGTCTTCGAGCATCGCGCGACGGGCGCGCGCGCGGGAGAGATTCTCGAGGCGCTTCTCACGCAAAAGGCCGAGCGATTGCAGGCCCCCTCCTTCGCGAAGGACGCCATGCGCGACTTTGTGCTCGGTCTCTGCGGCGGCGCGCTCGAGGCTCACGCCGTGACGCTGGACGGACGCATCATCGCGACCTATGCCGGCTTCACCCATCGCGGGCGCTTTTCGGCGATGCTCAATTCCTTCGTGGCGGATGAAGAAATCGCGCGTTCGTCGCCGGGCGATCTGCTGCTGCATTCGCTGCTGCGCGATCTCGTCGCGCGCGGCGTCACGCGTTTCGATCTCGGCGTCGGCGAAGCGCGCTATAAGAACGCCGTCTGCGACGAGACGATCGCTCTGGTCGATGCGCTCATTCCCGTGACGCCGCTCGGCGCGCTCGCCGCGCCGATCCTTTCCGCGCTCACGCGCGCAAAACGCGCCGTGAAGCAGAATCCGCGCCTCCTCGCTTCGCTCACGCGGCTGCGCCGCCTCGCGCGGTAGGGCTCAGGCGGCGGAAGCGTCGGCGGCGCTCTCCTCCTCGAGCAGGTAAGCGTCGGAGACGCCGGCCTGCGCCAGCTCGTCGATCACCGCCTCCGCAGCGAGCTCGGCGCCGCTCACCAGCACAATGTCGAATGAGGGCGCGAGAAACATCGCGCGCTCATAGTCGCGCGTCGCGAAAACGATGAAATCATAAGTCTGCGCCAGCGCCTCGAGCACGGGCTCGACGTCTTGATCATACTCCGCGGCGGAGCGGCCGCCCGGCATGACATGCAGGCGCGACTCCTGATCGCGATGAATCGCCTCGCCGAAGGTCGCGGCTCCGCTGGCGAGATCGGCGAGTCCGAGCGGCCGCGCGCGCTCGAGATCGGGAATGAGCCGATCATAAAGTCGCCCTTGCGCCTGCGCATCGGCCGCCACGATTATGGCGAGGCCGCGCCGCGCCAGAGCGCGCGACAATGTCACGGCGCTGTCGAAGCTGCATTCGGCGTCGGCGCAGCCGACCATCAAAACTTTCACCGAAAGCGTCGCCATGCGCGCTGCGTCGATCTTGCCGACGATGCCCGAACGAAATGTCCGCGGCGAGCGATTCTCGAGCTCCGGCGTGCGCCGCTCGGGAGCGAGGGCGAGGCTCGTCCGCGGCTCGTCCTCCTCTTCGGGCTCGTCGAAAACAGGCTCGCGCCGGCGCGCCGCGATGCGAATCTGCGACGGCGCCTCGAGCGCCTCCTCCTCGGGCGGAGCCGGAAGCGGCGCCGGCCCGAGGAGGCGCGCGCGTCCGCTGAGCAGCTCGATCGCGACGATCGAGCCGGCCGAGAGAACAAAGGCGGCGATCGTCGCGAAGGCGGTGATCGGAACCTTTTTCGGGAAGGAGGGAATCGGCGGCGCCACGGCGCGCTGAATGACGCGCGCGTCGGCGGGCGAGGCCTTCGGCCCTTCGCGCGCCAGCGCTTCTTGATATTTTGCCGAATCCGCCTCGAGCTGGTCTTTGAGCACGCGCGCGGCGCGCTCGAGCTCGCGCAATTGCACCTCATCCGCGCCCGCCGCGCCGGCGACACGCTTTTGCTCCTCCATCGCGCGGGCCAGATTTTCGACGCGCGCGGAAGCGATATGGGCCTCATTCTCCAGCGTGCGCGCGGTGCGCTCGGCGGCTCGGCGCCAATCGGCGTCGAGATCGGCGAGCTGCGCCTGCAGCTCCTTTATGCGCGGATGGCCGGGCAGCAGCGTGCGCGATTCGAGCGCGAGCTGAGCGCGCAGCGACACGCGCTGCTCGCCGATGCGGCGGATCATCTCATTATTGGCGACATCGGGAATCTCGCCGACGCGATTTTGCCGCAGCATGTCGCGCACGAGCCTGCCCTTGGCCTCGGCGTCCGCCTGGGCGGTGCGCGAAATGGAGAGCTGATTGGCGAGATCGCCGAGCTGCTGCGTGGCGATCGTCATATTGTTCGTGCCGGCGAAGAGGCCCGAACGCGAGCGGAAAGCCTCCACCTTGGCCTCGGCTCTGCTCAGTCGCTCGCGCAGATCGGCGACCAGCGGGCTCAGCGATTGCGCGGCGTCGCGCGCATTCTCGCGCTTCGCCTCGCGCTGAATGTCGATATAGAAGGAGGCGATTGCGTTGGCCGCCCGCGCCGCGAGATCGGGATCGCGGGACGAAAATTCGATCTGCAGCACGCGCGTCTTGGTCGGCGAGAGCACGAGCAATTTGTCGAAATATGCGTCCAACATGCGCTCTTCCGGCGCGAGCTTGGACGGATCCCGGCTCAGCCCCAGCATGACGCCGATCTTCGCGCCGAGCCCGAGGCCATTGGCGATCGGATCGAACTCCGTATTGCCCTGGAGATCGAGCGACTTCAGCACGCGGCGCGCGAGATCGCGCGAGGTGAGCATTTGAATCTGGCTCTGCACCGCCTCGGCGTCCGGCGCCGCGGTGGGATCGGCGCGCTCCTTGTCGGCGCGCGTCAGATAGCTCTCCTGATTCTCGAGCAGGACACGCGCTTCGGCCGTGTAGCGCGGCTTGACGACATTGACGAAGACCAGAGCGCCGAGAAAAGCCGCGAGCGTCACGCCGATCACGATGCGACGGCGCCGCGACAAGGCGCCGGCGATCTGCCCGAGATCGATCTCGCCATTCGAGATCTCGCCCCGGACGCTTCCCGCGTCGTCGTGAGAGTGGCCGAAACTCATCTGCGAACTCCTTGTAGCGCACAGACCATGTACAGAGATTATGGTTTCCGCGGGGTTAACCACGGCGACACGGCGCCCTCGTCGTGGCGATCCGCGTAACGGAGCGTCCAATCAGGCTTTGTTAACCATAGGCCGTTAAAAAATTTCCGCGGAACGTCGTTCTTAAGCTGTTCCTCGAGCCCGAGATTCTAAATGCCGAGATATGGCTTTCTCCTATTCTGGCTGATGATGTGCGCGACATTGTCGAGCTGCGCCCTGCCCGGCGCCTATGTTCCAGAGCTGCTGGCGTCCTCGACCGAGGAGCCCTACACGCTCGCGGCCGGCGACCGGCTTCGCGTCATCGTGTTCGGCCAGGACGCGATCTCCAACAGCTACACTGTCGACGGCTCCGGCCATATTGCGATGCCGCTCATCGGCATCGTGCCGGCGGCCGGCCTCACGACCCAGATGCTGCAACATGAAATCGCCGCACGTTTGCGCAACGGATTCATCCGCGACCCCCGCGTCTCGGTGGAAGTCGAGGCGTATCGGCCTTTCTTCGTGCTCGGAGAAGTGATGACCGCCGGACAATTTCCATTCGTCGAGGGTCTCACCGTGCAGAAGGCCATCGCCATAGCCGGCGGCTTCAGCCCGCGCGGCTATCAAGGCGAGGTGGATCTGACGCGCGACTTCGGCGGCGTCTCGGTCACCGGCCGCGTGCCCCTGCTGCAAGCGGTTCGGCCCGGAGACACGATCACGGTTCGCGAGCGGATATTTTAAAGACGGAAGATGCGAGACGAGCGGCAGAGCCTTTCGAGCGACGATAAAGCCCTAGGGCGACTGCGCATCGTGCATGTGATGCGCGCGCCGATCGGCGGGCTCTTTCGTCATGTCGTCGATCTCGCCGGCGCGCAGGCGGCCCGCGGCCATGCGGTGGGGATCATCGCCGATTCCTCCACTGGCGGCGAGCGCGCGGAGGCGACCTTGCGAAGGCTCGAGCCCGCGCTCGAGCTCGGCGTCACGCGGCTCTGCATTCGCCGTCTGCCGAGCTGGACCGATCCGATCGTCGCCTTTCGCATCGCCATGGCGCTGAAACGGCTCGCGCCCGATGTCGTGCATGGCCATGGCGCGAAAGGCGGGCTCTATGCGCGCCTGCCCGCTCTGCTGCCGTTTTTTCCGTCGCCGCCGCATCGACATATTCGCGTCTACACGCCGCATGGCGGCAGCCTCCATTTCGATCCGGACGCGCTCGTCAATCGGCTCTATCTCTCGGTCGAGCGCGCGCTCGAGCGGGTGACGAATTTCATCCCCTTCGAAAGCGCCTATGCGCAGAAGCGCTTCGCCGAGGCGATCGGCTTTTCCGGCTCCATGACGCGCGTCGTGCCCAATGGACTGCGTCCGGAGGAATTCGAGCCCATCGCGCCCAGCGACGATGCGGCGGATTTTCTCTATGTCGGCGAGTGGCGCCGCTTCAAAGGCGTCGACACGCTGATCGAAGCGCTGGCGCTCATACGCGACGAGACCGGCGCGGCGCCGCGGCTCGCCCTCGTCGGCTCCGGACCGGACGAAGCGGCGTTGCGCGCGCTCGCCGAAGCGCGCGGCATCAGCGAGCGGCTTTCCTTCGCGCCGCCCATACCGGCCCGCGAGGCGCTGCGAACGGGACGCATATTGGTGGTGCCGAGCCGCGCAGAATCGCTTCCCTATATCGTGCTCGAGGCGATCGCCGCGCGCACGCCGCTCATCGCCACCAATGTCGGCGGCATTCCCGAAATCTTCGGCGATCACGCGGATCGTCTCGTTGCGAGCGACGATCCGCGCGCGCTCGCCCGCGCAATGATCGCCGCCGGCCGCACGGATGCGGCGCAGCGACGTCTCGCCGCCGATCAACTCGCTGATCGAGTAGCAGAAAATTTCTCTTTGTGTGCGATGGATGAGGCGGTGCTGCGCGGCTATCGCGACGCGCTGGAGGCCGTAGGACATCGCCGCGCCGCGGAGGCCGTCCTACCGCAGCGAGCCTGATGAGTGGAGTAGCGTCATGTGTGCTTTCGCCCTACGCGACATAAAGGCGGCGCCGCCCGTCAATGACGACAGTCGCGCGGCCTCGAGGCTCGCGGAAATTTCCGCCGACGCCCGGCCGACTCCGGCCTATTCGCCGATCGTCCTCGCCGGCCTCGTCCGCAGTCTCGAATTTCTGCTGATCACCGCGGTCGGCTTCGCCGTGCATCGGCTGCATGTCGCGCCCGGCTATGGCTATGGCGTCGAATATTTCGTCGTCATTCCGGGCATGGCGTTGCTCTCGGTCCTCGCCTGGCAGGCGTTCGACCTCTATACGCCCGCCGCATTTCGCGCGCCGATCGGCCATGGCTCGAAGCTCGCCGCCGGCTGGACCCTGGTCTTTCTCGCCGCTCTGGCCGCGATCTTCTTTTTGAAGCTCGACAACGCCCTGTCGCGCGTCTGGCTGCTCGGCTGGTATGCGGGCGGGCTCGGCGTGCTGGCGGCGGAGCGCTTCGCCGTCTCGGCGATCGTGCGCACGCTGACGCAGCAGGGCAAGCTCGACCGCCGCACCGTCATCGTCGGCGGCGGCCCGATGGCCGAGCCGGTGCTGCGCGATCTCGCCGCCGCGCAGCAGGACAGCGATCTGCGCATTCTCGGAATCTTCGACGACCGCCGCGACGATCGCTCGCCGGACGTCGTCGCCGGCTATCCCAAGCTCGGCACGATCGACGATCTCGTCGAATTCGCGCGCCATACGCGGCTCGATCTCGTCATCTTCACGCTGCCGATCTCGGCGGAGGCGCGGCTGCTGCAAATGCTGCGCAAGCTCTGGGTGCTGCCGATCGACATTCGCCTCGCCGCCCACACCAACAAGCTGCGCTTTCGCCCGCGCTCCTATTCCTACATCGGCAATGTCCCGGTGCTGGACGTCTTCGACAAGCCGATCGCCGATTGGGACGTGCTGGCCAAATCCGCCTTCGACAAAGTCGTCGGCGCGCTCTGCCTCATTCTCTTCGCCCCGGTGATGGCGGCGGTGGCGCTCGCCATCAAGCTCGATTCGCGCGGCCCCGTGCTGTTCCGCCAGACGCGCTACGGCTTCAACAATGAGCGCATAGAAGTCTATAAATTCCGCTCAATGTATGCGGACAAGCTCGACCCGGCGGCGGCCAAGCTCGTCACCAAGGGCGATCCGCGCGTCACCCGCGTCGGCCGCTTCATCCGCAAGACCTCGCTCGACGAATTGCCGCAGCTCTTCAATGTCGTGTTCAAGGGCAATCTGTCGCTGGTCGGCCCCCGCCCGCACGCCATGCACGCGAGAGCCGCCGAGCATCTCTACGACGAGGTCGTCGACGGCTATTTCGCCCGCCATCGCGTCAAGCCCGGCCTCACCGGCTGGGCGCAGATCAATGGCTGGCGCGGCGAGACCGACACGCCGGAGAAAATTCAAAAGCGTGTCGAATGCGATCTCTATTACATAGAGAACTGGTCGATCCTGCTCGACATCTATATTCTCGCGCTCACGCCGATCGCGCTGCTGAAGACCGAGAACGCCTACTGACCCCAAAGCCTCGCCGCGGCGCGCGAAGGATCCACGGCCACGATCGCGCAGAACTTCAACATGAGCAGAATTTTCCTTATTCTGCTTTAGTTTACCAAGAGAAGCTGATGCAGCGCTCGAATCTTCTCATCGTCGCTTTCGCCGCGCTCGAAGGAGCGGCTGGCGTCGCTCTCTCCGCCGCGGCGGCGCATATTTCGAGCGCCGCCAACCTCGACACGGCGAGCCGCTTCCTGATGATCCACGCCGCAGCGGCGCTCGGTCTCGGCGCGCTGCTCGCGGCGAAGCCGCCGCTGGGGCGCTGGCTGACGGGCGTCGGCTTCGCCCTCCTCGCCGGCGTCGCGCTGTTTTCCGGCGATCTCGTCGCCCGTGCTTTCGCCGGCGATCGGCTGTTCCCCTATGCCGCGCCGATCGGCGGCTCGCTGACGATCGCGAGCTGGCTGGCTCTGGCGATCTGGGCGCTCGCCGCTCTGCGCACGAAATAGCGGCTGCGCCGCCGCAAGCGGCGGATGAGGCTATCCCGATCTGGACAGGCGCCGGAATCGCCCCCACCATCCGCGAGACTGAAAGCCTTGGCGTGGGGGCGAAGGGCGATGGAACATTGGCGCGCGGAGGCGGCGCTCGGTCGGCGCGTGCTCGTCGTCGAGGACGAGCCGCTGATCGCGCTGGCGCTCGAGGAGATGCTCGCCGAGCATGGCTTCTGCGTCGTGGCCTCGGCCCAGACCGTCGCCGTCGCACTACGACACGTCGCCGAGACGCAATTCGACGTCGCTCTGCTCGACCTTCGCATCGGGGCCGAGAGCGTCGAGCCGGTCGCCGATCGGCTCGACGTGATGGGCGCAGCTTTCGTCTTCGCGACCGGCTATGGCCGTTCGGCCCTGCCGCCGGCGCATTCGGCGCGCCCAATCGTCGAAAAGCCGTTCCGCACCGAGGCGCTGATCGCCGCCCTCGCCGCAGCTGCGCGCCGCGCCGCCCAAAAAGCCTAAAAGACCAAGACGCCGAGACGAGGCTTGTCTCTCGCGATCACGCTCCATGTAAGGGGGGAGTTGCGTCAAAACGGGTGCCGCGTCATGTCTTCGCGTAAAAGCGGCGATCGGGAAGCTCCCCGTCGTCGCCTCGCCGCCCTCGGCGGCCTGATCTTGAGTTTTTTCCTCATGGGGCTCGAGCCTCATCCCGCTTTCGCCCAGGATTTTTTCCAACAATTGTTCGGCGGCGGAGGCGGCGGCTATTCGGACTATGGCGGCGGCTCTTATCCGAGCTATCGTCGCCACGCCCACGCTAGGCGCCATGGCTATGCCCCGCAGGAGCGGCGCGTCTATGTCCCGCAAGCGCGACGGGGCGAGCCGCAGCTGCGCGCGCGTCGAGCCGCCCCCGGCGGCGAGCCGCAACGCGCGGTCTATGCCGAAGCGGCGGGCGGCGGGCGCTCTTACTGCGTGCGCGAATGCGACGGTTATTTCTTTCCCGTCGGCCTCTATTCCAGCTCCAGCGACACGGCCAGCCATCAGCGCGCCTGTGGGCGTCTGTGCCCAGGCGCGCGGACGACGCTCTATGTGATGCGCGGCGGCTCCGACAATATAGAGGAGGCCGTGGCGGCGCGCGGCGGCGCCAGCTATTCACGGCTGATGGCCTCTCTCCAGCGCAAGAGCGAAGGCAAGGGCGAAGGAGAGAAGGACAAGGAATGTTCCTGCCACGCCGGCCAGTCTAGTGAGAGCTCGATCGAGGCCATCTATCTCGATCCGACGCTGCGCCGCGGCGACGCCGTCATGACGGCGCATGGCGTCGAAATTTTCCACGGCGCCAGCCGCTATCCCTATTCGAAGAACGACTTCCGCCCCCTCGCCCGCTCGCCCGATCTCGACGAACCGGTCCGCCGCCGCCTCGCCGCGATGGAGCGCGCCAGCAAGCCCGGCCGGCCGAGCGTCGAACGTCGCGCCGCGCGGCCGCTCGACGAGCGCCGCAGCCAGTCGGGTGGCCGCAGATAGGGCGGCAGCTTCTCTCCTTTCAGCAAGATTTCATTTGGAGAGCTACGTGGCGGATGGCGTTCATGTGAACGCGAGCTATGCGCTCGAATTCATCCCGTTCATGCTCGGCGAACTCGGCAGAACCGTCGCGTCGAGCCGACGGGGCCGCTGATTTCGCGACAGCTTTTTCGAGCATGGCGCCTGGTCCAGAACGCGATAATCGACGGGATCGCGCCTCTGGCGGCGCGCGTCGCGTCGAAATGGTTCGATGATCCGCAGCCTCAATCCATTGGCGCGGCATCGTCTGACGCGAGATCGCCGGGCGCCGGCGGCGCGCTCGCCGGCCGTCGCCGCGGCGTCCGCGACCAGGGCCGATCCTCGCCGGGGCTGCGGGCGGTTCGCCATTGCGCCGCCTCGCCGGAGAAGCGCAATGTCACAGCGCCCGTCTCCGCCAGCTTGCGGCGATCGAGAAGGATCGGCGCGCCGCAGCCCTCGGGCGCGTAAAAGGGCGCGATGACGATCGCCGCTTTGCTGCAATCCTCGATCAGCGCCTTGCGATCCGTCACCAGCGCGACGGCGCGGCCGTCTATCGCTCTCGCCACGCAGCCGAACTCGTCGCAGGAGACGCCGCCGCGCGCGTCCGCTGGCGCTCTGACGTCGGCGTCGGCGCGCAGCCATTGCTCGCCGACGAAGGAGAGCTTCCCGCGGCCGAGCAGAGCGAGCTCCCCCGAGGGCAGCCGCAGAGCCGCGGCGTCGCCGCTCGGCGCGACGGCGAGATCGAAGCCCTCGCCATTCGCCGCGCCGAACAGGCCGAGCGCGGCGAAGGGAATGGCCATCGCCCGGAACAGCCACGTCCGCCACAGAACGAGCGATAGAACCGCGAGCGACAGGAAAACCATCGCGAAAGGCGCGAAGCTCTTGACCGGCAGGCTCGACCCCGGCGCGGCGGCGATGAGCCGCGCAATGGCCGTCACCAGATCGATGCCGAAGCCGACATAGCGCCAGACCGGGCCGTCGAGACCGAAAGGATAGAGAAAGGCGCCGACGAGCGCTCCCGGCACGGCGAAGAATTCGATGATGGCGAGCGTCAGCGGATTGCCGATCAGCACATAGGGGCTCAATTCGTGGAAATCGCCCGCCATGAAGGAAGCCGTCGCCGAAGTGGCGCAGAGCGTCGCGAAAATCGGCGCCGCCGGCCCATGCAGCAATAATTCGCCCGCGCTCTCCCGCCAGCGCACGAAACGGGAGGGTGCGCGGCCGAAGGGCGGCGTCTCGCGCCGGCGCTCGATCATCGCGCCACGCGCCTCATAGACGGCGACGAGCGCCGCCACCGCCGCGAAAGAGAGCTGGAAGCTCGCGCCGAGCAGCGCCTCCGGCTGGAAGGCGACGATGACGCCGACCGCGAGAGCGAGATTGCGCATCGACAATGAGGGGCGGTCGAAGAGGACCGCGACCAGCATGATCGTCGTCATGATGAGCGCGCGCTCCGTGCCGACGCGCGAGCCCGTGCCGATGTCGTAGAGAACAGCGCCGACGATGGCGAGCGCGGCCGCCCATTTCTTGATCGGATAATTCAGCGCCAGCGCGCGCGAGAGCGCCAGCAGCCGCCGAAAGCCGACGAAGAAAATGCCGGCGACCAGAGTCATCTGCACGCCGGAAATGGTGATGATGTGAAAAATGCCGGCGCGGCGGATCAGCTCTTTCGCCTCCTCGCTCAGAAAATCGCGCTTGCCCGTCACCATTGCGGCGGCGATGGCGCCGGTGTCGCCGCCGAGCGCGCGATAGACCCGCGCCGAAAGATCATTGCGCAGCCGATCGACGGCCGCGAAAAATCGCAGCGACAAAGGCGCCGGATCGGGCGGCGGCATGACGTCGATGCGGCCGAGCGCATTGCCGACGCCCCCGAGCCCCGCGAAATAGGCGTCGCGCGAGAAATCATAGCCGCCCGGCAGAGCGGCGTGAGCCGGCGGCAAGACGCGCGCTTTGAGGGCGATGAAATCGCCGGCCGAAAATTTCGTATCGCCGCGCGTCGTCAAGCGAACGCGCAGCGGGACGACGTCGCCCGGCAATCCCTCCGCGCTGGCGAGGCGCAGGATGAAACGCGCGCCATTGGGGCGCGGATCGAGCTCCTCGACGAAGCCGGTGAGAAAGCCGACGCCCGCGCGCGGAACAATGGGGGCGTCGACGCGCGCGGCGCGCCAGACGGAGGCGAAAAATCCGCCGGCGACACAGGCGAGGACGAGAAAGAGAGCGCCCGCGCGATGCGCGCGCGCGAGGAAGGCGAGCGCCGAGAGGATTGCGAGGGCGGCCGCCGAGACAGCGAAGGAGGGCTCGCGATCGGCCGCGAAATAGAGGAGCGCGCCGGCGCCGGCGGCGACCGGCAGCCAGAGAAACGGCCGCCGCAGCGAAATTTCTTCGTCCAGCGCCGCGCGGGCGGCGGCCGAAAGCGACGCGACGACGATCGCGAAGGCGGGGCGGAAGGCGCCTCTCGCCCGATCGGCCGCGCCGGCGACGGCTTTCGCGCTCCAACTCAAGAAAAGCCTCGGACTATCGCTGCTCGAATGAAGTCGAGCTCATGCTATATCCGAAACTGGCGCCGGCGCGAGCGCCGCGACGTCGAAAACGCGCCGCCGGATCGGTCACGAGGCGGCCCGCGCCGAGGCGAGCGCGCCCCGCCCCCCGCAGTTCCCCCCTGGCCCGCAGCGTGCTAGACGGGCCTCCACTCGAAATTCTCAGGAATCACCAGCCGCGCTCATGTCTCAAGTCGTCACGCGCTTCGCCCCCTCTCCCACCGGCTTCCTCCATATCGGCGGCGCGCGCACGGCGCTGTTCAATTGGCTCTACGCCAAGCGTCACGGCGGGCGCTTTCTGCTGCGCATAGAAGACACAGATCGCGAGCGCTCCACCCAGGGCGCCATAGACGCCATTCTCGATGGAATGCGCTGGCTCGGCCTCGATTGGGACGGGGACGTCACCTACCAATTCGCGCGCGCGCCGCGCCATCGCGAGATCGCCGAGGAGCTGCTCGCCAAAGGCAAGGCCTATCGCTGCTACGCCAGCGCGCAGGAACTGGAGGAGATGCGCGAGACCGCGCGCGCCGAGGGCCGCCCGCCGCGCTATGACGGGCGCTGGCGTGATCGCGACGCCAGCGAGGCGCCGGCGGGCGTCGCGCCGGTCATTCGGCTCAAGACTCCGCAAGAGGGCGAGACCGCGATCGAGGACGCCGTGCAAGGCCGCGTCGTCTTCCCGAACAAGGATATCGACGATTTCGTGCTGCTGCGCTCGGATGGCGCGCCGACCTATATGCTCGCCGTCGTCGTCGACGATCACGATATGGGCGTCACGCAGATCATCCGCGGCGACGATCACCTCACCAACGCCGCGCGGCAAAAGCACATTTACGACGCGCTGGGATGGGAGGCGCCGAGGCTCGCCCATATTCCGCTCATTCACGGGCCGGACGGGGCGAAGCTGTCGAAGCGCCATGGCGCGCTCGGCGTGGACGCCTATCGGGCGATGGGCTATCTGCCGGCGGCGCTGCGCAATTATCTCTTGCGTCTCGGCTGGAGCCAGGGCGACCGCGAATTCTTCTCGACGCAGGAGATGATCGAGGCTTTCGATCTCGAGAGCATTCATCGCTCGCCGGCGCGCTTCGATTTCGTGAAGCTCGAGAATATGAACGGCCATTATCTGCGCAGCAGCGAGGATGCGGAGCTGCTCGCGGAGCTGATCGCGACCCTGCCCTATCTCGAGGGCGGCGCGGCGCTCGCCGCCAGGCTGGACGAGACGCGCAAGGCGCAGCTCGCCGCGGCCATGCCCGGCCTCAAGGCGCGCGCCAAGACGCTCAACGAGCTGATCGACGGCGCGGCGTTTCTCTTCGCCGAGCGGCCGCTGACGCTCGACGCCAAGGCCGCCGTGCTGCTGTCGCCGGCGGCGCGGGCGCATCTTTCCGTGCTGACGGAAAAGCTCGCCACGCTCGAAGAATGGAGCGCCGCTGCGACCGAGAATATCGTGCGCGAGACGGCGGCTGCGCAGGGCGTGAAGCTCGGCGATCTCGCGCAGCCTTTGCGCGCCGCGCTCACCGGACGCACCACCTCGCCCGGCATTTTCGACGTGCTGGCGATCCTCGGCGAGGAGGAGAGCCTCGCCCGCCTGCGCGACCAGGCGGCGCAACGCGCTTGAACCGCCTGCGGGGGATGCTATAGTTTGTGCAACGCACAAGACGCCTCCGCACGACCCTATGCGCCGCGCCGCGGCGTCTCGCCCGCCACGCGCCCGGTCCTCGCGGCGCAGCGACCGACGCAATTCCGCCGGCTATAGCAGGAGGGTTTTGAATTTAAAGCGTTTGACATTCGTTCGACGGGACCCGGCGGTCGCGCGGGCGCAAAGCGCGCCGCAGATTCGAACGAAGCTCGCTCGTCGGTCCGATCCGCGGGGAAGCGCGGCCCGGGCATGGCGCAGAATATGCTGCGGTGTTTCGCCGACAGCCGCAATTTACACGGATAACGCGAGAAGGTGGGGCCATGACGAAAAAAGAAGCGTCCTTTCACACCGGCGAAAAAACCGTGAGCCTTCCGATCATGGAAGGAACGATCGGCCCCAGCGTCGCCGATATTCGCAAGCTCTACGGCGATACGGGCATGTTCACCTATGACCCGGGCTTCACCTCCACGGCGAGCTGCGAATCCAAGATCACCTATATCGACGGCGACGAGGGCGTGCTGCTCTATCGCGGCTATCCGATCGACCAGCTCGCCGAGCACGGCGATTTTCTCGAGACCTGCTATCTGCTGCTCTACGGCGAATTGCCGACGGCGACGCAAAAGGCCGATTTCGACTATCGCATCACGCGCCACACCATGGTGCATGAGCAGATGGCGCGCTTCTTCCAGGGCTTCCGCCGCGACGCGCATCCGATGGCGGTGATGGTCGCGTCGGTCGGCGCGCTCTCGGCCTTCTATCACGACTCGACGAATATCGCCGATCCGGTCGAGCGCATGGTCGCCTCGACGCGCATGATCGCCAAGATCCCGACACTGGCGGCCATGGCCTACAAATATTCGATCGGCCAGCCCTTCGTCTATCCGAAGAACGACCTCGACTACACGTCGAACTTCCTGCGCATGTGCTTCGCCGTTCCTTGCGAGGAATATAAGGTCAATCCGGTGATGTCGCGGGCGCTCGACCGCTTCTTCATGCTGCACGCCGATCACGAGCAGAACGCCTCCACCTCCACCGTGCGTCTCGCCGGCTCCTCGGGCGCCAATCCTTTCGCCTGCGTCGCGGCGGGCATCGCCTCGCTGTGGGGCCCGGCGCATGGCGGCGCCAATGAGGCGGTGCTGAAAATGCTCGCCGAGATCGGCACGCCGGACCGCATTCCGATCTATATCGCCAAGGCGAAGGACAAGAACGACCCGTTCCGCCTGATGGGCTTCGGCCATCGCGTCTACAAGAACTACGATCCGCGCGCGAAGATCATGCAGCGCACGACGCGCGAGGTGCTGGCCGAGCTCGGCGTGAAGGACGATCTCCTCGACGTCGCCATAGAGCTGGAGCGCATCGCTCTGCACGACGAATATTTCATCGAGAAGAAGCTCTATCCCAACATCGACTTTTATTCCGGCATCACGCTGAAGGCGATGGGCCTGCCGACGACCATGTTCACCGTGCTGTTCGCGGTGGCGCGCACGGTCGGCTGGATCGCGCAATGGAAGGAGATGATCGAAGATCCGGGCTCCAAGATCGGCCGTCCGCGCCAGCTCTACACGGGCGAGAAGCAGCGCGACTATCTGCCGATGTCCAAGCGCTGATCTTTGGCGCTGACGTCCGAGCGCTGATCCTTTTCTCCGCGGCCTTCGCGTCGAAGATGCGATGGCCGAAAGACCCTGTGCGCGAGCGCACAGATTTCCGGCTCCGCTCCCGCCATTGTCTCCTCACCAAACGGGGAGGCGAAAATGATCGAGACGGGGTCCTATGAATTGCTCTCTTTCGAGGAGGCGCGCCAGAAGCTACGCTTCGATCGCGAGATAAGCCTCGGTCTCTTCGACCTCTCCTCTTTCCGCATCGCCTATTGTTCCGGCGACTTCGTCTATGTCGGCGACATAGAGCTCTATCAGTGGATGTGGTGCGACAAGATCGCGGGCCTCGTCGTCGATGGCGACATGACGATCGAAGGCGATCTCATGGACAATTCCTTCGACGGCGCCGCGGCCTTCGTGCTGGCGCGCGGCAATCTCAGAGCGCGCACCGTCACGCTCGGCGGCGCCGAGGTGGTCGTGCGCGGCGACCTGCGCGCGGAAGGCCCCGTCTTCAATAGCTCGACCGCGGGCCGCTGCGAGATCGGCGGCTCGCTCCACGCCAGCCATCTCGTCACCGACGATCATGCGACCGTCGTCGCCGGCCGCGCGCCGGCGCGCTCCTTCGCGCTCGGCTATGTCGATCCGACGATGAGCGAGAAGCTGCGCCCGGCGAAGTCATATCTCGATCTGTTGACGCCGGAGGCGGCGGAGGAATTCGACGCGCAGTTCCGCGGCGCCGGCCCGGAAATCGTCATGCGCATCGTCGCGGCGATACGCGCCGGCCGTTCGGTGCTGCGCGTCTGACGGTCCAAATCGCGAAATATCGAGAGCGAGCCCGAAGGCTCGCTCCCCCCGCCTCTCTTCCGCGAATCGAGCCGGCGCGACTCGAAAAAGACATGTTCCTCGCCGCCAATGGCGCCGTTCGCCTCACGATTCGAACAGTCGCTCTTTTTCACCCTGCGCGCGTTTTTTCATCGCGTTTCAATCATCGATTTCAGCCCCAGCGAATCGCGAACGGCGCCGCGCGCGCGATTCGCGACGATCGGATCATTCGTCATGAGCCAAACGCCTCCGCCCCGCGAGCGGGCAAATCCCCTGCGCCCCGCGGCGGCGCCTGTGAACTCCATTGTCGCCGCCGCGACGACGGCGCATGATTTGGACGCGCGACGCAAATTCGTATTAGAAACCGAACGCGATCGGACGATCGCGCAGCGGCCGACGAGACGATTCGGGAGACGACGATGGGGGCTGTGAACGATTTGGCGCGGAACGAGGCGAGCCGCCCCGATGCGCGACGTTCATGGGACGAGGTCGAGGCGCTCTATCGCGAAGAATGCGCGGCCATGCTGCGCGACGCGCGCCGTCATTACGAGCAGCGCGCAGCGCGCGAACAGACGACGATCGAAAATGTGCTCGCCGCTTTTGCGCGCGATTTCGACGCCTGGCTCGATCGCGAGCGGCGCGGGATCTCCTCGCCCAAGCCGAACCTCTCCACATTGTTCGAAATCTGGCTGGAGCGCGGCGCGCGGCGGCTGGAGCCGCCGAGCGCGAGCCCGGAAGCCGACGCGCGATCGCAGGAGCTGGAGCAGCGCCTCGACGAAGGCGCACGACATATTCAGCAATTGGAGGAGCGGCTCGCCGAGGCTCAGCGCCGCGCCGCGCAAAGGGCGGCGGAGACGGCCGCCGCCATCGCCGCCGCGCCCGCGGCGCCGCGCGGCCTCGGCCGCGTCCTTCTCGCCATGGCGCTCGGCCTTTTCGTCGCGCTCCTCGGCGCGGCGCAATGGGCGCGGCAATCGGCGGCGACGCCGCCCGCACTGCGCGCGGCGCTCACAGGTTTCGACGCCTCCCTGAGCGAGCTGGAAGCGCGCGGCCGCGCGGCGCTCGGCGGTCTCGCAGCCGATCGGGCGCGCGAGGAGGCGCTGACGGCGCTGCTCCGCGAGGACAGGGCCTATGTGATCGCGCGCGCGGTCGCCGCCGACCCGCAGCTCGCCCGCGAAAGGATCGACGCGCTGGAGCCGAGCAGCCCGGCGCCCGTGGCGCAAGCGCCGTCCGAGCTTGCGCCGAAGGAACCGGCCGCCGCTTTGCCCCGAACCCCGCCCGCGGAGCCTGCCGCGCCGGACGTCGCGGCTCTCGCGCCGGAGGAGGAGCCCGAGCGGCTGCCTCCCGCCGTCATCGGTCTGCAAAAGCCTGCGACATTTCGTGGTTTCGAAAATCGCGACATCGTCGGGCCGACGTTCGTCACGCTGCGCAAGCTCGATCAGCCCGCCTGCGTCGCCGCTTGTCGGAGCCGCGACAATTGCCAGGCCTATTCCTTCGACCGTTGGAATCGCATTTGCCGCTTGAAGGCGACGGCGGGCGCTTTTGCGCTCAATCCGCGCATGACCAGCGGATTGCGCGATGATTTGCGCATCCCGCGCGCTCCCGCCGGCGCGCTCTCCATGGAGCGCTATCCCTCCAAGGCGTTTCCGGGCGCGGGCTATAAGACGACGTCGCTCGAAGGGCCCGACGCCTGCGAGACCGCCTGCCGCGCCGAGGACGCCTGCATCGCCTTCACTTTCCGTCTCGACGAGAGCGCCTGTCATTTGTTCGAGAAGACCGGAGAATATTTCTCCAACGAGCTGGCCGACAGCGGCGGCAAGCGCCAGGATTGACGGGATCGGCGATCGAAACGACGTAATCCTCTCGCCCATCATCTTTTTTTCATGCGGCCTCTCCCACATATGGGGGATGCGCGGAGGGCCTGAGCCGAGCTATTCGGGTAGCGTTCTGCGATGATTTTTGTGTTTCGAGGGAGGCCGCGCGTCCGGAAGCGCGACCTCCCTTTTTTTGCGGCGCGTCGAAGCCGCCGCCTCCGTCAGGCCGGCGCCGCCGCGCCGCAGAGTTCCGTCGCCAGGGGGAAGGCTCCGCCATGATCGCGCGCGATCTGCCGTAGCATCAGCCCATAGAATTCGGCGGATTGGATCATATTGATCCCGATATCGGCTTTCTGGCCTTCGTCCAGAGTCTCGATCCGCTCGAAATCTGTCGCCAGATGGTCGATATCCGCGAGCGTGTGAACGCGGAGAAAACGCGCGCAACCGTCGCCATGCGCTCGAACGACGCGGCGATACAGCTCCGGTCCGCCGATCGCCGCGAGCCCTTCCAGGACGATGACATAGCCGTAGAAGGCGGTGGAGCCCAAATGCTCGATCTTGAAATATTGCGTCTCGTACAGAGCCCTCGTGACCGCCCGTTCGGGATATGTCTCCACCTCCGCGCCGAGGCCGCGCAAATCCTCGAGCGCCAACAGCTCATGGGAGTCCTCCTCACCGAGATGCTGGATGAAGCCGCGGTGAAGGACAGCGCTTTCGGCCGGACAACGACTCGCCGCCAGCGCCAGAAGCCGCGTCGAGTGACTCGTGAAATAAAAGGTCTGGGCCAGGAAATCGGCATAGGCCTGCGGCGCTTCCCAGGGAAAAGCCGAGGCGTCGTCCATCAATCGGTCGATGAGACGATGAAGCTCGTCACGCATGTCTCGCTCCTTTGTGCAATTCCGAATTTTGGTCTGTGTGTCGCTTGAAGTCCCACAGATATCGAACGGCGCCGGCGACAGGCTCCTCGCCTTCGGTCACTTTTTGCGGAAAGAAAGCGATGAGATCGATCGGCGCATTGTGGCGGATGACGCCGGGGACCAGAGGCGTCCCGCCCAATCGGTAGCACGCGCGATGCACGCCGCGATCCGTCCGCGGCGCGCCCAGCATCGCATGTGCGCCCGACTCCAGCATTCGACGAATCATAAGCCCGATGATGACGTCCATCATCGGCAGACCCAGCGCGCCGCCACGGGCCAAGGGATGGAGGGTGAGGCGGCTGGCGATAATGATGCGGCTCCCGTGCGACGCCACATTTTCGAGAGCGTCGACGGGCCAAGCGCCGAGCTGAGAATCGTCGCGCGCGCTCTGGAGCTCGAGATTCGTCCAGCGCATGAGCCCCATGGCGAGGCACTCCCGCTCACGGAAAATGCAGAGAATTTCGTTCTGCCGGCAAAACTCGTCCGAGTAGAGCCGCTCGGCCCCCTCCAATTCCCGAAAAGTCTCGAGCCACACCGTCCGCCATGTGGCGTAGGCGCTGTTGTAATCGCGCAATTGCTCCGGCGACGGGTCGGAGCCGGGCAGAGAAACGACTCTGAGCGACTTCAATACGCCGAACGCGCTCACCTCGTTTCGAGGCATGTTTCATACTCCAAATCACGAAGACCCGGCGCTGAACCTGGCCACGCATTTAAATACAACTTTTGGTTGTATACAATACAAATAACAATCAAATGTGCGGAGGCGTCGAGGAGAGGACGGCGATCGCTACGGCTTTGTGATATGAGTCAATATGCGTTCGGCGGCGCGTGCGCTGGGGCTGTCGCCGGCGGCGAGAACATGCTCGCGCACTTTGGCGAGGCCTCGCCGCTGTGCGCCACGCTCGACGCCGTCGCGAATGAGCGGCTCGAGAGCCGCGGCGAGCGCCGTCGGCGTCGCCCGCCCCTGCAGGAATTCCGGGACGAGCCGCTCGCCGAGCACGAGATTGGGCAATACGATGCTGTCGACGCTCACCAGAATGCGCAAAGGCCATTCGATCGGCGCGACCTTATAGGCGACGGCCATGGGAACATCGGCGAGCGCCAGTTCCAGAGTCGCGGCGCCGGAGGCGACCAGAGCAGCGCGCGCGCGGCGGAAAGCCGGGAATTTTTGATCCTGCGACAGAAGATGCGGCCGCAGTCTCCATGATGTGAGACCGCGTTCGATCTCCTCCGCGACATGCGGCACGACCGGCAGAGCGACATCGAACGGCCCGCATGTTTTCGCGAGCATGTCCATCGTCTCGCCGAAGACCGGCATGAGCCGGGAGACCTCGGCGCGGCGCGAGCCGGGCAGCGCGAGAAGCAGCGGCGGCTCCGCCTCCCGCATCGCCAGTTCGGCGGGGGAAGGCGTGAGCGTCTCGAGACAGTCGAGCAGCGGATGGCCGACATAGACGCAGTCGGGACCGCCGAGCCGCCGATGCGCCGCCGGCTCGAAGGGCAGCAGAGCGAGCACTTCGTCGACATAGGCGCGCATCGCCCGCGCGCGGCCCGGCCGCCAGGCCCAGACGGTCGGGCTCACATAATCGACGATTGGCAGCGCCGGCCGAGCGCGCCGCACCCGCCGTGCGACGCGATGCGTGAAATCCGGCGCGTCGATGAGCACGAGGCAATCGGGCTCTGCCGCGAGCGCCGCGCGGGAGGCGCGATCGATCCGCTCGAGCAGCTGCGGCAGACGGCGCAACGGCGACAGCAGACCCATTACGGCGATATCGCCGAGCGGGAACAGGCTCGCGAGCCCTTCGCGCGCCATCGCCTCGCCGCCGACGCCCGAAAAGCGCATGTCCGGCCGCAGGGCGCGCAGCGCGCGCATCAGCAGCGCGCCCAGGAGATCGCCGGAGGCTTCCCCGGCGATGAGAAACACATGCGGCGGCGCTTCCACCGCCCTAGCCCCGCGCCGGGCGCGGCGCGCAGAGCGGCCGCTCCCGCTCGGCGCGCAGAAAGGCGATCAGCGCCTCCACATCCTCGGCGCCGGAGAAATCCCGTGCGACGGTCTCGATGCGCGCGGCCAGCGTCTCGGCGCCCGCCCCCTGTGGGAACAGGCGGCGGAAGGCCTCGCGCAAAAGAGCGAGGCGCGCGTCGGAAAAGCCGCGCCGGCGCAGGCCGACGAGATTGAGCCCGAACAAATGCGCGCGATTGCCGCCGGCGAGGCCGAAGGGAACGAGATCGCCCTCGAGCCCGGAGAGGCCGGCGACGAAAGCCTGCGCGCCGATGCGCACGCGCTGATGCACCACGGTCGCGCCGCCGATCGCGGCGTGATCGCCGATCCGGACATGGCCGCCGAGCAGCACAGTGTTGGAGAGCGTGACGCCGTCGCCGATCCGGCAATCATGACCGACATGAGAATAAGCGAGAAAGGCGCAATCGTCGCCGACGCGCGTCTGGCCGCCGCCAGCCGGCGTTCCCGCGTTTATAGTGACGCCCTCGCGAACGAGGCAGCCGCGGCCGATGACGAGCGTTCCCGCCTCTCCGCGCGATTTCAAATCCTGCGCCGCGGCGCCGAGCGCGGCGAAAGGATGAATCTCGGCGTCCGCGCCGATGCGCGTGCGCCCCGTCAAAACGACATGGGAGACGAGATGGGCGCGATCGCCGAGCTCGACCTCGCCGCCGATATGGCAGAACGGCCCGATAACGACGCCCTCGCCGAGACGCGCGCCCGCCTCGACGACGGCGGAGGGATGAATGCGCGCGCTCGAGGTCATGGACCCGCCCCAGCGCTCAGGCGCCGATCATCACGCTCAGCTCGGCCTCGCAGACCAGCGCGCCATCGACCAGCGCCCGGCAGGCGTACCAATAAATGTCGCGCTTGCGGGCCTTTTTGGCGACATGGAATTCGACGCGGTCGCCGGGAATAACCGGGCGGCGGAATTTCGCCTTGTCGATGGTGGTGAAGAAGACCTTGCGCTGCGAACCCTTGGGTTGCATCCGCGCGGCGATGACGCCCGCCGTCTGCGCCATGGCCTCCACCAGCAGCACGCCGGGAAACACGGGATTCTCCGGGAAATGGCCCTGAAACTGCGGCTCGTTGAAGGTGACGTTCTTGATTCCGACGCCGCTCTCGTCGCCGTGAATATCGACGACACGGTCGATGAGGAGAAGCGGGTAACGATGCGGCAGCAGCTCCAAAATCTGATGGATGCCCAGGGATTCCGGCGCCTCGGCCGTCGTTTCTTCGTTCATTTTTTCCTCCGCTGCGGCGTCCGGTCGTCTCTTCGTCCGGCCCGTCTCATTCCCTTCCGACGTCCTGCGCCGGTTTCATTTCGTCTCGCGGCGCGCCAGGCGGTCAAGCAGCAGCTCGCCCCGCAAATGGCGACGCACGGGACGCGCCGGCGCGCCGCTCCAGCGCGCGCCGGCCGGCACGTCGCGGGTCACGCCGGATTTGGCGGCGATCTGCGCGCCCTCGCCAATGGCGATATGGCCGCCGATCGCCGATTGGCCGCCGAGGACGACGAAATTGCCCAGCTCGCAGGAGCCGGCGAGGCCGGATTGCGCGACAATGACGCAGCCGCGCCCGATGACGACGTTGTGGCCGATCTGGACCAGATTGTCGATCTTGGTCCCCTCCCCGATGATCGTGTCGCGCGTCGCGCCGCGGTCGATGGTCGTATTGGCGCCGATCTCGACATCGTCCTGAACGATGACGCGGCCGATCTGCGGCGCCTTCACATGGCCGCGCGGCGAAAGCGCGAAACCGAAGCCGTCCTGGCCGAGACGCGCGCCGGGATGAAGAATGACGCGATCGCCGATGAGCGCGCAGACGACGCTGACATTGGCGCCGATCGAGCAGTCGCGCCCGATGCGGACATCCGGGCCGATCACCGCTTGCGGGCCGATCACACTGCCGGCGCCGATCTCCGCGCGGGGACCGATGACGGCGCCGGGATCGACCGAGACGCCCGGCTCCAGCCGCGCCGTCGGGTGGACGATCGCGCTGGGCGAGACGCCGCTCGCCGAGAACAGCGAGTGCGGCCGCAGCGAATCGGGATAGAGCCGCGCCATGACGCGGGCCATGGCCTTGTGCGGCTCCGTCGTCACCAGCGGGATGACCCCGCTCGGCAGCGAGTCGAGATCGCGCGCGCGCAGCAGGCAGGCCGTCGCTCGGCACAGACGCAGCGCCGCCGCATAGCGTCTGCGGTCGTAGAAGGCGAGCTCGCCCGGCCGCGCCAGATCGAGCGGCGCGACGCCGATGATGATCTCGGCCGCGCCGGCTCGGCTCTCGTCGATGCGAGCGCCGGCGATCTCGGCGACCTCGGCCGGCGTCAGCGGCCGGTCGAGGCGGAAAAACCCAGCGGCGCCCATGCCGCGCTCCTCCCCATCGCGCCCGGCTCGCAGCCGGGACGAAAACCGAAGAGAACGCCGGCCGGCCCGGAGGCGGCTCGGCGCTCTCTCAAGAAAACGATCCCCGAGCGGCGGGTCTCGCCGCTCGGGGATCGCAAATTCTAGTCGCTGTGTCGAAGGCGCGCCAGCGCGAAGCCTTTAGAAATTGGTGCCGCCGGAGAAGCGGAAGCGCTGCGTCACGTCGCCATAGGCCTTGGACAGCACCACCGCATAGTCGAAGCGGATCGGCCCGAGCGGCGATTGCCACAGCGCCGAGGCGCCGACGGAGGAGCGGATCTGCGCCTTGTCACCCGAGACGACGATGCAAGTGCCCTGGCCATAGGTGGGAGCCGTATAGGGATAGACGCAGGGCAGGTTGGCGACGCCATACAATGAATCGCTGAAGTTGGTCTGGCCTTTGTAGCCCCACAGCGTGCCGGCGTCGGCGAACAGCGCGCCGCGCAGGCCGATGTCCTTGGGCAGGCCCCAGATCGGGAACTGCACCTCGAGCGAGCCGCCGATATAATTGCTGCCGCCGAGCGAGTTGCCGCGCGAGCTGGTCCAGTTGGAAATATCGCGCGGGCCAAGGCCGCCCGGCGCGAAGCCGCGCACCAGAGTCGGGCCGAGGTTGAAATTGTCCATCACTCGCATCTTATAGTCGCCGAGCGCGAACATATTGCCGCCCTGCACGCGCGCGATGCCGACCACATCGTCCACGAAAGGAATTTCGTGGAAATAGCGCAAGTCCCCTGTCGTGCGCACGTAGCGGCTGTCCCCGCCGAGGCCGGCGATGTCCTGCGACGCCTGCGCATGAATGCCGTTCTTCGGATTGCGGAAATTGTCGAGCGAGTTGTACGACACGGTATAGCCGACGAGCGAGGTCAGACGCGTTCCCACCGATTCCTTGATGGCAAGCGAGGCCTCGCCATTGGATTGGCAATTGTAGAGAACGTTGAGATCGGCCTGCGTCGGCGCGTAGATATAACCATATCCCGGCGTATATCCCGGCAGCGGCGACTGACAGTCGTTGTAGGGCCGGTTGCTGTCGTTGGGGATGGAGATCGTCGTGGTGTAGAGCGAGTAGCGCGGCGCGAGGCTGATCTCCTCGGTGATCGGAATGCCGAAGCGCAGCGTGCCGCCGATCGAGGTAGTCGAATAGTAGGAGTAGTTATAAGCGTCCGACTTCTTCGCGAAGAGATCGAAGCCCGCCGAGAAGCGCTGATCGAGGAAGTAGGGCTCGGTGAAGCTGAAAGACACGCCGCGGGCGCGCTGGCCGGCCTGCACCGAGAGGCGCGTCGCCTGGCCGCGGCCGAGGAAGTTGCTCTCCGACACGGAGACTTCGCCGATGAAGCCTTCCGTCGTCGAATAGCCGCCCGACACGCCGAAATTGCCGGTCGCCTGATCCTCGACGTCCACATTGACGACGACGCGATCGGCCGCCGAGCCCGGCTCGTTGGTGACGCGGACCTTCTTGAAGAAGCCGAGGCCGTTGAGGCGGCGTTCGGCGCGATCGATCAGCACGCGATTATAGGCGTCGCCCTCGCCGATCTCGAACTCGCGACGAATGACGTAATCGCGCGTGCGCGTGTTGCCGCGAATATTGATGCGCTCGATATAGACGCGCGGACCCTCGTCGACCACGAAGCGGATCGCCACCGTCTGAGCGGCTGGATTGCGCTCGCCGCGCGGGCGCGCCTGCGAGAAGGCGTAGCCCTTCTTGGCGATCTCGCGGGTCAGCGATTCGACCGTCTTCTCCACAGCGTCGCCATTATAGACGTCGCCGGGCGAAAGACGCAGATAGGGTTGCAGAGAGGCCGGATCGATATCGGGTAGATGCGATTCGACATCGACATTGGAGACGCGATATTGCGGCCCCTCCTCCACCACGACCGTGATGACATAGCCGCCCTGGGCCGGATCGAACACGGCGTCGGAGCTGACGACATGGAAGTCGGCGTAGCCGTTCTTCAGATAGAAGCGCCGCACCAATTCGAGATCGGAGGCGATGCGGTCGGGATCATAGACGTCGCTCGTCTTGATGAACGACAGGAAGTTCATCTCCGTCGTTTCCATCAGATCGACGAGACGGCCGGTCGAGAAGACCGTGTTGCCGACGAATTTGATCTCCTTGACGCCGGTCTTGTCGCCCTCCTCCACGGTGAAGACGACATCGATGCGCCCATTGGGCAGTTGCACCGTGCGATAATTGATCTTGGCGCCGGCGCGGCCGGAGCGCTTATAGATTTCGAGCAGGCGGGCGATGTCCTGCTGCACGACCGTCTGATTGAAGGAGCCATGCGCGCGCGTGCGCACTTCCGAGGTCAGCGTCTCCGTCTTGACCTTGCTGTTGCCTTCGAAGACGACGCGATTGATGAGATTGGTCTCCGCGACGTGGATGACCACGCGTCCCTTCTCATGGGTGGCGCTCACATTGGAGAAGCGGCCGCTGTTGCGCAGCGCCTCCAGCCCCTTTTCGATCTCATCCGGGCTCGTGCCGGAGAAATAGGAGCGGATCACGTCGGAATCGCCGCGGGCGTTGCCGACGACGACGATATCCTGAGCAAACGAAGGAAGAGAGAAGCCGAGGACCGCCGATACCACGGCCGCCAAGAGATAGGAACGATTCCGAAAAGCCTCGATGGACCGCATTGTCAATCCTAAGTCCTCGTCGCGCCGTCGCCCGCCGAAAGCGGCGCGGCTCACGAACTGGGACAACGCACGCACCCTACCGCACGCCGTCCGATCCGATGTTCACCTTCTACAAGGTTTACCGTTTACTGCAAATGCCGAACGCCGCGAGTTTCCCCGTTTTGCCGGGCCCGTTGCCGCGAAGCCACTTTTTATGGTCAGCGTCGCGTTAACGTCGGGAACCCGCGGCGCAGACCGCGAGTCCCATGAGGCGATCCTGCCCAGAATGATGGCGAAAAGCGGTCATAATCGCTCGTATCGTCGAATTCGCCCGCGATTTCCGTGGGCAGAAACAAACGAGACGTGGAAACGCTCAATCGATTCCCGCTCCGGTGACGCGACGCAGCAACCTGGCGATGTCGTTGTAGGTGGAGAACACCATCAGCGTGCACACCATGGCGAGCCCGACTCGGAACGCGTATTCTTGCGTACGTTCCGCCAGCGCGCGGCCGCGCACTGCCTCGATCGCGTAGAACAAGAGATGTCCGCCGTCGAGCAGCGGCACCGGCGCGAGATTGAGCAGGCCGATCGAGATCGACAGAATAGCGATGAGATTGAAGAGCGGGCCGACGCCCACTTTGTCGATCGCCTTGGCCATTTGGCCCGAGACCTGCGCGATGCCGATAGGGCCGGACAATTGGTCGGTCGCCTCGCGGCCGACGACGAGGCCGCCGAGATAGGAGCCGGTCCGCTCGATGATCGTCCAGGTCTCTGTGACGGCGAGAACGAAGGATTGGCCGAGGCCGTAGCGCTCCTCGCGCTGATCGGCCGGATCATTGCTGGCCTGCAGGCCGATCATGCCGATCTTGGTCTTGCCGAGCGCGGTCTCGATCTCCCGCAATTGCGGGGTCGCCTGCAGCGTCACATTCTGCTCGGCGCGGCGAACGACGATGCTCAGCGGCTTGCCGGTGGCGGAGGAGACAATCTCCTGCATCTTGCCGAAGCTGTCGATCGGCTCGCCGTCTATGGTGAGGACCAGATCGCCCTTCTGAAAGCCGGCCTGCTCGGCCGCGCCGCCGGCCTGCACGGCGGCCACTTTGGGCAGCAGCACATTGCGGCCGAGAGAAGCGTAGAGAACGGTGAAAATGACGATCGCCAGCACGAAATTGGCGAGCGGCCCCGCCACCACGATCGCTGCGCGCTTCCACACCGTCTGGCCGAAGAAAGTGACCTTGCGCTCCTCCTCCGACATGGCTTCGATGCGCTCGGGATCGGGCACGCTGGCGCCATTGGCGTCGCCGTGGAATTTCACATAGCCGCCGAGCGGGATCGCCGCCACGCGCCAGCGCGTGCCGTATCGGTCATGAAAGGCCCAGAGCTCCGGCCCGAAGCCGATCGAGAAAGCGTCGATCTTGACCCCGCACCAGCGGCCGACGAGAAAATGGCCGAGCTCGTGGAAGAAGACCACCATCGTCAGCACGAAGACGAAGGGGACGACATAGATGAGGATCGTCATGAGCAAGTCCAGCAAAGCGATACTCCCGGCGAACGCTACGACCCGAGAGTCCGCCTTTCTGGCGGCGCCCTCTTGGTTACTGAAGCGTTAACATGCCCGAAGCCTGGTTCATCGCCAAGGCGCCGCGCGATCTTTCTCTCACAATATGGTCAATGGCGAGGGCGTCCTCAACAGTCGCCGGCTCACGCGCCGTGCCGTCCAGGAGCGCGGCCTCCAGCGCATCGGCGACATGAGCGGCGATTCCGGAAAAGCCGATGCGGCCGGAAAGGAAGGCCTCCACCGCTATCTCATTGGCCGCATTGAGCACTGTGGGGAGGCCGCCACCCGCCCGCATCGCATCGAGCGCGAGGCCGAGCGCCGGAAACCGCTCGAGGTCGGGCTTCTCGAAAGTCAGCGCGCCTAGGGCGACGAGATCGAGCCGCGGCGCCGGCGTCTCGATTCGCTCCGGATAGGCGAGGCAATGGGCGATCGGCACGCGCATGTCGGGACGGGCGAGCCCGGCCGTCACCGAGCCGTCGGCGAAGCTCACGAGGCCATGCACGATGGATTGCGGATGCACGATCACGTCGAGCTTTTCCGCCGGCACGCCGAAAATATGATGCGCCTCGATTAGCTCGAGGCCTTTGTTCATCAAAGTGGCCGAATCGATCGTGTTCTTCGGCCCCATCGCCCAATTGGGATGGTTGAGCGCCTGCTCCACAGTGGCGGCGGCGATCGCCTCCTTGCTCCAGCTGCGGAACGGGCCGCCCGAAGCGGTGATGGTCATTTTCTCGATTCGCGAGACATCCTCGCCGCCGAGCGCCTGGAAAATGGCGTTATGCTCGCTGTCGATCGGCAGCAGGCGCGCGTTTTTGTCATGCGCCATGCGCATGAAGGGCGCGCCGGCGCAGACGAGGCATTCCTTATTGGCGAGGGCGACCGCGCGTCCGAGCGAGAGAGCGGCGTGGGTCGGCTCGACGCCGGCGGCGCCGACAATGGCCGAGACAACGAGATCGGCCTCGCGCGTCGCCGCCTCGATCACGGCCTCGCGCCCGGCCGCGACCTGGATATTGGTCCCGGACAGCGCCTCCTTCAGCGCCGCATAACCGTCCTCGTCGCGGATGGCGACGAATTCGGCCTTCACCGCCAGCGCTGTGCGAGCGAGCGCCGCATGGTCGCGCCCGCCGGCGATCGCCGCGACGGAATAGCTCTCCGGATCGCGCATAAGCAGATCGACCGTCGAGCGCCCGATCGAACCGGTCGCGCCGAGCAGCACGACGCGCTTGGGCGCGCGGCCGCGCGGCCGAGTGAATTGTTCCGATCCCGCCCCAGTCGTCATAGTCGCCTACCAGATGAAAATTCCGGCGGCCAGGGACTCCTGGCCGCGCAATCCGCCGAGCATGGCCGCGAAGGCGCTGGCAAAGATGAAGCCGTCGACGCGATCCATCACGCCGCCGTGACCGGGGATGAGCCGGCTCGAATCCTTGACGCCGAAACGGCGCTTGATCCAGGATTCGAAGAGATCGCCGGCCTGCGCCAGCGCCGCCGCGACGAGGCCGACGAAAAACAGCGGCAAGGTCGCCGCCGCGCTCCAGCGGCTGAGATAGACGACGCAAAGGCCGAGAAGCGCGCCGCTGGCGACGCCGACCAATGTTCCAGACCAGGTCTTGCCGGGCGAGACGCGCGGCCACAGCTTCGGCCCGCCGATCAGCCTTCCGCCGAAATAGGCCATCACATCGGTTCCCCAAACGACGGCGAACAGCCAGGCGATGGAGATCGCGCCATAGTCGGGCGAATGGCGCAGCACATTGGTGGAGACGATCAGCGAGCCGGCGTAGAGCAGGCCGGCCGGGGCCCAGAGCCGGCGTCCCGGCCCCGCCAGAATCGCGAGAATGGCCGAGAAGGCCGCGAGAGAGGCCAAAGCCGCCGGACCGCCGCCATGGGCGGCGAAAGCCGTCGCAGCCGCGAGCGAAGCGCCGCCGAGAGCAAATCGCGCGAGCGCCATTTCGCCGCCGACGATGCTCTGCCATTCCCAGGAGACGGCGAAGCCGGCGAGCAGCCAGAATAATGCGAAGGCGTCGCCGCCGACATAGAGCGCGACCAGCGCGGTCGCGATGAGCGCCGCCGCCGAGCCGATGCGCGGCCCGAGATCGGCGAAACGCGCGCCCCTGTCGCCGGCTCCGGCGCGGGGCGACCTCGACGGCTCTCTCATGAAGCGGTCTTCGCTCTGCGATCGGCGGTCGCCAATCCGCCGAAGCGTCGATCGCGCTGCGCATATTCGTCGATCGCCGCCTCGAAATCGGCCCGGCTGAAGTCCGGCCAATGCACCGGCACGAACAGCAATTCCGCATAGGCGGCCTGCCACAGCATGAAATTGGACAGGCGCTGCTCGCCGCTGGTGCGGATGATGAGGTCGGGATCGGGCATGTCGGCCGTATCGAGGCGCCGGGCGATGGCCTCGGCGTCTATGTCCTGCGGGCGCAGGCGGCCGGCGACGGCCTCCTCGGCGAGCGCGCGCGCCGCGGCCGCTATCTCCTGCCGCGCGCCGTAATTGAAGGCGACGACCAGAGTGAGGCCGGTGTTGGCGGCGGTCGACTGCTCGGCCTCGAGCAGAAGACCGGCGATTTCGGCGGCGAGATCCTCGCGCGAGCCGATGACCCGCACGCGGACGTTGTTGGCCTGCAGCTCGGCGAGGTCATTGCGGATGAAGCGATGCAGCAGCGCGAGCAGGCTCTGCACCTCCTCGGGCGGCCGCGACCAGTTCTCCACAGAAAAGGAATAGACGGTCAGATAATCGACCCCGAATTCGATCGCTGCCCGCACCGTCTTGCGCAGAGCGTCGACTCCGCGCCGATGGCCCTCGAATCGCGGCAGGCCGCGCGCCGCCGCCCAGCGGCCATTGCCGTCCATGATCAGGGCGACATGACGCGGCGCCGCTCTCGGCGCCAGAACCGGCGCCCCCAACTCCAATATGCCACCGTCTCCCATTTCTTCCGCGCCACCCTCAAAGCTCAAGCCGCAAAAACGGCTCGTCGCGACAATGAAAAGACAAATCAAACCTGCATGATCTCTTTTTCTTTTTGCGCGAGCATCGCATCGATCTCGCGCACCGATTCGTCGGTCGCCTTCTGCACCTCGGCCTCGTGACGCTTGGAGTCATCCTCGGGCAGGGCGTGATCCTTCAGCAGCTTTTTCAATATGTCGATGCCGTCGCGCCGCACATGACGCACGGAAACGCGCGCGTCCTCGGCATATTTATGCGCGACCTTGACCAGCTCCTTGCGGCGCTGCTCGTTGAGTTCGGGCGTGCGAATGCGCAGCACCTGCCCCTCCACCGTCGGCGAAAGCCCGAGATTGGAATCGCGTATCGCCTTGTCGACCGCGCCGACGAGCGCCTTGTCCCACACTTGCACGGCCAACATGCGCGACTCCGGCACGCTGATCGTCGCCACTTGGTTGAGCGGCGTGGCCTGGCCATACGCCTCGACATGGATCGGCTCCAAGAGGCTCGCCGAGGCGCGTCCGGTGCGAAGCCCGCCGAGCTCGTGCTTGAGGGTCGCCAGCGCGCCCTGCATACGGCGTTTCAGTTCGGGCAGATCGAAAGTCTGAGCCATAGGAAACTTTGCCTATTCGTGAAGTCTGTCGGTTCGAACGAGCGGGCCCGCGCCGGCTCCGAGGTCGGAGCATTCTCTTAGAACAGAATCCGCCGAGGCGGAAATCGCCGGCCGCATCCGAGGGGGTCGTCCCGTCAGGGAACGACGTGAGTGGCCCGCCCTCGTCCTTCCAGCACGGCGCGGATCGCCCCCTCTTCCGCGATGGAGAAGACGATTATGGGAATCTTGTTCTCGCGAGCAAGAGCGAAGGCGGCCGTATCCATCACGGCGAGGCTCTTGGCGATGGCCTCGTCATGGGTGAGCCGCTCATAGCGCCGGGCGGAAGGATCGCGCTTGGGGTCGGCGGTATAGACGCCATCGACCTGAGTCGCCTTCAGCACGGCGTCGGCTGAGAGCTCGGCGGCGCGCACCACGGCGGGCGTGTCGGTGGTGAAAAAAGGCAGGCCGGTGCCGCCGGCGGCGATGACGATGCGGCCTTTGGCGAGATGGTGCAGCGCCGCTCGCCGCGAATAGGATTCGCACAGCGAGGGCATGGGCACGGCCGAGAGCGCTCGCGCCTGGCGCCCCTGCGCCTCGATCGCCTGCTCGAGCGCGAGCCCGTTCATCACCGTCGCCAGCATTCCGATCGAATCGGCGCGCGCCCGCTCTATGCCTTTGTCGGCGCCTTGAATGCCGCGAAAGAAATTGCCGCCGCCGACGACGACGGCGATTTGCGCGCCGAATTCGGCGGCGGAGGCGAGATCGGCGGCGATGCGCTCCAATGTCGGCGCATGAAGACCATGCGGCGCGTCGCCCATCAGCGCCTCGCCCGAGAGCTTGACGACGACCCTCTTCCATTTCGGCGGGTTCGACGGCTCCGTCATCTGCGCCTCTCTTTCGCTGGCCGGCCTTGCTCCGACCTTAATAGGAAACCGCCGCCGCCCCGGCAAGGCGCGTCGCCACGCAGGGAGCCGCCCTCACAAAGCGCCGAGGAATTCGTCGATGATTCTGAAAAAGGAGGCCGCGTCGCGGCGCGGGAAACCCTCGAGCCGACGCAAGGCCGCGATGCGGCGCGGCGAATCGGCGTCGCAATAGGCGAGGATAGCGTCGCGCCAGCCGGGACCGTCGAGCGGATCGACATAATCGAGCGAATTGGCGGCGATCTCGCGAAATGTCTCTATGTCGGAGGCGATGATCGGCGCGCCGCTGGTCGCGGCCTCGGCGATGGGAAGGCCGAACCCTTCCGCGAAGGAGGGCGCGAGCGCGGCGCGGGCGCCGGCGAGCAGCCGCCGCATGGCCGGCGTCGACAGGCCCGAGGCTTCCACCACATGGGGGCGCAACGCCGCGCAGCGCTCCAGCATGGCGAGCACGTTCTGATTGTGCCAGCCGCGCTTGCCGACGAGGACCAGCTTGGGCGTGCGCGCGCCCTCGCGCTCGACGAGCTCGCGCCAGACATTGAGCAGCATCATATGGTTCTTGCGCGGCTCGATCGTGCTGCAGAGGACGAAATAAGGCGTGTCGGCGAGGCGCGGATCGGCGAGCGCCTTTCGCTCGAAGGCGGGAGCGACCGGAAGTCCGGCGACGCAGACGGAGAGATCTTTCCTGCCCTGCTCTTCCGCATATTCCCTGACCCGACGCGCGACGGAGGCGGAGGCGACGACGACCCCGGCCGCCCGCCGCACGATATTGCCCATGACGAGGCGATGCTTGTCGCGCTCGGCCGGGCGGAAGAATTCGGGCGCGTCCAGCGGCAGCAGATCGGCGACGAAGAAGACGGGCCTCACGTCCGGCCGCGACTCCAGCCAGCGCAAATGCCACTCCTTATGCATGGGAAACTGGCTCGCATTGAAAAAGACGGCGCCTGGCGGCGCCTCCGAGGGCGGCCGTCCGAGGCGCAGCGCCCAGCGGCGCATGGCGCGCCAATTCTCGGGAACGACGCCCCAATCGCGTCTCGCGATCCGCGGAGCCGTCCGTCCCGCGGGCGCCGCGCCGAGCGCGGCGACGAGGCGCTCGTATATTTTGTCCTCGCCGAAATCGATGAACTCGTTCCAATAGGTCTCTATGTCGGTGAGCGAGCGCAGCCCGGCCTCGGCGGCGGCGAGGCGCGGCCCGAGCGCCGCGGCGGCGAGCGCGACGCCGCCTGCGCCCGAGAGAAAATGCCGCGCCAGAATAAAATCGACCCGATCGATGCCATTGGGCGTCGGATTGAGCGCGCGCGTCACGAGACGCGTGACGTCATAGACGACAGGCCGCGTCATTTGCGGCATCGCTCGCCCCGCTCGCGGCATCGCCAATGGTCGATCACATCGTTCGACTCGCGGATCACGCGCTCACTCTCCTTGGTGAGACATTCGCGATAATGGAACACAGAGGCGATATAGGCCTCCACCTCGCGCCCACAGGCGTCGGCGGGCCGGCCAGGCATGAAGACGCAGGGCGGCGATCCCGGCGGCACGCAGAGATTGAAGCCGGGAGAGGCCTGCGGAAACGCCGGCGCAGGAAGAAAAAGCGCCGCCGCCGACAAGGCGAGGCGCGAGAAAGACAAGAAGCGCCGCCCCGCTCCGCGCGCGGACGGTCGCCGATCGATGATCATCCGACGCTCTTGATGAAAAGTGACACGGGGCGAAGAATTGCCCCGTCGCGGGGCTGCGCGCAAGGGCGCAGGCGCCTATTCGCCGAGCGCGCCGCCGGGGGCCCGGCGCGCGGCCTGCGGCGGCCCGCGCTTGGCGCGGTCGCGTGCGCCGAACCATTCGACCGCATCGGCGAGCGCATGGCGGTAGGGTCGGGAACGATAGCCGAGCTCGCGCCGCGCCTTGGAATCGTCGAAGAACATCGTCACCGCCGAGAGGCGCAGGCTCTCGACATTGAGGAAAGGCTCGCGGCCGGTGAGGCGCGCCAGCGCCTCATTGGCGTGGGCGACCGGCAGCAGCGGCCAGCGCGGCAGCCGCATCAGCGGCGGGCGGCCGCCGCTGAATTTCGCGACCTCCGCGAGCAGCTCGGAGAGCTCGACATTCTCGCCGCCGAGGATGTAGCGTTCGCCGATGCGCCCCAGGCGCAGCGCGGCGAGATGGCCGGCGGCGACATCGGCGACATGAACGACGGCGAGGCCGGTGTCGACATAGGCCGGCATATTGCCGCGCATCGCCTCGAGCACGATGCGTCCGGTCGGCGTGGGGCGCACGTCGCCGGGCCCGAGCGGCGCGGAGGGATTGACGATGACGGCCGGCAGAGCGTCGCGCTCGACCATTTCCTCGACCAGACGTTCGGACAGGAGCTTGCTGCGCTTATAGGCGCCGAGCCGATCGCAGACCGCGAGCCGCCGCGTCTCGTCGCAGAGGCCGGAAGCGTCGGGCGCGAGCGTCGCGACGCTACTCGTATGGACGATGCGCTCGACGCCGGCGCGCAGCGCCTCCTCCATGACGATGCGCGTGCCCTCGAGATTGGTGCGCATGACGATAGTCGGATCGGGCGCCCACAGCCGGTAGTCGGCGGCGACATGGAAGAGATAGCGAACGCCGCGAAGCGCAGCGCGCAGACTATCGCGATCGGTCACGTCGCCTTCGAAAACTTCGTATTGGGGGCGGAGATTGGCGCGCGGGCTCGTCGGCCGCACGAAGGCGCGCACGCGAAACCCCTCTTCGTGCAGCAGGGCGGCGACCGCCCCTCCGATGAAACCGCTCGCGCCTGTGACGAGGGCGATGTCCCGCATGTCGCTCGTCATGGCCAAAGCGTCGATCGACTCCGCTGCGCCGGCGCCCGAAGCGCCGTTCTCACTCCGCAGCATCTGGGACGCGCTCCTCCAAAAGCAAGCGCCGCAGCTCCAAGGTCGTGAGCCGCCAAAACCGAGCCCGCCGACATGCGCGCGCCGTCAGCCGGCGGAGGCGCTGGGGAGCTCGTTTTCGAGCGGCTCGGCGGGCTCGGCCGGAGCCGGCTCGGC
>NZ_PUIV01000027.1 GCF_003113265.1 Methylosinus sporium
GGCGATGATCTGCGGTGGGAAGCGATGGCGCTTGTAGCTCGAGGTCGGTGGATTCATGACGCCCAAAATGGCCCGCCGCGACCTATTTGCCGGTTAACGTGACATCGCCTGGGGTAGTCTTCGGGCTTTCGAATCCGTTCACTACGAAAGAGCCGCCTTTCAGGGCTTCACCGCCCGGACCTCATTGAAGCACATTGTAGCGGCGCATCGGGCTCATGAGCCAATCGCGCCTTTCCGCGCCTCACCGCCACCCCGACGCGTCCTTACGCGAGCTGTACGCCCGCCCCCTCGCCGTCAGCCGATCCTGAAATTGGCCGCGCTGAGATGGTCCGGCGTGACGCCGGTGATATCGATCGCGCCTCCGCCCGCCAGGGTCAGCAAAGTTCCGCCGTTTCCATCGCTCTGCAGCGCGCTCATGATAGCCGATCTCGACGAATAGCCCATGCTCGGCGACAAGAGATCGATCCAGGCGCTCATATCCGCGCTCATCCCATTGATCACGACGTGATCGAGCGACGAGCCGATTTTCACTCCCAGGCCGCCGCCATGATCGTTGATCGTCGCTGTGGCGCCCCCATTGATCGTCACGACGTTGTTCCATCCGTCGAGATCGATCACGGCGCTACCACCGCCGACCGTCACCCTGTCGCCGCCGTAGCCGCCGTCTACGAGATTGACCCCCGCTCCCAGAGAGACAGTGTTGTTGTATCCAGAAAGGGTAATCGTGTTGTCGCCATTGCCCGCAGTCACCGTATCCGAGCCGCTGCCCGCGACGATGGCATTGTCGCCATCGCCGACTCGGATCACATTGCCGTAGCCGGACGTTTTGATATCGTTGTCTCCATCACCGAAGGTCAGGCTCTCGTTACCCGAGCCGCCCGAGAGTGTGTTGGATCCATCCCCGGCGACGACGGTATTGCCGTAGCCTGCGATGGTGATCTTGTTGCTTCCGTTCCCGATTTTGAGGCGGCTGCCGCCGAGGCCGAGATCGACTGTGTCATCGCCGTCACCGAGCGTCACTCTGTTGCCGTAACCCCCGACCGTCACCACATCCGTTCCATTGCCCAGCCTGACGGTCGCGCTTCCGGCCGATCCCGAGACGATGTCGTCGCCATCGCCGCCGATCACGACATCATTGTAGCCGGCGAGATTGATGGTGAGATCGCCGGAGCCGGCGAAGACCGTCGCATTGCCGGAGCCGGCGTTGATCGTGCCGCTGCCGCCATTGGCATAGATCTTATTGCCATAGCCATACGCATTGATCGTCTCGGGGCCCGCGACGCCCCAGATCCTCCCGCCGCCATATGCCGGCCCGTTGATGACGGAAACCGGATTGTCGACTGTGAGACTGACGGACGCATTCGCCGAGCCTCCCGCCCCGTCGGAGACAGTGTAGACGAAGGATGCCGGCCCGGAATAGCCGCTCGCGGCGGTGAAGACGACGCCGTCGGCCGTCAACGCGACAGAACCGTGTTGCGCATCGCCGACCGAGGCGATCGCCAGCACGTCGCCGATATCGACATCATTGTCATTCGCGAGGAGCGCCGAAAAGGCGATCGTCAAAGGCGCGTTCGCGACGGCCGCGAAGCCGGCATCGTCCTGCGCGATCGGAGCGTCGTTGAGCGGCGTCACGTTCAGCGTGAAGGTCGTCGAAGCGGCCTGCGCCCCGTCCGAGGCCGTCACGCGCAGCGGCTGCGAGCCATTGTAATTCGCCGGCGGCGCGCCGGAGAACGTCCGAGTCATAGCGTTGAACGACAGCCACGCCGGCAGCACTTCGCCATTCGCGAGAGACGCCGTGTAGATCAGCGGATCAATGTCGACGTCGAGGAAAGTTTCCGCCGGGACTTGGAAGACCCAGGGCGCATCCTCCGGCGAATCCTGGGACGCGATCGGCGACGCGACGACCGGCGCGTCGTTGGCGGAGACGAGAGTCAGCTCGAACTCGGCCGAAGTCGCCAGCTCCCCGTCCGACGCCGTTACGCGCAGCGATTGCGAACCATTGTAATTCTCCGGCGGCGCGCCGGAGAACGTCCGAGTCATAGCGTCGAACGACAGCCACGCCGGCAGCGAATCGCCATTCGCGAGCGACGCCGTATAGTCGAGCCGATCGTCGTCGACATCCACGAAGGTTCCAGCCGGAACCTGGAAGGTCCAAGACGCGTCCTCTGGAGAGGACAGGGATGGAATCGGCGTCGCGACGACCGGCGCGTCATTCACCGGATCGACGATCAGCGCGAAGGCGGCCGCGACGCTCAGCGAACCGTCGCTGGCGCGGACCTCGAGCGCCAGCGAGCCGTTGAAGTCGGCCGGCGGCGTCACGGTGAAGGCGCCGTCGGCAAAGCCGATCCAAGCGGGCAGAGCGGAGCCGTCGGACAGGATCGCGGTCAGCGTCAGCGCGTCGCCGTCGATGTCGGCGAAAGTTCCGGCGGGCAGCGCGAAGACGAAGGGCGTGTCCTCGGCGCCGTGCGCGTCGGCGGGCGGGATCGCGACGACCGGAGGGTCGTTGGCCGGCGTGACCGTCAGCGTGAACACGTCGCTCACGCCGAGCTCGCCGTCGCTCGCGGTGACCCGCACCTCGATCGCGCCGTTGTGATCGGCGGGCGGCTGGCCGGCAAAGCGCCGCGCCGCCGGGTCGAACGACAGCCAGCCGGGCAGTTCCGAACCGTCCGCCAGCGTCGCGCTTAGAGCCAGCGAGGCGCTGTCGATATCGGCGAAGCTGCCGTCGGGCAACACGAAGTCCACCGCCTGCTCCTCGGGCGAGACGCGGTCGGCCAGCGCCATCGCGACATAGGGCGCGTCATTGACCGGAGCGATCGAGACCAGCAGCTCGCGCATGTTTCCGAGCTGGCCGTCCGAAGCGGCGACCTCGAGCGTGATCGAGCCATTGAAGTCGGCCGGCGGATCGCCGCTGAGCGTCCGCGTCTGGCGGTCGAACGAGAGCCAGCCGGGAAGCGCCGCCCCGCCCTGCCCGCGCACCTCGACCACCAGCGCGTCGCCGTCGACGTCACTGGCGAAGCCGGCGGGCAGCGTCGCGCTGAACGGATGATCCTCGACCCCCTCGAGAACGGGAATCGCGGCGATCGCCGGCGCGTCATTGACCGGATCGACCGTCACGGTCACGCGCGCGACGCCGGTGAGGCCGGTCGAATCCTCGATCTCGTAGTCGAACCACGCCTCGCCGTTGAAGTTGGCGTCGGGGGTGATCTGAAGCTGGCCCCAGCCGAGGTCGGCCACCGTCACGCCCGAGGCGTCGACGATCTGGCTCATCACAAAGGCCTGGTGGTCGGCGTCGCTGTCGTTGTCGAGCAGCTGGCTGGCAAAGATCACCAGCGGGCTGTCCTCGACGGTCGCCAGCGTGTCGTCCACCGCCGCCGGCGCGTCGGCCACGGGCAGCACGTCGATGGCGACCGTGGTCGAGACCGGGAAGCCCTGCTCATTCTGTATCCAATAGCGCAGCTCGATCCGCCCGTAGTAGTCGGGCGCGGGCGTGACGCGGTATTTGCCGTTGTCGAGCAGTTCGGCGCCGTCGAGCCGCACGAAGGCGAGCGTCGTGCCTTCGGGCGCGACGTCATTGGCCATCAGCTGGGCCGGATCGATGTCGATATGGCTGTCTTCCAGCGCTTCCAGGCCGAAGTCCGAAACCGGCGTGGGCAGCGGCGCGTCGGGCGCCACCAGAATCGTCGCATAGCCCACGCTGCTCGCGCCTTTGGCGTCGGTGACGCGGTAGTGGAAGCCCGCGTCGCCGATATAGCCGGCGTCGGGCGTGAACACCGCGGCGTCACCCGATTGCGCCACGGTCCCCTGGTCGCCGTCGAATACCTCGACGATCGAGAAGACGTCGCCTTCCACGTCGCGGTCGTTGGAGAGGAGCGCGGCGAAATCGATGGTGACGGATTCGTCCTGCAGCGTGCGAAACACGCCTTCGGGATCATTGGCCGCGCCTGCGCCATCGGGGTTGGCGATCGGCGCGTCATTGACCGGGGCGATGTCGAAAGTGATCGCGCCGACGTCGGTCCTGCGTCCGTCGCCGATCGTATAGCCGAAGGCGACCGGGCCGTTGACGTTCTCGTCGGGCACGAATTGCCAGCGGCCGCCGGTGAGCTCGACGATCCGCCCGCCGGTCGCGCCGCGCGAGATCGACTGGAAGGTGATCGCGTCGCCGTCCGGGTCGCTGTCGTTGGCGAGCAAATCCGCCTTGGAGAATTCGAACGGCGTGTCTTCCACAGTGGCGAAGACGTCCGCCGCGGCGATCGGCGCCTGGTTGGTCGAGACCACATCGACCGTCACCAGGCCGGCGCTCGACCCGTCGGCGTCGTCGGTCACGACATATTCGAACGAAGCCTTGCCGCTGAAATTGTGGTCGGGCATGAAGACGATCGTCTCGCCGTCGTAGCTGACCGCGCCGTGGGTGGGATTGGCGACGTCGAGGAAGCGGATCGGGTCGCCGTCGACGTCATGGTCGTTGGCGAGCAGCGCCGCCGGATCGATCGAGAGCGGCATGTCCTCGATCGCGGTGACGGTGTCCTCGACCGCGACCGGCGGATCGTCGACCGAGGCGACGTGCAGCACGCCGGCGCCGGTCGAGGGACCCTCGCGGTCGTCGGTGACGGTGTAGGCGAAGCTGTCTGCGCCGGAGAACGCGTCGGCCGGGGTGTAGACCGCGAAGGCGCCCTCGTTGCCGTCGACGTCGCGGTGGAGCGTGGCGGTCTGCGCGTCGGCGCCCAGCGTGCGGGTCACGACAATGTCGAGCCCGCCCTTGAAATCGAGCGGCGCGTCGCCGGCGATGGCGCCGGTCGCCGGGTCGACCGCCAGCCATTCGGGCAGGTCGCCGCCATCGGCCAGCCTCGCGCTCCAGACCGCGCCGTCGGCCTGCGCGATGCCGGCCGGAGGATCGATCGCCAGATGCGCCAGCTCGAGCGCCAGCACGCCATTGGCCGGCTGGCCGACGCCGATCAGCCGCAGCGGATCTCCGTCGCGGTCGAAATCATTGGCGAGCAGGTCGATGACCGCGAAGCGCGTGGTCTCGCCTTCGCGCGCGGCGATATCGTCGGTCGCCGCGTCGGGCCGCTCGCGCGTGGGCTTCACGTCGTAGAAGATCAGCGCGGGCTTGCTCGACGCCCCGCCCTTTTCATCGTTGGCGTCGTAGGAGATGACGATCGCGCCGTTGAAGTCGGCGGGCGCGTCGACGTCGATCCGTTCGGAGGCGGTCGAGACCGAAAGGCCGTTGGCCGAGGTCACGCGGAAGGTGTCGTCGACCACCGCCTCGGCGATCACCGACATCGCCGGCAGGCCGCCGCCCGCGGAAATGTCCATGCGAACGGGTATCGCGCCGACCCAAGAGGGCGGCGGCGCGCCTTCGAAGGACAGAGTCCGGGCGTCGAACGTCAGCCACGCGGGCAGCGGCGCGCCGCTCTCGCGGCTCGCCACGATCGGACCGGCCCCGTCGAGATCGAGCGCGAACAGGCCTTGCGCGGCGAAATAGGGATCGCCCGCCAGCGCGCGGTTGATCGCGGCGAGCTGCGCGGCGAGGTCGCCGAGCGGATCGATCACGAATTCGAGCGTGAAGCCTTTGTCGCTCGAGGCATGGACGCCTTGCGGCAGGTCGCGCTCCGCGGGGGTGAACGTCACATCGAGCCGCGCGAGCTGCGCATCGGCGTCGGGCTCGAAACCCGACAGGCTCAGCCGCCGGGCGGCGGCGTCGAAGTTCAGCCAGTCGGGCAGCGGGCGCTGGCCGATCAGCGAGGCGGAGACAGCGCCGTTCTCGAGGTCGAACAGCGCCAGCTTGCTGTGGTAGGCCACGCCTCCGGCCAGTTGCGCCGGATCGAGCGACACCGTGTCGCTCCACGCCAGCGCCGCGCCGCCCTGCGGATCGGGACGGGTGAAGCCGATCGTGACGTCGAACGGATCGGAGGCGCCGTCGGGCGCGACTCCGGTGAAGGTCAGCGCCTGCGCGTCGAAGACCAGCCATGCGGGCAGCGCGGCGCCGTCGGCCAGCGTCGCGGTGACGGTCGTCTGCGCGTCGAGGTCGTTCGCGCCGAACGCGAAGTCGACCGCGAAGTCGGAGCGGATCTCGAAACCGTCCAGCACCGCGCCCGAAACGTCGAGGCCGTTGGAAAGCTCGTCGGCGGTGAGCTCGAAGCGGGTGTTGAACACGCGTCCGTCGGCCGGATCGGTCAGCCAGACGTCGACCGCGACCTTGTCCTGCGCGGCGGGCAAGCTGCCCGTGAAGCGCATGGTCGCGGGATCGAAGGCGATCGAATCCGCCAGCGCGCCGCCGTCGGCCATGCGCGCGGCGACCGTGTAGTCGGCCGAAAGATAGCGGTGATCGACCACGCCCAGCACAGAGCTGCGCTTGAAGAAGATCACGTCGCCGTCGCGATCGATGTCGTTGCCGAAGGCCTCGGCCGGGATCACGTAGAGCGGGCCGTCCTCCAGCCCGCTGACCAGATCGTTGCGCAAGATCGGGCCGTCGTTGCGCGGCAGGATGGTGATGAACACATGCGCCGTGGAGGCGCCGCCGCGCCCGTCGCTGATCGTGTAGTCGAAGCCAGCCGAGCCGTTGAAGTCGGGGCGCGGACGGAACTCGATCATGCCGTCGTCGCGCAGCATCGCCTTGCCATTGTCGGCGAAGCGCGAAATGCTCTCGATGGTCAGCGTGTCGCCGTTCTCGTCGGCGTCATTGGCGAGAAGCTGCGCCGGATCGATGACCAGCGCCTGGTCCTCGAGCGTGCGCAGGCCATAGTCGTTGTAGGCCTTGGGCGGATCGTTGAGCGGACGGACCTTGTACTCGTAGCTCAGCATCGCGCCGGCGCCGCGCGCGTCGATCACGTCATATTCGATGCTGGCGTCGCCCAGCGCCCATGGCGTGAACAGGATCGCGCCGGCGTCGGGATCGAAGGTGACCTCGCCATTGGCCGCCGGATTGCCGTCCGCGCCCGGATGCAGGCCGACGAAGGTGAAGCTGTCGCCCTCGATGTCGTAGGTGTTGGCGAGCAGATCCGCGACGGTCAGCGTCGCGGTGGTCTCCAGCCGCACCGAATGCACGGTGTCCCTGGCGCGCGGGGCGTCGTTGACAGGGCTGATGTAGATCTCGACCGTCGCGGTCGAGGTCGCGCCGCTGTCGTCGGCCAGCGTATAGGCGAAGCCCGCCGCGCCGAAATAGTCGGGACGCATGGCGAAGTCGATGTAATCGCTCGAGATGCTCGCGGTGACATTGGTCGCCGCATATTGGTGGTCGGCATTCCAATAAGAATCGATCGCTTGGCCGGCGTCGTTCTCGAGCGGCGCGATCGAGACGATGTGCAGGCCTTCGTATTCGCCGTCGACATCGAAGTCGTTGGCCAGCAGGTTCTCGATGCGCACATGCAGGACGGTGTCCTCCACCGCATAGACCAGCGGATCGTCCACGGCGGTCGGCGCGTCGTTGACCGGCGAGATGTCGACCTCGACCCGCGCCGAGGATTCGCGCCCGAACTGGTCGCGCACGGTGTAATAGAAATAGCCGTCGCCGTTGAAGTCCTGGGCGCCGAGGAACTCGATCATCCCATCGTCGCGCAGGCGCACGGCGCCGTTGGTCGGGCGGTCCACGCCGACCAGCAGCAGGTCGAGCGCGCCGATCTCGGCGTCATTGACGATGAGGTCGGCCGGATCGATCGCGATCGGCTCGTCCTCCACCGCGAAGCGCGCGATGTCGTCCGCCGCGTTGAAGCGGCCCAGCCGCTGGAGCTGGTCCAGACGCCCGCGGTCCCAGATGGCGCCGTCGGCGAACGCCACCTGCTCGATGCCGGTTTCGGCGCCGAGGAAGTGGTTGGTGACGCGCAAGGCATCGATGAGGAAGCCGTCTTGCCGCTCGAGCTCGAGCACCAGATCGTCGCCGTCGCGCAGCACCGACACGTCCTTGGGCGCGATCTCAGCGCCGAGCACGATGCGGTCGGCGTCCGCCGCATCGCCTTGCTCGACGATCGTGTCGTGGCCGTCGTCAAAGGTGAACAGATAGTCGTCGGACCCGCCGCCGCCCAAGATCGTGTCGTCGCCGCGCAGGCCCTGGAATGTGTCCGCGCCCGCGCCGCCGGCGAGTCGGTCGGCCCATAGCGAGCCGATCAGCTTCTCGATCGCGATCAGCGCGTCGCCCGCCGCTTCGCCGGCGCTGCCGGCGCCCGCGCCGAGATCGACCGCCACGCCCTCGTCGGCGCGCGAATAGTCGGCGGCGTCGAAACCGCCGCGCCCGTCGATCACATCGGCGCCGCGCCCGCCGCGAATACGGTTGTCGCCATCGTCGCCGCGGATCGTGTCGTCATGATACGAGCCCTGGACGATCTCGATTCCCGAGAAGATGTCGCCCGCCGCGTCGCCGCCGCCGGCGCCGCCGTCGACCATGTCGACCATCACGCCCTCGGCCGAGAGCGTGTAGTCGGCGATGTCGACGCCCGCCCCGCCCTCGAGCCGATCCGCCCCGCGACCGCCGATCAGCGTGTCGTCGCCCGCGCCGCCCAGCAGCGCGTCGTCGCCGCGCCCGCCCGACAGCACATTGGCGCCGTCGTCGCCTTCGAGCATATCGGCCGCGTCGGCGCCGGTGAGATTTTCGATGCCGATGAGCACGTCGCCCTCGGCGTCGCCGCCCGAGGCGGCCCCCGCCGCCAGCGAGATCGAAACGCCCGCCGCGCCGAACGAGTAGTCGGCGGTGTCGACGCCCGCGCCGCCGTCGATCACATCGGCCCCGGCGCCGCCGGTCAGCGTGTCGGCGCCGTCGCCGCCGAGCAGCGTGTCGGCGCCGTCGCGCCCCTCCAATATGTCGTCGCCGCCCAGTCCCTCCAGCCGGTTGTCGCCCGCGTCGCCGCCCAGCTGGTCGGCGAAAGCCGAGCCGATCAGCGCCTCGACGCCGAGGAAAGTGTCGCCCTGCGCCCAGCCGCCCTGGCCGATGCGCGATTCGAGGTCGGCGCGCAGGCCGACGTCCGAACCGACGAAGCTCACAGTGTCATAGCCCGCGCCGCCGCCGATGCGGTCCGCGCCGTCACCGCCGTCGATCCGGTCGTCGTCGGCGCCGGCGTCGATCCAGTCGTCGCCATCGCCCGCCTCGATCACGTCGCCGCCGGCGTCTCCGAGAACATAGTCGTCGCCCGCGAGCGCCTGGATGGCGTCCGCGCCCGGCGTGCCGGCGAGGTAGTCGGGCCGCGCGGTGCCGCGCAGCTGCCCGGCGTAGAAATCGGCCACGCTGCCCATCGCGAAAGCGGTGTCGGTCGCGCCCTGCGCGTCGGCGATGCTGTATTCGACCGCGACATTGCCATTGAAGCCTTCGGGGAAACGCACGACGATGAATTGCTCACCCGCCCAGCCGACGACTTCCGCCTCGCCCACCGGCGCGCGCTCGCCCTGCGCCAGAGCATCGGCCGACCACACGCCGACCACGCCGACGAAGCTCGGCCGCGCGCGATCGGGATCGTCGAGCATGTCGTCGATCACGCCGTCGCCGTCGTGATCGGCCTCCTCGATGTCGTAGTCGTTGGACAGCAGATCGCCGGCGCGCAGCACCAGCGGCGCATCGAGCGGGGTGACGAAGCCGAAGTCGTCCTGCGCGGTCGGATCGTCGTTCGAGGGGACGATGACAATGTCGACATAGCCGTCGGCGACGCCATCGGCGTTGTCGGTCACGCGGTAGACGACGCCAGAGGCGACGGTCGCGTCGCGGTCGGGCGTGTAGAGCAGGTTGCCGTCGGCGTCGTATTCGACCGTGCCGTTGATCTTCTGAACGGCGTCGATGCCATAGAGCAGCGCATCGAGAAGACCCGCATGGCGCCAGCCGACGAACTCGATCGTGTCGAGGTCGATGTCGGCGTCGTTCGCCAGCAGCGTGGAGATCGGGATGACCGTGGGGATGTCTTCGTTGACATAGATGACGTCGCGCCGCGCCTCGGGCGGGCCGTCGCCCACATTGTCGAAGTAGAGATCGACCACCGCGCCGTCGACCAGGCCCTCATTATCGGCGACGAGGTAGCTGAATGTCGCTTCGCCCCAATAGTTCGGGTCGGGCGTGAACAGGATGGAGCCGTGGTCGGTCAGCTCGATCGCGCCGTGCACCGCGTTGCCGGCGCTTTCGAACCGAACCGCGAAGCCCTCGGGATCGTCGTCGTTCTTCAGCAGCTCGATCAGCGGGATCTCGATCGGCGTGTCTTCCTGCCCGCGGAGGAATTCCAGCCCCAGCTGGCCGTAGCTGTCGTCGCGCGCCACCGGGCGGTCGTTGACCGGCTGATAGGCGATCGTCGCGCGCGCCCAGGCCGCGCCGCCATGACCGTCGTCGACCTGATAGTCGAACCCTGCGTCGCCGTTGAAATTCGCGTTGGGGGTGAACAGAACGGTCGCATTGTCGAGCAGCTCGGCGCGGCCGCCGTGGGCGTTGGCCACGGCGGTGACCGTCATCGCCTCGCCATCGTGCTCGATGTCATTGGCCATCAGCCGCTCGGCCGAGATGACGATCGGATTGTCCTCGAGGATCGGATCGCCCGACTGGGTGGTGGCGAAGCGGTCGTCATGCGGCTCGGGCGGATCGTTCACCGGGGTGACGGTGAAGCTGACGCGCCCGGTCGAGGTCGCCCCGCTGGGATCGGCGGCGACATAGTCGAACCACGCGGCGCCCCAGTAATAGGCGGCCGGCTGGACGTGGATCAGCCCGTCGGCGCCGATCGACACGGAAACATCGGCGTTGGACTGCACTGAATGGACGGCCAGAACGTCGCCGTCGATGTCGCTGTCATTGGCGAGCAGCACGCGCGGATCGAGCGTGAAGACGGCGCCTTCGGGAACCGCCGGCGCGCTGTCGTCGCGCGCCGCCGGCGCATCATTGACCGGGGTGACCGTGATGGCGACCTTGGCCTCGGCCCGCCCGCCCTCGGGCGTGTTGGCGACATAGGTGAACTCGGCGGCGCCGTTGAAATTGGCGGTGGGGGTGAACGAGATGTTGCCGTCGCTCGAGAGCGAGACCGCGCCGTTCGTGGCGCCGTAGACTTGGCCGACCACCATGCGGTCGCCGTCGAGGTCGTTGGACAGCAGACGCTCGACCCGGATGACCAGCGAATCGTCCTCGGCGACGGAAAAGCCGTCGTCGGGCAGCGCGGTCGCGACCGGGCGCACGCGCAGGTCGATCGCGGCGTTGTCGAAGCCGTTGCGCCCGTCCGCCACGGTGTAGCTGATCGAGGCGGAGCCGTGATGACCGCCGATCGCGGTGTAGTGGACATTGCCCTCGGCGTCGATCGTGGCGACGCCGGCGCTGCCGGCGTCGACCGCCACGATGCGCAAGGCGTCGCCATCGGCGTCGAAGTCGTTGCCCAGGATCTCGGTCGCCGCGATCACCAGCTCGACGCCGGTGGTGACCGAGTAGAACCCGTCGTCCGCGGCTTCGGGGGCGCGGTTGTCGAGCAGCTGGCGCAGCGTGTCCTTGGTCCAGGCGACGCCGTCGGCGAAGGTGATCGTTTCCACGCCCTTGGCGTCGGTCGCCAGCGCATCGACGATCGTCAGGCTGTCCGCGTCGTCGCCGGTGAAGCGGATGACCACGGCGTCGCTGCCGCGATAGAGCCGCTCGACGCTGGCGTCGGTCGCGGCGAAATCGAGAATCTGGACCGTGTCGGCGCCCGAGGCGCCGTTGTCGGAAACAGTATCGTGGCTCGACCCCCGGCCGAACGCATAGGCGTCGCCGCCCCCCGCGCCCGCCATCAGATCGTCGCCGGGCCGCGCCGCGAAGCTGTCCGCCCCGTCGAAGCCGTAGGCGTTGTCGTCGCCGTCGCCGTAGACGTCCGACAGCGCGCGGGCGCGCATCGCGTCGCGATTCCAGGAGGCGCCGTCGGCGAAGCTCACGGTAAGGCTGTTGCCGCCCGAGCCATTGGCCGCAGCCAGCGCATCGACCAGCACCAGCCGGTCGCCCACGCCGGCGAATGTGATCACCAGATCGTTGCTGTCGGGCCCTCCGCGCACGGCGGAAAGCACGTCGGCGACGGTGTAGTCGGTCAGGCGGACCGTGTCGGCGCCGGAGCCGAAGGCGTCGATCCGATCATCGCCGTCGCCGCGCGCATAAAGGTAGGTGTCCGAGCCCGCGCCGCCGGCGATAAGGTCGTTGCCCTTCCCGCCGACCAGCGTGTCGTCGCCGCCCGTGCCGATGATCGTGTCGTCGCCGTCGGTCGCGAGGCTGGAGACGATCGCGAGCGCCAAATCGGCGACGTGGTACGTCGCGCCGTCGTCGAGCGCGATGGTCTCGACGCCCGCCGAATTGGCGCCCAGCGCATTGGCGATGAGGATCTGGTCGTCGCTGCCGGCAAAGCGGATCGCCACGTCGCTGCTGTCGCTGCCGAGGCGATGGAAGCTGATCTCGCTCGCGGAATAGCCGCTGATCTCGAGCCGGTCGGCGACGGAGCTCGAGCCGTCGCGGATGACGTCGCCGCCGTCGCCGCGCGCGAAGCGGTAGGTGTCGTCGCCGCCGAGGCCCGCAAGGACGTCGTCGCCGAGTCCGCCGGCGAGGACATTGGCGCCCGCATCGCCCGACAGCACGTCGTCGCCGAAGGTGGCGGCGCGCGCGATGAGGTCGTCGGTGGTCCACACAGCGCCGTCGGCGAAGCGGATTTCCTCAACCTTGCCCGCGCCGAAGGCGTCCTCGATGGTGATGCGCGCGCCGGTGGCGCGCACGACCAGCGCGAAATCCGCGCCGTCGCGGCTCTGCTCGACCGCCACATCGCCGGGCGCGATGTCAGCGGCGAAGACGATGGCGTCGGCGCCGCCCGCGTCGGCGATGCGGTCGCGCCCGCCGTCGCGCTGGAAGGCGTAGGCGTCGTCGCCCGCGCCGCCTTCGAGCCGGTCGCCGCCGAGACCGCCGTCGATGCTGTCCGCCCCGTCGCCGCCCAGGATCAGATCGTCGCCGGCCCCGCCGGCCAGGACATTGTCGAGCGCGTCGCCGCGGATCACATCGGCTCCGTCGCCCGGCGCGCGCGCCAGCGCGATCAGCGTGTCCTCGCTCCACACCGCGCCGTCGGCGAATTCGACGCGCGAGACGCCCATGCCGGGCCGCGCCGGGGCGCCGAGGTCGATGCGGTCGCCGGCGCCGATGATCTCGAGCACGAGATTCGCCGTGCCGCGCACCGCGCGCACGTCGTCCGCGGCGACGCCGTCGGCGAAGCGCAGCGTGTTGGCGCCCTGCGTGTCGAGGATCGTATCCTGCCCGTCGCCGCGCGCGAAGAGATAGGTGTCGTCCCCCGCGCCTCCCAGCAGGCGGTCGTCGCCGGTTCCGCCCGCGATCATGTCCGCGCCGGCGCCGCCGGTCAGCACATCATTGCCCGCGCCGCCGTCGATCGAGCCGCCCAGCGCGCCGCCCACGGCGAAGACGCCGACATTGTCGAGCGAGACGCCATCGGCCGAGGTCGCGCCGACCGAGCGGAACTCGATCCGATTGTCGCCCGCCACCGCGGTGACGCTGAGCGTGATGGTCCGAAAATCGGTGTGGTCGACCTCATAGGCGCCGATCACCGCGCCGTTCCACAGCGCCTCGATGCCGCTGGTCGGCGCCCAGTCGCGATGCGCCAGATCGAAAAACACGAGCATTTCCTGCCCGTCCGACAACCCGCCGATGGTCTGGCGGATGTCCATGTGCGCGTAATATTCCTCGATATCGATCCAGTAGCCGCCGGCGCCGTCGGGAAACAATTCGAAGGTCTGGCCGGTGGCGTCGGTCCAGCCCGGAACGCGGCTCGCCTGGACGCCCCAGCTCGGGGTTCCGCTCACCGTGGTGATCTGGCTGAAGTCGCCGTTCACCAGCAGATTGGCGCCGATCGGCTGCGGGATCGTGAGCACGTCGTCGCCGGCGCCGCCCCGACTGGCGAGGCCTAGCAGATCGTCCCAGCTCCATTCGGTTCCGTCCGCGAAGGCCACGGTCTCTATCACGGTCGCGCCGGTCACGCCGCCGCTCAGCCGGATCTCGCCGTCGTCTCCGGCGATGCGCAGAACGATGTCGCCGCCGTCCTGGCCGACGGTGACGTCGCCCGCCGCGACGCCCGCGGCGAACTCGATGCGATCGGCGCCGCCGAGGTCGGCGATGGTGTCGCGTCCGTCGCCCGGCGCATAGCGGTAGGCATCGTTTCCGGCGCCGCCGTTCAGCCGGTCGTCGCCCTCGCCGCCGTCGAGTACGTCGCTGTCGGCGGCGCCGCTGCCGTCGCCATAGCCGGTGAGCACGTCATCGCCGGCGCCGCCCGACAGTATGTCGCCGCCCGCGCCGCCGATCAACGTGTCGGCGCCTTCCTGGCCGGCGATCAAATCATTGCCGAAACCGCCGTCGATCCTGTCGCCGTCGGCCCCGCCGGCGAGGCGGTCGTTCCCGGCATAGCCGAAGATCGTGTCCGCGCCGCCGTTGCCGAAGATGCGGTCGCCGAGCGGGCCGCCTTCCAGCGTGTTGCCGGCCTCGCCGTCGCTGATGCCGGCCGAGTTGTCGATCGCGATCGGCGCGCCGTCGAAGTTGGCCGAGTTCAGCGCCGCCGAATCGACCCCGGCGAGCCGCAGCGCGATTTGGTCGGAACCATTCGCCGCGCGGACCAGCAGCACGGTGTCGGCGCCGTCCTGCGCCAGCCTGAGCCCGCCGCCCTGGAAGGGATTGGGATTGCTGGTGCGCAGGCGGATGACGTCGCCTTCGGCGCCGGGGGTGAAGTCGGTGATCGTGTCGGCAACGATCGCGCCGGCGCCGGCGCGCGTCGGCAGGAAGGAGTAGGTGTCGCGGCCGGCGCCGCCGGTCAGCGTGTCGGAGAAGGCGTCCTCGGAGAGCCCGGCGAGCAGGTCGGCGCCGTCGCCGCCCGACAGCGTGTCGGCGCCGTCGCCGCCCGACAGGAAGTCGTCGCCCGCGCCGCCGGTCAGCGTATCCGCGCCGTCGCCGCCCACCAGCCAGTCGCCAGTCGTGGCGATGTCCTCGACCAGTCGCGCCTCGACCTGCTCGAGCGTGAATGTGACGCCCTCATCGGCGATCGCGAACGCCTCGATCGTGTCGACGAAGCCGTCGGCCAGCGCGTGGCGGACCACGATCCGGTCGGCGCTTCCGGCGAAGCGGATGACGATATCGTCGCCCACCGCCGCGAAGCGCACGGCCGAAGCGGCATAGCCGGCGATGCGGATCGTGTCGCTGGCGCCGTCGCCGATATCCTCGATCATGTCGACGCCGTCGCCCGCCGCGAAGACATAAGTGTCGGCTCCGGACCCGCCGCTCAGCGCATCGTCGCCGGCGCCGCCCGCGAGCGTGTCGGTTCCGGTCCCTCCGAGCAGTGTGTCCGCCCCGCCGCCGCCGTCGAGCGCGTCGTTGCCGGCAAGGCCCGACAGGGTGTCGTCGCCGCCGCCGCCGAGCAGCGTCTCGCCGCCGGACGCGCCGGTGCGCGTGTCATTGCCGTCGCCGCCGATCAGGCTTCTCGCGAAGAGGTCCGCCGCGCTCCATGTCGCGCCATCGGCGAAGGCGATCGTCTCGATCGCATAGGCCGCGTTCGAGACGACATTGACCAGATCGAGCGTTTCGCCGGTGTCGCGAATGCGCAGCGTCAGGCTCGCGCTGTCCAGAGCGTAGACGTCGATGTCGGCCGGCGAGACGCCGGCCGCGATCTCGACCCGGTCGGCGCCGCCGCCGCTGTCGGTGACGGCGTCGTCGCCGTCGCCTCGGCCCCAGCGGTAGGTGTCGTCGCCGCCGGCGCCCGCCAGGGAGTCGACGCCGGTCCCGCCGGCGAGCACGTCATTGCCGGTCGAGCCGGTCAGCGTGTCGTCGCCGCCCTCGCCCAGCAGCGTGTCGTTGCCGAGCGCGGCGGTGATCCGGTCGTCGCCGGCGCCGCCCGCCAGCGTCTCGTCGCCGGCGCTGCCGATGATGAGGTCCGCCCCGTCGGTCGGGGCCTGCCACGCCCGCGCGATGTCGGCGTAGGTCCAAATCGCGCCGTCGGCGAAGCTGAAGCTCTCGATCGCGCGCGCGTCGGTCAGCGAGCCGTTGACGATGGTGATCCGGTCCGAGGTTCCGGTAAAGGTCACCTGCAGCGTGGAGGCGTCGCCCACCACCTCGACCCGCACATCCGACGCGGCGATTCCGGCGCCGAATTCGATCCGGTCGGTTCCCGCGGCGTCGGTGATCTTGTCCTGCCCGTCGCCCCTCGCGAAGCGATAGGCGTCATCGCCGGCCGAATCGCTCAGCGTGTCGTCGCCGGTTCCCCCCACGATCACGTCGTCGCCAGCGTCGCCGGCGATCGTGTCGTTGCCCGACTCGCCGTGGAGCGTGTCGTCGCCGGCGCCGCCCGAGACGATGTCGTCGCCGACCCCGGCGTGAACCGTGTCGTCGCCATCGAGCGCCGAGATCGTGTCGAAGCCGATCGCGTCGCTGGCGACGGCCTCTGCGCCGGTCACCATGACGTTGTCGAGCAACGCGCCGTTCCCGTCCTGCGAGCCCGTGCCGCGGAAGCCGAGCTGGTTGGCCCCGGCCTGCGCGGTCACCCGCACACTGGAATGGATCGCCGAGCCGGTGTTGTTGAAGCTGGCGACGACCGCGCCGTTCCACAGCACGTCGAACGACCCGCTGCTCGCCGAGGTGCGATTGGCGTGGTCGAACTGGATCAGCAGCGTCTCGCCGTCGGAAACGCCGGAAATATCCTGCACGATCTGCAGGTTGCTGCCGCTGCCCCAGCTGCCGCCATAAGCCCCGTCGAGATCGATCCAATATTGTCCGTCGGTCGGGGTCACACCCGAATAGCCGGCGTTGATCTGCTCGTACCAAGGCGTGTTCGCCGGCTGGGTCGAATTAATCCGCGTCCAGCCCGGCGAATCGAGGCTGGACTGGCCCCAGCTCTTGGCGGCGACGCCGGCGCCCGCTTGCTCGAAGCTGCCGTTGACGACGAGATTGTCGCCGGTCGCCCGCCAGACCTGGCCGCTGTCGCCCTGGATCGTGTCCGCCCCGGCAGTGCCGGTCAGCGCGTCGTCGCCGGCGGAGCCGTCCACCGAAGCGCCCGAGGTCAGCGTGGAAATCGTCGGCCTGACGAAATAGGCGAGCCGCGCCTCGAGGTCGGCGGCGGTCCACACCACGCCGTCGGCGAAGCGCACTTCGGCGATCATTGCTTCATTGTAGCCGCGCCAGATCCACAGCCGGTCCTCGCCGCCGGCGACGGACAGGTAGAACGCGCCGGAGAGCGACGGGCTGTCGGTCAGGACCGAGACGTCGGCGGAGTCGATCGACGCGTCGAACTCGACGACATCGACCGAACCGGCTTCGGCGGTCTCATTGATCCAATCCTCGCCGAACCCCTTGGCGAAACGGTAGGTGTCGCTTCCGATATCGCCATAGAGCGAATCCGATCCGGTTCCGCCGGTCAGGATGTCGTCGCCGCCGTTGCCGTAGAGCCGGTCGTTGCCCGCGCCGCCCTCGATCGCTTCGCCATTGCTGCCGCCGTAGAGGTAATCGTCGGTCGCCCCGCCGATCATCGGCGCGCCGCCCGACAGCTCCTCGCCCGAGGCGGGCGTGATCCGCGCATCGATATCGGCCTGCGTCCAGACCACGCCGTCGGCGAAATGGATCTCGAAATTGCCCGCGTTGAAATCGTCGAGAAAGCTGATCCGATCGTCGGCGCCCGCGATGCGGATATCCGACAGAGTCAAAGGCTCCGGCGGACCTTCGATCACGATGCGGCTCCGGCCCTCCAGCACCAGCTGGTCGGCTGTGATGCTGGCGTCGAACGAGATGACGTTGACGTCCGAACCGGCATTTTCGTCGGAAATGAGGTCCTGACCGAACCCGGCGGAGAACTGGTAGGTGTCGCTTCCCGCGCCGCCCGACAGGTAGTCGTCGCCGCCGCCGCCGTCGATCAGATTGTCGCCGCCATTGCCGTAGATCTCGTCTTCGCCGGCATAGCCGTGCATGACCGCCGGGCCGGCGCCGTTGGCGTAGAGCCGGTCCCACAGCTCGGAGCCTTCGTACTGGAGGCCGGTGTCGCCGTAGAGATCGAGACCCGCCGCCGGCTCGACCCGCGCCATGATGTCGTCATAGGTCCAGGTCGCGCCGTCGGCGAAGACGATGCGATCGGCGGAGTCCATGCTCCACATGTCGATCATGTCGTCCGAGCCGTCGAAGGTGATCAGCCACTCGCCGCTCGACCGGGCGCTGAAGTCGGCGATGTGCACGCTCGCCGGGCCGATCGTGGCGTCTAACTCGATCGTGTCCGCGTCCCCCCAGTCGGATAGGGCGAGCCAGTCCGAGCCGAACCCGGCGGAGAAGCGATAAACATCGTCGCCCGCGCCGCCTTCCAGATAGTCGCTGCCCGCCCCGCCGATCAGGATGTCGCTTCCGGCGTCGCCGTGGAGCTCGTCGTTGCCGGCGCCGCCGACCAGCGTTTCGTTGCCGGCGCCGCCGTTGATGACGTCGTCGAAGTCGGAGCCGGTCAGCGTCTGGTCGGTCGCATCGCCGCCGAGCAGCAGCCCCGGGACCTCGACCGCCGCGGCGATGAGGTCGTCGCGCGTCCACACTGCGCCATCGGCGAAACGCACCTCGTCGACGCCATAGGCGGCGTCGGTGTAGGCGCTGTCGATGAGGATCGAGCCGTCGCCGCCGATTTCCTCGAGCAGCAGGCTCTGGCCGTCGTGCGAATAATAGACCGCGATGTCGGCGCTGGCGATCGTGGCGTCGAACTCGATCGCGTTGACCCTGCCGTCCTCATGCTGGTCCCGCAGCCAGTCGGCCCCGAAGCCGGCCGAGAAGCGGTAGATATCCCCGCCCGCGCCGCCTTCGATATCGTCGCGGCCCGCGCCGCCGTCCAGGATGTCGTCGCCGTCGCCGCCATAGAGGAAATCATTGCCGCCCCCGCCGATCAGCGTGTCGTCGAGCGCGCCGGCGTCGAGCGTGTCGCCGCTCTCGGAGCCGACCAGCGTGTCGACGGTCGCGCCGCCGTGGCGGATATCGACGCCGCCAATGGCGACCGCCTGAGCCGCGAGATCGGTGAAGGCCCAGCTGGTTCCATCGGCGAAGCGCACGCCGGCGATCGCGGCGTCGCCGGCGGAATCGAGCGCATCGGCGATCTCCACCACGTCGCCGACGATGGTGTTGCGCAGGTAGAGGCTCCTACTGTCGCCACGCTCGACGCCGCCGCGCTCGACCGCGATGTCCGCGGGCGAGACGCTGGCGTCGAATTCGATCCAATCGAGCCCGGACTCGCCGGTGTAGACCCTGTCGTGGCCCGAACCGACGGAAAACCGATAGACGTCCGCGCCCGCGCCGCCTCGCAGCGCGTCGTTGCCGGTGCCGCCGGTGAGAATGTCGTCGCCGTCGTCGCCCCACAGCTCGTCATTGCCCGCGCCGCCGTCGAGCTGGTCCGCCCCGCCGCCGCCATCGAGCGTGTCGTCGCCCGCGCCGCCGACGAAGGTGTCGTCGCTGGGAACGTCCCAGTAATTCAGATACTGCTCGATGGTGGCGTAGGGAACCGCGCGCGCGGCCATCGCCGCCTTGTCGAGGATCGCGCCGTCGGCGAAGCGGATCTCGGCGACAACGTCGAGGTCGCTCACGCGGATGCGGTCGTCGGAGCCGGCGAAAGCGATGATCGCCGCGCCGAAATTGATCGCGCCGTCGGCGGCGGCGCTGAAATTCGACTTGATGACGAGGTCGTCGGACGAGAGCGATGCGTCGAGCTCGATGACGTTGAGAGAGCCGTTCGAGGTCGATTCGCTGATGAGGTCCTGGCCGAAACCGGCCGAGAAGCGATAGATGTCGCCGCCCGCGCCGCCGGCCAGCGTGTCATTGCCCGCGCCGCCGATCAGCGTGTCGACATAGGCCGAGCCAGTCAGCTGGTCTTGCCCGCCCCCGCCTTCCAACGTCACGCCGGAACTGAAGGCGGCCGCCGACAGCGCCTCGTCCCCAAAGCCGCCGCGAATCGTGTTGGCCGAGGCGATTCCGGTCAGGGTCAGTCCGGTGACGCGATCCTCGCCCACCCGCGCCACGGCCTCGGCGAACGACCTCGCGCCGCCGTCGGCGAAGGCGAAGGTTTCGATGCGCTTATTCGCGTCGCTATAGCCGCCGACGATGGTGATGCGGTCGCCGGTCCCCCTGATCGAGACAATCAGATCGCCGCCCGAGACGGCGAACGACAGCATGTCCCAATCGACGCCGGCGCCGAACGCGATCCTGTCGTTGGCGCCGCCCGAATAGAGCGTGGGCCACTGCGAATGCTCGTCGCGGATCGTATCCCGACCGTCGCCGAGGTTGAACACATAGGTGTCGTCGTCGCCGCCGCCCAGCAGTATGTCGTTGCCCGTCCCGCCCTCGAGCCGATCGGCGCCCCAGAACGAATCGAGCGTGTCGTTGCCGGCCCCTCCGATCAGCGATCCGGCCGCGGAATCGTCGTAGATCAGGTCGTCGCCCGGCCCGCCGGTCGACAGCGCGGCCATGATGTCGGCGTAGCTCTTGACCGAGCCGTCGGCGAAGCGGAGGTTTTCGATGCGGTAGAGATCGCTGCGGAAGCCGCCCGAAATGGTGATGCGGTCTTCGCTTCCGGCGAGGTCGATCATCAGATTGCCGCTCGACATGCTGAAGCGCAGCATGCTCCAGTCGACGCCCTCGCCGAACGCGATCGTGTCATTGGCGCCGCCCGAATAGAGCGTGGGCCACTGCGAGTGCTCGTCGCGGATCGTGTCCCGACCGTCGCCCAGGTCGAACACATAGGTGTCGTCGTCGCCGCCGCCGCGAAGCATGTCATTGCCGGCGCCGCCGACCAGGCGGTCGGCGCCCCAATAGGCGTCGAGCGTATCGTCGCCGGCCCCGCCGGTCAGCACTCCGGCCGCGGTATCGTCATAGAGCAGGTCGTCGCCCGGCCCGCCGGCCGAGAGCGCCGCCATGATATCGGCGTAGGTCTTGACCGAGCCGTCGGCGAAGGTGAGCCGCTCGACCCCGTACAGCCCGCTGCGGAAGCCCCCCGAAACGGTGATGCGGTCATCGCCGCCGGCGATGTCGATGATCAGGCTGCCGCCCGACACGCTGAAGCGCAGCATGCTCCAGTCGACGCCCTCACCGAATTCGATCGTGTCGTTGCCGCCGCCAGAATAGAGCGTCGGCCACTGCGAGTGCTCGTCGCGAATCGTATCCTGTCCATCTCCGACATTGAAGACGTAGGTATCGTCGTCGCTGCCGCCCTCGAGCATGTCGTCGCCCGCTCCGCCGATCAGGCGGTCGGCGCCGAAGGAAGACGACAGCGTGTCATTGCCCCAGCCGCCGGTGAGCGCGTCGACCCCGCTGGCGCCGTCGATCGTCTGGTCGGCCACCGCGACGAACGGCGCGCCGGCGAAGTTGAAGCCGGTCAGCGTGTCGGGCGCCACATTCTCGAGCCGCAGCAGCAGCCGCGCATCCGCCAGCCGGCGCACGCCGGCCTCGGCAAAATAGACCAGCGTGTCGGCGCCGTCCGCGACGGCGAGCACCTCGCCGTCGAGGCCCTCGCCGATCGCGATATTCAGGCTGTCGCCCGCGTCTCCGGCGGTGAAATTGACGATCGTGTCGAGCTTGTCGCCCCAGGCGTGGAGCGGCGCGAACACGTCATAGACGTTCTGCGCCGCGGCGCCGGCCAGCATGCGCTGGTAGAGACCCGAGCCGATCTGCTCGACCGCGCCGACAGTGTCCGGATCGGCCGCGCCCGGCGCGGTCGTCTGGATCGAGACGATCTGGACCCGCTGATCGTTATAGGCGCCGCCGGTGGCCCCGCCGAAGCCGAACCAGACATGGCTGTCGCCGCCGAACAGCCGGTCGACCACATCGACCGACTTATAGCCGATCTCTACCCCGTCGACGCTGTAGGAGAAGGTCGAGGTCGCCGCCGACCAGGAAATCACCACGTCGCGCCACGCGCCGTCCTCGAGCTGCGCGTAGTCGTGGCGCGGATCGAAGGCGCTGTCGTTGAGCTGGCCGTTGTAGACGAACTGACTGAAGTCGGCGCTCTGGCCCCAGGTGTCGAAGATGATTCCGAACGAGCCCGGCGTCAACGCGCCCATGCCGCCGCCGCCGACAAGCGCGGCGGCGCTGTTGTTCTGGACCGCGAAGGACATGCCGTCCGCGCCGCCGTCGCTCTGGCCGAACAGCATTTTCGTGGTCCACACCACGTCGTCGGCGATGTCGACCTCGCCCCATACCGCGCCCGCCTTGTTCCCCGACGCGGGGGTGAGCTGGTAGGCGCCGTCGCCCAGCGCGCTGGCCGAACCGACCACGGCGAGCCCATCGACATAGGAGTCGATCAGCGTCTGGCTGGCGGCGACGCCCACCGTCGGCGACGACTCCGAGCCGGTGTCGCCCCCGCCCGCGGCGGTCGCGAAAATCGGATCGGCAAAGGGATCCGCGTTCGGGTCGGAGGGATGCAGCATGCGCTCCGCCGCCGCGGGATCGAGCGCGCGCGCCAGCAGCTCGGCCGCGCTCCACACCGTTCCGTCGGCGAAGACGACGCGGTCGACCGGCGGCTTGGACGCGGTCGCCTGGCCGAGGATCCTCAGGCGATCGTCCGCCCCCACGAGGCGCAACACGATGTCGGCGCCGTCGCGCACCGCCACGACATCGGCCGGCGCGACGCCCGCGCCGAGCCGCAGCATATCGTCCGACCCGCTCCAGGTCGCGCCCTCGCTGATCGTGTCGCGGCCATAGCCGCGCCCGAACACGTAAGTCGTGTCGCCGACGCCGCCGGCGAGCAAATCGTCGCCCGCGCCGCCGTCGAGCGTGGCGGTCACGTCGATTTGGCTGCCGAGGTCGATCGTATCGTCACCCGCCGTGGTCGAAGCGGCCGCGCGCGACAGTATGTCGGGAAGCAGCCACTCGGCGCCGTCGGCGAAGCTGAATCGCTCGACCCCATAATCGGTGGTCGAGGAGCCGGAGCGCAACATGTCCTCGAGCGTCAGCCGGTCCTCGGTCCCGACGATCCCGATGATGATGTCCGCCGGTCCGACCGAGAGGAAGCGGATATCGCTCGGCGCGACGCCCGGACCGAAACGCACGGCGTCGAGCGGGGTCGCGCCCGTGCTCGTCTCGACATCTGAGATCGTGTCCTGCCCGTCGCCGCGCGCGAAATAGTAGATGTCGGCGCCATTGCCGCCTTCGAGCCGGTCGTCGCCGAGCCCGCCGGTGATGACGTCGGCGCCGCGGCCGCCCTCTATGTGGTCGTTGCCGAGCCCGCCATAGATTTCCGCGCCGATCGCCGGCTGGGCGATGTCGCCCGGCGTCACGATGTGGTCGTCGCCGCCGGTCGCCGCCGCCATCAGCGCCAGCGCCTGGTAGGTCACGCGCGCGCCGTCGGCGAACGTCGCCGCGCCGACCACCGCGTCGGGATCGCCCGCCACGCCGACCAGCGTCACGCGGTCGTCGCCGCCGGCGATCGCCAGCACCAGATTGCCGTCGAGATCGCGCGACACATCGATGTCGGCGAGCGCGATGCCGGCGCCGAACGCCAGCACGCCCTTGCCGTCGGCGCCGCCGTTGCCCTCGATCCGGTCCTGCCCGTCGCCGCGCGCGAAACGGTAAACGTCGTCGCCGCCGCCGCCCACGATCACATCGTCGCCCGCGCCGCCGGCGAAAGTCTCGCTGCGGGCCGAGCCGGTCAGGCGGTCATCCAGCCGAGTCCCCGCGCCAGCGACGAGGTCGCGCAACTGGTCGCGCGTGAAGCTGGTCCCGTCAGAGAAGACGACGGCGTCGACGCCGCTCCAGGCCGAGGTGTAGCGCAGAACGATCTGGTCGCCGCTGTCTGCAAAGGTCAGCAGCAGCTCCGTGCGCGCCGGATCGATCTGCGACACGCGCATGTCGGACGCGGCATAGCCGCTGATCGTCAGCCTATCGGCGCCCGACGCATCGCCGATCACGTCGCGCCCGTCGCCGCGCGCGAAGGCGAATGCGTCGTCGCCGGCGCCGCCGCTCAGCTCGTCGTCGCCGGCACCGCCCGCCAGCCGGTCTGCGCGCGCGCTGCCGGTCACCACGTCGTCGCCCGCGCTTTCCTGCCCGGCGATCGAGGCCTGGACCAGCGCCGCGCCGTCCCACGCCGCGCCATCGGCGAATTCGATCGAGGGCAGCGCGCCGCCGCCCAGCGCGCCGCGCACGATCAGCTGGTCGCCGGTCGCGGGGAAGGCGACGATCAGGTCGGTCGAATCGGGCGAAGCCATGCGCACCACGGCGTCGCTCGACGCATAGGCCAGCAGCGCGACCGTGGCGGTGGTGACGCCCGAGGGCATCTCCACGCTGTCGACGCCTTCGAGCTGGCCGATCTCGACGCGCGCGTCATTCGCCAGAATGATGCGGTCGTTGCCGGAGCCCGGCCGCAGCACGCTGCCCGCGGGCAGCTCGCGCATGTCGACGATGTCCTGCCCGGCGTTGGGCATGGCGTCGCGGATCAGCGCGCGCACGTCCGCCAGCGACAGCACGGCGCCGTCGGCGAACTCGAAGCTCTCGACCGGCTCGAGCGCGTAGCCCGACAGGATGGCCAGATGGTCCTCGGCGCCGGTGATCGAGATCACCAGGTCGCCGTCGACATTGGCGAAGGTCAGCATGTCGCTGGTGATGTCGTCGCCGAACACGACACGGTCGATCCCGCCGACATCGTAGACGCTGTCGCTGCCGTCGCCGACGCCGAAGCGGTAGGTGTCGTCGCCCAGCCCGCCTTCGAGCGCGTCGGATCCCCCGCCGCCCGAAATCGTGTCGTTGCGGTTGTCGAGTCCGATCAGATGGTCGTCGGCGCCGGCGCCGGTCAGCATGCGATCGATGATCTGATCGATCGTCCACACCGCGCCGTCGGCGAATTCATATTGCTCGACGCGCGTGGTGGTGAGGCCATTCACCACGGTCAGCACGTCGACCCCGTCGCCGAGATCGATCCGCAGGTCGTTGCCATTGCGACTGACGGCGATGTCCTCGGCGCGCACCGAGGCGCCGAACACCACGCGGTCGATCACATTCGCGGCGTCGGCCTTCTCGATGATGGTGTCGAAACCATAGCCGGCGGTGAAGGCATAGGTATCGCCCTCGGCGCCGCCGATCAGCGTGTCGTCGCCCTGGCGCCCGTCGAGCACGTTGGGCTGGTCGACGACGCCTTCGATCACATTGTCGCCGCGATTGCCCCCGGCGATCTGCAGCAGTTCCTCGACGTCGGATATTTTGATCGTCGAACCGTCGAAGAAGCGGAACAGCTCCACCCCGTCCTCGGCGTCGCGGAACTGGTTCTTGATGCGCAGCGTGTCGGTTCGGCCGGTGATCGAGATCAGCAGGTCGTCGCCGTCCTTGGTGAAGACCAGCTCGTCGCGGGTGACGCCGCCGCCGAACTCGACCACATCGTCCACCGGCACATGCACGCCGCGCCGGTCCTGCCACGAAGCGCGCAAGCGGCGGTCGATGATGACGTCCTGGCCATAACCGGCGTCGAACTTGTAGGTGTCGCCGCCGTCGCCGCCGATCAGCGTGTCGTTACCGTCGCGCCCGTCGAGCGTTTCGGCGAAGTTCGAGCCGGTGATCGTCTCGTCCGCGCCGGCGCCGACGAGGTCGATGTCCTCGGGATTGACGTCGAGGAACGAGACCGTGCGGTCAGTGAAGACGAGGTCTTCCACCGCGTAAGTCTGCGCGCCGTCGCGCACGTACTGGTTCTGCAGCGTTATGCGCTGCCCGGTCGCCTCGACCACCACCAGGAGGTCGAGCGCGGTGCGCGTGAAGGTCACGTCGGTCGAGGCCAGGCCCCCGAACAGCACGCGATCGGCGCCCGAGCTGTCGAGGATCGTGTCGTTCCCCTCGCCCGCGGCGACATGATAGGCGTCGTTGCCGTCGAAGCCGATCAGCGTATCGTCGCCGGCCCCGCCGTCGATCTCGTCGGACAGCGGATCGAAGCCGTAGATCGTGTCGTCGCCGTCGGTCTTCGCGATATCGATATAGTGCTGGGCGAGCTTGTAGGCGGACCAGGTCGTGCCGTCGCCGAAGACGACGTCCTCGATGAGGTTGATGAAGCCGAGGATCGGGACCTGCTCGAGGAAATCGGAAAGCGTGACCTCGTCCGTCGCGCCGGCAACGCGCATCGTCAGCGTGTCGCTCGCGCCCTCGCGCAGGAATTCGAGGTCGGTCCAGCGGAGGTCGTCGGCGAATTGCAGCCTGTCGTGCTGCGGCGGCGAGAACAGGCCGGGGATCGCATTGTCGAGGATCACGTCGCGGCCGTAGCCGCGTCCATAGATATAGGTGTCGTCGCCTTCCTTGCCCGACAGGAAATCGTCGCCCGCCCCGCCGTCGAGCGTATTGTCGTTGAGGAAGCCGTAGATCGCGTCGTCGCCGTCGGTCTTCGCGTTCTGGAGAACCTGCTCGATGATCTGGGTGAACTCGAGGCTGGAGCCGTCCCCGAAGACAAAGCGCTCGATCAGGTTCGGCCCCACATAATCCAGCCCCTCGCTGCTGCCGAGCAGGTCGCCGAACAGGCCCAGCCCTGTGCGTATGCCCGCGAACTGACCGACGATCTCGATGGCGTCGCTCGTCTCGACCCCGTCCGCGAGCAGCGTGATCGTGAGATTGTCGCTCTCCCCGTCGCGGGTCAGCTCGAGGTCGCTTGCGGCGATATCGCCCTGGAATCGCAGGAAGTCGATCCCCGCCTTGGCCAGGCCGAAGGAGAACGCGCCCTGGTCGTCGATCACGTCCTGTCCGTCGCCGCGTTCGAAGATATAGAAATCGCCGCCCGCGCTGCCGCTCATGTAATCGTTGCCCTTGCCGCCCCACAATATGTCGGCGGAGCCCGAGCCCATCAGACTGTCGTTATAGACTCCGGCCACACGGTCCTTGTCGACGACCTCCATCGCCATGCGGAAACGGTCCCACACCGCGCCGTCGGCGAAGACGATCGCGTCCACCCCGGTCTCGAACTGCTTGCCGCTCGAAAGGTAGTCGTTGAGCTCGCCCAGAAACTGGTCGGTCAACCGGATTTCGCGCGCGCCGTTATCGATCCGGAGGATCAGGTCCTGGCCGATGCGCAAGGCCTCGACCTGGTCGGCATAGACGTCGGTGAAGCGCAGCTCGTCGTTGTCGTTCAGATCCTGGTCGTAGATCACGTCGGCGCCCGAGCCGCGACCCACGAAGTAGTAGTCGGAGCCCCCGCCGCCGGTCACATGCTGGTCGCCCGCCGTCAGAATGAAGAAATCGTCGCCGTCGGTCCCGGCGACTTCGGCCTCCGCGGCCTGGCGCCGCACGATCCGCGTCTCGTCGATCGAAAGCGCGTGCGCCACGCCTTCCAGATCGAGGTCGACCCCTATCGTCTCGAACGCGGGCAGCAGCATCTGCATGATGAAGGCCTGGTCGACCGCCACCGCGCCGCCCAGCGGGTTGGCGTCGCCCGCCGGCTTGTAGTCCGGGTAGATCTGCCAGAGAATCTCGTTCCAGTCGGTAAGGTAGTCGAGCACAGCATCATTGTCGTTCGACGCGGGCGCGGCCTCGAAGATCGCCTCGAACAGCGGCGCGAGCTCGCGGTTGCGCGTCTCGCCCGTCGCCGTGTCGACCACCACAGGAACCGAGTGGTAGGAATCGCTCGTCACGTCGTAAGTAAAACCGCGCGCGAAATCGGAAAGACCGCCCTGCAACGCCAGCCGCACGGCAAAGCGCCGCGAGGTGACGACATATTGCTCCATTACCGGCTGGAGAAGGTCGATCATCGCGCCGACGCCGGAGACGTAGCGTCCCGGATCGCTCGAAAGATTGGCGCTTCCGGTCGGCCCCACCGCATAGTCGATATGCCCGGTCGCGTTATCGAGCGTCGCCGAAAGCATCTGCGGCTGGAAGTCGATCCCGCCGAGCGAGGTCGCGAAGTGGAACTGCGCCGGCGTGAGCATCTCGACGCGGTAGGTGGAATCGTCGGCCGAATCGACTTCGTCGAGCGTATCGAAATCGATCGCGTAATTTCGCAGGTTGAATTCGCGGCTGTCGCCGGTCTTCCATTCGAGCTGGATCGCGCGGTCGAGGTTACGGGCCCAGACGTAGAATGTCCCGTCCCGGTCGGTAACCTCGACGGTGTAGTCGACCGCCTGTCCGTTGGTGAAGCGCACTCCGATGCGGTCGACCGGAAGATCGGCATAGGGGTTGAAGCCGATCTGCTCGACGCGCCACTCGGTCCCCGCGTCGTGGGCGAGCGCGAGGATGTCGTCCTTCGTCGCATAGATCGTCGCCGGATCGGAGGCGAGCTTCCACGCGCCGTCGGCCTGCTCGACGCCATAGTCGAGGATCGCCGCACGGCCGTCGACCACCTGCATCAGATACGGCGCTTCCGCGCGGAACTGGATCGCCGAGGCGCGATCCGACGGCGACCACATCTGTTCGAGGCGCCAGCCGCCTCCCATGGCGAGCAGCTCCTCGAGGCTGGCGCGCGCGATGGGCGCGCCTTGGGCGTCAGTCACCGACGCCCCGCTGGCGAGCGTCCAATACCCCCCTTGCGCATCCTCGACATAGACGCCGCGGTCGAGCAACGCCGCCCCGCCGTCCGCATCGGCGCCGATCAGCACAGGCGTCAGCTCGCGCGTCAGCTCGAGGCTCTCGCCCCATTTGCCCAGCACTTTGCCCGCCTGCGCGACGAGTTCGCCCAGCTTCATCGAGGTCATGCCGGCGGCGGTGGAGGTCGCGAGCTCCTCCAGCGCGACGTCATTGGCCATCGCGACCGAAAGGTCGGTGATCCGTCCGAACCCCTTGGCGTCGAGCCTCTGACCCGCCTGCCAATCGGCCTTGCCCGCCTCGCCGGCGTATTTGGTGTCGGTGTCGCTCGAGGCGAAGATCGCTTCGAACATCGTCGAGACCTCGCCCGAGGCGAAGGTCACCGAGCCATACGACAGCAGCCGAGCGCCCGCGGCCGTGGTCGCGCCGAGCGGCGTCGACGCCAGCGACAGCTCGGTGACGCCGAGCTCGTCGAGCGATTTCAGCTCGCCCGCATCGGTCTCCCCGTCGCCGTCCGCATCCCGCCAAACGCGCAAGTCGGCCCAAACGGCGTCGGCCATCGTAATCTTGCGGTCGCCATTGCCGTCATGCTGCGCCAGATCGGCGAAGCCGCCGTCGAAGCGGCCGCCGAACATCTCCGAAATATCATCGATCCGGCCATTGCCGTTGCGGTCGAGCGCGAGGAAGCCGTCGTCGCCATCGAGCCAGCCGGTCTTTTGCCGGAACAGGTCGCCGTCGAGGTCGAACCATGAATGGCTTCGCGCGAGGCCGGTCGCCTCGAGGCCGTCGCCGTCGAGGTCGATGACCAGCGGGTCGTTGCCGGCCGACCATTCGAGCGCCTTGGCGAAGCGCTGCGTCGCCGCCACGGTCGACAAGAGAGTGTCGGCGTAAACGGAATAATAGAGCGCCGCCCCGATCGCGCCGGGAACGAGGTTGAGCACCGGCAGGAGCGCCTGCAGCGGATTGACCGCGCGGAACACCATGCCGAGCGAGCCCTCGCCTTCCAGGCCGAACTGCCCGGCGCCGAGCCGCGAGCCGACGATATCGACGTTCTCGATCTTCATCCAGCCGTTGAGCGCGCCGTCGGACGGCGTGGAAAGCGCGCTGCTGTCCAGCCCGAACACCGCGCGGAACAGCTGGTCGAACTGGTTGGTGACATACATGTCGAGGTTGCCCTCGGCGTCATATTTGAAGCCGTAGGTCATCCAGGGCAGCAGATGGTCCTGATAGATCCCTCGGGTCGGGTCCTGGAGATTGCCCTGCAGGATGTTGGCGAAGCCGATCGCGCTGCCGACCAACCCGTTGATCGCGAGGCCCGCCACGCCGCCATTGGCGTCGCCGCCGGTCAGCGGCAGGCCATAGAACTTCAGCACGTCATTGTGCTGGGCGTCCATGATCGTGGTGTTCGACGCGTACCAGAAATTGTCCGAATTATCGTGTCCGTCCTCGACGATCTTCTGCTCGCCATTCTCGAAATAGGCGTAGCGCCCGCCGCCGAGCGAGACGCTGCCCTCCACATCCCCCCAGAGCTCGCCGCCGTCCGACGTGTTGAAGATCCAGTCGCGGCCGAGGCCGCCGGCGGTAATGGCCCTTTCACCGCCGAGAGAGACGAGCCAATCGTCCCCGGCGCCGCCATCGAGCGTGAGATGAAGATCGGTTTCCGCGACGGGCCCCGAAACATGATCGAGGAACTCCCCTTGTCGGATGAAATCGGGCTTCCAGGCAAAAAGAAAATCATTCCCTTCATTCCCCGAAGCCTGCCCTGACCCGCTGTGAATGAGCCAGTCGTCTCCCTGGTTTCCGCGAATGTCGGCGTAACCCTTCGCCATCATGAAGTCGATCTGATCGTCGCCCGCGACGGTCAACTGACCCGAGTCCAAACGCTCCTCACCATCGACGACCGTCATCGCCTTGGCGCCGCTGAGCTTGAACGCCGCCTTCGTAATTGCACTCGATATGAGGCGCTGGATATGTTCGTATTCGCTCGACAGCTCGTCCGACACGGCTTTGAACGTCGCGCCGAGCCCCCATTCGGGGAAGGCGACGTCCAGAATTTGGAATGTGAGCTTCGCGAGCTCGGTCGAGTCGCTCGCGTCATAGGCGAAACGCACCGCAGTGCCGACGCCTCCGGTCAGTAGAGTCAGCGCGGCATTTTCGAAAATCATTTTCGTTACGCCAGCGGCGGCGTCTTTCAGCAGCTCCGGAGAAAGGTCGAGCTTCAATTCCTTGATCAAATCAGCGACCGAAATATTCAAATCCTTCGAAATCTGATAGAGCCCGAGCCCGATGAGGCCGATCATCGTCATGTCGAGTGCGCCGAGCTTGTCGGAAAGACCGACAAATTTTCCACCCACCCCGACCGATCCGCTCGAGTTCTTACTGGCTGCCTCGATGACGTTCTTTAAGGCGTCGAGCTTGCCGAGCGCCTTTCGCTCGACATTTTTAGCGACTTTCTGGGCGTCATATTCAGCGAGGTCGATCCCGTTGATGTCGTGCAGACCGGCCTTTTGAAACGCTTCGATGATCTTGAGCCTGCTGCTGACGCTGGTATTGCCGTTCGGACCATCGAAGCGATTGTTCCAATCGAGGCCCGCAGCCTGCAACACAGCACGATTCCTAAAAAAAGAATCGCCCTCCAACACACCAAGGGATTTATGTTGAGCGTAATACCTAGCATATATTTCATCTGTCGAAAGCCCGCCGAGTCCTTGCAAGCGAGGGTCTGCGTTGTTCAACACGAAGGCGGCTGGCAGCGACGACTTGTCTACGCCCGGCAGAGAGGTATGCTTTGAGGCGAGAAAATTCTGGAAATTTTTTATGTAATTGTCTAGTTCGGCCAGTCTTCCATGATCGGAGATAACACCCTCATCACTGATGTTGAATTTTGTCTGAATATCATTAAGCATCTCCCGAACATATCGCGTATAGGCGGGGTGGGAGCCTCTGTGAACGGCATCCGGCGCCAAGGCCAGCCCCGTCGCGCTCGCCATTTCTTTCGACGACGGAAGTTCAAGACGGTTGTGCGTGTTGTCGTCGATATCAAACAAGGTCCCGAGAACTCGCAGAACCGGATGGTTTGCGAGTTCTTGAGGAATGATATGCTGATTTTGAAAACCGGATCGCGCCGACGTTGCGAACCCCATAGCAATCATCCTTTCAATTTTTTTTGCAATGCTCAATTCATCCATTGCGGCCGATGCTGGCGCGCCCATTCCGGATATTTTTCTATGATTTCGGCGATCCGTTTTGGATCTTCCTCCGCCCAACGCAGATAAGGCGCCATTTGCTTTTCGGCGCTCCAGGGAGTATCGAAGGCGTCATATCGACTGTAGGTCGCGTAGCGGATTTTTTCTCTCTCCAGACGATCATGGAGTTCGCCGGAGACGAAAATCCTCTCCGGTTGGGCGAAAAGCTGTCTCCATAGATGCCGGCCGGCTATTTCTCGAAGGCTCATGCTTCCTCCGAGAGGAGGGCTGGGCAGATACGGCTCTCCAGACACCGTCTCGTCCCACTTCGGATAGGCCGCCGCGATGAACGCGTTGAAGCGATGCCCTGGAAGCAGAAGGAAATATTCTTCCGCATAGGGCGCTCCGTCCTTGGCTAGCAAATGGACGGGATAAAAGACATGGACGCCTTTTTCGAATTCCTCGATCACCTCTTTGACCCGGCGACTTACGCAGATGAAACCGATAAGCGGAAGGATGTCGCAAAGCTTCTTCGTGTCTTGCTGCTTCGCATACAACTTGTGTTTCTGGGGCTGCGCCAGTTTCGATTTGCCCCGATAAACGGCGGAGAATTCCGCTTTTCCTTCGTCTTGGACAAAATCGAACATCGGCTTTCGATTGGTGGTCATGTCCGCCTGAAACAAATATACTGCGGGCGTCGCCTCCGTTTTCTTTCGAACCGCCGCCATCACAGCCCCCTCTTGCCGAAGACCTTTCGGGAGCCGGCCGCAGGAGCGCCCGATTGGCGATTTTGGAAACCGGGCCGCGCCGACGTTGTGAACCCCATGGCAATAACCCTCTCAAATTTTTTATGAAGGTGCTCAATCCATCCATTGCGGCCGGTGTCGACGCACCCAGTCGGGATATTCCTCGACGAGCTCCGCGATGCGTTTCGGATCTTCCTCGGCCCAGCGCAGAAAAGGCCCCATCTGCTCTTCGGCTGTCCAGGGAATGTCGGAGGCGACTAAACGATCGTAGGTCGCATAGCGAAACTTCTCCTTTTCGAAACGGTCGTGGAGCTCGCCAGAGATGAAAATGTAACTAGGCAGCGCGAAGAGCTGCCACCATATGTGCCGGCCCGCGATTTCTCTGAGGCTCATAATTCCCCCGCGATTGAATGGCGCATACGGCTTTCCCGATACTGTTTCGCTCCAGCTCGCTTCGGACGAGCCTATGAACGCGTTGAAGCGATGACCTGGAAGCAGAAGGAAGTATTCTTCCGCGTAAGGTGCTCCATCCTTGTCCAGCAGATGGACGGGGTAAAAGACATGGACGCCCTTTTCAAACTCCTCGATCACATCCATCACCCGGCGGCTTACGCAAATGAAACCGATGATCGGGAGAATGTCGCAAAGCTTCTTTGTGTCTTGCTGCTTCGCATAGACGTTGCTTTTCAGCGGAGCCGCGGAAGGGGTCAGGCGCTTGTAGCCCTTGAAAAGCTTCTCTTTTTCTTCATTCTCGACGAAATCGAACCTCGGCCTTCGAACCGTGCCCATATCCGCCTGAAACAAATACACTGCGGGCGTCGCCTCCGTTTTCTTTCGAACCGCCGCCATCACAGCCCCCTCTTGCCGAAGACCTTTCGGGAGCCGGATGCAGGAGCGCCCGACTGGCGAAAGGTTGCGGGTGGCGCATGATCGTCGAGACGCTCGAGCGTCAATTCGATGATCGGAAGCCCCGGCCTTCTGCCTTGCGGCGCGAGGCGCGCGCGTATTTTTTCTTCCTTCGTCACCCCGACCGTGTCGTCATCCTCGATGACCGGGCCGTTCAGGATGAGATATTGAAAAAGCCCGACCAGACGCCGCGCGATCTCATAAGGCTGCAGAGCCGCCGGTTGGAATTCGAGCTCTCGACCAATGAACGGCTGGAGCCCATAGCTCGCGGCTCCGATCCGCTTCTGTCCGCCACCGTCGTCGGGCGCCGAGAAAAACGCGATCGACGTCCAGAAGGGGACCGGCGGCTCGAGATCGGCCAGCGCCACGGCGAGCGGCATGAAGTCCGCCCGCTTCATGACAACGCGTCCTTCACTGGACACCAAGGCGGGAGCCTCGAGCAGATCCGCCAGCGCCCCGGCCACCAATGTCACCGCGGCGGCGCCGTTGAGCGCCGCCAAATGCTCTCGAGGGTCTCCGATGAGAGCGACGATGGCGTGGGCATGGCATTCCATCATGGTCTGGCGGGCTTCGGGCCAGACAATGTCGAGGGCGAGGGCCTCCTCACAGGCATCGAGCGGCAGTGGACGTTCAACGAACATCACCGCTACCGCAATGTCATCGAGCAAGAGAACGAAAGGCTTCTCTTCTATTGCGGAGCCGTCTTCCGCCGCCCGGATCGAGAAGCATTTCTCCGTAAAGAGTTCGCGATACCGCGTCATAACCTGCGCCGCCGACGCTCTCGACCGCCCCTCCAACGCGAGATAGGTGATGAAATGGCTCATCGCGGTCTGGGCCTCGTCGCTTTCTTCATCAATTCGACATCGTCCGATGGCGGCGCCGTGCGTCGAGACATCGCTCGGAGCGTCGCTTTTTAGATCTGCATTTTTTCGCGCATGAGCGTGTCCGACGGTCTCGATATTTCGCGCCATGCATCATGCGCCTCTTCCGCCTTCACCTCTTCCGCCGCTGGCGGACGCAGCCGCCATCCGCTCGAGCATGTCCTTATCGACCATGCGCGCCGCCATCGGATGAATGCGCAACTCGCCCCCCTTCACCACCTGCCGGAAATTCGCCACCACCAAAGACGCGAGCTTTTGCGTCGGCGCGATCACGTCGAGGAGCCAATGCTTGTCGCCGCTGGCCCATTCCTGCGCCTTCAGGCGCAGCGGAAACACGCCGGTCTTGATCTGCTCCCTGATCTTGGCGTCGACCTCCTCCGACACGCTCGCCCAGATCGCGACGCCCGCAGCGGCGGCCGTGGGCTCGCCGTCCTTTTCCGTCGCCATGGCGATCGCGACTCGCCCGGCGAGCAGCGGCTCCAGCGCCAGCGACTGCAAATCGGCGAGCGAATGATGCCGGTAGCGCGGAGTCGCCGCCATCGCCAGCACGACCCGTCCGAGGCTCCCGTAGACATGCTCGCGAAAGGCGGCGATCTGGCGCTTCTGCTCGTCGGAGAGCGGCGGCGCGGGCGGCGGCAGCCGCTGTCCATCTCCGTTTTTGAAAAGACTCGGCTCCATAATCGCTCACCTTGGAAAAAATTGCCGCGCGACGCCGACTCGCCGAGGCGAGCCCTACTCAGGGTGCATTGTTATCAAGAGAGCAACAGCCCTTTCAAGCGCCCGCGACGCGAAGAGGCCGCCGGCCGCCGGCTCGACGCGCATTCCCTTTTGTCGGACATGGGCTTAGCCATAAGATTTTTTTTGCAGGGTCCGCGTCCCCTGCGCGTTGTTCGAGAGGTCATCTCCAAGTTTGTGATTTTTTACGCTGACAACAAGCTCGGACCTCGGGTCGTGTCCCCTCCGATGGTGTAGCAGCTCGGGAGCAAGCCGCTCGCGAAGCGCGCTTTTCATAGCGCCGTAGCGAGCGAGCGGCTTGCGACGGTCATCGGCGATTCTCCGGTTAGGTCGGTTTGCGAATCTCAACGCAACCGAGGTACCCACCGATGACCGACGAGATGATGAGCCTGCGGGCGCTTCTGGAAAAGTCCCCCGACGCCGATTTCCTTCGCGAGATGATCGGTTTCGCCGCCGAGCGGCTGATGGAGCTGGAGGTCGGCGCGAAGATCGGCGCCGCGCTCGGCGAGCGCTCGCCCGACCAGTTGGCCCAGCGCGGTGATGTCAGATTAACTCGAGAAGGGTGCAAATGTCGCGCGACGGTCAAATTTTAGGCGACGGTCAGCGTGACGGATTTCCACTCCGCCATCGCCGGGAGGCGATGCAGATGAGTAGCGATTGCGGAGCGATGTGAACGCGGTGGAACGAAGAGATTGCGGACGGCGGAAAAGGTTTCGACGAATCTTTGAAGCCCACTCCATGAACGAAAACCTTACATCGCTCGCTCGCGCTTTCGGATGGGAACATGCGAGTTTTCCGCGCGATTGTTGAGACCCTTGTGTTGGCGATGCTCCACTTTCGGCATGATCTCGCGCCGGGCGGCGCCGTAGGAGCCGAGTTTGTCGGTGATCATGCGCTTGGGAGGACAGCCTTGTTTGCGCAAAAGCCGCTCCAACAATCGCTTGGCAGCTCGTGTGTCGCGGCGGATCTGGACGATTTCGTCGAGCACATATCCGTCTTGATCGACAGCGCGCCAGAGATAGCGCTTTTCACCATTGATCGTGATGACGACTTCGTCGAGATGCCAAATGTCTTGTCGGCTCGGCTTCTTTCGCTTCAAGCGCCGGACATAATCCGGTCCGAATTTTTTAGCCCAGACGCGAACCGTCTCATAGGAAACCAGGACCCCGCGTTCGAGCAGCAATTCCTCGACCAGTCGTAGGCTCAGTGGAAATCGAAAATACAGCCACACCGCGTGGGCGATGATCTGCGGCGGAAAGCGGTGACGCTTATAGCTGATCGGCGGCTCGGTCATCCGATCCGTATCACCCGGAATTGCCTACGCCAACGTTAACCTGACATCGCCCGAACCTGATCGCGTGCCCATTCCCTCAATTTGCACTGCAACCCTTTCGCGGACGATCTCACATAAACTCGATTCCGGCGCGTTGAGGCCGATCAAATGCCTTTGTCACGGGGCTGTCAGCATATCTGATCGCCTTTTCGTTACTTCGGTCCGGTCAGCATCTTGTGAAGGTCGCCCGCGAATCTGTCGAACCGCGCCGAACCATTGCGGATCGCGAGCACCAGGCGAATGTTCGGCACGGTGGGGAGCCCAACGTCTTTGGACATGATCGCATGATCGGGGCCGACCGCGCTCTTCGGGAGTATTCCCACTCCCAACCTCGCGCTGATGGCCGAGCGGACATTTTCGTAGGATGCGCTTGAATAGGCGATCGAATATTTAACGCCCGTCGTCTCCAGGGACTGAATCGCCGCGCGCCGATAGGCGCAGCCGTCTGGAAAGGTGACGAGCGGTAGCGCACAGCTCGGATCAAAACGAAATCTCTCGCGGGCGACCCAGAGCAGCGGCTCCTCACGAATGACCCGCATATTGCACTCGCAGCCAACGCGGTTGTCCTCCGCCATGTCCTTGTAGAGAACGATATCCAGCGCGCCTCTGGAAAATTGTTCTTTCAATTGCTCCGACAGGCCGGAAACGACTTCGACGCGCAGATTGGAATTGCTCTCGAGGGAGCGTGCGGCGAGGGAGTTCAAATGCTCGACCTCGAAGTCGTCCAAGACACCCAGCGCGATCCGGTCAGATGCATCCGGCTGTCTCATGATCCCTACCGTGTCGTTGAGCTTCACCAGAATCTCACGCGCCGGTCCAATGAAGCGATGGCCATCCTCGGTTAGCCCCGCGAAGTGGCCACGATCACGCACGACGAGCACGCATCGAAGAATGTCCTCCAACCTTTTGAGGCCCTGCGTGATCGCAGATTGTGAGCGCGCGAGTTCGTTGCCGGCACGCTGAAAACCGCCATGGTCGCTGACCGCCACGAATGCTCGAAGATGCTCGAGCGTGATCCTACGATCTCCCATGATCGCATCCGATCGCGCGCGGTCGTTCTGCAAATCGCTCATGCTCGCCTCATATGCTGTCGATGACAAGGCATATTAGGCGCACTTATATCGCCCGCAAATTACTAATTTTACTGCAAATGCCCATTCCCCCATAGTTCTTCACAACCTCGCGAGGCTCGTGATGTTGCGGACTTCTCTCTCTGTTTTAGTAATCGTCTTCAGCGCCATTTGGAGTTCAGCTTTCGTAGTCGGAAAGATAGCTCTCCGCGATTACGATCCTTTCACGGTGCTGGTCGTCCGCTTCATGATCGCGTCGCTCCTTCTCGGCGTGCTCGTCGTCGCCACGCGACCGAAGCCGAATAGGAACGCTGTCGAGACAGGCGTTCTGCTCGGCCTGTTGAACAACTGTGCATATCTTGGTCTGACGTTCTATTCGCTGAACTATATCTCGCCCGTTCTAGTCGTCGTCATCGTCAGCTGCGCACCATTTTTCACTCTGCTGCTGTCTTGGCTTTTCGAGAGCGAAGCGATGTCGCTTCGACAGGCCGCGGGCATAGCGCTCGGTTTTTCGGGCGTAATCCTCGCCACCGGCATCGATTTCGGGGCGATCGCGAGTCTCACGGGCATTGCTCTCGCCATTTTGGGAACCGCCTCGTTCTCATTGGCGACGGTGCTGTTCCACGCGCGAGCACAGCACTATCCGATCGATCAGTTGAATCTCTGGCAGTCCATGACCGGTGCCGTTGTCCTGTTGCCTATCGCCTATTTCTTTGGAAGACCTTTGATTGCGCCGACGACCGAGAGTGCTGCGGCCATTCTCTATCTCGTGATCGTGGTGACGATCGGCGGCATGGGACTGTGGCTACTGCTCATAAGACTGACCGGTGCCGCCACGGCGTCCTCCTACCACCTCCTCAATCCATTTTTCGGCGTCGTTCTATCCGCTCTCGTGCTCAAGACGCCGTTACGCATTCTCGATTTTTCCGGCGCTGCGATCGTCGCGAGCGGCTTGGCTCTGGTTATTTCAGCCCCACGAAAGAAGGAGTAATACGATGACCATTACCGCAATAGACACTCGTATCAGTGTTTCACCGACCGATTTCTTCGAGCTGCCGACCGTGCTGCGCATACGTGACTCGCTCGAGATCGGCCTGACCGATCGCTCCTATCTCCCCAAGTCGAACGATCTTCGCAGCGACTGGGTCGCCAGCGTTGCGACGCCGGCATTCAAAGCCCTTGCTCAAACGGGCGCCTCCGTCCCGCGCTTCTGCACGATCGGCACGGGAGCCGGGTTGGACGCCCTCGCCGCAATAGAGATACTCAAATCCGATACGGTTGCTTTCACCGATCTTCATCAGGACGTCGTCGATCGCGCGCGCCACAACATTCTCGACAATCTGCGCCCCGATGTTCGGGTCGAACTCATCTCCGGGGCAGGGGACATTCTCGCGCCTCTCGCCGGCGAGGCCGACAATTTCGACGTCATCTACGAGAATCTTCCGAACATCCCCCTGTCCGAGGCGGGGGACATCCGAGATGGACAAACCAGCTCGACCTTCATCACGAAGCGTTCGGAGGCTATTCCGAAGTTCGCGGAACAATATCTCATTACGCTGCACTATCTCGCGCTTGAGCAAGCTCGTCCGATGTTGCGCTCTGGCGGGCGCGTACTGTCTTCCATCGGCGGCCGCGTTCCGCTCCGGCAAATCTTGAATCTCGCAGAGCATACAGGTTACCACGGCAACATCCTCACCTACACATGGAAGCGACAGTCGGAACCGGAAGAGGTGATCGGAGGCTACGCCGCATGGGAGGTGCGCGGACACGGCCCGTTCCATTTCTATCCGGCGAGCATTCTCGCAGAGACCTTCGAGGGCATGTCGGTCCATGCAGCCGGAGCACAGGCGCTCGCGATCGAGGCCGCTCTCTCCAGCCACGAGATCACGGCGACTGAAGCCCTGATCCAATTGCGCGCCGGCCAGGATATCGGCCACACCGTCGGCATTCTCGAATCGGTCAAGTGAGGACTCCATGCGACTGCAATCGTTTATTGGGGGCACGCCGCTGCTCGAGCTGACGACGCTCGATATTCCCCGTCACGTGCGGATATTCGCCAAGCTGGAGTTTCTCAATCCCGGCGGCAGCATCAAAGACAGAGTGGTCAGCTACATACTGGACGACGCCGAGCGGCGCGGCATCTTGCGTTCCGGTTCGACCATCGTCGAAAATACGTCGGGCAACACCGGGGCGGCGATCGCGATGCTCGCAGCGATGCGCGGCTACAAGGCCATTCTCACCATGCCGGACAAAGTGAGCAAGGAGAAGCAGAATGCGCTCACGGCGATGGGTGCCGATGTCGTCGTCTGTCTCACTTCCGCCCCACCGGACAGCCCGGGACATTATGTGGCAACCGCGCGTCGCGTACATGCGGAGACACCGAACTCGTTCATGCTGAACCAATATGACAATCCGCTCAACGCCGAAGCCCATTTTCGATCGACAGGCCCGGAGATATGGGCGGCCCTCGGCAAGCAGATCAGCGCATTCGTCGCTTCGGGAAGCACGGGAGGGACGATTTCTGGAATAGGTCGCTATCTTCGTGCGAAAAATCCGGCGATCGACATTGTTCTGCTCGATCCATTAGGCTCAATCTACCACAAATATTTTCATCAAGGAGTAGTCGATCCAGGACAGATCGCGCCCTATCACGTCGAGGGCGTCGGCGAAGACCATTTGGCAAAGTGCATGGATTTTTCCGTCCTATCGGACGTCCTCCAATTCAGTGATGCAGACGCTTTCGCCACTTGCCATCACCTCGCACGCTCGGAGGGTTTGCTGTGCGGCGGCAGTTCGGGCGCAAACGTGTGGGGCGCCATTCAACTCGCACGCCGGATGAAAGAACCCGGAAGCATCGTGACCGTTCTTCCAGATAATGGCGTGAAATATATTTCCAAAATTTACAACGATGAGTGGTTGGTGGACCATGAAATGCGACCCTTCCGTGACCCCGGCACGCTGGTCCCGAAACGAGACGCGAGTTTCGTCCCGGATAAGCATCTGATGCCAAATCTCTGAGAGACCAACTCACGTCGTGGGATTCCCGACTTGGAGAATATAGGAGGCCGTCATGGGCAGCGCTTGGGCTTCGGGGCGATTACGATGCGGGAACCTCGCTGGCGATAGCAAAACGTTCGAAGGACGGGCCGCAGTCGCCTCGTCTCCTCGCCTTGGCGTCGATCTACGATAGCGGCTCGCGCAGCGAGGCGGCAAAGGTCGGCGTGCACGAGTAGCCCGCCGATCTCTTCCATGATCCTGCCATCGTCGGACTCCATCGCCATTTTTCAAATCTCAAGCAGGCTGGTTGAAAAACCGTCTCGCGTCGCCTTGAGGGCTGCCTCGTCGCAGTTTTCGTATTCGAACTCGATCTCGATCGAACCGTCATCGACGAGTTCGGCTGTCCCTTCGCCGGAGACTTCGTCGATTTCGTCGAAGCCCATCCATGTGAAAGCGATCGAGGTTGGGCCGTATGCGAGATCGAGGGGCGCCTGCATTGCGCCGAACGCGATTTCGTCGCGTCCGTCGGCGTCGATGACGATCTCCGCCTGCCCGCAGAGGTCGAGATAGGCGCGATCCCAGAGGTCGGCCGCGACGATGCGCCAGCGACCGACCAGCTTGGGCTCTGTCGCGAATTTTTCTCGCGGGCCGGTTGGGGCTATGATCGCCGGGCTGGGGCAGGCGGAATAGCGTGATGATCGATTTCAAGGGCAGCCATTTTGAACGCGACGTGATCCTGTGGGGCGTCCGCTGGTATGTGGCGTATCCGATGAGCTATCGTCAGCTCGAGGAAATGATGGAAGAGCGCGGCGTCGAGGTCGACCATTCCACGCTCAACCGCTGGGTCGCGAAATATGCGCCTTTGCTGGAGAAGGAGTTTCGTGCTCGCAAGCGCGCTGTCGGGTCGAGCTGGCGTCTCGATGAGACTTATGTGAAAGTCAAAGGCTGCTGGAAATATCTGTATCGGGCCGTCGACAAAGCGGGTGCGACGGTCGCCTTCTGACGGCCAAGAGGGATTGCAAAGCGGCGTTGCGCTTCTTGCGCAAGGCGATCGGCCGGCACGGAGAGCCGAAGAATATAACGATCGACAAGAGCGGAGCCAACACAGCAGCGATCGAAAGCTACAATGAGGAGCGTGAAGCGGACATCGAAATCCGGCGCATCAAATATCTCAATAATATCGTCGAGCAGGACCATCGAGCAGTGAAACGCGTGACGCGTCCGACGCTGGGTTTCAAATCATTTCGATCGGCTGCCGCGACGCTTTCTGGAATCGAGCTGATGCACATGATCCGAAAGGGGCAGATGCGAACGACGAACGAAATGCGTCCTGCGCAGCAATTCTATTCCCTCGCCGCCTGAGCCACGTCATTCTCACTTGCCCGGCGCGCCTGTAGACAAAATTTGCGACAGAACCCTCTTGAACGCTCGACGAAAAAACGCTTTGGCGGCGGCGACATCTCGCTTGGCGCGCAACAAAAAGTCCACAGTTTTCCCCGCCTTGTCAACGGCGCGGTAGAGATAGACCCAGCGGCCCTTGATCTTGACGTAGGTCTCGTCGACGCGCCACGATCCTCCGGCTTGCCGCGCGAAGCGGTTCCATCGCTTTTCGAACTCGGGAACGTAGCGCTGCACCCAACGCATGATGGTCGTATGGGCCAAAGATAAGCCGCGTTCGGCCATCATTTCCACGAGATCTCGAAAGCTGAGCTTGTATCGCAAATACCACCGCACGCAGAGAACGATGATCTCACGGTCGAAATGGCGGCCTTTGAAAAGATCGTCTACGCTCAGCATCGCCAATTACCCCAGCCCCATTGCGTCTCGCCCACGCAATTATGCCTCCCGCGCGCCGTTTGCACTAGAACTTCGCTTCGCACGCAGCAAAAAATCCACCGTCTTTCCCGCTTTGTCGACGGCGCGATAGAGATAAACCCAGCGGCCCTTGATCTTGACATAAGTCTCGTCGACGCGCCACGATCCGCCGGTTTGGCGCGCGAAGCGGTTCCACCGCTTTTCGAACTCTGGAACGTAGCGCTGAACCCAGCGCATGATGGTCGTGTGAGCCAAAGACAAGCCGCGTTCGGCCATCATTTCCACGAGATCGCGAAAGCTGAGCTTGTATCGCAGATACCACCGCACGCAGAGAACGATGATCTCGCGGTCGAAATGGCGTCTTTGAAAAGATCGTCCACGCTCAGCATCACCCATTACCCCAGCGTCCGGTTCCCCCTTCACGGATTATGTCCCGCTTACGCCGTTTTGCACCAGAACCATTATCTCTTCGGCAGGGCGCGCGAGATACTCACCGAGGACAATCTCTGCTCGCTCTATCGCGCGCCGCTGAAGCGCATCGCCTTCGAGCATGACGGCCGCGTGACCGAGACGATCGCGCCGATCCTCGCGCCGGCCCAAACGTCGGTGCTTCGCTCCGACGAGATCCTCGAAGCGGATTGAACTGATCGGGGAGACCGAGACGGCGCGATCCGTCACGACCCTCCGCGTTCTTCTGCGCGCGCTAGGACTTCGTCGCGGCCTGCGTCGCCATTGCGCACGGAGCGCAGGGCGACTCCGCGACGGGTGGCGGAGAGACCGGGCGACTCCAACCGCCGCCGAGCGCCGTCATCAGCGACAACGCCGCCTGCAGGCGTCCCGTGCGCAATGCGATCGCCTGACGCTGCGCGGCGAAGGCGTCGGACTGCGCCGTCACCACCTCCACATAGGTCACGACGCCCTCCTCATAGAGCTTCAGCGAGATATCGAGCGTCTTATTGCCGGCGACGACGGCGGCGGCAATATCCTTTTCCTGACGGTCGAAATAGCGAATGAGCGCGAGCGCGTCCTCGACCTCGCCATAGGCGCGTAGGACGACGCTTCGGTAATGCGCCACGGCCTCGAGATAGGCGGCCTCGGCGTCGTGCAGATCGGCCGAATGCGCGCCACCGTCGAAGATCGGCAGCGTCACGGCTGGCCCGAGCGACCAGAGGCTGTTGCGCGCGTTGAAGAGGCTGAGACCCGTGTCTTGCGTTCCGCCGGAAAGATTGATCGTGAAGCGTGGGAAAAACGCGGCGCGCGCGACGCCGATCGAAAGGTTGGCGCCATAGACCCGCCGCTCGACGGCAGCAATGTCGGGGCGGCGCTCAAGCAACTGCGACGGAGCGTCGAGCGGAATTGTCGGAGCAGCGACGCGCGTCTGCGACGACGGCAGAGAAAAGCTCTCCGGCGTGTGGCCGGCGAGAATTGCGACCGCATGTTCGAGCAGCGCGCGGCGCGCCTCTATTTCGGAGAGCTGCGCCCTCGCGAAGCCGATCTGGGTCTGCGCGCGCGTCACGTCGGCGGGCGAGGTGATGCCGCCGCCGACACGTTTCTGCACGAGAGCGAGCGAGCGACCATAGGCCGCGACGATGCGCTTTTGCAGCGCGATCTCATTATCGGCGCCTTGCAGGTTGATGTAGTCGCGCGCGAGCTCGGCGTGTAGGCTCAAAGCGACGGCGGCGAGATCGGCTTCGGACGCCTGCGCCTGCGCGACGCCTGCGGATGCGAGATTGCGGACGCGCCCCCAAAGATCGATCTCATAACTCGACTGTATCGACAGCTGATTGTCGCCGTAAAAAGTCGGCGCATTCGTGGGCAGGCCGTGGGACTGCGCCGATCGCGCGAAATCGGAGCCGCTCGGATAGGAATTGGCCAATCGAAGCGGGCGGTGCAATGATTCCTTGTTCTCGGTCAGCTGGCCGCTCGCCGTCAGCGTCGGCGAGAGGCCGACGGCGGCTTTCATGGCCAAGGCGCGCGCTCGGTCCATGACGGCCATGGCCTGGCCGAGGTCCGGATTGAATTGGTCGAGGTCGCGCTCGAGTGCGTCGAGGCGCTTGTCGCGAAAGGCGCGCCACCACGATCCCCGCGGACTCAGATCCGACGGGTCGGCGGAAGACCATTGCAAGCCGCCATCACTCGAGAGGGCGTGCTTTTTCTCGGCGGCGGATCCGTCTCCTTTGGCTTCCTTGAAGCTCGCCGGAGTCTCCACCGTCGGCGCGATATAGGCCGGCGCGAGGTCGCAGCCGCTCAAAGACACACATGCCGTCATCAAGAGGAATTGACGCAACAATCTCATCTCGCCTGCGCTTCCTTCCGCTCGCCGTCCTTGATTCTCACCGCGATCCCGTCATGCACGGATTGCCATGGAGTGCGGATCACGCGATCGGTCTCCGAGAGCCCCGCCGATATCTCGAGCGATGGTCCGAGATCACGCGCGATCTTCACGTTCTTCATGCGCACGACGCCCCGCTCGTCGACGGTCGCTACTTGCGGCGACGCATTGACGAAGACGAGCGCGCTCGCCGGCAAAAGCAGCGGCGCCCCTTCGGGAGGAAGCGAAATCCTGATTTGTCCGAACGCGCCCGGCAGCAGCGCGCGATCGGGATTGTCCGCCTCGAATTGCACGAGCAGAGTTCTCGAGCCCGCGGCGATCGCGCTGGCGGTCGTCATGATCTTCGTCGAAAATTCCCGCGTCGGATATTGCGGCAACGTCAACCGCGCGGTCAGCCCCGGCGTGATCTTCGCCGCATAGGCCTGCGGCGCGCGGACATAGACGCGCATTTTGTGAATGTCGGCGACGCGAAACAGCTCCCGCCGCCCGGCGCCAGCGTCGACCAAGGCGCCGACGTCGACATTGCGCGCTGTAACGACGCCGTCGAAAGGCGATGTCAGATTGAGATATGCTTCGAGAGCGACGAGCCGGTCGAGATTGGCCTGAGCCGCATTCTGCGAGGCTGCCGCCGCCTCCAGATTTCCGGTCTTTTCGTCCGCGCTCTGGGGCGAGACCGCGGCCTGGTTGCGGAGCGTGGTCCAGCGCTTCGCCGTCGCGCGCGCGAGATTTTGCTCCGCCTTGCTGCGCGCGAGGAGACCCTTGGCCTGCTCCACCTGCTGGTTGAGGTCGGGCGCGTCGATGACGCCAAGCACGTCGCCGACCTTGACCTGCGCGCCTATGTCATAGGCCCAGCTCTTCAAATATCCGTTGACGCGCGCATAGATCGGCGCGTCGACGAAGGCCTCGACATTGGCCGGCAGCACGAGCTCCTGGGTGGCTGTCGAGAGCGTCGGCGTACATAGTTCGACCGTCGGAATCACCGCTTCCTGCGTCACGCGCGCGAGTTCGGCGTCGCGCGCATGACGCGAGGCCACGCCGGAGACGACAAGCGCGAGAATAACGCCTATGGCGACGAGTCCTCTCGGACGCAGCCTGCGCAAGAACTCCGCCTGCGCCAGCGGGTCCGGCGGTTGGAGACGAGGCGGCTCATGGTGCGACATTCGCTTGCTCCAATTCCGTATTCTCCGGCGCGTCGTATTGCGCGCGCTGCGCTCTGCGGCGGGCGAGGAAACCATGCGCGAGACTGAACATGACCGGCAGCAACAGCAGCGTTCCCATGGTCGCGAAGGTCAGGCCGCCGATGACGGCGCGACCGAGGGGAGCATTCTGCTCGGCGGAGAGCGCCATAGGTGCCATGCCGATGATCATCGCGAGAGCCGTCATGATGACGGGGCGAAAGCGCGTCACGCCCGCCGCCGCCGCCGCATGGAGCGGAGTGTCGCCGTGATCGAGCCGCTCGCGCGCGAAGGCGATGACGAGATTGCTGTTTGCCGTCGCGACGCCCATGCACATGATCGCTCCGGTCAGCGCCGGAACGGATATGGTCGTCTCGCTCAAAAAGAGCATCCAGACGATGCCGGCCAATGCCGTCGGCAGGCCGGAGACGATCAAGAACGGGTCCAGCCAGGATTGGAAATTGACGACGATGATGAGGTAGACGAACACGATCGACAGGACGAGGCCGAGCAGCAAATCCGCATAGGCGCTGCGCATCGTGGCGATTTGACCGCGCAGCGCCAGATTGGAGGCGGCCGGCGCTTCCTTGCGGGTGTCGTCCAATATTTTTTGAACGTCATCCGCAATCGCGCCTAGGTCGCGGCCGCGCACGCCGGCATAGATGTCGAACGCCGACTGGCTGTTGAAATGCGTGACGACGCCCGAACTCCAGCCGCGCCGAATGGAGGCGATGCCGCTGAGAATTTGTTGTCCCTCGCCTGCGGCCACCGGCTTGCTCGCCAGCGCGTCGAGGCTCGTGTTCCAAAACTGCGGCTCCATCGTCACGATCGGATAGGAGACGCCGCTCTTGACGTTGAGCCAGAAGGCCGGCGAGGTCTGGAACGAGCCGGCGAGCATGGTCTGCAAGGAGACCGTGACGTCGCGCTCCGAGAGTCCGACCTCCTGCGCGAGCGTTCGATCAACGTCGACGTGGAGCGTAGGCAAATCGCCCGCCTGCTGCATGCGCGGATCGGCGATCCCCGGCACGCGGGCGACTCGCTCCAAGGTCTTTTGCAGATAGACGAGGTTTTCGTCGCGCTTGCTTCCCGAGATCTGGATGTCGAGCGGAGCCGGCAAGCCGAAATTGAGGATTTGCGTCACTATGTCGGCCGGCAGGAAAGAGAACACGACGCCGGGAAAGGCGCGGGGCAGACGCTCGCGCAATAGTTCCGCGAAGGGACTCGCATCGGCGACCTTCTCGGGATCGAAGCTCAGCGTCAGATCGGCGTCGTTCGTGCCGATGGTGCCGGAGTTGTTGTAGCTCAGATTGATGCCCGAGATCGGCAGGCCGATGTTGTCGACGATGCTCGTCAGCGCGCCATGCGGCAGAACGTCGCGGATCTCGGCTTCGATCCGGTCGCAGAGAACGCCAGCCTGCTCAAGACGAGTTCCCGTGGGGAGGCGGACATGCAGTCGCAAGGAACTGCTTTCGGTCTCGGGGAAGAAATCGCGTCCGAGAAAGGGGGTCAGCGTGAAAGAGAGCGCGACGCCCGCGAAGAACATAGCGACGAAAGCCTTCGGGCGCGCAAGCGCCAGTTGGAGCACGCGCGCGTAAGTGTCGAGCAATCTTTCGAAGCCTCTTTCGAACGCGATTTGCGCGCGCGTGAACGTCGCGAGGAAGACGCCGCGCCGGGCCGGGCCGTATTTCGCCTCGCGCAGCGCCTCACGTTGCTGCGCGCTGAGGAAATAGCGGGCCATCGTCTCGACCAGAGTGTAGGTCAGACAGTAGGATGCAATCATCGCAAAGACGACGGCTTCGGCGAGCGGACGAAACAGATAGCCGGCGACGCCGCCGAGAAGCAGCAGCGGCGCGAACACGATGCAGATACAAAGCAGCGACACGGTGGCGGGCGTGATGATCTCCTTTGCTGCCTTGATGATCGCGTCGTCGATCGCCTCGCCCGCCTCCATGTGACGGTTGACATTCTCGATCGTGACGGTCGCGTCGTCGACGAGGAGGCCGACGGCGAGCGCGAGACCGCCGAGCGTCATCACATTGACGGTTTCGCCCAGCGCCGACAGCGCGAAGAGGGCGGCGAGAATGGAGAGTGGGATCGAGATCGTGATGATGATCGTCGAGCGCCAGCTGCCGAGAAAGAGCAGGATCATGAGGCCGGTGAGCGCGGCCGCGATCGCCGCCTCGCGCGCGACGCTCACGACCGCTCCGCTGATGAAGGCGGACTGGTCGCCGATCACCGTCATCTCGATCCCGTCCGGGAGCGCGAGCTTCAATCGCGGCAGCATCGCCTTGACGCCGTTGATCACGTCGAGCGACGACGCCGATCCGGAGGTCAGCACGGGCAGCAGCACCGCCGGCGCGCCATCGACGCGCACGAGATTGGTTTGTGGCGCGTTGCCGTTGTGGACATGGGCCACGTCGCGCAGATAGACGATCGCGCCATCGGCGCGCTTTATCGGAAAGTCGTTCAGCGCGGCGATGTCGGCGGGCGCGTCGTTGATGAGGACGGCGTATTCATAGTCGCCGATCTTCTGCGTGCCGGCGGGAATGATGAGATTTTGCCGTTCGACGGCAGTCACCACATCTTGCGCCGTGAGACCGAGGCCGAGCAATTTTTCCTGGTCGAGGTCGATGCGCACCTGCCGCGATTTGCCGCCATAGGGAAAAGGGACGGCGGCGCCGGTCACTGTCGTCAAAGGCGGCCGGATGAGCGTGTAGACGGCGTCGGCGACCTCCGCCTCGGTGCGTGTGGCGCTCGAGAACGCGATCTGAATGACCGGCACGGTCGACGCGTTGAAAGATATGACCTGTGGCGGCTGCACGCCCGGGGGGAGCAGGCGCAAGACGGTCTGGCCCGCCGCGCCCACCTGCGCCAGCGCGAGATCTATTTTCACCTTCGGCTGAAAATAGATCTTGTTGACGCCGATGCCATTGTAGCTCTGTGATTCGACATGATCGATGTCGTTGACGAGCGCCGTCAGCGCCAGCTCGTAAGGATAGAGGATGCGGGTGGACATATCGTCCGGCGAAAGGCCGACATAGGTCCAGATCACGGACACGACAGGAATGCCGACCGCCGGAAATATGTCGACCGGCGTCCTGACAATCGCCAACGCGCCGAGTATGACGATGAGAACCGCCGCCACGACGAAAGTGTAGGGGCGCCGCAGAGCGATCAGCACGAGCTGGAGCATTTCGAAGTCCTTGTCGGACAAACGGCGGCCTGCGCTGGGCGGCCGACGGATTCGACGCTTGGGCTAATCGGCGACGCGACGCCTCCGCCCGCCGAGCGGATCGAATCCGTCCGGCGGCCCGGCGAGCCGTTGGAAAAAGCGTCGACGCCGCACCTTGACCGGGGGCAAGCTAGCACCGACAATTTTGCCTTGCTAGAAGTGATTTTGCAGGAGCAGTCTGCAAAAATGCAGAATCTGAATTGGGACGATCTTCGCTATGTCATTGTCCTGTCGCGGACTGGCCGTCTGGCTACCGCGGCGCGGCAGTTGCACGTCGACGAAACGACGATCGCGCGCCGAGTGGCTCGCGTCGAGCGCGCCCTGGGCTCGCGTCTGTTCGAGCGCGCCAATGGGCAGTTGCTGCTCACGGAGACCGGTCACGAGGTTCTCCGGCACGCCGAGCAAATCGAAATGGGCGTCTGCGGCATCAAAAGCGTCGCGACAGGCCAGGACGACAGCGCCGCGGGAACGGTACGATTGACCTCGGTGGCTCTGATCATGAATCGGGTCTTGCTGCCTGCGCTCCCGGAATTTCTGCGGGCTCATCCTCAATTGCAGCTGCACCTCGTCTCCGAGCCGAGAAACTTGGATCTCGGCGATAGGGAGATCGACATCGCCGTGCGCTTCGCCCGACCCGAGCAAGACTATCGTCTCGTCGCCCGCCGCATCTGCGAGTTGCCCTATGGGGTTTTCGGAGCCGTTGGATCCTCGACGGAAAAGCTGCCCTGGGTCACTTACGAAGAGAGCCTGTCCGCTTTGCCGCTCGCGCGCTGGCTCGCCGAGGCCGTGAAGCAGGAGCCGGACCTCGGCCCGGGCTTGATCGTCAACGACTCCGATCTCGCGATGAATGCCGTGCACGCCGGCTTGGGTCGCTCGCTCATGCCGATCTGCGTGGGCGACCGTGACGAAGGTCTCGTGCGGCTCAGTGGAGCCGAACCCGTCCTCACGCGAGAACTCTGGTTATTGGTTCGATCCGATTTGAAGCATCTTGCGCGCATCAAGCTCGTGATCGAGTGGATCGAGCGAGTCTTCGCGGAAATGGAGGCTCGGTGCGGCGAACGGGCGAAAGACATGAAATAATGCATGACATGGACGTCGTCCGCGGCGCATCCGCACCGGCGTTCGGCGGCATTCTCCCGCGGGACGAGCCCACCTTCCAGACATGCGATCCGCCCCACTGGAAGACTTTCGATGCCGTCTCCTCCGATCTCGCCGGCGACGCGCGCGATTATTGCGTTCCCGTCCCTCAGACAACAGCCCACGCTCTGTATCGCCCACGCCCGGTCAGCTCGCGAAGGTTCGACGAGAGTTCGTCGAACATCGTGGTGGCGGCTTGTTGAGAGACCCGAAGCTCCTTGGCGGCGAGAGGGACGGTGACGACCGGCGAAGCGAGACACAATTCGACGAGCTGCGGCATCCTCGAATTCGTTCGTCGGCCTTTGCATTTTCTGAGCAGGAGCTCGCGCGCGAGCGTCAATCTGTCGAGCTCCTTCGCGTCCGCATTCGCCATCGTTTCGATCGCACATGCGAGTGCGATCAATCGAGTTTCCAAATCATCCCGGCCGACTCGACGATATTTGGCGTATCGAAATCCAGAATGCAGCGCAGCGAGATGATGTCGCGTCTTTCCACGGGATCTGAGCAAGGCTGCGGCGAGCAAGGGGCCGAGCCAACCGCTGCGCTGCAACGGCTCGATCTCCTCCCAAGCATCGAGCGCGACGCTCGCCGCCATTAAAGGCGGAAGGTTCTGGCTGCGGCCCAGACGCTCGCGCCATTCCGCGAGACGGGCCTCACGGTCCCAATCTTCGTCGTAGACCAAACCAGAGTCGTCCCGCTTCGGCGGAACCGGCTGGATTCGCTCTATCGGGCGTGACGTTCGCGCCAGCAATTCATCGATCTCGGCGAATTCTCCTGTAAGGATCGTCTCATAGTCCTCGTCATCCACCTCCCGATCCGCGGCTTCGACCATGACGAGCGAACCAGCGGTCGGCTCGCACGCAACGCCGTTCGGTCGCCATGCGCCACGCAGACTGGCGAGGCCGTCGGTCGTCAACGCCCATCCCGGCTCGCGATCGGCAATGCGACGGCGCGTCAGCAGAACGGCGTGGGCTCGCACGAGCTCGTGCGTCGGCGTGCGCACGTCCATTCCGGCGTCATGAAGCACGAGGTCTTCGAGCTGCACGAATTCGCCCGCGCGCCACAAGGCTGCGCAGGCGTCGTGGAAATGCGCGCGAAGAACGAAGGCTTCGGCGACGGGGCTGGAGCGAAGCCGCTCGTCGAAACGCGCGAGGGCGTCCGACGCGCTCTCGAAGGGCGCCTGCAGAGGCTCGAATGAAACCGAGCCGGGAAGATCTAATCCCATTTTAATCCTGCACGAATCAAGACGATTATCAATTTATCTGGAATTTAGCTTGAGCGATAGAAGACACTTTGTTTGTTTCGTCGCCCGGATCGAAATGCGTCCCCTCGGCCGCCGAAAGCACGCCTCGGCACGGCTCTGGAGGCGCGCTTTTAGCCCGCAAATCGACGAAAAGGGCTGTTTTTCGGGCCTTTCTCCTGCTCGCCCCTATGCGCCGGCGGCGAGCGTCGGCCTTCGGATGCGATTTCAAACGACCGATTTATAGTCGCATACGATTATGTATTTGCGTATTGCGCCGGAGCTTATATGTCGATAGAATCTCGAATAATCGACACGTTTCCGGCATTTGTCGATCTCATCGACATGTCGGAAACGATCTGTCGATCGACAAAGGCTTCATCGACATGTCGTTCGACCCTGCCCGTCCCTATGATGATCTTCCGGCTCTGCCGCCGCGCCAGGACGTCGAGACCAAGGCCGTTCTCAAGGCCTGCGTCGGGGCCCGCGCGGCGCTGGCGGAGCTCAAAATCTCTGGCCGGCTGATCCCCAACCCGTCGGTTCTGATCAATTCGATTCCGCTCCTCGAAGCGCAAGCAAGCTCCGAGATCGAAAACATCGTCACGACCACGGACAGGCTCTTCCGCTTCGCCAACCGGCCGGAAACCGGCGTCGACCCTGCCACCAAGGAAGCGCTCCGCTATCGCACGGCGCTTTATCAGGGCTTCGAGAGTCTGAAGGACCGCCCGCTTTCGACTCGGAGCGCCATCGAGATATGTCGGACCATCAAAGGAGTGAACCTCGATATCCGCGCAACCCCAGGCACAGCGCTGCTGAACGAGGCGACCGGCCGAGTGGTCTACACTCCGCCCGAAGGAGCCGAACTGCTGCGCGACAAACTCGCCAATTGGGAGCGCTACATCCACGCGGATGACGGCGTCGATCCGCTGATCCGGCTCGCTATCGCGCATTAC
>NZ_PUIV01000028.1 GCF_003113265.1 Methylosinus sporium
AGCCCCGCCTCCCAGCGCAAGCAATCCGAAACGCCCTCGTTCGGCGAGCCGCAACCATTTCCGTTCCGCTGCCTAATGACAATATCCAATAGGGTGGGTCAAAATAATCTATAGAGTGGTTATAGGTATTCTCTCGGGCGGTTTATGCGGCGCCGCAATTTCGGGCGGTCCCACCCACGCCGAAGGCCGAAGGCGCCTCGGCATCGGCAATTAAATGCCGATAATTCAAATGTCTTGGAGATAGGCAGCGCCTATGGACGAGGCGCCGTCGCTGCGGACAAGCCTCCCCGGCCGGGCTGTGACAGAATGACTTGAGCCGCGCCGCGGCGCCGATCAGCGGGCGGCGCTTCCCGGCGCCGGAGCGGCGACGTCCAACGCATTGCGCAGATCGGCGGCGCCCTTGTCGCGCGCGGTGAGCGGCGCCAGTCCGAAGCGCGTTTCGATCGTCGCCAGAATCGACGCAGTGTCATAGACCGTGTGGTCGACGAATCCCTTTTTCGCGAAGGGCGACAGAATCAACGTCGGCACGCGCGTCCCGGGACCGAAACGGTCGATCCGCGGCGGCGCGACATGATCCCAGGAGCCGCCGTTCTCATCGGCCGTGATGATGATCAGCATGTCGTTCCAATTCGGACTGCGCCGCAGCCGCGCGACGACATCGGCGAGATGCGCGTCGCCGGTCTTCAGATCGGCGTAATGCGGATGCTCGTTGAACTTGCCGACCGGCTTGTAGAAAGAGACGGCGGGCAGCGTCCCCGCCTCCGCCGCCGCGAAGAAATCGTCGGCGTCCTTCAAATGCCGCTCGCGCGCGGGCGTTCCGGGACCGAAATCGGCGAAATAGAGAAAGGGCTGGTGATGCGTCTGAAAGAACTCGGGCGCCTCGCGCTGGCGAATGCGCCCGGCGCGCATGTCGTTCCAGCCGCCGGCATACCAGGCCCATGAGACGCCCTTCTCGGTCAGCCGGTCGCCGATCGTCGGCTGCGTCTGCGGCGGCAGGCCGAGGCCCGCGGGCGTCGGAGCGTCGCGCGGCGACAAGGGCGTCGTCGGCTGCATCGTGCTGACCACGAAGCCGTCGCTGGTGACGGGTCCGGGCTTTTTGTAGCGCGGCGGGCCGATATGAGCGCTCGCCGGCGTGTCGGCGGCGCGCGCGAGAAAGCCGGTGGCCTCGTCGATCTCGGCAATCAGCGACGGCGGCGCCGAAGGGAAGGTCGGGGCGCAGGCGCAGACGAGAAACATGTGATTGAGGAACGAGCCGCCGAAGGCGCCGTGGAAAAAATGATCGGCGAGCGTGAACTCCCGAGCGAGGCGCCATTGCGCGAGGGAGCGGCCGTCGTAATAGCCCATGACCAGCCCGCCGGCGCCCGAGACGGCGGCGAAGCGATCCATTCTGCCGCCATTGATCTGCTCCTTCTCCTGGAAGAAATCATGCGTCAGATCGGGCGTCTTCTCGGCATTCGGCAGGAAGGCTTCGATGGGAAAAGGCGCATTGGGGAGAATGGAGGGAAAACGGGCGTCGACGCCCTTGTCGCCGCGCACCGGCGGCAACTCGCCGAAAGGCTTGCCGTCGACGTCGACCTGGGCGAAGCGCTCGGCGCCTATGCCGAGGCCATCGGCGCCGGGATAGAGGCCGAAGACATTATCGAAGCTGCGGTTCTCGGTATAGATCACGACGATATGGCCGATCACCGCGAAAGGATTTGCCGCCTCCTGCGCGAGCGAGGAGCCGACGAGGCCGAAGAAAAACGGCAAAAGGGAAGCTCCGGCCAAAATTCGTGAGAGCGTCACGGCGCGGCTCCATTCGCAATTGTCTTTTTCGAAAGCTAAATGCGCAAACGCACAATTTCATGACTTCGCAGAAAAGCCTCCGCGCGCGGGCGCGGAGGCTTTGTCGAGCGCAGCGAGAAATCCGCTCAGTGAGCGTGCTTCGTCGCGAGTTCCTGCTGCGGCTTGGGCGTCGCATTGGCGCGCGCCGGCAGGACCGGATAGTCGACTTTCGGCTGATCGCCGGTCAGCGCGCCGAGGAAGGCGACGATGGCCGTGGTCTCGTCGGGCGCGAGCTGCACGCCGAGCTGGGATTTCGCCATGACCTCGACCGCCTCCTCCAGCGTCCACACCTGGCCGGTATGGAAATAGGGCGCGCGCAGCGCGACATTGCGCAGCGGCGCGACGCGGAAGGAGAAAACGTCCGCCGGGCTCTTAGTGACGGCGAAACGACCCTTGTCGGCTTCCGGCAGAATGGCCGCCGACGGCTTTTCCACCGCGCCGAACTGCGCGTAATTGCCGCCGCCGGCGTTCACGCCGTCGTGGCAGCCGCTACAGCCCTTGTCGATGAAGAGGCGCAGGCCCTTCTTCTGCGTCGCGTCCAGCGCCGCCTCGTCGCCGGCGAGGAATTTGTCGAGGCGCGAGTTCGGCGTCACCAGCGTCGCTTCGAAAGCCTCGATCGCCTTGGCGAAATTGTCGAAGCTCGCCGGCTTGTTGTCGCCCGGGAAGGCCTTCTGGAACGAGGCGACATAGGCCGGAATGCTGTTCAGCGTCGCCTCGACATTCGACGGCGTGTTGTTCATCTCGACGCCGGCTTGCACCGGACCCTTGGCCTGAGCCTTCAGATCCTCGGAGCGGCCGTCCCAGAACTGGGCGGCGTTGAACACGGCGTTGAGAACGGTCGGCGCGCGGCGCGGGCCCTTCTGCCAGCCATGGCCGATGGAGGTCGAGCCGGCGTCGACGCCGCCGAGGCTCAGATTATGACACGAGTTGCAGCTGATGAGCTGGCTCGAGGAGATGCGCGGATCAAAGAACAGCTCTTTGCCGAGTTCGATCTTGGCGGGTGTGAGTTCGTTGTTCTTCACGGCCTTGGCGGCCGCAGCCGCGGTGACCGGCTTGAAAACGGCGTTGGCGTCCGATCGCAGATCGCCGGCGACTGCGGCGAAAGGGATCAGCGCCATCGCGCTCAGCGCGGCGATGAATGCACGTGACATTTCCCAGGGCTCCTCCGATGGGGCTCGCGCGTGCGCTGCGAACGGACGCCGCTCGAACCGCCGCCCGCCTACCACAAGCTGAGCCCGCGGGCAAAGGCAATAATGCGCCAAACTGGGAGATGTCATGTAATTACAACTATAACTCTACTATTTTTCCGGTCATGTCGAATTGATGACGTCGCCCCGGCGCCAGATATTTTTCTCGCGCCGCAGGCTTGAAATATTGGTCGCGCGGCGTAGCTTCGGTTACTGGCGGCAGGCGAGACAAAAGCTCGAAGACCGCCCCGAGAATCCTTGCCGATGAGAAGGATTCCAGGCAGGATTGCGAATGCTCGCGCCGAGCGAACGAAGCGGCTTCAGCCGACAGGCGCAGCGGGGAGGACGACATGGCCGTGCGCAAGCGCGCCGCGACCGCGGTCGCGGCAATGTTCAGTCTCTCGTTTCTCGATCTCGCGGGGCTCGGTCTCGCCGGCCTCGGCGCGGCGGGACTTTCCGCGGGCCTCGCTATCGCCGAGCCGCTGGGCCTGCCGCCTATCCCCATCCCCGCTGATAATCCGCAGACGGCCGAAAAAATCGCGCTCGGCGATCGCCTGTTCCATGATCTGCGTTTTTCATCCGACGGCACGGTCGCCTGCGCCACCTGCCACAAGGACGACCGCGCCTTCACCGACAGCCCACTGCGCACCTCGGAGGGCGTCGGCGCGAAGACCGGCACGCGCAATGCGCCGACAGTGATCGACGCGGCCTATTTCACCTCCTTTTTCTGGGATGGGCGCTCGGCCTCGCTCGAGGATCAGTCGCAGCATCCATTCCTCAATCCCGTCGAGATGGGCCTGCCCACGCATGAGCCGATTCTCGTGATCGCGCGCTCCGATCCCTTCTATGTCGAGCTCTTCAAAAAGGTCTTCGGCAAGAGCGGCGACGGCGTGACGATGGATGAGGTGAAGAAGGCCATCGCCGCCTATGAGCGCACCCTCGTCTCCGGCGATTCGCCCTTCGACCGCTGGCGCTTCGGCCATGAGGAGAATGCGATATCGGAGGCAGCAAAGCGCGGCTTCGAGGTCTTCGTCGGCCAGGGCCGCTGCGTCTCCTGCCATGTGATCGAGCAGGACCAGGCGCTGTTCACCGACAATCGGTTCCACAATATCGGCGTCGGCGTCAATCGGATGCAATCCGCTATTCCGCGCCTCTCCGCCGAATTTCTGAACGCGAAATCGAAGGGCGTCGATGTCGACAAAGCCGTGCTGACCGACCCCATGACCTCGGAGCTCGGCCGCTTCGCCGTCACCGATCAATTCGACGTCATCGGCGCCTTCAAGACGCCCACGCTGCGCAATGTCGCGGTGACCGCGCCCTATATGCACGACGGCTCGCTGAAGACGCTGAAGGATGTCGTCGAGCATTATGACAATGGCGGGCGCAGCAAGGGCGATCCGCCGCAGGTGAATGATTATCTCTCCGGCGGCATTCGCCCACTGAACCTCTCCAAGCAGCAGCAGGACGATCTCGTCGCCTTCCTGGAGACGCTCACCTCGCCGGCCTATGTCGGCGCGGCGACGAAATGAACGCGCCCGGCGCGATCGAGAAAAGGGAGCCGAGCAGATGAGCGAATTCGTCACCAGGCGCAGCGTTCTCGCGGGAGCCGGGGCCGGCGCGGCGCTGACCACTCTGCCGATCAGCATGGTCACGCTCGCCTTCGGCGGGGAGCGCGAGGATTTCACCTTCACCTATATTTCCGACGCACATATCCAGCAGATCAAAGGCGCGAGCTTCGTGCGCAATTGGGATCAGGGGCTGAAACGCGCCGTCGCCGAGGCCAATCTGGTGAAGCCGGAATCGGATTTCGTCATCTTCGGCGGCGATCTCGCCCAGCTCGGCAAGCGCGAGGAGCTGGACCACGGCGCCGAAATGCTCTCCAAGCTGAAAGGCAGACTGCACGCCGTCATGGGCGAGCACGATTATTATTTCGATCTCGGCGATTATTGGAGCAAGCTCTACGGCCCGCATTATTACAGCTTCGACCATAAGGGCGTGCATTTCATCGTGCTGAACTCGATTTTGACCAGCGAGCAATGGACCTTCCATCGCTGGCCGACGGCCGAGCAGCGCATGTTGGAGATGGCCGGGCTCGACAATCCGAACGGCTCGCCCTTCATGGTCGGCGACAAGCAGCGCAAATGGCTCGCCAATGACCTCGCCAAGGTGGACAAGAAGACGCCGCTCGTCGTCTTCTCCCATTCGCCGCTGCAGAAGATCTACAAGGGCTGGAATTTCTGGACCGACGACGCCGAGGAAGTGCAAGCGCTGCTGCAGCCTTTCGACAGCGTCAACGTCATCTACGGCCATGTCCATCAGATCCAATATAATCAGATCGGCAACATCAGCTTCAACTCGGTGATGGCCACGGCCTGGCCCTGGCCCTATCCGCAGAGCTATGCGCAGGCCGAGAGCCATCTGCCCGTGCTCACCATTCCGATGAACCGCGCCGATCCCTTCTTCGAGCGCGACGCCACCGGCTGGCAGCTGATCGACATAGGCTCGGGCCGCGTCACCGCGCGCTATCAGCTCTGGGACAACGATCAACGCACAGTCGCCTTCGACCACAAGGCCGGCCATCCGGTCGACGTCGCCTATCAGGAGCCGACGCGGCGCCGTCTGCCACAGACCCATTATTGATCGGAGTTCGCTCATGCTTCGCGCGACTTTGCTCCTCGCTCTCGGCCTCGCCGCCCTCGGCGCGACCGCGCGCGCCGATGAATTCACCAAGACAGACGTCGAGCGCTATCAGAAGGAATTCGAGCAGGTGGCGGCCAAGGGCCGCGAATTATGGACGAGCGGCGCGCTCGGGACCAATGGCGTCGCTTGCGCGCAATGCCACCCCAACGCCGCCAACACACACCCAGAGACCTATCCGAAATTCCAGAAGCAGCTCGGCAAGGTGACGCAGCTGTTCGAGATGGTGAACTGGTGCATTCGCAATCCGCTGCAGGGCGCAAATCTCGCGCCCGACGATCCGCGCATGACGGCGCTCGTCTCCTACATCACTTTCGAGCGGCGCGGCGTGAAGCTCGCGCCGGGCCAGCATTGACTACGCCGATATAGTCGACGCGGCCGCGCGAACCGATCGGATCGTAAAGTCCGCCTATTCGGACGGAGCCGCCGCCATTGCCGCGGCGCAGATGAGGGGAATGCCGAAAAAGCTCTCCTCATCGGAGCCGGCGGCCTTGTGCAGCTCGAAAGCGTCCGTCCAGACCGCCCTCTCCGTATCATCGGCCGGGCGGTAGGTGCATTTGGCTTCGGCATTGCCGGCCTGAAGCCATTTCCTGCTGTTGCGCACGAAGCGGTCGAGCGCTTTCTGATCGGTCGGGCGAATAACGCATCTGGGGACGCCATCGACCAGGACGACTTGCGGCAGCATGTCCGATCTCCGACAAAGGGCCTGAGCCCGTCTGATTGCTTGTCTCAGAATTAGATAGCAATCGACATGCCATGCCCCGCAGGATCAGCCGATGTAATCCTGCACCACATCGCCCAGAATGCGGTTCACATCGTCTATGGTCGAAACGTCATAGCGCGTGGTCTTCTCGCCGGCGGCCTCGTCGTCGCGCTCGAATTTCGGATGGCCGAAGCGGATCGAGCTTCCCTCGATCTCGAAAGGCAGCGGCAGCGGCTCCTTGAGCGGACGCGAGACGAAGAGCAGGCCCATCACCTTCTGCTCGACGGCGCTCGCCTTCAGCGCCAGCTCGACGCCGAATTTCGGGCCGATATCCTTTTTGATCGAATCGTCGAGGAAGGCGACCCAGCGGAAGAAGCTGTCAAAATTGCGCCGCGCGGCGGCGAGAACCTGTTCTTCCGCCTTGGCGAGGCTCGCGCTCGGATCGCTCATTGTGTCAAATCCCCGGTCTGCGGCGCCTTTCGCCGAAGAAGCCGAGAACTACGCGAAATTCGTGCCGCCAGACGCTCGACTCGCTTCATAGGCGCGCAAATGCGTCGCGGCGATTTCCAGCACCGGCGTCTCCAGCCGCGCCAGCCGCGCCCGCGCCAGCATGTCGCCGAGAATGTGTTCGCCCTCGGTTCGCCTGCGAGATTCATGTCGCCCAAAGGGCTCTCGATCCGCAGCCCGCGCTCGGCGAGGAGGCGCAAGCGCGCTTCCCGCACGAAAAAGGTCACATCCGCGCCCGCTTCGACGAGCCGGCCGCCGAAATAGCCGCCGACGGCCCCCGCGCCGAGGATCAGAACGCGCATCACGCGCCGCCGGTCGGATAATTCGGGCTCTCTCTGGTGATCGTCACGTCATGGACATGGCTCTCGCGCAGGCCGGCGTTGGTGATGCGCACGAATTCCGCCTTGGACTGGAACTCGGGAATGGTCGGCGCGCCGACATAGCCCATGGCGGCGCGCAATCCGCCGGCGAGCTGATAGAGGATCGGCGCCACCGGTCCGCGATAGGGCACCTGACCCTCGATTCCCTCCGGCACCAGCTTCAGGCTCTCCTTCACATCCTGCTGGAAATAGCGGGCGGCGGAGCCGGCCTCCATCGCGCCGACGGAGCCCATGCCGCGGTAGGATTTGAAGGAGCGGCCCTGATAGAGAAACACCTCGCCCGGAGCCTCCTCGGCGCCGGCGAGCAGCGAGCCGATCATCACGGCCGAGGCGCCGGCGGCGATCGCCTTGGCGAGGTCGCCCGAATATTTGACGCCGCCGTCGGCGATGACCGGCACGCCGGCTTTGAACGCCTCCTCGGCCGCGTCCATGATCGCCGTGAGCTGCGGCACGCCGACGCCCGCCACAATGCGGGTCGTGCAGATGGAGCCCGGGCCGATGCCGACCTTCACGGCGTCGGCGCCGGCGTCGATCAGCGCCTTGGCCGCGTCGCGCGTCGCAATATTGCCGGCGACGATGGAGACTTTGTTGGAGAATTTCTTGATGCGGCCGACCTGATCCAGCACCGCCTGCGAATGGCCATGAGCCGTGTCGATGACGATGAGATCGACGCCGGCGTCGATCAATTGCAGCGCACGCTCGAAGCCGCGATCGCCGACCGTGGCGGCGGCGGCGACACGCAGCCGCCCCTCGGCGTCCTTGGCTGCGTGCGGATGCAGCGTCGCCTTTTCGATGTCCTTCACGGTGACGAGGCCGACGCAGCGATAATCCTCGTCGACGACGAGCAATTTCTCGATGCGATGCTGATGCAGGAGGCGACGCGCCTCCTCCTGATCGACGCCCTCGCGCACGGTGATGAGCTGCTTGGTCATCAGCTCGGCGACCGGCTCGCGCATATTGTCGGCGAAGCGCACGTCGCGATTGGTGAGAATGCCGACGAGCTTGCCGGGCTTCTCGCCATGGCCGCGCTCGACCACCGGAATGCCGGAAATATTATAGCGCGCCATCAGCGCCAGCGCGTCGGCGAGCGTCTCGTCGGGATAGATGGTGATCGGATCGACCACCATGCCGCTCTCATAGCGCTTGACCTTGCGCACCTCGGCGGCCTGGGCGGCGGGGGTGAGGTTCTGGTGGATGACGCCCAATCCGCCGGCCTGCGCCATGGCGATGGCGAGGCGCGCCTCCGTCACCGTGTCCATGGCCGAGGAGATGATCGGCAGGTTGAGCGTTATGTCGCGCGTCAGCCGAGTCGAAATATCGACTTGCGACGGCATCACCAACGAATGGCTCGGACGCAGCAACACATCGTCGAAGGTCAGAGCCTCGTGCAACGGCGGTCGTGCGTATGATGTCATGAAGCCAACTCCCTCGGGGGCGCAAAAACCGGCCATGCTCGAGGCCGGACGACGTAGAGACGGCGACGACGGCCGTCTTCCGGGTTGGCGCGTGCTCATAGCACCAATATGACGGAAGGCAAAATCGGCGCGCGCCCACGGTGGAAAACTCGATCGAGGCCGCGCGACGGAAGCCTCACGCCGTCTCCAGCGCCGCCGCCGCCGCTTCCGCGCCCATGTCGAATTGCAGCCGCGCCAGCCGCGCATAGAGTCCGCCCGCGGCGACGAGGCTCGCATGAGTCCCCTGCTCCACGATGCGGCCCTCGCTCATCACCAGAATGCGGGTGGCTTCGAGCACTGTGGCCAGCCGATGGGCGATCACCAGCGTGGTGCGTCCCCGCATCACATCATGCAGCGCCTCTTTCACCAGCGCCTCGTTCTCGGCGTCGAGCGCCGAGGTCGCCTCGTCGAGCAGCAGGATCGGCGCGTCGGCGAGAATGGCGCGCGCAATGGCGAGGCGCTGGCGCTGGCCGCCGGAGAGCGTGACGCCGCGCTCGCCGATCTCCGTGTCATAGCCCTGCGGCAGCGCCTCGATGAATTGCGCCGCCTGCGCGCGCTTCGCCGCCTCGATGATCGCGCTGCGCGAGACGCCCTCGCGGCCATAGGCGATGTTGTCGGCGACGCTCATGCCGAAGACGATCGGGTCCTGCGGCGCGAGCGCGATGGCGCCGCGCAGCTCGATCGGATCGAGCGCGCGCAGATCGACGCCGTCGATCGTGATCGCGCCCCGCGAAACATCGTAGAAGCGCTCGAGCAATTGGAACACGGTCGATTTGCCGGCGCCCGAAGGGCCGACGATGGCGATGCGCTCGCCCGGCGCGACGGCAAAGCTCAGCCCATCCAAGGCCGCCCGTCCCGAGCCCGCAGGATAAGAGAAGCCGACATCATCGAAGGCGACGCCGCCGCGAACGGGCTTCGGCAGATGGAGAGGAGCGGAAGGCGCAGCGACCGTGGGCTGGATGGAGAGAATCTCGCCGATGCGGCCAGCGGCGCCGGCGGCGGCGGACACCTCGCTCCAGACCTGCGACAATTCTCCGAGCGAGCTCGCCGCCAGCACGGCGTAGAGCACGAATTGCGAGAGAACGCCGGTGGTGATGCGGCCGGCGAGCACATCCTGCGCGCCCAGCCACAACATTGCGACGACGCTGCCGAAGGCGAGGAAAATCGTCACCGAAGTGACGATGGCGCGAGTCTGCGTGGCGTCGCGCGCGGCGGCATAGGCGCCTTCCGCCGCGGCGCCGAAACGCTCGGCCGCGACTCGCTGCGCATTGCAGGCCTGCATGGTGCGCATGGCCGCGAGATTTTCCGCGGCATAGGCGCTGGCCGTGGCGAGTTGATCCTGCGCATGGCGCGAGCGCCGCCGCATCACCCGCCCGGAGGCGATGAGCGGCAGTACGATGCAGGGAATGGCCGCGAGCGCGACGCCGGTGAGCTTGGGGCTCGTCAGCGTCATCATCACGATCGCCCCCGCGAACATGAAGAGATTGCGCAGCGCGATCGACACGGAGGAGCCGAACACGGATTTCAGCTGCGTCGTGTCCGCGGTGAGGCGCGAGGTCAGCTCGCCGGTCTTCGTCTTGTCGTAGAAGGCGGCGTCGAGCGAGGTGAGATGGCGGAAGAAATCGCCGCGCAGATCGGCGACGATGCGCTCGCCGAGCGTCATCACCAGATAATAGCGCGTGCCGGAAGCGAATGCGAGAATCGCCACGACGCCCACCATCGCGCCGAAATAGAGGTTCACGGCGGAAGGATCGTCGGCGGAAAATCCGTGATCGATCATGCCGCGCACGGCGAGCGGCAGGGTGAGCGTCGAGACCGCGGCCACGCCGAGCGCGATCAACGCCAGCGCGATTCGGCCCTTATAGCGATAGGCGTAGGGAAGAAGCGGCTTCAGCGCGTCGAAGGCGCGCAGCCGCGAACGAAAATCGCGAGAGGAGGTTTCGGCTGTCATGCGGGGGATATAAGCGCCGAACCGGATCAGTCCAAGCCGCATCGTGTCGGCCGACGCATTTCACGACGCCGGCGATTTCGCGGGGCGCCACGCCAAGCGATTGATTTGCCGAGATTGAGGAAAAAAGGGCCGCGTTTTCTCGAAAAACGGCCGACGGAGCCCGCTAGACAGTCGACAAGGTTATGTTAGGCTCGTCATCGTCGACAAGACAGCCCCGCAGAGAGGGGTAGGAGCGCACCCGCCACCGAATGAACGATAAGGCGGGACGTTCTGGAAACCAAAGGAGTGACACCAATGGCTGAAAAAGAATTCGAACTCAACACCACCGTCTATATTTTCGCGGGCGTCGGCGCCCTTCTGCTCGGCGGCCTCGGCGCTGCTGGCCTCGGCGGCGTCGCGAATACGCTTTCCGCAGCCGTTGTCGGCGCTCTCGCCGGCGGCATCCTCGGCTTCTACTTCAAATAAGCCGCGAACCGCTCGACCTCTCCCCCATGGACGCCTGAGTCGGAGCTCCTGTCCACGGATCCCGGCCAACGTCCGAATGTAACGCCGGCGACCGCCTGTCGCTGGCGTTACTTTATGCCCTGCCTCGAGCCGCTCGCCACTGATGCGGGTCTGATGCGGCGGAACCTGAGCGCAAATAACCACAGAGCGCGGCCTGCGGTAAATGCGCCAGATTGTCGCGCCCCTCGGCTCAATCGTCGTCGAAGTCGAGAGTCTTGAGCCGGCCGAACACACGGTCGGCGTCGAACTGATCTTCCTCCTCGACCGGAGGCGCGGCCGGGCGCTTCCCGAACACATCCTCGGTCGTCGTCGGCTCGTGATGAGGCGCAGTGGTGATCTCGGCCGGCTGCAGCGTCTGGCCCTGCTCCTCGAGCGCGGCGGGACGATCCTTGGCGGCGCGATTGACCTCGAAATCGAGATCGATCTGCGAGCAGAGGCCCAAGGTCACCGGGTCCATCGGCGCGAGCGCCGCGGAATTCCAGTGCGTGCGCTCCCGCACCGCCTTCAGCGTGCTCTTGGTGGTGCCGACGAGGCGCATGACCTGCGCGTCCTTCAGCTCGGGATGGTTGCGCACCAGCCACAGAATCGCGTTGGGACGATCCTGGCGGCGCGACAGCGGCGTGTAGCGCGGACCGCGCTGGCGCTTGACCTCGGGCACTTTGACCTTGGAGACGGACAGCGACAGCCGGTGGGCCGGGTCGCGCTCGCCGCGGCCGATCTCCTCGCGGGTGAGCTGGCCAGAGGTGATCGGATCGAGCCCGCGAATGCCGGCGGCGACCTCGCCATCGGCAATTCCCTTCACCTCGAGCGGGTGCAGCTTGCAGAAATCGGCGATCTGGTCGAAGGCGAGCGACGTATTCTCGACGAGCCAGACGGCCGTCGCCTTGGGCATGAGCGGAGCGGTGCTCATCGATCGTTTCTCCTTCAGATGCGCCAGATAAGCCGATCCCGCGCCGCGGGGCCGAAGCCGCGATTTTTACGGATTACCATGCGGGGGATGCTCTCCATATAGACTGGCCGCCGGCGAAGCGCAATCGCCGATCCGAACCACTCGGAGCCCGTCAAACCCCTTCCCGCGCATGGGCGGGCCGCAATCCCCGCACATAATCGGGCAGAGACGCGCCGATCGCCGCGCCGAGCCGCGGCCCATGGCGATGAAACATCAGGCCGACGGCGATGACGGCGACGCCTATCCCCGAGAGGGCGAAGGGGAAGAGAATCGAGTCCTTGAACACCTCGGCCGCCAGATGACCGAGATAGAGCGTCACGCCAAAGGCGCCGAACACGGCGTAGGCGCGGCGCATCAGCACCAGCGACAGCAGGAGAAGCCCGAGATTGATCGCGCAATAGAGCGCCTTGCCGATCTCGTCGCCGCTGTGCTGCGCGGTCAACCCGCCCCAAAAGGCGAGAAGGCCGGAAAGATGCAACCAAAAGGCGAAGTCTCCACCGCGCCAGCGCTTCAGATCGACGAGCCAGGCGGCGGCGATGACGAGCGCGCCGAAAGCGAGGCTCACATTGGCGCGCTGCTCGAAAGTGAACGCCTCCTTGCCGACCAGCCAGGGCGTCAGATCCATCGACATGAACCACAGCGTGAAGGCGATGATCATGGTGAGGAAAGGAAAAGGAAAAAACGCCAGCGCCAGCAGCGCCGCGGCGATCGTCCCCAGCTCCATCGGCAGCCAGCTCGCGCGCACCCAGACATAAAAGTCGTGATAGGGGACGAATTCGGTCGGATCATGACCGCCGAGAAGCTGGAGCGCGAAGACGAAGAGCGGCGCCATGGAGACGGCGCATGTCACCAGCAGGCCGGCGGGCGTGCGCAGCCCGCGCCGCCGCCACAGCCAGCCGCCCGCGGCGGCGAAGCCGACGCCATAGGCCAGCGAGGTGATCATCAGCGCGCGCGGCCCCCAGAGGCCGAAGGCGGTGGTGCTGAACAGGCTCATCGCGCCCATGACGATGAGCGCGCCCATATACCAGAGCACATTGACGACATCGAAGCGCGGCGCCCCCTCCCCCGCGCTTCCGCGCTCGGCGAGGAAATGCGCGAGCCGCCGATGGGCGTCGGCGTCTATGACGCCGGCCTCCAGCGCCGCGCCGAGATCGTCGGTGGTGAATTTCGATCGGGCCATGGCGAATTCTTTCCCGTCCAAGAAAATCATTCGGGGGCCGGACGCGACCTCGGTCGCGCCTTCTCGCGCCCGACTATAGCCGCTCCGCCCCGCATTCGCCCCTGCATAGCGCCTGGAAAGGGACGAAAATGTGCGTTTCCGCATGCTGGAGCCCGCGTCTCCGCCGGGAGGGTGAGCCGGATGGCCGTCTCAGCCCCAATTTGACAGGACGCCCCCCTTTTGCCCATGTTCGCGCCCCGACGCGGGCCGGGCTCCCCGGCGAAGCTTGGCGGCGAGCTGCCCGCGACCGGATTTCTGAAGGACTGCTCGATGAATGTCGTCATCGTCGAATCGGCCGCCAAGGCCCAGACGATCAACAAATATCTCGGCCGCGATTTCAATGTGATCGCCTGCTACGGCCATGTGCGCGACCTGCCGCCCAAGGACGGCTCGGTCGATCCGGCCGAAGATTTCGCGATGAAATGGGAGAGCGACGCGAAGTCGGCCAAGCGCATCTCGGCGATCGCCGACGCCGTGAAGAGCGCCGACACGGTCATTCTGGCGACCGACCCGGATCGCGAGGGCGAGGCCATCTCCTGGCATTTGCTCGACATATTGAAGAAGAAGAAGGCGCTCGGCGGCAAGCGCGTCGAGCGCGTCGTCTTCAACGCCGTCACCAAGGACGCGATCCGCCAAGCGATGGCGCATCCGCGCGAGATCGACCAAGCGCTGGTCGACGCCTATCTCGCCCGCCGGGCGCTGGATTATCTCGTCGGCTTCACGCTCTCGCCAGTGCTGTGGCGGAAATTGCCGGGCGCGCGCTCGGCCGGCCGCGTGCAATCGGTGGCGCTACGCCTCGTCTGCGACCGCGAGCTGGAGATCGAGAAATTCGTCACGCGCGAATATTGGTCGCTGGTCGCCCATCTGAAAACCAAGGCCGGCGAGCCTTTCACCGCCCGCCTCTCGGGCGCCGACGGCAAGAAGATCACCCGCCTCGACATCGGCTCTGGCCAGGAGGCCGAGGACTTCAAAAAGGCGCTGGAGAGCGCCGCCTTCACCATTCGATCGGTGGAGGCGAAGCCGGTCAAGCGGCACCCTTACGCGCCTTTCACCACCTCGACGCTGCAGCAGGAGGCCTCGCGCAAGCTCGGACTCGCCCCGGCGCAGACCATGCGCATCGCGCAGCGCCTCTATGAGGGCGTCGACATAGGCGGCGAGACCGCCGGCCTCATCACCTATATGCGAACCGACGGCGTCGATATGGCGCCGGAGGCCATCGCCTCGGCGCGCAATGTGATCGCCAAGGAATATGGCGATCGCTTCGTGCCGAAGATTCCGCGCAAATATACGGTGAAGGCCAAGAACGCCCAGGAGGCGCATGAGGCGATCCGGCCGACCGACCTCTCGCGCCTGCCCAAGCATGTCGCCAAGCATTTGGAGCCGGAGCAGGCCAAGCTCTATGAGCTGATCTGGACCCGCACCATCGCCAGCCAAATGGAATCCGCCGAGCTGGAGCGCACCACGGTCGATATCGACGCCCTCGTCGGCAAGCGGAGCCTCGAGCTGCGCGCCTCTGGCCAGGTGGTGCGCTTCTCGGGCTTTCTCGAGCTCTATCAGGAAGGCCGCGACGACGATCAGGACGAGGATGGCGGCCGCCTGCCGGCGATGCAGCCCGGCGAGCCGGCGACGCGCGAGAAGATCGAGGCCAGCCAGCATTTCACCGAGCCGCCGCCACGCTATACGGAGGCCACTCTGGTCAAGCGCATGGAGGAGCTCGGCATCGGCCGTCCCTCCACCTACGCCTCGACTCTGGCTGTGCTGCGCGAGCGCGATTATGTGCGTCTCGACAAGAAGCGCCTCGTCCCCGAGGACAAGGGCCGCATCGTGACAGCCTTTCTGGAGAGCTTCTTCACCCGCTATGTGGAGTTCGACTTCACCGCCGGCCTCGAGGAGAAGCTCGACAAGGTCTCCAACAATGAGATCGACTGGAAAGAGGTGCTGCGCGACTTCTGGGCCGATTTCTCCGGCGCCGTCGACGGCACCAAGGAGCTGCGCACCACTCAGGTGCTCGACAGCCTCAATGATCTGCTGGGGCCGCATATTTTCCCGGCCAAGCCCGACGGCTCCGATCCGCGCGCCTGCCCGGCCTGCAGCGCCGGCCAATTGTCGCTGAAGCTCGGCAAATACGGCGCCTTCATCGGCTGCTCCAACTATCCCGAATGCCGCTTCACCCGCACGCTCTCGCCGCCCACCGGCGAGGCCGCCGAGGGCGCGCGGCCGGGCGTGAAGGTGCTGGGCCAGGACCCGGAGAGCGGCGCCGAGATCACTCTGCGCGGCGGCCGCTTCGGCGATTATGTGCAGGAGGGCGAAGCGACCGAGGAGGGCGAGAAGCCCAAGCGCTCCTCCATCCCCAAGAGCATAAAGCCCGACGAACTGACCCTCGAGCAGGCAATCCGGCTGCTGTCGCTGCCGCGCGAGGTGGCCAAGCATCCCGAGAGCGGCGAGCCGATCGTCGCCGGCATCGGCCGCTTCGGGCCTTACGTCCAGCACGGGAAGACCTACGCCAATATCGGCCGCGACGACGATATTCTGACGATCGGCGGCAATCGCGCCATCGATCTCATCGTCACCAAGGAGAGCGGCGGCGGCGGCTCGCGCTTCGGCCGCGCCTCCGACCCCGGCCGCACGCTCGGCGACCATCCGCAGGGCGGCGCGATCTCGGTGAAGAGCGGGCGCTTCGGACCTTATGTGAATTGGGGCAAGGTCAACGCCACTCTTCCCAAGGGAACCGATACCGAGAGCCTGACGGTGCAGCAGGCGGTCGATCTTTTGGCCGCCAAGGCGAGTGGCGCGCCCTCGGGCGGCGGCCGCGTGCTCGGCGACCATCCGCAAGGCGGCGCGATCACGCTGCGCGACGGCCGCTATGGGCCTTATGTAAATCTCGGCAAGGTCAACGCCACTCTGCCGAAGAATATGAGCCCGGAAGATGTGACGCTCGAAGAGGCGATCCGTCTGATCGAGGAGAAGGGCGGCCCGGTGAAGGCCAAGAAGGCGCCGGCCAAAAAGGCCCCCGCCGCCAAGGCCAAAGCGCCCGCCTCCAAGGCTCCGGCGAAAAAAGCCGCCGCCAAGAAGGACATAGAAGAGAGCGACGAGGTTCCGTTCGAGGATTCGAAGCCGGCGAAAAAAGCGGCCGCCGCCAAGGAGCCCGCCAAGAAGCCCACGAAGAAAGCAGCCTCGGGGAAGTGAGAGGGGGCGGCCGCTCAAAAGGCGGCCGCGCCGACCTCACTGCGTCAGCCGCAGCGAGCCGAGCCCCGTGCCGATCGTCGAGAAGGCGAGGTTGAGGCTCTCCGCGTCGGTCGCCGCGAAATAGTGATCCTTGTTGGTCGCGCAATTCTTCAAGAGCGTCAGGCCCTGATCGTCGATCGGATCGCTCGAGATCGAGAAGCCGATGGTGAATATCTCGACGCCTGCCGCTTTGGCTGCAGTGCAGGCCTCCAGCGTCAGATCGTCCTCGGCGCTGCGCGATGTCGACAGATAGCTCGTCTTGCTTCCGGCCGAGGCCGTGAGCGCCGATCGGTAATTGACGCCGTCGCCCGCCGAGCCGTCTGGAAGCCGCGCATTGGCGGAGCCGTTGTAGGTGTAATAGCCGAGCGACTCGTAGTCGGACCCGACCACGGTGCGGGTTTGCGTTCCCCAATTGTTGAAGCCGTCGGTCATGAACACGATGACCTTGTGATTGCCGGTGGCGCTATAGGCCTTGCCTCGAGCGAAGGGACCGACCGGCGAGATCGTCCGCCAACCCCACATGAAGCCGACATGGAGATTGGTGTTGCCATTGGCGGCGAGCTTGTCGATCTTGTTCTCGACGGTGGTCTGCGTCGAAGTGAGCTGCAGAACCGTCTGCGTCGCATTGTCCGGGCAGAACTGATTCGGCCCGAAAAAGCTCTCGGGGCCGAAGGAGCCGCCGATCGACGAGCTGGTGTTGTATTTGCAAATATGGGTGAGCCGGCCCCATTCGCTGCTCGCCGTATCGCCGCAGGTCGAGGACGCGCTCCCGCCGCCCCAGTCCCAACTCCACCCCCCGTACTCGGCGTCGTTGTCGTCGAGATAGCTGTTGCCGTAGCCGTTGCTATCCGGCTCGTCGGGCGCGAGATAGGGGACGAACAAGGTCTCGGCGTTCGTCGAAGAGATCGTCATATCCTGCACATTATAGGGATAGATCGGCTCTTCGAAGCAGCCGCGCCAATCCAGCGAGGACCTGCGGCTCGCGAGCTTGCTGAAAATGTCGAAACGGTTCGTGAAGCCGGCGGCGGTCGCCGCCGTCTTGCCGCCGAAGGCGGCCCAATGCTGAGAATTGGCGCCCTCGAGATCGATCCAGGAGGCCGAACGATTGGTCGAGACGGTGGGATCGACAGCGACGACGCCGCCCGCGAAAGGCGTCACCGCGAACTTCACCCGTCCCGGCGCCTTGGTGAACATGGTGCCCACGAAGCTCTTCGCGGCGGTTCGCAGGGCCTTGAGCTTCGTCACGCCGCCCGTGCTGCGAGTCATCGAGCCGGAATTGTCGAGCACCAGCGCGATCTCATAAGTGTCATTCGGGCTGATGCCGCCCTGCAGCGCCGCGCAGGCCGTCACCTGGGTGGACATGGACGTCGTCCCGGCGATCTTCATGATGGCGGTCGCGACCTGCGCCTGCGCCGTGACACAGAGCGAGAGCCGATCGGCGGCGATGGCCGCCGACGTCACCGTCGCCGTGGCGTTGCGATAATTGGTCGAGAGATAGACCTGGGCCTGGCTGCGCGCCTGCTGATCGGTCGTCGTGCCGACGATGCCCTTGGCGACCGCGAGCACGGCTGTGTCCGCCGCCTGCTGCAACGAGCCGCGCGCGGCGGCTATGCGGCCATAATCGACGCCGGCGCCGATCATCATGACGACCGGCACGAAGCTCAAGCCGAATATGATTCCGACGTTTCCTGCTTTGTCTCGTGCGAAGGAACGAACAGATCGTTCCTTATTCGCCACAGGCCGCATCATGTAGGGGCTCTCGATGTTCGTGAAAATCGGACCGCCTACGCTTACGGCAAATTTCTCTTTCGGTTCTAAACCGATCCGGACAATTACGGTTGACCTCCGGTAACCTCGAGAAAGCGTAAACGGAGCCTATTCGCCCCCTCGGCGCCGGGCCGCGCGCTTCGGCGTCGCACGGTGTATATATCGGCGTCCCAGCGCCGACCGCCGGGACGATTCCGCGGCCTTCGAGACCGACTTTGACCAGAAAAACACGCGAGTTCGCCTCGCCCGCCCCCGTCCTTCCCGCACGCGAGGAAATTCTCGCCTTCATCGCGCGCGAACGCGAGGCGATGAGCCGCGCCGGCAATATGGGAAAGATCGGCAAGCGTGAGATCGCACGCGCGTTCGGCGTCAAAGGCGCCGATCGAATCGGATTGAAGCGCATTTTGGCCGAGCTCGAAGCCGAGGGCGCGATCGAGAGGCGCGGCAAAAGGCTCGCGCGTCCGGGCGTCCTGCCCGCTGTCGTGCTGGCCGACATCACGGGTCGCGACCAGGATGGCGAGCTGATCGCCGCGCCGGCCGAATGGGATTCCGACGAGCTCGGCGCGCCGCCGCGTATCCGCATCTCCGCGCCGCGCAGACCCAAGCCCGGCGAGCCGCTGCCCGGCGTCGGCGACCGCGCTCTGGTGCGCGCCGAGCCGGATCGTGACGCCGGCCCGAATGATCCGCCCTACGCCGGGCGTGTGGTGAAGCTCCTCTCCAAGGCGCGGGCGCGCATCGTCGGCGTGCTGCGCGTCGCCGCCAATGGCGTGGCGCACATAGAGCCCGTCGAGAAGAAGCAGGCCGGCCGCGAGATGGTCATCGCGGCGGAGGATCGCGGCGAGGCCAAGGACGGCGATCTCGTCTCCGTCGATCTCATCGGCAAGACGCGGCTCGGCGCGCCACGCGCCCGCGTGCGCGAGACGCTCGGCTCGCTCGCCACCGAGAAGGCGATCAGCATGATCGCTCTGCGCGTGCATGGCGTTCCCGACGAGTTCCGCGCCGAGGCGGTCGCCGAGGCCGCCGCCGCTCTGCCCGCGCGGCTCGAGGCGCATCGCGAGGATTGGCGCGAGCTGCCGCTCGTCACCATCGATCCGCCCGACGCCAAGGACCATGACGACGCCGTCTTCGCCGAGCCGGACACGGCGCCCGACAATCCCGGCGGGCACATCGTCACCGTAGCCATCGCCGATGTCGCTTATTACGTCCGCCCGCATTCGGCGCTCGACAAGGATGCGCTGGAGCGCGGCAATTCGGTCTATTTTCCCGATCGCGTCGTGCCCATGCTGCCCGAGCGCATCTCCAACGACCTCTGCTCGCTGAAGCCGCACGAGGATCGGCCGGCGCTCGCGGTGCGAATGCGCATCAGCGAGAAAGGCCATAAGCTCGGCCACACCTTTCATCGCGTGATGATGCGCTCCAAGGCCAAGCTCAATTATGCGCAGGCGCAGGAAGCGCTCGACGGACGCCCGGACGAGATTTGCGCGCCGCTGATGGAGCGCGTGCTGGAGCCGCTGTTTCGCGCCTATAAATCGGCGGATCAGGCGCGCGAATTGCGCGCGCCGCTGGAGCTGGAGCTACCCGAGCGCAAAATTCTGCTGAAGGCGGACGGCACGGTCGATCGAATCGTCGTGCCGCCGCGCCTCTCGACGCATCGGCTGATCGAGGAATTCATGATCCTCGCCAATGTGGCTGCGGCGGAAGTGCTCGAGGAGAACCGGCAGCAGCTCATCTATCGCGCCCATGACGAGCCTTCGCGCGAGAAGGTGGCGGCGCTCTCGGAGTTCCTTTCGACGATCGGCGTGAAGCTCGCCAAGGGCCAGGTGCTGCGGCCTTCGCATTTCAACGTCATTCTGGCACGCGTGCGTGGCAAGGAGCATGAGAATATCGTCAATGAGATCATACTTCGCACGCAGGCGCAGGCCGAATATACGCATGAGAATTACGGCCATTTCGGCCTCAATCTCCGCCGCTACGCGCATTTCACCTCGCCCATCCGCCGCTACGCCGATCTCGTCGTGCATCGCGCGCTCATTCGCGCGCTGAAATTCGGCCCCGGCGCCATGCCCGAAATCTCGGCCGGCGAGCTGGCGGAGATCGCCGCGCGCATCTCCGGCGCCGAGCGGCGCGCCATGGCGGCCGAGCGCGAGACAATCGATCGGCTGATCGCCGCCCATCTCGCCGAGCAGATCGGCGCGCGCTTTCCGGCGCGCATTTCCGGCGTGACGCGCGCCGGCCTCTTCGTGCGGCTGCTCGATACGGGCGCGGACGGATTCATTCCGGCGGCGACGCTGGGGCGCGAATATTTCCGCTATGACGAGGCCGGCCATGCGCTGACCAGCGGCTCGGGCGAGAGCTTTCGCCTCGGCGACATCATAGAGGCGCGGCTCGTCGAGGCGACGCCGATCGCCGGCGCCCTGCGCTTCGAGGTCGCCGGCGGCTCGCGGCGCGGAGCGCCGCGACGCGGCGCCTACAAACGCGTCGGACGAAGCTCAAAATACAATAAAATCAATCCATAGCCAGCTTGATTCTTCTTTGATGGTGGGTTACTTTGCAAGCTCTGATTGAAGTGGGAGAGTAAATTGGTTTCCCCATATAATGGCCTTGAACGACGCTCTTTTTGGAAAACGGGCGTCAGCGAAACGCATCCTCTCGAATTGACGGATATTTACGTCAAAAAATTCGAAATCGGGCGGAATGACCGAATCGCGACGGCCGGCAGCTGCTTTGCTCAGCACATTGCTCACAGATTGCGGCAGCGAGGATTTCAAGTTCTCGATAGCGAATTGCCGCCTCCCGACCTCGATACAGAGACCGCGAAGCGGTTTGGTTTTCGACTCTATTCCGCTCGATACGGCAATGTGTATACAGTTCGCCAGCTGCTACAATTGATCCAGGAATGCAGTGGCCTGCGTAGGCCATCAGTTACAGTGTGGGAAAAAAACGGTCGCTTCTTCGACGCTTTGCGTCCATCGATAGAGCCTGATGGCCTCTGTTCGGTCATGGCTGTCGTAGAGCATCGCGCTCAGCATCTATCTCGTGTCCGATCGATGCTTGAGCAAACCGATCTTCTTGTCTTCACTATGGGACTGACAGAAGCCTGGATTCATCGCGAGGACGGTACCGTCTATCCAACTGCGCCGGGGGCGATCGTGGGATCTTACGACCCGTTGATTTATACATTCAAAAATTTTAACTACGATGAAGTGCTGCAAGATTTTCTTGAGCTGCGGAACCTATTGAAAGCTCTGAAAAGTGACATTCGCTTCATGCTCACTGTTTCGCCGGTTCCTCTGACTGCAACGGCCGGTCATGAGCATGTTCTGGCGGCGACGACATACTCAAAATCCGTACTTCGCGCCGTCGCTGGCTATCTCGCAATGTCTTTCCAAGACATAGACTATTTTCCCTCGTTCGAAATCATCGCAGGCGCGCAGGCGCGCGGCTTTTTCTACGAGAGCAACCTACGTTCGATTTCAGCAGCCGGCGTCGATGTTGTTATGCGGACTTTCTTTCGCGAACATTTCGGCTCTGTCGAGAGTGTTGCGGAGACGCCGCACAATGAGGTTCAAAGCGCTCGCTGCAGTGTCGCCGCGATAGACGCACTGCAGGAGGTTTTTTGTGACGAAATGCTGTTGGAGGCCTTTGCGCCATGACGAATATCTGTCTGATCGGCGATTCACATTCGAGCGCTCTGAGGTTTGGAATTGAAGCCAATGGAGTCTCTACGCGGCATGCTTTGACTTATTTCGGCTTGCACTGTCGTCATGTGCCGGCGCTGCGCATACGAGAACGCAAGGTTGAAGCTGAAACCGAGGAGGCGCGATACGAACTCGCCATGGCCAGCGGCGGACAGGAGATGATCACAATCGACTCCTACGACGAGTTCTTGATTGTCGGCTTCGGCCTCTATATTGGGTATGTAGTTAGTCTGTACCGAAACTATCGCAGCGATTGTATGCCCGGCCCGACCCGCGGCCGGTATCTCTTATCCGATAGTTGCTTTTTAGCCACAAGCCAGCGCCTCGTCGAAGGCGTCGAGGCGTTCACTGTCATCCGACTGATTCGATCGATCACTGATAAGCCCATTACTCTCGTTGCTACGCCTAATCCAGGCGCGGGACTCGAAAAAAATGACATGCCGGCGGATTTTCCCCCTTTCTATGCGGCTTTGGAGCACGGAGACGCCGAGGCAATCGCGATGATCTTCCGTGAGGTGTGCAATCGTCTTGCCGCAACCCATGGCGTGAGAATCGTTCCTCCGATTACAGAAGCGAGCGAAAACGGCCTGTTCAATCGTCGCGAATTCTCTCTACTGACAGATCAAAATATCGCAACATCCGACCCGATTGGAGCCATGCTCCATGGCAGCGATACATACGGCGTCATTCTCGCTCGATCCGTCTTCCCGTGAGCGCTCGAACGACCTCTCGTGGCTATGATCCGTCCTTGAGAGCCCCGATCCCGCTGGGGCCTAGTGATAAGATAGGAGCCTGCCTGGGACGTTGGCGGCGCGAAGCGTGCCGAAATTACGCCAAAGAGATCCAAAATCGGCGATCGCGCGCCACCGCCCGCCTTGACAAAGGCGCCCGCGTCCTTATGGTGCCGGCCAATGCGCCGCCGGGTTCGTGAGGATCGGGACCGGAGCGAGAGTGTCCCCTCACAAGTTCAGGACTGACGGCAATGGCCAAATCCGCCATGATCAAGATCAAGCTTCTGTCGACGGCCGACACGGGCTCCTTCTATGTGACGAAGAAGAACGCCCGCACCAAGACCGAGAAGCTCGTGTTCAAGAAATACGATCCCGTCGTGCGCAAGCATGTCGAGTTCAAGGAAACCAAGATCAAGTGAGGCGAGGCGGGCCAGCCCGCCTCTTCCGGCGCCGCTATCGCGGCTTCGAAGCTCGAAGACGCCCGAAGCTCTAAGTGATACTGAAACGAAACGAGCCCGGAACGGATTTCTCCGTTCCGGGCTCGTTTCGTTTCAGGCGGAGAGAAGATTGTTCCTCGATCGTCACGCCCACCGGCTGCGGCCGCCTTCGTTTCTCCCGAAACGAAGGCGGCCGACTGGCGCTGGCTTTAAGGAGGCCACTCCAACCAACGCCAGCCGGCCAACCCCACGGACCCAGGAGATGCGGCGGACCTGAGCACTCCGCAGGGTATTCGAAGTTGTCTGCCGATACGCATCCAACGCAAAAGCACGCCTTGGGTTCTTATTCTTCTTTGCCCCCGACGCTGCCCGACGCGCATCACGTTTTGGCATGGCTGAGGTTAGCTCAGCTGCATAAAAATGCAACCATCTGGCAAAATTTTCTACAACTTTCCAGATACTAAGTCAAAAACAGTGGCTTGTGATGACGCCTCCGCGGCAGTGAGCGCGCTCTGCGGGCGCTTGTCCACGACGCCTTTGCTCGGGACCGAGCTTTGTGGCAAACCCAGCCGGCCGGGGGCCGCCGATCGGGTTTGGCCGTCAGCGGCGTGGGAGGAAAATCGATGAAGTTTCGTGGTCTCGGATTGGCGCTCATCGGCGCGGCGGCGCTGGCGCTCGCCGCCTGCAGCGGCGGCCGCGAGCCCAATGACGCCGTCGGCGCCAAAGTGCTGCGCAATCTGCTTTCCAAGCAAGGCGTCAATGGCAAGCTGATCTCCTTCAAGAAAATCGACGGCCGCGCACTGAAAACGCCGAACGCCGAGGCCTATGAGTTCTTGTACGAGGCCGAGGTGCAGTTCCCGGAGGCCTATGAGGCCGATTGCGCGAATGAGCGCGCGCGGGGACGCTGCGCCTATCTCGGTCTCGCGCGGAGCCAGAGCTTCCAGAAGGGCGAAGTGCTGAAAGCCGAGGGCACGCTGCATTTCGTGCGGTCTGACAAGGGCTGGGTCGGCGAAGACCAGAACGCCTATTGAGCCGCCCGCTCGTCGTGATCCCCGCCCGAATGGGCTCCTCGCGCCTTCCCGGCAAGGCGCTGGCGCCCATAGCGGGGCGGCCGATGATCCTGCATGTGCTGGAAAAGGCCCTCGCCGCCGCGATCGGCCCGGTCGCGGTGGCGACCGATTCTCCCGAGATCGCGGCGATCGTCGCAGAGGCCGGCGGGCGCGTGGCGATGACGAGCGGCGATCACGCCTGCGGCAGCGACCGCGTCGGCGAGGCGGTCGCCAGCCTCGATCCGGCCGGCGAGCATGACATCATCGTCAATCTTCAGGGCGACCAGCCGGACATCGCCCCCGATACGCTGGCGACCGCGCTGGAGCCGCTCGCGGACCCTGATGTGGATATCGCGACGCTCGCCGCGCCGGCCGGGCCGGGCGAGCGCGACGACCCCAATTCCGTTAAGCTGATCGGCGCCGAGATCGCGCCGCGTCGGATGCGGGCGCTCTATTTCACCCGCGCTCCGGCGCCATACGACGATGGGCCGGATTACCATCATATCGGCGTCTACGCCTTTCGCCGCACGGCTTTGGCGCGCTTCGCCGCCCTGCCGCCCTCCGCGCTCGAGCTTCGCGAGCGGCTGGAGCAGCTGCGCGCGCTCGAGGCCGGAATGCGCATCGACGCCATGATTCTGGACAAAGCCGCCCGCGGGGTGGATACCAGCGCCGACCTTCAACGCCTGCGCGAGGCGCGGGACAAAGACGAACGGAGCCGTCGATGAGCGAGCGGCCGAAAATCGCCTATCAGGGCGAGCCCGGCGCCAATTCCGACATTGCCTGCCGGGAAGCCTATCCTGATCACGAACCCCTGCCCTGCGCCAGCTTCGAGGACGCTTTCGCGGCGGTGACCGAGGGCGTCGCGACGCTGGGCATGATCCCGATCGAGAACTCGATTGCCGGCCGCGTGGCGGATATTCATCATTTCCTGCCCAACGCCGGGCTCTACATCATCGGCGAATATTTTCTGCCGATCCATTTTCAGCTAATGGCGACGCGCGGCGCGACGCGCGAGACGTTGCGCGGCGTCTACAGCCATGTGCACGCGCTCGGCCAGTGCCGCAAGATCATCCGCGCGCTCGGCCTCACCGCTCATACGGCCGGCGACACCGCCGGCGCCGCGCGGGAAGTCGCCGAATGGAACGACACGAGCAAAGCCGCCCTCGCGCCGCGCCTCGCAGCGGACATATATGGTCTCGACATTCTCGCCGAGAATGTCGAGGACGCCGCGCATAACACGACGCGCTTCGTCGTGCTGTCGAAGACGTCGAGATGGGCGGCGGCGGGCAATGGCCCGACGATGACGAGCTTCGTCTTCCGCGTGCGCAACGTGCCGGCGGCGCTCTACAAGGCGCTCGGCGGCTTCGCCACCAATGGCGTGAACATGACCAAGCTCGAGAGCTATATGGTCGACGGCGAATTCGCGGCGACGCGCTTCCTCGCCGATGTCGACGGCCATCCAGACGAGCCGCCGCTCGCCCGCGCGCTCGACGAATTGCGCTTCTTCTCCAAGGAGCTGGAGATCATCGGCGTCTATCCGGCGCATCGCTTCCGCCAGGAGAACAAGCGTAGCTTCGAATATGGCGATTAGTTTCGGACGCACGATCGACGGCGCGCATCACCCTCCCCTTCAGGGAGAGGGTCGGCCGGCGAATAGCCCGGCGCTTGCGACGGGCGTTCTTTATAGAACGCCCTATGGCCGGACGGGGTCCGAGATTCGGGAAGTCCCCCTCCCGAGCGCCTTCGGCGCTCGACCTCACCCTGGAGGGGGGAGGTGGAAACGCGATCTTTCATACGTCTCTGTCGTTCCGCCCGATTTCGCTGGTTTCAGACGGGAGAAGCCCCATGGCCGCAGCCTATGACAATGACAATGTGTTCGCCAAAATCCTGCGCGGGGAGATTCCGGCGCATAAGGTCTATGAGGACGATGTGGCGCTGGCGATCATGGACATCATGCCGCGCGCCGAGGGCCATGTGCTGGTGATCCCCAAGGTTCCGGCACGCAATCTCCTGGACATCGACCCGGCCGCGCTCGCGGCGCTCATTTCCCGCGTGCAGCATGTCGCCAAGGCGGCCAAGGACGCCTTCGGCGCCGACGGCCTCACCTTGCAGCAGTTCAATGAGAGCGCCGGCGGACAGGTGATTTTTCACCTGCATTTCCACATTCTGCCGCGCTTCGAGGGCGTCGCGCTGCGGCCGCCGGGAACCATGGCCGATGGCGAGAAGCTGAAGGCGCAGGCGGAGAAGATCAGAGCCGCGCTCGGCCCGTTTGCGGGCTGAGCGTCGCCCGCTTCAAGCGCGCCCGAATATTTTCCGCAGCTCTGTCTTGGCCCTCTCCAAAATGCGGCGGCGCTCCGCCGGCAGGCCTCGTCCGGCGCGATTGATGTAGAAGGTCAGCATGGACATTGCGGAGCGGAAGGGCGCGCTCTTGCGGCGCTCGCTGTTTTCCGCCGAGCGCTTCAGCGAGCGCGCTATGGCGCGGGGATCGTCCTGCGTGAAGACGTCGGGCTCGAGGTCCAGCGCATTGCTCTTGCGCCCGACCTCGGCCGACCAATAGGCGGATTTGCTTTTCTCGCCGCTCAGGCGGCGCGCGCGCTCTGGCAATGGTGACCGCCGGGCTGGGAAACGCCGCGTAATGTCGCGCCGCTGAGGCCGGCGTCGCGATCCATCGCGAGATCAGCGAGCGAGACGATGCCGACGAGGCGCTTGCCGCGATCGAGCACGGGCAGCCGACGCAGCTGCTGCTCGGCCATGTTCTGCGCGACATCCTCGACGTCGTGATCCTCATAGCAATAGCGAACGTCTCTGGTCATGACGTCGCGTATCTTCGTCTCCGCGCCCTTGCCGGCCGCGATGGCGCGCAAGGCGATGTCGCGATCGCTGATCATGCCGACGAGACGATCGTTCTCACCGACCGGCAACAGGCCGATGTCGAGATCGGCCATGCGTTTAGCCGCGTCGCAGATCGTCTGATCGGGCTCGACGAGACAGACCTCGCGCGTCATGATGTCCTTGATCTTCATCATTCGACTCCGTGTTTGCCTTGGAAAACTTGCGGGGCCGGCGAAGGTTCCGCGCTATCAGCGCGCCAGCAGCGCGACTGCGAGGGCGCAGGCGAGCGCCAGCGCGGAAACGGCGGCGACGCGCAAACCGAGGCCGGCGACGCCGAGCCACCATGTCAGCGTCGCCTTGGAGAGCGTGTTGACGGCGACGGCGAGGCCGATCGACGCCGCGGCCACATCGAGCGAGACCGTCGCGCGATCGAGCCGCGCCATCGACAGAGTAATGGCGTCGACATCGACGACGCCCGAGATCGCCGCGACCGCGAGCGCGCCGGCGCCGCCGGCCACTCGCGTCGCGAGACGCGCGAGGATTGCGACCACTGTGAGCAACGCGCCGAATTGGAGCACGACGCCGAGATCGAGAGGGTTCTTCGACACAGGGCCTACATCGGTCGAAGACGCGACGGCGCGGCGCATGAAGAAAAGCGCGAAGGCGAGCATGACGGCGCCGCCGGCGGCGAAAGGCGGCGCGAGAACGCCGAGGAGCTCGATGTCGATCAGCGCGACGACGGCCAGCACGCGCAGCGCCATTGTGACGTTGGCGAAGAGAGCGCCGGCGGCGAAGAGCGGCGCGCCGTCGGCCTGCTCGCGTGAGAGGCGCGCCATCGTCATCGTCGCGGCGGTGGAGGAGACGAGGCCGCCGGCGATCCCCGTGAGCGCCACGCCGCCGGCGCCGCCCGCCGCCTTCATCGCCACATAGCCGAGGAAATTGATGGCCGCGATCAGCACGGTCAGCAGCCAGATCTCATGCGGATTGACCGTCTTCCACGGATCGACGGCGCGGTCCGGCAGCAGCGGCAGCAGAATGACCGTCATGGCGGCGAGCGTCAGGCCGGAACGCAGCTCCACCCAGCTGAGGCGCCGCAGCCAGCCATGGCTCGCGGATTTCAGCGCCAGCAATCCCGCAGTGGCGACGCCCGCCGCGGCCGCGGCCTCGACATCGCCGACGACGGCGAAAGCGCCGAGCGCGAAAGCCAGCATAGCGGCGACCACTGTGGTCGCGCCGAAGGTCTCGTCATGGACGATCTCGCGATAGCGAAACAGGACGATCGCGCCGGCGAAAGCCATGAAGGCGAAGCCGAGCGAGACGGCGCCGCCTATGCCGGTCTGATTGCAGATCGCGCCCCAGACGGCGCCGAGCAGCGCCGCCAGCGCATGGGTGCGAAAGCCCGCGGCGCGCTCGCCCTCCTCGTCCTCGCGCGCCTGCCAGCCGCGCTCGAGGCCGATCAAAAGGCCTATCGCCAGTGCCACCGTCAGGCGGCGGAACAATTCGGTCGTCTCCATGGCCGGCCTTTTTAAAAAAACGCGAAGAACTATAGCCTCGTTCCGGCGAACATGCGCAGCGCCGCCGGCGAGACGCCTTGTCGCAGATCGAAATAGCCGGCCCAAGGATCGGCGCGCAGCGCGGCGAGGCGGCGCTCCACCTTGTCGAGGCAATAGGCGTCGGCGCGCTCTATGCGGCCGAGCTCGTCCCAGGAGACGGGCGTCGCCACGGAAGGCGTCTCCCGCGCGCGCGGCGAGAAAGGCGCCACCGCGCTCGCGCCGCGATCATTGCGCCGATAGTCGATATAGATGCGGCCATGGCGCCGCGCCTTGGTCGCCATTGCGGTGAAGCGGGCCGGATCATCCGCGGCGAGACGGCTGGCGACGCCTCTTGCGAAACCGGTGAAGGTCGGCCAGTCGAGCGCGTCATCCAGCGGCGCGACGACATGCAGCCCCTTGCCGCCGGTGAGCAGCGCGAAGCTCGCGAGCCCCGCCGCCTCCAGCAAGGCGCGGAAATCGCGGGCGGCGCGCTTCACCTCCTCGAAGGTCACCGATGGATCGGGATCGAGATCGAAGACGAGACGATCGGGACGTTCCAGCGCATCGAAGCGCACGCCCCAAATATGCAGCTCCAGCGCATCCATCTGCGCCGCGCCTTCGAGGCCGGAGAGATCGTCGAGGAAGAGAAATTCTTCCCGTTCGCCGTCGCTCCCGGCGATGGGCGCGGCTTTGAGTCCCGCGGGCAGGCCGCGCCGATGATGGCGCTGGAAGAAGCAGCCATGCGCCGCGCCATTGGGACAGCGCAGCAGCGACAGCGGCCGCCCGGCGATATGCGGCAGAGCGAAAGGCGCGACGCGGCGCCAATAATCGACCAGCCTCTGCTTGGTGACATGAAGGGCGGCCGGATAGAGCGGCTTGTCCGGGTTGGTGAGGCGGATCATCGCGGGCCTCGCTTGGGCTCGCGAGGCGCTGGGGTGAGGGCTCCCTCATCCTGAGGAGCGGCCGCAGGGCGCGTCTCGAAGGACGAGGGAGCCTTCATGCGCTGGCTGATGGATCTCGCCCTCGTGCTTCGAGACGGTCGCTTCGCGGCCTCCTCGGCATGAGGGCGAGGATTGCAGGTCGTCGTAGAGCTCACCTCACTCGCCGGCTTGTCCTCGCGCAGGCCGATGAAGGTCGGATGGCGCAGCAGCCCCTCCTCGGTGCGCTCCGTGTAATCGATCTCGACGACGAGCCGCGGCGCCACATAGCGCGCATGACGCGCGATCTCCGCCGGCACGGCGGCGAAGGGCGAGGTCTTGCGCGCATAGGCGCGCAGAGCGGCGCCGATCTGCGCGAGATCGCGATCGGAAAAGCCGGCGCCGACACGGCCGCGATAGAGCAATTCGCCATCGACGAATTCGCCGAGCAGCAGAGAGGCGAAGTCGCGGCCCTTCTTCGTCGAAGGACGATAGCCGCCGACGACGAACTCATCGCGGCCGAGGCATTTGACCTTTATCCAGGCGCGCGTGCGCCGCGAGAGATAGGGACGATCGACGCGCTTGGAGACGACGCCCTCGAGCCCCATGCGTCGGCATTCGGCGAGAAAACGCGCGCCGGCGCCGATCACATGGCCGCTGTAGCGTATCGCCGCCGGCGGCTCGGCGAGCAGCGCGGCGAGACGATTCTTGCGTTCGAGCAATGGCTCTTTGGAAATATCGTCGCCATCGAGCTCCAACAGATCGAAGGCGTAGAAGACGAGCGCGCGCGGGCGCTTCTCCAGCATCTTCTGCAGCAGGCCGAAATCGCTGCGGCCGCTCTCCTCCAGCGCGACGATCTCGCCATCGATGAGCGCGCTTTTCATCGGCAATTGCGCGGCGGCCTCGGCGATCCCCGAAAATTTCGCCGTCCAATCGAGGCCGGAGCGCGTGTAGACGCGGCACTTGCCGCCCCCCGTCGCGACGAGCGCGCGATAGCCGTCGAATTTGATCTCATGCAGCCAGTCCTCGCCGGCGGGCGGCTCGGCGGCCGGCGTCGCGAGCTGCGGCGCGCGAAATTTCGGCAAGCGCGGCGCATGGGTTTCGCCATCGGCGATCTCCGCGAAGCTACGGCCCGTCGTGACGCTGCGCGTCCATTCGCGCGCCGGATCGAGATCGGCGTCGGCCTGCCCATCCTTCATTTTGACGAGCAGCCAATTTTCTTTCGGCTCCCTGCCCCGGCGCGGCATGCGCACCAGCGCGAAGCCGCCCCTGAGCCGCTCGCCTTCCAGCGTGAACTCGAGACGCCCATCCGCTAGGCCGCGATGCGGATCGCCCTTCGGAGCCCAGCGGCCGCGGTCCCACAGCATCACCTCGCCGCCGCCATATTCGCCTTTCGGGATGGTTCCCTCGAAGCTCCCATAATCGAGCGGATGATCCTCCGTGCGCACGGCGAGCCGTTTCTCGCTCGGGTCGAGGCTGGGGCCGCGCGTGACGGCCCAGCTCTTCAGCACGCCGTCCAGCTCGAGGCGCAGATCGAAATGCAGCCGGCGCGCGCGATGTTTCTGCACGACATAGGCGCCCTGCCCTTGCGCGCGCGCGGCGCCTTCCGGCTCTGCGGTGCGGTGAAAATCGCGCTTGTCGCGATAAGCGGCGAGCCGCTCGTCCTTCGCCGCGAGCGGCCGCGCGCGGGGAGAAGCACGATGAGCCGGTGATGAGCGCTCGGATGGACCCAATTTGCGCTCCTCTCGCGGTCACGCGCGCTTCTTGACCGGCCCCGTCTTCGCCGCAGCCTTGGCTGACGCCGTCTTCGCCGGACTCGCCTTTTTCGCCGGCTCGGCGGCGCGCGCCTTGCCGTGTGCGGGTTGCGGCGCGCTCTCGCCGACGCTGCGCTTCAGCGCCTCGATGAGATCGATCACCTTGCCGGGGCCGCGACGCTCCTCCTCGCCTGTGGTGACGATCGCCTGTCCTTCGCGCTTGCGCTCGACGAGATCGCGCAACGCTTCGGCGTAGGAATCCTTGAACGCCTTGGGATCGAAAGGCGCGCTCTTGCGCTCGATCAGCTCGGACGCCAGCGCCACCATCTCGGCGTCGCTGTCGCCTTCGCCGATCTCGACGAAATAAGGCTCATAGGAGCGCAGCTCATTGGCGTAGCGCAAGGTCTCGACGAGCAGCCCCTTGCCGAGCGGCGTCACCGCAACAATGCTCTCGCGCCCGCGCATGGTGAGCCGGCCGATGCCGATCTTGCCGGCGCGGCGCAGCGCCTCGCGGATCACCGCATAGCCTTCGGTCGAGACGTCGCCCTCCGGGGCCAGATAATAGGGCCGGTCGAAATAGCGCGGATCGATCTCCTCGCGCCCGACGAATTGCACCAGCTCGATCGCTTTGCCGCTGTCGAGCTTGATCTCGTCGAGCTCGTCCGGCTCCAGCACGACATAGGAATCGTCGCCGATCTCGAAGCCTTTGACGATATCGGCGGAGTCGATCGGGCCGACGCCGGGCACGACCTTCTCATAGCGCACGCGCTTGCCCGAGGGCTTGTGGATCTGATGCAGCGTCGTCGCCTGGGCGCTCGACGTCGCCGCATAGAGTTCGACGCCGATGGAGACGAGCGAAAGCCGCAGATAGCCTTGCCAATAAGCGCGCGCGCGTGGAGCCATGAGGTGACACCCTTTGCTGTTCGCGCTCTATCTAGCGCCGCGGCGCGCGCGGACGATGGCGGCGTTGAGCTCGCCGCCATAGATGAAGATGACGCCCGAGAAATAGAGGAAGACGAGCGCGATCATCGCCGAGGCGAGGCCCGCATAGGTCAGCGCATAGCGGTCCGAGAAGGCGGCGAGATAGCGGCCGAAGGCGGCGCCGGCGACGAGCCACAGCAGCAGCGTCGCCAGCACGCCGGGGAGTATGTCGAGAAAGCGCCGCCTAGCCGCCGGCAGCCAGGCGTGAACGGACAGCAGCGTCAGCGCCAAAATCAAAGTGGCCACGCCATAGCGCGCGAGCGTCACCAACGTCTCGAAAGGCGCGAACCAGTCGAAATAGCGCGCAGCGGCGTCGGTGATGAGCGGGCCGAGCACGACCAGCACCGAGAGCGCCAGCAGGGCCGCCGCGCTGCCGACCACATAGACGATCGACTCGAGCCGCAGCAGCCACCAGCTGCGCGTCTCCTGCGCCTCATAGGCGCGATTGAGGCCGATGCGCAGGCTCTCGAGGCCGCTGGAGGCGAAATAGACGGCAAAGAGCGCGCCGAAGGTGAGATTGCCGGCCTGCGGCTCCGTCGCGACGCGCCGGATCTCTCGCGCGATCGGCTCGGCCACCTCCGGCGGCCAGGCGTCGAGCAGCAGGCGGCCCGCCTCGTCCGCGAGGCTCTTCGAGCCGAGCAGGCCGGCGAAGGCCGTGACCACGATGAGAAAGGGAAACAGCGACATCAATGTCGAGAGCGCGATATGGCTCGCTATGGCGAAGCCGTCGCGATCGACGAAATGCAGGAAAGCGTCCAGCGGAATGCGTAGCGGCGCGGGCAATCGTTCCGCCCATGGCGCGAGCGACCCGAGAGCGCGCCGGAAGACTGCTTTGTCGACCTCGTCCAATCTCGGCTCCCACGCTCGCCGGCAAGCGATAGTCGAGCATATAGAGCCATAGGACGTCGGCAACTTTCGTCATCCGGCGACGTTGAAGAGAAGCGGCGGCGACGCTCCGGCGCCGTCGCCGGCTGCCTCAGACGCCGCGCCGCAGCACGCCGCCGACGAGGGCGATGATGAAGAGCACCACCGCCACCCAGAACAATATGCGCGCGGCGTCGATCGCCGTGCCGGCGACGCCGCCGAAGCCGAAGAAGGCCGCAATCAGCGCGACCACGAGAAAGACGACGGCCCAGCGCAGAAGATCGCTCATCTCTGTCTCCTCCCATAGAGGATGGATGAGGGATAACGTCGGCGCGCCCAACGGGTTTCGCGCGAGAGGAGGCGGAAATGAGCTTGGGGACCAGAGCCGGAACAGGCGCGCTCCCGCGCGCCGACGGAGAGCGTAGCTTCACCATCAATTTCGGCCCTGTGCATCCGGCCGCGCATGGCGTGCTGCGGCTGGTGCTGGAGCTCGACGGGGAGGTCGTCTCCCATGTCGACCCGCATGTCGGCTTCCTGCATCGCGGCACGGAGAAGCTCATCGAGGACAAGAGCTATCTGCAGGCCCTGCCCTATTTCGACAGGCTCGATTATGTCGCGCCGATCAATCAGGAGCACGCCTTCTGCCTCGCCGCGGAACGGCTGCTCGGCCTCGCGGTTCCCAGACGCGCGCAGCTCATTCGCGTGCTCTATTGCGAGATCGGGCGGCTGCTCTCGCATCTGCTCAACATCACCACGCAGGCCTCCGATTGCGGCGCGCTGACGCCCAATCTCTGGGGCTTCGAGGAGCGCGAGAAGCTGATGGTCTTCTATGAGCGCGCCTCCGGCGCGCGGATGCACGCCTGCTATTTTCGCATCGGCGGCGTGCATCAGGACCTGCCCGCAGCTCTGCTCGACGATATAGAGGCCTTTTGCGATCCATTCCTGAAAGTCTGCGACGATCTCGAAGGATTGCTCACCGATAATCGCGTCTTCAAGCAGCGCAACGCCGACATCGCCGCCGTGTCGCTGGAGGAGGCCTGGGGCCTCGGCTTCTCCGGCGTGTTTGTGCGAGCCTGCGGCGCGCAATGGGATTTGCGCAAGGCGCAGCCCTACGAATGTTACGAGGAGCTGGATTTCGACATTCCCGTCGGGCGTCACGGCGATTGCTACGACCGCTATTGCGTGCGCATGGCCGAGATGCGCCAATCGACGCATCTGATGCGCCAATGCGTCGCTTTGCTGCGCAGGCCGGAAGGCCGCACGCCGATCGCCGTCGACGACCATAAGGTGACGCCCCCCAAACGCAGCGTGATGAAACGCTCGATGGAGGCGACGATCGAGCATTTCAAGCTGTTCAGCGAAGGGATTCACGTTCCGCCCGGCGAGGTCTACGCCGCCGTGGAGGCGCCCAAGGGCGAGTTCGGCGTCTATCTCGTCGCCGACGGATCGAATCGTCCCTATCGCTGCAAGATTCGCGCGCCCTCCTTCGCCCATCTGGCGGCGGCCGACCGGCTCTCGAGCGGCCATATGCTGGCCGATGTCGCAGCCATCGTCGGCTCGATGGATATCGTCTTCGGAGAGATCGACCGCTGAAAAAGGAGAAACCGACATGCCGACGACGCTCGCGGAAAAGACCTGCACGCCCTGCCGCGGCGGCGTTCCGCCGCTCGACCACGCAAAAGCCGAGGCTCTGCTCGCCGAAGCGCCCGATTGGTCGCTGATGGACGAAGCGCGGCGCATAGAACGCGGCTTTCGTTTCGGCAATTTCCGCGAGGCGGCGGAATTCGTGCGCCAGATCGGCGAATTGGCCGAGGCGGAAGGCCATCATCCGGACATCGCCTTCGGCTGGGGCTATGCGACCGTCTCGCTGCAAACGAAGAAAATCCGCGGCCTGCACGAGAACGACGTCATAATGGCGACGAAGATCGACCGCATCTTCTCTCGCTCGCGAGGCCTGCCGGCAGGCCGCATGTGAGGCCGACCCGTCCCTTGCGCCGGCTTTTCAAACGCCGCTCGCTCTAGTACATGTCCGTGTCGCGGTCCCGGTAGCTCAGCAGGATAGAGCAACGGTTTCCTAAACCGTAGGTCAGGGGTTCGAATCCCTTCCGGGACGCCACTTCGCAACTGTCCGGACAGCGTCGCCTCGAAACCTCCGCTCGGCGGGGCCGCCGCCGGTTCGCGGCGAGTGTTGCGCCGCCGCACGCGTTCCTCACCGAACAAATCGCGCCTATTCGTCTCTCGTTAGCCCGATTTTCGTGCGAGCGCCGGCTTCCCTCGGAATTTTTCGTTTGCGCTGCGGGATGCATCTGCCATAAAAATTGCGGGCTTCCATAGCGAGCTCGTGGGTGGACCTCGGCTCCGAGCGAGGATTTTTGCAAATGGCCGACGCACGCAGAGTTTGGGTCGCCGGGCACAAAGGCATGGTCGGCTCCGCCGTGACGAGATGTCTCGAGGCGCAGGGCGAATCTGTATTGAAGGTCGATCGCTCCGTGGTCGACCTCCGCAATCAGATTGCAGTCGAGGTCTGGCTGAAGCAAAACCGGCCCGACGCTATCGTATTCGCCGCGGCGAAAGTCGGCGGCATCTACGCCAATGATACTTATCCGGCCGATTTCATCTACGACAATCTCGCCATCGAGACCAATATCATTCACTCCGCTCATGCAGCCGGCGTAAATCGTCTCGTTTTCCTCGGTTCCTCCTGCATCTATCCGAAATTCGCGCCGCAGCCGATCACGGAGGACGCCCTTCTGACCGGGCCGCTGGAGCCGACCAATGAATGGTATGCGATCGCCAAAATCGCCGGCATCAAGCTCTGTCAGGCCTATCGCAAGCAATATGGCCGCAGCTACATCTCGGTGATGCCCTGCAATCTCTACGGACCGAACGACAATTTCGATTTGCAGACGAGCCATGTGCTGCCGGCCCTCATCCGCAAATTTCACGAAGCCAGGGAGGCCGGTCGCGACGAGGTGGTCGTTTGGGGCACGGGAACGCCGCTGCGCGAATTTCTGCATGTCGACGATCTCGCGCGCGGCGTCGTGTTCTGCCTCGATAATTATGACGGCTATGAGCACATCAATTGTGGCGCGGGCTCCGAGGTCACGATCCGCGAGCTCGCCGAGACGGTGCAGCGCGTCGTCGGATTTTCCGGCCGGCTCGTATTCGACACGACCAAGCCGGATGGCACGCCGCGCAAATTGATGGATTCGAGCCGGCTTCGCGATCTCGGATGGACGCCGCAGATTTCCCTCGACGAGGGAATCGCCGATGCTTATCGATGCTTCCTCGCCAAGGAGAATGCCGAGCGGGCTCCGGTCCTCGAGCCCGTCGGCTGACGCTCCGAGATTTCGAGAGCAACGGTCGCACTCGAACGAGACGGCGCGCACGCGATTTGGCGCGCAGCCGATGTTGCGAACTGATCCGCGATCGCGATGCGACGGCTCCGATCTGACGATTTCGTCCGAGGCGATCGGATGAACGAGACGACCGCCAGAGAGACGCTTCCGCCGCGCCTTCGGGAGAGGACGAACGCCGAAGGCGCACGAAAATGAGGCCACGTCCCGAGTTTTCGCAGTGATCGGACGCTGGGCGGCGTCCGATCCGGCCCTCGAGAGAAAGGAAGCATCAGGCTCTCCTCACCTTCGCCGGACGGCCCGAGCTTTTTGTCGAGAACGAGTTGACTAGATGAAATATCGCTATATTGGTTGGAAAAGTCAACGATTTGAGGCCTGCGTGTCGATCGCCGAATCAGCCAAGAATCTCGTCCGATCGATGAACCTCGGCAAGCTCATCGGACGTTTTCCCCGCCGTTTCGACATCGTTCCCCTCATCGACCTAGAGGCGACAGCGAATGCGGTCGGCGAGTGGGAGGTCACCGGCGGCGATCCTCAATTCGATCTTGCGGGCTTCGGCGTCATTCCGCTCCCCGCCGGCCCTTATGCAATTCGGGCGGTCGGCGGCGCAGCGCTCGACCAGCTCCGAGAGGCCAGCATCTACATCGACACCGGGTCGGGATTTTCCGAGGACACGCGTCAACGCATTCGCTTTTTCGAAGAGTCCGACGGCGGATTCACCGCCTATTGCCGCTTCGCCGCGCCGGTCACGCGCATTCGCTTCGATCCAGCCGACGGCTCGCGGCCCGTTTTCTCGCTTCTGCAGCTCGAATTCGAGCCGACCTCCGCTCAGGAGCAGGCCGCGCGGCTTCGGCGCGAAGGCGAAGGGCGCATTCGCCTGCTCATGAATTTGGTGCGACTGCTCCCGGAAACCGAAGGGGCCGGCGGCGCCGGCCGCGTATGCAAGGCCTATCTCGCGCATCTGCCGGACTTCGTCACGCTGCGCGTCGCCATCCCGCCCTATCACGCCGATCTCGCGCAGCGCTATCCGAAGGCCGAATTCGTCGTCGTCACCGCCGACGACACTGCGCAAATGACGCAGCATCTCGACTGGTGCGACTGCTATTTCGACCCGCTGAACGCGCTGCGTCCGACCTATATTCCCAAGCATGTGCCAGTGCTCGGTTGCGTTCTCGATCTGCAGCACATGCATCATCCGACATTTTTCTCCGATACGGAGAATGCGATGCGTCTGCGCGAATACGGCTATGTGTTCGATCGCGCCGATCTTCTCGTCGCCATCTCCGAATTCGAGAAACGCAACTTCGAGAGATTTTACGGCGTCGACGGCATTCACGTGGCTCACCTCAGCGGCTTCATGGCCGAGGACGCCGGCCTGTCGCGAGACGACATCGCCGCCGCACGCGCCCAGAGCTGCGACGCCGGTCGCTATCTCATTTATCCGGCCGTGCCTTGGGTTCACAAGAACCACGAGATATTATTGCAGGCCATCGCCCTGCTCCGCCGACGAGGCCTCGACGTTCCGATCATGCTGACCAACACGGGCGCGAAGAAAGATCGCGTCGCGGAGCTGAAGGCCGTGGCCGCGCAGCTCGACGTCTCGGACCTCGTGCGGACCGAGTCCTTCCTCCCGGAATCGACGCTGCTCCATTATTTCGTCCATAGCGTCGGCCTCGTATTTCCATCTCTGTATGAAGGTTTCGGCATTCCCCTCGTCGATGCCATGAAGCTCGGCGTTCCGATTTTGACGGGGACATCCTCTGCGATCCGGGAAATCTGCGGCGACGCTTGCGCCTATTTCGAGAATGAACGCAACGCAATCGCCGTCGCCGACGACATAGAGCGCTTCTGGCTCGACGAGGACCGCCGCCGCGCGCTCGCCGAAAAAGGCTTTGTGCAAGGCGAAAATTTCTCGTCGCGAAAAATGGGCGAGCAATTGACGAAGGCCATAGAGAGTCTCGTCGAACGCAAGAAGCGCGACGCCGCGGCCGATGCGCCCACGTTTCGACGCGAGAAGCGTCCAGCGATCATCGAGCGTCTCGCCGTATTCGCGCTCTATCTCGCGCCGCTCGACGCGGACGAGATCGCGACTTTGCGCGAGATCGAGGATATAAATCGCTATCATGCGCATCTCTTCGGCGCGCAGGCCCAGGTGACCGTCGGCGTCGACATCTCCCTGCTACGCGACGAAACACTGCGATCCCTATTCGCGAAAGCGCGTCGACTGATCGTTTTCGACTCGTCCAAGCCCCGAGCGCGCGAGCTCGCGACGCGCGAGTTCAGTCATCGCTACAATGACGCGCTCTATCAGCTCGTAACCACTCTGCCTCAAAGCGATTCCCTTTATCGGGCCAATATCATGGACGCGCTTTTGATGGGTCTCGATCTCAATCCGACGGCGACGCACGGCGAGTTGGATGTCGGCGCCGCCAACATCATGCTCGACCCGCCGCCGACGGAAATCGAGGGCGTCCTGCGATATGAGACGCGGCGCAGAAGCGGCTATGCGGTGGTCGATGCGGTGATCCGCCGCGGCGGGCCGCTCAGCGATCTATACAATGGCGACATCGCCTATCTCAGCGCCTTTTGCACGCGGGGGACGCGTCTGCGCTTTCCCGGCCGCGTCTCTCTCCCTGACGATTCTCGAGCCGGTCACTGACAATGAGAATGGCAGATATCTTCCTTGGGCGCGATCGTGCGAATGTCGAAGGCAAATCGCCTCCGACATCGGAGAGGCTACGCGGGAAGCCGGCCGCCCCGCAGAAAAAGGAGCATATCTACCCGATCGTGGGCGTGGTGACGCCGGTCCGCAATCGGCGCGACTGGACGCTCGGCTTCGCGCAGAGCATGAGAAAACAGAATTATCCTATTTTTCGGCTCTACATCGTCGATTCGGGCTCGACCGACGGCACGCCGCAGGCGCTCCGCGCGCTCGGCGCGAGCGAGATCACCGTCATCGACGACCCCGATTGGCATTATTGGACCGCGGCGACGAATTCCGGCGTCGTGGCCGCGCTGAAGGACGGCTGCGACTATATTCTCACGCTCAATGACGACGCCATTCTTCCCGATGATTTCATCGCCAATATCGTCGAGGGCGCGCTCGAGAGCGACGCCCCCATCGTCGGCAGCGTGATCTCCTTCGCCAATGATCCCGGCCGGCTCTGGGGAGTCGGCGCCTATAATGATTGGGAGAACGGCGCCTTCGTGCAGACCGGGCTCGCCAATCTCTATGAGGATGCGCTCGACGCGAAGACACGAATCGGCGCCGACATGATCGCGGTCGACTATCTGTGCGGCAATGGCACGCTCGTCCATAAATCCGTCTTCGAGAAGATCGGCCTCTACGAGCAGCGCAACGCGCCGCATTATCATGCGGACAGCGAATTCACCATGCGCGCCGAAAAGGCCGGCCTCCCGCGCCTCGTCGCGCTTCGCGCGCGGCTCTATAATCGCTTCACGCTCGACGCCGACGGCCCCTTCTCGAAGAAGAATATGAAATTCTTCTCCCTGCGCTCGGCCAATTTCGTGCGCCCGATCCTGCATATTCTGAACGAATATTGCCCGGCGGAACATCGCACGCGCGCCTTCGTTTTCTATTATGGCCGCTATTTGTCGCTCTTCGACGCGCGCACGCGATCCAAGCTCCTGCGCGCCGTCAAATTCATGACATTGTCGGGCGCCGAGCGGCGCGCTTTCGCGCCGCGCCTCGTGCCGCCCGCCGATCCCGCCTTTCTCGCCTGCGACGATCTCGAAATTCTTCTGTCTCTGCCGGCGCTCGAATTCGTCCTGCTCGCTTATGCCTATCTGCTTCAGCGCAGCTGCTCCGACAATGAGTTGCACAGCTATGCCCATGCGATCGGCGCCGGAAAGTCGCGCGAGGCCGCCATCGTCGAATTCGTCGGGTCGGGAGAATATCGCGGCCGCCCGCGGCCGCTGGTCGCGGAACTCGATGTCGCGCTTTCCGCGCCACGTTTCGGCGGAAAGAAAATCGACGCCGCGCTGGACATGTCGGATTCGCAATTCACGCTTGCCTGCCTGTTGGCGGCGCGAGGTCGTGCGCCCTCGCGCGACGAATTTCTCAAAGCGCGACGCCTCGTTGCGACGCGGGGACGCGCCGCCCTCGTCGACGAGCCGAGCGATTCCCGCGCCCTGGCGTCGCCGACCTTGCAGGCTTTGTCGGAGACGGTCGCGAGACTTGTGGCGGCGCCGGCGCGAGACGACGCGGTCCACGTCTATGTCAATATCGACGTGCTCTGCATGGCGATCGTCGATCCGAAAGCGCGAACCGGCGTTCATCGCTATGCGAAGAACGTCGTGCACGAGATGCTCGACGATTCCCGCGTGACGCTGCGCGTCTTCCATTCGCCGTCGCTGCGGCGCGAATGGAGCCGACTGGTCGAGGCGGAGCCCATCTGGCTCGAGCGCGAGGCTCACGCCGAAGACCCGATCCCGGCGCGCGCCGTCGTGCTGTTCCCCTATTTCCCGATCGAAGCCGCGCCGGCGCGCTTCGCCGCGCTGCCGCAATGCATAATGATGCATGATCTGTTTCCGCTGGAGCGGCCGGAATGGTTCAGCGCGGAGGCCGTTTCGACATTCCAGCGCCAGCTGCGTCAGCTCCTGACGGCGAGCCATATCTTCTGCAATTCACGCGCGACGCAACAGCAGCTGCAGAGCGCTCTGCCGACGCTGCGGGCCTCCTCGTCCGTCGCCTATCTCGCCGCCGACGGGAGCGGCCGGACGGGGCGGCGCGAGCTCCGCAAAATCGTCGATCTGCCGCGGAGCGCGCGTTATTTTCTGTGCATCGGCACCATCGAGCCGCGCAAGAATCTGCTCAATGCGATCTCCGCCTTCGCGCTTCTGGCGAGCCGGCCGGAGGCGCGCGGCCTGCATATGCTGATCGTCGGCCAGGAAGGATGGAATGTCGACCTCGCCGACCTCCGCAAGGCCGCCTTCGATGCGACGAAGCGGATACATTTTCTCGGGCGTGTGCCGGACGCAGACCTCTGGACTCTCTACGAAGGCGCGATCTGCACCGTCTTTCCCTCGCTCGCCGAAGGGTTCGGCCTGCCGATTCTCGAATCCTTCGCCTGCGGCGCGCCGGTCGTCACTTCTCGCGGCTCCAGCACGGAAGAGATCGGCGGCGACGCCGCTATACTCGTCGATCCGCTCGACCCATCCGAAATCGCCGCGGCGATTTTGCGTATCGCCACCGATACGACAGAGCGGCGGAGGCTGAAGATGGAAGCCCTCCGCCGCGCGCAGGATTTTTCCTGGGCGCTCTGCGCCGAAGCTCATATCGCGGAATTCGAGCGCCTGACGAAGAGATGAGACGAAAAAGCGCCCCTAGAGAGAGGGGCGCTTCGCATTTCGTCACAGAGCCGCAAAAGGCGCGCGGATCACGCCGTCTGCTGGATCGCGGAGAGCTTCCAGGCCTCGGGCCCTTCTCCGGCCGGGCGGCGGAAGGTCCACACCTCGGTCGATTGCGTCGGCTGCGAGGCGTCGCCGGATACGATCTTGCCGGTCGCGCGATCGATGAAGAGATCGATCAGCGCGAAGCGCATCGCCACAGTCGCATATTCGTCCTGGCCCTCGCGCCAGGCCTCGGAGAGATCGCCCTGCAGCAGCTTCACCTCCGAGATGCGGTTGATGACTCCTTCGCGCGCATTGGCGCGAATGTCGTCGGAGAAATAAGAGACCATCTCCGGAGTCGCGAGATCATGCAGCCGGCCGATATCCTCCTGACTATAGGCGGATTGGGCGTCGGAGAGCACGCGCTCGAAAGAGTTGAAATCCTCTGGACGCAGGCTCAAGGGCTCGCTGGCGGCGTGACGCGCCGCGGCCGCGCCGCCGCCGAGACCCGTCCCGCCGCCGGTGAAGGCGAAGGCGCTCGGACGTGAGCCGCCTCCCGCGCCGCCCATGGCTCCGGCGAAGCGACGGCCGGCGAACCATTGAAAGGCCAGCCGCGCCAGAACGACGATGATGGCGATCTGGACCAGAAGCCCGATGATCGAGGCGAGGCCGCCGAGCCCGCCCATCAGCCCATTGCCGGAGAGGAGGCCGAACAGGCCCGCGCCGAGCAGGCCGCCGGCGAGGCCGCCGAGCAAGCCGCGTCCGAAGGCGCCGCCGGCCGGATTGGCGGCAGGAGCGGCGGCAGGGCGCTGCGGCGCGGCCGGCTGAGCCTGCGGCTGAGGCGCCGGTTGCGGAGCCACGCTGCGCTCCATGGGCGCAGCCGGTCGCGGCGCCGTAGTCGTCGCGGGCGGCGCCGTGAAGCTTCGCGAGCCGCGGCTTCCCGAACTCGCGCCGCCGCCCATTTTGGCCTCGGCGAGCGCCGGGGCGAAAGCAATGAGCGCGGCGAGCGCCAGGGCCGGCAGTGATTTGGCGTTCGATGTCCAAGTCGACATGACTATCCTCGAGCGGTTCGCCCAGAGATGAGGAATCACTCGGGCGCAATCTATATAGGAAAGCTCCCACCTCGCGGCAAAGGGCCGCGCGGCGGAAGCAGAACCGTTTTCGACGCTCATAAGGTCGCAAACTGTTCTAATTTTCCATTTAGACGACTCGATGCGAAGAGGAGGTCTCTAGCGCGTGACGCCGAAATTGGTCTTCGTCGCAGCCATGGCGCGCAATCGCGTCATCGGCGCAAATGAGCGGACGCCTTGGCGGCTCGCGAGCGATCTCGCGCGTTTTCGCGAGCTGACCTGGGGCAAGCCGCTGGTCATGGGGCGGCGGACGTTCGAATCGATCGGGCGCGCCCTGCCCGGCCGCGAAACCGTCGCTCTATCGCGCGATCCGGATTTTCGTCCCGAAGGCGCGCATGTGGCGCGCAACCGCTCGGAAGCGCTGGCCCTCGCGACGCGACTCGCCGAATCGATGCGAGCGCCGGAGATCATCGTCGCCGGCGGCGCGCAGGTCTACTCGGCCTTTCTGCCGCAGGCCGATGTGATTCACCTGACCGAAGTGGCGCTGACGGTGGCCGGCGACGCACTGTTCCCAGCCCTCGATTCCGCCCAATGGCGCGAGACGCGGCGCGAGACGCCGCCCCGTCTGCCGGAGGACGAGGCGGATTTCCAATATCTGCGGCTCGAACGCAGGTGAGAGTGGAAGAGGCGCAAACAGCTGTTGCAGGTCGGAGAACGTGAAGCTATAAACCGCCTCGACCAGCGGCGACCGCTTCGCGGACGCCAGATCGGAGTGTAGCGCAGCCTGGTAGCGCACCTCGTTCGGGACGAGGGGGTCGGAGGTTCGAATCCTCTCACTCCGACCAAATTCATGAAAATTCGGCGTTTGGGCTTCGGTTCCGTCGCTCGCGCATATCGGCGAGATCGCGTCGGTAGATCGATCCGAAAGGACGCCGCGAAGGCGGCGGCGAAGCTCTCGCCCCCACCTCCAGCCGGCTCGACAGCGCGGTGAAGCCGGCGGCGTCGCCTCCTCCTCGCTCACTCCTCCGCGCCGGCGCCGCCCGAGACAATGACGCCGAGCCATTCGACGAACCAGCTCGGCGGCCGTTCCGCCCAAAATCCCCGCCAGCCGAACAAATCGCGTGTGGGAGAGCTCATATGTCAGCACGGGCGCGTACCATCGGCCTTGGCGTAATTATCGTAGGAGGCGTAGACGCCGATGATCGTCGTGCGCGCTAAGCTGCGCCCATGCGCTTCCGCGACGCCGCGCATCGCCTCCGGCAGCATTCGCCCGACGACGTCGGCGCAGCCCTCGGCTCCCGGCTCGTGACGAACGGGCGAATCGGCGGTCGGTGCCGGCAGCCGTTTCGGATCGTTGAAAGCGGCCGACGCGAAACGCGACAGGCGCATGGCGAGGCCGACCAGAGCGACGAAGGAGACGAGCAAAGCAAAACGAGAAACATGTTGCACGATGAAAACCCGGCTGCGTCGCGACGCGTCCATACAGCGCCCGCGCGAGCCATGCCGAATGCCGGCGCCAAATAATATGCGCCGACACACATTCTGAAAAAAACGTCTCAGCGCGAGCCGATCGAGACCGGCGTCCAGCCCCCCGCCTCCATTTCCACCGCAAAAGAGACGCCCCGGGCGATGAGCTTGTTGCGGTTGGCGACGCCGGCCACCGGCGCGCGATCGGAGGTTGCGATCTCGGCGATGGGCGCGCCGGGGAGCGCCGTCTGCTCGGGCCGGGCCAGCCCGCTGAGCCGTCCGGCGACCGGCGCGCGCACCGGCTCCTCGCCGAGAAAGCCCAAAATCTCCTCGGCGTCGATGCGATCCCCGATCGTCTTGCGCGCAGCGAACGTGCCCTCGCGAGCGGCGATCACATCCCAATAATCGAGCGCGAGGCGATCGGCGCCGCGGGGATTGGGCGGCGCATCTCCCGCCCGCAGCACAGCGCCCGGATCGAGCCCATCGGTCGCGACGACGAGATCGCAATCGCTCCCGGCCACGAAGCCGGAGCCGACGCCGATCGTCAGCTCGGCCAGATCGGCGAGCGCGCGCGGGGGCCGCTCGTCATGATCCGGCGCGGAGACGATGACGTCCCAGGGCCAGCGCTCCACCACCTCGTCGAAAGGCCGCAGCAGAAGCGGCAGAAATTGCCGAGTCTGCATTCCGCAGAGAAATTCGGTCGGCCGATCGGCGCGGCGCGCCTCGACTCCGCCGAGCGCGGCGACGCCGTCGAACCAGGCGTCGGCATAGCACATGCGCCGCCGTAGACTCCGCGGCGGCCGCTCCTGATGAAGCACAGTCGCATAGCCTTCGCCGATCAGCCGTCTGGCGACCGCCGACGCCCTTTCCCCGACGCCACAGACGAGCACGCAGAGCTCTTTGTTCATCGACCCTTCTCAGCCTCGATACGCGCGCGACATATCGATAGGTATCAGAATTACATATTGCAGCGCAACCCGTCGTGCTGCGGCGCAATGCGGGCGCTCTCCCTCGCGGATCACGAGAGATGCGAGACGCCGCGGCCTGCTGTATAGCAGAGCCTCCAGCGATCTTGCGCGCGCGAAATGACCCACACGCACAGCCTCACCGTCCGCATCTATTACGAGGACACGGATTTTTCCGGCCTCGTCTATCACGCCTCCTATCTGCGTTTCATGGAGCGCGGCCGCACGGAGCTTTTGCGCGATCTCGGCCTCGGCCAGCGCGAGCTTCTCCAGGCGCAGGGCGGATTGTTCTTCGTCGTGCGCGCCATGACCATCGACTTTCGAAAGCCCGCGCAAATGGACGATCTCCTCATTGTGGAGACGGTCGTTCGCGAAGTGTCCGGCGCTTCTTTCGATCTCGATCAGCGCGTCATGCGCGGCGGGGAGTTGCTCGTCGGCGCGCAAGTGAAGATCGCGGCCGTGGAAGGCGGCCGGCCACGCCGTCTGCCGGCGCAGGTCCGCGAAAAATTCGCCTCTGTGGCCAGCCCGCGCGGCGCCTGACCTTTACGGTCCCTTAAGCCTTCCGCTCATATTTGTCTTTGTGCGGCGCATCCTGAACAAAATCTCGGCGGATTCGCGCTTCATACCGCTCTGGCTCCGCAGCCTTCGGCTCGGCGCCGCCACGGCGAGCGCGACCTGTTTTTCTTCGAGGCCGCTGTCCGGCGCGAGCAGGAGCCGATTCCGCCGCAACTGATCAGATTTCGCCCCCCGCGACTTCCGAGGACGACTTTCATGAATCCAGCCGAAATCGCCGCCCCGCTCTCCGGCGCCGCCGCCGAAGTCTCCATCTGGGGCATGTTCTGGGGCGCGCATATCGTCGTCAAGCTGGTGATGGTCGGCCTGCTGCTGGCCTCGGTCTGGTGCTGGGCGATCATCGTCAACAAGGCGCTGCTGTTCTCGCGCACGCGCCGCGCCATGGACCGCTTCGAGGAAGTGTTCTGGTCCGGCTCCTCGCTCGAGGATCTCTACGCCAAGCTGCAGGAGCGCCCGGCCGCCGGAATGGGCAGCCTGTTCATCGCCGCCATGCGCGAGTGGAAGCGCTCCTTCCAGAACGCCGGCGCCTCCTTCATGGGCCTGCAGGCGCGCATCGACAAAGTGCTGGACGTCTCCATCGCCCGCGAGGTCGAGAAGCTCGAATCCAATCTCCTGGTGCTGGCGACGGTCGCCTCGGCCGGCCCCTTCGTCGGCCTGTTCGGCACGGTCTGGGGCATTATGACCTCCTTCCGCTCCATCGCCGCCTCCAAGAACACCTCGCTCGCCGTCGTCGCGCCGGGCATAGCCGAGGCGCTGCTCGCCACCGCCATCGGCCTCTTCGCCGCCATTCCGGCTCTGGTCGCCTATAACAAGCTGCAGGGCGACGTCGCCCGCACCCAGGCGCGGCTCGAGAGCTTCGCCGACGAATTCTCCGCCATTCTGTCACGCCAGATCGATCAGCACGCCGGCCAGTCCGGCCGCGATCGCGCGGCCTGAGCGGGAGAGCCTTAAAATGGGAGCGTCGGTCGCCGCAGGACGCAAGGGCTCGGGACGCCGCCGGCGCGGAACGCCGCGCTATGGCGCCATGGCCGAGATCAATATGACGCCCTTCATCGACGTGATGCTGGTGCTGCTCATCATCTTCATGGTGGCGGCGCCCTTGCTCGCCACTGGCGTCGCTGTCGATCTGCCGCAGACCAAGGCCGGCCCGCTCAATATCGATCAGAAGCCGCTGGCCATCGCCGTGGACGACAAGGGCCAGATCTTTCTGATGGATCAGCCGATCGAGATCGGCCAGCTGCTCGACCGTCTGAAGGAGACCGCCAAAGCGGGCTTCGACGAGCGCATCTATATGCGCGCCTCGAAGACGGTGAATTACGGCCGCGTCGCCGAGATCATGTCGATGGTGACGAGCGCCGGCTACAAAAAGGTCGCTCTCGTGACCGAAGTGGAAAAGAAGTGAGGGAAAGCGTTGAAGCCCTCGCGTTCCGAACCAGGTCTCGTCGTATCGGCGGCCGTCCATGCCGGGCTGCTGCTGGCGACGCTCATCGCCTTTTCGGACACGAAGAAATTCGATGACGCGCAAGAGACCGTGCCTGTCGATATCGTCACAGATGCGCAGCTCAATCAGGTGATGAAGGGCGAGAAGACCGCCAAGGAGATCAAGCCCGTCCAGCGCACCGACAAGGTCGCCGAGCAGCACGAGACGAAGCCGCTGCCGCCGCTCGCCGAGGCCAAGAAGGATGTCGC
>NZ_PUIV01000029.1 GCF_003113265.1 Methylosinus sporium
GGGCGGGGCCGCGGGATGGGACGGCGCCCTGGCGGCAGAGGGCGCGGATGGCGAAACAGAGGGCCGCTGCGCGGCGGATGGCGCGACCGCTGGCGCGGGAGGGCGCTCTGCGGAAGGACGCGGCGTCGGGACGACGGCCGGCATGGGCGCCGCATGAGGCGGCGGAGCTCGCCGGATCGGCGCGGCCTGCTGCGGCGCATGGATGATCGCCGGCGCGCGCGGCTCTTGTGGGGGCGCCGCCCGCATTTGCGGATGCGCCATCGGCGGGACGCCGGCTCCCGGATAGGGGGCGGGCTGCGGCGCCGGGCGCGGTTCGGGCGGCGGCGTGGCGGGAGAATGCTGGATCGGCGCGGGATGGAACGGCGCCGCCGGCGGAGCCGTGGGGGCAGGCCGGGCTGCCGGCGGCCGAGGCGGCTGCTGCGGCGAGCGCTTCTCGTGAGCAGGATCGAAGCCTTGCGGCGCGGCCTGCGCGAGCACGAGGCCTTGCGCCGCCGCGGCCGGCGCGACGCCGGCCTGCGGGCCGAGCGCCAATGATGGCGTCATCAGCCCCGCGAGCAGCAAATTTTTTCGTTTCGACATTCGGTTCTCCAAGATTCGCCATTCTCCACGATTTGCCGTGCGCCACGATCGTCGTTCTCGACGAGTCGGGCGTCCGTCGTCGCAATCCCCGCGCTATGGTTGTGGCGCGGGCGCAGGGCGAAATTTTTTCTTTTTTGTGGCTGCGGCGAAGCGCGGGGCGGAAAGCTCAGATCGCCTCGCGCGCATCGTCCGATGGGCGGCGTGCGTCTTCGATCGCCTGGAGGATCGCCGCCGACAGTGCGTCGAATTCGACGGGCTTGGTCAGCAGGAAATCGACTCCGGCCCCGCGCGCGGCGCGCTCGTCCTCCTCGAGCGCGCTGGCGGTGAGCGCGACGATCGGGCGTCGCCGCGCGCCCATGCGCGCCTCCTCCGCCCGAATCAGGCGCGTCGCCTCGAGGCCGTCGAGCTCGGGCATGAACACATCCATCAAAATGACGTCGAAAGGCCGGATGCGTCCGCCGATCGCCGATCGCGCCAGCTCGACGGCGCGGGCGCCGTCTTCCGCGCGCGTGACCAGCGCGCCGAGCTTCTCGAGATGGCGGCAGACGATCAGCGCATTGACGTCATTGTCCTCGGCGACGAGCACCCGGCGTCCCGAGAGCGTCGGCGCCGGCGCGACGAAATCCGCGTCGTTGCGGGTCGGCGGCGGCGCTGTGGACAGGCGCTCGACGAGCGAGGCCGCGCGCACCGGCTTCACCAGCCATCCGTCGAAATGGCGCAGCGCCGCCTCGCCGAAGGCGCGCCGCTCCATGGGCGAGAACATCAGGAAGACGCGGCCGGCGCCGGCGCGTCGCGCCTCGTCGGCGAGACGTTCGGTCGCCGCCTCGCCGAAGGCGCAATCGACGACGACCGTGTCGAAGCGGCCATCCGGCTCCTCGCCGAGGCGGCGCGCGGCTCGCGTCTCGTCGTCCGCGATCTCGGCCTGCGCGCCGGCGCCGCGCAACATCTCGGCCATGAAGGGCCCTTCGAAAATCGTCGGCGAGACGATCAATGCGCGCGCTCCGGCGAGCGGCCGCTTGCGCTCGCGCGCGCGGTCGTCGAAGAGCGCGTGCGGGCCGCGCGGCAAAGTGAAGGCGAAGACGGCGCCGCGGCCCGAACTCTCTTCTATCTCCAGTCGGCCGCCCATCAGCGCGGCGAGATGGCGCGAAATGGCGAGGCCGAGGCCGGTGCCGCCGTGCCGGCGCGTCGAGGAGCCGTCGCCCTGCTCGAACTCCTCGAAAATAATGTCGCGCGCCGCCGGCGCGACCCCGGGGCCGGTGTCGGCGACGCGAAACACGAGCGCGCCCTCGGCGTCGCGCTCGACACGCAGGCCGACGCCGCCGCTCGCGGTGAAATTGACGGCGTTGCCGGCGAGATTGACCAGCACCTGGCGCACGCGCGCGGCGTCGCCGGCGACCGTCTCCGGCGCGTCCGGCGCGATATAGCTCGCGATTTCGAGATGCTTGGCCTGGGCGCGCGGCGCCAGCAGCTCGACGACGCCCTCGACCAGCGGCGCGAGCGCGAAAGGCTCGACCTCGAGCTCGATCTTGCCGGCCTCGATCTTGGAGAAGTCGAGAATGTCGTCGATGAGCTGAGCGAGCGAGCGTCCGGAGGCGGCGATCGCCTCCACATAGCTCGCCTGCTCAGCGTCGAGCCGCGTCGCCGCCAGCAATTGCGCGAGGCCGAGCACGCCATTGAGCGGCGTGCGGATTTCATGGCTCACCGTGGCGAGGAAGCGCGATTTGGCCTGGCTCGCGGCTTCGGCGCGGTCGCGCGCGGCGGCGGCGGCGCGCAGCTCCCAGATTTCGTCGCGCAATCCCTCGAGCTCGGTCTCCACCGCTCGGCGCCGGCGCGTTCGGCGCGCGCGAGAGAGCCACAGCCAGCCGGCCGCGGCGAACGCCGCGAGAGAAGCGAGCGCGATGAGAACGCAAGAGGGAACAGCAGGCATTCGGGTGGTCCAGAACCTTTTCGATCGACCTCGTTGTTTCACGACAATCGAGAGAAAGTATGAATTGGCGGGGGAAGCGCGAGCCGAACCTCGGCGCTTCGCTAATGAAGGCTTGCGCAGGCTCTCGAAAAAGCCGGACTTTTTCCGGCTCAGGCGGCGGCCCGTGCGCGGGCGGAGCCGCCGCGATAGGCGAGCGCTTCGGCGAGATGGCGGCGCGTCACGGCCTCGGAGCCGTCGAGATCGGCGATGGTGCGGGCGAGCTTCAGCGCGCGATGAAAGCCGCGCGCCGAGAGCGCCAGACGTTCGGCCGCATCGCGGATCAGCGCCGTCCCAGAGGCGTCGAGCGCCGCGATTTTCTCGATCGCGCTCGCCGGAGCGCTGGCGTTGGTGGCGTCGCCCGGAAGGCCGAGCTTCTCGTAACGTCGTCGCTGGCGGTCGCGCGCGGCGGCGACGCGGGCCGCGACTTCGGCCGAGCCCTCGGCCGGAGGCGGCAGCACGAGATCGGCCGCCGAGACGGCCGGAACCTCGATCCGAAGATCGAAACGGTCGATCAGCGGGCCCGAGAGCCGCGCCTGATATTGCGCGACGCAGCGCTCATTGGGCTGGCGGCGGCAGGCGAAGCCGGGGTCGAGCGCATGGCCGCAGCGGCACGGATTCATCGCCGCGACGAGTTGGAAACGGGCCGGATAGACGGCGCGGTGATTGGCCCGCGAGACGAGGATTTCGCCGGTCTCCAGCGGCTGCCGCAGGCTGTCGAGCGCCTGCGCCTGAAACTCCGGCAATTCGTCGAGGAACAGAACGCCATTATGGGCGAGCGATATCTCGCCCGGCCGCGCATGGGAGCCGCCGCCGGCGAGCGCCGCCATGGAGGCCGAATGATGCGGCGCGCGAAACGGCCGCCGATCGGTCAGCTCGCCGCCGGCGATCTCGCCGGCGACGGAATGGATCATCGAGACTTCCAGCAGCTCCCGCGGCGACAGCGGCGGCAATATGGACGGAAGCCGCGCCGCCAGCATGGATTTGCCGGCGCCGGGCGGGCCGTTCATCAGCAGATTGTGGCCGCCGGCCGCCGCGATTTCCAGCGCCCGCTTGGCGCTCTCCTGGCCCTTGATGTCGGCGAAGTCCGGCAGGCCCGCCGCAATGGCGCGCACCGCCGGCGCGGGCCGGGAGAGAACCTGCGTTCCTTTCAGATGATTGACGAGCTGGATCAGCGACCGCGGCGCGATCACCTCCATTTCGCTGGACGCCCAGGCGGCCTCCGGCCCGCATTGGCGCGGGCAGATGAGCCCTTGGCCGCGCATATTGGCGGCGACCGCGGCGGGCAGAACGCCGGCGACCGGCGCGATGGCGCCGTCGAGTCCCAATTCCCCGAGCACGGTGAATCCGTCCAGCGCGTCCGATGGAATGGCGCCGATCGCCGCCATCACGCCGAGCGCGATCGGCAGATCGTAATGGCTGCCTTCCTTGGGCATGTCCGCCGGTGCGAGATTGACGGTGATGCGCTTGGCCGGCAGCGCGAGGCCGGAGGCGACGAGCGCCGCCCGCACCCGCTCCCGCGATTCGGCGACGGCCTTGTCGGCGAGGCCGACGAGCGTGAACACCACATTGCCGCTGGCGATCTGCACTTGAACGTCGACCGGCTTGGCTTCGATCCCTTCGAAGGCGACCGTCGAGACCCTGACCACCATGGCGACAGCTCCGAACCCGTTTTCCAATCGCTCAGACGCAAGCCGCGCCATAGTAGATGCGCCGCGCCGCCTCGGCAAGAACAATATGAGAACAAAATTTTGCCGCGCTTCGGCAACGGCCCGCTAACCGGCGAGAGCTAGTCTCGCCGGCCGGACGAGCAGGATGGGTTTTTTGAGGATTTGAGAAACGACGCCATCGTGCGGCCGCGCTCGCGTGACCTAAAGAGCGCGAATTTCCCTGAACGCGGGTAGGCGAAATGGCTCGGAAAAAACGAAAGACGTCGGTCTTTGGCGTTGCGGCTGTCGTGGCCTGCGCCTCGGTTTTGGGCTTCGCGCCGGGCTTCGGCGCGGCGAGCGCGCGAGCGGCCGAATGCGGGCGCAATGGCGAGGGGTTCGAGGCCTGGCTCGGCGGTTTCGAGCGAGAGGCCGCGGCGGCGGGAATTTCAAAGCCGACGATCGATGCGGCGCTCGGCGACGTCTTCTATGATCGCTCGGTGATCTCGCACGACCGCGGGCAGAAGGTGTTTCGCCAGACTTTTGAGCAATTTTCGGCGCGCATGGCCAATTCGTTTCGCGTCCGCAAGGGGCGCTCGCTGCTGCAGAAACATGCGGCGCTGTTCAAGCGCATCGAGCAGAAATATGGCGTGCCGGGGCCGGTTCTCGTCGCCATATGGGGGCTGGAGACGGATTTCGGCGCTTATCTCGGCGATTTCGCGACGATTCGGGCGCTGGCGACGCTCGCCTATGATTGCCGGCGTTCGGAAAAATTCCGCGGCGAATTGCTCGACGCTCTGCGCATCGTCCAGCGCGGCGATCTCGATCCCGCGCAAATGCGCGGCGCCTGGGCCGGCGAAATCGGCCAGACGCAGTTCATGCCCTCGTCCTATTTGAAATTCGCCGTCGATTTCGACGGCGACGGCAAGCGCGATCTCGTTCACAACACGGCGGATGTGCTCGCCTCCACCGCCAATTTCCTGCAGGGCTCCGGCTGGAAGCCGGGCGCCGGCTGGAACGAGGGCGAGCCCAATTTCCCCGCGCTGCTCGAATGGAACAAGGCGAAGGTCTATTCCAAGACCATCGCGCTGCTCGCCGAGAAGATCGGAGGCGCCGGCGACTGAGCGGCCTTCGCCGCTCGGCGGATTATTCCGCCGGCTCGGCGTCCGCCGTCTTCAGCGGATGTATCGGCCGATGCCGCAGATAGACGAAGAACATGGCGACGACGCCTATGCCCATCAGCAGATAGAGGGGGAGCGTGCGCATGAAGCTCATTCCCACAGAGAAGGGAAAGCGCGACACCCATCGCTCGCCATGCTCGCCGGTCACGGTGACGATGCCGACGAAATAGCCCGCGTCGGGAAAATAGTGCTCGAAATTGATCGTGCCGGTCGGATAGAGGCGCGGACCGCGATAGGCGACAGTGACCGCTTCGATATCGGCATTCTCCTTCTCCTCGCCGCCGACGTCTTTGACGATTCGGATCTCCACCGCCATGTCGCGCAGCTCGTCCTGCTCGGCGTCGAGCGCGATGATGGTGTGGCCGGTCGCCGGAATATCCTCGCAGAACTCGTTTTTCGAGGCGTCGGGAAGATAGCCGGTGAAATTCATGATGTCGGGGCCGACGAACAGGCGGCATCGCCCTTCGGCGGAGCCGAGCCGGCCATGCGCCGAGGCGGGCGAAGCCGCGGCGAGCAGCGTCAGCAGCAGGACGACGAGAGCGGGCGGAGAGAAACGAGTCGCAGAGCGCAGAAACCCATCGATCGACCGCCAGAACGGGGCAAGACCGCTGTCGGGCATGATGATTCCCCCATGGAGCATTTTGTGCGCGCCTCGTTTCCCCGGACAGGCTCGCTTCGACGACGAAACGAGAGCCGGATCGCGAGACCCGGTCGCTCGCCGCCCGCGACAATGCGGCATGTTAGCGCATTCTCCGGGAGCGGCAAGAGCGCGAGCGGGCGGCGCGAGCGGCGAGTGGAGCGATCTGCGCTCTTCCCATCGCCCGCGATAGTTTTCGAACGCGGCGGGCGATCAATACTGCATGTTTTTCTTGAAGCTTGTTGGACGAGGCGCGGACTTCGCCGGATTTGCCGCGCGGACTCTTGTTTTTCCTCCGCTCGCACGCCATATTCGGCGGCGAGGACCGCGCCGATTGGCCGGATCGACTGGCCGCGCGGCCTTTTACGAGAGGATGCTATGTCCAATTTCGACCGCAACACGAGCTTCGGCTATCGGGGCGGCGTCTCCCGAGCCGGCACGGCCGAGATCGACCAGGGCCTGCGCGCCTATATGCTCGGCGTCTACAATTACATGGTCCTGGGTCTCGGCGTCACCGGCCTGGTGGCGCTCGGCACGCATATGCTCGCCGTCGCCAAGGAAGGCGGCCGGCAGATCGCGCTCACCCCCTTCGGCCAGATGCTCTACACGAGCCCGCTGAAATGGGCGGTGATGCTCGCGCCTTTGGCGTTCGTGTTCTTTCTCGGCTTTCGCGCCGACCGCGTCTCCGCTGCGACGGCTCGCAACCTGTTCCTCGCCTTCTCGGCGGTGATGGGCCTGTCGATGTCGTCGATCATGATCGTGTTCACCGGCGCGTCGATCGCCAAGGTGTTCTTCATCACTGCCGCGGCCTTCGGCGGTCTCAGCCTTTATGGCTACACCACGAAGCGCGATCTCTCGGCCTTCGGCTCCTTCCTGGTGATGGGCCTGATCGGCTTGGTGCTCGCGAGCCTCGTCAATCTGTTCTTCCAGAGCAGCGTGATGCAGTTCGCTCTGTCGATCCTGTCGGTGCTCATCTTCGCGGGCCTCACCGCCTGGGACACGCAGTCGATCAAAGACGGCTATTATCAGAGCGCCGGCTATGGTCACGAGGTGGTGGCGAAGCAGAGCATCTTCGGCGCGCTGTCGCTCTATCTCGACTTCATCAACATGTTCCAGTCGCTGCTCTACCTCTTCGGCGAGCGCAACGACTGATCGTGCGATGCGCGAGCGACAGAGAACGAGAAGGCCCCGCTCCGGCGGGGCCTTTTTTGCTTCGGCGAAAGTTCAATCGCGCACCAATTCGAGCTTTTTCTGCAGCACGGCGACGACGCGCGCGAGATCGTGGCCACGGCGCATCACCAGCCCGCCGGCGGCGACGACGCAGAAGGCGCCCTGGCGGCGGGCGAGTTCGGGGTTTTTCTCGATGCGGTAGAGCGGCGCCTCGCTGGCGCGGCGAAAGATCGAGAACACGGCCTTGCCGGGAGAAAAGTCGATCGCATAATCGCGCCATTCGCCGGCGGCGACCTTGGCGCCGTAGAGATCGAGCAAGAGCCGCAATTCGCGCCGGTCGAAGGACACGAGCGGAGCGCTTTTCTCGGGCGCGGCTTTCGGGCGATCCTTGTCGTTGGTCCCGCGGCCTGCCACGACGGCGAGCAGGCCGCGCCGCCTGCTGGGTTCGGTCGTCTCCGTCTCGCTCATGCCGCTGTCCCCATTTCTCGCGCATGATCGCGCGGCAAATGCGGGAGGGCAAGACAAAGATGACAATCCGGCGACGATCGGTCCTGCGCGCAAAAGACGAGATTTCACATTTTCGCCAATATCGAGCCCCTTGTCCGCCAAAGGAGGCGACCAATATCTAGCCTATTGCCTCGACAGGCTCGAGAAGTGGTTTTTCCGGATTTCGTCAGCCCCCCAGCCCCCCGGAAGGGCGCTTTTCGAGCAGCGTGAGTTCGTGGCGATGGACGGGCCGGCCGAGCACGCTCGGGCGGCCCGTCTTGTTTTGCGCGCGCGCCTTTCGTTCTCGCGCGCCGCTCATCGCGGCGAGCGATCTTGCAACTTCGCCGACGATCCCCGATATCAGCCGCGCGCTCCGCTCGAGGCGGCTCGGGCAGGGGCATTGCCGATCAATGACGATCTCTATATCCCGGCCAGCGCCCGCGCGCCGTCGGCCATGCTTCCATTTTGCGGGAAGCGGCGCGGGGCGAGGCCGACAGACAAGCGGAGACGACGCCCGTGAACGATCACGCCGAAACACATACGATCGACGCAGCCGAGCGCAGCGATTACGGCTTCCAGGCCGATGTCGCGCGGCTCCTGGAGCTGATGACTCATTCGGTCTATTCGGAGCGCGACATTTTCCTGCGCGAGCTCGTGTCCAATGCGGCGGATGCGATCGAGAAGCTGCGCTTCGAATCGGTGGCGAACGAAGCGCTGGCGGCGCAGGCCGGCGCGCCGCTCGTCACCATTGCGCTCGACAAGGAGGCCCGCACGCTGAGCGTCGCCGATAATGGCGTCGGCATGTCGCGCGAGGACCTCGTCGCCGCGCTCGGCACCATAGCGAGTTCCGGCACGCGCGCCTTTCTCGATGAGCTCGCGGCCAAGGGCGGCGATGAGCAGGGCGGCGAGAAGGGCGGAACTCTGATCGGACGTTTCGGCATCGGCTTTTATTCCGCCTTCATGGTCGCAGATCGCATCGAAGTGGCGACCCGCCGCGCCGGCTCTGCGGACGCATTTCTCTGGACGTCGGAAGGCAAGGGCTCGTTTCAGATCGCGCCGCTCGCCGTGGCGGACGCGCCCGCGGTCGGCACGAAGGTGACGCTGCATCTCAATGCGGAATCCGAGGAGTTCCTCGAGCCTTATCGCATCGAGCAGATCTTGCGCGAGCATTCGGGCGCAATAGCGATACCGATCGACCTCGTCGAGGAGAAGGGCAAGGAGCCGCGCCGCCTCACCGACGGCTCGGCGCTGTGGACGCGGCCGAAATCGGAGATCAGCGAACAAGACTATAAGGATTTCTATCAGCAGATTTCCGGCCAGTTCGATGAGCCGGCGCTCACCATTCATTGGCGCGCCGAGGGGCGCACCGAGTATACGGTGCTCGCCTTCGCGCCCGGCTCGCGGCCCTATGATCTCTTCGATCCGCAGCGCAAGAGCCGCTCCAAGCTCTATGTGCGCCGCGTGCTGATCTCGCGCGAGGCCGATCTTCTGCCGCCATGGCTGCGCTTCATGCGCATCGTCGTCGACAGCGCCGATCTGCCGCTCAACGTCTCGCGCGAGATGGTGCAGAACAATCCGATCATCGGCGCCATCCGCAAGGCGATCGGCACGCGCGTGCTCAAGGAGCTTTCCGATCTCGCCGCCAATGATTCGGAGAAGTTCGCCGCCCTGTGGAAGAATTTCGGAGCCGTCATCAAGGAGGGCCTGCACGAGGATCCCGTGCGCCGCGACGAGATTTTCGCCATTGCGCGATTTTCGACGGCGCAGCATCCGGACGGCGGGCGTAGCCTGACGGACTATGTCGAAAATCTGCGGCCCAATCAGACCGCGATCTATTACATCGCCGGCGACGACAAGAAGCGGCTCGCCGCCAGCCCGCAGCTAGAGGGCTATCGCGCCAAGGGCATAGACGTGCTGCTGCTCGACGATCCGGTCGATTCCTTCTGGGTGACGAGCGCCGTCGGCTATGACGGCAAGCCGTTCAAATCGGTGACGCAGGGCGCAGCCGACATCGACGCCGTGCCGACGCCGGAAGGCGCCGCCGACACGCCGCCGGCGGAAGCGAGCGCGGAGGTCGCGCTGCTCACTGCAATGTTGAAGGAGACGCTCGGCGGAGAGGTCGAGGATGTGCGCGTCTCGACGCGTCTTCGCGAGAGCCCCGCCTGTCTCATCGCCGCCGATCACGGCTTCGATCTCCAGCTCGCGCGCATGTTGCAGGAGAGCGGCAATAAGGGCGTCTTCGGCAAGCCCGTGCTGGAGATCAATCCGCGTCACGAGGCGGTGCTGGCGCTCGCGCAAAAGGCCAAGGCCGATCGCGCCGGCGCGGAAGACGGCTTCTGGCTGCTGTTCGACACCGCCCGCATCGCCGATGGCGAGGCGCCGCTCGATGCGGCTGCTTTCGCCAAGCGTGTCGCCGCTCTGCTCGCCAAAGCGTGACGCAGATCGCGGCTCTCGCGCTCGAGGACGCGACGCGCGCCGCGGCGCTCGACGCGGTCGCGGCCTTGCTCGCGCGCTGCGGCGTCGAGGATGCGCGCCGCGACGCGCGCGCGCTTTTGCTCGCCGCCGGCGGCTTCACCGCGGCGGAGCTGCTGCTCGATCCTGCGGCGAAGCTCGGCGCGGCGGCCTGCGCGCGGCTGCGCGATTATGCGCTGCGCCGCGCGGCGCGCGAGCCGGTGTCGCGCATTCTCGGCGCGCGCGGCTTCTGGACGCAGGATCTCCTCGTCGCGCCGCGCGTGCTCGATCCGCGCCCCGATACGGAAACGCTGATCGAGCTTTCGCTCGAGCTCATGGGAGAGCGGCGGCGCGAGCCTTTGCGCATTCTCGATCTCGGCGTCGGGTCGGGCGCCATTCTCTGCGCTCTGCTCGCCGAGCTCCCCGATGCGCGCGGGATCGGCGTCGATCTTTCCGCCGCTGCCTGCGCCGCCGCCGCGGTCAATCTGTCGCGCTGCGGCTTCGCGCGGCGCGCTTCGATTCTGCGCGGACGTTGGGCGGATGCGCTCGCGGCGCGTTTCGATCTCATCGTCTCCAATCCGCCCTATATCGCCAGCGGCGAACTGGACGGGCTCGAGCCGGAGGTGCGTCTTCACGATCCGCGCCTCGCGCTCGACGGCGGCGCGGATGGATTGAACTGCTATCGCGAGATCGCCGAGCAATTGCCGCGTCTGCTCGCGCCATCGGGCGCCGCTGTGCTCGAGGCGGGCGACGGCCAGGCGCGTAGCCTCGTCGCGCTCTTGGCCGAGAAAGGCCTCGCTCCGGCCGGAATTCGCAAGGACGCCGGCGGACGCGAGCGCGCCGTCGCCGCGCGGCGCCGAGACTGACGCGCGCTCTGGTCGTGACATATTGGCTACACCTCCTATTTATATGAGCGACGTAACAACCGCGCCCTTGGCGAGCCTGCCCGGGTAGACTATAGTCGCCTGCGAAAACACGCTGATCGTCGTGAGCGACGCCGAGCGCGGATGTAGGGGGATACGGCCGGTCCCCGAATTTTTGCCGATGGCGCGCATCCCGCGCCGCATGGGCCGGCGTCCGGCGCCGCCGTTCGAACCCGAAAAGACGTTGCATGGTCGGGCTCGTCCCGCAAGATGCGAGCAATCGACGGGTGAGCGTGAGCGGCAGTTTCGGCCACAGGTCTCGGTTCGACCGACGGCGATTCGTTCGGCTATGGTTCGGCCGACGATGATGGCGTGAGGCGAAGCGCAGGCAGCGCTCGCGTCGAGTCGACGACTTCGAGCCTGTCTTGCTACGGGCCGAGACGAGCAGCCGAGCGCGCTCTCGTTCGGCGAAGCTTTCGAGCGTTGGCGGCGCTCGAGCGAAATTATGAATTCGGCGCGGTTCGTCCATAGGACGCGGCGCCGTGCGTACGATCCATGCCGGGATCGTGCAAGCGACAGAACGGACAAACGCCGCTCGAAACCGAGCGGATCGGCTCCGTTGGATCGGGCTTTGCGACGATGGCCGCGCCCGGCTTCCGCCTCTGACGCAGTTTCGAGCGTTTGTCTCTTTCGGCGCGTTCGGCCGAAGCACGACACGCCGAGCCGGCAAAGCGTAAGACCTTCTCTGGGGATATTCGATGAGACCAGGACAGAATAAACGCATCCGCGGCCGCAATGGCGGCCGAAAAGGACCCAATCCCCTCACACGCTCCTACGAATCGAACGGTCCCGACGTAAAGATTCGCGGCACCGCTCAGCATGTCGCCGAAAAATATCTTCAGCTCGCCCGAGACGCGCAATCTTCCGGCGACACGATCATGGCCGAGAGCCTGCTTCAGCACGCCGAGCACTATTTCCGTCTGATCGCGGCCGCTCAGGCCGCGCAGCAGCAGGCGCAGGGCGGCTATGGCGGTCGTCCTTATGAGGCCGCCGATTCCGATGTCGACGATGATGACGATTTCAGCGGCGTCTCGGACCGTTTCGCTCCGCTCTCCGAGCGCCTGCCGCAGACAGCCGGCTATCAGCCGCCGCAGCAGCAGCCCTATGCGGCCGCGCCCTATGCGCAGCCGACGCCGCAGCCGCAATTCGCGCCGCAGCCGCAGCCGCAGCCTTTCGAGGAACGCCCGATCGGCGATCGTCCGGTCAATGAGCAGCCGCGCTATGAGCGTCAGCCGCGTCAGGATCGTGGCGGGATGGATCGCGGGGATCGTGGGGGCTTCCGCGATCGCCGCGAGCGCGACCGCAATGTCGGCGAGCAGAACGCCGAGAGCGGCGGCGAGCGGCCGCATCGGCAGAATTTCGATCGCAATCGCGAGCGTCGCTTCCCGCCGCGCGCGCAACCGGCCGCGCAGGACGAGGCGCCGGCCGCGGCGCTGCCGTCCTTCATCACCGCCGCGCCGATTCGCACGGCCGGCGCTGATGAGAGCGAGGCCTTCGCGCGCACCGAGCGCGCTGCGGTCCGCGAGCATGAAGAAGCCGCCGCGGGCTTTCATCTGAACCAGCGCCGTCGCCGTCGCACGCGTCCGCCGGGCGATGAGGCCAATGGCGATGTCGCTTCCGGCGACGAGCAGCCGCGCACGGGCGAGCTGCCGCTCGCCGATTGATCGAAACGTTGCGGCGCGCCCGTCAGAGCGCCGCGCGTCTTTGCCCGCGCAGCGCCCGCTGGGCGAGAATCTTGTCGATCCGGCGGCCGTCCTTGTCGAGAACTTCGAAGCGCCATCCATGCGCGTCGAAGCTCTCGCCGATCTCCGGCAGATGGCCGGCGTGCGCCAGAACGAAGCCGGCGGCCGTCTGATAGCTCCGGTCCTCGGACGCGGGCATTGCGAGCAGCTCCAGCATTTCGTCGGCGGGCATAGCGCCGGAAATGAGCCATGAGCCGTCGTCGCGCTGCACGGCATGAGGTTCGGGCGGGCCTTCCGCCGTCCCGAATCCGCCGGCTATCGCCTCGAGAATGTCGGCGTCGGTCACGATCCCCTGGAAGTGGCCATATTCGTCGAAGACCAGCGCGACATGGACGGAGGCGCGCTTGATCATCTCGACCACGTCCAGCGCATCGGCGGAGGCCGGGACGATCGGCGCCTGGCGCACGAATTCGCTCGGCTGCGGGCTCTCGCCGCGCAGATATGAGTCGAGCAGGTCCTTCGCCTGCAGCACGCCGAGCATGTTCTCGGTCTTGCCGCGATAGGCGGGCAGCCGCGAATGGACGCTGGCGATGATCGCCGCACGGATCGTCTCCGGCGAATTGTCGAGATCGATCATGTCGACCTCGCCGCGCGGCGTCATCACGCCGCGAACCGGCCGATCGCCGAGACGCATGACGCCGGCGATCATCGCGCGCTCGCCCGGCTCCAGAACGCCGGCCGTCTCGGCCTCGGCCACGAGCGCTCTGATCTCCTCGTCCGAAACCAGATGCGCGCCGGCCGCGCCATGGCCGAGCGCGCGCAGAAGCGCGCGTCCGGAGAGGTCGAGAAGGAAGACGAGCGGCGCGGCGATCCGAGCCAGCACGCTCATGACCGGAGCGACGGCGGCGGCGATCCGTTCTGGATCGCGCAGGGCGATCTGCTTGGGCACGAGCTCCCCGACGATCAGCGACACATAGGTGATCGCCGCGACGACGACACCGACGCCGAGCGTCTCCGACAGAGCGGGCGACAGGCCTCGAGACGCGATCCATTCGGAGAGCCGCGCGCCGAGAGTCGCGCCGGAGAAGGCGCCGGACAGCACGCCGATCAGCGTGATGCCGATTTGAACGGCGGAGAGAAATTTTCCAGGATCGGAAGCGAGGACAAGGGCGGCGCGCGCGCCGGGAACCCCGCGCTCCGCCGAGGCTCTGAGGCGCGCAGGGCGCGCCGATACGACGGCGAGCTCCGCCATCGCGAGCGCGCCATTGACCATGGTCAAGGCGATGACGACGGCAATTTCCAAGTAAGGCATAAATGCGAGCATAGCCGCGCCGTCGCCGTCCCGCGAGTCCCCCTTTCGGGTCGGCAACGATCGCGTGAGCGCAAAAACGCCGCTTCGCCCTCGCTGTTCGAGCGGGAATCCTCGCGCTCCAGTCGTCGCACCCTCTTTTCGAGCGCGAGGGTCTTTCCCATATCGGCCGTGAAGGTCGCCGCAAGGGGCCGTTTTCACGCCATATAGGGACGAGGCGCGCCGCTTTGCGTGGCGTCTCGAGACCGGAGGGTTTCCATGAATTTCGACAAATACACGACGCGCGCGCAGGGCTTCGTGCAGGCCGCGCTGTCGCTCGCCACGCGTGAGGGCAATCCGCAGCTCACGCCCGAGCATGTTTTGAAAGTGCTGCTCGACGATGAGCAGGGCCTGTCCGCCGGACTCATCGATCGCGCCGGCGGCCGCTCGCGAGAGGCGCTCGCCAAGACGGAAGCCGCGCTCGCCAAGCTGCCGAAAGTCTCCGGCGGCGGCGCCGGACAGCCCTCGCTCAATCAGGCCACCGCGCGGCTCTTCGACAATGCCGAGAAGCTCGCGCAAAAGGCCAGCGATTCCTACGTCACCGTCGAGCGATTGCTGCTCGCCATCGCCCTCGAGAAGGGAACCGACGCGGCGCGCATTTTGAGCGAGGCGGGCGTCACGCCGCAGACGCTCAACTCCGCCATAGAGGATTTGCGCAAGGGCCGCACCGCCGATTCCTCCTCGGCCGAGAGCGCCTATGATTCGCTGAAGAAATATGCGCGCGATCTCACCGAGGCCGCGCGGGAAGGCAAGCTCGACCCCGTCATTGGCCGCGACGAGGAAATTCGCCGCACCATTCAGGTGTTGTCGCGCCGCACCAAGAATAATCCCGTGCTGATCGGCGAACCCGGCGTCGGCAAGACGGCGATCATCGAGGGCCTGGCGCTGCGCATCGTCAATGGCGACGTGCCGGAGTCGCTCGTCGACAAGAAGCTGCTCGCGCTCGACATGGGCTCGCTGATCGCCGGCGCGAAATATCGCGGCGAGTTCGAGGAGCGGTTGAAAGCCGTGCTGAACGAGATCACCGCCGCCCAGGGCGGGATCATATTGTTCATCGACGAGATGCATACGCTGGTCGGCGCCGGCAAGGCGGATGGCGCGATGGACGCCTCCAATCTGCTGAAGCCCGCATTGGCGCGCGGCGAATTGCATTGCGTCGGCGCGACCACGCTCGACGAATATCGCAAGCATGTGGAGAAGGACGCGGCGCTGGCGCGGCGCTTCCAGCCGGTGTTCGTGGACGAGCCGACGGTGGAGGACACCATCTCCATTCTGCGCGGGCTGAAAGAAAAATACGAGATGCACCATGGCGTGCGCGTCACCGACGCCGCGATCGTGGCGGCGGCGACGCTCTCCAATCGTTACATCTCGGACCGTTTTCTGCCTGACAAGGCGATCGATCTCGTCGATGAGGCGGGCTCGCGGCTGCGCATGCAGATCGACTCCAAGCCCGAGGAATTGGACGAGCTCGATCGGCGCATCATTCAGCTGCGCATAGAGCAGGAGGCGCTGCGCAAGGAGACCGATCCGGCCTCGAAAGATCGTCTCGCCAAATTGGAGACCGAGCTCGCCGAGCTGACCGAGAAATCATCGGCGCTCACTCAGCGCTGGAAGTCCGAGAAGGACAAGCTCGGCGTCGCCCAGAAATTGAAAGAGCAGCTCGAGAACGCCCGCAACGAGCTGGCGCAGGCGCAGCGCCGCGGCGAGTTTCAGCGCGCCGGCGAACTCGCCTATGGTCTGATCCCCGATCTCGAGCGCAAGCTCGCGGCGAGCGAGAAGGAAGGCGCGCAGAAAATGCTCGAGGAGGAGGTCACGCCCGAGCATGTGGCGCAGGTCGTCTCGCGCTGGACCGGCATTCCCGTCGATAAGATGCTCGAAGGCGAGCGCGAGAAGCTGCTTCATATGGAAGACGAGCTGGCGCGCCGCGTCGTCGGGCAAAAGGAGGCGGTCGCCGCCGTCTCCACGGCGGTGCGCCGCGCCCGCGCCGGTCTGCAGGACCCCAATCGCCCGATCGGCTCCTTCATCTTCCTGGGGCCGACCGGCGTCGGCAAGACGGAGTTGACCAAGGCGCTCGCCAATTTCCTCTTCGACGACGAGACCGCTTTGGTGCGGCTCGACATGTCGGAATATATGGAGAAGCACTCGGTCGCGCGTCTGATCGGCGCGCCTCCCGGCTATGTCGGCTATGAGGAGGGCGGCGCGCTCACCGAGGCCGTGCGGCGCCGGCCCTATCAGGTCGTGCTGTTCGACGAGATCGAGAAGGCGCATCCCGATGTGTTCAATGTCCTCTTGCAGGTGCTCGACGATGGTCGCCTGACCGACGGCCAGGGCCGCACGGTGGATTTCAAGAACACGCTCATCATCATGACGTCCAATCTCGGCTCCGAATTCCTGGTGATGCAGCAGGAGGGCGAGGATTCCTCCGCCGTGCACGACGAGGTGATGCAGGTGGTGCGGTCGCACTTCAGGCCGGAGTTCCTGAACCGAGTCGACGAGATCATCCTGTTCCACCGCCTGCGGCGCGAGGATATGGGCGCGATCGTCGATATTCAGATCCTGCGGCTGCAAAAGCTGCTGGACGATCGCAAGATCACGCTGAAGCTCGACGAGAAGGCGCGCGCTCTGCTCGCCGCCAAGGGCTACGACCCCGCCTATGGCGCGCGGCCGCTGAAGCGCGTGATCCAGAAAGAGCTGCAGGACCCGCTCGCCGAGGCGCTGCTCGGCGGCGACATAGTGGACGGCTCGACGGTGTGGGTCTCCACCGACAGTCAAGGGCTGACGCTGGACGGGCGGCCGATCGGACGGCGGAGCTTCGGGGCTGAAAAGGCGGCGTGAGCAATGAGATGAGATGGGGGCGCCGAGCGCGCCCTCATCCGACCTCGCCATTAGCCCGGCGCTTGCGACGGGCGTCCTCTCGGACGCCCTATGGCGAGGCCACCTTCTCCCACGAGTGGGAGAAGGAAAGGATGCGGCTTCATTTTTCCGCGAGAGTTTCCAGAGCGGAGCCGGTCATGCGGCAGATTTTCCATTCATGCATGAGCTTTGCGCCCTGCGCCTCATAGAAGGCGATGGAGGGCGCGTTCCAATCCAGCACTGACCATTCGAAACGGCCGAGTCCCTCGGCGACGCAACGGCGCGCGAGATGGGCCAGCAGCGCCTTGCCTATGCCGGCGCCGCGAAATTGCGGGCGCACGAAAATATCCTCGAGCCAGATTCCGTGCCGGCCACGAAAGGAGGAAAACGTATAGAACCACAGCGCGAATCCCGCCGGCGCGCCGTCCCATTCCGCGATGTCGGAGAAGACGCGCGGATTGTCCCCGAACAGCGCTTCGGCGAGCATTTCCTCCGACGCTTCGACCTCATGCGAGAGCTTCTCATAATCCGCGAGCTCGCGCACGAAAGCGACGACCAGCGCGCTATCCGCGCGCGCGGCGGGGCGGATGCGGATCACGCCTCCTCGTCCTCAGTGGTCTCGTCCTCGATGATCTTGTCCTCGACGATCAACGCCGCGCGAACGAGCCCGCGCACGGAATTGCCGAAATAGAACTCCGCATCGCCGGCAAAATCCTCGAGCCGCAGCACGGCCTCGCGCGCCTGGCCGCTGGCGAGAAGATGCGCGCGCAACGTCCCCGGCAACAGCCCGCTGGCGAGCGGCGGCGTCAGCAGCACGCCATCGCGTGCGAGAAAGACATTGGTGCGCGCGCCCTCGCAGACTTCGTCGCGCTCATTGCGAAACAGCACTTCGTCGGCGCGGCAGCGCATCGCCGCTTCGGCCAGCTCGCGCTCATAGAGCTCGCGCCGAGTCGTCTTGTGACGCAGCATCGGATCATCGGATTCGAATCGCGCCTCGGCGATGGCGACGCGCCAGATCGTGTCCGGCTCGATCGCGTCGATCGGCAGGGAGCTCGCTTCGTATCGCCCGTCGCGGCCGAGCGCATAGCGCACGCGCAGACGGTCATCGAGCGGATCGGCGACCTCCTCGTTCAGCGCCGCGAGAAAGGCCTCGTCGCTATGGAGAAAGCCGAGCGCGCGCGCCGAGGCGGAAAGCCGCGCGACATGCTCGCCCAGATAGAGAAAACCGCCGTCCTGCGTCCACAGCAGCGTTTCGATCAGGCCGAAGTCTTCGCTCCGGTCAGGAATTTCGCCTTGATCAGACATTCCTCATATTCCTCGCGCGCCCGCGAATCGGCGACGACCGCAGAGCCGACGTTGCAGACGAGCTCCCCATCGGGGAAAAGTGTGAGCGTGCGGATCGCCACATTGAAACGGATCGCCCCATCGGGCGCGATGAGGCCGAGCGAGCCGCAATAGACGCCGCGGGGCGCGCATTCGAGATCGCGAATGATTTCCATTGCGCGGATTTTCGGGGCGCCGGTCACGGAGCCGCAGGGAAAGAGCCCGGCAAAGAGATCGGCGAGCGTCACGCCGTCGCGCAGCTTCGCCTCTATGCCCGAGGTCATCTGATGCAGCGTCGGATAGGTCTCGACGGTGAAGAGATCGGTCACGCGCACCGAGCCGACCTCCGAGAGGCGCGAGAGATCATTGCGCAGAAGATCGACGATCATCAGATTTTCGGCGCGCGATTTCTCGTCCTGCGTCAGCAGCGCGGCGCGCGCCATATCCTCGGTCGGAAGAAAGCCGCGCCGTGCGGTTCCCTTCATCGGCCGGGCGCGGATCACGCCTTCGCAGGCGTCGAAAAAAACCTCCGGCGAGAGCGAGACGATTTTCTCCTCGCCGAGCGCGACCACGCCGCCATAGGCGACCGGCTGGCGCTTGCGCAGCGCGCGATAGAGCGCCGTCGCCTCGCCCTCGTAGCGGCCATGCATGGGGAAGGTCAGATTGATCTGATAGACGTCGCCCGCATAGATGAACTCGCGGCAGGCGTCGAAGCGCTCGGTATATTCGGCGAGGCTCCAGGCCGGGGTCAGCGCGATCTCGACCGGCGCGGTCTCGGTCGCCAGCGAGGCGGCGTTGCGCCACTCATATTGGCGCGGGGCGCGAAAGGCGCCGAAGAGCAGCAGCGGCGTGCGCGCCTGTGGCACGGGGCCGCCCGCGAATTTGGCCTCCAGCGCATAGCCCAGCTCATAGCCGGCGTAGCCCGCGAGAAAGAGCCCGCGCCGCGTCGCCGCCTCCATGCGCGCGAAAGCCTGCGGGACCTCCGCCGCCGTATCGGCGCGGATGATCTTCTCCGGCTCGTCGAAGAGCAGGGCGGCGCCGTTTCGTCCGTCCTCGAAGACGACGAATGGGCCATCGGGCGCCTTATTGGGGTCAAAAGGCTCGCGCCCGCGAAGCTCGGCGATATGGAACATGAGGGACGCGGCGCTCCGGTTCGGAAAGCGCATCTTATATCAGCCGGGCCTGCGGATGAAGCCGCGAGTTGGAGCTTCATGGCGAAGCGCCCGAGCCTCTCGACGGCGCGATTTTGTCGAGCAGGCGGATCAACTGCTCGATCTCGGCCGCGCTCAGCTCGGAAAAGGCGCTCTGCAAGGCTTCTGCAAGCAGAGGCGCCGCGCGTTCGAGCAGCTCTCTTCCCGAATCTGTCAGATGATGGCGGATCGCGCGGCCGGGACCGCTCACCCGCTCGACGAGGCCGCGTTTCGCTAATTTGCTCACCAGCTCGCCGACGGATTGATCGGTCATCAGGCTCGCCTCGGCGAGCGCATGGGTGGATAGGGCCGGATTGGCGCGAATTCGTTCGAGGACGACCCAGAGCGCCATCGTCAGGCCGATGCTCGCGAGACGTCGGTCGAGAAGCGCGCTCTTTGCGGTTTGCGCGCGCTTCAGCCCGAGCGCCGCCGCCCTCAATCGGTCATCGACCATATAAGGCTCCTTGTATAATGACATCGATCGCTATATAAGGGTCATTGTATAAGGGACCTTTAATTTCGGGAGAGCGCTCATGTCCATCGTCGAGTCCGCCGATTCCACGGGCGATACCGCCCGCGTCGCTCTTATAACCGGAGCCACTGCCGGCATGGGGCTCGAATTGGCTCGTCAACTGGCGGCGAAAGGGTTGAAGGTCGTCATCGGCGCGCGCGACGTCGAGCGCGGCGACTCGATCGCGACGGAACTCCGCGCGGGGGGAGGGGATGTCGTCGCGCTCGCGCTGGACGTCACCGACTCCGCCGGCGTCTCGCAGGCCGCGATCCGGCTCGCCGGCGAGATCGGCCGGCTCGACGTGTTGATCAACAATGCGGGGATCGCCCGGGACCAGCACAAGCGCCCGACGGAAACGACATTGCAGGATTTTCGCGAGACCTATGAGACGAATGTCTTCGGCGTGGCCACGGTGACGAACGCGTTTCTGCCGTTGCTCATGAAGTCGGATGACGGCCGCATCATAAATCAATCGGCCGCGCTCGGCTCGCACAGCATGACGGCGCGCATGGAGCCGCCGCTGGTGAAGCTCAATTGGCTCGCCTACAACAGCTCGAAAGCGGCGCTGAATTCGATCACTTTGGAATATGCCAAGCATTTGAGAGAGACCTCGGTCAAAGTCTATGCGACCTCGCCGGGGCAGGTCGCGACCGCACTCAATGGTTATCGCGCGGGCGGGGTGACGCCGGCGGAGGGCGCCGAAGTCGCCGTGCGTCTCGCGACGCTGGACCCGCCGCCGCCGAGCGGCGGCTTTTGGGGGCCCGCCGGGCGACTGGACTGGTAGCGTCGACCCCCTGCGGAAAATTGCTCCCCGCCCCATTGCGCTATATGGAACATCGGAGCTTTCCCTCCGGTCCCGCGAGCGTCTCATGCCCCATTCCTCCGATCATTCGCCGAGCGAGCGCGGAATGCGTCTGCTCTTCATCGGCGATGTGGTGGGGCGGGCCGGGCGTAAAGCGATACAGGAGCGGCTGCCGGAGCTGCGCCGTCGCTGGGCGCTCGATTTCATCGTCGTCAATGGCGAGAACGCCGCCGGCGGCTTCGGCATAACCGAGGCCATTTGCGACGAGATCCTCGCCGCCGGCGCCGATTGTGTGACCACCGGCAATCACGTGTTCGATCAGCGCGAGGCGCTGGTCTTCATCGAGCGCCAGCCGCGGCTGCTGCGCCCGGTGAATTATCCGCCCGGCACGCCCGGCCGCGGCGCCAATCTCTACACGGCGGAGAACGGCCGCCAGGTGCTCGTGGTGAACGTCCAGGGCCGCGTCTTCATGGATGCGCTGGACGATCCTTTCGCCGCCATAGAGCGGGAAGTGGGCGCCTGTCCGCTGGGCATGGCTTGCGACGCGCTCATCGTCGACATACATGCCGAAACGTCCAGCGAGAAAATGGCCATGGGCCATTTCGTCGATGGACGCGCCTCTCTGGTTGTGGGCACGCACACCCATGTGCCGACGGCGGACGGGCAGATTTTGCCGCATGGCACGGCCTATATGACCGACGCCGGCATGACCGGAGACTATGATTCGGTCATCGGCATGGAGAAGGAGGAGCCGCTGCGCCGCTTCACGCGCAAAACGCCGGGCGCTCGCTTCGAGCCCGCCCAGGGCGAGGCGACGCTCTGCGGGGTCGCGGTGGAGCTTTCGGCCGACGGCCTCGCGCGGCGCATCGCCCCGGTGCGGATCGGCGGCCGGCTGGCGCAAGCCGAGCCGGACTTCTGGCAGGAGGAGGACGAGGCCCGGGCAGGGCGGCTCGTCGAAGCGATCGGAGCGCCAAGGCGATGAGATGGGATCAGCTCGGCCAGTCCGAAAACATTGAGGATCGTCGCAGCCAGGATTACGCCGACGCCGGCGCGGGGCCGAGTTTCGGCGGCGGCGGCGGGCTCGGGCTGGGCACGATCGTCATTCTCGGCGTTCTCGCTTATGCGTTCGGCATAAATCCGGCGTTGCTCATCGGCGGCGCGGAAGTGCTCAGCAATATGCGCGGCGGCGGACAGGTGGCGCAGCAACGGCTGGACCGGCCGACGCGTCAGGCGCCGACCGGCGCGCCGGCGGATCGCCAGGGGCAGTTCATCTCCGCCGTGCTCGCCGGCAATGAGCGCGTGTGGTCGCAGATTTTGCCGGAGCAGAAGGGCATTCGCTTCACTCCGGCGCGGCTCGTGCTGTTCAACGGCGTCACCGGCTCGGCCTGCGGCCGCGCGCAATCGGCCATGGGGCCGTTCTATTGCCCGGTCGATCAGAAAATCTATCTCGACACTTCGTTTTTCCGCGACATGGATCGGCGCTTCGGCGGCGGCGGCGACTTCGCCTACGCCTATGTGATCTCCCATGAGATGGGCCATCACATCGAGAATCTGCTCGGAATTCTGCCAAAGGTGCAGCGCGCGCAGCAAATGGCGTCGAGCCGCTCCGAATCCAACAATCTCTCTGTGCGCGTCGAACTGATGGCCGATTGCCTCTCCGGCGTCTGGGCGGCGCACGCCGATCAGAATTGGAAGATTCTCGAAAAGGGCGACATAGAAAAAGCCATCAACACCGCGCAGGCGATCGGCGACGATCGTCTCCAGCGTTCGGCGCAGGGCTACGCCGTGCCGGACAGCTTCACGCATGGCTCCTCGGCGCAGCGCGTCGAATGGTTCCAGCGCGGTCTGCAGACCGGCAAGATAGACGCCTGCAACACATTCACGGCGCAGCGTTGAGAGTTTGGATTCTCGATGCGCCGCAGGGGCGCGTTCTGACATCGATCGAATGAACGCCGTCATTGCGTGCGGCGCCGGAAAGCATCATTTCGAATTGCGGAGTTTTCCTATGCTCGACCAGCTCATTCCCAGAGCGCATTTGTTCGGCAATCCGACCAAGGCGAGCGCGCGGCTCAGTCCAGACGGACGGAGGCTCGCCTGGCTGCAGCCCGACGCGGGCGTGCTCAATATTTTCGTCGCGCCGCTCGATCGCCTCGAGGACGCGCGCGTCGTCACCAATGATCGCAAGCGTGGCGTGAGATTCTTCCTCTGGGCCTATGACAGTCGCAGCCTGCTCTATATGCAGGACGAGGGCGGCGATGAGAATTTCCACGTCTATGTCGTCGACTGCGAGGGCGGCGCGGCGCGCGATCTCACGCCCTTCGAGGGCGTCGCTGCGCATATCCACAGAACCAGTCGCAAGCTTCGCGACCGTGTCCTTCTCTCCATCAACCGCCGCGACAAGCGCTTTCATGATCTCCATTCGGCGGACATCGCGACCGGCGAGCTGACGCTCGTCCAGGAAAATCCGGGCTTCGCAGGCTTCATCCCCGACGATCACTTCATTCCGCGTCTCGCCATTCGCAACAACAAGGACGGGAGCAGAGAGATTTTGCGCCCGGACGCGGGCCGTAGCGCTTGGACGCCGTGGATTCGCTTCTCCGCGGAAGATTCGGGAACCTCATCGGCGCTCCATCTCGACGTCGCGGCAAAGACCTTGTTTCTGCGCGACAGCCGCGGGCGCGACAAAGCCGCGCTGGCTCGCGTCGATCTTTCGTCGGGTGAGACGAAGCTCATAGCGGAAAGCGACAAGGCCGACATCGGCCATGTCATCACCGACCGCGACACTTATGATCCGGTCGCCTATAGCGTCGAGCGCGAACGCCTCGAGCATGTCGCGCTCGACGACCGCGTGAAGGCCGATATAGATTTCTTGAATGGTCGCGACATAGGCGATTGGGGAATCGCCAGCCGAGCCGAGGATGATTCGCTCTGGATCGTCTCGGCGCAGTCCGACACGCGCCCGCATGTCGATTATCTCTACGAACGGCGCGCGAAGACCTTACGCATCCTGCACCAGGCGCGGCCGCAGCTCGTCGGCGCGCCGCTGCGTCCGATGCGGCCGGTGACGATCAAATCGCGCGACGGGCTCGATCTCGTCTGCTATCTCACCTCGCCTCAGGCGGCGGAGGCGAAGGCGCCGCAGCCCATGGCGCTCATCGTGCACGGCGGGCCATGGGGGCGCGATTCCTTCGGTTACAATGCGACGCATCAATGGCTCGCCAATCGCGGCTATGTCGCGCTCAGCGTGAATTTCCGCGCTTCGACCGGATTCGGCAAGGCGTTCGTCAACGCCGGCGATCACGAATGGGGCCGGCGCATGGACGATGATCTCAACGACGCCGTCGATTGGGCGATCCGCCAGGGGATCGCCGATATGAGCCGCATCGCCATAATGGGCGTCAGCTATGGCGGCTACGCCGCGCTCGTCGGCCTCACGCGCAATCCGCAACGGTACGCCTGCGGCGTCGCCGTCGTCGGCCCGTCCAATCTCGAGACGCTGCTCGCGACGATCCCGCCCTATTGGGAATCCTCGCGTGCGCAACTGACGAAGGCGCTCGGCGATCCGGCGACGGAGGAGGGACGCGCGCTGCTGCGCGAGCGCTCGCCGCTCCATGCCGCCGATCGTCTCGCCAAGCCGCTGCTGATCGCGCAGGGCGCCAATGATCCGCGCGTGAAAAAGGCCGAGGCCGAGCAGATGGTCGCGGCCCTGGAGGCCAAGAAGATTCCCGTCGCCTATCTGCTCTATCCCGATGAGGGACATGGCTTCGCGCGGCCGGAGAATGCGCTCTCCTATCACGCCGTCGCGGAGAATTTCCTCGCCCGCCATCTCGGCGGCCGCGCCGAGCCGGTGCGGGCCGAGGAGCTTTCCGCGAGCAGCCTGAAGATCGAGAAGGGCGCGTCGGAGCTGGCGCTGCCGTAGGCTCGCGAGCGTTATCTGCGCAAGCTCGCCGAGCGAACCGTCGCTGGCCTGATGATGCACGCCCTCGAAGCCTGCTCGCACATCTTCCCCCTATGGAATGCGCAAACTATTTCAGGGCCTGCAGCTATGATACAAATCGAAGTCGGAAACGGCTCCAGACCCGCGTGGGCAGTCGCTCGCTAGGCGGGCGCGCAACTCCATGGATCGCGAACCTGCGGCGGCTGCCGCGTCACTGCGCAATGCTACAATAGGAGTCGCCTGTGATTGGGTTCACCGAACGCAAGTTTTGTCCGACCTGCGGCGCTGGCGTCGCCCGCAGCAATGAACTCACATGCATCGCCATCACCAGCGGCGAATTGGCAAGGCATACCCGAGAATTCTACGGCGGCCGTATGAACGTCGACGAACTGGGTATCGATCAGCTCGTTGTCGTGGAATGCCAAGAGTGCTCCTTAATATATTGTCGATTCCATCTTGATAGTTCCGGCATGAAATATCTCTACGACGAAGTAATCAGCAGCGAATCGGATTACGATCAGGAAACGTTGCGCGCCCGCCCGCTGGTCAGACGTTCTGTTGGTATCATGAACGCGATCGTCGGCGGCCCTAACTCCGCACAGACGAGGGTTCTGGATTTCGGAGCCGGTCGAGGTATCTGGGCGAGAGAGGCGATCGCTCGAGGCTATCACGTGACGGCCATCGAGCTATCCTCGACACGCATCGACGAGATGAGGAACAATGGTATCCTGGCAAAGCCAGATTTTACCGCCGACGACAAGGATTTCGGTTTCGTTTATATGAGTCAAGTATTGGAACACCTTCCAGAGCCGCTCGGGGTCTTGAAGGACATTGGCGCACGATGTCGGAAGGACGCCGTCGCGTTGGTCGGTGTCCCTAATGGTGGCGGGATGGGGATGAAATTACGCGCCGAAACACGTCCGCATATTAGATTAGACCCATATCTAGATCCGTTTGAGCACATAAATTGCTTCTCGGCAAAGTCGATGTCGGAATTGATGCGCCATGCAGGTTTTCGAAGCGCCCGCCCAACGGACGCGCGAACTCTTTTGGGAGCGATCGTGATCGCTAGCGTCGCAACGCTTTCAAAACTCACAAATGCGCCGGGACGGTTTTTTGTGAAGACATGATTGAGCTTGATCTAGCGCGCTTTTCGCTCGAACGGAATGCGCTCTAGAAGCGACCTGAGCTAGGGAATTGGTGGCCCAGCGAAGGGCTAGACCAATCGACGTCTCTACGGGTTTTGTTGCGCTACGCTCGGAAATGCGGATGCGCGATCAGATGGCGCGTCGCGCCTTCGTCGTCAGTTCGGTCGCGCGCAGCTTTTTGGCGAGCGTGGCCAGATCGCCGGCGGCGCCGAAATCCTCGCGCCGCGCGACGAGACCGACCGGCTCGGCGAGCCGCGGCGCGAGCCGCGTGAGCAATGAATTCGGGGCGGCGCGCAGCACCATGGCGCGGCCCTGCTCGCCATAGGCGAGAGCGTCGCGCAATTCGTCGACGAAGCCGCGCTCGGGGGAATGGCCGGCGCGCAGAACCAGCACGTCGGAATAGCGCATCGCCGGCAGCGCGCGGGAGAGGCCGGAGCGCGCATCGACAGCCTCCACCAGACCGCAGCCGGCCTCCTCGGCGATGAGCCCGAAGCCGGAGTCGGGTGGACCGACCAGAACCGCATCGGCAACGAGGCCGGCGACGCAAGCGTCCACGAGCGAGGCCAATGTGCGCACGATCGCCTCGCGCTCGGCCGATTCCCGGCCGCGTCCGGGCGTCGCCTGGGGCGTGTCGAATGCGAGGATGACGGCCGAGAGCATGAGCGTCGCCAATAAGTGGGTGCGCCTATCGTAAGACGCCCATATCCCACATTTTCGCCCCGCACGCCAAATGCCGGCCGCTCACGCCCGCAAGGCGTCGAATGTCGCGCCGATTTCGGCGGCGTCGAAATCCGCTATGGCGGCTGGAAGAAGCGGGTCGTCGCCGTCGATCCAGCGCCGCTCGGCCTCGGCGTCGCCGAGCGCCAGCGCCACCGCGCCATTGATCTCATAGAGGCGCCAGGCGAGGCCGGCCGAGCGCAGCGACGACATCATCGCATTCTGCACCAGGCTGCGGACCATGAGATGCGGCGTCGAAACGGCGGTGTCGGCGTCCTGGCCGTTGGTCGCGGCGAGGCAGGCGTTTTTGTCATAGGAGGCGTGGCCGCGGCAGGCGAGCGGCCGCAGCCGATAGAGCAGGCAGAGGCCGGCCTCTATATAGGGGCAGGGCTGGCGCAAGGACATTCGCGCGCTCTCCGAGCAGCCATTGGCGAAGGCGTTGATCGCCGCTATGCGTCCGGGCAGATCGACGCCGCGCTGCGCCAGCGCGCGCTGATTGGCGTTGACGAAACGCGCGATGAGAAACACTTCCGGCGCTGTGGCGACGACACGCAGCACGCAGCAGGCGGGACAATCGCCGGCGCAGGCGATGGCCGGCGCGCCCTCGGTCTGAATGGCGAGATTGCCCTCGAAACTGTCGAAGGCCTGGAGACAGAGCGCGCCGACGAACTCCGGCCGGGCGCGGCGCTCGCTGATCGTCGCGTCGAAAGCCTGCGCCATAGCGTTGAAGAAAGAGGAGGGGCCGTCGGATTTTGGGTCGGTCATGGGCGCGCTCGGGTCTCGGCTCTCGTTGGTATTATGTAACCATGATATATAACGATGAGCAAGCCGTCGAACTCCCCCGAAGCCGGCGGCCGGAGCGCCGGACGCTCGCGACGCCCGGAACTCGCATCCTGCTCGCGCGTTTTCTACCCCTTTGGGGCCGGGCGCGCAAAGGGAGGCCGTGATGGGACGAAACGCATCGAAGCTGGCCGCGGCCGCCGCCTTGGCCTTCGGCTTCGCCGGCGCCGCGCGGGCGCATAATGATTTCACCGATCGCGCGGAATATTACGCCGCCACGCCGCAGGCTCCGGCCTATTACGAGCCGCAGTATTACTATTATTATCCGAGCTATGTGGAGCCGTATTATTCAGGACGGTCGATCTATGTCGCGCCCCGACGCAGGTGGCGCGACAGGCGATGATCGAAAATTTGAAGAGCGCGAGGCGCGAGTTTCAAAACTCGACCTCGAGCTCCTCGATCTCCTCCTTCTCGAGGAGCGCGGCGGCGAGCCATTCCTGCATCGCCGGCCATTCGTAGATGCGATCGCAATAGGCTTTGGAGACATCGTCGAGCGGAACGTCATAGGTGCGGAAGCGCGTCGCCACCGGCGCATACATGGCGTCGGCCATGGAGAGCGGACCGAAGAGATAGGGGCCGCCATAAGTCTCGAGGCATTCACGCCAGATTTGCGTGACGCGCGTGATGTCGCCCTGCGCCTTCGACCACACTTTGAACTTGGGAAAACGCCCTTTGAGATTCATCGGCAGCGCCGAGCGTAGCGACGTGAAGCCGGAGTGAATCTCGCCGCAGATGGAGCGGCAATGCGCGCGGCGCATTCGGTCGGCGGGCAACAGGCCCGCGGCCGGCGCGATCTCGTTCAGGAACTCTCCGATCGCCAGAGTGTCCCAAATCTTCGCGCCGTCATGCGTGAGGCAGGGCACGAGGATCGACGGCGACAGCAGGAGAATCTCCGCGCGCGCCGCGACATCGTCGGGGCTGACCACGATCTCCTCGAATTCGACGCCGGAAAGCTTGGCCATCAGCCAGCCCCGCAAGGACCAGGACGAATAGTTCTTGCTGCTGATCGTGAGCGTCGTCGCCGCCATCTGAGCCGACATGAGTAACGATTCCTCCTTTTCTTATAGTGGACTACGGAGCAAGCGCTGTGCCATGCTAGAGCCCGTCCATGGCACGGGGCTTGCTCGACCAGCCCCATCGGTAACGGAAGGTTTCGCTCGGCCGCATGATGTATGACGCATATCAGAGCTACGCCGACGTGAGCAATCGACTTCGTCTGGCGGCGGCGAGCGGCGAGCGACTGGCTCGCTTGTGGAAATCCACGCCCTATGCGTCGCCTTTGCGGTGCTTCGAGGCTTATTGCGAGCTGGTCTCGCTGGCCGGCTTCACCCATGCGCGCCCCGACTATGGGATCACGCAGCTCTCGACCCATAATGGCGCTGTCGTCGATGTGCTCGAGGAGCCGGTTTATTCGACGCCCTTTTGCCAATTGCTGCGTTTTACGCGCAAGGATGCGGAGAATTTGCCGCGCGTGCTGCTGGTCGCACCCATGTCCGGGCATTTCGCGACCTTGCTGCGCGGCACCATCCGCACTTTGATCCAGGATCACGACGTCTATGTCACCGATTGGATCAATACGCGGGACATAGCGCTTTCGCAGGGCGTCTTCGGCATGGACGAGTTCGCCCAGCACCTCATCGATTTTCTGCGCTTTCTCGGGCCGCCCGCGCATGTCGTCGCCGTGTGCCAGCCGACTGTGGCCGCGCTCGCCGCCGTCTCCATCATGGCCGAGGACAATGATCCCGCCCAGCCGGCGAGCCTCACGCTGATGGCCGGTCCGCTCGACGTCAGCGTCTCGCCCACCAAGGTCAATGAATTCGCCGTCTCCAAGCCGATCGACTGGTTCCGCAACAATGTCATCGGCACGGTGCCGCGCATGTTGCCGGGGGCGGGGCGGCGGGTCTATCCCGGCTTTCTGCAAATCTCCGGCTTCATGAGCATGAACGCCGAGCGTCACGCCAACGCTTTTATCGATCTCTTCCGCCACAGGGTCGAGGGCGAGCACGAGAAGGCGGACCGCATCCGCACCTTCTATGAGGAATATTTCGCCATAATGGACCTCGATGCGGATTTCTATCTGCAGACCATCGAGACCGTCTTCCACCAGAATGCCCTTTCTACAGGCAGACTGCTCTTCAAAGGGCGCAAGGTGACGCCGCGCGCGATCAAGAAGACCTTTCTGCTCACAGTGGAGGGCGAGAAGGACGATATTTGCGCCGTGGGCCAGACGCTCGCCGCTCAGGATATGTGCGGCGGCCTGCGCCCCTATATGAAGTCGCACCATTTGCAGGCTGGCGTCGGCCATTATGGCGTCTTCAACGGCAAGCGCTGGGACAATCAGATCTACCCCGTCCTGCGCGACCATATCCAAAACAGCTTGTGACCTTGCGCCGCACGACCGGGACTGTGACATTTTGTTGCAGGGCGTCATGGCGGCGCCGCAGGAGCGGCGGTCGGTGACGAAAACTTTCATAGTATATTGATTTTCATACAGTAATATTGCGTTCAGCATTTGTGGAGCCGACCCTTTCATCAGCGTCCTCTATCGACCTACGGGAATTTTTCCTTGAAACTTTTGTGCGGCGCAATATTCTCCATTCATCGGATTTTGGCGCCGCGTCATCGCGCATCATTCGCGAGCCGCGCCGACGAGATCGACAAAAGAAAGCCTTCCGACCCGTTTCTCGTGGCTGCGAAGGTGAGACGAGGTCATTATGGAATCGATCAAGATTTGGTTTCAGGACTGGTCCGACGCCTGCGAATTCGCCAAGGAATGCGCGCCCGACTTGTCGTTCCTCCCCGGCGAGCCTTTCACCGCTCTGTTCGCGGTCGCTGTGAGCTGCTTCCTCGTCTGGTGGTGGAACGAGCGTTCCCTGCGCGCCAAAATGGCGATCGTCGCCAGCGCTTGGGCCGCGCCGCAGCCGGCCGAGGCCCCCGCGAGCCCCGTCGCCGCTCCTGACCGCGCATGGGCTCTCATCCCGGCCGCTCTGAAGCGCGCCGCTTGATCTCACTCAGCGGGCGGCGGCGCGAAAGCGCGGGCCGCCCGATCGCTTTCGGGCGAAAGGTCGACAGGGCGACGGCCATAGGCTAGGCGTGGAGCAGAACTCCGCCGGACCACCGCCGCGATGCGCATCGACTCACGCCACTACCGCACCATCTGGGAAAACGCCGACGGCAGCGTCGAGGCGATCGACCAGACCAGCCTCCCTCACAGATTCGAGACGAAAAGGCTCGCCTCGCTCGACGACGCCGTCGCCGCGATCGCGACAATGGTCGTGCGCGGCGCGCCGCTGATCGGCGTCACCGGCGCCTATGGGCTGGCGCTCGCCGCCGCAGCCGATCCCGGCGACGAGGCGATCGAGGAGGCTCATTCGCGGCTCGCCGCGGCGCGGCCCACAGCCGTCAATCTGCGCTGGGCGCTGGATCGGATGCGCAGGCTGCTGCTTTCGGCGGCGCCCTCGGACCGCCGCGCGCTCGCCTTCGCCGAGGCCGCCGCCATTGCGGATGACGACGCGCTCTGCTGCGAATCGATCGGCGATCATGGCGCGGCGCTGATCTGCGCCGCCGCCGCCGAGCATCCGGGCCGGCCAGTCAATATTCTCACCCATTGCAACGCCGGCTGGCTCGCCGCCGTCGATTGGGGCACGGCGCTCGCGCCCATCTACAAGGCGGCGCGCGACGGAATCGATCTCCATGTATGGGTCGACGAGACGCGGCCGCGCAATCAAGGCGCGAGCCTCACCGCCTTCGAGCTTTCGGGCGAAGGGATTCCCCACACCGTCATTGCCGACAACACGGGCGGCCATTTGATGCAGCACGGGCTCGTCGATCTCTGCATCGTCGGCAGCGACCGCACGACGCGAATCGGCGATGTCTGCAACAAGATCGGCACCTATCTGAAGGCGCTCGCCGCCCATGACAATGGCGTGCCCTTCTATGTCGCTCTGCCGAGCTCGACGATCGATTGGGCGATGCGCGACGGCGTCGCCGAAATTCCGATCGAGCAGCGCGATGCGAGCGAGGTCACACATATCTCCGGCCTCGCCGACAATGGCGCGGTGACGCGCGTGCGAGTGACGCCGAAAGGCTCGCCCGCCGCCAATTACGCTTTCGACGTGACGCCTGCGCGTCTCGTCGGCGCGCTGATATCCGAGCGCGGAGTGTGCGCCGCGAGCGAGGCGGGCTTGCGCGGACTCTTTCCCGATCTAGCCTAATCGACGTGCGCGATTCCTTCTCCCGTTTGCGGGAGAGGTGGCCCGGCCATAGAGTGTGAGGACGCCCGTCGTAAACGACGGGCTTTGGCCGGGTCGGATGAGGGCGCATGAAGCTGCCGTGTGTATCCGAATTGCGCGAACATGAATTTACGGCAGAACGCCGAGAGCCCTCATCCGACCTCGCTTCGCGAGGCCACCTTCTCCCACGAGTGGGAGAAGGATGCGCAGCGGAGAGATTTCACTTCACCGATTTCAATCCGTAATTCTCGAAGCGCGTGATCTCATTCTCTATCTCTTCCTCGGAGATAAGCACCGGCTCGCCGGCTATGCGCGCGAGATAATAGAGCTGCGCCAGCGCTTCCAATTCCACGGCGCGCCACATTGCGCGGTCCAATCCTTCGCCGAGCGCGATCATGCCGTGGTTGCCGAGCAGCACGCCATGCGCGCGGCCCAATCCCTCCACCGCGAGATCGGAGAGCGCCTGCGTGCCGAAAGGCGCGTAATCCGTGCAGCGAATGCGCGACGTGCGGAAAATCCCGATCATATAATGCACGGGTGGAATCTCGCGCCGCAATGCGGCGAGCGTCGTCGCATAAATCGAATGCGTATGCACGACCGCCTGCACATCCGCGCGCGCGCGCAAAATGTCGCGATGCATCCGCCATTCGCTGGACGGCGCGAGCGGCCCTTCCGATTCGCCGTCGCCGGCGAGCGGCATTCGCGCGATCATGGCGGGAGTCATTGTGGCGTAGGGCATTCCGCTCGGCGTGATCAGCATGGCGTCGCCGTCGCGCGCCGAAATATTGCCGGCCGTGCCTCGATTGAGGCCGAGCGCATTCATGCTCCGCGCCGCTTCGACGATCGCCTCGCGCTTGGTCGCATCCGTCATTCCGCTCCTCCGCCTGCGGATGCGCGCCTCTTGCCGAGGCGCGCTCCAGTCCCTACATCATCGAGACTCTTTTTCCAGCCGAGGCTCGGATGACACAAGAACAAAATACGAAACCGGCGAGCTGGCACGCGACGACCATCGTTCTGGTGAAAAAGAACGGCAAGACCGTCATCGCGGGCGACGGACAGGTGAGCCTCGGCCAGACCATCGTCAAGGCGAACGCCAAAAAGGTGCGGCGTCTCGGCAAGGGCGATGTGATCGCGGGTTTCGCCGGCGCAACGGCCGACGCCTTCACTCTGTTCGAGCGGCTCGAGGGCAAGCTCGAACAATATCCGGGGCAGCTGACGCGCGCCTGCGTGGAGCTCGCCAAGGACTGGCGCATGGATCGCTATCTGCGTCGGCTCGAGGCGATGATGCTGGTCGCCGATCGCGAGGTGGGGCTGACGCTGACCGGCGCCGGCGACGTGCTGGAGCCGGAGGCCTTCGAGCATGGCTCGGTGGCGGCGATCGGCTCCGGCGGCAATTATGCGCTGGCGGCGGCGCGCGCGCTGCTCGATCAGCCGATCGAGGCGGATGTGATCGCCAAGCGCGCGATGGAGATCGCCGCCGACATCTGCGTCTACACCAATCGCAACATCGTGCTCGAATCGATCTGAGCTTTCCGAGGAACTGATATGGCCGATTTTTCCCCGCGCGAGATCGTCTCGGAGCTCGACCGATTCATTGTCGGACAGAAGGACGCCAAGCGCGCCGTCGCCATCGCGCTGCGCAATCGCTGGCGCAGGCTGCGCCTCGAAGGCTCTATGCGCGAAGAGGTGCTGCCGAAGAACATATTGATGATCGGCCCCACCGGCTGCGGTAAGACCGAGATCGCGCGGCGTCTCGCCAAGCTCGCCAATGCGCCCTTCCTCAAGATCGAGGCGACGAAATTCACCGAGGTCGGCTATGTCGGCCGCGATGTCGAGCAGATCGTCCGCGATCTCGTCGAGGTGGCGATCCTGCTGGTGAAGGAGCGTCGGCGCAAGGATGTCGAGGCCAAGGCCCAGCTGGCGGCGGAGGAGCGTGTGCTCGATGCGCTGGTCGGCCCGGCGGCCTCGCCGGCGACGCGCGATTCCTTTCGCAAGAAGCTGCGCGCCGGCGAGCTGGACGATAAGGAGATAGAGGTCGAGCTGGCGCAATCGGGGCCGCAGGTCCCCATGTTCGAGCTGCCGAACATGCCCGGCGCCAGCGTCTCCGCCTTCTCGATCGGCGATATTTTCGGCAAGGCGTTTCAGGGCCGGCCGAAGCGCCGAAAAATGCTGGTCAAGGAGGCCCATGGCCCGCTGCTCGCCGAGGAGAGCGACAAACTCATCGATCAGGAGGAGAGCGTTCGCGAGGCGATTTCCGAGGTCGAGAATAATGGCATCGTTTTCCTCGACGAGATGGACAAGATTTGCGCCCGCGAGGGCAGGGGCGGGGCCGATGTCTCGCGCGAGGGCGTGCAGCGCGACCTGCTGCCGCTCATAGAGGGCACCACGGTCGCGACCAAGCATGGGCCGGTGAAGACAGACTATGTGCTGTTCATCGCCTCCGGCGCCTTTCATGTCGCCAAGCCCTCCGATCTGCTGCCGGAGCTGCAGGGCCGCCTGCCGATCAGAGTGGAGCTCGCCTCGCTGGACGAGGAGGATTTCCGCCGCATCCTCACCGAGACCGAGGCCTGCCTCGCCAAGCAATATGTGGCGCTCATGGCCACGGAAGGCGTCGCGCTGGAGATCGCGCCGTCGGCGGTGGACGCCATCGCCCGCGTCGCCGTTCAGGTGAATTCTACGGTCGAGAACATAGGTGCGCGCCGCCTGCAGACGGTGATGGAGCGCGTGCTGGACGAGGTGAGCTTTTCCGCCTCCGACCGCGCCGGCGAGACGGTGACGATCGACGGCGATTATGTGGAAAAGCACATAGGCGACCTCGCCAAGAACCGGGATTTGAGCCGTTTCATTCTCTGACACAGAAACGTCGAAACCGGGCTTGCGGCGCGCGCCCTGCTGAACTATACAGCCCTCGCGCTGCGGCGGTGACGCCGCTTCGCCCCGCCCTCACCCCAGAGAGGGCGGCGACAAAAGTGGGGCCATAGCTCAGTTGGGAGAGCGCTTCAATGGCATTGAAGAGGTCGTCGGTTCGATTCCGTCTGGCTCCACCAAAGATCTCCCCCCTGACATAGGCTGACGCTTCCGCTCTGCGCCGTCCGGGCGGCGCTCGGAGCCCTAATGCGGGCGTAATTCTCTGGTCTCGAAGACGCGCGAATCGCGCACCCCTCGGCGGATCAGAATGGACCTCTCCCGAAAACCTCGTCTCCAGCATCTCGACATGCTGCGCGGCCTCTGCGCGCTCGGCGTGGTGATCAGCCATTTGCGGGCGCTGCTCGTCGTCCCCTATGCCGAGGCGGCGCGGCATGGGCTCTTCGACAAATTGCTGTTCGCGCTCGGCGGCCTCGGCCATGAATGCGTCATCGCCTTTTTCGCGCTCAGCGGCTTTCTCGTCGGCGGCTCGACTTTGGCGGCGATGCGGGCGGGGCGTTTTTCCTTGGCCGATTATGGCGTCGCGCGACTCTCACGCCTGTGGACCGTGCTGGTTCCGGCGCTGGCGCTGACGGCGCTTTGGGACGCGTTGGGCGCCCTGCTGGGGCCGGCCGGCGCTTATCAGGGCGCTTTGGCGGCGATCCTCGAGAGCGGCCCCACGGCGCGCGAGCCGGCCACCCATTCGCTGGTGACGCTCCTCGGCAATCTGTTGTTCTTGCAGACGATCGAGACGCCGGTCTTCGGCTCCAACCGGCCTTTGTGGAGCCTCGCCAACGAGGCCTGGTACTATCTCGTCTTTCCGCTGCTGGCCTTCACTTTTTTCCATCGCGCGCCGATCATGCGCGCGCTCTGCGCGGCGGCGGGCGCGCTGGCGCTGGCTCTGCTGCCGGGCGAATTGGCTCTGCTCGGGCTTCCCTGGCTCGCCGGGGCGCTCGCCGCGGATAATCCGGCGCGTCCCTCGCTCGCGCGTGCGCTCGCCGGCGCTCTGGCGACGCTCGCGGCGCTCGGCGTCTCGCATATGTCGCGCACTGTTCTCGGCGATATAGCGCTCGGCTGCGCCATCGCTTTCTGGCTGCGCGATCTCGCCGCCTTTCCGTCCATCGGCGGTCTCTATGCCGCCGCGGCGCATGGCGTCTCGGAAATCTCATACACGCTCTACGCCGTGCATTTTCCGCTGCTGCTGATGCTGTGGTTCTGGCTGCTCGCGCCGGCGCGGAGCCAGCCCGGCCTCGCCGTCCTCGGGCAGATGGCCATTCTCATGGCGGTCGCGCTGATCTATGCGGCCGCCGTCTGGTTCCTGTTCGAGCGGCGCACCGATGTCGTGCGCGGCTGGCTGCTGCGGCGGCTGCGAGCCCCTCGCGGCGCGCCGGTCGTGAGCCGATGCGCCGGAGTTGAGACAAACCCAGGGGATCGTCAGTCGCGCGCAGAACGGAACGCCGCTTTCTGACGCCAGGCGGCTCTGATCTGATCCTTCACCGCATGGGGCAGCGGAACATATTGCAGGGCTTTGGCCGCCTTGTCGCCATGAGCGAAAGCCCAATCGAAGAATTTCAGCAGCGCGGCCGTCCGCTCCGCCTTGGCCGGCGCTTTGGGCGCCAGCACGAAGGTCGCCGTCACCAGCGGCCAGCTTTTCTCGCCCGGCATATTGGTGAGATCGACGGCGAAATTATCAGCGGCCGCCCAATCCGCATTGGCCGCCGCGGCGGCGAAGCTCTCTTCACTGGGCGCGACATATTTGCCGGCGCGATTGAGCAGCTTCGCCGGCGCGAGATGATTGGTCGTCACATAGGAATTCTCGGCATAGCCGATCGAGCCCAGTGTGCGCGGAACCTCGCCCGCCGTCCCGGCGCTGCCATGCACGCCGACGCCGCTGGGCCATTCCAGAGTCAGCGCGACGCCCATGCGCGTCTTCCACGCCTCGCTCACCTTGGAGAGATAGCGCGACAGCGCGAAGGTCGTTCCAGAAGCGTTGGAATGATGGATCGGAATGATCAGCAGATCGGGAAGCGCGAGGCCATGATTGAGCGCGACGATGCGCGGATCGTTCCAGCGCGTGATGGCGCCGAGATAGATATCGGCGATGACCGGTCCGTCGAGCTTCAGCGCATTGGGGCCGACGCCGGGAATGTTGACGATGACGTCGAGGCCGCCGACGACGGTCGGAAATTGCAGAAGATCGGCTTCCTCTATGCGCTTTGCTTCCATGGCGACATCAGAGGCGCCGAAATCGACGGTTCCCGCGGCGGCCTGCTTTTGGCCGACGCCGGAGCCGGTCGCCTGATAATTCACTTGCACGCCGAGGCTCGGCTTCGCCTCCTGCGCCCAGCGCGTGTAGATGGCCGCCGCGAAGGCGGAGCCCGTTCCAGAGAGCGACGTCTCGGCGCGCGCGGCGTCGAGACAGGAGATGGCGGCGATTGAGATGATGAAAATGCTGCAGGCGTTACGCATGGTCGTTCGTCCTGTGGCGAGAGAAAGGATCATGAATGCCGCGCGTGTCAGATCACGCGATTGAGCGCGAGCGCGAAGACGTCGAAATTCCGCAGGCGCGCATTGCTCTCGCGTCTGACGGGACGATTGAGGAGCAGCGGAACCTGCTGCTCCGAGAGGCCGCCATGCGAGCGCAGCGGCGCAGTCAATCCGGAAAGATCATGGCTCTTTTCGGACGTTCCGAGAGTGAAGAGGCGTTTCGCCAGCACGACGAGATCGCCGACGCGATCATTGGGCAATTCGAAACGCGCGCAGGCGGTTCGATTGTCGAGCACATGATCGACGCCTTCGAACGCGGCGACGCATTGCGTCACTTCCGCGAGCAAGGACGCGGGCGACGAGACGGTCGCATAGGAGCCGAGCGCGCCGTGATGCACGACATAAGGATCGGTGATCGGCAGGATCACGCGGCATGTTCCGGCGCCGAAACGCGCGTCCAATATGTCTTGCAGGAAGAGAATATTGGGGCGCCCGATCGAATCCGTCTTGGCGTTCATGCCGTGATCGGCGGTGATTCCGATGACGGCGCCCATCGCGTCGAGCTGCGCGAGATATTTGTCGAGCATCGCATAGAAGGTGTTGGCGAGGGGCGTGCCGGGCGCATGCTTGTGCTGCACATAATCCGTCGTCGAGAGATACATGATGTCCGGCCGCATCGTCTTCATCAGCCAGACGCCGGCGGCGAGAACGAATTCCGACAATTCCGCGCTATAGACGGCGGGAAGCGGCAGGCCGACCTCGGCGAGAAGATCGTCGACGCCGTTTTGCGCGAGCGTCGCCTCATTGGCTTTTTCGGCGGAGAAGCGCACGCCCTCGAGGCCGCAGCCGAGCAGAGCGCTGAGCTTGTCCTTCGCCGTCACTGCGGCGACCTTGCGTCCGGCCTTGGAGAATTCCGCGAGGATCGTCGGCGCGCGCAGATATTTCGCGTCGTTCATCAGCACTTCGACGCCTTGCTCGGGATCGAAGAAATAATTGCCGCATATGCCGTGAACGCTCGGCGGCGCGCCGGTCACGATGGAGAGATTATTGGGATTGGTGAAGGAGGGCATCACGCAATCGCCGGTCAGCACGGCGCCGCGCTCGCCGAGACTGGCGAAGAAAGGCGCGACGCCGGCGCGGATCGCCTGATTGATATATTCCTGCTCGCATCCGTCGATGCAGACGACGACGGTCGGCTCGGAGGGCGCGGCGTAGCGCCTTCCGTTGACGATGATTTCGGATGTCATTTTCGCGCCCCGCATTCTCTCGTCGCATCATTGGCGACTTCGCTTCGGCGCTGGTTCATCTATCAGGCGGGGAAGTCATCTCGAAACGAATAAATCTCACAGCCCCTGTGAGCGGAGCCGATATGCTTCACAAAAGCGTCGCATCCGCAGGATGTTCATCACATGATACGGTCTATGAGAGAGTGAGTGACACGAGATGGCGCGCAAGCCGCTACCGCTGAAAATGCTGCAGACGCTCGAGGCCGTGGTGCGGCTCGACGGCGTCTCCAACGCCGCCAAGGAGCTCGGCGTCACTCATGGCGCGGTGAGCCGGCAGATCGCCGCGCTGGAGGATTGGCTCGGGCGCGCATTGTTCGAGCGTGATCGCGGACGTCTGCGGCCGCTCGACGAAACGCGCGAATTCGTCGCCATCATTACCGATAGTTTCGAGCGTATGGATGCGGCCATGGGACGCGTCGCGACGGCGCGCCGGCGTCTCAAAGTTTTCGCCCATGCGACTTTCGCGATGCATTGGCTGGTGCCGCGGCTCGAGCAATTCTATGCGCTGCATCCCGATGTGGATGTGCATGTGCAGACGCGTCAGACCGGAGAAGATCCCGCTCTCGCCTTTTTCGATGTCGCGATCATGCGCGGCTCCGAGCAGATCGGCAATTGGGAGTCCTCTTCCGTGCTGCAAGAGTCGCTCACGCTGCTGACGACCCGTCGCCGAGCGGAGACGCTCGCCGCGCGCGGCGTCGCTGCTCTCCTCGGCGAGACATTCGCCGTCAGCGACACGCGGCCGGGCGAGACCGAGCGATGGCTCGAGGTCGCGCGCCTGCCGCCCTTGCAAAAATGGCGCGTGCGTCGTTTCGGCCATTTCCACACGGCGCTGATGGCGGTTCTCAACGGGCAGGGCGTCGCTGTCGGGCCGATCGAGCTGACAATGGGAAAAATCGCGGAAGGATCGCTCGCCGCGCCTTTCCCGCAGATCGTCGCGCCCGGTCCGCGCCATGTCGCCTTCATCGATCCGCATTCGGAGAGCTATCCGATGGCGAAGCGTTTCGTGCTGTGGCTCGCCGAAGCCGCGAACGCCGCGGAACGAGGGGTTTAATACACGAATTTCGAGGTCCCGCCGCGGCCGCGCGGGGCGGGACCGCTCTGCGCGCCCGGCTTGCCTTCGACGCCCGGCGCGCCGGCGGCGAGGGCGCTCGCGTCCAGGGCGAACCCCTCGTTCTCATCGATGAAGCTGGAGCGTCCCTCGACGGATTTCTGCGTCACCGTGCTCGGCGTCACATTCTGTCCGGTGGCGGGGCCGGAGGTGCGGCCGCGCTGCGTCATCTGCTGCTCGGCGATGGCCGCGCCGCCGAGGAGCAGAACGAGGCTCGTCGAAAAGAGCGCGAGCTTGCGCATGGTGTCTCCTCCTTCGCGAATTCGATCCGGCCCTTACATCGAACCGCCCCGCCGCGGGGCAAGCGGAGGCGTTTTCGGTCAGCCGAGGCGAAGGCGCAGCGCCATCAGAGCGGCGGCGCAGGCGTTGGAGACATTGAGGCTCTTGATCGGCCCTGGCATGTCGAGCCGCGCGAGAATATCGCAGCGCTCGCGCGTCAGACGGCGCAGGCCCTTGCCTTCGGCGCCCAGCACCAGCGCCAGCGGCTTGCGCAAAGGGCTCGCCTCCAGCGGCTGCGGACCCTCCGAATCGAGGCCGACGATCAGAAAATCGCGCTCCGCCAATTGCTCGAGCGCGCGGGCGAGATTGACGACGGAGACGATCGTCACATGCTCGAGCGCGCCCGAGGCGGCCTTGGCGAGCACTCCGGTGAAATCCGGGCTGTGCCGCTCGGTCACGATCAGCGCATCGACGGCGAAGGCCGCCGCCGTGCGCAGGATCGCGCCGACATTATGCGGATCGGTCACTTGATCGAGGACCAGGACGAGTCCGCTCTTTGGCTCTATGTCGGCGATATCCGCCTCCGGCAGCGGGCACGCCTCCAGCATCAGCCCTTGATGGACGCTCTCCTCGCCGAGCCGCTGCGACAGCGCGCGCGCCTCGACGATTTTCGGCGTCAGGCCGGCGGCGGCGGCGAGCGGGGCGATGCGCTCGGCGGCGTTTTCCGTCGCATAGAGCGCCAGCAATTTGCGCCGTCCGGCGATCAGCGCCTCGCGCACCGCATGGGCGCCATAGAGCACGACGACATCCGCCGCGGGTCGGCGGAAGGGCGTCTCCTCCTTGGGCGGATGACGCGGCGGCGGCGGGCGGCGGCCGCGATCCTTGCCGGCGGGCGGGCGGCTCATCGCAGCGCCGCGGTCTTGACCCACCAGCCGCTGTGCTGGCGGCGGATCACCGCCGCGGCGCGGGCGGCCGCGTGGCGGGTCGAGAACAGGGCGAAGCAGGTCGCGCCGGAGCCGGACATTCGCGCCAGCCGGCAGCCCTTGGCGGCCGAGAGAACGGCGAGCGCGTCGACGATGACCGGCGCCTCGACGCAGGCGGCGTCTTCCATATCGTTGCGGCCGCGGCGCAGCGCCGCCGCTATCCCCTCGGCGCCGAGCGCCGCCGTGATATCGGGATGCGGAGCTGCGCCGGTCCGCTCGCCCGGGGAGAGGCCGAGGCGGGCGAAGACGCCGCGCGTCTCGACCGGCGCGCCGGGATTGATCAGCACGGCCGGCAGCGGCGGCAGGCCGAGGGGCTCGCCGATCGTCTCGCCCCGGCCGAGCATGAAGCGCGCGCGCGGAGAAAGGCAGACCGGCACGTCGGAGCCGGTGGCGCGGGCCGCCTCCAGCAGGCGCGGATCGTCGAGAGAAAGATCATTGGCGCGGGCGAGCAGGCGAAGCGCCGCGGCGGCGTCCGAGGAGCCGCCGCCTATGCCGGCCGCGACCGGCAGATATTTGGTGAGATGAAAGGCGCCGAGACGCAGGCCGGGGACGCGCTCGGCGAGGCGCTGGGCGGCGCGCAGCACGAGATTATCGCCCATTGGGCCGGCCGCGGCGGCGGTGGGGCCGTCGACGGCGAGGGAGAGGTCGTCGCCCGGCTCCAGCCGCAGAATGTCGCCGGCGCCGGAAAAAGCGACGAGGCTCTCGAGCTCGTGATAGCCGTCGGCGCGCCGGCCGAGAATATGCAGCGTCAGATTGATCTTGGCGGGGGCGCGCGTCGCGAGCATGAATTCCAATGTCTCGGGCTGGAACGATCCGGGCGCGCCGGAAGCGGGCGACAGATGCGCCGGCCGCGCCCGCCCTGTCAAGAACCGCGCCTTTGGGCCCGTCGGGAGGCGGAGCGCCATCCTCATTTGCGGATTCGCGCGGCCTCGGCGTCGCTGACGACGATCGGCGCCGCGCATCATATCGAGGCGCGAGCGGAACTCTCGAGCGCGCATCGAGCGGATCGCGAATGATGCGCGGCGCGCCTATCGTAGCCGGCGGCCGCATCGCCCGCTTCGTTCGTCGCGGCCGAAGTCGCTGGGGAGTTTCCCGGCGCCTTGCACCGGGAATAGAGAGCCCGTAACAATCCCGCAAATCGAACGTATAGGGATTTGCAGGCCGGCATTCGGCGCCTTTGAGGAGCAAATAAGATGGACCGTCGTTCTTTCAATCTCGCTTTGGTCGGATCGCTCACGACTGCGCTCACTCTTTTGTCTTCCGCCGCTCCCGCTGAGGAAGACGGCAAGGAAAAGTGCTACGGAGTCGCCCTCAAGGGCCAGAACGACTGCGCCGCCGGCCCCGGGACGACCTGCGCGGGATCGTCCAAGATCGACTATCAAGGCAACGCCTGGAAATATGTTCCGCGTGGAACTTGCGCATCGATAAAGACGCCGTTCGGCAATGGCTCGCTGGAAGCGCTCAAGCGGCGGACCTGATTTTTTTGACGGACGTTTACGATCGAGCGGCGAGATGGCGCGGAGAGGAGCATGGACGAAATCGCCTCGACTTTTTCGTCGCTTCTCCCCGCCCGCGCGGGCGTCGGCTTCAAGCCGGCGCATTTCGACGCGATACTCGCAGATCCGTCCTCTATCGGCTTCTTCGAGATTCACGCCGAAAACTATATGGGCGCGGGCGGGCCGCCGCATCGCTCGCTCGGTCGTCTTCGGCAGGATCATCCGTTGTCGATCCATGGCGTCGGCCTGTCGATCGGCTCGAGCGAGCCGATCGACAAGCGGCAATTGGAACGGCTGCGGGGGCTTTGTGACCGCTATGAGCCAGCGAGCGTTTCTGAACATCTGGCCTGGTCGACGTATGGCGGCGTCTATTTCAACGACCTTCTGCCTTTGCCTTATGATCGCGACACGCTGAAGCGGGTGATCGAGAAAGTCGACGCGGTTCAGAGCTTCCTCGGGCGGCAGATTCTGCTGGAAAATCCTGCGACCTATTTGTCCTTCGCGCAGTCGGAGATTTCCGAGCCGGAGTTTCTCGACGAAATTGCGGTCCGCAGCGGCTGCGGATTGCTTCTCGACGTCGAGAACATCTATGTGACGGCGACGAACAAGGGCTTCGACGCTGCGGAGCAGCTGTCGCGTTTCGCTTTCGCTCATGTGCGCGAAATCCATCTCGCCGGCCATTTCGAGACGCGCGACGCGGCTGGAGAGCGCTTTCTGCTCGACGCCCATTGCGCTCCTGTCGTCGAGGCCGTATGGGCGCTGTACGAGCAGACGCTCTCGCGGACGGGGCCCGTCGCGACGCTGATCGAATGGGACAATGAAACGCCCGAATGGGCCGCGCTCTCTCATGAGGCGCAACGAGCGCAATCCGCGCTCGACGGCGTCTCGCGGCGGGCGGCGTGACAGAGGCCGGCGGCATGTGGGACAGCGCGCAGGCGCAATTCGCCGCCGCGCTGCTCGACACGAGCCTCGCTGCGCCCTCGTCCCTCATTTGCGAGAAGGGCGCAATCGGCGATCGCTTCGACGTTTATCGCAACAGCGTGATCGGCGGACTCGTTCGCGCTCTGGCGACGCGCTTTCCCGCCGTCGAACGTCTCGTGGGAGAGGCGTTTTTTGCGGCGATGGCGCGCGAGTTCGTCTTGCGGCGTCCGCCGACGTCTGCGGCGCTGCTCGAATATGGCGAAGACTTCCCGGATTTCGTCGCGAGCTTTCCGCCGGCGAAGGAGCTGCCCTATCTCTCCGATGTGGCGCGCCTCGAGGATGCGCGCGTGCGCGCCTATCACGCGGCCGATGTCGAGCCGCTGTCGCCGCAATCGCTGGCTCTGGTGTCTCCCGATCGTCTGGCGGAGCTCACTTTCGACATTCACCCATCCGCCTTTGTGCTGCGGTCCGATCACCCGATGGTGACGATATGGTCGATGAACGCCGGCGAAGCGGAGGCCGGGACGCTCGATCATTGGGCGGCCGAAGACGCTCTCGTGACGCGTCCGCGCCTGCGCGTCGAGACTCGCCGTCTCGCGCCGGGCGGAGCGATTTTTCTCCGGCGCCTCGCGGCGGGCGCCGAATTCGGCGAAGCGGTGAGCGCGGCGACTGCCGAGCAGCCGGCATTCGATCTCGCGGCGGCGCTCGTCGAAGCGCTCGCATCAGGATTTTTCACGGCATTCAGAGGTGACACATGAATGATTCCGCCAATGCGCCGACGGGATTCTCGCTCTGCGTCCTCACGCAACGCGTGATCGGCGAGCTCGAACGAATTCCCTATTCCGTGATCGCGCTCGGCGCGCGCATTTTCCCGGCGGCGGTCTTCTGGCAATCGGGACAGACGAAGGTCGAGGGGTGGCGCGTCTCGGAAAACGCCATTTATCTCTTCAAGGAAGATTACAAGCTGCCGCTGCTCGATCCCACAGTCGCGGCGCATCTCGCTGCGGTCGCGGAGCATGTCTTTCCGGCTCTGCTCATTCTCGGCCTCGCGAGCCGGCTCTCGGCCGCGGCGCTTCTCGCCATGACGCTGGTGATCGAAATCTTCGTCTACCCGGACGCCTGGCCGACGCATGGCGTTTGGGCGACGTGCTTGCTGCTCATTGTCGCGCGTGGACCCGGCGTCCTATCGCTCGATCATCTCCTGCCGCGGCGATGCGCGCGCGCGTAATCGGCGCGCGGGCGCGTCATGTGGACAGCGAAATTTTCGTCACTATGCCGTCCGCGAACCATTGCGCGAGAAAGCCGGCGGCGCGCTGCAGCAGCGTCTCGTCATTGTTCTGAAATTCGAGAAGCGTGCAAATATCGCCGAAGCTCTTTGCGGCTCTCGCCTCTATGAGCGCGAGACGCTCGTCCGCGGCGATTTCACGATAGACGGGCTCGTCGTCTCTGCGCCAGAGAAGAATGGTCTCATCGTCATCGGGATCGGCGCGCTCGGCCTCGCCGCCGTCGGAAAGAGCGCTGTAGAGGCGGGCGACGCCTTTCGCGAGGTCCAGAACCGCGACGCTCGGATGAAACTCGAAGACCAGTCTCGGCCAGTCGTCCGGCTCGGCGGCGGCGAGCGCGTCGATGGCGAGCGCAGGAGCGTCGACCGAGTCGAACGCATCCGCGAGACCTTTTTCGAACAGAGCGAGATCGCAGGCCGCCCTGTCGCTGCGCCATTGCGCGCTCTCGCGCATGAATTCGGGCAGACGCGACGCATACCAGCGCGCATTGCGATGATGCGACGGCCCTGTAGCGATATATTGCTCGACCAGCGAGCCGAAGGCCTCGTCTCCCATATAGTCGCGCAGCACGGCGAAATCGGTCGAGACGAATTCGGCGAGGCGGAGGCGATAGGCGTCCACATAGACGGCGAACAAGGTCGCGCGATCCGTGCGCGGAGAATCTCGCAGCGAGTCGAGAATAGCGGCCTGTCCAGATGCGAGCCCCGCGAGCACGCTCGTCTGAAATCGCTCCTGGATCTCACGCAAGGTCATGTCGCGCTCCGCGAGCGGACATCGTCGGCCGTCCGCGCGATTTCGCGCATATGCTCCAATTCTGCGAGCAGCTCGTCGAAAGGCGGATAATTGTCGTCGCGCTCGATCATGGCCGAGATGTCGCCGAAGCGCAGGCGTGCCCGCTCATAGAGCCGCCACACCTCTTCGCAGACGGGCTGATCATGCGTATCGATCTTATGCGTTTCATAGCTGCCATGGCCGGCCAGATGCAATTGCGCCACGCGCGCGATGGGGATCGATTCGATGAAGCTCTCTGCGTCGAATCCATGATTGAAGCCGGACACGAATATATTGTTCACATCGAGCAGGAGCAGGCAGTCGGCGCGTTCCGCCATTTCCGTCACGAACTCCCATTCCTCCATTTCGGAATCCTGGAAGGTCGCATAGGTCGACGCATTTTCGACGAGGAGCCGACGACCGAGAAAATCCTGCACGCGTCGGATGCGATCGACGACATGGTCCAAGGCCTCTCGCGTATAGGGAATGGGCAAGAGGTCGTGCAGATTGGCCCCGTGAACCACGGTCCAGGCGAGATGATCGGATATCCATGCGGGCTCGATGCGCTCGGCGAGCGATTTCAGCTCTCTGAGATAGGCGTAATCGAGCGGATCGCTCGAAGCGAGCGACATGGAGACGCCATGCATGACGATCGGGTAGTCGGCGCGAATGCACTCGAGAATAGCGAGCGGCCGTCCGCCCGGAATCATATAGTTCTCAGAAATGATCTCGAACCAATCGACGTTGGGCTCGTGCTCCAGAATGTCGGGATAATAGATCGATCGAAGCCCGAGTCCGAAACCGAGCGACGACGGAATGCTCATGTCGATCCCCCTGGCCGCGAGCGTCATTCATGAAATGATCGAAAGTGGCGCGGGCGCGCGCTCGATGGCCGCCCGCGCCGAAGCGATCACATTTCGGCGACCGTGCCGCCCTTGGCTTTGCAGGCCTTGGCGGATTTCGCCGGCAGCCAGCCCTGGCCCTTGCAGCTGTTCTGACCCTTGCAGGCGCTGCTCGCGGTCTTGCAGGCGCTCTCGCCCTTGCAGGAATTGATGCCCGCGCAATGAACGGGAGCCTTTTTGGCGAGCGCCGGAGCGACGGCGGCGCCGCTCACCGCGAGGGCGACCGCCGCGGCGGCAATCGAGACGCCTGAAACGATATTGGTTTTCATTCTGGTCTCCTTGGACATTCGATCGCTCGAAAAAGCGATTCTGCGAGCTCGGAAGTCCGAGCTCGCCCGCAATTTATACGTCCATCGGAGATCGAAGTTACACCGTCGGCGCCGATCGACGGAAAACTTTTTCACGGGAGCGCCCGTACGCGCGGGTGCCGTCGCGGGATTGGTTGGAATTGGGTTGGCGTAGTCTCCGGGGTGCTGAACCCGGCTGATTCCAGCGTTGGAGCGCTGGAAGGAGACCACGC
>NZ_PUIV01000030.1 GCF_003113265.1 Methylosinus sporium
GGCCCTCCGATCAGCCCATTGATCTTGCCGCTTGATCGGATATTCTCGATTGCCTCGGAGCTGCGTCAGCCAATTTCAACACGATCCGCGACGGCACCCCTCGACCGCGCGCAGCGCCTCGATCGCATTGCGGACGAGATTGACGATCACCTGCTTCAGCTGAACGGCGTCTCCGATGATCGTGTCATGCTCGGCCTGTAGGTCGAGGACGAGCCGGACGTCGGCGTGGCTCGCGGTCGCCGAGGTGAGCTCACATGCGGCCCCGATCAGAGCGTGGAGACGCTCGCGCGTCTTGTTCGGCTCACTGCGCGCGATGAACTCACGCATATGCCGAATGATGCCGCCGGCGCGCAGGACCTGGCCGCAGGCCCGCTCCAGCGCCTCCTCCGCCGCTCTCGCGCGGCTGTCGCTCATTCGCGCGATGGTGCGCCTCGCGGCGTTCAGATAGGCGGCCGTGGCGGTCAGCGGCTGGTTGATCTCGTGAGCCAGCGTCGTCGCCATGCCGCCCATGGCGAGCAGCCGGTCGCTGTGCAGCTGGCGAATTCGCGCTTCGGCTCGGCGGCGCTCCGTCAGATCTTGAACGCAGATCACGAAATGCCGGCGAAGACGCTCGAGCCCGATCTCGCTGACCGCGCATTCGACCGGCACCGTCGAGCCGTCCTTGTGGCGCCAGCCGAATTCGCGCCGCCTTTCGAAATAGCCGCGATCGGCGATCTTCAAGAGATCGACCGGCCGACGCCGGCGCGAGCCGCGACCGCGCTCGAGCAGCAGGCCGATGCTCTCGCCGAGCAGCTCCTCCAGCTTATAGCCGAACATCGCCGCCGCGGCCGGATTGGCCAATGTCACCTCGCCGTTCTCGTCGACCGTGATGATTCCGTCGCTGGCGCTCCCGATCGTGGCGCGAAGCCGGACCTCGCTCTCGCGAAGCGCCTGCTCGGCGCGCCGGCGGCCGTAGCTCTCGATCGCTCTCCAATGGCCGCCCCGCCGCACCAGCGCGCAGTCGTGACTGGACAAGACCTCGCAGGTCTTCGTCGTGTCGCAAGCCGTGACGGAATAAGTGCAGAGCGCGATGATGCGCGAGGAGCCGATGAGGGGATCGACCTGATCCTCGTAATGGACGAAATCCTCCCATTCGTCCTCGTTCAGCCAGGACGTGTCGCCGGAGACGCGCATCCCTTCGAAGCCGCGCGCCAAGGCCGCCTCATATCTGCCGCTCCAACCGAGGCACACCCGGCCGGAGTCGAAATTGTCGGTGAGCTTGTACCAGTCGCGGAAGTCGAGAATTTGTACCCGCCCCTCGTCGAGAAGGACGGGCAACTGCGGAACCGCCTTCTGCAACGCCTCGATCGCTCGGCTCCGGCTGATGGTCTCCGAGGTGATCCACATGCAGAATTCGTTCGACGCCAGGCCGGCGGCGAAATAGGGAACCAATATCTCCAGCAGCTCGGAATCGCTCTCGTAGAACTGACAGAGATGCGCCCCCCAGGGGACGTCCCCCAGCCCTTTGATTCCGGAGGGTCTCAGCTGTTCGCGGTTCGCTCCTGTCAGCGTGACGGTGGCCTTCAGTGCGCGTGCGGCGTGGAAGTTCATCGTTGTTCCTGGAACTCGCCTGTATTTTTATGAAATATAACATTTGGTGCCCATTATGCGAGGGCTAACCACTAAGTATATACCGAAATTGTCACGAAATTGTCGAGTTTCAGCCGCAAGTTTCGCCCGTTTAGCCCTAGCTTTATTTCTTTCCTCTCGCGACGCCCGACCGACCAACGATAAGCGACGCTCCCGCAGAAAGCTTGAAACGAACCGATAAGACGTTAATTGCCGGGCGAGCCGCGGCGGTTCTGCTCGCCGCCACACGTCGGCTCCGGCCGCTCGCTCCAGCCGACGAATCTCGAGGCATGACCTATTTCCTTGGCTTTTACGGCGTGTGGCTCGCCAGCGCCTTCATCGTCGGCGCCCTCTCGGGCTTCGCCAGCCTGCGCCGCGAGGGCGACGACCCGGTCCTGCTGCGCGAGAGCGATTTCTTGTTCGGCATGGCGCTCTGCCTCATCGTGATCTTCGCGAAGGCGACGCTCGGACGGGCGGCTCTCTATTTCGAGGGCGCCTTCGCGCTCTTTGCGGCTTTTCTCGCCGGCGTCGGCGCCATCTGGCTGGCGTCGGGGCCGATCGCGCGCGGACGCATCGGCTGGCGGATCGGCGCGGGGGCGGTCGCGCTCATGGCGGTCGTCGCCAATGGCGAGGCGGCGGGCGGCCTCGAGGCCGCGCTCGGGCATCATCTCGGCTCGCTGGCGCAGCGCGAGGGCGGCGATCCGCTGAATTTGGAGGTGAGCGGCCGCGACGTCTTCCTGCCCGCCGACGCCTCCGGCCATAGGGCGCTGGCCGAGCGGCTGGCGGGCGCCGCCGGCGTGCGGACGGTCTGGCGGGTGGACTCGCTTTCGCCACAGGCCGCTCGACAGCGCGAGGGGACGCAGGCCGCGGCCGCCGCCGAAGAGGCCGCGCATCATGCCGCCGAACGCGCCTGGACGCAGCGCGAGCAAGAGCGCGTCGCCGCTGCGCTCGCCGCCCGGCCGCGCGCCGCCGAGGCCGCGCCCGTCCCCGCCAAAAAGGGCCGCAAGGAGAAGATCGCGGAGGGCCGCTCGGCCGAGCGTCCGGCGCCCGTCGCCGTGGAGCCGCCCGCTGCGCTGGCCTGGAACATCCCGAAGGATCCGACGCTGCCCGAGCCGGCAGGGCCGAGCCTGCCGCAGCCAGGAGCCGAGGCCGAGGAGTCCTCGCCCTGCCGCGCGGCGCTCACGGCGCTGGCGGCCTCGGAGAAAATCCGCTTTTCGGCCAAGAGCGCGGCGCTGGGCGCGGGCGCGGAGAAATTTCTCGCCCGCCTCGCCGCCTCGCTGAAGCAATGTCCGGATGCGGTCCTCGACCTACGCGGCCATTCGGATTCGGTCGGCTCGTCCGAGGACAAAAACGTCTTGTCGCAGCGCCGCGCGCGCGCGGTCTTCGATCATCTGCGCCGCCTCGGCGTCGCGCCCGAGCGGTTGACGAACGCCGGCGTCGGCGATGAGCAGCCGATCCTCAGGGGCGAGGATGCGACGAGCCGGGCGGAGAATCGGCGCGTGGAGATTCTGGTGCGCTGACGCGCGTCCCTCATGAGTTTCGCCACGAACCTGAGCATCGCCGCTTCGATCGAATCTTTGAAAAATATGACGGAGCCTCGCATCGACGCCGTTGTCGCCGGGGGGACAAAAGTAAGATGGAGCGTTCCGCGCCGAGAACCGAATCTTGGACCCATCTCTCGAGGAGGGTCGGATCACGATCCTCGGCCGCCGGCGACTCGCTTGCGAGTCAGGCGAGGCAGGCGCGCGCCAGGGCCTGAAAGGCGCGCGCGCGATGCGACAGCGCACGCGAGCCATCGCCCGGCAGCGCGTGCTTTTCCGCCGACATCATCTCGCCGAAAGTGCGATCCAATCCGTCCGGCAGAAAGATCGGATCATAGCCGAAACCCTTCTCGCCGCGCGGCGGAAACACCAGCACGCCATCGACACGGCCCTCGAACTCTTCCACATGCCCGTCCGGCCAGACGATGGCGAGCGCACAGATGAAATGCGCCGTGAAAGGCGCCGTCGCGCCGCGCTCTTTCAGCTCGCGCTCGACGCGGCGGATGGCGGCGGCGAAGTCGCGATTATCGCCGCCCCAGCGCGCCGAATAGACGCCCGGCGCGCCATCCAGCGCATCGACGCAGAGACCCGAGTCGTCGGCGAAGGCCGGCAGGCCGGTCGCCGCGCAGGAGGCGCGCGCTTTCAAGAGCGCATTGCCGGAGAAGCTCGTCTCCGTCTCCTCGGGCTCCGTCACGCCGAGTTCGCCGGCGGAGACGGCGTCGACGCCATGCGGCTCAAGCAGCTGGCGCAGCTCCCAGAGCTTGCCCGGATTATGCGTCGCGATGACGAGACGACCTTCGATTCTGCGCGTCACGCCAGCGCCGCCTTCTGCAATTGCACCAGCTTGTCGATGCCGCCGCGCGCCAGCGTCAGCATGGAGCCGAGATTATCCTCGGAGAAAACGGCGACTTCTGCCGTCGCCTGCACCTCGACGAGCCCGCCCGCGCCGGTGATGACGAAATTGGCGTCGGTCTCGGCGGTCGAATCCTCCGCATAATCGAGATCGATGACCGCTTCGCCATTGCAGACGCCGCAGGAGACGGCGGCGACATGATCGCGCAGCGGATTGTCCTTGATGATGGAACGCGAGCGCATCCATTGGAAGCAGTCATGCAGCGCCAGCCAGGCGCCGGTGATGGAGGCCGTGCGCGTGCCGCCATCGGCCTGGATGACATCGCAATCGACGACGATCTGACGCTCGCCCAGCGCCGGCAGATTGGTGACGGCGCGCAGCGAGCGGCCGATGAGGCGCTGAATCTCCTGTGTGCGGCCCGACGGCTTGCCGGAGCTCGACTCGCGGCGCGTGCGCGTATGGGTGGCGCGCGGCAGCATGGCGTATTCGGCCGTCACCCAGCCGCGCCCCTGCCCGCGCAGCCACGGCGGCGGCTTGTCCTCGAGCGTCGCGGCGCATAGGACATGCGTGTTGCCGAATTTGACGAGGCACGAGCCCTCGGCGTAGCGGGCGACGCCCCGTTCGAAGCTGACGGGACGCATTTCGTCTGGCGCGCGTTTGCTCGGCCGCATGAAGGCTCCTTGCTAGAGAAGCGGCCTTACTAACGCGGTTCGGCCGCGAGTGGAAGCCGGGCGGCCTCCGTCCCGAAATTGCGAGAAAAAGCTTCGAGCGATGACAAAACGCCACTCCCGCCTGCCCGACGAGATCGCCGACGCCTTTGATTTTCAAGCGAAGGCGTGCCGCGATCTCGCCTCGCCATTCACCGCCGCGCTCTGCGAGACGCTCGCCGCCAGGCTCGACGAGCGCAGCGCCTTCGGCCGCAGAATTTCTTCCTGGGGTCCGCGCGCCAAGGCCGATGCGCTGGCGCTGCGCGCTTGCGGCGCGCTGCATTTTCTGGCGCGATCGGGAAAGGCGCCGGAGTTGGCCGCCGCTTACCCACCCGATGCGCTCGACGAAGCGCGGCTCGCGCGCGAGATCGCCCGCGCGATAGAGGCGCATGACGATTTTCTCGCGGGCTTTCTCGATCGTCCGCCGCAGACCAATGAAACGGGCCGCTCCAGCGTCATTCTGGGGGGCGCGCTGATCGTCGCCGCGGCGACGGGCCTGCCGCTGGAGACATTCGAGATCGGCGCCAGCGCCGGCCTCAATCTGCATTTCGATCGTTATGCCTATGATCTTGGCGTCGGCGCTTTCGGCGATCCTTCCGCGCCGCTTCGCCTCGCCTGCGATTGGCGCGGCGCGGCGCCGTCGCTCGACGCGCCTTTGCAGATCGTCTCGCACGCCGGCTGCGACGTCGATCCGCTCGATCCCGGCGAGGCCGAGCATCGCGCGCGACTGCTCGCCTATGTCTGGCCGGATCAGAGCGAGCGCCTCGCGCGCATGGAGACCGCGCTCGCTTGCGCCGCCGCACGGCCCGAGCGCGTCGAGCGCGCCGACGCCGGCGATTGGCTCGCGGCGCGGCTTGCGGCTCCACCCACGCGCAATGTCGCGCGCTTCGTCTATCACACGGTCGTCTGGCAATATTTGCCGCTCGAGACCAAACGCCGCGCCACTGCCGCGCTCGAGGCGGCGGGCGCCACAACGAGCCGCGAGACGCCGCTCGCACGGCTGCAAATGGAGGCTGACGGCGACACGCGCTCCGCCGCGCTCACGTTGACGCTCTGGCCGGGCGGCGAGAGCCTTGCGCTCGGCCGCGCGGATTTTCACGGGCGCTGGGCCGAGTGGAGCGGCGTCGTTCCGCATCGGCTCGCATAGCTCGCGGCTCCCGCGCATCCATGCGGCGGCGCATCGCTTTTCCATACTTGCGCGCGCGCCAAACTGGTGGGAGCATCGACCTCGACGGAGCCGACAAGGTTTCCACTCGCCGGCGCCGGGAACGGGAGCGGGACATGAGTGAAACGAGAACGTCCGGCGCGGCGCGAGCCGAAGGCGCGCGCATGATCGCGCTGGTCGGCCCTTTTCAGAGCGGCAAGACCAGCCTCTTCGAATGTCTGCTCGCGCGTTGCGGCGCCGTGCAACGACAGGGCTTCGTGCGCGACGGCGCGACGGTCGGCGACGCGTCGCCGGAAGCGCGCGCCCATGCGATGAGCGTCGAATGCAATATCGGCCGAGCCGATTATCTCGGCGACCGCTACACTTTCGTCGATTGTCCCGGCTCGGTGGAATTCGCCGATGAGCAGCGCCGTGCGCTCGCCGTCGCCGACGCCGCCATCGTCGTCGCCGAATCCGATCCGCGCAAGCTGCCGGCCTTGCAGCTCGTGCTGCGCGCGGTGGAGGAGGCGCGCGTTCCGCATTTTCTGTTCCTCAACAAGATCGACGCCGCCGCCGGCAATCTGCGAGAGTCTCTCGCTCTGCTGCAGACGGCCTCGCGCACGCCGCTGCTGTTGCGGCAGATCCCGCTGTGGAACAATGGCATCGCCGTCGGCTTCATCGATCTCGCGCTGGAGCGGGCCTATGTCTATCGCGAGCACGCGCCCTCGCAGGTCGTCGCCATGCCCGATGGCGAAACCGTGCTGGAGAAGGAAGCGCGCTATTCCATGTTGGAGCGGCTCGCCGATTACGACGATGCGCTGATGGAAGAATTGCTCAGCGACATAGAGCCGCCGCGCGACCAGATTTTCGACGATCTCGCCAAAGAGCTTCGCTTCGGCCATGTCGCGCCCGTGTTCATCGGCGCGGCGGAGCGCGGCGCCGGCGTGACGCGGCTGCTGAAAGCGCTGCGCCATGAGGCGCCCGGCGTCGCCGCGACGCGGGCGCGGCTCGGAATTGCGGACGCCGGACCGGCGCTCGCCCATGTGTTCCGCTCCATCCATACGCCGCATGGCGGCAAGCTGTCGCTGGCGCGCGTGCTGCGCGGCGCCTTCTCGGACGGACAGCAGGTGATCGGCTCCTCCGGCGCGGAGGAGAAGATCAGCGGCGTCTCCTCGCTGCTCGGCGCGATGACGATGCGTCAGCCGAAAGCGGAAGCGGGCGAGACCGTGGCTTTCGGCCGGCTCGATGGGATCGCCGCCGGCGAAGCCGTGCAGGACGCCCGCGCCGGCGCCCCGCAGGCGCCGGCGCCGCTCGCGCCGCCGCGTCCGGTCTATGGGCTGGCGCTCTCGGTCGGCGACCGCAAGGACGAGATGCGTCTCGCCGCGGCGCTGGCCAAGCTCATCGACGAAGACCCGTCGCTGGTCTTCGTTCAGGATCAGGCGCTCGGCGAGATGAAGCTGCTCGGCCAGGGCGAGATGCATATTCGCGTCGCGCTGGAACGGCTCGCCACGCGCTATGGCGTGACCGTCGCCACGCACGCGCCCGCTGTCGGCTACAAGGAGACGATCCGCCATGCGGTGAGCGTGCGCGGGCGCCACAAGAAGCAGTCGGGCGGCCACGGCCAGTTCGGCGATGTGGTGCTGGAGGTGTCGCCCCGCAGGCGCGGCGAAGGCTTCGCTTTCGCCGAGCGCGTCCATGGCGGCACTGTGCCAAAACAATACTTCTCCTCGGTCGAAGCCGGCTGCCAGGACGCACTGGCGCGCGGGCCGCTCGGCTTCCCTGTGGTCGATGTGGAGGCGGTGCTGGTCGACGGCTCCTATCACAGCGTCGACTCCTCCGACATGGCCTTCCGCACGGCGGCGCGCATCGGCATGATCGAGGCGCTGGGCAGAGCGGAGCCAGTGCTGCTCGAGCCCATGCTCGCCGTGGCGATATTCGCGCCGAGCGAGGCGGTCTCCCGCGCCACCGGCATTGTTTCGGCTCGGCGCGGGCAGATTTTGGGCTTCGGGCCGCGCCCGGAATGGGACGGCTGGGACGCGCTCGACGCGCTCATTCCGGAGGCGGAGATCGGCGATCTCATCGTCGAGCTGCGCTCGGCCACCTCGGGCGCCGGATTTTTCGAGGCCCGCTTCGATCATCTGACCGAAATGGTGGGCCGGCAGGCGCATGAGGTGGTCGCCGCCCGCAGCGCGGCGAGCCATTGAAAGGCGCTCCTCCGCTTCACTCCGGGACAGGCGCCTTGTGGCGCGGTTCTTGATCGGCACAGGCGACGATGGAGCATTGTCCCATTTTGGCAATGCTCATTTGGTCCCATCCGATTGGCGGATCGAAGGCGAGCGGGCTCGCGCCCTGCAGACCGGAGACGGCGGCGATCTCTACTGGAATGAATATACATGCAGGCTGAGACCGCTACGGAATTCGTGACTCTTCGGTCGCGGAGCGAGCGGCTGTCGCGCCCGTCCGGCATAGAGGGCGCGGGAGATTTGCCGTGGGGCACACATTTCTGCCAGTTCTACGAGGACGTCGACGATCTTCTCGACATCGTCGCTCCCTATTTCGCGGCCGGCATCGGCGCCAATGAGCGCTGCTTGTGGATCGCCGCGCCGCCATTGACGGTCGCCGCCGCAAAGGCGCGCCTGGCGACGCTCGTTCCCGATCTCGAGGCCGATATCGCTCGCGGCCGCATCGACATAGTGTCGAGCGACGAATGGTATCTTCGCACCGGCAAAATAGACTGCGATCGCGTGCTGAATGATTGGCGAGCGACCCATGATGCGGCGCTTCGCGACGGTTTCGACGGGTTGCGCGCCTGCGGCAACTCTTTCGAATTCGACCCCTCGCACTGGCCGCTCTTCATGGCCTATGAGAACGGGCTCGGAGACTTGCACGGCTCGTTCCGCATGATAACGCTCTGCGCCTATTCGCTGCGGCTGATCGGCGCTCCCGAAATCGTCGAGGTGATCGCCCGGCACGAATTCGCGCTGATCCGCCGCGGCGGCCGCTGGGAAACGATCAAGAGCCTCGACTATGAGCGCGCGCGCAAGGCGCTGCGGCAGAGCGAGGAGCATTTTCGGCTGCTCGCCGAGGGCGCGCCGTCCTCGGCGATCTTCTCGCTGGACCGGCAAGGCCTCATCGTCGCCTGGAGCGAGGCGGCCGAGCGCATCACCGGCTGGAGCCGCGACGAAATTCTGGGCCGCCGCCTGTCGATCCTGCATTCGGCCGACACGCAGGAGGAGTTGAGCGCTCTCGCGGAGCGCGGCGTCGTCAAGCGAATAGAACCGCGCCGGCGCCGGGACGGCTCGATCTTCCCGGCCGAGGAGCTGATCGCCCCGCTGCGCGACGATTCCGACAATCTCTACGGCTATGCGGTGATGATCAGCGATCTCAGCGAGAAATCGCGCGCCGAGCGGGAGCGACGGGCGAGCGAGGCGCGCCTGCGCGCGATCGTCGAAGGCGCAGTCGACGCAATCGTCATCATCGACGGCGACGGCGTCATTCACGCCGTCAACTCCGCGGCGACGCGGCTCTTCGGTTATGCGGCGGCGGAGGCGATCGGGCGATCGGTCGACATGCTGTTCCCGGAGCCGTTCCACGACCCGCGTTTCGCGACGCTGGGCGCCGATGGCGCGGCGCCCGCCGAGGCGGAGCCAGAGCGTATCGGCCGCCGCAAGGACGGCTCGCTGTTTCCGCTGGAGCTCTCCGTCAGCGAGGCGGCGCATGACGGCGAGCGGCTGCTGGCGCTGTTCCTGCGTGATCTCACCGACCGGCGTCGCGCCGAGGCGCAAATGCGCAAACTGCGTTCCGACCGCCTCGACCTGATGGCGCAGATGGCGGCGAGCGTCGCGCATGAAATCAATCAGCCGCTATCGGCCATCGCCACCTATCTGAGCGCCGCGCGGCGCGTGCTGCGCCGCAACGCGGAGGCGGCGAGCGATCTCGACCCCATTCTCGACAGCGCCGTCGCGCAAGTGACCCGCGCGGCGCAGATCATCAGCCAATTGCGCGGCTTCGTCACCCGCGCCGAGCCGGACAAGACGCTGCAGCGGCTGCACGACATCATCCGCGACGTTTGCGCCTCCACCGACATGGCGCGCAGCAATGTCAAGGTGACGACGACGCTCGATCTCGACGCGGCGGACGACGCCGTCATCGTCGATCGCGCTCAGATTCGGCAGGCGCTGATCAATCTGAAGCGCAATGCGCTCGAGGCGATGCAGGGCGCCGAAAAGCGCGAGCTCGTGATCTCGACGCGTCTCATCGAGGGCGGGATGATCCGCACGGACATCATCGACACGGGCGCCGGCCTCGCCGACGATTTGCTGAATGTGCTGTTCGAGCCCTTCACCACGACCAAGATGCACGGGCTCGGCGTCGGCCTGCCCGTCTCACGCGCGATCGTCGAAGCGCATTACGGGAAGCTGTGGGCGGAGCAGAATCCCGGCGGCGGCGCGCGACTGAGCTTCACCCTGCCGCTCGCCGACGAGAGGTCGGAGGAGCCGGCCGAAGTAGTATGATTCTTTCGCCCGCAGGCGGAGCGAGGCGGCGCGCGGCGATCAGCGAGACGGCGCTCACAGAGGAAGCGCGCTCGAGCGGGGCCGCTCGAGCGCGAAGAGCGTCAGGCCAGATACTGGCCGCCATTGATGGTCAGCGTCGAGCCGGTGATGAAGCCGGCGTCGTCCGAAGCCAGGAACACCACGGCGCGCGCGATCTCCTCCGGCTCGCCGAGGCGGCCGACGGCGATATAGGGGATGATGTGCTTGTCGAGCACGTCCTGCGGCACGGCCTTCACCATCTCCGTGGCGATATAGCCAGGCGCGATGGCGTTGACGGTGATGCCCTTGGAGGCGCTCTCCTGCGCCAGCGCCTTGACGAAGCCGATGTCGCCGGCCTTGGAGGCGGAATAGTTCGTCTGGCCGGCCTGGCCCTTCTGGCCGTTGATCGACGAGATGACGATGATGCGGCCGAAGCCACGGTCACGCATGCCGTTGATGACCGGGCGGGTGACGTTGAACAGCGAGTTGAGGTTGGTGTTGATCACCGCCTGCCACTGCGCCAGCTCCATCTTATGGAACAGACGGTCCTTGGTGATACCGGCGTTGTTCACGAGCACATCGACCGCGCCCAGATCCTTCTCGATCTGCGCGATGGCGGCGGCGCTGGCGTCATAGTCCGACACGTCGAACTTATAGACCGGAATGCCGGTCTCCGCCTTGAACTTGTTCGCCGCCTCGTCATTGCCGGCGTAGGTCGCGGCGACATTATAGCCAGCGGCCTTCAACGCCTTGGAAATCGCCTCGCCAATGCCGCGCGTGCCGCCCGTCACAACCGCTGTTCTGCCCACCTCGTCCTCCTTCATCGAATTTTCGAAGAATTGGACCGCGAGCCTGTGAGGCTCGCGGTCCAATTTATATATTTAGCGCTCGATCGTCAGAGCGATGCCCATGCCGCCGCCGATGCAGAGCGTGGCGAGGCCGCGCTTGCCGCCGCGACGGCCGAGCTCGTAGAGCAGCGTCGTCAGAATGCGCGCGCCCGAGGCGCCGATCGGATGGCCGATGGCGATGGCGCCGCCATTGACGTTGACGATCGCCGGATCCCAGCCGAGATCCTTGTTCACGGCCAGAGCCTGCGCGGCGAAAGCCTCATTGGCCTCGACGAGATCGAGGTCGGAGATCTTCCAGCCCGCCTTCTCCAGCGCCTTGCGCGAGGCCGGGATCGGGCCGGAGCCCATGATCGACGGATCGACGCCGGCGGTCGCCCAGGAGGCGATGCGGGCGAGCGGCGTGAGGCCGCGCTTGGCCGCTTCCGCCGCCGTCATGATGACGAGCGCCGCCGCGCCGTCATTGAGGCCGGAGGCGTTGGCCGCCGTCACCGTGCCGTCCTTGGTGAAGGCCGGCTTCAGCTTGGCGACGCCCTCGAGCGTCACGCCATGCTTGATGTATTCGTCCTGATCGACGATCACATCGCCCTTGCGGGAGGAGACGGTGAAGGGGACGATCTCGTCCTTGAACTTGCCGGCCTTCTGCGCCGCCTCGGCCTTGTTCTGCGAGGCGACGGCGAAAGCGTCCTGCTCGGCGCGGCTGATCTGCCACTTGGCCGCGACATTCTCCGCCGTGATGCCCATGTGGTAATTGTTGAAGGCGTCGGTGAGGCCGTCGACGATCATTGTGTCGACGAACTTCACATCGCCCATCTTGGTGCCGGCGCGCATGTGAGCCGAATGCTGCGACAGCGACATGGACTCCTGGCCGCCGGCGACGATGATGCTCGCGTCGCCCGACTGAATCTGCTGAGCGGCGAGCGCCACAGCGCGCAGGCCCGAGCCGCACACCTGATTGATGCCGAAAGCGGTCTTGTCCTGCGGCACGCCCGCCTTGATGGCGGCCTGACGCGCGGGGTTCTGTCCCTGCGCCGCGCCGAGGACCTGACCCAGGATGACCTCGTCGACGTCGGTGGCCTCCAATTTGGCGCGCTCGATAGCGGCCTTGACAGCGACCGCGCCCAATTCATGGGCGGGCGTTGAACCGAAAGCTCCGTTGAACGATCCCACAGCAGTGCGCGCCGCGGAAACGATCACGATCTCCGTCGTCATATCGTTCTCCTGATTGGTCGGGCTGGCGCCGGCGGACGCCGCTCGCGCACGTTGAGCATTTTGAGTCGCGGCTCGTCAAGCGCCGGACGCGGGCATCGTTGACGCGGCGCGTCAATTCTTCGGGCGGCGGAGGCCGAATTCGGCGGCGAGCCGCTCCAATTCACCCGTCTCGATCTCTGCGAGGCCAGGCTCGAGCAGCGCCCGCAGGCCGAGGCCACGCAGCCGATCGACGAAGCCGGCCGCCGCAGGATCATCCGCCTCTCGCCCGAAATAGGCGGCGACGCGGCGCGTCAACCCCTGCGCATGGGCGGCGAGGATCGGCCGCAGCTCTTCCTCCTCGCTCGCCCCCAGAACGATGGCGAGAAAGAAGCGCATCCGCCCGCGTCCGAGCATGAGATTGCGCAGCGTGTCGAAAAGCTCATCGGCCTCCTCGGCTGCGCCCGCGCGCTCGGCGCGATCATGCGAGGCCTGCAGCAGAGCGACGAAGAGATCGGCCTTGCGCGGGAAATAATAAGTGAGATGCGACTGCCGCACGCCCGCAGCCTTGGCGACGCGCGGCTGGGTCAGCGCCTCGACGCCGTCTTTTTCGACGATATCGAGCGCGGCGTTCAATATCCGCTGTCTGACGCTGATTTCCGCCGTCACTGCCGATCTTTCCGAGCCCGATGCCGGCTCCCTACCAAAAACCTGCTCGTCTGGGCAATGCGGCGGCGCGCCCTCGCCATCCCTTTCGCATGGGGCCGAGCTTTGGTCGTAGGACGCTTGCCAAACTTGTATTGGTAACTTACCAATAATTTCCGGCGATCGAAATGGGGGGCGAGATGAGTTTTTTTCGGAGAGCCGGATGCGGCGCGGCGCTTTTTTCTCTCCTGCTCGGCGCGAAGGTCGCCGTCGCGGCGGCCGGCGATGACGAAGCAGCCGTAAAACATCTCCTCATGCAGACATTCGACCGTCCCGACTCGCCGCTCGCCGTCGAGCCGATCGTCGTCGACGGCGACGTCGCCATCGCCGATTGGGCGCAGGGCGAGCAAGGCGGCCGCGCGCTGCTGCGTCGCAAGGACGGCAAATGGGAGATTTCGCTCTGCGCCGGCGACGCGCTGAAGCAGAGCGCCTCGCTCGAAAAGCTCGGCCTCGCGCGGCACCGCGCGGAGGCGCTCGCCGCTTCGCTGGCGACGGCGGAGCGCCGGCTCTCCCCCGCCCTGCTCGAGCGCATGTCGCGATTCGACGGCGTGGTCGCCGTGGACGCCGCCGGCGGCCATACGCCGCTCGACCCGCATCATCGCCCGATTCCATGACCACGCTCAGCCGACGCGCGCTGCTCGCCGGAACGAGCCTTCTCGCCGCAGCGCCCGCTCTCGCCGGCGCCGCGACTCAATTCGGCGTTCTCTCGATAGAGCAGAGCGGCGCCGGCGAGCCTCTTGTGCTGATCCCAGGCCTCGCCTGCGGCGCTTGGGCGCTGGAGGAGATCGCCCTCCGACTTTCCCCGCGCTTCTCGATTCACGCTCTGACGCTGCCCGGCTTCGACGGCCGCGCGCCGATCGAGGCGCCGATGATCCCGCGCATTTGCGCCGATATCGCGGCCTATGTGGCCGCTCTGAAGCGGCCGCTCCTCGTCGGCCATAGCCTCGGCGCCTTCATCGCGCTGAAGACCACAGCGGCGCATCCCGAGCTGTTCGGTGGAATTGTCACTCTGGACGGCTATCCGGTCTTCCCCGCCCTCGCCCGCGCGACGGCCGAGGAGCGCGCAGGCACAGCGCAGCGCCTCGCCGCGCAATTTTCCGCCGGCGCCGGCGATCCTGTCCGCTTTCGAGAGACGCTGCGCGGCTTTCTCGCCGCGCGCATGAACGATTCGCGGCAGGCCGAGCGTTTCGCCGAGCGCGCCGCACGCAGCGATCCCGCCACGACCGCCGCTTATGTCGTCGAGATGCTGTCGGCCGATCTGCGGCCGGAGCTCGCGCGGCTCGACGCGCCTCTGCTCGCTCTGGCGGCGACCGATTCCTACCTCGCCGGCCGCAGCGAAGAAGAGATATCGGCCTTTTACGCCAATCTTCTCGCCAAGGCGCCGAAAGCCTCCGTCCTGCTCTTGCGCGAGGCCCGCCATTTCGTCGCCGTCGATCGGCCGGACGTCGTCGCCGCGGCGATCGAATCCTTCGCCGCCGGCCTGCGCCTCGGACGCGCATGACTGTGTCCTCGCGGTCACAACCCTCGGAAATCTCCGTAGCGAGCAGCAGCAGGCGGCCGCTTCGGCTTGCCTCGCGACTATTGGTCAGTTACCAAGAAAACGAAAGCGGAACCGAGCGACGGCTCGCGCGGCGCGAGAGGCGAATGAAACAGGCGAAGCGGATGATCGAAGCAGGCCGAGGAGCGGCGCGCCGCTCGCACGCGCTCGCCACGATCCTCGCCGTTCTTCCGCTCCTGCTGCAATTGCTGTTCGCCGCGGCGCCTTTCGCCCACGCGACGAATGCGCGGGCGGAAATCGCGCTCGCCGCGCCCGATTGCGCGACGCAGGATCATCGCCAGGCGCCCGCCGGCGAAGGCGCGCATTCGCATTGCTGCCTGCTCTGCGAATGGAGCCTGCGCGATGGCGTCGCCGTCATCGGCTCCTTCATCGTCACGGCTCTGGGCGCCGACGCGCATGCGACGCCGATCCGCGCGACCGCAGATCGCCCAAGACCTGCGCCGATCGGCTGGACGACATCCTGGTCGTCACGGGCGCCGCCGCTTTTCTCCTGACAGCAACGCCATGCGGCGAAAGCCGCGTTCCGACTTCGCTTCGAACGGCGCGACGCCGTCTCAGGAGACATTCCATGTATCGCAGCCTTCTTTCGCGCGGCGTCGCCGCCGGCGCGCTTCTCCTCGCGACTCCCGCAGCCTTTGCGCAATCGGCGCTGCCGCCGATCGACATCGGCTCGGACGCGCGCTCCGCCAATGCGGCGCCGCAGACGGGCTCGCTCACTGTTCCCTCGGTCGCGGAGCAAAGGCGCCGCATCGAGCAGACTGTCGGCTCTGTCGCTTTCGTCGACGCCGCCTCGCCGGAAATGCAGACGCGCCATATCGCCGATTTGCGCGACGCCTTGAAGGATGTTCCCGGCGTCTTCGTCGATACACGCTACGGGCAAGAGCTGCGCCTCTCCATGCGCGGCTCGAACCTCACGCGCGATTATCATCTGCGCGGCTTCGAGTTGCTGCAGGACGGCATACCGATGAACTATGCCGACGGCGGCGGCGATTTCTACGAGATCGACCCCAAATATTTCCGCTCGATCGATGTCTATAAGGGCGGCAATGCGCTCTCCTTCGGCTCCTCGACATTGGGCGGCGCGATCAATTTCGTCTCGCCCACGGCGCACACGGCGCTCGCGCCCAATATGCTCGCGATCGACGGCGGCAGCTTCGGCTCCATTCGCGGACAGGCCCAGGTCTCGCGCGTCATCGGCGACTTCGATTTCCTCGTCAACGGAACCTTCTCGCATTCGGACGGGTTTCGCACCCATTCGCAATCCGATTATGTGCAGATCAACGGCAATATCGGCTATCGCTTCTCCGACAATATCGAGACGCGCTTCTACTTCGGCGTCTATGACACGAATCAGCAATTGCCCGGCACGCTGACGCTCGATAATGCGCGCAGCAATCCGATGCTCACGACCCTGCCCTATATCGCCGGCTTCGGCGCGGATGGCTTCGGCGCCGATCAGGCGCGCAATGTCCGCAACCAGCGCATCTCCAACAAGACGACATTCGAAACGGACATAGGCCGCATCGACGTCGACAGCTGGTTCATTCACAATTACCTCTATCATCCGATCTTCGTCGTGATCGAGCAGGAAGGCGAGAGCTGGGGCTTCGCGCCGAAGCTGACGACGAAATTCGAGATCGTCGGCCACAGAAACGAGCTGACGGTCGGCGGGCGCGTCTGGGGCGGCGGCTCCACCGATAATTGGTATTCCAATTACAATGGCGCGAAGTTCAATCCCTATGGCGCGATACCGGCCAATTTCGCCAATGCGGCCTATTCCTTCCCGCCCTATTCCTTCAATGGCCTCGCGCAATTCGGCGCCGCGGGCTCCTGCTTCGGCTTCTGCGGAACCTTCATCAATCCGGGGCTGAGCGCGCAGATCCGCAACAATCGCATGGCGGCGCTCAATCTCGAGGCCTATTTCGAGGATCGCTTCTATATCGCGCCGCAGCTCGCTCTGATGTTCGGCGCGAAAATCTTCAGCGACGATCGCCGCTATTCCGTGCTCGGCGGCATTCCCTATGAGCCGCTCGCCAATCACACGGAGAAGAATTATCGCGGCATAGTCCCCAAGGTCGGGCTGATGTTCCAGCCGACGCCGGAGATTCAATTCTTCGCCGATATGACCGGCAGCCGCGACGTTCCCGATTTCGTCGATCTGACGCAGGGCTTCTTTCCGCCGACGCCCGGCGCCTCCTTCACGCCGCTCGCATCGCAAAAGGCCTGGACCGGCGAGATCGGCTCGCGCGGCAAATGGGATCGCTTCGCCTGGGACGTGACTTTCTATCACACAGAGCTGCAGGACGAATTGCTGAAGTTCAGCACAAATCCCGGCGCGGGCGTGCCGGCGACGACCTTCAACGCCAAGCGCACCATGCATCAGGGCGTCGAGCTCGCCGCCAGCGTCGATCTGTGGCGCAACCTCAACGCGCCCGATGATGTGCTGAAGCTGAGCCAAGTCTGGACATGGAGCGACTTCCGCTTCGTCGGCGACGCCAATTACGGAAACAATCCGCTGGCCGGCGTTCCGCGCCATGTGCTGCGCACGACGCTCTCCTACAGCCGTCCCGACGGATTCTATGTCGCGCCCTCGATCGATTGGGTTCCGGAAGGTTCTTACGTCGATTACATGCACACGCTGCAGACGCCCGGCTATGTGCTGCTCGGCGTTCAGGCGGGCATGAAGCTGCCCTATGGGCTCACCTTCTATGTCGATGCGCGCAATCTCGCCGATCGCCGCTACATCAGCGATGTGACGACGATCATCGACGCGCGCGCGTCCAATCCGGCCGCCTTTTATCCGGGCTATGGCCGCGCGGTCTACGCCGGGATGAAATGGGCGTTTTGAGTCTCGATGCGCGAAGCGATCCCGCGGGATCGCTTCGTCGCGACGCATACGCCATTCCATTTCAAATGCCGCGCCCTAGATGAGAAGCAGCCCAATTTGGGATTGCTCCTCATGCCGCAGCAACGCTCCTGGCCGTTCTTCCCCTCCCTGCCGCAGGCCATGCTGCGCTACGACATAGCGGCCGGGCTGACGCTGGCGGCCATCGCCATACCGGAACAGATGGCGACGGCGCGGCTCGCGGGCTTTCCGCCGCAGATCGGCTTTTTCGCTTTTCTCGCCGGCTCCTTCTCCTTCGCGGCTTTCGGCTCCAACCGCTTCCTCTCCTCCGGCGCGGATTCGACGATCGCGCCGATCTTCGCCGGCGCTCTCGCTTTGCTGGCGACGCGCGGCACGCCGCAATTCATGGCGCTCGCCTCCTTTCTCGCTCTGCTGGTGGGCGGCATTCTCGTTCTCGGCTTTCTGCTGCGCGCCGGCTGGGTCGCCGATCTCCTCTCCGTTCCGGTGACGACGGGCTTTCTCACCGGGATCTCGATTCACATCTTCATCTCGCAGCTTCCCGCGCTCATCGGCCTGCCGAGCGTCGAGGGCAGCGAATTCTATCGCGTCGCCGAAATGGCGAAGCATTGGCGCGAGGCGAATCCCGCGGCCATCGCCATCGGTCTCGGCTCGCTCGCGACCATTATCATCGGCGAAAAGATCAGCCCCAAGCTGCCGGCCGCGCTGATCGCTCTGGCCGGCGCCGCTTTCGCTGTGCGCTATTTTCATCTCGAGGAGCGCGGCGTCGCTGTGCTCGGCAAGGTCTCGACGGAATTTCCGCATCCGCGCTTTCCCGAGATCGCGCCCGCCGATATTCCGCAAATCGTCGGTCTCGCCATCATCATCGCCATGGTGATCATGGTGCAGACGGCGGCGACCTCGCGCTCCTTTCCCGATGAGGAAGGTCGCGCGCCGGATGTCGATCGCGATTATCTCGGCGTCGGCGCCGGCTGTGTAATGGCAGGCCTCGTCGGCGCTTTCGCCGTCGACGCCTCGCCGCCGCGCACGGCCATCGTTACGGCGACCGGCGGGCGCTCGCAGCTCTCGTCGATCGTCGCGGCGCTGGTCATCGCGGCGCTGCTGCTGTTCGGCGCCTCACTACTCGAGCATGTGCCCAACGCCGCGCTCGCCGGCGTATTGATGTTCATCGCGGCGCGCATTTTCCGGCTGCATGTGATGCGCGACATTTTTGCGAAGACGCGCGGCGAATTCGCGCTGGTCGCGCTGACCATGGCGGCCGTCGTCGCGCTGCCCGTGCAGAATGGCGTGTCGCTCTCCATTCTGGCGTCGCTGCTGCATGGAGTCTGGACGACGACGCGCTCGCGCCTCATCACATTCGCGCGCCTGCCGGGAAGCTCGGTGTGGTGGCCTTGCGCATCCAGCGGCGCCGAGCCTTATGGCGAGCGCCTCGAGGGCGTGCTGGTGGCGGCCTTTCAGGCGCCGCTGTCTTTCCTCAACGCCTATGGTTTCCAGAGCGATTTGCGCGAGGCGATAGAGGAAAAGCCGAAGCTCGTCGTGCTGGAGGCGAGCAATATCGTCGAGATCGATTATACGGCGGCGGGCATATTGCGGCAGGCGATCGAGGATTGCCGCGCCGCAGGCGCGGATTTCGCCATAGCGCGGTTCGAATCCGTGCGCGCGCACGAAGCGCTGACGCGCTTCGGCGTGATGAAAACGCTCGGCGAAGGGCGGTTGTTTCGCAGCGTCGACGAGGCGACGAAAGCGCTCGCGCCCGACGCCGTCGCCTCGAAGATAACTGCTCCCACTCTCCTCGCGCGCAAGAGCCGCGCGTTCAGGCCGCCTTCTGCTTCGGCGTGATGAGCTTGCGGTTCGCCAGCACTTCCGCGATCTGCACCGCATTCAGCGCCGCGCCTTTGCGCAGATTGTCGGAGACGCACCACAGAACGAGGCCGTTCTCGACGGTCGGATCGTCGCGAATGCGCGAAATATAGGTCGCGTCCTCGCCCGCCGCCTCGTGCGGCGTGATGTAGCCGCCGGGCTCGTGCTTATCGATGACGAGCACGCCGGGAGCCTCGCGCAGAATATCGCGCGCCTCGTCCGGCGACAGCGGATTCTCGAACTCGATGTTGATCGCCTCGCTATGGCCGATGAACACCGGCACGCGCACGCAAGTGGCGACGAGCTTGATCTTGGGATCCAAAATCTTCTTCGTCTCCACCACCATCTTCCACTCTTCCTTGGTGAAGCCGTCTTCCATGAAGACGTCGATCTGCGGAATGAGGTTGAAGGCGATGCGCTTGGGGAATTTCTTCGATTCCAGAGGATCGGAGACGAAGACGGAGCGCGTCTGTGAGAACAGCTCGTCCATGCCCTCCTTGCCCGCGCCGGAGACGGATTGATAGGTGGAGACGACGACGCGCTTGATCTTGGCGGCGTCATGCAGCGGCTTCAGCGCCACGACCAGCTGCGCCGTGGAACAATTGGGATTGGCGATGATGTGCTTTTTCGTGAAGCCAGCCGCGGCGTCGGCGTTGACCTCCGGCACCACCAGCGGGACATCCGGGTCCATGCGCCAGGCGGAGCTATTGTCGATGACGACGCAGCCCGTGGCGCCGATGCGCGGCGCCCATTCACGCGCGACGTCTCCGCCCGCCGACATGAGGCAGATGTCGGTGTCGGAGAAATCATAAGTGTCGAGATGGCGGCATTTGAGAATCTTGTCGCCGAACGACACTTCCGTCCCGATGGAGCGGGACGAAGCCAGCGCGACCACTTCCGAGACCGGAAAGCGGCGCTCCGCCAGAATGTCGAGCATCTCGCGGCCCACATTGCCCGTGGCGCCCGCGACGGCGACCTTGTAACCCATGGATGCGCACTCCTTTTGCCCGCTTATGGCGACGGGCGCGCCTTTTGTCGAGGGTATGGGCGAGAATAGCGAAGCAACCCCGCAGGCCCTCTAGGCCACGGAGCGGCTTCGCATCGATCTCACAGCAGGGCCGCGGCGATCGCGCCGAGGCCGACGGGCTCAGAAAGGCATGCCGACCGACATATTGCCATTATTGCCCATGCTCACCGGCGCCTTGCCGAAACGCGAGCCTTCGTCCTCTTTTTCTTTTTTCTTGGGCGGGGATTTGCCGGGCGACCAGCCTTCCAGCTCGCCGAATTGGCGGTTCTCGGCCTTGGCCGGCGGCTTGCCGGGCGCGGCCGGCTGACCAGCCGTAGCCTGTTGCTGCTGTTTGTTTTTCTTCGGTTTCGCCTTGGCGGTTCCAGCGGCGGACGTGTCCAGCCGGCTGGGGTCGAGCGCATCCTCCGCCCCCGCGGACAGCGGCAGCGCGGACGAAAAGGCGAAAATAGCGGCGACCAGAAGAAGCGGGCGCGATCGCATGGCGGCTACTCCTCGAGCATCAGCTCCAAAATGCTCCCAGGCCGGAAAAAAGACAAGTTCCGGCGATTCCACGGGCGAGATTGCGCGGCGATCGGGGCGCCATTGCGGCGCCGGCCCCGCTTCACTCGCCCGTCGTCTGCGCTATCGCCAGATTTTTGAGCTCGGCGATGGCCGTGCCGGGCAGCAGGCTCTTGGGGCAGGCGTTGGAGCAGTTCAGAATCGTGTGGCAGCGATAGAGGCGGAAGGTGTCGTCGATATAGGCGACGCGTTCGCTGGTCGACTCGTCGCGGCTGTCCACCACCCAGCGATAGGCCTGCAGCAGCGCCGCCGGGCCCAGGAAGCGATCCCGATTCCACCAATAGCTCGGGCAGGATGTGGAGCAGCAGGCGCAAAGAATGCACTCATAGAGCCCGTCGAGCTTGCGGCGATCATCCGGCGCCTGCAGCCATTCCTTCTCCGGCTCCGGCGTCACCGTCTGCAACCAGGGCTCGATGGCCGCGTGCTGGGCGTAGAAATCGGCGAGATCGGGCACGAGATCCTTCACCACCGGCATATGCGGCAGCGGATAGAGCTTTATCGCGCCATCGATCTCGTCCATGCCCTTGGTGCAGGCGAGCGTGTTGAGCCCGTCGATATTCATCGCGCAGGAGCCGCAAATGCCCTCGCGGCAGGAGCGGCGGAAGGTCAGCGTCGGATCGATCTTGTTCTTGATCCAGATGATCGCGTCGAGAACCATCGGCCCGCAATCGTCGAGATCGACGTAATAAGTATCGATGCGCGGGTTCGACGCCTCGTCCGGATCGAAGCGATAGATGCGGAATTCCCTCAGCCGGCTCGCGCCCTCGGGCCGAGGCCAGACCTTGCCCTCGACGGGGCGGGAGGATTTGGGAAGGACGAATTCGACCATGATTTGTCCACTCGCGTTCTATGCCGCTTCGAAGCCGACGCCCGCGCCGCCCCTCAATAAACCCGCGCCTTCGGCTCGATATAAGCCACTTCATTGGACAGCGTGTAGCTGTGCACCGGGCGATAATCGATCGCGACGCTCTTGCCCGCCTCGTCGATCGTCGAAAGCGTGTGCTTCATCCAATCGGTGTCGTCGCGGTTGGGAAAATCCTCGCGGGCGTGAGCGCCGCGGGATTCGGTGCGGTTCTTCGCCGAATCCATCGTCACCACCGCCTGCACGATGAGGTTGTCATATTCCAGCGTCTCGACGAGATCGGAGTTCCAGATCAGCGAGCGGTCCGTGACCTTGACGTCGTCGCTCTTCTTCCACACCGCATGGATCGCCTGCGATCCCTCCTCCAGCACCTCACCGGCGCGATAGACGGCGCAATGCGACTGCATCACGCGCTGCATCTCGAGCCGCAGATCGGCGGTCGCAATCGAGCCGGAGGCGAAGCGACGTGCATCGAGACGCGACAGAGAGAGCTCGGCGGAATCGGCGGGCAACTCCGGCTGCGTCTGACCGGGCTTCACCAGCTCGGCGGCGCGCAGTCCCGCGGCGCGGCCGAAGACGACGAGGTCGACCAGCGAATTGGAGCCGAGACGATTGGCGCCATGCACGGAGACGCAGGCCGCCTCGCCGATCGCCATCAGGCCCGGCACGACGACATCAGGATTGTCGCCGATGCGGCGCAGCGCCTCGCCGTGAAAATTCGTCGGTATGCCGCCCATATTGTAATGCACGGTCGGCAGCACAGGAATAGGCTCGCGCGTCACATCGACGCCAGCGAAAATCTTCGCGCTCTCGGAAATGCCCGGCAGGCGCTCATGCAGGATCGCAGGATCCAAATGCTCGAGATGCAGATGGATGTGATCGTTCAATTTGCCGACGCCGCGGCCCTCGCGAATCTCCACTGTCATCGCGCGCGAGACCATGTCGCGCGGCGCGAGATCTTTCACCGAAGGCGCATAGCGCTCCATGAAGCGCTCGCCCTCGCTATTGGTGAGATATCCGCCCTCGCCGCGCGCGCCCTCGGTGATGAGGCAGCCCGCGCCATAAATGCCGGTCGGATGGAATTGCACGAATTCCATATCCTGCAAGGGAAGCCCGGCGCGCAGCGCCATGCCGCCGCCATCGCCCGTGCATGTGTGCGCCGACGTCGCGGAGAGATAGGCGCGGCCATAGCCGCCCGTCGCCAGCACGGTGAGCGCGGCGCGGAAACGATGGATCGTGCCGTCGTCGAGCTTGAGGCACACGACGCCGCGCACGGCGCCCTCCGCATCGACGATGAGGTCGATGGCGAAATATTCGACGAAGAACTCCGTGTCGTGACGCAGCGCCTGGCCGTAGAGCGTATGCAGCATCGCATGGCCGGTACGGTCGGCGGCGGCGCAAGTGCGCTGCGCCGGCGGGCCTCTTCCGTAATCCGTCGTCATGCCGCCGAAGGGGCGCTGATAGATGCGGCCATCCTCGGTGCGCGAGAAGGGCACGCCCCAATGCTCGAGCTCATAGACGGCTTGCGGAGCGTTGCGGCAGAGATATTCGATCGCGTCCTGGTCTCCGAGCCAGTCGGAGCCCTTGACGGTGTCGTACATGTGCCATTTCCAATCGTCCGGCCCCATATTGGCCAGCGCTGCGGCGACGCCGCCCTGCGCCGCCACCGTATGCGAACGAGTGGGAAACACTTTTGTGATGCAGGCGGCTTTCAGCCCCGCCTTGGCGCAGCCGACGACGGCGCGCAGTCCCGCGCCGCCGGCGCCGACGACGACGACGTCGAATGTATGATCGACGATCGGATAGGCCCTGCCCCCGATATTCACCGTCGTCTTGCCGTTCCCAGCCATTCCAAATCCTCGTCGAAAGAGCGCCCTTGCCGCTTTTAGAGTCTTTCCATGTCTCAAAGAAACACGGAAAGACTCTAGCGCGGCGCGGCGATGATCATGATGGCGAGCGTCCAGACCGCGGCGATCGCGATCGCCGTCCATTTGTTGACGATGAGCGCCGTCGTCTTGAGCGATTTGTCGTGGACATAGTCCTCGATGATGTTCTCCATGCCGAGCCGCGCATGATAGGCGACGACGACGATGAAGGCGATCAGCGCGATGGCCGGCAGCGGCCGTCCGATCTCGGCGCGCGCGGCCTCATAAGATTTGCCGACCAATCCGACGAGATGCCAGATCGAGAGCAGCGCCAGCGGCGCCAGCGCTCTGGCGCTGTGACGCATGGCCAGCGCATGAAGCGAGCCTGCGCGATCGGAGACGAAGGCGTCTCCCTTGCCGCTGCGGCCGCTCTGGAACGTCGAGCGCGACATATTGCTTCTCCATTGACCCTATACGAGACGGCCCGAGCGCCCTCAGCCCAAGAGCGAGGATGCGATCCACAAAAGCGCGGTCAAAACCAATCCGCCGCCCAATGTCGCTTTGGCGAGCAGCTCGCGCCCCTCGCGATCGAGATAGAGCCCACGGTCCCATATCGCATGGCGCACGCCGCCGAGAAGATGATGAAACAGCGCCCAGCTGAACAGCAGCATGAACAGCCGCCCGACGAAAGAATCGACGATCCAGGATACGGCGCCGAAGGCGGACGGCCCGAGCGCGAGCCCCAAAAGATAGACGGCGAGCAGCAGCGCGCCCGCATAGAGCGCCGCCCCGGTGATGCGATGCGCGATCGACATCATCATGGTGAAGATCAGCTTATAGACCGATAGATGCGGGGAGAGCGGCCGCGCGGCGGCGAGGCTCTCGCTCATGGGATCGGCGTCGGCCATGATATTTTTTTCTCCGCTCGAGGCTCGGCTCGACTGATAATTCAATCGCGTCGCGGCCGCAACCAGCGTTCCGAGCCTCGGTAGACAGCGCTGCGCGGGGCGGCGGCGGCGCGGCGAAAGGACGCGAGACTTAAGTAACGCGCAGAGACGCCCTGCGCAATCGAAGCGTCGATGCGTAGGTTTCGAGTCGAAAATCGTGGCGCGAGCGATACGATCTGTTAACATGCGCTCGCCGACGTTGCCCGGGACCAGCCGGCGCATCGTCGTTCGCAGCCGGCTTTTTCTCCACCGGCGGCGAACGCGTCGAGTAGCGTGAGCGTCGAGGTTCGTCTGTGTCTTTTGCGTCCTTGTCGCGTCGGTTCTCGCAGTAAGCGTCGATTTCGTCGTAACGTCGGACCGCCGATCATTTTGTCGGCGGCGGGAATATGCTGGTCTCGTCGAATGACTTTTTCGTCAACTCATCTCGCGAGCGATCTATGAATTACAGTGAAACCATCCATATCTTGAACATCGACCCGATCATTCGTTCGTCTTTGACGAGCGCGCTGGACAGGGCGGATTATCACCTTCGCCTGCATGAGGACGCGGGACGCTTCTTCGAAGCCGTCGAAACCGACAGCCGCGGCTGCGTCATCATCTATGTCGACATGCCCGAGATGATCGGGATCGAATTATTGAGAGACGCCAAGGCGCGGCGGATCGAATTGCCGATCATCGTCATCACCGCCCAGGCCAATGTCCGGGGCGCGATCCAAGTGATGAAGGAAGGGGCGTTCGATCTGCTCGAATTGCCCGTCAACGAGGCCAAGCTCCTCGCCTCCGTGCAGCAGGCGCTGACCCGCCGCGTGGATCATCGCGCCTATCGCGGCCGCACGCGGACCACGCCCGGCCGGCTCGCGACGCTCACCAATCGTGAGAACGACGTGCTCGCCGGGCTCGTCGAGGGCAAGCTCAACAAGGTCATCGCCCATGAGCTCGGCATCAGCGCCCGCACGGTCGAGACCCATCGCTCCCACATCATGACCAAGATGCGCGTGAAGAGCGTCGCCGATCTCGTACGTATCTCGCTCGGCGCGCCGCGGCCCGATCCGGCCGTTCGCCTCGGGGCGCCGCGACCGCCCGTCGATCCGGCCGCCCGCATGGGAACGCCGGCCCCGCGGGCGCTGGCGGAGCCGGGAGCGGCCGCGACCCGCCGGTGAAATTAATGACGCCGGAGCATTGCGCATTCGAATAGCCATGCGAACGCCATGCTCCGGCGCTAGAATAATCCGTCATGAGATTCGACCGATCGGCCCGAGCGCCCCTGAACGAGACCGCCCCCGCCGAGGCGCGCGCGGGGGCGATTCTCACCATTGATCTCACCGCCCTCGTCGCCAATTGGCGACGCCTCGCCGCGCGCGCCAGCGCGAGCGAATGCGCCGCCGTGGTCAAGGCCGACGCCTATGGCCTCGGCGCCGAGGCTTCCGTGCGGGCCCTGGCCGCCGTCGGCTGCCGCACATTTTTTGTCGCCACCGCCGGGGAAGGCGAGCGCATTCGCGCCGTCGCGCCGCGCGCCATCGTCTATGTGCTCGAGGGCCTGCCGCGCGGAGGCGCCCGCGCTCTGGCCGCCGCGCGGCTGCGCCCGGTTCTGGCCTCGCTCGAGGAAATCCGCGAATGGGGGGCTTTCGGCCGCTCCATCGGCCGCCGTCTGCCCGCGGCGCTGCAATTCGACACCGGCATGAATCGGCTGGGACTCGCGCTGCGCGACGCCGAGGCCGCAGCCATAGCGGCGCAGGATGTGGACCTCACGCTGACGATGAGCCATTTCGTCTGCGCCCAATGGACGGACGACCCGCGCAACGCGCGGCAGATCGCCGCTTTCGAGGAGGCGCGGCGCGCCTTCCCCGGCGCGCCGGCCTCGCTCTGCAACTCATCCGGGATTTTTCTGGCGCAGCAGCCGCATTATGATGTGCTGCGTCCCGGCTACGCCCTTTATGGCGGCAATCCGACGCCCTCCGCGCCCAATCCGATGCTGAGCGTCGCCCGGCTCGAGGCGCCGATTCTGGCGACGCGCTGGATCGAGGCCGGCGAGAGCGTCGGCTATGACGGCGTGTGGACGGCGGCGCGGCCGACAAGGCTGGCGACGCTCGGCCTCGGTTATGGCGATGGCTTTCCGGCCGCCGTCGGCGGGGCGGGCCGCCCCGCTCCCGAGGCGATCGTGGCCGGACGGCGCTGCCCGATCGTCGGCCGCGTGTCGATGGATTTCGTCATGCTCGATGTGACCGACGTCCCCGAGGGCGCGGTCTATCGCGGCCAGACGGTGGAGCTGTTGGGCGAGACGATCGGCGTCGACGAGCTAGCGCTGCGCTGCGGCACGATCGGCTATGAGATTTTGACCCGGCTCGGGCGACGCTATGAGCGGGTCTATATCGGCGGGTGAACGCTCACGCCCCCTCGAACCAGGGCGTCAGCACCGGATAGCCCTCGCCGGCCAGCAGCGCCGCGGTCTCATAGAGCGGCAGGCCGACGACACCCGAATAAGAGCCGATGAGCCGCACCGCGAAAGCGCCCGCGAGCCCCTGAATCGCATAGCCGCCCGCCTTGCCGCGCCATTCGCCGGAGGCGAGATAGGCGTCGATCTCGGTCGCGCCAAGGCGCTTGAAGCGCAGCCGCGATTCGACCAGGCGGCGGCGCTCGGCCCCTCGCGGCGTGATCAGCGTGACGCCGGTAAAAACCCTATGCTGGCGGCCCGAGAGCAGGCGCAGGCAATCCTCGGCCTGCTCTATGTCCTCGCATTTGGGCAGAATTCTCCGGCCGACCGCCACCACAGTGTCGGCGGCGAGCACATAGCTCCCCTCGAGCCGAGGCTGATAGCCCATGGTCTTCACGGCCGCCGCGGCCTTCTCGCCGGAAAGACGCTGGGCGAGGCTGCGCGGCAGCTCGTTGCGCTGCGGAGTCTCGTCTATGTCGGTCGGCAGCAGCGCATCGACGTCGAGGCCGATCTGCTGGAGCAGCTCGAGCCTGCGCGGCGAGGCGGAGGCCAGCACCAGCTTGGGCCGCGTATCGGTCGGGTGGGACGTCAAGACGATCGGCTCCGCCATAAATCGAAATTATTTGAAACGATAGGTAATCCGCCCTTTGGTGAGGTCATAGGGCGTCATCTCCACGAGAACCTTGTCCCCGGTGAGCACGCGGATGCGGTTCTTGCGCATCTTTCCGGCCGTATGGGCGATGATCTCGTGCTCGTTCTCGAGCTTGACCCGAAACATCGCGCTGGGCAGCAGCTCGGTGACGACTCCGGGAAACTCCAACAGTTCTTCCTTGGCCATGTGGTTCCTTCTTCAGAGGCCGTAGCGGACCTCGGATAGCGAAAGGCCCGCTTGCGAAGCGGGCGCTCATCAATATGGGATCGAAGCCGGGACGCGCAAATCCGCGCCGGACCCTAATCGAGTACGGCCGATTTGTGAACCTCGGCTTTCGCCCTGTCGCGCCGTTCAGCGCTCGGGCGCGGAAGCGGTCGACGCGGGCGGCTCGAGCGCGCGCGGCTCGGGAGCGGTCGGCTCGGGAGCGGCCGGCTCCGGCGTCGCGACGAGGACGCCGCTCTTGCCCTCCCCCGCCCAGGCGCTCAGCAGCTCCCAGGCGACGGCCAGCACCACCGGACCGACGAAGAGGCCGATGATTCCATGCACCAACACGCCGCCGATGACGCCGACGATGATGACGAGCAAGGGCGTCGTGAGCCCGCGCGCGATGACGATGGGCTTCAGCACATTGTCGACCAGCGTCACCGTCAACATGCAGCAGGTGAAGAGCAACGCCGGCAGCGTGCGCATCTCGGTCCAGGCCCAGAGAATCGAGGGCACCACGACGAGCAGCGGCCCGATCTGGACGATCGCCAGCACCAGAATGCACAAGGTCAGCAGGCTGGCGCCGGGCGCGCCGGCGAGCTGCAAGCCGAGCCCGCCGATCGCCGCCTGCAGCAGCGACACGCCGATGACGCCGCGCGAGACCGTGCGGATCGTCGAGCCCGCGAGCTCCACGAAATGCTCGGCGCGTTTCGAATCGATTCGCGTCACCGCCGTCTTTATGGCGCGCACCAGCGCCGGCCCGGGCGCGAACAGGAAGCCGGCGATGATCACCGAAATCAGAAATTTGAACACGCCTGCGCCGGCGTTTTTGGTGGCGTCGAGCGCGATCTCGCCATAGGGCTTGAGCTGCGGCAGCGCCTGGGCGAGCGCACTGCGCAGATTGGTGGAGGCGAGCTCCCAGAATTCGTAGGCCGATTCGCCGACGAAGGGCCAGCTGCGCAGCGCCTCGGGCGGCGGCGGCACCCAGACGCCGCCGGCGTCTATGCGCTCGGAGAGGACGCGCAAGCCGTCGACGACCCCGAGGCCGAGCCAGGTCGCCGGCCCGATGACGAAGAGCAGGCCGAGGAGCGTGATGACGACGGCCGCCAGCCGTCGCCGCCCGCCGAGCCGGACCGCCGTCCACTCGAACACGGGATAGAGCGCCACGGCGAGAATGGCGCTCCAGGTCACGATGGTGACGAAGGGCCTCACCAGCAGGAAAGACCAATAGGCGAGCGCGCCGAGCGCGCCGAGCCGGATGATCAGGTCGATGAGTGTCGCGTTCAGCCGCCTCCGGCCGGACGCTTCGCGCTGGTCCTCGATCACCGAGCTATCCCCAATTTCTTTCGCGCCCCGCCCTGCGGCGCGCCTCCCCCGGACAACATAGCGCGGATCGGCAATGGTTTCACGCCCGCTGCTGCGTTTCCGCCTATCGCCCGAAGGCCATGGCGAGCCGCGCCCCGATCAGCCGTCCGAAGAGCCGCAGCGGAAAGCCACGGAAAGCCGGCGCATCCTGCGGCAGCGGCAGCGCCGAGCGCCGGCGCGCGACCTTTGTCCGCATCTCGATCGGCGGCAGATCGCCGGCGTAGCGCAGCCGATAGGTGGAAACCCAGAAACCGGGATCGAATTTCAGGAACATGCCCGTGCTGCAGCAGGAGGCGACCACCCTGCGGGTCGGCGAATCGGGCTTCAGCCGGTGGTCCTCGAGCAGCTCCGCGCCCGCGACGCAGCGAAAACGGTCGTCACGAAACGTGAGATAAGGCGTGCCGCCGTCGGGATCGCGGAGGAGATGCGCATGGGGCAGAGCCTCGATCCTGCGGCCGCCCTCCTGGCAATCGGAGCAATAGCAGACGGCGCTGACGATCGGCTCGCCGACCGCCTCGCAGCGCACACGCCCGCAGGCGCAGGTAAAATCTCGGATGAGGGAAGCCATGTCGGAAATCCTCTGCTCGAAACCGACGACATTATAGCGACCCCGGCGCGAGCGTCATGCGGCGCGCAAACCGTCCTTCCTGCGCTCGATCGAACGCCGCGCATGGTCGATGGCGAGCGAGGACACGGGATATTGATCCGCCGCGGTCTCGCCATCCGCGAGCTTGTTGACGCAATCGGCGACGAGCCCGCGAAACTCCGTCTCGATTCGCTCGAGGCCCGCGCTGTCGGCCGTCAGCGCCTCGTCCGCGAGGGTCAGCAGGCGGAAGACGCGATTTTGGTCCTGCACGAGGCGCCGATTGTTCCATAGGCCGAGCAGCACGGCGACGAGCGAGCCCAAAAGGCTCAGCGGAATGCCGATAATGTAGAGATATTGCTGGAACGAATCGAAAAAGCTCTGATCGCCGCTCGCGAGATAGGCGGCGACGCCAGGGTGGACCGGCAGCAGCGGGTTCTGCGCGTCGAGATCGGGCGCCTCGATCTGGGTCCCGCCCGGCGAGAGGGCGGCGAGCTTGGCCTTGGTCTTGAAAATGGAGCGGCCGATCGCCCCGGCCACCACATTGAGCATCGAAAAAGGCGCGACCAGCCGATAGGTGACGGCGAGGCCCTTCACCGTATCGTCGGGCACGGGCGGATGCGCCTTGAAGGTGCCTTCGGGGATATCCACAGATTCGAAGCCCGGAAAGCGCTTCACCAGCGCGTCGGCCTGATCCATCGGCAGGAGCTGGGGCGGGCTCTTCATCGCCTTGGCGATGGAGGCGACGACATCGACCGCCTGCCCCGGCCCGATCGGCCCGACCGCCAACGCCGCCGCCACGCGGCCCGCGCGCATGGCCGGGCCGATCTCGCCGAGCGGCAGGACGAGGCGCTTCACGCTCGCCGCGGGGACGTCGAAATAGGCGAGAATATCATCGAGCGCATGCTGATTTTCCGTCTGCAGCGCGCCCTCCGGCACGGCGATGGTCTTGCGGGCGAGGCCGGCGGCGTCCTTGATCGGCGAGCCATGCGGCAGCACGATCGCCACCACGTCGCGGCGCAGAATGGCGATGGTCTGGCCATTGGAGGGCGGCGCGACATCGGTACGCACGATGGCGAGATTGACCTTGCGGTCCTCGAGCGCCTTGGCGCTGGCCGAAAGATCGGCGACCGGGACCTCCTCTATGCGGATGAAGGGGTGCGACCCCGACACGACATGAATGAAGGTGGAGATGGTGCGCTGAGCCGGCGACATCGCCGGGCCTGTGGTGATGCGCAAGGTCGCCCGCGGCGACAGGTAATAAAAGAGCGACAGCGCCGCCGCGAGCGCGAACAGCAGAACCGCGACCCAGAAGACGAGACGCGGCGCATGGCCTTTGGGCATGGGGCCTCCTCCCTATGCGCGGAGAAATAGGCCGCCGCGCGCCAGAGCCCACGGCCTTGTCACGCGCTCTTCCCATTCGCGCGCGCCGGGCATAAATCTCGCCGCATGAGCGATACGCCCGACCTTCCCGAAACCCTCGATGAGGAAGAAGACCTCACGGAAGAGGCCGAGGGCGCCGCTCCGCCAGAGCTCGCGGCCGATACGCCGGAGAGCGTCAAGCGCGGCGTCTCGGTCATCAAATCCTACTGGAAGAACGCGCCCAACGGGCCGGGCGTCTATCGCATGATCGCCGAGAATGGCGAGGTTCTCTATGTCGGCAAGGCCAAGAACGTCAGAAAGCGCATAGCGAGCTACACGCGCCTCGCCGGCCATGTGAATCGCATTGCGCGCATGATCTCGGCGACCGCCTCGATGATGTTCATCTCGGTCGAGACCGAGACCGAGGCGCTGCTGCTCGAGACCAATCTCATCAAGCAGATGAAGCCGCGCTTCAACGTGCTGATGCGCGACGACAAGAGCTTTCCCTATATTCTCATCGCGCGCGATCACGACGCGCCGCAGATCGCCAAGCATCGCGGCGCGCGCTCGCGCAAGGGCGATTATTTCGGCCCCTTCGCCAACGCCGGCGCGGTGGGGCGCGCTCTCAATGCGCTGCAGCGGGCGTTTCTGCTGCGCTCCTGCACCGATTCGTTTTACGAGAATCGCACGCGGCCCTGCCTGCTCTATCAGATCAAGCGCTGCGCCGGCCCCTGCACGGGCGAAATCTCGATCGCGGATTATTCCGTGCTGGTGCAGGAGGCGCATGACTTCCTCACCGGTAAGAGCCGCTCCGTGCGCGAGCAGCTCGCTACGGAGATGACCGCGGCGGCGGAGCGCCTGGAATTCGAGCGCGCCGCGCGGCTGCGCGACCGCATCTCCGCGCTGTCGCTGATCCAGGGGACTCAAGGCGTCAATCCGCACAGCGTCGAGGAGGCCGACGTCTTCGCCATCGCCAAAGAGGCCGGGCGCTTCTGCATCGAGGCCTTCTTCTTCCGCGCCTATCAGAATTGGGGCGACCGCGCCTATTTCCCGCGCGCCGATCAGAGCCTTTCGGAAGAGGAAGTGCTCGGCTCCTTCCTCGCGCAATTTTATGGCGAGCATCCGCCGGCGCCGCTGGTGCTGCTCTCCCATGTGATCGAAGATCGCGAGCTATTGGCGCAGGCTCTGTCCGACAAGCTCGGCCGCAAGGTGGAGATCGCGACGCCGCAGCGCGGCGAGAAGCGCGAGCTGGTCGAGCATGCGCAGACCAACGCCAAGCAGACGCTGACGCGCAAGCTCACCGAGGACGCCAGCCAGGAGAAGCTGCTCATCGCGCTCGGCGAGATGTTCGGCATGGAGAAGCCCCCGCGCCGCGTCGAGGTCTATGACAATTCCCATACGGGCGGCCAACAGGCGATCGGCGCGATGATCGTCGCCGGGCCGACGGGCTTCATGAAGACGCATTACCGCACCTTCAACATAAAGCGCGCCGAGATCACGCCCGGCGACGATTACGGCATGATGCGCGAGGTGCTGGCGCGCCGCTTCGCCCGCATTGCGAAAGACGCGGAAAAGCCCGAGGAGGAAGCGCCGGACGCGTTTCCGTCGAAGCCCGATCTCGTGATTATCGACGGCGGCCGCGGGCAATTCGACGCCGCGCGCGCCGTGGCGGCGGAGATCGGCCTCGAGGGCGTGACCATCGCCTCCATCGCCAAGGGCGCCGACCGCAACGCCGGCCGCGAGATGTTTTTCGTCGAGGGCCGCGAGCCCTTCCGCCTGCCGCCGCATGATCCGGCGCTCTATTTCGTCCAGCGCCTGCGCGACGAGGCGCATCGCTTCGCCATCGGCACGCATCGCGCGCGGCGCAAGAAGGAATTCGCCAAGAACCCGCTGGACGAGATCGCGGGAATAGGGCCGGCGCGTAAACGGGCGCTGCTGCTCGCCTTCGGCACCGCCAAGGCGGTGGCCGGCGCCGCGCTCTGCGACCTCGAGAATGTGCCGGGCGTGAACAAGGCGACGGCGCGGCTCGTCTTCGATCATTTCCAGCGCGGCGGCTGATCGGCGGCCAGCGGCTAAAATTTGTGCGCGGCTCGGCGACGTTCCCGCCGGCGCGCCTCGAGCGGCAAAATGCCGGTTTTGCCGAAGCTTCCCGCTGTTGCGCGGGAGATCGGACCGGCGGCGGAGGAGCGCGGCGCCGTCGAGGCGCCCGTCTCTTCTATTGACAAGAGAGGCGCTGGGCATGTTCCTTCGCGGCATGACATCGACGGCCATTCCGCCGCGCCGCGGGCGCGCGCTCTCCCTGCCCAATATTCTGACCTATGGCCGGCTCGTCGCCGTGCCGGTCGTCGCGGGCCTCCTGCAATGGCCGGACGAGCATTGGATGCGCTGGACGGCGCTCGGCGTCTTCACCGCCGCCGGCATCACCGATTTCTTCGATGGCTATCTCGCCCGCGCCTGGGCGCAGCAATCGACGCTCGGCGCCATGCTCGACCCCATCGCCGACAAGCTGCTCGTCGCCGCCACTCTGCTGATGGTGGTCGCCGATCAGACCATCGCCGGCGTCACAATATGGGCGGCGCTCATCATCCTGTGCCGCGAGATTCTGGTCTCCGGCCTGCGCGAATATCTCGCCGAGCTGAAAGTGCCGCTGCCAGTCAGCGCCATCGCCAAATGGAAGACGACGCTACAGCTCTTCGCGCTCGGCTTCTTCATCGCCGGCCGCGCCGGCGAGCTGGTGCTGCCCGGCACGGTCAATATCGGCAGCGTGCTGCTGTGGATCGCCGCGCTGCTGACGCTCTATACCGGCTATGACTATATGAGAGCCGGCTGGGCGCATTTCGGAACGGATGAGGCGCGATGAAGGCCCTCTATTTCGCCTGGGTGCGCGAGCGCATCGGCCGCGCGGAGGAGGAGCTCTCCCCTCCCCCGGAGGTGGCGACGGTCGGCGAGCTGATCGCCTGGCTGAAGTCGCGCGACGAAGCCTATGCTCTGGCTTTCGAGAACGCCGCCGTCATTCGCACGGCGGTCGACAAGGCCCATGTGCGCCATGAGACGCCCATCGCCGGAGCGCGGGAGATCGCCTTTTTCCCGCCGATGACCGGAGGGTGAGGCGCGACGGACAAGAGCGAGCCTTCATGCTCGCATCGAACCCCACACTTCCATGACCCCCACCATCCGCATCCAATCCGCCCCCTTCGATCCGGCCCATGAGGCCGCGCTGATCGAGGAGGGCCGCCGCGACATTGGTGCGATCGTCTCCTTCACCGGCCTCTGCCGCGACGAGGACGGCGCGCTCTCGGCGCTGGAGCTCGAGCATTATCCCGGCATGGCCGAGGCGGAGATCGCCCGCGTCGCCGAGGAGGCGCTCGCCCGCTGGCCGCTCTGCGGCCTCACCGTCATCCATCGCCATGGGCGCATTCTGCCCGGCGAGAAGATCGTGCTGGTCGTCACGGCCGCGCGCCATCGCGGCGAGGCCTTCGCCGCGGCAGAATTTCTGATGGATTATCTGAAGACCAGAGCCCCCTTCTGGAAGAAGGAGCATCGCGCCGACGGCGACGTCGGCGACTGGGTCGAGGCCAAGGCCAAGGACGACGCCGCCGCCGAACGCTGGAGCAAGTAGCTAGAGCCTCGTCACCGCCCCGTCCGCCGTCGCGACGCGAATGTCGGCGTAGCGACAGGCGCCGCGACGACGCTGGAAGGGCGTGATCGCCAGCAGCCAAATATGGCTGATCGCCTTGGCCGGCCCGCCGATATGGGCGGCGTAATCGGCGGCCACGTCGCGCTCCAGCGCCCGCCACTCTCCGAGCCCCGCCGCGCCCGAATCGACGACCATATGAGTCTCGACCGCGCTCCAGCCGGCGAGCGGGCAGCGGAAGACTTTTCCGGTCGGCAGGCCGGCGCTCCAGAAATAGGTGAGGTCCTGCCCGTCCTCGAATTTCACGCCGATCGAGAGATAATCGTGGAAGGGCGCGACATCCTCCGCTTTCGCTGAAGGAAGCTGGTCGATCTTCCAGCGCCAGCCGAGCTTGGGCCGCGACGCGAAGGCGAGCGGCAGCGGGCGCTCGATGATGGAGGCGGAGCCGGCGCTCTCGCAGACGATCTCGCCATTCGCTTCGCGGCCGAACACCTCGGCGCCGCCGCCGAGGCTGAAGAGATCGTTCCAGCCCTCCGGCAATTTGTGGCCGGCTTTCAGCCGCGCGATCTCCGCCGCGACGAGACCATTCACGTCCCCCGCCGCGGCGAGGCTCTCGAGGCCGGAGAGCGCCTCGCCCTTCCAGACCAGCGCGACGCCGACGATCTTCACCTCCTGTTTGCGATACTCCGCCTCGGGCGTCCACAGCCTGCCGTCGGCGTCGGCGAATTGCGCCGCAGAGCGCGCGATCTCCAGCGGGCCGTCATGGGCGGCGATCATCGTGCCGGTGTCGACGCCCGGGCTGTAGATCGGCCTTTTGCCGCGCGTGCGCGCATGGAAGACGAGGCCCGGCTTGAACCAGAGGTCATAGGGCCGAGCGATCCACATGCGCCCGGCGACGAGAAAGCTGACCTGCTGGCCCTTCGCCGCCGCGAGGCCGAGATCGATCCACGGCAGATCGTCGCCATCGATCTCGAACAGGCGATAGGAGACGAGCGCGCCCGAACGGGCGCGCGCGATCAGCGCCTCCATATCGCGTTTGAAATCGTCGCGCACGAGATCGGCGCTCTCGGCCGTCGCGGGCGAGGCGACGAAAGGCAGAGCCGCGGCGCCGAGCGCGCCCATCCGCAACATGTCGCGCCGAGACAATGCGGCCGAGGCGCGCGCGAGACAATAGAGGCACATGTCCAAAATCCTCCCCGAACTCGGGCAAATCCCCCGATGGATCGGCCTTTGTGAGCCGATAGGGAATGCTATCGTCCGGCCGCTGGCGGCGCTTGCCAGGACATGCCGAAAACGCCGGACGATGGCGCGCGAGGGCAGATGCGACAAACGGGCTACACACGCGCGAGCACGCTGGGGCCGATCGCCGAGGTCGTCGGCGGCGCCGGCGGCTCGATCGAGCGCGCGTTTCGCCGCGCGGAGCTGCCGCTCGGCCTGCTCGAATCGCCGGACACGCTGCTGCCGCTACGCGATCATTTTCGCCTGCTCGCCGCCGCCTCGCGCGAGCTGGCCGACGAGGCTTTCGCCGCCCGTCTCGGCCGCCGGACGTCGATCGCCGGCCTCGGCGTCTATGGCAAATGGGTGACGCGGGCGCCGACGCTGCTCGACGCCATCCATCGCGCCGGAGCCAGCCTGCCGCATATGCTGCAGAGCGCGACGCGGCTGGTCCTGCGGCGACAGGGCGAGGAGGCGATCTGGTCCTATGAGCTGGACGACCCCGCGACGGAAGGCCGGCCGCAGAACGAGATGCTGGCCGTCTGGTATATGATCGCCCTCGTGCGGCATTTCGCCGGCGCTCACTGGCTGCCGCGCCGCGTGATGTTCGGCGGACTGCCGACGAGCGCGCGACGATCGATCGGCGAGCAGATGGGCGCCGACATCGTGCTCTGCGACGGCCCGGGCTCGATCGTCTTCGATCAGCGGCTGCTGATGGCCGTCAATCCGCGACTGGGCGAAGGCGATGGACTGGGCGCCCACGAAATCGCCCGCATCTTCGACATTCCGGCGCCGGACGATCTTCCCCGCAAGATCGCCGTGCTGATCGAGCTGGAGCTGCTCGGCGGCCGCCCCACGCTCGAGACGATCGTGCGGCGCGCCGGATTGTCGAAGCGCACGCTCCAGCGTCGGCTCGGCGATCTCGGACTGAGCTACGCCGATCTCCTGCGCGACACGCTCCAGCGCCGGGCGATCGGTCTGCTACGCCGGCCGGAGCTCTCGATCACCGAGATCGCCGCCCGGCTCGGCTATAGCGATCCGGCGCATTTCACCCGCGCTTTCGAGCAATGGAGCGGCCTCGCGCCCAGCCGCTGGCGGGAATTGGCGCGAGCCGCGGAGCGATAGACCAGAGACGAAAAAGGCGGCCCGCGAGGCCGCCTTTCTCATTTTCTTCGAACGAAGCTCACTCCGTATAGGCGAGCGCCGCGGCTGGGAGCTGCCGCTCCACGCCTTTGTAGCGATCGGAGCGCTTGCCCATCATCGTCTCGAAGGCCTCGTGCACCTCGCCGACCGACTTCGGCTTCATCTTCTTGCCTTCGCGGGCGAAGAAGATGGGCTTATTGGCGCGGGCGGGCCGCGGCAGCAGCTTGGCGGCCGGCGTGTTCGGCGCCTCCTCCACCTTCGCCATGAAGCGGGCTGCGTCGTCCGGCCCCAGGAAGTGGATCAGATAGGTCTCGCCCGCCGTCAGCGGACGGCCGATGCGCTCGGCGATGCGCTCGCCGTCATGCTTCAGCATCTCGGCCGCGAACACGGCGGAGAGATACGGATCATTGCGCATGGCGAGGATTTCGGAGCGCTTCTGCGGCGCGACCCGATAATCGCCGCCGATCGCCTGCGCCGCCGCCTCCTGGCCATGGCTGCGGCCGAACATGCGCACAGCCTTGAGCCAGGTCGAATCGATGAACTGGAACAATCCGCTCGCCGAGGAGGTGCCGGCCTTGGCCTTGGGCGCGAAGCTCGACTCCTTGTCGGCGATGGCCATCAGCAAGGCAGGATCGGATCCCGTGGTGCGGGCGGCCTGCACGACGTGCTCGACAATGGCGCGGGCGACGCGCACAGGGCCGAACTGCAGCACCGCCGGAGCGGCGCCGGCCATGTTTTTGTCGGCTTCGGCGTCGGCGGAGCCGGACCAAGCCTTCACCGCCTCGCCTATCGCCTCGGCGGCGTCGGCGTCGAGCGGCTGATCGGTGAGGCCGCGATTGGTCAGAAAGAACAAGGGCGGCGGCGCCGGGCGGCTCCGCGCGCCGGCTCGCGACGCCTCCGACAATCTGAACCGGCCCCAGCCATCCGGCATAGAGAGCAACGCGGCCACCAGAGCGAAGGCGAGAGCCGTCGCTATGGCGAAAGCGCGAAGGAGCATGTGAACGGATCCGTCGGCCCCCGCGAGGGGGCGGTCCGCGTCTGCGCGGTCGAACACGGGCAGAAAGCGCGACCATTTCGGCGCCGACGCTTCGCCGCGAACGGCAGGAGCTATCGCTTCGAAAGACACTCTGTTTCATTCCTCGCTGTTGTTTGGACGAGACAGAGGCTAGCAACCGCGAGGGGCGAAAAATCGACTGAGCGCGTCACGCACGCGTCACATTCGGCCGGGGCTCCGTATTTCCCACAAGCCCTTAAAAATGAAGCGATCAGCTACGTACGGAGCCGGCCGGCCGATTCGGCCGCCACATTTGCGCCAAATCGACACAGCCATGCTTCCGATTGAAAAAGCTCGGATTTTTCTCGAATCCTCAGAAGCTGGTCAGCTTCGCCAGCATATTGCGGATGAAATTGAACTCGGCCCCGGCCGTGGGCGTGGTGCGGCTGAGGAAGTCGACGACCTTGCCGTCCTTCAGCCCATAGTCGGCGATGCGCTGGACTTTTTTCGTCTTGTCGAAATAGACCGCGAGAATGTGCTGGTCGGCGACCTCGGGCGGCAGGAAGGCGAGCTGGCGCTGGATGCGCTGGCTCACATAGTACCAGGCGTCGCCGCCGATCGTCGATGTCGTCGAGGGCGTGCCGAGAAGAGCGAGAACCTGCGGGGCCGGCATTCCCACCTTCACCTGCGCGACCTTGCGCTCCTCGATGATGGCGCCGCGGTTGATGACGCCGTCATAGCCGAGGCACCCGGCGAGCGGCGCCGCGAGCAGAGCGAGAGCGGCGAGGCTGCGGGCCTGCCGCGAAACGACGACGAGCGAAAACCCCATGTTTCTCTCCGCGCTGGGCCTCCATGAGGCCGACCTCTATCGCGACAATGTTCGAAGCGTTTGCCTAACTCTCGGCTGGCGCGAAAGCAAGCGGCGCCGCCTCCGGCGCGACCCGGAGGCTGGCGTCGGCGCGTCTTCGACCGTATCAATGGCCGGAAAATGGCGAAGCTTCCCCCAATGGGCGCGGCGCCCATCTATATTTCACCGTGGCCGGCCGAAGCGGCGACGTCGAAAAGAGTCGAGGAGCGGCGAATGAGCGACGATCTGCAATTGCCCGAAAACCCTTTCGCGCGTCCGCTCGCCGCCGTCGACGTCCCCGAGGACGGGCTCGAGCTGACCATCGCCGCCGACGCCGCCGAACGCGCGGCGCTCGCCGACATGGATGATCTCGCCGCGCTGAATCGCCTCGAGGCGAAGCTGAAAGTGACGCGGGCGGGCCGCGGCGGATTGCGCGTCGAGGGCGAGCTCACCGCCGATGTGCGCCAGACCTGCGTGGTGACGCTGGAAGAATTCGACGCCCGCATCGTCGAGCCGATCGACGTCTCCTTCGCGCCCGAGCCGACGCCGACCGCCCCGCCCCCGGCGGAGCGCATGTCGCGGCGCCGGCGCGAGGCGGAGCCTGTCGAGCAGAAGGAGGAGCCGAGAGCGAGCCGCCATATCGCCGATCTCGACGCGGATGCGCCGGACCCGCTGGTCGACGGCCGAATCGATCTCGGCGCCATTGTCGCGGAATTTCTAGCGCTGGCGCTCGACCCCTATCCGCGCAAGCCGGGCGCGCGCTTCGCCCTGCCCGACGAGACCGAGCCGCCAGAGGAGGCGCCGGCGAAAGTCTCGCCTTTTGCTCGCCTGCGCGACGAGTTCGGCGAAGACTCCGGCAAGCGACGCCGAAAGTAGGGAAGCGAAAGCTCCGGCAGGAATTGCTCTTGCGCTGGAGCGGCGCAAATGGCAATTCGTCAGCCGCTGGCGCCTTGGGCCGGCGGCGAATTCGGTCCGCGACGAGCGATCGCGCGGAACCGAGAAACGAGCGGGCGCCTGGCCGCTCCGCTTCGCTGCATCTTTCGCGCGACCGGCGGCCCCGTGGGGCGGAACAATACGGGCCGCGCGGATCGTCATTCGTACGTCATTCGTAAACAATGTCGGGAGACGAGGCAGAATGGCGCAGCCCATTCGCATAGCGTTGGACGCCATGGGCGGCGATCATGGTCCGAAGATCACCATCGCCGGCGCCGCCATCGCTCACGACCGCCACCCCGACAGCAGCTTCCTGCTGTTCGGCGACGAGGCTTCGATTCGCGTCGAGCTCGCCGCGCATCCGCGCCTCGCCCGCGTCGCGACCGTCCGCCATTGCGACGTCGCCGTCCGCATGGACGACAAGCCGAGCCAGGCGCTGCGCTCTGGGCGCCGCGTTTCCTCCATGTGGCAGGCGATCGAGGCGGTGAAGAAGAACGAGGCCGATGTCGCCGTCTCGGCCGGCAACACCGGCGCGCTGATGGCCATGGCCAAAGTCTGCCTGCGCACAATGGCCAAGATCGAGCGCCCGGCGCTGGCCTGCCTTTGGCCGGCGCCGACGGCGCGCGGCTATTCCATCGTGCTCGACGTCGGCGCCTCCATCGGCGCGGACGCCCGCCATCTCGTCGATCTCGCCGTCATGGGCGCGGCGATGGCGCGCTCGCTCTTCGACATGGAGCGGCCGAGCGTCGGCCTGCTCAATGTCGGCGTCGAGGAGATAAAGGGCGTCGAGGAGGTCAAGACGGCCTCTCGCCTGCTCCGGGAGGCGGACCTTCCCGATCTCGACTATCACGGCTTCGTCGAGGGCGATGAGATCGGCAAGGGCGTCGTCGACGTGGTGGTAGTGGAAGGCTTCTCCGGCAATATCGCGCTGAAGACCGCCGAAGGCACAGCGACTCAGATCACCAATTATCTGCGCGAGGCAATCGGCCGCAGCTGGCTCGCCAAGATCGGCTATCTGCTGGCGCGCGGCGCCTTTCGCGAGCTGCGCGACAAGATCGACGTTCGCAACATCAACGGCGGCGTGTTTCTCGGCCTCGAGGGGATCGTCATCAAGAGCCATGGCAGCGCCGACGCGCTGGCCTTCGCCCGCGCGGTCGAGATCGGCTATGAGATGGCGCATCAAGGCCTGCTCTCCAAGATCCGCGACATGCTGGCCTCGAGCCGCCGCGACGACCAGGAAGCCGCTCAGTGACTCTTTCTCCGCACCCTCTGCGCTCTGTCGTCGTCGGTCTCGGCAGCTATCTGCCGAGCCGCATCCTCACCAATGAGGAGCTCGCCGCCACTGTCGACACCAGCGACGAATGGATCACCCAGCGCACCGGCATAAAGGAGCGCCACATCGCCGCGCCCGGCGAGACCACCTCCATGCTGGGGGAGAAGGCCGCGCGCGCCGCCCTCGCCGACGCCGGCCTCGGGCCGGAGGACATCGATCTCGTCATCGTCGGCACGTCCACGCCGGATTATACTTTCCCCTCGACGGCGACGCAGATTCAGGCTGCGCTCGGCATGACGCGCGGCGCCGCCTTCGATCTTCAGGCCGTGTGCTCGGGTTTCGTCTTCGCCCTGGCGACGGCGGAGAAATTTCTGCGCTCCGGCTCGCACAAGCGCGCGCTGGTCATCGGCGCGGAGACTTTCTCGCGCATTCTCGACTGGAACGACCGCACCACCTGCGTGCTGTTCGGCGACGGCGCCGGCGCCATGGTGCTGGAGGCGCGCGAGAGCGAAGGCTCGCTCGCCGAACGCGGCATATTGACGACGCATTTGCGCTCGGACGGACGCCATCGCGCCAAATTGCATGTAGACGGCGGCCCTTCTTCGACCGGAACGGTCGGCCATTTGCGCATGGAGGGCAAGGAAGTCTTCCGCTTCGCCGTCGGAATGGTCACGGATGTCGTGACGGACGCCTTTGCGGCGACCGGATTCACGGCGGCCGATCTCTCCTGGTTCGTGCCGCATCAGGCCAATCGCCGCATCATCGACATGTCGGCCGCAAAGCTCGGCATAGCGCCGGAAAAAGTCGTCGCCACAGTGCACTTGCACGGCAATACTTCTGCGGCCTCCATCCCCCTCGCTCTGTCGGTCGCGCGCGACGACGGCCGCATCAAACGTGACAATCTCGTGATGCTCGAGGCGGTAGGCGGCGGATTCACCTGGGGTTCGGCGCTCATCCGCTGGTGAGGCGCCACGAAATCCCGGCCGTGAAAGTGCAACCTGCGCTTGATTTTCGCCGTAGTTTCTGAAAAATAATCAAATTGAGTTTTTCGCGCCTCGCGATGAGGGCCCGCTATGGCCTGTCGCGATGCTTTGCGACGAACCCTTCTCCCGCGAGAGTTGTCACAGACCAGAAAAAGAAGTCGAACTCGACGATGTTAGTTTTCGTTTTGAATCGATAAGGCCGATCATGTCACAAAATGTTTCAGAAAAAGCCCTGCCGGCAGTCGAAGATCTTTCCCGCGACGAGGGCGCCATTTCCACGAATTCGACCTCCACGACGCGGACCGCTTCGGCGCATCACACGGTGACGCGCGCCGATCTCGCCGACGCCGTCCATCGCCGCATCGGCCTCTCCCGCGCCGAGTCGGGCGAGTTCGTGGAAGCCGTGCTGTCGGAAATTTTCAACGCCATCGTTTCCGGCGACGACGTCAAGCTCTCCTCTTTCGGCTCCTTTCACATTCGCTCCAAGGGCGAGCGCGTCGGCCGCAATCCCAAGACCGGCGCCTCGGCGCCGATCACCGCGCGCCGCGTCGTGATGTTCAAGGCATCCAATGTGCTGCGCGCGCGCATCAACGGACAACGCGCGATCGAAGATTAGAGCGCTGTTCGACCCGACGCGCTGAAAGCGCGCCTCGGAGCGCGGCCTGATCGATCGAGGGCGTCCGTTCGAAAAATCCGAGCGCTTTTCGCTTTCGCTTGCCGAGGCGATGATCGGCGACATACAAGCGCGCATGAGCGAGCGAGCCCCCGCCTCCGCGACGACGATTCGCGCGGCCGCGTCCATGCCCTCCGCGGTCTGGGCGCTGGGCGTGACTTCGCTGTTCATGGATTTCTCCTCCGAGATGATCCATGCGCTGCTGCCGGTCTATCTCGCCGGAACGCTCGGCGTCGCCATCGCCGAGATCGGCTGGATCGAAGGCGCGGCGGAAGCGACGGCGCTCGCCGTGAAAGTCGTCTCCGGCCGCGTCTCCGACATGATCGGCCGGCGCAAGGGGCTGGCGCTGTTCGGCTATGCCCTCGCCGCGGCGACCAAGCCGATCTTTCCGCTCGCCGGCGGCGCGGCGGAGGTGATCGCGGCGCGCGTTCTCGACCGTGTGGGCAAGGGATTGCGCGGGGCGCCGCGCGACGCGCTGATCGCCGACGTCACCACGCCGGAGCAGCGCGGCGCCGCCTACGGCCTGCGCCAGACGCTCGACACGGTCGGCGCCGTGATCGGCCCGCTGGCGGCGATCGGATTGATGCTGGCGACGCATGACGACACGCGCTTCGTCTTCTGGATCGCCTGCCTGCCGGCGCTGATCTGCGTGCTGGTTCTCGCAGTCTTCGTTCACGAGCCGGAGGAGACGCGCCCGCCCGCCACGGGGCGCAAAGCGCTGCTCGCCGGATTTTCCGAGCTGCCGCGCGCCTTCTGGCTGCTGCTCGCCTTCGGCGCGCTGCTCGCCGCCGCCCGCGTGGGCGAAGCCTTTCTCGTGCTGCGGGCGACGGGCGCCGGCTTACGCATCGCCTTCGCGCCGCTGACGCTGGTGGCGATGTCCTTCGTCGCAATGCTCGCCGCCTATCCGGCCGGCAAACTCGTCGATCGCTGGAGCGAGCGCCGGCTGCTCGTCGCCGCGAGCGTGACGCTGGCGATTTCGGAGGCCGCGCTCGCGGCGGCGTCGGACCTTTCTTTCGTCTTTGTCGGGATCGCGCTGTGGGGCCTGCATATAGCGCTGGCGCAAGTGGCCTTCTCGGCGCTGATCGCCCGCGCCGCGCCGGCGCATTTGCGCGCCACCGGCTTCGGCGTTTTCGGCCTCGCCAACGCGGTGGCCGTAATCGTCGGCAATGTCGCCTTCGGCGCGCTGGCCGAGGCGAGCGGCCAAGGCTTCGCCTATGGCTGCGCCGCCGCCGCCGCGCTGGCGCCGCTGGCGCTTTTGCCAGCCATGTCGGGAGAGGGCGAAGCGCGCCATGGCTAAAGCCCGCCAGAGCTTCGTCTGCCAGAGCTGCGGGGCGGTGACGAACCGCTGGCAGGGCCGCTGCGAGTCCTGCAACGAGTGGAACACGATCGTCGAGGAGAATGGCGGCGCCGGCGGCGGCTTCGGTCCGACGGCGCGCGTCGGGCGCGGCCGGCCTTTCGCGCTCGAGGCGCTGGCCGGCGACGCGCGCCCTGCCCCGCGCATCGCCACCGGAATTGAAGAATTCGACCGCGTGACCGGCGGCGGCTTCGTGCCCGGCTCGGTGGCGCTGCTCGGCGGCGAGCCCGGCATCGGCAAATCGACGCTGCTGATCCAGGCCTGCGCGGCGCTGGCGCGGCGTGGCGAGCGGGTGATCTACATTTCGGGCGAGGAGGCTGCGGCCCAGGTGCGGCTGCGCGCCGAGCGGCTCGGCCTTTCCGACGCCCCGGTCGAGCTCGCCGGGGCGACGCAGGTGGAGGATATTCTCGCCACCTGCGCCAGCGGCAAGCGCGCGGCGCTGATCGTCATCGACTCCATACAGACGATGCATACGGAGGCCGCCGAATCGGCGCCCGGCACGGTGACTCAGGTGCGCGCCAGCGCCCAGGCGCTGCTGCGCCACGCCAAGCTCAGCGGATCGACGGTGATTCTCGTCGGCCATGTGACCAAGGACGGCCAGGTCGCCGGCCCGCGCGTCGTCGAGCATATGGTCGACGCCGTGCTCTCCTTCGAGGGCGACAGCGCGCATCATTTCCGCATGTTGCGCGCCTCGAAGAATCGTTTCGGCGCGACCGGCGAGATCGGCGTCTTCGAGATGACCGGCGCCGGCCTCGCCGAGGTCGCCAATCCCTCCGCCCTGTTTCTCGCCGGCCGCGACGCCGCCGCGCCGGGCGCCGCCGTGCTCGCCGGCATGGAGGGCCAGCGCCCCATGCTGGTGGAGATTCAGGCGCTGGTCGCGCCCAGCTCGCTCGGCACGCCGCGACGCGCCGTGGTCGGCTTCGATTCGAATCGGCTGTCGATGATTCTCGCCGTGCTGGAAGCTCATGCCGGGCTCAAGCTCGGAATGCACGACGTCTATCTCAATGTCGCCGGCGGACTGCGCGCGGATGAGCCGGCCGCCGATCTCGCCGCGGCGGCGGCGCTGGTCTCCTCGCTGACCGGCGCGACCCTGCCCGCCGAGCTGCTGTTTTTCGGCGAGATCGCGCTCTCGGGCTCGGTCCGCCCCGTGATCCACGCCGGCGCGCGGCTGAAGGAGGCCGGCAAGCTCGGCTTTCGCCGCGCCGTGCTGCCGCAGGCCCAGCAGACGAACGAAGACGACAAAATGTCGGGAGTCGCTTTGTCGCATTGCGGCCATGTCGCCTCGCTGGTCGCCGACATTGCGAAAGATTCGGTCGGCGGGCGCGAGCGGGGCCGCGCGCCGCGGCGCGATTGACTCGCCGCGAGCCGCGTTCTGGCCGCTCGCGCCGCGCCGAAGCGCTCTCTCGTCGAACAAAGAACACGTAGTCATAGCCCGGATGAATACGCATTTTTGCTTGGCGCCCTCAACATTCACCACAGGAATGACGACGTAGAGGCAGAATAAACGGTGCAGCGTCCGGCTCGGATGGTTGCAGAAAATTAACCATGGGCAATAATGATTTCATTCAACGAATCACGCGTTTTACAGGTTTCCACGAGGCCAGACGATGCAATCTCGGGAATTTGCGGAGACGAGCAGAGAAATCGCCCGTTGGAGTGAACCACTAGTGGCGGACCGAATATTCAGCGTCTACGAGGCCTGGTTTCGCGGTCGTCGACAGATGTGGGATGCGCTCGGACGGCAGCATTGCCGCATGTGGCGCAGCCTGCTCGAGGGTGAGCCGCTGCTAGCGCGCGACGCTCGCAACGATCTCGTGCTGCTCGCCCGCCGCGCAAACATAGAAGAGCGCTCGCTCGAAGCCATAGACGAGACGGTGATGGACGAGCTCTTCCGCGTGATTCTGCGCCGCTGGCAGGGCCGCGACGAGGCCCGCCTGCACGGCATGGCGCTGATGATCGCCGCCTCCACTCTGGGCGAGATTCGCCGAGCCGCCTGAGCGCCGTTGCGGCGGTCGCCCC
>NZ_PUIV01000031.1 GCF_003113265.1 Methylosinus sporium
GGCCCTCCGATCAGCCCATTGATCTTGCCGCTTGATCGGATATTCTCGATTGCCTCGGAGCTGCGTCAGCCAATTTCAACACGATCCGCGACGGCACCAAGAACAAAAAGCCCCGACGTCGAAGCGCCAGGGCATATTCCTCGAAACCCGCATACCCGATAGCGAGCTATCAGGTAATCCCACCCATATGTGAGGATTGATGTTGGAGGCCTCGGAGGGAATCGAACCCCCGTACAAGGATTTGCAGTCCTCTGCGTAGCCACTCCGCCACGAGGCCCCATACGTTGGCGCCGAAAGCTCGACGTCGACGTGAGAAGGCTCGCTCATACAGGACCCGGCGGCGAACGGCAAGACTCCGTAGCGACAGTCTGGTTGCAACAGTTGGTCTCGTTGCAACAGAGTTGGCGTGGCGCGCAGAACTCGGCGAGCTATTCGGTTCTACGCGCCGTGGCCGATCACCAGCGGTTCGGGACGCAGCGGCCCCACTGATTGGCATGGAAGCCGGGGCCGCAACGGTAACCGGGACGCGGTCCATAGACCGGCGGCGGACGGTAGCCCGGACGCGGACCATAGGCCGGCGGCGGCGGACGGCGATGCGGGACGCAGCGTCCCCAGGGATCGACGTGCCAGCCGGGGCCGCAACGATAGCCGATAGCCTGGGTCAGCGGGGCGGCCACTCCTTCCGCCAGCGGTGCGAGGGGCATGGCCATGGCGGACGAGGCCTCGACGCCGGCGAGCGCCAGAGCGGCGAGGAAAGCGAGCTTCAACTTCATTTGTCTCCTCCTGTCGGGAATGCGAAGCGAGGGCCTGAGCATCGCCCCTTGCGGGTGAACCGACGGTGAATGCGTCGCGAGATCACGGCGTTAACAGATCGTTGATCGCATTGCTAAGGCTTTGTTCAACTCCGAGAGGCAAGCTGACGCCTCGTCATTGCAGCGGAGCTTCGAAGATGAGGTCGATATTCACGCCGTTCACGCGCCTGCTCGTCGGCGGCCTGACTCTGGCTGCCGCCGCCGCACATTTCGGATGCGCCGTCGCCGAGCCGCGCCGTTCGCGCGGCGGCGGGAGCGCGCCGATCGAGGAGTTCGGCGCGCCGACCAGCAAAGGCTACGACGATATCGTCGTGCAGCTCGCGCCGCTCGTCGCTGCGAAATCTGCAAAAGCGGTCCGACCGGCGGAGCCGGCCGCGGTCGCCGCGCCGCCGCCGACCGAATCGACGAAGTCGGAGCCGGCGGCTCCCGTTTTCCTGCACGCGCCGCTTCCGCTCATCGAGAGCGCGCCTGTCGCCGAGGTCGCGACGGCCGGGGAGCCGGACCCCGTCGCGCCGCCGGCCGAGCCGGAGGCGGCCGCGGCTGCGCCGCAGAACATAGCCGCCGCGATGGAGGAGCCGGCCGAGCCTTCGCCGCGAGCCGCAGATTCGGAAGCGACCGCCGAATCCCAAAAAGGCGAGGAGCCCGTCGCCGGGGAGGCCGCGCCGCCGCTCGCCGCAGTCGAAACTCTGCCGAACCCCGCCGCGGCGGCCGCTCCCGCTCCACTCCCCGAAGAAGCGTCCGCGGAGGAGAGCGAGTCGCCGCTCGCCCTCTGGCAGGCGCTGATCGCCGCCTTCGCGCTCATCGGGCTGCTCGGCATGAAATATGTCCGGCGCCCGCCCGCCGCCCCGGCCGCGCAGGAGAAGGCCGCGCCGGCCGCCGGTCTCGCCGCGGCGATCGCCGCTATGCGCGCGAAAATCGAGCCGCTGCGCGCCAAATTCCTCGCATTGCGCGGCCGGAAGCCGGCCGAGCGAGCACTCGAAGCGCCCACCGCCGTGGCGCCGAATGAAGCGCCGAAGAAGCCGAAATCGCTCGATTGGGCGGAAGTCGCGAATGCGCTCCGCGCGCGTTTCGGCGGCGCGAAAACCACGGGCGAGCCGGTGGCGGCCCAGCAAAATCGCTCAATCGGCCTCGTCGAGTCGGAGGGCAGGGGGCGCGTGGCCGATTCGTGGGAGACGAGCGAAGAGGATGGGCTCGAACTGCTGGAGCCGGGCGACGCCAGCGCGCGGGCGATCGTCATGAACGCCCGACGTCGGCTGCGTGCGGCGCAGAGCTGACGCCGCCGCCAAAATGAATCGGACGAGATTTGAGGAATTTTTCTAAACCCGTGTTTCTCCGAGCAGAACTGCGACGCCGCGCGGCGGGGCGAACTGGCGTAGCCGCCGAGAATCGCCTATAGAAAAACGGCGGTTTCGAGCGTCGTCGACGGCTGCCGCTAGGCTCGCCTCGGCGCGCTTCGCTCGAAACGTCCTGCGAGCGCGATCTCCACGTCCCGCCGCTCTCCCGAGCGGCGGACCCTGCAGCCGCCTCACCTTCGTCGGCGAGACGGGACGACGACGAGAAGCGCTCTTTCCCAGAGCCGGCGCGACTTTGCCGCGGCAGGATTTCGCCGTGGAGCGCGGGACGATCGAAGCGGATTGGCGAGCCATTGGCCGAGAACGACACAGACGACACAAAGCCTCCGACGCCCGGCTCAGACATTCGCCCGGTCTCGATCGCCGACGAGATGAAGCGCAGCTATCTCGATTACGCGATGAGCGTGATCGTGAGCCGCGCGCTGCCGGATGTGCGCGACGGGCTGAAGCCCGTGCATCGGCGCATCATGTTCTCCATGCACGAGAACGGCCATACGCCTGATAAGCCATATGTGAAATCGGCGCGCATCGTCGGCGACGTCATGGGTAAATATCACCCGCATGGCGACGCCGCGATCTATGACGCGCTGGTGCGCATGGCGCAGCCCTTCTCGATGCGGCTGCCGCTCATCGACGGCCAGGGCAATTTCGGCTCTGTCGACAACGACCCGCCGGCGGCCATGCGCTACACCGAGTCGCGCCTCGCCAAGCCGGCGCTGGCCCTGCTCGAGGACATCGACGAAGGCACGGTCGACTTCAAGCCCAACTATGACGACAAGGAGATGGAGCCGACGGTTCTCCCGGCGCGCTTCCCCAATCTCCTCGTCAATGGCGCAGGCGGCATCGCCGTCGGCATGGCCACCAATATTCCGCCGCATAATCTCGGCGAGGTGATCGACGCCGCCATTGCGCTGATCGACCGGCCCGAGATGGGCGTCGCCGAGCTGATGGAGATCGTGCCCGGCCCGGACTTCCCCACAGCGGCGACGATTCTCGGCCGCGGCGGCATACGCAACGCCTATACGACCGGGCGCGGCTCGATCATCATGCGCGCCAAGGCCGAGATCGAGATGCTCCGCAAGGAGCGCGAGGCGATCATCTTCACCGAGATTCCCTATCAGGTGAACAAGGCCGCGCTGATCGAGCGCATCGCCGAGCTCGTCCGCGAGAAGAAGATCGAAGGCATTTCGGATCTCCGCGACGAATCCGATCGCCAAGGCATGCGCATCGTCGTCGAGCTGAAGCGCGACGCGGTGGCGGATGTGGTGCTGAACCAGCTCTGGCGCCATACGGCTCTGCAATCGAGCTTCCCGGTCAATATGATCGCGCTCAATGGCGGCCGGCCCGAGCTGCTGACGCTGAAGGACGTGCTCGTCGCCTTTGTCGACTTCCGCGAGACGGTCGTCACAAGGCGCACGAAGTTCCGCCTCGCCAAGGCGCGCGACGCCGCGCATCTGCAGGTCGGCCTCGCCATCGCCGTCGCCAATATCGACGAGGTCATTCGCCTCATCCGCACATCGGCCGACGCCGCCGCCGCGCGCGAGGCGCTGATGGAGCGCGCCTGGCCGGCCAAGGATATGGCGCCGCTGGTCGCGCTGATCGCCGATCCGCGTCATGTGCTCGCCGAGGACGGAACCATTCGCCTCTCCGAGGCGCAGGCGCGCGCTATTCTCGAGCTGCGCCTGCAGCGCCTCACCGCGCTCGGCCGCGAGGAGATCGCCGAGGCGCTGAACAAGCTCGCCGCCGAGATCGCCGAATATCTCGAGATTCTGCGCTCGCGCGAGAAGCTTTTCGGAATCGTCAAGGACGAGATGATCGCGGTCAAGGAGGCCTATGCGACGCCTCGCCGGACGCAGATCGTCGATGGCGACGGCGATGTGGAGGACGAGGACCTCATCGCCAGAGAGGATATGGTCGTCACCGTCTCGCACGCTGGCTACATCAAGCGCGTGCCGCTCTCGACCTATCGCGCGCAAAGGCGCGGCGGCAAGGGCCGCTCGGGAATGCAGACGAAGGAAGAGGATTTCGTTCAGCGCCTCTTCGTCGCCTCGACGCATACGCCGGTGCTGTTCTTCTCCTCGCTCGGCCGCGCCTATAAGGAAAAGGTCTGGCGTCTGCCTTTGGCGGCGCCGCAGGCGCGCGGCAAGGCGCTGGTCAACATGCTGCCGCTAGAGCAGGACGAGCGCATCACCACCATCATGCCTTTGCCCGAGGACGAATCGAGCTGGGCGACGCTCGACGCCATTTTCGCGACGACGGGCGGCACGGTGCGCCGGAATAAGCTGTCGGACTTCTCCGATGTGCGGCGCTCCGGCATCATTGCCATGAAGCTCGACGAAGGCGAGGCCATCGTCGACGTCGCCACAGCGGCGGAGCAGGAGGATATTCTGCTCACGACGCGCGAGGGACAGTGCATCCGCTTCCCCGTCAGCGACGTGCGCGTGTTCCAGGGGCGCACCTCCATGGGCGTGCGCGGAATCGCGCTCGCTGGCGACGACCGCGTGATCTCATTGTCGATCCTGCGGCATTTCGAGGCCGTCGGCGACGAGCGCGCCGCCTATCTCAAGCGCGCCGCCGCGCAGCGCCGCAATGCGGGAGCGGAAGGCGTGGAGGAGGGCGCGGCCGAGACCGAGGAGGCTTCGACGGCGATCGAGCTGACCGAGGCGCGTTATCGCGAGATGGAGCAGGCCGAGCAGACCATCCTGACCGTCTCCGAGAACGGCTACGGCAAGCGCTCTTCGTCCTTCGAATATCGCATCACCGGACGCGGCGGCAAAGGCATTGTCGCAATGGCGGTGAACGCCCGCAATGGCAAGCTCGTCGCCTCCTTCCCCGTGGGTCGTGGCGATGAGATCATGCTGGTGACGGATGGCGGCCAGCTCATCCGCTGCCCGGTCGAGGGGATACGCATAGCGAGCCGCGGCACGCAGGGCGTCATCGTCTTCGACACGGCGGAGGGAGAGCGCGTCGTCTCGGTCGAGCATTTGGCCGACGCCGGCGAGGACGAGGCGGCCGGCGACGCGGCCGGTGACTCGGGCGGCGAGACCGCCTGAGCCTTCGTCGCCGCCAAAAGAAGCGCGTTTCGCCGGGGGATTTTCGGCGAAACGCAATTTGTTTTCATGAATTGCTCTCGTCGCGCGCAGCTGCGCGGCTTCGATAAACGCAACCCCACGTCAATGGCGCGCGCCTGCGCCTCGGGCTAGATTGCCGCAACGCCGAGATTGCCGAAGAAGGAGACGAACGCATGCTCACGATCTGGGGACGGCGCAACTCCTTCAATGTGCAGAAGGTCATGTGGCTCGTCGGCGAGCTCTCGCTCGATCACGCCCATGTGCCGCTCGGCGGCGCTTTCGGCGGGCTGGACGATCCGCAATTTCGCGCGAAAAATCCGCACGGCCGCATTCCGGTCATCGATGACGAGGGCGTGGTGGTGTGGGAATCTCACGCCATATTGCGCTATCTCGCCGCGCGCCATGGCGGCGAGGCTTTCTGGCCGACGGATCCGGCGACGCGCTCCTATACCGATCGCTGGATGGATTGGGCGCAGACGACGTTGCAGCCGGCCTTCGTCGACGGCGTGTTTATGGGCTATTACCGCACGCCGGAGGAAAAGCGCGACTGGCCGGCGATCATCGCCGCCGTCGCGCGCTGCGCGCAGCATTATCGATTTCTCGACGGCTGGCTCGCGGATCGTCCTTTCCTCGCCGGCGACGAGCCGACGCTCGCCGACATTCCCGCCGGAACGACGCTGTTTCGCTATTTCTCGCTCGACATAGAGCGGCCGTCGCTCCCCAATGTCGAGGCTTGGTATGCGCGCCTCTGCGAGCGGCCGGCCTATCGCCAGCATGTGATGGTGCCCTTCGACGATCTGAAGGGGTGACGCCCCGGAATGGCGCCGGATGCGCCATTCCGCTAGGATGCTCCGCATGAGCGCTCTGCCGAAGACGAAAATGACCGCCGAGGAATTCGTGGTCTGGGCCGAAGGACAGCCCGGCCGACACGAGCTCGTCGATGGTGAAGTTTTCGCTCAGGCGGCGGAACGAGCCGCCCATGCGAAGGCGAAGCTCGCGGCCGCTCGCGCTCTTCAGGACGCCGCGCGCCGTGCGGATGCGCCGTGCCATGTGCTGCCGGACGGAATGGCCGTGCGCGTCGATGCGACGACCGTCTTCGAGCCCGATGCGCAGCTCTATTGCGGACCGGAGCTGCCGCCGGACACGCTTTTCGTCGAAGCGCCTCTTATCGTCGTCGAGGTGCTGTCGCCATCCACAGGGCGCAATGACGCTCTCGGCAAGCTCGTCGGCTATTTTCGCATCGCGAGCGTCGCGCATTATCTCATCGTCGATCCAGATTCGCCGCTGGTGATTCATCATCGTCGCGGGGAGGGGAGCGATATTCTGACGCGCGTCATTCATGACGGCGACATCACGCTCGATCCGCCCGGCCTCGTGTTTCCGCTGTCCGCGCTCTATGGCGAGACTCATTGAAGCGCGCTCTGTGCTCGCGCGCACGGCGACGAAGGCGCGCCGCGACTAATCTCCTCTGCATCCGATCGCAATGATTTCACGCGACGGTTTCAGATAGGAGATTGAAAATGTCCAAAGTGCTTTTCATCGACACCAAGACCGAGCTCACCCTCGCGCCGGGCGCGACTGTTCATGGCTGGTGGAACAACGCCTCGCCCTTCAATGCGGTGTGGGACGCGCAGGCCGTGCCTTTCGCCACCGGTAGCACGGCGACCGGCTTCAACCAGGACACCTCGCTCGAGGTGACGCGCGTTTGGCGTCACTTCACGGTGACGGAGATCAAGCCGAACCCGCAGTCGCAGACCGTCGACACCAAGGACGAGACCGAGATTCATTACGAGATCAAGAATATCGGCAATTCGGTCGCGAAGTTCCATGTCGTGCTGAGCGCGATCTACGAGTGATGGCGTCGGAGGCGCGAGCCGAAAGGCTCGCGCGATCCGTCAATCATGCGCGACGAACACGGCGGCGCAGCCGACAATGTCGATCTCGACATTGCGGAAGCGCCGCTCGAGCGCGTTGCGCAGCCCGTCGAGATCATCGTTCCTATTCGAGAACAAGCCTTTGCGATTGTAGAAGTCCATCAGCCGCCGCGCCGCGCCGGAGCGCTCGACGCCGCCTTGCAGCAAGGTCGAGCCGAAAAAGACGGCGCCGTCATTCGTCAGCGGCTTCAGATGTTCGAAAACGACGGCCTTTTCCGCTATCGCGCCCGGCAGGCAGTGCAGCAGATAATTGACGCCGACGGAATCAAATTTCGGCGCGTCGAAAGCGATCGGCTCCAGCACATTGCGGCGATAGCTCTCCGGCGAGAAGCGCGCGATGCGGGCCGCCGCGAAGCGCAGCGCGTCCTGGTTCAAATCCATCAGCGCGACGCGCGGCGCGGCGGCGGGAAAGCGGCAATGGTCGAGATAATAGCCCGTGCCGACGCCGACATCGAGATGATTGCCCGACACATGCGCGTCATAGAGCGCGCGCAGGCGCGGCGTCGGACATTTCCAGAAGAAGCGGTTGGAGAGGCCGAGGACCAGCAGGTCGTAGAGCCGCAGAACCGCGGGCGTGTAGACGGCTTGGCCGGCGGCGATCTCTTCGGGACTGGCGGTCATCTTCGTTACGTCCTATTGCTCGACGACGCCTTTTTCGACGTGAGGGAGCCAATGCCCATTCTACGTTATTCCGCGGCTTCGCCCTACGCCCGCAAGTGCCGCATCGTCGCCGAGCTGCTCGGCTTCGGCGCGAGCGTCGAGCTCGTCGGCGCCGACACGACCAATCCCGAAGATTCGTTGCGCGCGCAAAATCCGCTCGGCAAGGTGCCGGTGCTCATCCTCGACAGCGGCGAGACCATCTATGACAGCCGCGTGATCTGCGAATATTTCGATCTTCTCGCCGGCGGCAAGCTCATTCCGCATGATCCCGCCGAACGAATCGCGGCGCTGACGCTGCAATCGCTCGGCGACGGCATGAACGACGCCGCGCTGCTGATCCGTTACGAAATCACACGGCCGGAGGCGCTGCGCTCCGCCGATTGGATCGCGCTGCAGACCGGCAAGCTCGACCGCGCTTTGTCGGCGCTCGACGCCGCGCCGCCGGCCGGCCCGGTGACGATCGGCCATGTGGCTGTCGCCGCCGCGCTCGGCTATCTCGATCTGCGCTTCGAAGGCGCCTGGCGCGCGAAATATCCCGCGCTCCTCGCCTGGCTCGACGCTTTTTCGCGCGAGGTTCCGGCCTTCGAGGCGACGCGCGTCGCCTGACGCCGCCTCACATGCGCGCCGGCAGCTTGTCCTCCTCGGCGAGATTGGAGAAGCGCGTCACTTCCGCCTCGAAGGAGAGCGTCACTGTTCCCGTGGGGCCGTGACGCTGCTTGCCGAGGATCGCCTCGGCGCGCCCATGCACGCGCTCCATCTCGTTCTGCCAGGCGATATGCTCCTCCGTGCCTTCGCGCGGCTCGCGATTGCGCAGATAATATTCCTCGCGATAGACGAACATCACCACGTCGGCGTCCTGCTCGATCGAGCCGGATTCGCGCAGGTCCGAGAGCTGCGGCCGCTTGTCGTCGCGGCTCTCGACCTGACGCGACAGCTGCGAGAGCGCGATGACCGGCACGGCCAGCTCCTTGGCCAGCGCCTTGAGGCCCGTGGTGATCTCGGTCAGCTCCTGCACGCGATTTTCGTTGCGCGACTTGGAGCCGGAGAGCAGTTGCAGATAGTCGACGACGAGCAGATCGAGCCCGCGCTGGCGCTTCAGGCGCCGCGCCCGCGCGGTGAGCTGGGCGATGGAAATGCCGCCGCTCTGATCGATGAAGAAGGGCACGCTCTGCATCTCGCGCGCCGCCTCGGCGATGCGGCGGAAATCGTCTTCGTTGATGTCGCCGCGGCGGATCTTGTAGGAGGGCACGCCGGATTGCTCGGCGATGACGCGCGTCGCCAATTGCTCGGCCGACATTTCCAGCGAGAAGAAGCCGACGATGCCGCCATTCGCAGCCTTGATCGAGCCGTCCGGCTGCTGCTCCGGCACATAGGCTTTGGCGATATTGAAGGCGATATTGGTGGCGAGCGCCGTCTTGCCCATGCCGGGACGGCCGGCGACGATGATGAGATCTGACTTTTGCAATCCGCCCATTTTCTCGTCGAGATCGACGAGCCCGGTCGCGACGCCGGAGAGATGCCCGTCGCGCTGATAGGCGCTGCTCGCCATATCCATGGCGGTGGAGAGCGCGTCGGCGAAACGCTGAAAGCCGCCATCATAGCGGCCGGTCTCGGCCACCGCATAGAGCTTGCGCTCGGCCTCCTCTATCTGCTGGCGCGGCGCCTGATCGACGGCTGCGTCATAGGCGGAGTTGACGATATCCTCGCCGATGACGATCAACTCCCGCCGCACCGCGAGATCATGAATTGTGCGGCCGTAATCCTCGGCGTTGATAATCGTCGTCGCCTCGCGCGCCAATCGCGCGAGATAGGCCTGCATGGTCACGCCGCCGGGCAGCTCGACATCGCCGAGATGCGTCTTCAGCGTCACCACAGTGGCGACGCGGCCGGCGCGAATGATCTGCGACGCGACCTCGAAAATGCGCCTGTGCAGCTCCTCGGAAAAATGCTCGGAGCGCAGAAAATCGGAGACGCGATCGAAGGCGTCATTATTGACCAATATGGCGCCGAGCAGCGCCTGCTCGGCTTCGATATTATGCGGCGGCGTTCGATAGGCGGGCTGGTCGAGCATCTCTCTCTCGGAAGCGGGACGGAGCGGGGTCGTCACGGCGCCGAGAACATCGCCAAAGGCGGGCGCTCGGCTCCCTCGCGAGGGAGCCGAGCGCCATAGGCGGCCGGGATGCGGTCGCTCCCCCAATCATGGGGACGTCCAGCCCGGCCTTTCGCCTGATTGCCTCTGATGGATGTCTTCGATGCTCGTGAACGCGTAGCGACAGGCACTCGAGAACGGTGGCGACATTGCCCGAAGGTGAGAGCGGCGCCAATGCCGAAGATCGACACAAAGATCGGCAAATGCCCACGCGGCGATCTTGTGAGTCATTTCCACATACCACAGCACAGCTTACGGTCTATCTGCGTGAAATCCTTTGAGTGTGACAATTTCGCCACGGCGAATCGGCGGCGCATGAAAAAAGCCGGAGACGCAGGGGTCTCCGGCTTTTTGTAAAAAAACGAATCGCTTCGTGCGTGATCAGAGCTCGACGTCGCCGGCCTCGGCCAGAGCGGCGCCGACCTCGAGGCCGAGATCGTCGAGCGTCGTCTCCTCGCGGGCGGCGGCCGCCTCGCCGCGCGCCTGACGCTCGGCCTCTTCGGCGGAGCGGGCGACATTGACGATGATCTTCACCTCGATCTCGGGATGCAGATGCACTGGCACATTATGCAGGCCGAGCGCCTTGATCGGATGCTGGAGATCGATCTGGCTGCGGTTCAGCGAGAAGCCGCCCGCGGTCGCCGCCTCGGCAATGTCGCGGGGCGCGACCGAGCCATAGAGATGGCCGCTCTCGCCGGCCTGACGGATGATGACGAAGGCCTGTCCCTCGAGCTTCTCGGCGACGGCCTCGGCCTCCTTGCGGGCGGTGAGATTGTGGGCCTCGATATGGGCGCGCTGCGTCTCGAAATGCTTCTTGTTGCCTTCGGTGGCGCGCAGCGCCTTGCCGCGCGGCAGCAGGAAGTTGCGCGCATAGCCGTCGCGCACGCGAACGGTGTCGCCCATCTGGCCGAGCTTGGCCACGCGCTGCAGCAGAATGACATCGACCATGGGTTCTTCTCCTCGTGTCTCTCGAATTGTGTCGCGGCGCTCAGCCGCGCCGCGCCTGCGCCGCCTGCTTGCGGCTGCGGAACGAAAACACCGCATCGGCGACGCCGATCACAGTGAACAGGACGATCGGCCAGGCGAACAGGCCGATGACGATATAGACGATGGTGAGCGTGACGCCGCCGACGCGCGTGCCGCGCAGCAGAGCGTGAATCACGGCGAGGCCCTGCAACGCCAGAGCGAGGCCGAGCGTCTCGGCGAAGACGAGGCCGATCGCGCCGGGAAGATTGCCGGCGAAGGCCACGGCGCTGGCGATGAGAAACAGCCCGGCGACCGTGCGCGGCAGCACGAATTCCCGCGCAATGTCGGGCCAGGGGCGCGTCGTCGCTTCGGAGGCGCGGGCGAGCAGGCCGGCGCCCCAGAGATTGAGCACATGGCTCAGCAAGGTGAGTGCGGCGAGAGTCGCGGGAAAGGCGAAGACGACGAGCGCCGAAAGCTGGCTCGGATCGAACTTGTCGCCGAGTTCCTGCGTGCGGATGAGGTCCTCGATCGCGATAAAGGCGCGCGCCTGCAGCGGATTGAGCGCCTCGTCGAGGCCGCCGGAGCGAATCGCGGCTATGGCGACCGCTATCGATACTGCGGCCGCGACCACGCCGCCGGCGGCGAGGACTGCCCAGGCCGGCGCGTGAGCGCTCGCCAATTCGCGCCCGCGCCAGACCGCTCCGGACGCGACATAGGCGGCGGCGAGCGCCGGAAGGGCGACCAGGATAGCGTAGACGACGCCGAAGACCGGGCTCGGCCAGATCGACAAAAGACCGGTCGCGATGAGGGCCGAGGTCGCGCCATGGCGCAGGCCGAAGCCGAGCGCGACGATCAAAATCGGCAGCGGCGCGAGAAAAGCGAAGAGAACCGCCGTCGAAGTGCCCTTGGTGATGACCGCGAACACGGCCGCGCCGGCGAGGCCTCCGCCGATGGAGGCGAAGATCTGCGACAGCGAAAAATCGCCATTGTCGGGAACGGGCAGTTTCTTGCGTTCGGGCAGAAGTTGGGGCATGGGCTCTACGCTTGTTCGAGGGCGAGCGCGATCATCTCGCGTCCAGCCCCCTGAACGCCGGCGAAGCCCGCCTTTTAAGGCGAGCGATCTCTCCCGGCAAGGGTCGGCGCGCGAAAAAGCCGCTTCCAAGCGACGAAAACATCGCCATTTTGGCGTTTTCGCCGCCTCGGCGCGAGATTCTATACGACGAGAAAGCGCTTTATTGACGGCGCAGCGCCGGGCCGGGCTTTTCTCCGAGCACGCGCCAGCTCCCCGCGAGGCCGAGGCCGATGGCGAAGGCGAGCCCGCCGAGCGCGGTCAGCGCCACCGGCCAGGGACGAAAGACGAAGTCCATTTTCATCAGCGCTTCCAATATGAAGCCCGCCGCGCCGGCGCCTGCGATCACAGAGAAGAGTCCGGCGACGAGGCCGAGCAGCGCGAACTCCATTGCGAAAGCGCTCGTCAGCCAGACGCGCGTCGCGCCGAGCGTCTTCAATATAATGGCGTCGCGCTGGCGCCCGCGCTGGCTCGCCGCCACGGCGCTGCCGAGCGCCAGCGCCGCCGTGACGATGGTGAGGCCGGCGGCCGCCCGCGCGGCGAAGGTGAGTTGATTGGCGATCTTCTGCACCGCTTCGAGCGCATCCTTCACGCGCAGCGCGGCGATCTGCGGAAAGCGTGCGGCGACCTCGCGGATCAGCCGCTTGTCGCGAGCGGGATCATCGCGATCGGCGAAAGCGACGGTGAAAATCTCCGAGAAGGGCGCGTCGGCGAAAGCGTCCGGCGAAAACACCATCATAAAATTGATGCCATAGCTGCGCCAGTCGAGGCGGCGCAGATTGGCGATGCGGGCGGCGACGTCGCGGCCGAGCACATTGACGACGATCTCGTCGCCGACGACGAGGCCGAGACCTTCGGCGACGCGCGTCTCCAGCGAGACGAGGGGAGGCCCGTCATGCCCCGCCGCCCACCATTGGCCGGCGGCGATTTCGGAGCCCTTCGGCGGCGTCGCCGAGAAGGTCACGCCACGGTCGCCGTCGAGCGCCCAGGCGATATCGTCCGGCGGCTTCAAATGCTCGGCGCGGACGCCTTTCACCGCGACGATGCGGCCGCGCATCATCGGCACATGCTCGACCTTGGCGTCCGTCGCAAAGGCGGAGAGGAAGGAGGCGAATTCGCCGGCCTGCTCCTTGGCGACATCGACGAAATAAAAGCTCGGCGTGTCGTTCTTGCGGACCTGGTGCAATTCGGCGTGGATCGAGCCCTCGATCAGCGCCAGCGCGACCAGCAGCGTCTCAGTGACGCCGATCGAGACGATGAGAGTCGCCGCGAGGCTCTTCGGCCGGCGAATATTGCCGATCGCATGGCGCAGCCGCGCATTGGGAACATTGGAGACGCGCTGCGCTATACGCACGACCAGCGTGGCGACGCCGCGCAGCAGAGCGAAGGCTGCCGCCGTGGCGGCGATATAGGCGCCGGCCAGCCTCTTGTCGGCGGCCGAACCCAGGACGAGAGCGACGAGAAGCGCGGCGGCGGCGAGCGCCGCGAGCATAAAGATGCGGGGAGGGGCCTTCTCCTCCGCCTCGTCGCGCAACAGGCGGGCGACTGGCGTCCCATAGGCGCGGCCCAATGGCGGCAGCGCGAAGATCAAAGCCACCAGCAGCCCATAGGCCGCGCCGACCGCGAGCGAGCGCATGTCGACAGAAGGGGAAAATGGCAGAGGCACGGAGGCGGAAAGGGCGAAATCGGCGAGATAGGGGAAGGTCGCGCCGAGCGCGAGGCCGCCGATGACGGCGAGGCCGGCGACCAGCAGCACCTCGACCAGCGCCATGGCGAAGACGCGCGAAGCCGGCGCGCCGAGCGCCTTCAAAATCGCGAAAGCGTCGCGCTTGCGGGCGACGAATCCGGAAACGGCGTTGGCGACGCCCGCGCCGCCCGCGACCAGCGCCGTCAGCGCGACCAAGGTCAGAAGCTGTGTGAAGCGCTCCTGATTGCGCGAGAATTGCGGGGAGACGGCGTCGCGCTTGCGCAAATCCCAGCCGGCCTGCGGAAAGGCCGCGGTCAGCGCCGTCGCGAAACGCTCGACCTCGGCGTCGCTCGCGACCGCGCCGCTTCCGCGCAGCGCGATTCGGGTCAGCCAGCGCACGACCGCGCCCGGCTGCAAGAGCCCGGTCGCTTTCAGCGCCTCCTCGCTCATCACGACGCGGGCGCCGAAGCCGAAACCGCCGGCGAGCTTGTCGGGCTCGCTCGTCAGTTCGGCTGTCAAACGGAAGGAGCCGCCGCCGATCTTCACCCGATCGCCGACCGCGAGATCGAGCCGGGCGATCAGCGTCGAATCGGCGACGAGGCCGTAGATTCCGTCGCGCTGGCCGAGCGCCTCGGCGAGCGGCTGCGGGGGCGTCAGCTCGACGGCGCCGGCGTTGGGGTAGGCGGAGTCGACGGCTTTTATCTCGACGAGCGTCGCCTCGCCGGTCGCCGAACGGGCCATGGCGCGCATCAGCGCGATTTCGCAGACGCGGCCATTGCGCTCGAAAAATTCGCGCTCCTGCGGCGATAGGTGCCGCATCGTGGTGGCGACGGAGACATCGCCGCCCAAAATCGTGCGGCCCTCGCGGGCGAGGCCTTCCGAGAGCGATTGCGACACCGCGCCGACGCCGGAAATGGCGGCGACGCCGATGACGATGCACGCGATGAAGACCGAAAAACCGCGCAGATCGCCGGTCAGATCGCGCAGAGCGAAACGCAGCGCCAGCGGCAGGCGCGAGGCGAGGCCGCGCCTCATGACGCTTTCGCCTCCTCGCCCTCTATGCGGCCGGAGCGCAGCCTAATGGCGCGGTCGCAGCGGGCGGCGAGCGAGGGGTCGTGCGTCACCAGCACCAGGGTCGCCGAGCGCCGCGCCTTTTGCGCGAAGATGAGATCGACGATGGACGCGCCGGTCTCCGAATCGAGATTGCCGGTCGGCTCGTCGGCGACCAGAATGACCGGATCGGGCGCGAGCGCGCGGGCGAGGGCGACGCGCTGCTGCTCGCCGCCGGACATTTGCGCCGGATAATGCGAGAGGCGATGGGCGAGGCCGACGGCCTCCAGCTCCTGGCTGGCGCGCGCAAAAGCGTCGGCGCGGCCGGCGAGCTCCAGCGGAACGGCGACATTCTCCAGCGCCGTCATCGTGGCGATGAGCTGGAAAGACTGGAAGACGACGCCTATCTTACCTCCGCGGAACCGCGCCAGCGCGTTTTCGTCGAGGCGGGCGAGATCGCTGCCGTCGACGAGCACCTTGCCGGAATCGGGCCGCTCGAGGCCGGCGAGCGTCATCAGCAATGTGGATTTCCCGGAACCCGATGGTCCGACGAGGCCGACGGCCTCGCCGCGGGCGACCGTGAGGCTTATGTTCTTGAGCACATGGACGCGCGCCGCGCCCGATCCGAGGGTGAGATCGACGTCCTCGAGCTGGATGACCGGCCGCTGCACTTTGGGGAGGTCCTACAAATGGTATGCCGCTGCGCCGCCCGCCGGTCCGCCTCTCGCGTTCCGGCCCAGACGACCGCCCCGACATATGCGAAGGCGCCCCTGGTTTCCAGTCTCCGGCCGCGCTTTCGGCCGCGGGGACCGGCGGCGCTCCTGTGCGTCGCCATGCTTTTGGCGCTTTTAATGGCCTTCGCGCGCCCGGCGGCGGCCGAGCCCTTGCGCGTCATCGCATTCGGCGACAGCCTCAGCGCCGGCTTCCAATTGCCGGCCGACGCCGCTTTTCCCGCGCAGCTCGAGGCGCGGCTGAAGAAGGACGGCTATGACGTCCGCGTCATCAACGCCAGCGTCTCGGGCGACACCACCCGTGGCGGGCTCGCGCGCCTCTCCTATGCGCTGCGCGACGGCGGCGATCTGCTGATTTTGGAGCTCGGCGCCAATGACATGCTGCTCGGCTTCGATCCGGCGACGACGCGCGACAATCTCGAGAAGATCGTCACGCAGGCGCAGGCGAAAGGGCTCGACGTGGTGCTCGCCGGAATGCTGGCCAGCGCCAATTTCGGCGAGGAGCGGCAAAAGGCGTTCGACGCCATTTTCCCCGATCTTTCGGCGCGGCGCGGACTGCCGCTCTATCCGTTTTTCCTCGCTGGCGTGATCGGCGAGACCGGGACGACGCTCGTCGACGGGCTTCATCCGAGCCGGGCGGGCGTCGCCAAAATCGTCGCCGGAGTCGCCCCGCTGGTGGAAAAGAGCCTCGATTCGCTGCAATCGAAGCGGCGCGACGCCCGGGACGGCGTCGCCATCCGTCCCTCGCCCTGACTCGAGGGAGCGCGCCCGAAGCTCACCGACGCCGAAATCCTACCGGAAGCGTCGGAGAATTCGTTCATCCAACTTGTTTTTGCGCGTCCGGCGTCCTAGGTTCCGGGGAGTTTCGGCCGGCCTCGCCGGTCCACGAAAGACGAGTGGGAGGTTCGCGCCATGGGCGGTCTGTCGATCTGGCACTGGATTATCGTCGGCGGCGTGGCCTTCATCCTGTTCGGCGGGCGTTTCAAAATCTCCGATGTGATGGGCGACGTCGCCAAAGGCATAAAGGCCTTCAAGAAGGGCCTCGCCGAGGACGAGACCGAGGCGAAGACCGAGGAGCCGACGAAATCGCTGGAGCATTCGCCGCTCACGAGCCCGTCCACGCTTCACGCCGACAAGCCGGCCGAAGCGAAAAAGGCCTGACGTCACCCTTTTTCACGCCTGCCGCCGGCAGGCTCTCGAGAAGACCATGTTCGATCTCGATCCCGGAAAGCTGATCGTCATCGGCATCGTCGCGCTCGTCGCGATTCCGACCAAGGATCTGCCGCGCGTATTGCGCCAGATCGGACAAGTGACCGGCCGAATGCGGCGCATGGCGGCCGAGTTCCAAGGCCAGTTCATGGACGCGATGCGCGAGGCGGAGATTGCCGATCTCCACAAGAATTTGAAGAGCGAGGTCGATTCGGCCTTCGCCGGCGTCGGCAAGGACGTCGCTTTCGATCCGCTCAAGGAAGCGCGTGAGCAGATCGTCGGCGCGATCGAAGGCCCGCCGGCCCCGTTGTCCGACGATGAGGCCAAAGCCGAGGAGCCTGCGCCGGCGCTCGAAGCGCCGGCTGCGCACGAGACCCGGCAGCCGAGCGAGTCTGCGCCGTCGAGCGAGGTTTCGCCGCCCGAGAGCCTGCCGAAATGAGCGACGCCGACATAGACGCGACCAAGGCGCCGTTGATCGAGCATTTGATGGAGCTGCGCGAGCGGCTCATTCGCGCGCTGCTGGCTTTTCTCGGCGCCTTCATCCTCTCCTTCTTCTTCGCCAAGGATATCTATAATCTCCTGGTCGTTCCCTATACGATGGCGGCGGGGCCGGAGGCCAAGCTCATCTACACGGCGCCGCAGGAATATTTCTTCACGCAGATCAAAGTGGCGATGTTCGCCGCGGCCTTCATTTCCTGCCCGATCGTCATCGGCCAGCTCTACGCCTTCGTCGCGCCCGGCCTCTATCGCCACGAGCGGCAGGCGTTTCGTCCCTATCTCGTCGCGACGCCGGTGTTTTTCGCGCTGGGCGCGATCGTCGTCTATTTCCTCGTCATGCCCAATCTGCTGCATTTCTTCATTTCCATGCAGCAGGCCAATGAGCCGGGAAAGGCGCAGATCGAGCTGTTGCCACGCGTGTCGGAATATCTCTCGCTCATCATGACGCTGGTGCTCGCCTTCGGCGTCGTCTTCCAGCTGCCGGTGGCGCTGACGCTGCTCGGTCAGATCGGAATCGTCTCGTCGAAGTTTCTGGCCGAGAAGCGCCGTTATGCGATCGTCCTCGTCTTCATCGTGGCGGCGGTGCTGACGCCGCCCGACGTGTTCAGCCAACTGGCGCTCGCCATACCGGGCCTGCTGCTCTACGAGGCGTCGATCATTTCCGTGCGCTGGATCGAGAAGAAGCGGGCGGCGGCCGAGGAACAGCAAGCCGCGGGTTGACCCTTCGTTCCGCTCGAGGGACAAGGGCCCTCATCCGACCCCGCTTCGCGGGGCCACCTTCTCCCGCGCGCGGGAGAAGGGAGCGGCCGAGGTTTCGCGTACACGACGTGGTGAGCGAATCCTTCTCCCACTCGTGGGAGAAGGTGGCCCTCGCGTCAGCGAGGGTCGGATGAGGGCACGCACCAGTCGGCGGATCGATTCTCATGCACGACATCAAATTTATTCGCGATAATGCGGAAGCTTTCGACAATGGCCGCCGCCGCCGCAACCTCGCGCCTCTGTCGGAAAGCCTTTTCGCGCTCGACGACGAGCGCCGCGCGGCGATCGCGGCTTTGCAGGCGGCGCAAGAGCGGCGCAACGCGGCCTCCAAGGAAATCGGCCTCGCCATGCGCGAGAAGGACGCCGCCCGCGCCGAGGCGCTGAAGGCGGAAGTCGCGAAGCTGAAGGAGGATTTCCCGCAGCTGGAGCAGAAGGAGCGCGAAGCGAGCGCCGCGCTCGACAAGGCGCTGTCGGAGATTCCCAACACGCCGCTCGAGCAAGTGCCGGAAGGCAAGGACGAGCACGACAATGTCGAGGTTCTGCTCTGGGGCGAGCCGCGCAAATTCGACTTTACGCCGAAAGAGCATTTCGACATTGGCGAAGGCCTGAAGCTCATGGATTTCGAGAGCGCCGCCAAGCTATCGGGCGCGCGCTTCGTCGTGAACAAGGGCGGAATCGCACGGCTCGAGCGCGCGCTCGCGCAATTCATGCTCGATCTGCATACGGGCGCGCACGGCTATACGGAAGTGGCGCCGCCGCTGCTGGTGCGCGACGACGCAATGTTCGGCACGGCGCAACTGCCGAAATTCCGCGACGATCAGTTTTCCGTGACGGCAGGTCGCGGCGATGGACAATCGGAGGAGCCGGCGAGCGAATATTGGCTCGTGCCGACGGCGGAAGTCCCGCTCACCAATCTCGTGCGCGAATCGATCCTCGACGAATCGCAGCTGCCTCTGCGCTTCACCGCCGGCACCTATTGCTTCCGCGCCGAGGCCGGCGCGGCGGGGCGCGACACGCGCGGCATGATCCGCCAGCATCAGTTCTATAAGGTCGAGCTCGTCTCCATCACGACGCCCGAGCAATCGCTCGAGGAGCATGAGCGCATGACCGGCTGCGCGGAGAAAGTGCTGCAATTGCTCGAGCTGCCCTATCGCAAGGTGACGCTCTGCACCGGCGACATGGGCTTCGCCTCGCAGAAGACCTATGACCTCGAGGTTTGGCTGCCGGGGCAGGGGAAATATCGCGAGATTTCCTCCTGCTCGGTCTGCGGCGATTTCCAGGCGCGGCGCATGAACGCCCGCTTCCGTCCCGCCGAGGGCAAGGCGACGCGCTTCGTGCATACGCTCAACGGCTCCGGCGTCGCCGTCGGCCGCGCTCTGGTCGCCGTGCTGGAGAATTATCAGGAGGCGGACGGCTCCGTCACAGTGCCGACGGTTCTGCGTCCCTATATGGGCGGGCTGGAGCGAATCGCCGCGGCGCGGTAGCTGGGGCGTGACCCTTCTCCCGCGCGCGGGAGAAGGTGGCCCTCGCGTCAGCGAGGGTCGGATGGAGGGTCCTTCTGCTTTGCGCATCGCTTCGTGTGCTTCGATTCTCTGAAGACACGACGGCCCTCATCCGACCCCGCTTCGCGGGGCCACCTTCTCCCACGAGTGGGAGAAGGAATCGCGCCCGACGATTGCTATAGTCCTTCGAGAACGAGTGACGATGCGCATCCTCATCACCAATGACGACGGAATCCATGGCGCCGGCCTCGCTCTGGCCGAGCGCGTCGCGCGCAGCCTCACCGACGATGTCTTCGTCGTCGCGCCGGAGAGCGAGCAATCCGGCGTCGCGCATTCGCTCTCCATCAATGATCCGCTGCGTCTGCGCGAAATCTCCTCGCGGCATTTCGCCGTCAAAGGCACGCCGACCGATTGCGTCATCATGGGCGTGCGCAAGCTGCTCGCCGACAGACCGCCGGATCTCATTCTCTCCGGCGTCAATTCCGGCCAGAATCTCGCCGAGGACGTCAGCTATTCCGGCACGATCGCCGGCGCCATAGAGGGCACGCTGCTCGGCATTCCCTCCATCGCGCTCTCGCAGGTCTATGATTTCTTCGCCGGACGCCGGCATATTCACTGGGCTTGCGCGGAGGCTCATGCGGCCGACGTCATCCGCAAGCTGGTCGCGGCCGGGATTCCGCGCGGCGTGCTGATGAATGTCAATTTTCCCAATTGCGCGCCGGAGGAGGTGAAGGGCGTCGCCGTCACCATGCAGGGCCAGCGCTCCAATGATCTGATGCATATAGAAGATCGCAAGGACGGTCGCGGCATTCCCTATTATTGGATATGCTTTCGGCGCGGCAATTTCACGCCGGGGCCGGGCACCGACCTCGAGGCGGTGGAGGCGAATAAGATTTCGGTGACGCCTCTGCGCCTCGACTTCACCGACCATCCGACCTTGACGCGGCTCTCCGCCGCTTTCGAATAGGGGAAAAATGGAGGAGAGCGCCGGCGAAGGACAGTCGATCGAGGCTCGCGCGGCGCTTCTCCTGCAATTGCGGCGCGCCGGCGTGCGCGACCTCGCCATCATGCGCGCCTTCGAGACCACTCCGCGCGCGCTCTTCGCCCCGTATCGCTTCCGCGATCTCTCCGCCCGCGACATGTCGCTGCCGATCGGCTGCGGACAGACCATGCCGGCCGCCGCCGAGCTCGCGCGCCGGCTCGAGGCGCTGCGCATAGAGCCGCTTCATCGCGTGCTGGAAGTGGGGACGGGCTCCGGCTTCGGCGCGGCGGTGCTGTCGCGGCTCGCGCGCGAGGTGGTGACGATCGAGCGTTACGAGACTTTGGCGATAGAGGCGCGTCAGCGTCTCGCCGAGGTCGGCCGCGCCAATGTCGAGGTTCTGTTCGGCGACGGTATCGCGGCGAATGAGACGCGCGGATATTTCGATCGCATCATTCTGCACATGTCCTTTCACGAGCCGCCGCACTCTGTCCTGGCGGCGCTGACGCCGGGTGGAACGGCTTTGTTCGGCCGCATTCAGGCGCCGGCGGAAGAGGGCGAGCGGCCATTGGCTCGGCTCTGTCTCTCGCATCGCGCCGGCGATGCGATCTGGACCGATAGCGATCTTGGTCCGAGCCGGCTCGGCGCTTCGCTCGCAGGACGCGCAAAGGCTCTGTGAACGCGCGCATTTACCTAAAATCGGCGAGGCGCGGCTGAACCCGCATTCATCTTAAACGCTCCCTTAACCGGCCTGTGGCTAGATGAACGCAGTGAGGTTCGCGTTCGAGTGTAGGTCGCGTCATGGCAATTGAGCGTCGTATTTTTCTGTCGCGAGTCGCAAAGCGGCTCATGTTCGCAGCCGGCGCCGCCGGCCTGCTCGCCGGTTGTTCGGACGCGTCCCGCTTCGCCGATCCCTTCACCAATCCGTTCCAGGATTCCGCGCCCATGGGCCGCGTCGATCGCGTTCCGACGGGGACCAATCCCGTGCGCCGCAGCGTCGTGGAGCGGCAGCCGCTCGCCCCGCCGCCGGCGGCGATCCGCACGCCGGCGCCCGTCGCCGCGGCTCCTGCGCCCGCTCCTGTCCAAGTTGCCGCTCCTGCTCCCGCCAGGGCGGCGGGCGCCTATAATCATTGGAGCGCCGAAGGCGGCACGCCCGTCGTCGTCGCCGAGGGCGAATCGGCCGGCGTCGTCGCGACGCGCTATGGCGTGCCGCTGGATGCGCTGCTGCGCGTCAACGGCTATGGCAAGCCGGCCGAGGTGCATCCCGGCTCGCGGCTGGTGATCCCGATCTATCGCGCCTCCGCGGCTGCGGCGCCAGTCGCCGTTCCGGCGCCGGCGCGCGCCGCTCCCGTCTATGCCGCGACCGCCCATGTGGCGCAGCGGGCGGCGGATGTGCGCGACCGCAAGGCGGCCGCGCCGGTCGAGCCCAAGCGGACATCGAGCGTCGAGCCCGCTTCCGCGCCGTCGAAGCCGGTCTCGACCGAGCGGCCGCGTCCGGCCCCCGTCAAGCAGGCGCAGATCGAGGCGAGGCCCGCGCCCGTCGAGCCCAAATCGGCCGTTCTCAAGCCGGCTGTTCTCAAGCCGGCGGTCGTCGCCAAGCCGGTCGAGGCGAAGCCCGCGCCGCGGCAGATCGCCCAGGCGCCGGCGCAGCCCGCCAAAGCGGCGCAAAAGCCCGCGGAGACGCATCCTGCCCGCGCGCAGCTCGCGCAGCGGACGAAGGAGCAGGAGCCCGTCAAGGCGAAGCTCGCTCAGGCCGAGCCCGCAAAGCCGGAGGTCCGCGCCGAAAAGATCGCCAAGAAGAAGCCCGAGCCGGCGCCCGTCAAGGAGCGCGAGATCGCCCGCGCGCCGCAGGCGGAAAAGCCGCAGAGATACGCCGAAGCCGCGCCGGCCCCGCAGCCGCAGGCTCTGCGCAGCATCGACAAGACTCCGACCGCCTCGATCCCGTCGCCGGCCCAGCCGGCCGAAGAGAAATCGGCCTCGGCCGATGCGCGTCCCGAATTCCGCTGGCCGGCGCGCGGCCGCATCATCCAGGGCTTCGCCACGGGCGGCAATGACGGCATCAATATCGCCGTGCCCGAGGGCACGCAGGTGAAAGCGGCCGAGGGTGGCGTCGTCGCCTATGCCGGCAGCGAGCTGAAAGGCTATGGCAATCTTGTGCTGATCCGGCATCCCAATGGCTTCGTCTCCGCCTATGCCCATAATGGGGAGCTCGATGTGAAGCGCGGCGATCAGGTCAAGCGCGGCCAGACGATCGCCAAGTCCGGCCAGTCCGGCAATGTCGGCTCGCCGCAGCTGCATTTCGAGCTGCGCAAAGGGGCGACGCCGGTCGATCCGACCGGCTATCTCGCCGGACTGTGAGCGCAGGCTGTGAGCTGAGGAATCTCGGGCGTTCGCGAGACACTTACGCCGGAGTGGGGCGACGGGCCGCGCAAGCGCCCGTCGCCCGTTTTCTTTTCACGTCGGAGCCTCTATAGGGACGTCCGGGTCGGGCGATAAGGGAAAAATCGGCAGTGAAACGTCCTATGTCTCTCGCAGCGGCTCTCTTTTTCGCCACGCCGGCCTTCGCCGTCGATTCGACGGGCATTCCGATCTGCGACGCGCTGCTGAAGCGCTATGAGGAATGTTCGGTCGAGCTGCCGCGCGCCAATATCCACGCCGCGCAGAAGGAGCTGCTCGAGGGCGCTATGAGCCTGCGCGCCAACGCCTCCAATCCGCAGCTGCGCCCGAGCCTCGAGAAATTCTGCGCCGACACTTTCGAGGCGATGAAGACCTCGAGCGAGATCAAGGCCTGCATGTCGAAGTAGGCCTCGCGCGAGCCCTTCCGCGTAGCATCACGTATAGCTGGCTCAGCGCCGCCGACTTACCATCACCGCCGTTTCGGATGGGCCGGCGGTCTGCGTCGGACGGTTCGACATGTCTCGAGAAGCGAGCCGGAAGGCACGCGCGCCGAGCTTGCGCCGGCAGAGCGCCGCTCGAACGGATCGGGGGCGCTCTAGCGCCGAGCCCGTGGCGCGCCAAATATGATGCTCATGCGCTCCCTCTATCTGCAATGGCTGCCGAATTTCATCACCATCGGGCGGCTCGTGCTGACGCCGGCGGCGATCGACATGATCGTCGGCGAGCATTGGCGCGCCGCTTTCGCGATTTTCGTGCTCGCCGGAGCGTCGGACGCGCTCGACGGCTGGTTGGCCAAGACCTTCGATCTGCGCACGGACCTCGGCGCCGTGCTCGATCCCATCGCCGACAAGGCGCTCATCGTCTCCATTTATGCGACGCTGGCGATAAAAGGCGCGCTGCCGCCCTGGCTCGCGCTTCTGGTGATCTCGCGCGACGTTCTGATCGTCGGCGCCGTGTTCGTCGCTTGGCTGCTGGCCCGCCCGATGGACCTTCGCCCCTTGCCGGTCTCGAAAGCCACCACGGCGGCGCAGCTCTTGCTCGCCGCGATCGTGCTCGCGGGCGAGGCCTTCGCTTTTCCGCTCGGGGAGGCGACGAGCCTCGTCTTCGCCGTGGTGGCGGCATTGACCGTCGCTTCGGCCAGCGTCTATCTCTGGCGCTGGGTCAAGCTCATGGGGCCGGACGATGTCGGAGCGTGAGGTGGAGGCGACGCGCGTTCCGGTCGGGCTCGGGCTCGAACGGCCGCTTGTTATGTGCGCGGGGGCGATTTTCCTCGTCTTCGCGCTGTTTTATTTTCTGAGCTCGGTTCTCGCGCCTTTCCTGGCGGGGCTCGCGCTCGGCTATCTGCTCGACCCGGTCGCCGATCGGCTGCAAACGCTCGGCCTCTCGCGCCTCGGCGCCTCTTTCGCAATTTTGACGGTGTTCGTCGTGCTGACGGCGGCGATCGTGCTGCTGGTCGCGCCGGTGCTCACGCGGCAATTGACCGAATTCGTCGAGAGTCTGCCCGGCTATCTCACTACTCTGCAGGGGCTGCTCGCGCGCGTCAGCCGCGAGGCGACCGGCGACTTCATGCGCAGCGTCTATGAGAAGCTCGGCCTGCCGGTCTCCGACGCCTCGCTCGACACGCAGAAATATGTGAACGACATCGCCAGCGAGGCGGCGCGCATGGGCGCCGCCTTTTTGAAATCGCTGGTCTCCGGTGGGGCGGCGCTGGTCAATATGGCGTCGCTCGTGGTGATCACGCCGGTCGTCGCCTTCTACATTCTGCTCGACTGGGACGATATGGTCGCGACGCTCGATTCGCTGACGCCGCCGCGCTATCGCGAAGATGTGCGCGCCATCGCGCGCGACATCGACAAAGCGCTCGCCGGCTTTCTGCGCGGGCAGGCGCTGGTCTGCCTGTTCCTGGGCCTCTGGTACAGCATCGGCCTGTCGCTCATCGGCCTGAATTTCGGCTTTCTCATCGGCGTCGGCGCCGGCGTGCTCAGCTTCGTGCCCTATGTCGGCTCGATCACCGCCTTCGTCCTCTCCATCATCGTCGCCACGGTTCAGGGCTGGCCGGACTGGCGGCTGCCGGCCATGGCGGTGGCGGTCGTCTCCACCGGCCTTTTTCTCGACGGCAATGTTCTGTCGCCGCGGCTCGTCGGCGGCTCCATCGGCGTGCATCCGGTGTGGCTGATGTTCGCTCTGCTGGCGGCGGGATCGCTGTTCGGCTTCACCGGCCTGCTGCTCGCGGCGCCGGTGGCGGCGGCGCTCGGCGTCATCTTGCGTTTCGCGACGCGGCGCTATCGGCAGAGCGCGCTGTTTCTCGGCCCCGCCGCGCCGCCGCGGGAGAGCTGACTCCGATGCCCGGCGCAGGCGACGCTCGCCGCGGCCCCGCCCAGCTCTTTTTCGATCTGGCGGGCGCGCCGCGCCATGGCGACGCGGATTTTTTGATCTCGCCCGCCAATCGCGCGGCTCACGAGATGATCTCGCGCTGGCCGGACTGGCCGGACAGCGCGCTGCTGCTCGTCGGCCCGCCGGGTTCCGGCAAGACCCATCTCGGGGCGATCTTCGCGCGCCGACATGACGCTCTTCTCGTCTCCCCGACCGATATTCCCGAGCCCGGCGCGCTCTGCGGAGCCTGCGCGCTGCTCGACGGGCTGGAGGCGGTGACGGATGAGACAGCTTTGTTTCATTTGATGAATTTCATTCGCGAAAGCGGCGGGTCGCTGCTGATCTCGTCACGCCGGCCGCCGTCCGCGCTGAAAATCGCGCTTCCCGACCTATTGTCGCGTTTACGTCGTGCGCCGGTCGTAGAAATCGGCGCGCCGGACGATTCGCTGATTCGCGCCGTGCTGGAAAAGCTGTTTCGCGACCGCCAATTGGCGGTCGAGGCGACGCTGGTCGATTATGTCGCGCTTCGGCTCGAGCGTTCGCTGGATGCGGCGCGCGCCTTCGTGCGGATGCTCGACGAGGAAGCGCTCTCGCGTGGCCGTCCGGTCACGCGCGCGCTCGCGGGCGAGCTTCTCCAGCTCATCGACGCCTCTCGCGGCGCGTGAGGGCTTTCGTATGGCGGAAAATCTGTCAGAATCGCGCCGGCGGGCGAGAGGTGGGAAAAGCATGACGAAGCATATTCAGGACAATCTCGAGGCCGAGCGGACCGGAGCCGACATTCCCGTCATGGACCAGCCGGGCGAGCTTCTGGAGCATCCCGAAGAGCTCGCCGTTCTGCCGCAGCGCTTCATCAATCGCGAATTGTCCTGGCTAGAGTTCAACCGCCGCGTTCTCGAGGAGGCGTCCAACCGCAATCATCCGCTGCTGGAGCAGCTGCGCTTCCTCTCCATCTCCGCCAATAATCTCGACGAATTCTTCATGGTGCGCGTCGCCGGCCTGCGCGGTCAGGTGCGCACCGGCGTCGCCACTCTTTCGCAGGACGGGCTGACTCCGGCCGAGCAGCTGGTGAAGATCAACGAGCGCGTGGCGCTGCTCACCACGGCGCAGACGCGACGCTGGCGCGAATTGCGCCGCGAGATCGAGGATGTCGGCATCGTCATCGTGGAGCCGGGACATCTCTCCAAGGGCGACCGCGAATGGCTCGACGATCATTTCCTCTCGCGCGTCTTCCCGGTGCTGACGCCGCTCGCCATCGACCCGGCGCATCCTTTCCCCTTCATCCCCAATCTCGGCTTCACTCTGGCGCTGGAGCTAGTGCGTCCGGGCGACCGCAAGACGCTTCACGCTCTGGTGCGCCTGCCGCCCAAGATCGAGCGCTTCGTGCGCCTGCCGAGCGCGCAAGGAACGGGACATGGGACGGGGCAGGGGCGCGAGCGCTTCATGCTGCTCGAGACCTTGATCGCCATCAATGCGCAGAAGCTCTTCCCCGGCTATCAGCTCAAGGGGCAGGGGATTTTCCGCCTCATTCGCGACAGCGACCTCGAGGTGGAGGAGGAGGCGGAGGATCTCGTGCGCCTGTTCGAGACGGCGCTCAAGCGTCGCCGCCGCGGCTCGGTCATTCGCCTTGAGGTCGCCTCGGACATGCCGGAGGCGCTGCGCGCGCTGGTCGCCGAGGAGCTCGATGTCGGCGAGGACGAGACTTTCGTGGTCGATGGAATGCTGGCGCTGAACGATCTTTCCGAGGTGGTCGGGCTCGATCGGCCCGATCTCAAGTTCAAGCCCTATACGCCGCGCTTCCCCGAGCGCGTGCGCGATAATGGCGGCGATTGCTTCCTGGCCATCAAGCAGAAGGACCTCGCGGTCCATCACCCCTATGAATCCTTCGATGTCGTCGTGCAGTTCCTGCAGCAGGCGGCGCGCGATCCCAATGTGGTCGCGATCAAGCAGACGCTCTATCGCACCTCCTCCAACAGCCCCATCGTGCGTGCTCTGGTGGAGGCGGCGGAGGCCGGCAAATCGGTGACGGCGCTGGTCGAGCTGAAGGCGCGCTTCGACGAGGAGGCCAATATCCGCTGGGCGCGCGATCTCGAGCGCGCCGGCGCGCAGGTCGTGTTCGGCTTCATCGAGCTGAAGACGCATGGCAAGCTGTCGATGGTGGTGCGCCGCGAGGGCGGAAGCATCGTCACCTATTGCCATGTCGGCACCGGCAATTATCATCCGGTGACGGCGCGCATTTATACCGACATCTCGCTCTTCACCGCCGATCCGGCGATCGGCCGCGACGTGTCGCGCATCTTCAATTTCATCACCGGCTATGCGGAGCCCGCCGGGCTCGAGCGCATGGCGGTGTCGCCCATCTCGCTCAAGACCAGGCTGCTCGAGCATATCGAGCAGGAGATCGGCTTCGCCAAGGCAGGCAAGCCGGCGGCGATCTGGGGCAAATGCAACGCCCTCGTCGATCCCGAGATCATCGATGCGCTCTATCACGCCTCGCAGGCGGGCGTGTCGATCGAATTCGTCGTGCGCGGCATATGCTGCCTGCGGCCGGGAGTGCCGGGCCTTTCCGACAATATCCGCGTCAAATCGATTGTCGGGCGCTTCCTCGAGCACGCCCGCGTCTATTGCTTCGGCGGCGGCCACGCGCTGCCGCACGCCAAGGCCCATGTCTATATTTCCTCGGCCGATCTCATGCCGCGCAATCTCGATCGCCGCGTCGAGGTCTTGATGCCGATCACCAATCCGACCGTGCATCAGCAAATTCTCGATCAGATCATGCTGGCCAATCTCATCGACAACGAACAGAGCTATCGAGTCTTGCCGGACGGCTCGTCCTTACGCATAACTCCCCCGGAGGGCGAAGAGCGGTTCAACGCCCATAAATACTTCATGACCAACCCGAGTCTCTCCGGCCGTGGCAAGTCTCTCAAGGAATGGCGTCCGCGATCGCTCCTCAAGCCGCGCGAGGAGTGACGCGGTCGAGACCGAGGCTGGGGCGCTCTCGCGAGCGCAGCGGCCTGTCGCGATCGTCGACATCGGCTCCAATTCGGTGCGCCTCGTCGCCTATGTCGGGCTGCACCGGGCGCTGACGCCGATATTCAACGAAAAGGCCATGTGCGGTCTCGGACGCGGCGTCGTCACGACGGGCCGCCTGCCGGAGGACGCGATTCGCAAGGCGTTGCAGGCGCTGCGGCGTTTTCGCGCGCTCTGCGAGATCATGGAGATCGACGACATAGAGGTGATCGCGACAGCGGCGGCTCGCGACGCTGTCAATGGCGCCGCCTTTCTCACTGCGGCGAGCGAAGCGATCGGCCGCGAGATTTCGCTGCTGTCGGGCCGCCGCGAGGCCGAGCTTTCGGCGCTCGGCGTGATCTCCGCCATTCACGAGCCCGACGGCGTCGTCGGCGATCTCGGCGGCGGCTCGCTCGAGCTCATCGATCTGCATGGCGGCGCAATGGGCGAGGGGGTCACGCTGCCGCTCGGCGGCCTCGCGCTGATGGACGCCGCGAGCCGCTCCACCCGTCAGGCGGCGCGAATCGCTCGTAAGGCGATCGAGGATGCGCTTCCCTTGCAACGGCTCAAGGGCCGCGCCTTCTACGCCGTCGGCGGCACATGGCGCGCGCTGGCGCGGCTGCACATGCGCCAGCGCAATTATCCGCTCGACATGATGCATAACTACCGCATCCCGACCAGCGACGCGGCGGAATTCGCCAGCCTGCTGGAGCGCGTCGACAGCGAGGCGCTGGCCGACATCGCCGCGGTCTCGACGGCGCGCCGTCCACTGCTCGCCTATGGCGCGATTGTGCTCGACGAGGTGATTCGCAAGGCGCGGCCCAAGGAGATCGTCATCTCGGCCGCGGGCGTGCGCGAGGGGCTGCTCTATGAGCGCCTCACGCCGGCCGAACGCGCCGCCGATCCGCTGGTCGCCGCAGCGCGCGAGCTCGAGCGCGCCATGGCCCGCGCGCCCGGCTATGGAGATGATCTCATCGCCTGGACCGATGCGCTGTTTTCCTCTTCGGGCCTACAGGAGACGGAGGAGGAGGTGCGGCTGCGCCACGCCGCCTGTTTTCTCTCGGATGTCAGCTGGCGCGCCCATCCGGACTATCGCGCCAATCAGGCGATGAATGTGATCGCCAATTCCGCCTTCGTGGCCGTCGATCATCCGGGCCGCGCCTTTCTGGCGCTGGTGGCGGTGCTGCGTCACGCAGGCCCCGATAGCGAGGGCGCTCTGCCGGTGCGCGGCCTGATGTCGCCGCGCCTGCTGGAGCGCGCCCGCGTGCTCTCGGCGGCGCTGCGCGTCGGCTATCTGCTGAGCGCGGCCATGCCCGGCGTCTTGCCGCTCACGCCGCTCGTCGCGAGCGACGGGAGGTTGATTCTGTCTCTGCCGGGGGAATTCGCCGATCTCGTGAGCGAGCGGCTGGCCAGCCGTTGCAAGGCGCTCGGCCGTCTCATCGGAGCCGAGGCGGTGATAGAGGCGACCGCCTCCGTCGTCTGACGGAGGCGGCGCTCGTTTCAATAGGCGGCGCGCGGCGCGACACGCTCGCTCGACGTCACCGTCAGGGCGCCGGCGTCGTCCGAGCAGGCGAAGCGCAGCGTCTTGGCGACGGCAGTGTCGAGATTGGCGGAGGAGCCGCTGGAGATCGGCACGATGAAGCGCGTCGTCGCGGTGGCCGGCGTCGCCTCCTCGAGCGTGGGCGCGTCGAAGACGATCACCGTCAGCCGACAGGCGCCGCCGCCGCCGACGAAATAGCTCAACACATGCTTCCGACCCGCGTCGAAGCTGGCCGCAGCGAGCGGCTTCAGCGTCACCGGCGCAGCGACCGGCCCATAAGGCTCGGCGTGCAGGGCCACGCCCGCCGTGAGGCTCAGCACAGCGGCGAGGGCCAGAGCGAAGATGCGTTTGCCTGCAGTCATCATGGTCTTGTCCTTCCTCATACGGCGCTGGGGAGCGCCCCTCTGCGACCTGCTCGTCCTCGAGGCGCCGAAGCCGTCCCGAGTTCACGTTGCGTCGCAACATGAGCGTATGTTGCATCGCAATAGCAGAATTTCAAGGCGCGGTTTGTCGCAGGGGCGTCTCTATAGAACTATTCGATTCTACAATGAATTCAGATCGAAAGGCGGGTTGTGCGTCGCAAGATAGAGCGGGGTAGCCTATGCCGATCAGGTGGGCATAGCGCTACCCATACCCATACTAGAGGATGGGTCATAGAATGGGTGAATGGGCGGGATTATGTCCTACCCATACGTCAGTCGGATTGAAGGGAACGGAAAGAGCGAGCCTGAAGGCGCGCCTCGCAGATCTCGCGTGGAGGGGCTCAGCGTCCGGCGGACTCGTCCAGCTCCTGCCAGTCGAGCGTGACGACCTTGCCCTTTTCGACCGCCAGAGCCAGCCTTCCGGCTTTCAGCTGCAGCGCTTTCTCGCCGAAAATCGCCCGCCGCCAGCCGGAGAGGGCGGGCACATCCGCCCCATCGTCGGCGGCGATGGCATCGAGGTCCTCTACGGTGGCGATCATTTTGGTGGCGACGCCCGTCTCTTCGGCGACCTGCCGCAGCAGAACCTTGAGCAGCTCGACCGTGGCTCCGCTGGAGCTGCCGCGCTTCTCCCGCTCTATGCGCGGCAATGTGGCGGGATCGCGCGCCAGCGCTCTCTCCACGGCGGCGACGATATCCGCGCCGGAGCGCGAGCGCTCGAGCCCGCGCGGGAAGGCGCGCAGATTGCCGAGCGCCTCCTGCGTGCGCGGGGCGGCGAGGGCGATCTCGATCAGCATATCGTCCTTGAGCACGCGCGAGCGCGGCACGTCACGGCCCTGCGCCTCGCTCTCGCGCCAAGCGGCGAGCTCCATCAGCACGGCGAGGTCGCGCGGCTTGCGCACGCGATGGCGCAGGCGCTCCCAGGCGTTCTCCGGGCTCTGCTCATAGGTCTCGGGCGTGGTCAAGGTGCGCATTTCGTCGGCGAGCCAGTCGAGCCGGTTGGAGCGCTCCAGCCGCGCGCGCAAATGCGTGTAGATCTGCCGCAAATGGGTGACGTCGGCGATGGCGTAATCGATCTGCGCCGTCGACAAAGGCCGCTTCGACCAATCGGTGAAACGCGAGGATTTGTCGAGGCTCTCTTTGGAGATGGCCTTCACCAGCTCGACATAGGAGACCTGATCGCCGAAGCCGCAGACCATCGCGGCGACCTGCGTGTCGAACAAGGGCGCGGGAATCAGCCGCGCGAGCCGCCAGACGATTTCGAGATCCTGGCGGGCCGCGTGGAACACCTTGACCACGCTCTCATTGGCCATCAGCTCGAAAAAGGGCGTGAGGTCCAGGCCCTCGGACAGAGTGTCGACGGCGAAGGCCTCCTCGGGCGAGGCCAGCTGAATGACGCAGACCTTGGGCCAGAAAGTCGTTTCCCTCAAAAACTCCGTATCGACGGTGACGAAGGGATGACGGGAGAGACGGGCGCAGGCGGCGGCGAGATCTTCGGTAGAGGTCAAGAGGCTCATCGACATTCAGTCTTAGAGTAATTTTTTGTGGTTCAGAAGTGTCTCAATGCATGTTTTCGACCGTTTTTCTGGCTCGGGGGGCGCTCGGAGCTGCGCCTTAGCCGCACTGCAAGGCCAAAAATCGCGGCGGCCGCGCGTCTCGAAGTCGTCGGCGCCGCCGTTTGCGTCGCTGCGGTTCCGGCGCGGGCTCGGATTTTTCCCATTGCCCTCGAAGCGTCGAAATGAAATCATAGCGGAATACTCGACAATAGGAGCCCCTGGCCACATGGCGCCTCTCGCTTTCGCCTCGACGCCGTTTCATCTTGCGGCCCGCTTCGCTCTCGCGGCGGCGCTGTTCGTCTTTTCCAACGCGGCATACGCCAAGGGCGACGCTTGGGCCGGCTGCCGCGCCGCCGATCCCGACAAGCGCATCGAGGGCTGTAGCGAGGTGATCGCCCGCGGCGACAAGGAGATAAAGCCGAACCGCGTGGCTGCTCACGTCAATCGCGGCGGCGCTTATCACGCCAAGGGCGATTATGAGCGCGCGCTCGCCGATTACGACAAGGCGCTGGAGATCGATCCCAATTCGGCGGCGGCTCTGGCCGATCGCGCCGCCGCCTATCGCGCCAAGGGCGATTTCGACCATGCTCTCGCCGATTACGACAAGCTCGTCGCCTCACAGCCGAAATCTCCGGCCGCCTATCTCGGCCGTGGCGGCGCCTATCAGAGTAGAGGCGATCTCGACAAGGCCATCGTCGAATACGATAAGGCGCTGGAGCTGGACAAGAAATCCGCCGCCGCGCTGAGCAATCGCGGTCGCGCCTGGCGCGCCAAGGGCGATCTCGACCGCGCGCTCGCCGATTTCGATGCGGCGGTAAAGCTCGAGCCCAAATCCGCGCAGGCCTATCTCAATCGCGCCGCGCTCTATCAGGCCAAGGGCGATCTCGACCATGCGCTGGCCGATTACGACAGAGCGATCGAGCAGGACGGAAAGCTTGCCATCGCCTACAATAATCGCGGGCTGACTTTGCACGCCAAGGGCGATTTCGACCGCGCCATCGCCGATTTCGGCAAGGCCGTCGCGATCGACGCCAAATATGCGCGCGCCTATCTCAATCGCGCCAACGCCTATCGCGGCAAGCGCGATCCCGAACACGCCAAGCCCGATCTCGAGCAGGCGCTGGCGCTCGACCCCAATCTCGCCGCGGCGAAGAAAGGGCTCGACGAGGTGACGAAGCAGCTCGCCGTCCGCGCCGCGGCTGCGCCGGCGCAATAATCCCGCCGATGCGCTCTCGCCGTCAGCGGGACGGCGCGGGCGCCTCGTCTATGGCGAGGAAGAGTCGCTCGATTCCTGTCCCGGCGATCGGCGGCGATCGATGCGGCAGGGCGCGGAGGTCGGCGCTCGCCGCCTTTTCGCCGCGCATTATCGCGACCCAGCCGCGCTCGAGCCGCCGAATCGAATTCTCCTCGACCGGATCGGCTTTCGGTCCCGGCGCGATCCATTGCGTGCCCGGGCCGCGATAGGTGGTCACGAGCCGAAAGCGCACGAAATCGACGTGAAAGAGACGGCAGGCGTCGTCCTCGATCGTCTCCAGCCGGACGCGAATCTCGCTCGCCCGCGTCGCCTCTCGATAGAGGCGCGCGAGGCGCATCACATCGCTCGTGAGCCATTGGGCGAGCCATGCTTCGAATCCCGCTTCGGCGAGTGCGGCGGCGAGCGCGCGGGGCAAAGTCTCCTCCGCTCCGGTCACCCGCATTCGCAGCGGCTGCGCGAAACGCATCGTATCTAGCGCCGCGGCGATTCGCGGCTCCAGCTCGCGCGGCAACAGACAGATCGAGCGCGATTGCATCAGCCGGCGGTAGGAGAGCCGCGACGGCGGGGCGGCGGTTTCGTCACATAGCATCGGCGCTCTCCCAAGCGGGGAAGGGATCGCCGAGCGAGCGATAGGCGGAAGCGTCGAAGCGCTTCGGCTTTTGCGGCCCGACGAGGCAGGCGTCGAGCGCGGCGCGAATCGCGGCCTCGTCCATGCCGATTCCGATGAAGACGAGCTCCTGCCGGCGATCGCCCCAGACCTCGTCCCAATTGCGCTCAAAATGGCGCTTCCAATCGGGATGATCGGGCCAATGCTGCTTCGGCACGGCGATCCACCAATAGCCCATGGCCGTCACGCGGGCGATCGCGCCGGCGATCGAAAATTCGCCGACCCATTTCGGCCGGGTGGCGAGCCAGAAATGCCCTTTGGCGCGCACGAGGCCGGGCCGGGTCGCATTGATGAATGCGTTGAATTTCTCCGGATGGAACGGACGCCGCGCCCGATAGACGAAGCTCTCTATTCCATATTGTTCCGACTCCGGCACATGGTCTTCCGGGCTGTAGAGCGCCTTGTGCCATAGCGGATGGCGCTCCGCCTTCTCCTCGTCGAAGAGGCCGGTGTCGAGAATGGCGTCCATCGGCGCCGCGCCAAAATCGGTCTCGACGATGCGCGCGTCGGCGTTCAGCGACTTCACCACTTTGCGCACCAGCGCCAGCCGTTCCGCCGACACCGCCGAGGCCTTGTTGAGCACGATGACGTCGGCGAATTCGATCTGCTCGACGAGGAGAGCGACGAGAGTGCGATCGTCGTCCTCGCCGGCGACCTCGCCGCGGTCGCGCAGAAAGTCGTTCGAGCCATAGTCCTGCAGCAGGCTGGCCGCGTCGACGACGGTGACCATGGTGTCGAGCCGCGCGAGATCCGAGAGGCTGTCGCCATTCTCGTCGCGAAAGGAGAAGGTGCTGGCGACCGGCAGCGGCTCAGCGATGCCCGTGCTCTCGATCAGCAGATAATCGAAGCGGCCTTCCTCGCCGAGGCGCCGCACCTCGGCGAGCAGATCGTCGCGCAAGGTGCAGCAGATGCAGCCATTGGTCATTTCGACGAGCTTCTCGTCGGTGCGCGACAGCTCTGCGCCGCCGTCACGGATGAGATCGGCGTCGATATTCACTTCGCTCATATCGTTCACGATGACGGCGACGCGCCGGCCCTCGCGATTATTGAGCACATGATTGAGCAGCGTCGTCTTTCCGGCCCCGAGAAAGCCGGAGAGGACGGTGACGGGGAGGCGAGGGTCGGGGAGCTGGGCCATGGCGCGCCATATGTTATGTTATAACATGTAGTGACGTAGCCGAGCGGGATAGCGGCGTCAAGCAGAGGCGAGGCGGCTCGAATTCCCGTGGACCGAGGAGACGCCGCGATCACTATGGCCGTCAAACGATAGCGGTTCGACTGCTCGACCGCAGGCCGATCACTCGAAGTAGTCTTCGTCTATCGAGTGCTTCTTCAACTCGGCATCCGACATTGTATCGGATCATCAGCTTCGTGAGCTGATCCCCGTCGATCAATACGATGCGCTTGCTGAGAAATTGGGCCGTTTCTATCGCCGAAGCCGAAAAACGCGAGGTCGTCACGAACAGGCCTTTAGTCGCCTTGTGCCGATCGAGGCTTCCGAAAAAATCTCGGATCGCTCCCGATCCGACATTATTGCCCTCGGCGTAGCGTTTGGCCTGTATATAGACCCGATCCAGCCCGAGCGCGTCCTGATCGATCACGCCGTCTACGCCGTCATCACCGCTGCGACCTAGAGCGCGTCCGGCGTCGGCGACGGAGCCGCCGAAACCCATTCCGAGGAGCAGATTGACGAGCAGCCGCTCGAAAAATTCGGGCGGCGCGCTGCGAACGCGATCGAGCAGGTCTCGTCTCAGGGACGCATCGATTTCGCGATGCGCCTCCCGCATGATTTCATCGGGCGTTTGCGACCGAAGCTCGATCGAAGACAGAGCGACAGGCGGAGCCTCCTCGTCTTCTTGCCGTGCGCCTTTGACGAAATCCCGGAACTCCTCGAACCGGGTCAAAAACGCGTTGTCGATACGCCCAGGATTTGACTGGAGCGCGATCTTTCCTCGATCTGTGATCGTGAAATGGCCGCGCCGGGTGATTTCGACCAGGCCGGCCTTGTTCAGATAGGTTTTCGCCCAATGCACGCGATTGGCGAAAAGGGTTTGTCTGCCCGACGGCAGCAGTTGCGCTCGCTCCTCCGCCGTCAGAGCGAGGCTGTCCGCAACGCGCTCCACGACGTCGCCGATACGAATTTCGCCCTGCGATGCGGCTGAAAGGACCGGGAGCATCAAGGATTGATAATCGGGAATAGCCATTTTCGAAGCGTATCTTCGGGACGTGCGCCGCACAACGCCCTTTGGCTGCGCTTGCGCAAATCGACCATCGAAGACGAGCCTGAAAACGGGCGTCTCGAAGGTCGACCTCGCACTTTCGGTACGCGCCTCTGGACGAAGAGGGGTTGCAGAGCCGCCTCGGGCGTGGGCGTAGGGCCTATTTCCCCTTCGCCGCCGCCAGCACCTCGGCCGCATGGCCCGGCACTTTCACCTTGCGCCAGATTTTCTCGATCTTCCCGTCCGGGCCGATCAGAAAAGTCGAGCGCTCCACGCCCATATATTTGCGGCCGTACATGCTCTTCTCCACCCACACCCCATAGGCGGAGAGCATTTCCTTGCTCTCGTCGGAGGCGAGCGGGAATGTCAGCTCATATTTGGCGCGGAATTTGTCGTGCTTGGCCGGCGAATCCGGCGAGACGCCGACGAGCGCGGTCTTCGCCTTGCCGAAATCGGCCTTCAAAGCGTTGAATTCGATCGCTTCCTTGGTGCAGCCGGAGGTGTCGTCCTTGGGGTAGAAATAGAGCGCCAGCTTCTTGCCGGAAAAGCCGGAAAGAGAGAGCGTCTCGCCGCCGGCGCCGGGCAGCTCGAAAGAGGGGGCGGCGTCGCCTTCGCGCAAGCCTGTGGATTTCTTCGCTTCGGTCACTGCGCCTTCCTTTCGTCTCATCCGCCGTTACAATCGGCAGGATGCAGAGGATGGCGCGCTCCGCAAGAGATTCTGGTAGAAATCCCCAGTTGCGCGCCATTCGAGTTGTGATCTTCTCGACGACGTGCAGATTCGGCGCCGGCGCGCGCGGACCCGCGCGGTGCAACCGAAGGGCTGGCGTTTGACGCAGAGGATAGACGAGAGCCCGGCGGTCGAAACGCGGGCCTCGCGCATTTTATTGGGGTTTTTCCCGCGCGGCTGCACCGCGATCCGGCTGCGCGGCTTTTGCGCGGTGCGTTGTCTTTCCGTCATGGCGGTGTCGACGCTGCTCGTCGTCGTGGTCGCCGTCGGCGCTTTTTTCGCCGCGCTCGCTCGCGGCCCCATCGCCTCCGACTGGCTCGCGCCCAAGATCGTCGAGGCGCTCGACGATCTCTATTCGCATCGCTATCAATTCGGGCTGAGCTCGGTGGCGATCGCCAGCACCGATCACGGCCTCACTTTCACGGTCAACGGCCTCGCCGTGAAGGACGGCGAGCGCACGGTTCTCGCCGCGCCGCGCGCGCAATTGTCGGTCGACCCGCGATCGCTGCTCATCGGCCGCCTGACGCCGCGCCGACTCGACGTGCTGGACCTCGAGCTGCGGCTGGAGGTGCTTCCCAACGGCGTGGTGGCGATCTCGGCGCCCGGCGCCGATCCCGTCGCCATTCCGCTGGACGCGCCGCCTCCGCAATCGGAGCCGACCGCCGAGCCGCAGGCGGCGTCCGCCGCGGCCGCGCCCGTCCCCTCGCTGCGGCAGGCCGCCGGCGCTCTGCGCGCGGTGATGAATTTCATCGTCGATCCAGAGAGCCCCGTCGCCGCCATCGACAAAATCGGCGTCTCCAACGCCCGTCTCGTCATCGACGATCGCACGCTGGACAAGACCATCGTCTATGACGATCTGGCGCTGAGCTTCGACAGGATCGTCGGCGCGCGGCGATTGCGTCTCGGCGCGACCGGCCCTTCCGGCCATGTCGGCGCCGAAGTGGAAGCCAAGGGCGCGATGGGCGAGCGGCGCTCGCTCGACGCGCGGCTGCGCGGCCTCTCCATGGAGGAGGTCGCGCTCGCCGCCGGCGCCCGCACGCTGCCCTTCGACACCGACGCGCCCTTGTCGCTCGATCTGCATTTCGCGCTCGCCGGCGACGGCCGCGTCGTCGAAGCGAGCGGGAAATTCTCCGTCGGCGAGGGCTTTTTCCGGCTCGAAGAGCCGGACGCCGAGCCTTTCATGCTCCAGGAACTGTCCATCTCCGGCCGCTGGGACATGGAGCGCCGGCTGCTCGCCATAGAGCCGGTCGAGATCCGCACCGGCGTCGCGCGGCTGACCTTCAAAGGCGCGCTGACGCCGCCGGCGGAAGGGGCGGGGATCGTCGCGCTTTCTTTCGATCTCGTGCGGCCGGGCGTCTTTCTGCCGGAGCGTCATGGCGAGGCGCCGCTGGCGATCGAGAGCGCCGGCCTCACCGCGACGCTCGATCTCGTCGCCAAGAGATACAAGGTCGAGCGCGTCTTCCTCGATGGCCCCGAAGTGCATGCCACGGCCTCTGTGGAGGTCGATGGCGCGCAGCCGGACGGAACGCATCTCAAATATGCGATCCGCGCGACGCAGACGCCGATCCGCTCGGTGCTGCGCATCTGGCCGACGCAGGTCGCCGCGCCGACGCGCATGTGGATGGACGAGCATATCGCGGCCGGCGTGATGCGCAGCGGAACGCTCACCGCCGATCTCGACCAGCAGGCGATGATCGCCGGGCGCTACGAACGGCCGCCGCCGGATGCGGCGCTGCGCGGCGATTTCGATCTCGACAATGCGACGCTCGTCGACGCCGTTCCGGGCCTGTGGCCGATCAACGGGATGAACGGCCATATCGCGCTCACCGGCCGCACAGTGTCTTTCGTCGCCTCCTCCGGCGTGATGGAGAGCGCGCCGGGCCGCAAGCTCGCCATCACGGAAGGCGTCTTCCGCGCTCCCTCGCTCGGCCCCGATCCTGCGCCCGCCTGGATCGAATTGAAGCTCGTCGGCGGCGTCGAAGCGGTCGCCGACATACTTTCCCTGAAGAGCGTCGCCCCGGCCGCCAGCCTGCCGATGGACGCCAATCAGCTCAAAGGCCAGATCGAAGGCAAATTGCGCATCGATTTCGAGCTCGGGCTGTCGGCGAAAGAAGAGCATACGCGCATCACGGTCGACGCGGAGACGACCAATCTCTCCATGGAGCGCTTCATCGGCAAGGAGCGGCTGGAGGGAGCCGCTCTGCGGCTGATCTCGGATCGCGAGGGGCTGCGCGTCACCGGCGCGGGCCGCGTGTTCGGCGCGCCGGTGACGCTCGATCTGCGCCGCGCCGCCGGCGAGAAGGGACAGGCGCAGGCGCAATTGTCGCTGTCGCTCGACGACGCCGCGCGCCAACGCGCCGGCTATGGGTTCAACGGCGTTTCCGGCGTCGTCGGCGTGCAGGTGCAGACCAAGCTGCCGATCGAAGATTCCGAATCGCAATTCGAGATCGATTTCTCCAAAGCCGCGCTCGATCACCCTCTGCCCGGTGTGACCAAAGCGCCCGGCAAGCCCGGGCGCGCCAGCTTCACTCTGGTGAAGCGGCCGGACGGCTCGGCGCTCGAGCAATTGCAGGCGGAGGCGGGGCCGCAGCAATTTGCCGGCGTCGTCGAGCTCGCTCGCGACGGAGCGTTGCGCTCGGCCAAGCTCACCCAGGCGAAGCTCTCGCCCGGCGACGATATGCGTCTCGAGGCGACGCGCAGCGGCGAGGGGCTGAAGCTCGTCGTGCGCGGCGCCAATATCGATGCGCGGCCGCTGCTGCGTTACCTCACCCAGCCTTCGACCGAGCCGGCCGCCGCCGCGGCCGCGGGCAAGCCGCCCACGAGCGACGATTTCGATCTCGATCTCAAATCGCCGATCGTCACCGGACACGGCAAGCAGATCCTCTCGAATGTCGATCTTCGCTTCGAGCGGCGCGGCGGCAAGCCGCGGCAATTGTCGCTGACCGGCAATTTCGGCCGCGAGCCTTTCGCCGCAATGCTGACGCGCCATCCGAGCGGCGCGCCGCAGATCGATCTCTCGACCAGCGACGGCGGCGCCTTTCTCTCCTTCCTCGATCTCTATCATCGCATGGAGAGCGGCGCGCTGTCGGCGACCCTATTGCTCAATCCGGGCCGTTCCGACGGCACGATGCGCATTCAGGATTTCTATCTGCAGAACGAGCCGGCCATTCGCCAGCTCGTCATGCAGGGCGCAGCGCGCGTCGACGATAAGGGCGCCGCGCATTTCGACCCGGATTCGGTGAAATTCGCGCGCGTGCAAGCGGCCTTCACCTGGGCGAACGGGCGGCTCAATCTGCGCGATGCGGTGATGTCGGGAACCGACATCGGCCTCACGGTGGACGGCTATATCGACATGGCGCGTGACCGCATCGACGTGTCGGGCTCTTTCGTGCCGGCCTATGGGCTCAATAATCTCGTGTCGAATATTCCGGTCATCGGCCTGATGCTCGCCGGCGGCCAGCACGAGGGCGTCTTCGCGGTGAGCTTTCGCGTCAGCGGCGCCTTCAGCGCGCCGGTGCTGACCGTCAATCCGCTGTCGGTGATCGCGCCGGGCCTGCTGCGCAAGGTCTTCGGCGTCATCGACGGAACCGGCACGGGCCGGCTGCCCGAGAGCGCGCCGGCGCCGCGCTGAACGAATCCTATTCCTCGCCGCGCTCCAGCAGCACATGCTTCTTCTTGCCGAGCGACAATTTGACGACTCCCTCGGAGAAATCCTTCTCCGATAGCACGGCCTTCTCGTCCGTCACCGCAGCGTCATTGAGGCGCAAGCCGCCGGCCTTGATCTGCCGCCGCGCCTCGCCCGTGGAGGCGACGAGCCCGGCTTTCACAAAGGCGGTGAGCACGCCGATCCCCGCCGCCACTTCGCTCGCCGTCACAGCGACCTTGGGCAGAGAAAGCGCCAGCGCGCCTTCCTCGAACGTGCGGCGCGCCGTCTCGGCGGCGAGCTCGGCCGCCTCGCGCCCATGCAGAAGCGCGGTCGCCTCGGTGGCGAGAATCTTCTTCGCCTCGTTGATCTCGGCTCCGCCGAGCGCGGCGAGCTTCTCGATCTCGTCCAGAGGCAGGAAGGTGAACAGCTTCAGGAAGCGGACGACGTCCGCATCCTCCGTATTGCGCCAATATTGCCAATAATCGTAGGGCGCGAGCATAGCGGCGTCGAGCCAGACGGCGCCCGCCGCCGTCTTGCCCATTTTGGCGCCGGAGGAGGTGGTGAGCAACGGCGCGGTCAGCGCATAGAGCTGATGCGTCCCGAGCCGGCGGCCGAGATCGACGCCCATGACGATGTTGCCCCATTGATCGGAGCCGCCCATTTGCAGGCTCGCGCCATAGCGCTTGGCGATCTCGACGAAATCATAGGATTGCAGGCACATATAGTTGAACTCGATGAAGGACAGCTCCTGCTCGCGCTCGAGCCGCAGCTTCACCGAATCCATCGACAACATGCGATTGACCGAGAAATGCCGGCCGACGTCGCGCAGAAAATCGATGTAATTGAGCTTGGTCAGCCATTCGGCGTTGTCGAGCAGAATGGCGTCGGTCTTGCCGTCTCCGAAGCTGAGGAATTTCGCGAAGGTCTTCTGGATCGCCGCCTTGTTGGAGTCGATCGTCTCGATCGAGAGCAGCTTGCGGCTCTCGTCCTTGCCGGAAGGGTCGCCGACGCGCGTGGTGCCGCCGCCGACGAGCGGCAACGGCTTGCCGCCCGTGCGCTGGAGCCAGGAGAGCAGCATGATCGACAAGAGATTGCCGATATGCAGCGAGGCCGCCGTGCAGTCGAAGCCGACATAGGAAACCAGCTCGCCGGAGCGGGCCTTTTCATCCAGCCCCTCGAAATCGGAGCATTGATGCACGAAGCCGCGCGCGATGAGCGTCGCGAGGAATTCGGATTTGGGGCGGAATGCGTCGGACATGGGGGCAGGGTGTTACGGGGAAAGGGGGCCGGGCGCAAGGGTGGGGACGCGTTCGCGACGTCGGCCCGCGGCGCCCCCGACGATTTCGCGCTCCAGCCCACGAAAAAAGGCCCTCTGGAGAAAATCTCCAGAGGGCGAGTCTGTGAGGTCGAGAGTAGCGCTCGACAAGCCGAGCAGGGCGCGCGGGATGCGCAGCCAGCCGAGCCGGCCGAAAAGGCAATTCAGATTCTGAAGTTCTCGCGGGTCCTCCTGGAGGGGCTCTCTTCGCCGGGCGCGAGCGTCCGGCGAAGTCTTTGTTGCGACGGAAGAGGATCAGCCGAACGCCGCCAGCGGATCGTGGAAGACGCAGCCGGCGCGCTCGATATCCTCGAGCGTCCACAAATTGTCGCCGCGCACATGCGGCTGCGCGATCAGCGTCTTGCCGTCCGAGCGCACGCCATGGCCTTCGGCGATGACGTCCGAAAGCTCGCGATCGAGATATTGCTCGAACAGATTCTGGGCCTCGTAGCGCTCAGGCTCCGACAACCACTGGCGCTCGCCCCAATCATCCGTCAGCGAGTGCTTTTTGCCATTGTATTCGTGCACGCGCAGCGAGCCGGAACCCTTGGCGAGCGTCGGGATGAACGGCACTTGCGACACGCGGTCGACATAGACCTCGTGTCCGTTCTGGAGCAGCCAAGCGTAGGGGACGAAGCCGCTCTTGGGATCCTCGTAGCCGAGCCGCTTCCACTCATTGTAGATTTTGCCGTAGTGATCGGCCCAGCCGGGATAATTCGCCTCGAACCATTCCTGATCCTGCTCGTCCGGCAGCGAGACGCGCGAGAAGCCGAGCGGCCACAGAGCGAAAGCGGCCAGCGCCAGATCGTGATGGGCCCAATAGGCGTCGCGCTTGGCGTCGCGCAGCGAAGCCGGGCTCTCGACGCCGTATTTACCGAGACGTCCGATCCAGATTCCACCCCAATCCTCATAGACCCAGCGGTTCCAGGTCTTCACCCAGGGCTCGACCTTGAACTTGGAGCCATATTCGAACAGATAGCCGAGCGCCGGCGTGAAATATTTCTGCTGCGTCCAGAAGGCGTTGTTGAGATCGGTGTTGAGATATTTGGCCGCCGCCGGATCATTGGCGATCGAGACGATCGTCTGATAGCCGTTGGCCATATGGCGCAGTTCGTCCGTCTCGATCGAGAGGAAAACCGTCGGCGTGATCTCGTCGCCATTGGCAGCAGCCCATTCCGTCACCGCGACAATCAGCGGATTGGTGAAGCAGGCTTCGCCGACGAGCTGCAGATTGATCGAGCATTCCACGGCGTCGCCGGAGATGAATCCGTCGGAGAAGACGCGCTTCATGCCCTTCCACAGCGGGCCGATGGCGCGCGTGCGGCGCGCGTCATTATGGCCGGCCGGATCGTGATAGTGCTTGGAATAATAGTGGTTGATGAATGCGCATTGATGCGTGTGACGAATCTCGTCGAGCACCTGCGCGAGATAGCCGTTCTTCTGCTCTGCGGCGGTGGCCGAATCCCACAGCATCGCCGAACCGGAGATCGCATTATATTCGCCGACCTCGAGGAAGTTCGAGATCACCTTCATCGTCTCGCCCCAGCGAGGATGAATCTTATTGCCGGCGCCGAGGCGCGTGAGTCCGTCGAGCAGCGTGCCGAACTGCCGCTCGTCCTTGGCCGCCTCCATGCGGGCGTATTCCTTGGCGATGACCTTGAACTGCTCCTTGGTCTGGTTCGCCATACGGTATTTGGTCGCGTATTTCGTACGATTTTGCTTGAAGTCCCAATTGAAGCTCTGCAGCCATTTATGGACTTCCTGCGGCTCGATTCCGACCGGCGCGCGATTGACCTTCAACGCGTCGGTCGCCGCATTGGTTGCGAGACTGATAGGCATGATTCCTCCGCTGGACTTTATCTTGTGACGTCGCTTCATTCGCGGCTGCCGCACGCGTGGCGGGCGCGCTTCGCAAAGCAAAGCGCGACACGCCGACGCTCTTGCGGTCCAAAGACCAGAAACAGTTTCGACGTCGGTTCTTTCACAGCAAGGTGTGTGCCGTAATTCCATGGTGACAGAAAAACGAAGCTATCATGCGGTGTCAGCAGAATATTTGTGCTTAAATAAAAGACATTTTCGGAAACATATAATACGATAGCATAGATACAGAACGTAAAAATTCATGCATACATGAAACTATGCGATAGTTGATATTATAATCAGAGATTTAAATCAAGTCTCATATTAGAATATTTTAATATCATATTTATGCGGTTCGGCGCGCCACCACGCGACATGTGACGAATTGCTGAATTGACGCCGAATTGGCGATTCGTGGCTCGCTCGCGATCAGAGTCTCGTCGTCGCCATGACGCGTGACGCTCTTCCTGCTAGCTTGCGGGTCACCGCGATCGACGAGGCGGGTGTCGATGAAGTCGAGCTATGTCGTTTTCGTCCATGGCCTGATGGGATGGGGGCCGAATGATCTCGGCGGGCTTCCTTATTGGGGCGACGCTCCGGCGCAATTTGCGCCGCGCTTTCGCACCCATCTCGCCAAATGCGGGCCGCTCAATTCGGTCCATGATTGCGCCTGTGAGCTATTCGCGCAGATCGTCGGCGCGCGCATCGATTATGGCGAGAGCCATAGTGCGCAGGCCGGCCATGCGCGTTTCTCGCGCGATTATGCCGGCCGCGGCTTCATCGATGGCTGGTCGGCCGACAATCCGGTGATACTGATCGGCCACAGCGCCGGCGCTCAGACTTGCCGGATGCTGCAATATCTTCTGGCTCGGGATTTCTGGGGCGTCGGCTCCAGCGCCGATTGGGTGGAGGCGATCGTCGCCATCTCCGGCCCGCTCAATGGCTCGACGCTCGCCTATCGTTATTGCGACGAAGAGCAGGGCAAGCCGAAACTGCTGCCGAGCGCGCTGGTCGCCGGCGCGCTCGCTGTCGTTTCTGCTTTGTCCAGCGTCGGGGCGTCGCGCCTCTATGATCTGCATCTCGATCATTGGGCGCATGAGCACGACAATGGCGAAGCGTTCCTGAGGCGCTTGGATGCGACCCGCTTCGTCGAGAGCGGCGACAATCTCGGCTTCGACGTCACCTTGCACGGCGCCGCGCGCCTCAATCAGACGATGGAGACATTCGAGAATTGTCTCTATCTCGCATTGGTTTCCTCCGCGACGCGCGAGGGACGGTTTTTGAATTTGCCGTTTCTGAGCGCGCGGCATCGCCACGATCGCACCATGGATCTGACGATGCGGGACTCGGCCGCCTATATCGCGACACGGCCCGAGTTTTCGGCGCCTCCGACGCCGGATTGGGGAAGCGGCGATTTGACGATGACGCTCTGGCGAGAGAACGACGGCGTGGTCAATACGATTTCGCAGCGCTATCCGTTCATCGGCCGCGCGCATCCGGTCGGCGGCGAAGGGATATTCGGTTTCGAGGATCGCATCGAGCCCGGCCAATGGCGCTGGCATCGGCTCGACGAAATTTTCGGGCGGTCCTTCGACCACAATGACGCGATGCATGGCGCGCGCATGAAGCCTTTCGAGAAGGGCCGGAGGGAGGCGCAAAGGGAACTCTATCGAAAGATCGCCGATTTTTTTGCGGCGTTCGATGCATCGCGTGACGAAACGATCGTTCGAAGGCAAATTGTATAAAGATGAGGATTGCCGTGACGCGGCGCGGCAATCCTCTGGCGCCATCAAAGCGGATTTGAAGCTCTTATGGAGGAGCCGCGCGTCGAGGCGCGGCGGGTTTCGATGATGGCGAGACGCCTTTCCAGACCTTGGATTGCTTTGACGACGCCGCCGAGCGTCGGCGCAGCCGCAGGAAGAGAAGCGACGGCGCGGCGAAGGGCCGACACCTCCGCCCGCAACTCCTCGAACGCCGCCGCGTCGATCGGCGCGGGGCGGCGCTCCTTGTCGATCGATCCGGTCACATCTTTCGGCGCGGAAGCTCTTGCGGCGATCTCCGCCGGCGGCAGCCAAACGAGAGGATCGGAGGCCGAAGTCGACGCGGATTTCGGAGATTGTGGCGCGCCGAGCGCTTCTCTTTGCCCGACGAAGGCGAAAACGACCAAAAAAACAAGCGTGGTGAAGAATAGCGACATAGCTCTCTCCTCGAGAATCGATAATTCGACGAACCGGGAGACGCTGACGATTTCAACAGGGGGCAGGCTGGCGCAGCTTGGTTAACAGAGGCACAACGACGCAAAAAAATCGCGGCGCGCTCGGGAGCGCGCCGCTCGAGAATTCTCGTCTCGGAGAAGGCGACTCACACGTCGAAGCCGCCGTCCCCGCCGCCGTCGTCATAGCCGCCGACATCGGTGTCGTAATCGGCGCTCTGCACATCGGGGGCGCTGGGCTCCGGGCCGCCATAGCCGGCGTCGGGATAGCCGCCCTGGTCGCCGTAGTAATTGTTGATGATCGTGTCGCCGCCGCTGCTCGCGTGCTCGAAGCCCGAGCCGATGCCGAGATTGCTCCCAGCGCCGCCCATGCCGCCGCCATGGAACAGGCCGCGGATCGAATCGGCGAGCAGCACGCCGCCAGCGACGCCGGCCGCCGTGCCCAGCGCACCCTTCAAGAAGCCGCCGCCGGGGGCCACCGCCGCCTGCTGAGGCGGATAGGCCTGCGGGGCGTAGCCGGAAGGCGGGGCCGCATAGCCCGGCGCGCTGGCCGGGGCCGCGCCCCAGGGGCCGCCCTGCTGCTGCGGGTAGCCGGGCTGCTGGCCGTAGCCCGGAGGCGGGGCGGGACGCGGCGGGGGCGGGGCCTGGCGCTG
>NZ_PUIV01000032.1 GCF_003113265.1 Methylosinus sporium
GGCGTGGTCTCCTTCCAGCGCTCCAACGCTGGAATCAGCCGGGTTCAGCACCCCGGAGACTACGCCAACCCAATTCCAACCAATCCCGCGACGGCACCTTGTTCTTTTGCTTGGCGCACTCAAAACGCGCGCTCGTCATTGAACAATTTGCTTCCATCCCGCACAAAAACGATCTCTGTTTGCAAGAGCGCGCCATCGCAGCCCCGCTGCATGTACGAGACAAAATCATACATGCGGAACCCGTTCATCCCGGCGTATGCGATCACCTCATGCGCGAGCGGGCCATTATCGTAAATGCGCCGGAATGACACCTCCAGCAGCATCACATCGACAGATGGCAAGCATTGCCTCGCGCCCTCTAAAACTTCGAGTTCGAATCCTTGAACGTCGGCCTTGAGCAGCATCGGCGCCTGGAATCCGAACTCGTCCCGGAACGAGTCCAACGTTCGCACAGGCACGCTCCGCTTGACTCCATGGAAATCATGGCTGGGGAAAAAGCTCGATTGTGCGTCGTTGTCGTTGAGTTCGAGTTGACCGTTCCTGGAGCCGATTCCTCCGAGAAAATAGCGAACGCGATTGTCGGCGGAAGCTAAAGATTTGAGCGCCTCGCGCTTGTATTCCAATGGCTCTGCCAAAAAATACCGCGCCAATGGAAAGATCGACATGCACTCTTGTGACCAACTCCCGGTCGATGCGCCGATGTCGAGAACTGTGGCCGGCGCCCATCCTGTTCTAGCGATCTGGCGAAATGCGGCTTGAAATCCGCGCGGCCCCCATTCGGCATTGACGACGCGCGCGCCGAGTGTGGCGACTGTGCAATTGACGATATGCTTCGCATATTGACGCACCTTCATTCGCTCGCCTCGCTACTCGTTGCTGCCGCTGCAATTTGCCGCGCAGCTCGATGAATGGTCGGTGCCTCCGCAGCTTCGATGCGATCCTTTTGCTGCCCGCGGGCACCCTTTAACTCGTCGAGCTTTTCTTTCTAGGCCGCTTCTGCGGGCGCACAATCTGAGGGGGCGACGTCTGAAAAAACCCCTCACCATGTGTTTGACATCATGAATTTGTTCATTTTTGGAAGTCCCGCCGCGGCCTCCAGCCGCGCCCCTTCTCTCGACAACCAGATCGAACAAAGCGAAAGAGCGAGCAGGAAGGCTCGCTGTCCGGGATGCGCCCTTGGACCGCGAACCTTCGGACTCGCTCTCGATACTTTGCGAATGAGATTCTAAGCTATTGTTTCAACGCGTTTCCGACGCCGAGCGGCGCCCACTTCGGCTGGACCGGCTAGAGTCGCTCGCTCAGCAGAGACTTCTCCAGAGCGCCCAATTTCTCGGGAAGATCGGCGACCGTGTCCGCGAGGGCGGCGGCGAGCAGGCTCTCGGCCACCTCATGCTTATATTCGTCGAACACGGATTCGAGCGCGTCATAAGAGTCGTCGAGGATCGGCCGCGCCACGGCGACGCCGGCATGGTCGTCCGCGCAATTCGCGATGCGATCGAATCGCTTACGCGTCGCCTCCGGCAGCATCGACAAAACCGCACGCTCATAGGCCCCATCGAACATGTCCCGCAGCGCGAGAAGCGCGCGCATCAGCCGATAGAGCTCGATGACCTCGGGGCTGTTAGACGCTCTGAAAACTTGATCCATCGGAAATCCTACTTTCTCGAATTCAATAATTTCGAGTTCAACCCGGTTCGCAACGCTTGTCAAGGTTGTGGTGGGCGCGTCGCACGCGCGTCAGGGCTCTGTGTCAGGGCGCCGCGACCTGCCGGTCATGGCGGCGCTTGATCGCGTCGATCTCGTTTAGCATCGCCGTCAGCGCGTCGAGCGCGGCGCGCTCCTCCGCCGTGAGCTCGCATTGCGGATGAAAATGCTTCAATAGCACGGCCATAGCGTCGCCGATGCGGCCGAGCTGCTTGCCGTAGCTGCCGACGTCCGCGAGCACATCCTCCTCGACCCGAGGGGCGCTCGAGCGGCCGAGATTTATGTTGATGAGCCCGAATTGTCCGCCATAGGGGCTGAAGACGGCGGTCCAGGGATTGATCGTCTGGGCGACGTCGCCGGACAGAGGAAGCTTGAAATTGGCCATGAGCCGACCTCGCTGAAATGGAGCCGATCGAGCTTACCCTATTTTTTCACGAATCGATCGGCGCGCGTCCTGCTGACGCGCGCTTCGACATGATCCACAGCGCCAGTGAGCCGAGCAAAATGGACGCGCCCGAGCCGGCGAGCACGCCGATCTTGGTCGCGCGCATCGCCCCCTCGTCGGCGTCGAAGGCGATCTGGCCGATGAACAGGCTCATGGTGAAGCCGACGCCGCAGAGGACGGACACGCCGTAGAGCTGGCCCCAGCCGCTCTTGGGAGGCCGGGACGCGATGCGCGTCCCTATGGCCAGCGCGATCGCCGCGAAAACCCCGGCCTGCTTGCCGAGGAAGAGTCCGAGCGCCACGCCGAGCAGAACCGGCCCCCCGCCCGCCGCGAGATCGCCGCCGCCGAACGCCACGCCCGCATTGGCGAAACCAAAGAGCGGCAGCACGATGAAGGCGACGAAAGGCCCGAGCGCATTCTCGAGCCGGTGCAGCGGCGTATGCTCCTCCGGATCCGGCCCGGAGAGGCGCAGCGGAATCATCGCGGCGAGCAGAACGCCGGCGAGCGTCGCATGGACGCCGCTGAGCTGCACGAAATGCCACAGCGCCACGCCGAGCAGCAGATAGGGCGTGAGGAATTTCACCTCGAAGAGATTGAGGCCGAGCAGCAGAAACAAGGTCACCCCGGCGCCGAGCAGGGGCGCCGCCGACGGCTCGCCCGCATAAAAGACCGCAATGATGACGATCGCGCCGAGATCGTCGAGAATGGCGAGAGCGGTGAGAAACACTTTCAATGCGCCGGGAACGCGATCGCCGAGCAGCGCCAGCACGCCGAGCGCGAAGGCGATGTCGGTCGCCGAAGGAATCGCCCAGCCGCGCGCCGTTTGCGGCGATTGGGCGTTGAAATAGGCGAAAACCAGCGCCGGCGCGACCATGCCGCCGAGGGCTCCGACGCCCGGCAGAACGCGCGCCGACCAATGGCGCAAATGCCCATCGACGAGCTCGCGCTTGATCTCGAGGCCGACGAGCAGAAAAAATATCGCCATCAGCCCGTCATTGATCCAATGCAGCGTCGAATGACCGGCGATCGGCGCCTCGAGCAGATCGTGATAGGCTGACGCCCAAGGCGAATTGGCGAGCGCCAGCGCGACGGCCGCGCTCACCATCAGCACCACGCCGCCGGCCGCTTCGCTGGCGAGAAAACGGCGCAGCGTCGAAGGTTCCGCATGGTGCGAATGATGTTTCATGCCGCGCTCCGCCCAAGGTGAACGAGAAGCGCCACAGTTGAGCGATTTGCGCCGATCTGGCAAGGAAATCTGGATTTGAAAGCCAGATCGGCGCCCGGGCGCTCTATAATCGATGCGAGCGGATATGGACGCCAACAGGAGACGCGAATGACACTCCGCGCCATAGGCCTCATGTCCGGCACCTCCATGGACGGGGTGGACGTGGCCTTGCTCGACACGGACGGCGAAGCGCGGCTGGTCTTCGGACCGACCGGCTTTTTCCCTTATTCCGAAGCCGATCGCGATCTGCTTCGCGCCGCCCTCGCCGATGCGACGCGGCTCGCCGACCGCGAGGCGCGGCCGGGCGCGGTCGGCGCGGCCGAGCGTCTGATCACCGAGCGCCATGCGCAGGCGGTCGAATCGTTCCTGCGCGACGAGAAGCTCGATCCGGCCGCCGTCGATATCATCGGTTTTCACGGGCAGACGGTCCTGCACCGGCCCGAGCGCCGGCTGACCGTCCAGATCGGCGACGCGAAGACGCTGGCCGAGCGGCTCGGCGTCGATGTCACCTTTGATTTTCGCGCCGACGATGTGGCCGCCGGTGGCGAAGGCGCGCCATTGGTTCCGGCCTATCATCGCGCTCTGGTTGCAGCGAGCGGGATCGCAGGGCCGGCCGCCGTGATCAACATAGGCGGCGTCGCCAATGTCACTTTCGTCGATGGCGCGGCCGAGCCCGTCGCCTTCGACACCGGTCCTGGCAATGCGCTCATCGACGATGTCATGCTCGCGCGAACCGGCCAGCCGGTCGATCGCGACGGCGCGACCGCCGCCAAAGGGCGCGTCGACGAGGCCGTTCTGCAATCGCTCCTTCTTCATCCATATTTTCAAAAAACCTATCCGAAATCATTGGATAGAAATGATTTTTCATTTCACTTAACAAATAAGCTCTCGGTCGAGGACGCGGCCGCGACGCTGACCGCCTTCACTGCGGCCTCGCTCGCTCTCGCCTTCGGGCAGAGGCCTTCTGCTCCGGCGCGCGCGATCATCTGCGGCGGCGGCGTGCATAATCCGACGCTGATGGGCGAGCTCGCCCGCCGCCTCCCCTGCCCGGTCGCCACCGCGGCCGAGGTCGGCTGGATGGGCGATGCGATCGAGGCGCAGGCCTTCGCCTTTCTCGCGGTGCGTGTGCTGAACGGCCTGCCGCTGACCTTCCCCGGAACGACCGGGGTGAGCGCGCCGACCAAGGGCGGCCGGATTGTCCGATCCGATCGGACGATGCGCTAGAGTCATTCCGTGTTTCATTGAAACACGGAATGACTCTCGGCCTTTGTTTTGACGCGTTTCCAACGCCGAACCGGTGTCCACTTCGGCTGGAACGGACACTCTAAAGGACGTGAATCACGGCCGTGTACCGCAGGCGCCCGCCGTTGAATGTCCAAATCTCATATTCGACGAGGTCTTCGCCCTGAAAACCGGGCGTGGAGCGATATTCGACCTTGGCGCCCTGCGTCCCTTTGCCATTGCAATGCGCGCGCGGATTGCCGGGTGAAAAGCCCGGATAAACCACCGACCTCACGATCGTCAGACGCCCGTGCTGCGGTTCCCGCGCGACGCGAACGTCGGCGCGGCGAATGCTGGAGCAGTCCGGATCGATATTATTGCTCAGAGTGTGGAGGCGCACGAGCGCGCCCGACGCGACCGTCGCCTCCCGTCGGATGAGAATCTCGCTGCCGCCATTGGCGAAACTGACCTGTGGTCCGACGTTGCAACCCGCCAGCGCCAGAGCGAATAGGATTGCGACGCAACGCCATCGTCTCGAAATTTTCATGAAGAGCCTCCTGAAATCGGCCGCATATCGAAGATTTTCCGCGGAACAATTCGGCGCCGCCCCACTCTCCGCGCGTAGGGAGAAGCAATCGTTCAGAAACGATGAAGCAGGACAATCGCAATTGTCAAGAACCAGCCGCCTCGCACGCGCCGCCCTGTTCATTCCATATTGAAGGTTTCCAATCCAAGCTGCGGCGAGGCGAATGCAGGAGCGAAGATGCGCGCGGCCACCAATGACGACAGACGCATGACCACAAGCCGGCGCGGCCTGCTATTGGCTGCTTTCGGGCTGGCGGCTGTCGGCGCGGAAGTCTGGTCGAGAAAAGATCTCTCTGTCCGCTTCTTCAACACTCTGTCGATCGAGGCTTTCGACCTGCCGCCGACGCCGGGGCTGACTTTCGCCGATGGGCGTCCGACGCCCGGATTTGCATCCGCCGATCTCGCTGACAAGCACGCCCTGCTCTATCTTTGGGCCTCCTATTGCCCGAGTTGCCGGGCCGAGCATCATCTGGTGATGGCGCTGGCGCAAAAAGGCGTCGCCATCTACGGCGCCAATGTGAAGGACGATCCCGACCACGCCCGCAGATTTTTGGCTGAGCATGGCAATCCGTTTGTCGCGGTCGGACGGGACGAGCGCGCCTTGCTCCAGCGGGCGCTCGGCGCGCGCGGCGTTCCGGCGAGCTTCGTCGTGGCGCCGGGTCCGAAGATCGATATCGCGATTCTCGGACCGATCGACGAAGACGCGATCGCGACCCGCGTGCTGCCGGCGCTGGCCAAGGGCGCGTGAGAGCGTCGAATGCGCACATTAAATTTTCGTAATAAAGAATTGAGCGTCAGGCGGCGGCGTTTATTCCGCGCCTCTTCCAATATTGACAAAATTTAACTTGAGCTCGGAGCGCGTAGAGAAGAGTCTTCTCCCGCTCCCGCCGGTTCGCGGCTCTCTTTCTCGAGACCGCGCCCCGCCATCCGGCCCGCCCCGGCCCCGTCTCAGCGGATCGTGGGGACGGCGGGAGCGCTCCCTGCCGCAGACATGAAAATGCACGACGCCCGCATAGCGTCGCGCTCCCCTTTCGGCTCTTCGACCGTCGTCAGTCGCCACGCGCGGGAATGGCGATGCGCGGCGGATTGCCGAGACGCTTGTCGAGATAGGAATCGACATGAGCGATCAGCGGCTCGATGCGGTTCTCGAAGAAATGGTTCGCCCCCTGCACGACGGCGTGCTCGATGACGATGCCCTTCTGCGTCTTGAGCTTCTCGATGAGGCCGGTCACTTCCTTGAGCGGCGCCACGCGATCTATGTCGCCATGGATGAACAGGCCCGATGACGGGCACGGCGCCAGAAACGAGAAATCGAATCGATTGGCCGGCGGCGCGACCGAGACGAAGCCCTCTATCTCCGGCCGGCGCATCAGCAATTGCATCCCGATCCAGGAGCCGAAGGAGACGCCGGCGATCCAGCAGGCGCGCGCCTCCGGATTGACGGCCTGCGCCCAATCCAGCGCGGCCGCGGCGTCCGAGAGCTCGCCGGCTCCGTGATCGAAAGCACCCTGGCTGCGGCCGACGCCCCGGAAATTGAAGCGCAGCACGGAAAAGCCGCGCTCGGCGAAAGCGTAATAGAGATGATAGACGATCTGATTATTCATCGTGCCGCCGAATTGCGGATGCGGATGCAGCACGATGGCGATCGGCGCGCCGCGCTGCGCCGATTGATGAAAGCGGCCTTCGAGCCGGCCGGCAGGGCCGGTGAAAATGACCTCGGGCATTGAGTTCCTCGTCTCCCCCGCGCGAAAAACGCCCTATGCGGCCGAGCGGTTTTCGCCAGGGCCGAAAATGCGTTATGCTCCGGCCGGAGCGCCCCTTTCGGGCGTCCGCGCGTCCGGCGCGCTCCGAACCCGCGGCCCTTTGACGGCCGAGCGGGCCTTCTAGCATGTGTGACCTCGCTAGATGCAAGAGTTTTGAAGGTCGCGGCGCTTTCTGTCCGACCGATCGCGAGCTCGGCCGAGATCGCAATTCGCCGGCCGCAGGCCTCTCCCATTCTCGTTGCGGAACGATTAGCTTCGCCTCATGTCCGCACCGCGCGCCTATCTCGATCACAACGCCACCACGCCGCTGCGGCCGCAGGCGCGCGACGCCATGCTCGCGGCGCTGGAGACGCTCGGCAATCCGTCCTCCGTCCATGCCGAAGGCCGAGCCGCCCGCGCGCTGATCGAGGAGGCGCGCAGTGAAATCGCCGCGGGACTTGGGACGAAATCGCGCAATGTCGTCTTCACGTCCGGCTCGACCGAGGCCGCCAATCTGATTTTGACGCCTTTCTTACAACGAGACCAAACTACGGCGGAGATCGATCTGCTGCTCCTCGGCGCCGGCGAGCATCCGGCCGTTCTGGCCGGCCATCGTTTCCCCGCCGCGCGCGCCGAGACCATCGGGCTCGACGCGGAAGGCGCCCTGTCGCTCGATGCGCTGGCCGATACGCTGCAGCGCAACAAAGGCAGACGAATTCTGCTCGCCCTGCAGGCCGCCAACAATGAGACCGGAGCCATACAGCCGGTCGCCGCGGCGGCCGATCTCGTCCATGCGGCAGGCGGGCTTCTGGTCTGCGACGCCACCCAGGCGGTCGGACGGCTGGAGACCACATTCGCGGCCCGGCCGGCCGATGCTTTGTTCTTTTCCTCACATAAGATCGGGGGACCTATGGGCGCCGGAGCACTGGCGTTCGCGGAGGACCGGCTCCATATCAGAGAGGCGCTTTTGCGCGGCGGCGGCCAGGAGGGCGGACGCCGCGCCGGAACCGAGAATGTGGCCGCCATCGCCGGCTTCGCCGCGGCTTTCGCAGTCGCGAAAGACAGCATGGAAGCGGAGGCCGAAAGGCTCGGCGCGCTGCGCGACCGACTGGAGGCGAAAGTCGCGGAAATCTGGCCGGAAGCCATGTTTCTCAGCGCGAAAGGCCCGAGGCTCGCCAATACCTCCGCCTTTCTGACCCCGGGCCAGAAAGCGCAGACCTTGCTGATGGCGCTGGACGTCGAAGGGATCGCGCTCTCCTCCGGCTCGGCCTGCTCCTCGGGCAAGGTGAAAGCCTCCCATGTGCTCGCCGCTATGGGCCTCGAGGACAAAGCCGCGCTCAGGGCGAGTTTGGGCTGGAGTTCGACGGAGGAGCATGTAGATTTGTTTGGTATCGCTTTTGCAGGGGTCGCAAAGAGGATCAGGGCGCGGCGGACGGCCGCCTGAAGGGCGGCTTAGGCGGCTCTAATTTCGGCCGGCGGGCCTTGAACCCGTCGAGACGAGGAGAGGACAAATGGCGGCTCGCCAGGAGACGGTGGCGCGCGTCGAAGAGATCGACGTCGACGCATATAAATACGGCTTCACCACCGATATCGAATCCGAAAAGGCCCCGAAGGGCCTCAGCGAGGATATCGTCCGCTTCATTTCGGCAAAGAAGAACGAGCCCGAATGGCTGACCGAGTGGCGGCTCGAGGCCTATCGGCGCTGGCTGACGATGGAGGAGCCCAAATGGGCTCGCGTCGATTATCCCGCGATCGACTATCAGGACCTCTATTACTATTCCGCGCCGAAATCGACGCCCGGCCCCAAGTCGCTGGACGAGGTCGATCCGGAGCTGCTGCGCACCTATGAGAAGCTCGGCATTCCGCTGCGCGAGCAGGAGGCGCTCGCCGGCGTCGAGCAGCGCAAGGTCGCTGTGGACGCGGTGTTCGACTCGGTCTCGGTGGCGACGACCTTCCGCGAGGAGCTCTCCAAGGCCGGCGTGATCTTCTGCCCGATCTCGGAAGCGGTGCGCGAGCATCCCGAGCTGGTGCGCAAATATCTCGGCTCAGTCGTTCCGGTGACGGATAATTTCTACGCCACGCTGAACTCCGCCGTCTTCTCGGACGGGTCTTTCGTCTACATCCCGCCGGGCGTACGCTGCCCGATGGAGCTGTCGACCTATTTCCGCATCAACGAGAAGAACACGGGACAGTTCGAGCGCACGCTGATCATCGCCGACGCCGGCTCCTATGTCAGCTATCTCGAAGGCTGCACGGCCCCGAAGCGCGACGAGAACCAGCTGCACGCCGCCGTGGTCGAGCTCGTCGCTCTCGACGACGCCGAGATCAAATATTCGACGGTGCAGAACTGGTATCCCGGCGACAGCGAGGGCAAGGGCGGCATCTACAACTTCGTGACGAAGCGCGGCGATTGCCGCGGCAAGAACTCGCATATCTCCTGGACGCAGGTGGAGACGGGCTCCGCGGTGACGTGGAAATATCCGTCGTGCATTCTGCGCGGCGATAATTCGCAAGGCGAGTTCTATTCGATCGCAGTGTCGAACGGCTATCAGCAGGTCGACAGCGGCACGAAGATGATCCATCTCGGCAAGAACACCAAGAGCCGCATCATCTCCAAGGGCATTTCGGCCGGCAATTCGCAGAACACCTATCGTGGACAGGTGTCGGCGCATCGCAAGGCGGAAGGCGCGCGCAATTTCACAAATTGCGACAGCCTGCTCATCGGCGACAAATGCGGCGCGCATACTGTGCCCTATCTCGAGTCGAAGAACGCCTCCGCCGTGTTCGAGCATGAGGCGACGACGTCGAAAATCTCCGAGGACCAGCTGTTCTATTGCATGCAGCGCGGCCTCTCCGAAGAAGAGGCGACGGCGCTCATCGTCAATGGTTTCGTGCGCGACGTTCTGCAGAAGCTGCCGATGGAATTCGCAGTGGAAGCGCAGAAACTGATTGCAGTGAGCCTCGAAGGCAGCGTCGGTTGACGTATCGATGAGCAAAGAGGCGCTCTGCGTTTATTGAGCGCCTCTTTACGAGGCAGGCGGGCGACGAAACGGCCCCGATTGAGCGGCCTCCGATTTGCAACGTCCCTCGCACGACAGCGAACAGCCAACAGGACGACACCATGATCGAAATCAAGAATCTCCACGTCTCCATCGGCGAGCGTAAAATTCTCGACGGGCTGAACCTCACGGTGAAGGACGGCGAAGTGGCGGCCATCATGGGGCCGAACGGCACCGGCAAATCCACGCTCTCCTATGTCATCTCCGGCCGCGAGGGCTATGACGTCACCGAGGGCGAGGTGCTGCTCGACGGCGAGAATATTCTGGGCCTCGAGCCGCATGAGCGCGCCGCCAAGGGCGTGTTCCTCGCCTTCCAATATCCAGTCGAGATTCCGGGCGTCGCGACGATGACCTTCCTCAAGGCCGCCGTGAACGCGCAGCGCCGCTCGCGCGGCGAGGAAGAGCTGCAGACGCCGGACTTCATGAAGCTGATCCGCGAGGCCTCCACCAAGCTCGGCATCAACATGGACATGCTGAAGCGCGCGCTCAACGTCGGCTTCTCCGGCGGCGAGAAGAAGCGCATGGACATTCTGCAGATGAGCCTGCTGCAGCCCAAATTCGGCATTCTCGACGAGACCGACTCCGGCCTCGACATCGACGCTCTGCGCATCGTCTCCGAAGGCGTGAACGCGCTGCGCTCGCCGAACCGCGGCTTCCTCGTCATCACCCATTATCAGCGCCTGCTCGACTACATCAAGCCGGACACTGTGCATGTGATGGCCAAGGGCAAGATCCAGAAGACCGGCGGGCCGGAACTCGCGCTCGAGCTTGAGAAGAGCGGCTATCGCGATTATGTCGGCGAAGCGGCGTGAGGGTGAGATCATGACCGTGCAGGCGATCGACAAGAAGAGCGAGGCCGAGACGGCCTTCGCCGGCGCCTTCGAGGCGATGAAGGGCAAGGGCGCGCCCGCGTTGCGCCAGGCCTCGTGGGAGTTCTTCACGCGCAAAGGGCTGCCGACGCGTCGCGTCGAGGCGTGGCACTACACCGATCTGCGCGCCTCTCTGCGGACAGTCGCGCCGCTCGGCGCGCCCGGAGCGATCACGCTGCCGCCGACGACCCTCGGCCGTGTGCGTCTCGTCGTCGCCGACGGCGCCTTCCGTCCCGATCTGTCCGATGTCGCGTCTCTGCCGGCCGGCGTCGAGCTCTCCTCTCTCGCCGATGTCCTCGCCAAGGAGGACGCTTCCGTCCTCACGGCGCTGGGCCTGCCGGAGAACGCCGGGGCCGACGCCGTCATCGCTCTCAATGCGGCGCTGATGCAGGACGGCGTGGTGCTGCGCATCGCTCCGGCGACAGAAGTCGCCGAGACGATCGAGATATTGTTGCTCTCCTCCGGCGGCGAGGCCTGCTCCTCCTTCACGCGCTCGCTCGTCATCGTCGGCGACGGCGCCAAGGCGAAGATCGTCGAGACCTCGCTCGCCCTCTCGCCCTCCGGCGCGCAGGAGAACCACGTTCTCGCTTTCGCGATCGGCGCGGGCGCCGAGGTCGAGCATATCGCCGACATCGGCCCGCAATCGGAATCCGCCATCCGCCTGTTCAGCCTGCTGATCACGGCGCAGGCGAAAGCCGCGTTCAAATCGCTCGGCTTCGTCGAAGGCGGCGGCTTGGTGCGCCGGCAGATCTTCGCGCGGCTCGCCGGCGAGGAGGCGAGCGTCTCGCTCGACGGAATCTCCCTGCTCGGCGGCAAGGATCACGCGGATACGACGCTCGTCGTCGAACATGCCGCGGCTCATTGCCAGAGCCGCGAGCGTTTCCGCAGCGTGCTCGACGGTCAGTCGACCGGCGTGTTCCAAGGCAAGGTGGTGGTGCGCCCGGGCGCGCAGAAGACCGACGGCTCCATGCAGTCGCGGGCTCTGCTGCTCAGCGAGAACGCCACGATGAACAATAAGCCGGAGCTGGAGATTTTCGCCGACGACGTCGTTTGCGGCCATGGCGCCACTTGCGGACGCCTCGACGCCGACCAGCTCTTCTATCTGGTAGCGCGCGGCCTGCCCAAGCATGAGGCCGAGGCGCTGCTGATCGAAGGCTTCGCCGGCGAGATCGTCGAGGCGCTCGGCGAGGAAGCGGTGCGCGACATCTATTTCGAGCGCATCCGCAGCTGGCTCGGCAAGCGAGGGGGAGCGAAGTGAACCAGCCGCTCTTGGCCGAGGCCACGCCCGCCTATGATGTCGAGGCGATCCGCCGCGACTTTCCGATCCTCGCCGAGAAGCCCTATGGCAAGGATCTCGTCTATCTCGACAACGCCGCCTCGGCGCAGAAGCCGCGGCAAGTGATCGAGCGCATCTCCCAGGTCTACGAGCACGAATACGCCAATGTGCATCGCGGCCTGCATTATCTCGCCAATGCGGCGACCGACGCCTATGAGGGCGCGCGCGAGACTTTGCGCCGCTTCCTCAACGCGGAGAATCGCGAGGAGATCATCTTCACGCGCGGCGCGACGGAGGCGATCAATCTCGTCGCCTCCTCTTATGGCCTCGCCCATATCGGCGAGGGCGATGAGATCATCCTCTCGATCATGGAACACCACTCCAATATCGTGCCCTGGCATTTCCTGCGCGAGCGCAAGGGCGCGGTGCTGAAATGGATCGAGACCGACGATGACGGCGTCTTCTCGCTCGAGGATTTCGAGAAGCTCATCACGCCGAAGACCAAGATTGTCGCGCTGACGCATATGTCCAATGTGCTGGCGGCGCCGACGCCGATCGCCGATATCGTGCGCATCGCCCATTCTCATGGCGTGCCGGTGCTCGTCGACGGCTCGCAGGGCGCGGTGCATCTCGATGTCGACGTGCGCGCGCTGGACGTCGATTTCTACATCGTCACCGGCCATAAGCTCTACGGACCGACTGGCATCGGCGCTCTCTATGGCAAGCGCGAATGGCTCGAGAAGCTGCCGCCCTTCGCCGGTGGCGGCGAGATGATCGAGACGGTCACGCGCGACTATGTGACCTACAACACGCCGCCGCATCGCTTCGAGGCCGGCACGCCGCCCATCGTGCAGGCGGCGGGGCTCGGCGCGGCGCTCGAATATATGCAGAAGATCGGCCGCCCGGCGATCCGCGCCCATGAGGCCGACCTCACCGCCTATGCGCATGAGCGCCTCTCCGATATACCGGGGCTTCGAATCTTCGGTCACGCCAAGGACAAGGGACCGATCGTCGCTTTCGACATGCCTGAGGCCCATGCTCACGACATAGCGACCGTCATCGACCGCTCCGGCGTCGCCGTTCGCGCCGGAACCCATTGCGCCATGCCGCTGTTGCAGCGCTTCAACGTCACCTCCACCTGCCGCGCTTCTTTCGCAATGTATAATACGCGCGACGAGGTCGACCGCCTGGCGGAAGCGCTGCTGAAAGCAAAGGCGCTGTTTTCTTGATGAGGAGACAGAATCGTGACCAAGACCGATGACGCGGTGGAGCCGCAGGAAGTCGTGACCGGTCGGGAGCTGACACGGGATGAGCAGCAGTCCCTGCCCGCGGGCCGATCGAAGGAAGAGGTCGAACGGCTGACGCAAGGCATTGTCGCCGCGCTGAAGACCGTGCAGGATCCCGAGATCCCCGCCGATATTTTCGAGCTCGGCCTGATTTACAATATCGACATCACGCCCGAGGACGTCGTCTATATCGACATGACCTTGACTGCGCCGGGCTGTCCCGTCGCCGGCCAGATCGTCGAGCAGGTGCAGAGCTCGGTGAGCCTCGTGCCGGGCGTGATGGCCGTCATCGTCAAGCTCGTCTTCGAGCCGCCATGGGACCAGAGCCGCATGTCGGACGAAGCGCGCATGACGCTCGATATGTGGTGAGAGTGAGGAGAGCCGATGGACGCGCCCGCGCCGAAGATCGACGGGTGTCTCGAGACGGCTCTCTATGTCGAGGATTTGGCGCGCGCCTCGCATTTCTATGAGGACGCGCTCGGCCTCGAGCCAATGTTCGCCGATCAGCGGCTCATAGCCTATGATTGCGGCCCGCGCAGCGTGCTTTTGTTGTTCGCGCGGGAAACAATGAGCGAGGCGGTGGTTCTGCCGGGGGGCGAGATACCGCCGCACGAAGGTCGCGGGCGCCTGCATTTCGCGCTCGCGATCCGGCCCGACGATCTCGGCCTGTGGGAGCGGCGGCTCGCAGAGAGGAATGTGCCGATCGAAGCGCGGATGGAGTGGCCGCGCGGCGGGCGGAGCCTCTATTTCCGCGATCCCGACGACAATCTCGTCGAGCTGGCGACGCCGGGCATATGGAAGAATTATTGATCGCGACGTCGGGCCGCGCATTCACGCGGCAGACGAAGGGATGTAGGGAGCGAACAGATGAACGTCATGAGCCTCAGCGATTCCGCGGCGGAGCGCGTGCGCGGCCTGCTCGCCGGCGCCGAGAACGCCAATATCGGCCTGCGCATCTCCGTGGAGAAGAGCGGTTGCGCCGGCATGGCCTATAAGATGGAGTTGGCCGAGCCCTCGCCGGGCGACGAGGTGATCGAGGAAAAAGGCGCGCGCGTCATCGTCGCCGGCCAGGCGGTCATCTATCTGCTCGGCACGCGCATGGATCTCGATGTGCAGCAATTCTCGTCGAGCTTCGTGTTCCAGAACCCGAACCAGACCTCGGCCTGCGGCTGCGGCGAGAGCGTGGAGCTCAACCCGGTCGATCCGAGCGCGGTCGAGAAGCATGTGAGCGGCTGAGTCCGTCTCGCGCGGAGCGGAGGCGACGAGGCGGTCGGAAAAATCGTCCTTCGCTCTGCCCCGCGACACCCGCAAAACGGATTGCGCCCAGCCGCGTAAGGCGCTAGGCCGCAGGCTCGAAATCGAGCGCGGGATATCGCAATGGCGGCAGGACAAAAAGGTCTCACTTACGCCCAGGCCGGCGTCGACATAGACGCCGGAAATCGGCTGGTGGACCTCATCCGCCCCGCCGTGCGCTCGACGCGCCGGCCAGGCGCGGATGGCGAGATCGGCGGCTTCGGCGGCCTCTTCGACCTCAAGGCGGCGGGTTTTTCCGATCCCGTTCTGGTCGCCGCCAACGACGGCGTCGGCACCAAGATCAAGATCGCGATCGAGTCCGGCCTTCATGACACGATCGGCGTCGATCTCGTCGCAATGTGCGTCAACGATCTCGTCGTGCAGGGCGCCGAGCCTCTGTTTTTCCTCGACTATTACGCGAGTGGCAAGCTCGAGCCGGGCGCCGCGGCGGCCGTCGTCTCGGGGATCGCCGCCGGCTGCGTCGAGGCCGGCTGCGCGCTGCTCGGCGGCGAGACGGCGGAAATGCCGGGCCTCTATTCCAAGGGCGATTATGATCTCGCGGGCTTCGCCGTCGGCGCGGCCGAGCGCTCCCGCCTGCTGCCGCGCGCCGAGGTGAGGGAAGGCGATCTTCTGTTCGGCCTGCCCTCCTCCGGCGCCCATTCCAACGGCTTCTCGCTCATTCGCCGCATCGTCGCCGAGTCGGGCCTCGCCTGGGACGCGCCCGCGCCCTTCGCCGCCGGGAGGACGCTGGCCGAGGCGCTGCTCACGCCGACGCGCATCTATGTGAAGCCGCTGCTCGCGGCGTTGAAGCGCAGCGAGAAAATTCTCGCCCTCGCCCATATTACCGGCGGCGGCTTTCCCGACAATCTGCCGCGCGTACTGCCGAAGGGGCTGGGCGCCTCCCTCGATCTCGGCGCATTTCGCCCGCCGCCGGTCTTCTCCTGGCTCGCGCTGACGGGCGGCGTCGCGGAAGCCGAAATGCTACGCACATTCAACTGCGGAATCGGCATGGTCGTGGTCGTCGCCAAAGACGGCGCGGACGAAGCCGTCGCGGCGCTGCGCGAAGCGGGCGAGACGCCGATCGCCATAGGCGAAATTGCGGCGACCGGCGACGGGCCGCGCGTCGTCACGCGCGGGAATCTACCGCTGTGAGCCGGCGGCTGCGCACTGCGATCCTCATTTCCGGGCGCGGCTCCAATATGGACGCTCTGATCGAGGCGGCCCGCGCGCCGGATTTTCCGGCCGAGATCGCGCTCGTCGTCTCCAATCGCCCGGAAGCCGTCGGACTCGCCAAAGCCAAAGCGGCGGGCGTCGCCGTCGCCGCCGTCGATCATAAGATCTACGCCGGCCGGGAGGAGTTCGAGCGCTCGCTACAGATCGTGCTGGAGACGCATCGAATCGAGTTTCTCTGTCTCGCCGGCTTCATGCGTCTGCTGACGCCCTGGTTCATCGGCCAATGGCGCGGGCGTATGCTCAATATCCACCCGGCCCTGCTTCCGGCCTTTCGCGGCCTGCACACACATGAGCGGGCGCTCGCCGCTGGCGTGAAAATTCACGGCTGCACGGTCCATTTCGTCGTCCCGGAAATGGATGAGGGGCCGATCGTTGCCCAGGCGGCAGTCGCCGTGCTCGATTCCGATACGCCGGAGAGTCTCGGGACGCGCGTGCTCGAGCAGGAGCATCTGCTCTATTCGCGGGCGTTGCGGCTCGTCGCCTCCGGCGCCGTCAGGGCGGAGGGCAATCGCGTGCTCGGCGCGAGCGCGTCGCCGCAGCCGGCGCTCACTGTCCCCTTCTCCGGCTGATCCCTGCGCGGGCACGCGGCGCCCGGGCCAAAACCATGGCCGAAGGGATAGGACGCGCCGCCCTTGCAGGGGCTCGGAAGCGCGAACCAGCAGAGATAGACGCCGAAAGCCAAAAGCTTGGCGAGGCCGAGCGCGCCATCGAAGGGCGTCGCTACGAGCAGAATCGCGAGCGCCAGCAAGCCTGTCGCCCTAGCCCCCCAGTCGACCCAGCGTTTCGTCATCATATCGCCCTCGCCGCCATCGCGCGCGGATCAGCCCCAATGTTAACGCAAAGATACGAGACTTACTTGCCTTTGCCCGTCGAGAATAGGGTCTTTGCAGCTTCTCGATCATATTCTCGAAGTGGCTTCCGCAAAGAGGTTTCGACAATGATAAAATTATACTCGTTCGGCCCTTATTTCGGCCTTCCGGATGCAAGCCCCTTTGTGCTCAAGACCATGGCGCTGCTGAAATTCGCCGGTCTTCGATACAGCGAAGATCACTCCGGCTACGGCCGCGCACCCAAGGGCAAGCTGCCTTATATCGATGACGAGGGAAAAATCGTCGCCGATTCCACCTTTATCCGCCTCTATCTCGAAAAGACCTATGGCATGGATTTCGACGCAGGCCTCACGCCGGAGCAGCGCGCCGCCGGCTGGGCCGTCGAGAAAATGCTGGAAGAACATTATTATTGGCTGATGGTGCAGGCCCGCTGGATCGACGATGGCAATTTCGAGCGTGGTCCGGCGAAATTTTTCGCGCGCGTTCCGGCGCTCGTTCGCCCGCTCATAAAGGCGCTGATCCGAAAGAAGATCGCCCGCTGCCTCACGGCGCAGGGCCTCGGGCGGCATTCGAATGAGGAGCTCGCCGAATTGGCGCGTCGCGACGTGGACGCGCTCTCAATTCTGCTCGGCGACAAGCCCTATCTCTTCGGCGCGGCGCCGAGTGCAGCCGACGCCACGGCCTTCGCCATGGTGGCGGAATCGCTCGTTCCCGAACTCGAATCGCCGCTCCGCGACGCGGTGGCGAGCAAGCCCAATCTCGTGGCTTACCGAGACAGGCTGCTCGCCGCCTATTTTCCGAATTATGTCGCGGCCTGAAAAATCAGCCGACGATCTCATTGCCCGAGAAGAACTGCGGGATCTCGATCGCCGCCGTCTCCGGCGCATCGGAGCCATGCACGGAATTCTCGCCGATGGAGACGGCGAATTCCTTGCGGATCGTGCCCGGATCGGCGCTGGCCGGATTGGTCGCGCCCATCACGGCGCGATATTTGGCGATGGCGCCCTCGCCTTCCAGAACCTGGACGACGACCGGGCCGGAGATGATCGAGTCGATCAGCTCGCCGAAGAAGGGGCGCTCCTTGTGGACGCCGTAGAAGGTCTCGGCTTGCTCGCGCGTCATCTGAATGCGCTTCTGCGCCACGATGCGGAGCCCGGCGTCCTCGATGAGGGCGTTGATCTTGCCGGTCAGATTACGCTTGGTGGCGTCCGGCTTGATGATGGAGAATGTGCGTTCGGTCGCCATGGGCGCGTCTTCTCGTCGAGTTCGAGGATGGGAAAGATCGCGGCGCTTATAGCTGTCGGCCGAACGCCCGGCAACCCGGCCGGAGCGGCGACAATTTTCCTTTTGACCGCAACCGCGCGGCGTCGCGGCGAATTGCTCGTGGCGGCGAGCGCTGATATGGCCAGATTGCTCGCTTCACGCTTCGACTTGAGAGGAACGCCCGGACATGTCTTCCACGCCGCGCCCGCTCGTCGCCGGAAATTGGAAAATGCACGGGCTTTCGGCGTCGCTCGGCGAGATCGAGGCGGTAGCGGGCGGCTATGACGCGGCTCTGCGCGAAAAAGTGGAGCTGGCGATCTGTCCGCCGGCCACTCTGCTGGAGCGCGCGTCGCGACTCCTCGCCGGGGCCGAAATCGCGCTCGGCGGCCAGGATTGCCACGAAAGGCCGAGCGGCGCCCATACGGGGGATATATCGGCTGAAATGCTGGCCGACGCCGGCGCTTCCTATGTGATCGTCGGCCATAGCGAGCGTCGCGCGGATCATGGCGAGAGCGACGCGCTGATCCGCGCCAAGGCGCTGGCGGGCCTGCGCGCCGGGCTCTCGCCCATCGTCTGCGTCGGCGAGACTCGCGCCGAGCGCGACGCCGGCCGCGCATCCGCGATCGTCGAGGCGCAGCTCGACGGCTCGCTGCCGCGCCGCGCCGCGCCAGACAAATTGGTTGTCGCCTATGAGCCCGTATGGGCGATCGGCAGCGGCCTCACGCCGACGCCTCTCGACGTTGCCGAAATGCACGCCGCCATCCGCGCCCGGCTCGTCATACACTTCGGCACCGGCGCCGCGGCGACGCGCATTCTCTATGGCGGCTCGGTGAAGGCCGCCAACGCCGCCGAGCTGCTGCGCGTGAAAAATGTCGATGGCGCGCTCGTCGGCGGCGCCTCTCTGACCGCGAAGGAATTTCTGGAAATCGCCGAAATCTATCGCTGAGCGGCGACGTTCTCGCAATCGTTTCGCGATAGGGTCTCGAAGCGTAACGGCGTCTTCGCCATTTTTCATTCGCTTTCATTGCTCGCGAGGAGATTTTCAATGTCCTACACTCTCATCGTCGCGACCTTCGTCGTCACCACCTCCCAGGCCGCCGGCGCCGTGGCGACCAACGCCATTCCCGGCTATGCGACGGAAGAAAAATGCGTCGAGGCCGCGCGCAAGCTGCAGCCGCGCGCCTCCTTCGGAATAGCGGCCGAAGGCAGGGAGAACGGCTCGCCGTTGAATACGCGCATGACCGGATATTCGGGGCTCTGCGTGCCGGCGCCTTGACTCTCTCCCCCTCTCCGCTTTAACTCTGCCGTCATGACCCTCGCCCGCTCTACGCGCTACTACTGGTACTTTAGCTATCCTGCGCCGGCGGCGACGGGAGGCGAACGCGTGTGACTTGAAGTAACGCGAAGCCTGAAAACCCCGAGAGCCGCCAGTCCCGCTGGCGGCTTTTTTATGCCGCCGGCGTGACGCTCGAAAACAAGGAGCCCGCCGTGCCGACCGAAACCGACGACCTTCGCATCGTCAAAATCACCGAATTGAGCCCGCCCGCCGAGATCATGCGCGAGCTTCCGCGTAGCGAGACGGCGAGCGCCACCGTGCTCGGCGCGCGCGCCGCCCTGCGCGAAATTTTGCGCGGGCGCGACGATCGCCTCGCTGTCGTCATTGGCCCCTGCTCGGTCCATGATCCGGACGCCGCGATGGAATATGCCCGCCTGCTGGCCGAGGCCGAGCGTGAGCTCGGCGACCGGCTCCTGATCATCATGCGCGTCTATTTCGAGAAGCCGCGCACCACTGTGGGCTGGAAAGGCCTCATCAACGACCCGCGCCTCGACGGCAGCTTCGACATAGAGGCGGGGCTGCGACTCGCGCGGCGGCTGCTGCTCGAGGTCAATGAGCTCGGCCTGCCGGCAGGCTGCGAATTCCTCGATATGACGACGCCGCAATATATCGCCGATCTCGTCGGCTGGGGCGCGATCGGCGCGCGCACCACGGAGAGCCAGGTGCATCGCGAGCTCGCCTCCGGCCTCTCCTGCCCGGTCGGCTTCAAGAACGGCACCGACGGCAATGTGCGCATCGCGCTCGACGCCGTGCTGTCCGCCTCGCAGCCGCATCATTTCCTCGCCGTCACCAAGGACGGCCGCTCGGCCATCGCCTCGACCAGCGGCAATGAGGACTGCCACATTATTCTGCGCGGCGGAAAGACGCCCAATTACGACGCCGCCAGCGTCGACGCCGCAGCCAAAGAAGCGGAGAAATCGCGCGTCTCGCCATATCTGATGATCGACGCCTCGCACGCCAACAGCAGCAAGAAGCCCGAGAACCAGCCTCTCGTCGTCGAGGATGTGGCCCGGCGGATCGAGGGCGGCGAGCAGCGCATCATCGGTCTGATGATCGAGAGCAATCTCGTTGCAGGGCGACAGGATATCGTTCCCGGCAAGCGGCTCGTCCATGGCCAGAGCGTCACCGACGGCTGCATCGACTGGGCGACCTCGCTCGCCGCGCTGCGTCGTGTCGCGACCGCTGTCGAGCTGCGGCGATCCACCTCAGGGACGACGCGCATCGCCTCCTGAGCCGATGCGCCGCATCCCGTAGCTTCTGCCGATCAGCTTGAAAGAGCGGGCATATATCGACTTGTCCCCGATCTTTCGAGAGCTTCGGCCGGAACGCGCGGCCTGCAGCTCGGCCGGAAAACGCGACACTGCGCCGCACGGCCGGCGCTCTACGTCATGTGCCACAGATATGTCGCGTGAACGAACGCGGCTGCAACGGCTGCGACGAGGAGCGGATCCTATGGAGATTTCCCTGGAACAGGCCGTCGAGATTCATGCACGCGCGCTGACCCACCGGCTGCTGGGTGAAGCGCCGTCCAATGCGCGGGAAAGGGCCACTGATTTCCAAAAAACGGGCGACAGCGAGGGCTGCGTCGTGTGGCTGCGCGTCGCCGAATGCGCGGAGCGGCTGCTGCGCGAGAAAGCCTCCGCCGCGCCTGCGCTCGATAGGTAGTTCCCCCGATAGCCGCTGTCACAAAACGTCATTTTCGTCGGTTTAGCGCTCTGCGTCAGAAACGAGTCGTGGAGCCGACCGATGATGCAGATCGCCGAAATACTGGCGCCGAGCGGCCTCGATCTCCTGCCGTTCGGAGACGCCGCCCCCTCGAAGGCGCATGAGCGAACGCTCGCCAGCTATCTCCTCAACAGCCACCGCGGCGCCGCCGCCGTGCGCGACATTCTCGTCGCCGATATTCGCGGCTTCGTCGATCTCGGCCAGGCGCGCGCCGCCGCCGATCTCATGGTCGTCTTGCGAATGCTGCTGGCGAGATGGCCGGAGACGCGCCGCCGCGCGCCGCGGCCGCTGGCCTGGGACGCTACAGCCCCTTCGCCCTGCGATGCGTGACGCGCAGACGCTCGCGCCTCAGTGGCGCGGCTCCTCTTCGAGGGCGCGCGCCAATTCGCCGATGACGCGCTCGACAAGCGCATTCTCGGCGTCGAAATAGGCGCGCTCCTCGCGCTCCAGCTCGTCGAATTCGTCCGGCTCACAGAGTTCTTTGCGAATGTCGCACAGCCGCTCGAAGCGACGTCGCAGGCAACCCATGAGCGCTTCCGCATCTCCGCGCGCGAGCGTGAGCGCGATTTTCGGCTCCATCTCCTCCTCCTTGCGTCTTCCTCCCCTTTTTCTTCCTAAATGGCCTTTCCGCTCGCGTGCGCAATAAAAATGACGCGCTGCTAGACCGAGAAAAAAGATTGAATTTTCTGCGGCCTGCGCCATTTGGAGCAAAACTTTCCTCGATCGAGAAAGGAAGGCTCTCCATGGAACGTCGCGAATTCGTCGCCGCCGCCGTCGGCGCGGCCGCCGCCCTCTCCGCCACGCGCGCTCTGGCCGAGGAGCAATTCGCCAATCCGCACTCCGAGCACATGATGCACGGTCCGAAGTTTCAGCCGCTGATGAAGACCAGCGCCGAATGTGTCTCGACCGGCAATGAATGCCTGCGTCACTGCTTCGGAATGCTGTCGATGAACGATACGAGCATGGCCGGCTGCACCAAGGCCGCCTATGATCTCGTCTCCGCCTGCGCCGCGCTCGAATCGCTGGCGGCGGTCAATTCGCCCTTCACGCCGACCCTGGCCAAGGCGGTCGGCGACGTCTGCATGGCGTGCAAGAAAGAATGCGACCGCTTCCCGCAATATTCCGAATGCAAAGCCTGCGCGGACGAATGCCGCAAGGTCTCGGTCTGACGCGGACGCGAGCGATCGAGCCTGCGCGGGCGATCGGCGAATGGCGCAGGCTCGCGCCCGATCATTGCGTGAGATGCGAGGCGGTGGAGACGGCCTTTTGGAACAAGGTCGCCAGAGCGGTGGTGATGTCGCCGCCCGTGTTGACCTCGAAGTAGAGATCCGAGGACGAGGCGCAGCTCTTCAGATTGTCGGAAATCTGCGAAGCGAAAGTCGCGACGGTGGCGTTGTAGAAGCCGTTGCTCGGCACGGGATAATAGGTCGTGTAGAGCACAGCGATGCGAATGCCGCGATTTTTGATCGCCGTGCAATACGAGACATCGACCGGCTGAAGACAGCGATAGAAAGAACCATAGGAATTCGAATAGCTCGAATTGATCGAGGTCGTGCAGCTCGTGCTGGAATAATTGCTCGCGTCGATCACGCCGTCGGTCACCAGCATCAAGACCTCTTGCGGCGTGTCGCCGGCGGCGGTCGTGCCACTACCCGGCGCCGGCATGGTTGCGTTCAGCTTGGTGAACGCCTGATTGAGATCGGTCATCGCATCATTGTTGCGCAGCGCGCCGCCGGTCGTGACCGTATTGTAGGTCGAGACGCCGGTCGGATAGGTGTAGGACGAATTGGACGCGAGATAATTGTTCGAATCCATCAAGGGCGGAGTCATGGTTTCGATATTGGCCTGGATGAGGCTCACATTGGCGCTCGTCGTCGGAACGAGGCTCTGCATCATCGAGACCGCATAATTGAAATTATAGGCCGCCAGACGATAGGTCGCGCCATTGGAGGACATCAGCGATTGCGCCGTCGAGGCGAGGCTCTTGGCGGCCTCGCGCACATTGTCGATGCGCAGCTTTATGCCATTGTTCTTGGCGTAGGCGTAGCTGTCGATGGTTCCCCAGCCCGCATATTTGTTCGTGTATTCGCCGTCGCTGAGGTTTTTCTCGTGACACGCGAAAGCGCATCCGGTCGCGTTCATCGCATCGACGCCCGCTTGCGTCGCCGGCAGCTCCATCGAGGGGGAGTTGTCGAGCAGCAGATAGAAATCGATATTGCGCGCCGTCGTCGCGCTCGCCACGGCGTTCACCATTATGTTCGACGTGCGCAGGCCGTAGAAAGCGCCGAAAGAATTCGGCACCTGCGTCGTATAGGTGACCGACACGCTGCGCGTCATGGAGCCCGGTTCGACTTTGTCGTGGACGTCTATGGCGAGATTGACGGCGTTGTAGGTCTGACGCGTGATCTGCGCCGCCTGCGCGGCGAACATGGTCGTTGCAGCGGCTTTGGCGACGGCCTCCGATTTCAGCATCATCGGCGGAGTCGTCGCGGCGAGCGCTGCGGCGTCGGCGGCCGCGTAGAGCTGCGTCTTGACGCGCCCCGCGCTCGCATAATCGACGGCGCCGCCGGCGGCGATCATCAGAGGGATCGCGGTGAGCGCGAATATGATTGCGACATTGCCCTTGCGATGGGCGAAGAATCTCGCGAGTGCCGGGAAGATCGTCATGCGTCGCGCCGCCTTTTCGTTCAGTTCACCCGCTGCACCGACGAGGTGATGCGTGGATTGATATAGAATGTGTAACGGATCGGCACGGCGGGGATCAGCTTCGCGCCGAAGGGCGGGGTATAGTCATAACGAACTTCGGCATAGATCAGCCAGGTTCCGGCCTGCGCCATGCCGGCCGGCAGCACGAAGGTCGATTTGTTGACGAGACCCGTCGTATTGAAGGGCTCGTTCCATTCGACCGTCGTCGTCTTGCCTTTGTCATCCGTGGACAGCTGGGCGAGAACGATCTTCAGATTGGCGCTCGGGAAGGGCGCGATGATTTGCGTCGAAGCGTTCAAAATAGTGGTGAGATCGGCGGAAGACACGACTGCGCGCCGCGCGACGAGATCGGTCAGCGTGCGTCCCGTGATCGCCACCTTGCGGCTGATGCCGATCGCCTCTCCGAGCGTGAATTCGGCAACGAGGATCAGCACGGCGATCGGAATCAACAATGCGAATTCCACCGCGATCATGCCGCCTTCGTCGCGCCGCAGCGTGCGAGCGCCATCTCGCGCGCGCCGGCCGGCGCGCGAGAAGAAGCGGCTGAGACAATGCATTCGCAAAGGACCTGCTCCGATGCTATTTCAAGAATAAGGCTCGACCTGGAATACGGCGGTCGCCATCAGCAAGCGTCTGCCATTGGCGAGATTGGCCAGATTGAAGCCGAGCGGCCCGCCGACGACGGGAAATTGATAGATCACGCGCAGCACGAGGATGCTGCCGACGCCGCCGGTCTGGAATTTCCAGCTATTGGTGACCTTGCCGCTGGAATCATAGGTGAGGACCGGCGCCGATGTATCGACGGACGAAAAGGCGCTCGCCGTCTGCACATCGACCATCAGCTGCGAGCAGGAAAAGAGCGCGGTGAGGCCGCCGCAGACCTTGGTCGTGAATTGCGACCGGTCGAGACCATTCTTCTGGACCTCGCCGGTCAGCAGAGTGCGCGCCGATTTCTCGACGGCGGATTCGAGCTCCTGCTGCGCGAGAAACACGACGCCGACTTGGCAGATCGCGATCAAAATCGCAAAGAGCGGCGCCGCGACGAAGGCGAATTCGACGATCGCCGCGCCGCGGCGGCACGCCAAAAGCGCCGCGCCCGCGCGAAACGCCCTTACGTCGACATCGGCCTCGCGCGCCGCTCGATCGCCGGCTTTTTCGTCGTCCCTGCGCATATTTTCTCTCCGCCCCCAGCATGAGCGAAGCCGGCAAAAAAACCGTTACCAGAGCCGAGCTATTCGCGGGGCGCGAACAGGATAAAGGCGACGATCGCGGTCCCGCGCGATTTCATCGGCCGACGATCTGCTCTAGTGTCTGGACAGAATGTCGCGGCGGGCCTCCGGGCGCGACTGGTCTCGGACCGATGAAATGACCAATTCTCGATTGACGCAATTTCAGACATTGCAGACCGGGCTTCCGACGCGCCTCCCACCCGATCTGCGAATTTACGCCGTCGGCGACATCCATGGACGCGCCGACCTCCTCGACAAGCTCGCGCGGCGCATCGAGGAGGAGCGCGCATCGGCGCCGTCGGCTATGCTGACGATTTTTCTCGGCGACTACATCGACCGCGGCCTGCAGTCCTCCACCGTCGTCGATTGGCTGAGCCGTGGCGATTTTCCGACGCCCTTTCTCGCGCTCCGCGGCAATCACGAGGAAATATTCATGCGCTTCCTCGAGGACGCGTCCGTCCTCGAGAGCTGGCGCAGGTTCGGCGGCATCGAGACCCTTCATTCCTATGGGGTGGAGGTCTCTTCCATCATGCGCGGCAAGGGCTATGAGGAGGCGCGCCGCGCTTTGTCGGCGCGGCTCCCGGACGCGCACAGGCGATTCATTCAGGAGACGCCGCTGACCGCGAGCTATGGCGATTATTTCTTCTGTCATGCGGGCGCAAAGCCCGGCGTGCCGCTCGACGCTCAGAGAGCCGAGGATCTGTTGTGGATTCGGGAGGAGTTTTTGAGCTTCCGAGGCGCCTGGGAAAAGATGATCGTGCATGGTCACACGCCCGTCTCCGAGCCCGACATCCTGCCCAACCGCATCAATGTCGATACGGGCGCATTCGCGACCTCTATCCTCACCGCTCTCGTTCTCGAGACGGACAGTCGCCGAATGCTGTTCGCGGGCCATGTCTGACAAGCTCGTGAAACCGACGCGCCGCTCTCGCGCCGCCGGCGAAAGCGGCGCGACCGATGCGCGTCACGCCTCGGCGACCGCCTTGCGCGCCGGCGCGCCGCGCTTTTTCGGCGGCGGGACGAGCTTCGCGGCGGGCTTGCGGCCGAGGCCGAGCGATTTCGCCAGCGCCGAGCGCCGGGCGGCGTAATCGGGCGCGACGATCGGATAGTCGCTCTTCAGATCGAAAGCGGCGCGATATTCGTCCGGGGTCAGCTTATGTTCGGCCTGAAGATGACGCTTCAAGGATTTGAACGGCTCTCCGCAGCAAAGACAAGTAATCGCTTCGGGGCTAACCGATTTCTTCACGGGAACGGACGGCCGCCATTGCTTGGCTTCTCCCTCCGCAGCGGCCGCTATCGCCGCATCGCCGTTGCCGAAAGCTTTTTTCACCGCCGCAATGACAGAAGGGAGATCGACAGGAGCAACAGTATTATTCGAAAGATAGGAAGAGAGTATCTGTGCGACGAGCGCTTTGTCTTCGGCTTCGGACATGGTGCTTTCCTCGGCGTTCAAATCTTTTATATTGGAGCCGATATCGCTGTCGATTGCAATCATCGACTTACTCGCAAAGACACGCGCATCGAACAAGAAACTCGCTTTTTTGCAGCGGCTCATCACGCCGAAATATTGCAGAGCGATCGCAACCGTCGCACGGCGCCAAAGCCGCCTCTCGGCAATCGGAGCATCCCCGGCGACCCGAGCGTTTCTTCGGCGGACGCTTTCGCTGCGTGATGGCCATTTGGACGAATCGGACGCACGATAATGCGCGAAGCGAGAGGTCGAAGCCCGCTCGAAGCGACATGAAACTCGATGTGACATAGATGGTGGGCGCGACAGGGATTGAACCTGTGACCCCTACGATGTCAACGTAGTGCTCTCCCGCTGAGCTACGCGCCCCCTGCGCCGACCGGGTTCGTTCGACGCGAGTGACGCCCGTATAGCGGCAGTCGGGCCGAGGCGCAAGCGCCCTGGAACGGTTTCCCCGCGCGCGGCCGAACATCGACCCGACGCCTGAAAACTTTAAGAATTCGTTCCGCGGCCAGGGCTTTTGAACGAAATAATTCGCGCCCCCGCGACGTCGCCGCCCCTTGCGGGCCATATAATTCCTGTCACACTGGCGTCGTCCTTCTGTCATCAACCAAAGGAGGCGCCGTATGTCGCTACAGACCCATCTCGTCGAGCTCGAACGCCGCCATCAGGCGCTCAAGAAAGAGATCGCGCAGGTGCAGCATCATCCCCGATACGACGATTCGAAGCTCCACGAATTGAAGCGAAAAAAGCTTCAGCTCAAGGACGAGATCAACAAGCTGCGGCAAGGCGCCAGCCTCCACTGACAGCCGGAACCCGAGGTCCAGCGTCGAGGCGGAGAGCTTTCTCCGCCTTTTTTTTTTGGCGGTCCTCTCTCGCTCCGCCCGCGCCGCGCGGGCGCCCGGCTTGCTTCGCGGGGCTCAGAGCCGCAGAATCTCCTGCCAAAGCGAGAGCCGAGACCCATGCCCCCTGCCCCGCGCTATCGCGCCGAAACGCTCCACGCCGCGCTCGGCGACGGTTTTTTCGATCCCGTCGACGCCGCCCGCTTCCCGCAGCATATTTTGCGCTATCGCAATCAGCGCTGGGCGGCGCGCGTCGGCCTCGATACGCTGACCGAGGAGGAATGGATCGCCCATCTCGGCCGTTTCGAGCCGCTGCCCGGCGGTTTCCCCAAGCCGCTGGCGCTGCGCTACCACGGCCATCAATTCCGCGCCTACAATCCCGACATCGGCGACGGCCGCGGCTTTTTGTTCGCGCAATTGCGCGACATTGAGGACGGGCGCCTGCTCGATCTCGGCACGAAGGGGTCCGGCCGCACGCCCTGGTCGCGCCAGGGCGACGGCAAGCTCACGCTCAAGGGCGGCGTGCGCGAGATTCTCGCCACGGAAATGCTGGAGGCGCTCGGCGTCGACACCTCCAAGAGCTTCAGCCTGATCGAGACCGGCGAGCCGCTCTATCGCGGCGACGAGCCCTCGCCGACCCGCTCCAGCGTGCTGGTGCGGCTGTCTCATTCCCATATCCGCATCGGCACATTCCAGCGCCTCGCCCATATCGGCGACGAAGAGGCGCTCGGCCGGCTCGTCACGCATTGCGTCGCCCATTATTTCCCCGAGCTCGCGGGCGAGCCGGCGGAAAGCCGCGCCGGCGCCTTTCTGGAGCGCGTGGCGGCGCGCGTGGCGCGGCTCGCCGCCCGCTATATGGCGGCGGGCTTCGTCCATGGCGTGCTCAATTCGGACAATATCAACATAACGGGCGAGAGCTTCGATTATGGACCGTGGCGTTTCGCGCCGCGCTATGATCCGCAATTCACGGCGGCCTATTTCGACGACAGCGGGCTCTATTCTTTCGGCCGCCAGCCCGGCGCCCTCGGCTGGAACCTGACGCGGCTCGCCGAAACCATTCTGCAGCAGGTCGGGCTGCAGCGGACGGAACAGATACTCGGCGGCTATCAGAACCATCTTCAGCGCGAGTTCCGACTCGCCCTGCTCGATCGCTTCGGCCTGCTGCCGGCGCGAGATCCCGAGCAGGACGCCGCCCTCGCGAAAACTCTGCTGGAATTTCTCGGCAAGACGCAGACGTCTTTCGAACAGACCTTCTTCGATTGGCGCGGCGGCATGGCGAGCCGCGAGCGCGCCGCCGCGAGCCCGCAGGCGGCGGCCTATGACGCGCCGGAATTCGCAGGCATGCGCGAGGCGCTCGCCGCGCATGAGACGGCGCCGGGCGCCAATCTCGACCACCCCTATTTCCGTCGCGCCACGCCCTGCACTATGCTGATAGAAGAGGTCGAATCGATTTGGGCGCAGATCGCCGAGCGCGACGATTGGAGCGCGCTCGACGACAAGATCGCCCAGATCGCGTCGATGCGCGAAGCCTATGCGCCGGCGCCCGCCGGGGGATGACGTTCGGAAGATGAACCGCTCGATCTGCATCTGTCTGCTCTGCGCTCTCTCGAGCGCCGCCGCGGCCAAAAATCTGCTGATCGAGAAAATCCCGCCGAGCGGGGCCTGCTTCTTCAACCGCTTCGACGAAGCCTATCTGCGCGCGCATCCCGGCCAGACGGTCGTCTCGGTGCGGCTCTCGCTTCGGCGCGAGTTCCCCGCCGCCGAGAATGAGCGCGAGCTGCGCGTCGAATTCCGTCACAAAGGCCATGGCAAGCCCTTCTATGTCGTCGGTGGCTGCGCCTGGAGCGAGGAGGCCAATCGCGACGTCGGCGGCCCCCGCCTCGCGCGATCGTTCCGCGAGGACGCCGCCGCCCGCTGCATGGCGCGCGACGGCCTCGGCGGCGCGGCTGCGGAAGGCGGCGACTTCCCCATCGATCTCGCGGAGGACGGCGCTTCGCTCACGCTCTATCTGGACGAAAGCGTGAGCGGCTGGCGCGGCCCGGATCAGAACAAGAAAGCGATCCGTCTGGAGCTCACGCGCCACAATCGGGTCTTCGAGCTGGAGCGCGTCGACGCTTCGGCTTGCGTGGAGCTGGACAAAGCGGTCGCGGTCGACTGATCCTTTGGAATTTATGCGGAGCCGCCGCCGTATCGGGACTTGAAGATGAAGGCGATGCGAGGCGATAATCACATGTCACGACTCGCCGCGCCGCTCGGGCAGGCTCTCCTAATGATCGATGAACTCAACGAAACAGAACGCAGCTCGATCCGGGTCGAAGTAGAGCGTTTGAGGCTCGAGCACCGGGATCTCGAGGATGCGATCGACGCCCTTCTCACCGTCGGCGCCGTGGACCAGCTGCAAATTCAGCGGCTGAAAAAGCGAAAATTGCTGCTGCGCGACCGCATCGCTTTTCTGGAAGATCAGCTGACGCCCGACATCATCGCCTGAGACGGGCGAAAGCGACACGCTATTTCCACATTCTGAGGCCGACAGCGACGACGAGGGAAACGACCGCGACGATCGCGATGACCGCCACCAGCCTCACTGTCTCTTTGCTTTCCTGGGCGCTCCCCATACGGTCCTCCGCCGTGCTTTTTTCAATTTTGGCGAGCCTAGGCCTGTTCAAGAGAGATACAATATGCCGAAATGCGACGGAACAGCGCAGTGAGCATCGCCCTTCGGGCGCGCGACATCGCAGCCGGCGCCTCGATCATTCGATATTACACATTTGCGGCCCGCAACCAAAACATCCCGAGGCGCGCGATCGAAATTTGTCGGAATGCGGCGCCACGACCGGCGCGGTCGCGCCGCGAAAACCCGGCGCTTCGGCGCCATTGACACAGGCCGCGGAAGACGCTCCCCTCGCGGCCGCGGAGCGCGGGCGAAGCCGAAACGAAAACTGTCTCGATCCCGCCGCGCCCGCAGTCGAGACGGCGGAGGCGTCTGTCATGAGTCGAACCGGCTCGGGCCGCGAGATTTTTCTGGCGACGCATCGCATCATCGGCCTCTTCGCCGGCGCGATCTTCGTGCTCATCGGGCTCAGCGGCGCGCTGCTCGCCTTTCGCGAGGACATTGACGAGTGGCTGAACGCCCCGCTCATGCGCGTCGAATCGCCGACGCGACCCGCCATGCGTCCGCTCGACGAGATTTTCGCGGCGGCGACCGCCGCCATTCCGGCGGACGGACGGCCTGAACGCATCACGCTCCCGCGTCATTCGCGCGCGGCCGCGATCGTGAGCTACATGGTCGAAAGCGACGATCTCGACAGCTACTTCCACCAGCTGTTCGTCGATCCCTATACGGCCAAAGTCATCGGCAGCCGCTTATATTCGCATGGCGACGATGTGTTCTCGCAGCCTTTCGTCCAGATCGTCATGGCCTTTCACTGGACGCTGCTGCTCGGCGCGAACAACGCCTATCTCGTCGGCGCCGTCGGAATTCTTTTGTTCTTCTCCGTTCTCTTCGGACTTTATCTCTGGCGCCCGCGCAATGGCCGATGGCGGCAGGGCTTGACGATCAAATGGGGCGCGAGCTTCGAGCGGGTCGCCTATGACGCGCACAGATGCGTCGGGGCCTATTTCGCCATTCTTCTGCTCGCGACGCTCGCCACCGGAGTCGCGATGATTTTCAAGCCGGCGACGCATTCGCTGGCGACTCTCATCTCCCCCGTACGCCCCGAACCCGATTTTGGAAAATCGACGCCTATCCCCGGCCGAGCGCCGATCGGCATCGACGCGGCGGTCGCCAGCGCGGAGCAGATTTTTCCGACGGGTCGGCTGCATTGGATTTTGCTGCCGAGCGGCGAAGACGGCGTCTATGTCGTCGGCGAGCAATCGGCGGACGAGCCCAATCGGACCAAGACATTCCGCAATGTCGGCGTCGACCGCTACAGCGGACGCGTGCTGCAGACGCAGGACCGCGGCGAGTTCACCGCCGGCGAGACGCTGCTCGAATGGCTGTTCCCGCTGCATTGCGGCGAGGCCTTCGGCGCGCTCGGCCGCACGATGGTTCTGCTGACGGGGCTCGCGCCCCTGCTCCTCTACGTGACCGGCGTCCTGCGATGGCGCCACAAGCGCCGCGCGCGCCGCCGGACGATATGACGCGAAGACGTCACTGGCCGACCGAAATCGGCATTTCGATCATGTCCTCATCGCTCTTGCCGTCGCCGAAAGCGAGCTTCAGCATATATTTCCCCTTGTGATCGACAGAGGATTCCAAGGTCACGAAACCAGCCGGATGCGTCTTGGAGGGCAAGGCGGTCAAGAGCTCGAGCCCGCCTTTGGCGTCCGTCTTGTAGAAGGACAGCGCGACCGCCTGGCTCCGCACGTCTTTCTCCATCAGAGTGACGGAGAAGATCACCTTTCCGGTCCCCGGCACCCGATCGCAATATTCGTCGTATTTGCTGAGATCGTCGGTCCGCCCGCCGGCGCTCTTGTCCGAGTCGGCGAGGAAATAGGTGGTCAGCCGCGCCGAATAGAAATCACTCACCTTGAGGCAGTTCGCCATGGTCCGGTCGCCGGCCTTGACCGCTGGCCGATAGAGATGCGCGTCGAGAAAATCATTCCAATACAGGCTGAAAGAAGGGCCCCAGAGAGAATAGGAGAAGGCGGCGACATTGCCGGCGGCGATCACCACGACGGCGAGGAACAAAATCAGATTCATCCGGCCGTTCGGGCTCATCGCGACGGCTTCCTTCCCTTTGCGGAGCGGCTTATGGTCGCGCGAAGACGGCCGCTCGCCGCCGGCCTTCGCGCCTTTCAGGGGCGCACCTCGAAATCCCAGGCGCCGCTGACGAGATGGCCGTCGGCGGACAGAGCGCGATAGCGAACCGTATATTTGCCGGGACCGAGCGGATTGACGCTCACCGAGACATGAGCGGGGTCGGCTCGGTCGATCGCAGCATCGCGCTTGTCGACGCGCTCGCCGGAGGCGCTGATCACCGCCAGCGCGGCGAAGGCGTCCCTTATGCCGGCGTCATACCAGACGTCGACTTTGCCGATGCTTCCGGCGGCGACGCCGTCCTGCGCCGGAGAGGTGCGCACGACGATCGCATGGGCGAGCAGAATGGGCCGCTCCGCTTTCTGCGACGGCTCCTGCGCAGGGCCGGGAAGCCTCTCGAAATGCGGCAGGCGGTCGTTGGGGAGCGTCTCTGCGCCGCTCGCGCGCGCCAATGCGCTCGGCGCGACGCCGATCGAAAAACCGATCGCCAGAAGAACGCTGCGGGCCGCCGACCAGGGGCCGGCGCCGGCTCGGCGTCGCTCGCATCGGGGAGCGGCGGCGGGAAGGATCATGGTTTCCGTCTGTCGTACATCCATCGATGCTAAGCCGGTCGTCGAATGCGAGCAAGGCGCACGCTCGACTTGTGATTGTGCGCCGCGGCGCCCGATCGGCTCCTCGACACGAGCCTGGACGCCGGCCCGGACGCCGGCCTTGTCAAGATCGGCGTGATATGCACTATCGATATTTCGTGCATACGCCGCCATGTCGCGAGGCGTCAAGGGAGTCGAAGGAATGGCGCTTTCGCGCATCGCTCTGCTGCTCATCGTCGCCCTGTCGGTCGTCGGCGGCGCGGGAACGGCGAAGGCGCATACGGCCGATATCTCCAGCAGCCGCATCGTTCCCGAGGGAGACGGCCGCTATCGCGTCGATGTCGGCTTTCTCGGCGCCGACATAGAGCGCATGTTCGCCGAGAGCGGGCCGAGCCGGGCCGATGTCGATCTCACCGAGCCGGGCGTCATCGAGGCGATGATCGGCAAATTCATTCAAAGCCGCGTCGCGCTGCAGAACGAGGCCGGCGCCGCCTGCCCGAGCGAGATCGTCTCGGTGGGCGCGGACCCCGCCAATCCGCGCGACTCGAAAGTCGTGCTGCGCATGGATTGCAGCGCGGTTCCGGGCCAAATCCTCTACAACCCCTACAAACTGCTCGAGGCGCAGGGATCGCGCGCGAAACATCTCGTCGGCGTCGGCGAGCGCAACGCCGACGAGCGCCTCACCGAGGCGCAGAGCCTCGGCGCGGAGCCGGCGCCGGGCGAGGTCATGATCTTCCCCGGCGACGCTCTGGTCGATCTCTCCAAGCCGCTGCTGACGCCCTGGGAGCTCGCGCCGAAATTCTTCGCCGCCGGGATCGAGCACATTATGACCGGCTACGATCATTTGTGCTTCCTCATCGCCGTGATGCTGTGGGCGACGCGCGTCTGGCCGGTGGTGAAGCTGGTGACCGCCTTCACCGTCTCGCATTCGATCACGCTGTCGCTGGCGGCGCTCGGCCTCGTCGATCTGCCGAGCCGCTGGGTGGAGATCGCGATCGCGGCGTCGATCGTCTATGTCGCGATCGAGAATTTCTTCACCTGCAAGGTGGAAGGCCGCTGGCGCGACACTTTCGTCTTCGGCCTCATCCACGGCTTCGGTTTTGCGAGCGGGCTCATCGAAATCGGCGTGCCGCAGCGCGCCATCGCGCCGGCGCTGGCGAGCTTCAATCTCGGCGTCGAGGCCGGCCAGATCGGCGTCGTGCTCATCGCGCTGCCCCTGCTCTCGGCCTTCGACAGGCTGTTCACCCATGGAGTGCGCGATCCGCGCCTCGTGCGCCTCGGCTCGGGCGTCATCGCCTGTCTCGGCGCCTATTGGCTGTTCGAGCGAGTTTAGGGCGCTTTTCGGTCGCGCGGACTCGGCTCGCTCGCTTCCAAAGAGAGCATCCGCCACGTCCAGAGCCGCGCGTTTTACAATTCGGTATATTACGTATATTATCCTCGACAATCGATTTTCCGCCGCGACGGGACGTCGCCGAATTGGCGTCGAAATCGCCGCAAATAGTATAAAGCGTCGAGTCGGCCATGCTTGAAGATTTTACACAATTTCACGACGCCGACCATAAGATAAAACTCGTCGACGAGGACGATCGGCGGAGCGAAGGGCGCGCATCCGGCAGGAAGCTCGGCTTCGACTTGCCGCTCGTGAGCATAATCATCACGAACTATAATTATGGACGCTTCTTGATCGAAGCGGTCGATTCGGCGCTCGCTCAGACCTATCCTCGCATCGAATGCATCATCGTCGACGACGCGTCGACCGATGAAAGCGAGGTCATTCTCGCGACGATTCGACGGCGAAATCCGCAAGTCGAGATCATTTCGCATAGAGCCAATCAGGGGCAGACGGCCGCTTTCGGCACCGGCTTCGCCGCCAGCTCCGGCGAATATGTCGTCTTTCTCGACGCCGACGACATCCTCCTCCCGACCTTCGTGGAAACGCATATCTTCGTGCATTTCTCACTACGGACGGCGGTCGGCTTCACCTCTTCCGATATGTTGCAATCCACCAAGGGCGGCGTGGTCAGAACGTCGTGGATCGCCTTTGGCGACTTCATCGCTTCAGGACGCGGCTTGCGAAAGGAGCGGCTGCGCCCCTTCGGCCTATCCTCCGGCCTCTGGCCGTTCGAAGAAGCGCCGCTGAACGATATCGAGTCGCGCATTCACTTCATCGACGCGCATGATTGGGAAAACTGGGTCTCCGCGCCGACCTCGGGCAATTGTTTCCGGCGCGACGCGCTGACATTGTTCCTCGGCGGCCGCACGTCCATGGATATGCGGTTCCACGGCGACACTTATCTGAATAAGGGCGTGAGGCTCGTGAGCGGCGTCGCGCTCATCGACGCCCCCCTCACCATTTATCGAATTCACGGCGGCAATGGATATGCGGGCCATGCCGAGCTTTGCGGCGTCCACAGCGCCGACCCCATGAAGGCGTTCAAGGCCGAATATGCGGCGTGGCGCGCCGTCGTGGATCGGCTGATCGACGAAGGCGACGCGCTGGCCGCGCGCCTCGGCTCGGATCGCTATGTCAGCGCCCTGCTCTGCCTGCAGAAATCCTATGCGGTACACCCCGACTTTCAGCAATATGAGAGCCTCGCGCGCTATATAGAGACGCGATTGGCGGCGCGCGCGGAGGCGATGCGCCTATGTCTCGGCGCGGATGGATTCGAGGAATTGTCGAGACGCATAAGACGCGCCCGCAAAGGCCAGATCGCTTCGAAAAGACGCGCTCCCCGGCCCTGGACGCGCCCTATAGCCGAATTTTGCCTGACTTTCGGACGCCTGCTGAGCCTACCGGAGCTGATAAAGCTCGGCGATCAGCTCTGGCATTTCTAAAAACCGACCCGGCGCAAACCCCGATTTGGGACGCCGGCCGCCACGCCGAGATTCACCTGCCTACTCCGGCCGAGTCGGACGGCAAAATCCGATGGCGGCTGTAATGCTCGATTTTCATTGGCGCGCCGGTCGGGACAGAGATGCGAACGCTTATACGATTGAAATCAAGCTATAAAACTGTAGGCTGAGCTCGCTCGACCCAGGCCCCGAGTATCCGGTGCCTATCGCGCCGCTCCTCCTGGATCGGTCAGTCCAGCCGAACCGTTCGTCTCTCGCCGCCTCCAGATGCGCGGCGGGCTCGTAGAGCTCGGCGCATGGAAGCCGGCGTGCGGCGGAGAGGCGGCCGAGCGCTGCGAGGAAAGCATAGGATGGAACGACGCGAGCGCGTTGCGCGCCGCCGAGCGGTTCAGTCAAATTCCCATGGATGTCTCGCCCCGATCCGCGCCGGAAATCGTCGAAGCCGTATTCAAACGAATCGTACATCGCTCGCGGTCAGCGACGCCTTTGAAAGGCCGCTGAGGATGATGCTGTCGCCGAACACATCTGTGATCACCGCGGAGCCGGCGGCGTTGTCCGCCGTATGCGCCAACAATGCCTGCCAATCGGCGTTTTGATCGGCCGCGGTCAGGCCCGCGCCGAAAGCCGAGGCGTCGAACTGCAAGGTGTCGTGTCCTGTCCCGCCGCCGGCCACAAAGCCGTAGAGAATGTCCTGGCCCGCTCCGGGCGTAAAAATGAATGTCTCGTCGGTCAGACCGAAGGCCGTGATCGATTCGGACCCATGCCCGCCGACTGTAAATGCGTTTCCGGCCGCCGTAGTCACGGTCGATCGTGTCTGAGAAAGCGTTATGGTCAGGTCATCGCCTTGCAGGAACAGGCCGCCGCTCCCGTCCGCATTATCGCGCGCGCCGCCCAATTCCACGCTGGATTGGTAATTGCCGCGCTTGTCGACGTTCCATATCAGGAACTGTTTTTCAGTCGACTGCAGGGCGACTTCATAGCCGTTCGCCGTCGCCTCCGCGCCGACCAGCGACCACCCGGAGAACTGGCCCGGCGTCACGCCCGCGCCCTGATGCCGCAGGACCGGCCCCGTCGTCGGATTCCCGGCGCCGTCCCTGCCGTAGAGCCAGTAATAGCCGCCGACCGTCACGAGGGCGACATTGCCGGCGTTTTCGATCACATCGCTCGGCGAAATCGGCGCGCCGATATTGCCGTCGCCGTCGAGGTCGAAACTGAACTGCGTCTCATACGACCACAGACCTGGGTCGTTCGCCTCGACGCCCACATTGGAAACATAATTGCCGTCGGCGTCGACGCTCCAGATCGAAAACGACGTGAGAGCCGCATTCCGGAACGCCGCCAAATAGCCGCTCGCGGTTTGTTCCGCGGCGACTAGCGACCACCCGGAGAACTGACCCGGCGTCACGCCCGCGCCCTGATATCGCAGGACCGGCCCCGTCGTCGGATTTCCGGCGCCATCCCTGCCGTAGAGCCAGTAATAGCCGCTCACCATTACGAGAGCGACATTGCCGGTGTTTTCGATCACCCCGCTCGGCGAAATCGGCGCGCCGATCTTGCCGTCGCCGTCGAGGTCGAAACTGAGCTGCGTCTCATACGACCACAGGCCGGGGTCGTTCTCCGCGACGCCCACATGGGAAAGATAATTGCCGTCGGCGGCGACGCTCCAGATCGAAAACGACGTGAGATCCGCGCTCCAGAACGCTGTCACATAGCCGCTCGCGGTTTGCTCCGCGGCGACCAGCGACCATCCGGGGAACTGGCCCGGCGTCACGCCGGCGCCCTGATATCGCAGGACCGGCCCTGTCGTCGGATTCCCGGCGCCGTCCCTGCCGTAGAGCCAGTAATAACCGCTCACCGTCACGAGGGCGACATTGCCGGTATTTTCGATCACCCCGCTCGGCGAAATCGGCGCGCCGATCCTGCCGTCGCCGTCGAGGTCGAAATCGAACTGCGTCTCGTACGACCACAGACCCGGGTCGTTATCCTCGACGCCCACATTGGAAATATAATTGCCGTCGGCGTCGACGCTCCAGATCGAAAACGACGTGTGGTCCGCACTTCGGAACGCCGCCACATAACCGCTCGCCGTTTTTTCCGCGGCTGCCGGAGACCACCCGGAGAACTGGCCCGCAGTCACGGCGGCGCCCTGATATCGCAGGAGCGGCCCCCGCGTCGGATTCCCCCCGCCGTCCATGCCGTAGAGCCCGTAATAACCGCCTGCCGCCACGAGAGCGACATTGCCGGCGTTCTCGATCACGCCGCTCGGCGAAAGCGGCGCGCCGATCTTGCCGTCGCCGCCGAGATCGAAATTGAACTGCGTCTCATACGACCACAGACGAGGGTCGTTCTTCTCGATGTCCACACTGGTGACGTAATTGCCGCCGGCGTCGACGCTCCAGATCGAATACGACGCGGCGTCCGCACTCCGGAGCGCCGCCACATAACCGCTCGCCGTTTGCGCCGCGGCTACCGGCGACCACCCCGAGAACTGGCCCGCAGTCACGGCGCCGCCCTGATATCGCAGAAGCGGCCCCGTCGTCGGATTTCCCGAGCCGTCCTTGCCGTAGAGCCCGTAATTATTGCCTGCCGCCACGAGAGCGATGTTGCCGGCGTTCTCGATCACGCCGCTCGGCGCATCGGCGAGCGTGGCGAGGGCGGCGATCGCGGATGCTCCAATTTGCGACCCGTCGGAGAAGGTGAGTTTCGTAAGCTGCGCATATGCACCGGCGAACCAGTCGCGGACAGCGACTCGACTCTCGGCGCCGATCACGGTGATGACGAGATCATTGCCGGACCGCATGAACCGGAGGTCGAATAGAGAAACGCCACCGCCCATAGCGAGCTCGCCGCTCGGCCCGGCATTCGTGGCGACGCCGTTGACGATGACGTCCTGGCCGCCCTTCGCGTCGAATTCATAAGTGTCGTAGCCGCCGCCGCCAGTCAGGATGTCATTGCCTTGGCCGCCGTCCAGTGCGTCATTGCCTGCGCCGCCGAAGAACTGATCGTTCCCCCGGCCTCCATCGAGCTCGTCTCCAAACGCATTGGCGATCAGAACGTCATTGCCGTCGCCGCCAAAGCCCTTGCCGAGGTTTCCGTTTACCGTCACCGTCTTGCCGTCAATCAACGAGTCAGACGTGCCGGCGCGCAGATCGATGACGTTGTCGCCGGTCGCCGCAGCGGCATTGAAGCTGTCTGTGCCGGTCACCGGCGTAATGCTGGCGCCGCCCCCATATTCGTCAGTGAAAATCCACTGCTGTGGATCAGAAGCGCTCGATCCGACGAAGCGGATGCTCCAATTGGCCGCAGGCGCCACCTCCTGACCTGTCGAATTGCGAACGATCCGAAGCACCCAAGGATCGCTGCCCGGGTCCTCGCCGCGATACTTCACCGAGCCGTACACGAACTGGAGATGTCGGTGCCCGTCTGCGCTGGTGACATAGGCCGCATTCGTCGGGACTGATTGCTCGCCGTCCAGCAAGACTGACGCTTGGCTATCGACGTAATTGTAATTGGTGAGGCTGTAGACCGTTCCATACCAGTTCAGCGTCGAAACAGTCGGATGGATGGGTTCGAGGATGACCTTGATATCGTTCAGCGGATAGGCGTCGACGTCAAGATCGACGTAGGCCTCGACATGTTCGACATGCATGCCGGACACTGAGGGAGCGTATGAAATAGGGAAAATATTGGTGTAGGTGAAAGACGCGCCGCTGGAATTAATGACGACATGCGCGCCGTTCCCTACGGTCGCCGTTTGGCTGCCGGCCCAACTAGTCGTCATCAAATTGCTGATGGTCTTCTGGCCCTGCCAGGTCTCGGCCAAGCGCACGGCGGCGCGTGCGTCGACCTCGCCAAATCCGTAGTCGCGGCTGTAGTGGAGCCCGCCGCCGTTCCAGTTCTTGGCGAGATTGGTCTGCCAAGATGTCGTCGGATCATTCACCTTGCGGGCGGAATAGGCGAGGATGTCCTGCACGTCGCGATAGCCGAGGTTTGGATTCGCCTCCAGCATCAGGGCCGCGATACCCGAGACGATCGGCGTCGCGAAGGACGTGCCTTCGGCAGTGGCGTAATCGCTGCCGAACACCGTGCCTGTCGAGCTCGTCACGAGTTCGCCGGTCGAAGTGATGTTCGAGCCTGGCGCCGATACGAGAATTGTCTCTCCTCGCGTGCTGAATGGGTTGGGACCGATCGTCAGAGATGCAAGATCGGTTTTGGCGTTGATCCCGGCGACCGTGATTCCATAAAGCGAATTGGTCTCGTTCAGATCGTTTGTGTTGCGGGTCGTCCGGTCATTGCCGGCGGCGAAGACCAATATCGTCCCCTTGCCGCCGCGTCCCAGGTTGACCGCGTCGAGATAGGCGCCTTCATAATCTGGATATTTGAGGAAGCTGTCCGCGAAGGCGGGAGCGATATTCCAACTGTTATTAACGACATCGTAGTTCTTCCACAGACGCAGATTGTTCAGATTGGCGCTGCTGTCGGTGGGAATGGCGATAGAACTGATGTTCGCATTATAGGCCACGCCCACGACCCCCCTGCCGTCGCGCGCGGCGCCGATGACGCCGGCGACCAGAGTCGCATGGGAGCCATATTTTTCGACGCCAGTATTGCCGTTGACCTTGGTCGAATCCCCGGCGTTGGCGGCAAGGTCTTGATGCGTCAGGTCGGCATTGCCGGATGGATCGAAGACCGCAACGCGGACGCCCGCGCCCGTGTAGTCCTTCCACACAGGCAGGATATTCGTCTCGGGCAAATACCATTGCTGATCGAACAGCTCCTCGGTCGGCTGGTCGGGCGTGTTGAGATAGACCGTGCCGGTCACTTCGGCCGTATTGGTCGTGCCGACCTGCTGCACGAGCGCGCCGGTCTTTCCGGCGCTGTCCGAAATATGATACTTGAATTTCATCACGCCGGTGAAGCCGGCCGTGGGCGTGAAGGTGATCGCGCCGCCGTCGGCGCTGAGCGCCGCCACGCCGCCCACCACAGCGCCGCTCGCGCCCCGCGCGATCGCATTGCCGTTCACATCGAGAAGCTCGCGAATCGACAGCGACAGGCCGGCGTAATTCTTGTCATTGCCGAGAAGGTTCGCGGCGGCGATCACATAAGGGCCGGGGCCGGACACCTCGACCCGATCGTTCACCGGCATGCCATAGCCGTAATTGGGCAGGCTGGCGTTCACCGGAATCTGGCTGATGTCGGCGAATTCGAGCGCCGAAATATCCTTCAGAGTGTCGGTTCCGTCGCGCCCCGCCTGGCTGTCCGCGATGGTGAAGGTCCCGTCGGCGTTGCGCGTGAAGCTGTATTCGGAGAAAGAGCCGCGATAGCGCGCCACCGTATAGCCGCCGGTTCCGATCAAGAGGTCATTGCCCTCGTCGCCCTCGAGCATATTGGCGCCGCTCGTCCCCGAGACGGCGCCGCCGACCAGCGTGTCGTCGCCGCCTTCGCCGAACACGAGATCGTCGCCATCCCCGCCGAAGATCAGATCGCGGCCGTCGCCGCCGCGCAGAATGTCATTGCCGCGTCCGCCGTCGATATAGTCGTCACCAGCCCCGCCGCCGATCGCGTCATTGGCGATCCCGCCGATGAGAATGTCATTTCCTCCGGCGCCGTCGAGAAAGGCGTTGGCGGTCATGCCCGAGGCGTTGAGCACATCGTCGCCGATATCGCCGATCGCCTCCTCCACATGCGCCGCGGCGAGATCGAGCGTCACGCCGCGCGTGTCGTTCACCTTGACGATGTCGAAGCCGCCGCCGCCGTCTATATTGGCCTGCGCCGTGGCGGCGTTGATGATCAGCACGTCATTGCCCGCGCCGCCCCTCAGCGTCAGCGAGCCGCTGCCGCCGCCCAGCCAATAGGAGCGCGTATCCGTCGCGTCGACCAGGAAGCTGTCATTGCCCGTCGTCGAATAAAAGGCGTTGGGATGGGTTCCGTCGGCGAGCGTGAAGCTCGAGGCGTCGAGCGAATGGCCGGCGCCGTCCGTCACCACATAGGAGGTGACGCTCGCCGAGCCTTCGGATTTGATCACAGTCGCGCCGCCGAGATTGCTGGTGGTGATCGCCGCGCCTTCGACCTGAAAATCGACGCTCGCCACCTGTCCGGTCGTCCCGTCGGTCTTGGCGAATGTGGTGCGGTTCAATATGTCGTTGCCGGCGATGTTCTCGCCCTTGTTTCCGGCCCCGGCGAGGCTGATCGAGGCGACGCCGAGCTCGCCGAGCGTCTTCAACTCGCCGGCGTCGGTTTTAGCGTCGTGATTCGCGTCGACCCACACGCGCAGATCGTCGAAATAGAGACGGCCGGTCGCCGCATTGGTGAGCGACGTCGCGCGTGAGAAGCTGGTCGCGCCCGGCTGCGCGAGGCTGGCGAGGGCGGCTATGCCATCGGCGAAACTTCCGCCGTTGTAATGGACGGAGATGGTTTCCTTGATGCTGTCGATCTTGCCGTTGCCGTCGAGATCGAGCGCGAGAATTCCGTCGTGATCGGCGACCCATCCGGTCTGATGCAGCTTGCCGTCGCCGAGCGTGTCGAAGAAGATGTTGGTCTCGATCCAGCTGGTCAGCTCGATTCCGTCGCCGTCGAGATCGAGCACGAGAGGATCGATGTTTTGCAGCGTTGTGGCTTGCGCCTCGAGCGCGCTGTAGCGGAATGCTGTGAGATAGTAATTCGGCGTGCCGACGATTTCCGGCGTGCTGACATAGGCGTCGCCGTTGTTGTCGATTCGCTGCGCGAAATCATCGAAAGCCGCTTGCACGGTCTGGCGGGCCCAATTGACATTGCCGGTCACGAGATAGTTCTGCGCGACGGGAAGATAGCCATTGGCGTTGATATTGGGCGTCGCCGCATGGAAGGCGCCGGAGGCGAAGCCGAGCCCGCCGGGCGCATCGGGCCGCGGTTCGACGACCGCCGGGTTCTGCTGCGCCGGCGCGCCGGTGGACCAATTGCCGCCGCCGACGTCGAGATGGGAGTTGTCGGCCGCGCCGGAAGGGATGGAAACGCCCACTTGTGTGTTGACGGAGGTTTGTAGAGCCGTCGCTGCCGCTGCCACATCGGCTGGCGTTGCCGTCGTCCCATGCGAGGCTATTGGCGATGGGACAAAAGTGCTCCGTCCGAGCGAAGTTAGCGCGCCAGTCATCGGATCGAGAACATATTGCGCGAGCACACTGCCAGCGCTCGTTGCTGTCACGACCTCACCGATGATTATTGATCCGGTCGGCGCTTGCCGCACCGAGCCGAGCACGCCAGCGCTCCATGTCCGTAGCACCTGATTCGACGCATTCGTCAGCGTGGCTGAGCTGTCGGGGTTGATTCGCAACACATCACTCGTTCCGACAGCAAAACTGTAGCTGCCGCCTGCGTTGAGACGCAATGCGCCTTGACCGAGCCCGGAAAGTGAGCCGAGCGACAATGTATTCGGCTTGGTGACGATTGTACCGTCGCCCGAGCGCTGCTCGAAGATGAGCGACAGGGCCTCATCCGTTGTGAACTCCGCCAGAGCCCTCGAATTCTGGAGCCACGAACCGCTGATATTGAGTCCAGATGAATCCAGTTCCGCGCTGCTGCCCGCTGCGGCACTGAACACCGATGTCCCGCCAACATTCAAATCGTATTCACCGGCCGGGTTCAGACCTAAAATGCTGCGACCACTAAGGATAACAGCCAGCCTTCCCGCTGCGGCTGTACTGATTCCAAATTCGGCTTCAGCGCTAATCGTTCCCAGCACGCCAAATGCGCTAGTTCCCACAGTGGTGATGTCGGACACGACATCGAAATGCACGAACCAATTATTCCCCGACGCATCCGAAGCGCCGGCCAGAGTGAGGCCCGTGCCATCGGTCGAGCCATATTGAACGCCGTCCAAAGGATTGGATGGGAGAGGACCGATCGTCGGGTTGTTTATGACGTCCTGCAATATTTGAAAATTGGATGGATCGAGCACGAAAGGACCACCGTCCCCTCCGCTGGGATTGGGCAAAGGCTGCTGTCCGGCGGAAGACTCCGGATGCTTCTTGGCGAATTCCCCGGCGCCTTGTTTGAAATAGGTCGTCAGCAACGCCGATCGAACGTCGAGGGGGGCAGCTGTAAACTCAGAGCCGAAGATTCGGGTGTAATCGGCGACGCCGTCCTTCAGGACCAAGACTGCGAACGCGAACGTCGCGTTGCTGGAGAGGCTGGTGAGATCCCTGGCCAACAGTTGGTAGTCATTCTCATATTGTCTCAGGTTGAGAGGGTCGTTGGCATAGGTCGGGTCAGCCAAATAGCGCTGTAGTTGGAGAATGGCCTGCCCGAGGTTGATGTTTCCCGGGCCAAGATCGTTAGCAGTAGGGCTTATTATCTTTTGAGGATTGCTGGGCTTTACACCCGAAACAATGTCTGGCCGGCGCGCAGAAAAGTCGTTCAAAATCTGAAGATGGCTGAAAGTTGATGCGTTCCAATCCAAAAGCGTTTGGGCCGCGGCCCCGATATCGAGGCCTTCAACATATACGTTCCGCATTTCTTCGCTGACTGCGCCCGCAAGAGCAGTCGACGGAACGCCGAGCAATTGGGCGTACGACTTTATGGCGGCCCCGTGTTTGGCGAGGTAATCGCGGATGAACGGCGTAATGGGAGTAACTCTCAGAGTAGATGCCATAACGGCTCCCCTTCAGGCTTGTTTAGGCTAATGACTCAATACGTATGAGAGCCATAAATATTCGGCAACAATACAGAACACACCAAAGGTGTAGAGCGTCCCATCGCTCGGCGCCCACCGACCACGAGCAGCTCTCCAGCGCAACAGCCAAAATGCCGGGCCAAGAAGACATAGAAGCGGCGCCGAAAGAAACAGCGCCATCACAACACCTGCCACAATATGCTCTATGCTGAAGTCACCAGAATAGAAAGATTGAAACCTCATAACGAGGAGTAGATACACGGGGGTTGCCAGCATGGCGAGCAACAATGCCAATGGTCCAGGCGAAATCCACGGCCTCCAGTCCTTTGTCTTTTGAGCCCAATGTAAGAACGCCCTGATAGCGATCGATAGGATGGCGAGTGGCAACAGGATGTGCCGTAAAACGCCCTCCAGCTCCCCTGCAACGTCATGAGCGAACAAAATGAAATGACCCTCCCTCAGATGAGCGCGTTCGAATCTTGATCCACGTTGAGCCAGCGCCGATCGCTCCTTATATTTATAAGGACGATCGAGAACGGCATAACCCGCAAAAGATTCCAAAAAAAAATTCCGCCTGACGGGCCCCGAGACGCAATTCCATTCAATAGCTCATCCGCACACGGACTGCCAATCCACTCGCATCCGCGTTACGCCGCGGCGTCTCGCGCCCGCCGCGATCCCGCCGATCAAAGTGTCGTTGCCGCCGGCGCCGTCGAGGAAAGCGTTCATCGTCATGCCCGCGGCGTTGAACACATCGTCGCCGATGCCCGCGCCGCCCCGCAGCGTCAGCGAGCCGCTGCCGCCGCCGAGCCAATAGGAGCGCGTATCGTAAGCGCACACCCGGCGCCGTTCACTCGGTGGGCTTGAAATTCCAGGGCATGAGCGCCTCGATGTTCTTGTTGGGCCATCGGTTGGCGATTCGTTCGA
>NZ_PUIV01000033.1 GCF_003113265.1 Methylosinus sporium
GACCCAGGTGCGCGGCCTCACCGCCACGCAGATCGGCGGTCTCTCCGCCGCCTATCTCGACGCCATCGACGCCGGAGACTTCTCCACCTCGCAGATCGCAGGCCTCGACTCGACGGCGGTCGGCAATCTCACCTCGACCCAGATCGGGGCGCTGACTGCGGCCCAGATCGGCGCGGTGTCGGCGAGCGCGATCAATTCGCTGACCACCACCGAGATCGACGCTCTGAGCAGCGCTCAGGCCGCCGGCCTCACCAGGACGCAGCTCGCCGCGCTCAGCACGACGAATTTCACTGCGCTGAACGCGACGACCGGCATTCCGTCGCTGACGACGTCGGCCATCGCCGGCCTGACGACGACGGATATCTCCGCTCTCACCACGACCCAGGGCAACGCCTTCACGACAACCCAGATTCAGGCAATGTCCGTGGCTCAAGCTATCGCGCTCGTGTCTCTCGTCGGCTGACGTCGGGGGGCGCGAGACGCGGTGACCTTCGTCACGCGTCCGCAACGGCGTTTCGGGCGAAATCGCTCGGGCGCCGCCCTCTCGAATGGACGTCGACATGCCTGCCCAGCCGAACGAATCGGAGTCCGCCCTCGCACTGTTCAAAAATGCGGTCGAAAAATCCCTCTCGCGCAAACTGAGCATCGCCGATCTATTCACCGCCGCCGCGCAGCTCAAAGCGGCGGGGCTCGATCGGCGGGCGGTCGAGCTCTACAAGCATTGGATCGCCTTCAACGTCGACGATCCCGTCATCTATGCCGCCTATTTCAACTATGCGACCGCGCTGGCCGACGCGGGCGACCGCTCCGGCGCGATCAATGCGCTGCGTGAAGCGATTCGCATCCAGCCGGATTTCCAGCCGCCTTATATCAATCTCGGCCGGCTGCTCGAAGATTCGGGCCAGGTGGGCGCGGCGGTCGCGCAATGGATGGCGCTGGTCGAGCGCGCCGCGGCCGTCAATGGCGAGTCGGTCGCGCATAAGCTGAGCGCGCTGCAGCAGACGGCGCGCGTGCTTGAGAGCCTCAATAAGGACGAGGCTGCGGAAGATGCGCTGCGGCAGATTCTCGAGATCGATCCCGAGCGGGAGGAAGTGGTCCAGCATTGGATCGCGCTGCGCCAACGCCAGTGCAAATGGCCGGTCGTGCAGCCCTCCGAGCGCGTGACCCGCGCAGATCTCGCCAATGGCATATCGTCGCTGTCCCTCGCCAATCATTGCGACGATCCGATGTTCCAGCTCGCCAAGGCGCATCATTACGAGAAGCGCGCCATCGGCCGGCCGAAGCGCCGGCTGCTCCCGGCCGAGAAAAGACGCGGCAAGGACCGGCTGCGCATCGGCTATGTCTCATCCGATCTGCGCGAGCACGCCGTCGGCTTCGCGATGACGGATGTGCTCGAATCCCATGATCGCGCGCATTTCGAGATCTACGCTTATTATTGCGGCATTGCGCGCAATGATCCGACACGCGAGCGCATCGTCGCCGCCGTCGATCGCTGGACCGACATCAATGGAATGGACGACGAAACCGCCGCGGCGAAGATCGCCGAGGACGAGATCGATGTTCTCGTCGATCTCAACGGCTACACCAAGGATGCGCGCACCAAGGTGTTCTCATTGCGCCCGGCGCCGATCATCGTCAACTGGTTCGGCTTCCCCGGCACGATGGGCAGTCCCTATCATCACTACATCATCGCCGATCCGGTGATCATCCCGGACGAATCGGAAATCTATTATTCCGAGAAGGTGGTGCGGCTGCCCTGCTATCAGCCCAATGACCGCAAGCGCGTCGTCGCGCCGAACCGGCCAACGCGCGCCGAGGCGGGATTGCCGGAGAACGCCTTCGTCTATTGCTCGCTCAATGGAATGCAGAAACTCACCGCGCTCACCTTCGATCGCTGGGCGCGCATATTGACGGCGGTTCCGGGTAGCGTGCTGTGGCTGCTCACCGGCGCGGAGCAGACCAACGCGCGCGTGCGCGAGGAGGCGAAAGCGCGCGGCGTCGCGCCGGAGCGGGTCATTTTCGCCGATAAAATGGCCAATCCGCACCATTTGGCGCGCTATCCGCTCGCCGATCTCTTCCTCGACAATTTCCCCTATGGCGCCCATACGACGGCGGCGGATGCGTTGTGGATGGGCGTGCCGATCGTCACCTTCGCCGGCCGCAGCTTCGCCTCGCGCGTCTGCGCCAGCCTAGTGCGCGCGGCGGGCGTCGGCGAGCTCGCCTGCGCCTCGGCGGAGGATTATGTCGCGCTCGCCATCGAGCTCGGCAAGGACGGGCGCAAGCTCGCCGGGGTCCGAGATCGTCTGGCGAAGGTCCGCGAAACGTCGCTGCTGTTCGACACGCCGCGCCTCGTCGGCGAGCTGGAGACTCTCTATCGCAATATGTGGAGCGATTACGAGCGCGGTGAGCTGCCGCGTCCGGATCTGCGCAATCTCGATATTTATCACGAGATCGGGCTCGATCTCGATCTCGAGAAAATAGAGCTGCTCGGCGACGCCGATTATGCGGCGCTCTATGAGCGCAAGCTCGCGGATTGGGACGCCGCCTATCCGATCGCGCCCGATGCGCGCATGTGGCGGCCGCGCTGAACGCGCGGCCATGCCCATGTCATTCGGTCATTCGGTCATAAGTCATTCGGCGAGCATTCGCTTCAAGAGCTCGATGACCTCGGACAGGCTCTTGTCCTTGGAGGCGAGATCCTCGACCTTGCGCACCGCGTGCAGCACGGTCGTATGGTCGCGTCCGCCGAAGCGCCGGCCGATCTCGGGCAGCGAGCGCAGCGTCAGCACCTTGGACAGATACATGGCGATCTGCCGCGGGCGCACGACATTGGCGGTGCGGCGCGAGGAGAGAATATCGGCGCGCGAAATATTGTAGTGGCTGGCGACGAGTTTTTGAATGTCGTCGATCTTGACGCGCTTGGGCTCGGCGCTGCGCACGAGATCGCGAATGGCGTTCTCCGCCGTTTCGACGCAGAGCGGCGCGCCGTTCAGCGTCGAATGGGCGAGCAGGCGATTGACCGCGCCTTCGAGATCGCGGCCATTGGTGACGATCGTCTTGGCGATATAGGTGACGACCGCCGGCGGCACATGGAAGCTCGGCTGCGCCTCCTGCGCGGCGGCGATGCGCGCCTCCAAAATCTTCATGCGCAATTCTTCGTCGAGCGGGCCGATGTCGACGCAAAGGCCGCCCTTGAAGCGAGACAGCACGCGCTCGTCGAGAGTCTCGAGATCGGAGGGCGGACGATCGGCGGCGACGACGACCTGCTTGCCGGCGTCGATGAGCGAGTTCAGCGTGTGGCAGAACTCCTGCTGAATCGATTTGCCTTGCAGGAATTGCACATCGTCGATGATCAGCACGTCGATGTTGCGCAGCTTCTCCTTGAAGGCGATCGACGAATGCTGCGTCAGCGCGGAGACGAAGCCGCTCATGAACTTCTCGGCGGTGAGATAGAGCACGCGGCGCTTATTGTCATTGGCCGAGCGCGCCACCGCCTGCAGCAGATGCGTCTTGCCGAGTCCGACGGCGGCATGAGTGTAGAGCGGGTTGAACAGCGGATGCTCGCCGGGACGGGCGTCGGCGACGCGACAGGCGGCGGCGTAAGCGAGTTGGTTCGAAGGGCCGACCAGAAAGGTCGAGAACGACAGACGGCGATCGAGCGGGGAGCCGCCGAAGGACTCGCCGTCGGCGCGCGCGACGGCGCGCATCGGCGCTTTGGCGGCCTGAGGCTCGAGGCGTTCGACAATGGCCGCAGCCGGCGCCGGCGACGTCTTCTCGACGGCTGCGCCGGAGGCGATTTCCGCATCACGCGGGCGAGCGCGGCGCGTCGGCGAGCGCACGTCGATGACCACATGGTCGAGCGACGAAAACTCCGCGCACAGCCGCGTGCGGATGCGATCCGCATAATGAGACTGAATCCAGCTCTTCAAGAATTTCGTCGGCACGGTCAGCAGCGCGGCGCCGTCCTTCAAGCTTTCGAGCTCCAGCCGCGCGAACCACGAATTATAGACCGCCTCGCCGAGCTCGGCGCGCAACCGCCCGCGCACGCGCTCCCATTTTTGCCGGTTCTCGATCGATAGCTCGCTGGAATTCGACTGGTCATCATTATTATCGGACATGGCTTTCTTTCGCGCAGAAGACGAGTCGAGGCGCGCCGCCTCGACAGCGTCGTCAGAGTGAAACGGATAGAGCGGTCGGTATTGATCGATATGCGCGATCGACGCTTAGGGGACGCTTACAGCCTGATCGGAGGACCCGCGGAACATTCGCCGAGGTCGAGTGGATTGCATCCATCCTTTCGACCGCGGCCTCGCGCATCATGCCGCTGCGCCGAGTCGTCGCTCGTTCTCGTGTCGGCTCGCCGCCCAAAAGCCATCACATCACCCCTACATCCGCGACGAGCGAAAGCTCGTCGCGGTCCTGATAATCGGATCTGAAGATACGCGGACAGAAACGCACCCAGCGGGAATTTTAGCCGATGCATTCATGGTGTGGTCGACGCATTCCCCAAAATGCGTCGGGCAGTCTATCGCAGAGAAGGTGTCGCTTACGGGCCTACATTCGTTCACTCACCCCTCCGAGCGACGCCGGTCCTCAGCGCCACGCCACGTTTTGAACCTACACGCCCGCTTTTGCGCACGCAACGATGGTCGAGCCGCAGAAGGCGCGGATCGACGCCGCATCGCCGCCGCAGTCACGCGTTTCGCCTGGATAAAGTCATGATTCGCCGCTCAGAAAAATTAATGGCCCGTCGAGGCGCCGACGAGCGTTCCGCGCATGAGCGCGGCGCGCGCTGCGGCAAAGAAGCCGTGTCAACCCCGGCAAGCGCTGACGGCGCAACGAGCCTTTAACGCAATTAACTGTTTTTAAACCATATACGCTGCGCACAAGAAAAGCGTGTGAAAAAAAATCTCACACTACGCAGACTAGCGGAATCGGTTTCTCCGTTCGTCGAACAATTACGCAGAACGCAAAAAAGCCCGGCGGAGCCGGGCTTTCGAAACGTGCTGTCTGGTTAAGAAAAGATCAGGCCGAAAGCGCTTTCACGCGCGCCGTCAGGCGGGACACTTTCCGCGATGCGGTATTCTTGTGAATGACGCCATGCTGCGCGGCGCGCATCACGACCGGCGCGACGCTCTTGAGCACGGCGGCCGCCGTCGCGGCGTCGCCGCTCGCGATCGCCTCCTCGACCTTGCGCACCTGCGTGCGCAGCTGGCTGCGACGCGCGCGGTTGACGGCCGTGCGCCGGGCGATCTTGCGGACGGCCTTCTTGGCCGAGCTTGTGTTGGCCATCTGTGTTCCTTCGACGGTCGAGGCGAAGGGCGGGGTCGCCGCCCAAAAAAGCAAAGCGGCCGCGAAATCGCGGCCAGTTCGCGCGCCTTATACGCGGGCCGGCCGCGCTTCGTCAATGGCCGGTCGGAACGAGCGTTCAGCGATGCTCGAATTTGGGCGAGCGCTTCTCGATGAAGGCCGTCATGCCCTCTTTCTGATCATGGGTCGCGAACAGGGAATAGAACATTCTCCGCTCGAAACGCACGCCCTCCGACAAGGGCGTCTCATAGGCGCGCTCGACCGCCTCCTTGGCCATCAGCACCGCCGGCAGCGACAGAGCGGCGATCGTCTGCGCGCTCTTCAGCGCCTCTTCCAGAAGCTTGTCCGCAGGCGCGATTCGGGCGACGAGGCCGCAGCGTTCGGCCTCCTCCGCGCCCATCAGCCGGCCGGTGAGAACGAGCTCCATCGCCTTGGATTTGCCGATGGAGCGCACCAGCCGCTGGGTGCCGCCGGAGCCGGGAATGACGCCGAGCTTGATCTCGGGCTGGCCGAATTTCGCCGTATCGGCGGCCAGGATGAAGTCGCACATCATGGCGAGCTCGCAGCCGCCGCCGAGCGCATAGCCGGCGACGGCGGCGATGACGGGCTTGCGGGCGCGCGCCACGCCGTCCCAGCGCGCCAGGAAATCGTCGAGATAGGCTTCGGCGACAGTCTTGTCGCGCAGCTCCTTTATGTCGGCGCCGGCGGCGAAGGCCTCGGCCGAGCCGGTCAGCACGACGCAGCCGATCTCGGCGTCCGCCTCGAAATGCGTCAGAGCGTCGGCGATCTCGCCGATCAGCTTCGCATTCAGCGCGTTGAGCGCGCGCGGCCGGTTCAGCCGCAGCAGAGCGACGCGTCCATGGCGCTCGATCTCGATCGTCTCGTAATCCAAGGCCGGCCTCCTGCTTTTCTCGAGCGCAGCGCAGTTCCTATTATGCGCTCGTCAAATTTCGAAGTCGCCTTCATTCGCCTCGATTTCGCCGAGACCCGCGGCGACCGCCTGCCCGTGCAGCTCGTCCAGAGTGATCGTGTCCAGCTTGGCCAGCGCCTGCCGTTCCGCCTCCGCAAAGACGGGATCGACCGCGAGCGTCAGCAGACGCGGCTCCTCGCCGTCCTGCGCCCCCTCCTCCGCGCGCAGAGCCACGCGCACGATCTCGCCGATATAGAGGCGGCGGCGCTCGCGCGCGAGCTCATAGCCGCCGGCCGGGCCGCGTACGCTCTTCAGAATGCCGGCGCGCACCATGGCTTGCAACATGCTCTCGAGATGGCGCGGCGGCAGATCGTGACGCGCCGCCAGCGCCCGCGACGACACCGGCCGCGACCGCGAATGCAGAGCAATGTCGAGCGCCGCCAGCACGGCGAGACGCGCGGGACGCGGCAGCAGGCTCATTCGGCCCCACCCCCGACCGCGTCCGTTCCGGTCGAGCCGAAGCCGCCCTCCCCGCGCGCGGTCTCCGCCAGCGCCTCGGCGCTCTCGACCAGCTCGACGCGCTCATAGCGCGCGACCACGAGCTGAGCGATGCGCATTCCGCGCGAAATCTCGAACGGATGCGCGCCGAAATTCACCAGCAGAACCTTCACCTCGCCGCGATAATCGCAATCGATGGTGCCGGGCGCATTGAGCACGCCGACGCCGAATTCCAGCGCCAGGCCGGAGCGCGGCCGCACTTGCGCCTCGAAACCGGGCGGCAGAGCGATGGTGAGGCCCGTCGGCACCAGATCGCGCGCGCCCGGCTCGAGCACGAGCTTGCCACCCGGCGCGAGCGCGGCGCAGAGATCGAGTCCGGCCGCGCCTTCGCTGGCATGAGCCGGGAGGGGAAGGCCTTCGCCATGCGGAAGGCGGCGGACGGCGATCTTGGTCTTCGCGATCTCGGTCTTGGCGCTCTTGTTCATGGCGTTCCCCCGGCCGCGAGGCTTTCGCAAATATACGCGACGAGCCGCGCCGCGACCTCGTCCTTGCCGAGCCGCGGCCAAGATTGCACGCCCGTGCGCGTGACGAGATGAACCTCATTGCTGTCCGCGCCGAAAACCCCGGCGCCGACGTCATTGGCGACGATGAGATCGCAACCTTTGCGCGCTAGCTTTTCTTGCGCATGGGCGAGCACGTCGCGCGTCTCCGCCGCAAAGCCGACGACCAGCGCCGGCCGCCCCGCGCCCCTTTGCGCGACGCGCGCGAGAATGTCAGGATTCTCGCGCAGCGCGAGCGTCGGCGGCGCGCCCGAGGCGCTTTTCTTGATTTTGTCGGCGGAGGGTTCGACGCGCCAATCGGCGACCGCGGCGGCGCCGATGAAAATATCGGCCGGCAACGCCGCCTCCACCGCCGCGAGCATTTGCTGCGCCGTCTCGACATGGCGCGTGGCGACGCCCTGCGGATCGGCGATCTCGACCGGACCGCTCACCAGAGTGACGCGCGCGCCGCCGCGCGCCGCCGCCGCGGCGATGGCGTGGCCCTGCTTGCCGGAGGAGCGGTTGGAGAGAAAACGCGCCGGATCGATCGGCTCGCGCGTCGGCCCGGAGGTGACGAGCACATGACGTCCGGCGAGCGGCCCCGGCGCAGCGCCGGGAAGCGGCAAGCGCGTGTCCACCCGCAGCGCCGCCTCTATCGCGGCGACAATGGCGAGCGGCTCCGCCATGCGGCCGGGGCCATATTCGCCGCAGGCCATCTCGCCCTCGTCGGGACCGACGAACAGCGCGCCGTCGCCGCGCAAGATCGCGACATTGCGCTGCGTCGCCGGATGCAACCACATGCGCAGATTCATCGCCGGCGCGACCAGCGTCCGCTTATCCGTGGCGAGCAGGAGCGTCGTCGCCAGATCATCGGCGAGCCCCTGCGCCATGCGCGCCAGAAGATGCGCCGTCGCCGGCGCGACGACGACGAGATCGACCTCGCGCGAGAGCCTTATATGGCCCATCTCCTGTTCATCGGTGAGCGAGAAGAGGTCCTCATAGACACGCTCGCCGGTGAGGCTGGCGAAGGAGAGCGGCGTGACGAAGCGCGCCGCCGCCGCGGTGAGGACCGCGCGCACCGCGGCGCCGCGCTCGCGCAGTCGGCGCACCAGATCGAGCGCCTTATAGGCGGCGACGCCGCCGCCGACGACGAGCAGAATGCGCTTGCCCGAAAGGCTCTGTGGATCGGAAAAGACCACGCGACGGCTCCGCTGGCGATGGAAGGGCGGCAGAATACTCTTTTTCGCGCCGGCCCGGAAAGGGCGCGGGCCATCGAAGCCGTATCCGGTCGCGACGCCTTGGTCTATATTCGCGAGCGCCCGCGCGAGGGAAGGGATGTCGGACTATTTGGACAAGGTGAATCGCATTTTGATCTCGGCCGATCTCCTCGGCGAGGTCGTCGACATGCTGCGCGCGCCGCCGGCGGAGGAGGGCTCAGCCTCGGGCTCGCGCTCCGCCCGCCTGTTCGAGCTGCTCGAGCGCCGCGGCCTGTCCGACACGGCCGATGTCGTCGCCGTCGCCATAGATTTGCGCGTCACCGCTCTGCTGCGGCTGCAGAGCCTCGGCGCGCTTCGCGGCTGGACCAGCCCCGGCGACCTCGGCGTCGATCTCGCCCACCCCGATCTGCTTCGGGCCGCCGCCGCGGAGCCGCTGATCGAGACGGCCGACGGCGAGGCGGGGTTCGATGCGGCGAGCTTCCGCCTGCGGCTGCTCGCCGGGGCGGCGGTCTCTGGACGGGCGTGAGCGTTCGCGTTTCCCGCTCATCGCCCATGCCGGACGCGCGGATCGAGGCGCTTCTTCTCCCCGCGAAGACGAAAAGCGATGAAAGCGTCGTCGCCGCCGATGGAAAGATTTTCTCTGACGTCTTCTATCGCATGACCTTCGCGCGCAGCGGCTCAGCCGAAGATTGATGAGCCATGCTCATAACCCCATGCCGATTTTTGTCATAACCAACAGAAAACAAAGCCGTTACCTTGTGCGCGTTCGGTTCGGTCCGGCCGACGCCCTCGGGGCCGACGCCTCACATTGAAGAAGCGCCTATGCGAATGAAGCTTTTTCTCGGACGGCCTCGATTGGCCGTGACAATTCTCGGCGCGACGGCTCTCGCGCTCTACGCATTCGGTCTCGGCGGCGCGAGACCCACACAGACGACAGAAGCGCCCAAGCCGCGCGTGACGGCGTCCAAGCCGACCGTCAAGACGATCGTCGAATGGGACCGATACACCGGGAGATTCAGCGCAGTGGAGAGCGTGCAGCTGCGCGCGCGCGTGAGCGGCTATCTGACCGATATTCATTTCACCGACGGCCAGCTGGTGAAAGAAGGAGACCTGCTGTTCACGATCGATCGCCGTCCCTTCGAATTGGCCGTGTCCGCCGCGGAGGCGGAACGCAGAGTCGCGGAATCGGCGGTCGCGCTCGCGCGTCAGGAGCTCTCGCGCGCGCAATCCTTGCGAAAAATCGGGGTCGCCGAAGAAGTCTACGAGCAGCGGCTGGCCGCTCTTCGACAGGCCGAGGCGCGTCTCGCGGCCGCAGGAGCCGCTCTGGATCGCGCCAAGCTCGATCTCGAATTCACCAATGTCCGGGCGCCCGTCGCCGGTCGCATCGACGCTCATGCCGTCAGTGTCGGAAACCTCGTCAATGGCGGCGATTCGAATGCGACGCTTCTCACCGATATCGTCTCTCTCGATCCGATCCGCATCACATTCGACGTCGATCAGGAGGCCTATCTGCGATACATGCATGGAGGATCGGACGGCGGACGGCCGAGCCTGCGCGACGCTCGAAATTCGGTGCGCATCGCGCTGTCGGGAGATGCGGACTTCACCCGTTCGGGAGAGCTGGATTTCGTCGCCAACCAGATCGATCGCGACAGCGCCACGATCCGGCTGCGCGCCATCGTCGATAATAAGGATCTCTCTCTCGTTCCGGGCCTTTTCGCCAGAATCGAGATCGCAGGAACCGGCGCGCATCGCGCGGTGATGATCCCGGACGAGGCGATCTCCGTCGATCAAGCGTCGCATGTCGTATTCGTCGTGGACCGCGGAAATGCGGAGCGGAGGACGGTCACGCTCGGACCGATCGTCGATGGTCTGCGCGTCGTGCGAAGCGGAGTCGGCCCAGACGATCTCGTCGTGACCTCGGGCTCGCAGAACATACGGGCGGGGCAAGCCGTCGCAATTCTCGAAGCAGCGCCATCGGCCGTCTCGAAACGAGCCGACGCAGGCGGGAGGACCCTCTCACAATGAATCTCGGGCGCTTTTTCATCGATCGTCCCGTCTTCGCGATCGCCTTGTCGATCGCTCTGCTGATCATCGGCGGCGTTTCGGCGAGCCGATTGCCGATCTCGCAATATCCCGAGGTGATTCCGCCGACCGTGACGGTGACGGCGCAATATCCGGGCGCCAGCGCGCAAACCATCGCCGAGACCGTCGCGACGCCGATCGAGCAAGAGGTGAATGGCGTCGACGACATGATCTACATGCAGTCGCAATCGACCAGGGACGGCCGTTTCAGCCTCACCGTCACCTTTCGAACCGGCGCGAATCTCGACAAGGCGCAAGTGCTGGTTCAAAATCGCGTCGCGCTCGCCGAGCCGCGCTTGCCGGACGTCGTGCGCCGGATCGGCGTGAGCGTGAACAAGAATGCGCCCGACTTCCTGCTCGTCGTGCAGATGATCTCGCCGGATCGCAGCCGCGACGCCCTCTATCTGTCGAATTATGCGGCGCAGCAGGTCGTCCCCGTGCTTCGCCGGCTTCCGGGCGTCGGCAGCGCCGAAATCCTCGCCGAGCGCGAATATGCGATGCGCATCTGGCTCGACCCCGACAAAATCGCCGAGCTCGGACTGTCGGTCGGCGATGTCGTCGAAGCGTTGCGGTCTCAGAACGCCCAGGTGGCGAGCGGCGCTCTGGCGCAGCCCCCCATTCCGGGCGACCGGGCCTTTCAGCCTTCGATCTCCGTGCAGGGACGCTTCAAGGAGCCGACGGCCTTCGAGCAGATGATCGTCAAGCGCGGCGTCGACGGGCGCATCGTGCGCGTGAAGGACATAGGGCGAGCCGAGCTCGGCGCCCGCGAATATGGAACCAACGCCTATATCAACGACACGGCGGCGACGGCGATGCTCGTCTACCAGCGGCCGGGAACCAATGCGCTCGAAGCCTCGCAGGATGTGCAGAGCACGATGCGGCGGCTCGGCGCCACGATGCCGTCCGGCGTCGATTATATGATGACCTATAATCCGACCGAATTCTTCGTCCGAACGTCGATCGAAGCGCTCCAGCATACGATCTTCGAGGCCATCGTCCTCGTCGTCCTCGTCGTGCTGCTGTTCCTTCAGAGCGCCCGCTCCACGATCATTCCGCTGCTGGCGATACCGGTGTCGCTGATCGGAACTTTCGCGGTCATGGCGGCCCTCGGCTACACGATAAACACATTGACGCTGTTCGCGCTCGTGCTCGCCGTCGGCATAGTGGTCGACGACGCCATCGTCGTCGTCGAAAATGTCGAGCGCTATCTGCGCGAAGGGCTCTCGGCGAGAGAAGCGGCGCGCAAGACGATGGACGAGGTCGGCGGCGCGCTGATCTCGATCGCGCTCGTGCTCGTCTCGGTCTTCGTTCCGACCATGTTCCTCGACGGAATAACCGGGCAGTTCTTTCGCCAATTCGCTGTCGTCATCGCCGTCGCGACCGTCATTTCGGCCTTCAACTCCCTCACGCTCAGCCCTGCGCTCTCCGGTCTTTTCCTCCGGCGTCACGACGCCGTCCATCGGCCGGAAACGCTTCTCGCGAGAGTGACGACGCCGATCGTCGACGGATTCAATCGCTTCTTCGACGCGCTCTCCGAAAGCTATTCGGCGATCATTCGGCGCGTCGTCGAACGCATGACGATGATGCTGATTCTCTATGGCGCTCTGGTCGTGGCGGCGGTCTTCATATTTTCGATCGTCCCCCGCGGCTTCGTGCCCGTCGCCGACCAGGGCTATCTGATCGCCATAGCCGAGCTTCCCGCCGGCTCCTCCCTGCAGCGCACCGATGCGATCGTGCGCGAGATGGGCGCGCGCGCGCGCGGCATTCCGGGAGTCGGATGGGCGCATATGTTCCCCGGCCGTTCCGTCGCGACGGGAACCCAGAGCTCGAGCGCCGGCGTCGTATTCGTTCAGCTCGAGGCGTTCGACAAGCGCTATGACGGATCGAAATCCGCGGCGGCCGTCAGGGCGGAGCTCGAGAAGCGTTACGCCGACATCACCGGAGCGCAAATCACGATCATCTCGCCTGCGACGATCCGAGGCATCGGATCGTCGGGCGGCTTCTCGCTGCGCGTTCAAGACATGGACAGTCGCGGCTCGGCGCGTCTCGCCGCCGTCACGCTCGATCTGGTGGCGGCGCTCAAAGCCGATGCACGCATTCAATTCGCTTTTTCGCCGTTCCGAGCGTCCGCGCCGGAGTTCTATCTCGATATCGACAGAACCAAGGCGGAGATGCTCGGCGTCCCGACATCGCGCGTCCACGACACTCTGGAGGCCTATCTCGGCAGCGCCTATGTCAATGACTTCAATTTGTCGGGGCGCACCTATCAGGTGATCGCCCAGGCGGAAGGCGCGAGCCGGCTCGACCCGGAGCAGATCGGGTCGCTGAAAGTGAGAAGCGACGCCGGCGCGATGGTCCCGCTGGGCTCGATCGCGAGCTTTCGCGCCAGAAGCGTTCCCGATCGCGTTCCGCGCTACAATCTCTATCCGACCGCCGAAGTGATCGGAGCGGCGCTGCCGACGATAAGCTCGGGAAGCGCCTTGTCGATCGTCGAAGACATCGCGGAGCGAACGCTGCCGAGCGGCTACACGATCGCCTGGACGGAGCTGTCCTATCAGGAGCGACTGGCCGCCGGCGGCGGCGGCCTCTTCGTCCTCAGCGTCATATTCGTCTTCCTCGTGCTCGCCGCTCAATATGAGAGCTGGCTCTTGCCGCTTTCCGTTATTCTGATCGTGCCTATGTGCCTGCTGTCCGCGATCATCGGCGTGATGTCGATGGGGCAGGACAATAATGTCTTCACGCAAGTGGGATTGATCGTGCTCGTCGGTCTCGCCGCCAAGAACGCCATTCTCATCGTGGAGTTCGCGCGGGACCTCGAGGCGCAAGGCCTATCGTCGACCGAGGCGGTGGTTCGCGCGTGCCGCCTGCGGCTGCGACCGATATTGATGACGTCTCTCGCCTTCATCCTCGGCGTCGCGCCGCTCATGATGGCCAAGGGCGCCGGCGCAGAATTGCGCCACGCGATCGGAACCGCCGTCTTTTTCGGGATGTTGGGCGTGACGCTCTTCGGATTGCTGTTCACTCCGGTGTTCTATGTCGCGATCCGCGCGGCGGCGCGCCGTCTCCCGCGGCCGCGCTCGTCTAGCGAAGCAACGACCGTCGCGTGAAGAAGACGGCGCTCTCGCGGCGCCGTCCTCGCCCGGCGACAGATCGCCGGGCGAAACAGCTCGACTGATGGACGACCTCATTGCAATCGCGCAACGCCTCGAAGCGCGCCGAGACCTTCGCTCCGCCGATATTGCAACAGTTCCAACGACCGCGCGATTCTATTGACTTGAAACGCCGGCTCCATGAGCTTGGCGAACGGAACGGGTGATCGCTCTGCGATCTCGCGAAAGCTCCAGAAGCGCGCGCTTGCGAGGCAAACATGATTTGGGCGGAATTTCTCGGCGTCGCGGCCCTGCTCATCGGCTGCGCCGCGCCTCTGCGCGCGCAGGCGAGCTGCTTCGACGATCTCACGGCGCGGCAGGTCTGTCTGGACCGTCCGGCCGAACGCGTCGTCACCATTCCAATGCCTTCCGCCTCCACATTCATCGCCGTGGACGGCGCGGCGCAGCGGCTCGTCGGAATGCATCCCGCCTCGAAGCGCGCGATCGACGAAGGGCTGCTCGGACGCATATTCCCGCAGGCGCGCGCGATCGACGCATCGATCGCGGGAGCGGGTTCCGACGGATTCATGCCCAATGTCGAGACGCTCGCTCGGCTCGACCCGGACATCGTGGTGCAATGGGGCGATCGCGGCGACGACATCGTCGGTCCCTTGCGCAACGCCGGCCTCACGGCGGCGCTGCTGCGCTATGGGACAGAGCCGTTCGCGCGCGGCAATCTCACGCTGATGGGCGACATCGCCGGCAAGCCGGAGCGCGCGAAGGAGCTCATCGCCTGGCGAGACGCGACGATCGCCGATATAGAGAAGGCGGCGCGCGACATCCGCGACGGAAGACGCCTGAAGGTCGTCTTTCTGCAGCGCGCCGCGAGCGGTCTCGCGGCCGCCGGCGCGAACAGCTACAACGACTTCTGCATCCGCTTGGTCGGCGGCGTGAACGCCGCGGCCGAGCTCGTGGGCGCGGGCGCGGTCAATGCGGAGCAGATCGCGCAATGGGATCCGGATGTGATCCTGCTCAATAGCTTCGAGGAGCAGCTCGCGCCCGCGCGCATCTATGACGACGCGATCTTGTCGGCGACGCGCGCCGCGCGCGAGCGGCGTGTCTACAAAATGCCGATCGGCGGCTATCGCTGGGATCCGCCGAGCCAGGAGAGCCCGTTGACCTGGATGTGGCTCGCGGATATCCTTTATCCAGGGGCGTTCCACTTTGATTTGCGCGCCGAGATCGCGCGCGCCTATCGCCTGCTCTACGGATTCTCGCCGTCCGACTCGGACATGGACGAGATATTGCGCATTCGCACGAATGGCGACGCGCGCCATTACGAGCGCTTCGCCACGAGCGCGACGCGATGAGCCTCGCGACCACGACCGACGAGACGCCACAGAGACGCGCGATTCCGCGCTGGGCCGGCGCGCTCGCCATCCTCACGCTGCTTCTCGCGGCTGCGCTGACCGCGCTCTGCGTCGGACGCTTCCAGATCGCGCCGCTGAAGGCCATCGCCATATTGCTGTCTCGCGTCGCGCCCCTATCCGCGGATTGGAGCGTGATGGACGAGCGCATCATTCTTCTCGTGCGCGCGCCGCGCGTGCTGCTCGCCGCGCTCTGCGGAGCGGGGCTAGCGGCCGGCGGCGCCGCGCTTCAGGGCGTATTCCGCAATCCGCTCGTCGCGCCGCAAATTCTCGGCGTGTCGCCGGGCGCGGCCTTCGGCGGCGCGCTCGCCATCTCGCTCGGCCTCGACGGATTCGCGCTCATCGGCGCCGCGTTCGGCTTCGGCGCCTTCGCGCTATTGCTGGTCGGATGCCTCGCGCGCGTCGAGGGACGCAGCGACACTGTGATGCTGGTGCTGACCGGCGTCGTCATCGGCGCCCTATTCGCCGCATTGGTCTCTCTGCTGCAATTCGTCGCCGACCCCAACAGCTCGTTGCCGGCGATCATTTTCTGGCTGATGGGCAGCTTCTCGGCCGCGACCTGGGCGCGCGTCGGCGTCGCAGCGCCCGGCGTGCTCATCGGCATGGCGACTCTGTGGCTGCTGCGCTTTCGCATCGATGTTCTCTCGCTCGGCGAGGAGGAGGCGCGCGCGCTCGGCCTGCCGGTCGAGCGTGACCGCTGGCTCGTCTTCGCCGCGGTCGCGCTGATCGAGGGCGCCGCCGTCGCCGTCGCCGGCGTGGTCGGTTGGGTCGGACTCGTCGTGCCGCACGCCGCACGTCTGCTGGTCGGCGCGGATCAGCGCGCCCTGCTGCCGGTTTCGGCCGCGCTCGGCGCCGCCTATCTGCTCCTCGTCGATAGTCTGGCGCGCAGCGTCACCGCCGCGGAAATTCCGCTCGGCGTCATCACCGCGCTGATGGGCGCCCCAGCCTTCGCCGCCCTGCTCCGCCAAACGCGCCGCAAGGAGCTCGGCGCATGATCGGCCTCGACAAGGCCGGCGTGCGGCGGGGCCCCCGCTGGATATTCAGCGACGTCTCCTTCCGGCTCGAGACGGGCCGCATTCTCGCCGTGCTCGGCCCGAACGGACGCGGCAAGACCACGCTCATCAAGGCGCTCGCAGGCCTCGTTCCGCTTTCTGCGGGACGCCGCATCGCGCCGCCCGTCATCGGCTATGTGTCGCAGTCGATCGGCGCCGACATTCCCTATCGCGCGCTCGATGTCGTGGTGATGGGTCGAGCGCTCGGCCTCGGCCTGTTCGGCGCGCCTGGAGCCACCGATTATCGCGCCGCACACGCGGCGTTGGAGCTCGTCGGCGCCCGCGATTTCGCCGAACGGCCATTCGATCGTCTCTCCGGCGGCGAGCGGCAAATCGTGCTGCTCGCCCGCGCGCTCGCCACCGGCTCGCCCGCACTCGTCCTCGACGAGCCCGCCTCGGCGCTCGATCTCGCCAATCAGGATCGCCTGCTCCGTGTGCTGAAAGACGTGAAGCGCCAGGGACGCCACGCCATATTGTTCTCGACGCATCTGCCGCAACATGCGCTGAGCGTGTCCGACGAGGCGCTGCTCATGCTGAGCGCGTCGGAACATGCGATCGGGCCGACGACGACCGCGCTGAACGAAGGCGATCTGACTCGACTCTATGGCCTGGCGGTGCGGCGCGTCACGCTCGACCTCGACGGGAGCGCGCCCATCGACACCGTCGTGCCGCTCTTCGCTGGAGCCGCGCCATGACCAACGCCGGAGGCGAAATTCTGCTCGTGCTGAGCGGCGACGGGCCGGCGCCCAAATCTTTCGACGCGCCGCTCGCTTCGAGCGCGCTCGCCTGCGTGCGGCAGACGGAGCTCGCCGACGCCCGCCTATCGGCGGCGCGCGGCGTCGTCACGACGATGCATCTCGACCAGATCGAGTTCGCGCGCCGCGCCGAGGCGCTCGAGACTTTCTTCGATCGGGGCGGACGAATGGCCTTCATGGGCCATCTCGCGCGGCCCTTCCTGCCGGAGCTCTCGCCTTTCGTTCCGCTCGGCGCCGGGCGCCGCGACGATTTCGCACTGGTCGCGCTCGGCGATCATTTCGTCTTCGACGGCCTCGACCGCGCGCGGTTGGAGACTCGGCGCGGCGTCGCCGGCTTCTACGGCCGCGGACACGCGCCGATCCCGTCCGGCGGCCGCGCGCTCACCGGGGTCGGCCCGCAGGCGGCGCCGATCAATTGGATCTGGGAGCGGCCCGCGGGCGGCGCGATTCTGATGCACGCGGGCAATGATCTCTGGACCGTCTGCGATGAGCCGAGCGTCAATGCCGCGCTGGCCGAGCGCATCGTCGCCTGGTGCGTGGGAGCGACGGCATGAATCGCATTCTCGCCATTCATCCAGGCGCCGCCTATCACTGCGAAACTCTGGAGGCGCCGCGCTATGCGCATCTCTTCGACGCACTCGCCCGGCCGGAGGAACTCGGCGTCGTCGATCTGACGCGCTTCGACATCGTTCTCGCGCCATGCCGAACGCCCGCGAGCCGGCTCGCGCCGCATCGCGCGCGTCTCAACGCCTATCTGGACGCCGGCGGCGCGATCGTGGCTATGGGCGAGACCGATCAGCATTTGTGGCTGCCATCGATCCGCTTCACCAGCGTTCCGACCAATTATTGGTGGTGGCTCGAGCCCGGCGCGAGCCTCGGCCTGTCGATCGCCGATCCTGCCCATCCGCTGTTCGCGCGCATCGGCGCGAGCGATATCGCCTGGCATTTGCACGGCGTCTTCGCGCCGCCAGAAGGCGCGCGCTCGCTCATCGACGACGCCGAGGGACGCTCTGTTCTCTACGTCGATGCGGCGACGACGAAGGGGCGCATTCTGGCGACGAGCCTCGATCCTTTCTATCACCACGGATCGCATTTCATGCCGGCGGCGACGCGCTTTCTCGATGGCTTCCTGCCCTGGCTGAAAGAGGAGTTCTGAATCGATGACCGATGATACGCTGACGGTGCTCGATCACGGCGAACCGATCGCGATCTCCTTTGCGGATATTCTCAAATATCATGGGCGCAGCTTCATCGGCGGCGCGGCGCATGGCTTCAAGGCGATGCAGCGCGCCTTTCCGCTGCTCTGCGCCGACGGTCGGCCAGAGCGCTACGAGCTGACGATCGCCACCGCCTTTCCGGGCCCCGGCGGCCGCGACGCGATCGAGATGACGACCCGCGCCTTCACCGGCGGACGCTACACGGTGGATCTCGACCTCGGCGGCCCAGACGTCATCGAGAGTCCGCGCGGCCGCTACTTCTTCCGCTTCTCCTATCGCGACGCGAGCGTCGACGTGACATTGCGCGAGGGCGTGGTGCGCGCGGAATTCATCGAGCTCTCCCGCCGCGGCGCCGTGACGCCGCAGGAAAGAGAGCGGCTCGAATGGCTGAAGCAGGACATGGCCGAACGCCTGATGAGCCTGCCTCCGGAAGAGGCCTATGACACGGTGGCGCCCGCAATTTTGTGATCGACTCGGACAAAGCGAGGTCAAAAAAGAAGGCGGGCCCGACGACCCGCCTTCTTTCGTTCGGTCGGTCTCTCTTTTTTAGAATTCATGCGTGAGCTTGATCACGAAATTGCGTCCGGGCTCGAGCAAAGGATTCGTGACGCTGCGGCCATAGGAGACATTGGCGAAAGTCGCAGCATCCACATAAGCCGTGTCGAACACATTCTCGAGGCCGATACTGAGCCGCGTGTCGCCGAGCCGCGGCGAGACCAGCACGCCGAGATCGACGCTCGAATAAAGATTCAGCGTCACATAGCCGGACGTCCTATATTCCTGCGTCGTGTCGATGCGCGTCTTGGCGGCGGCGGCGTTGAGGACCGCCTGCAGCGAATAGCCGGCTCCGGGCGGCGCGATCTGAGCGCCGAAGCGCGCGCGGAACGGCGCGATATAAGGCAGGGGCCGCCCGGTCGTCGTATTCGTGCCTTCGAGCACGGTGAAATTACCGAAAAAGCCGAGCTCCGGCGTCGCCTGCCAGCGTCCTTCGAGCTCCACGCCGTCGATCTCGGCGCGGCCCACATTCTGGCTCTGCGTGTAGGTGGACGCGCCCATATATGTCACCGACTGCGTTTGCAGGAGGTTTTGATAGACGCTGTGGAATCCCGTGATGCTCGCCGTCGCCTCCGCGACATGGAGCCGAAGGCCGCCTTCATAGGTCACGCCGGTCTCCGGCTGCAGATTGGGATTCGGCAATGAGGTGGCCGTCGAATTGAACAGCTCGGCGTTGGTGGGGTGGCGGAAGGCCGTGGAGACATTGCCGACGACGTCGAGAGCGGGCGTGACGCGCAGCACGGCGCCGATGCTGCCCGTCGGCGCCAGCCGATCGGTGTCGCTATTGGCGATATAGGCGGGCAGCAGCGCGGAGGAGGCCAGCGGCGACAGACGCGTGCGTGTGTTGAAGTAATCGAGCCGCCCCCCAGCGGAAATGGTGATCGCTTCGATGGGCGTCCATTCGTGCAGCATGAAAATGCCGCCATTCGTCTGGAACGACTCCGGTACGGATTGCGTGAGCGGCGAATATTTCAGCGCCGTCACCACGCCGTTGGACAGCGTCGCGGTGACAGAAGTTCCGAGACTGCCGGGACGCCGCTCGTAGAAGGCGTCGCCGCCGAATTTCGAGACCACCGAGCCCAGGCGGTCGATCGACCAGGGCGCGACGGCGAGCACGCGTCCGCCGAAAACGATCGGCCCGATCACATGGCTGTCCGAAAATACCGTCTGCCGCGCGCTGGTCGTGTTGATCGTCGCGAGATGCGTGTCGAAATAGTTCACATAGGCGGACGCTTCGACATGGGAAATGAGGCCGCCGGCGAAATCGCCGGAATAAGAGAGACGGCCCATCAGCAGCTCATTGGGGCTCTGCCGCACATTGAGGAACGGATATCCCGGCGCGCCGCCGACGCCGCCGGCGCGCCCGTCGGTCTCGACATAGCCGCGGAAGCTCGCCTCAAAATGCTGATCCGCAGTCGGCGAATAGCCGAGCGTGAAATTGCCGCCGATGCTCCGATAATCGCCGTTGCGCGCTTCCCCCATCGGCGTCTGGTAAGAGAGCCCCTTGCGCCCCGCCAATCCGCCCCGCACGGAGAATCCGTCGCCGGCGCCCTCGACCCATCCATAGCTATTGAGGGAGGTCGCCGCGCTTCCATAGCCGAAGGAGGCGCCGCCGCGTCGGAATTGGAACGGCCCTTCGACATTGCTCGACGTCTGTCTGGTGACGACATTCACGAGGCCGGTGAGCGCGTCGCTGCCATAGAGCACGGAAGCCGGCCCGCGGATCACCTCGACCTGCTCTATCTCCTCCGGCGCGAAATAATTCAGCTGCAGCGTGTTGCGTCCATGCAGGCGATCGCCGTCGACATAGAGCGGCGAGCGCATGGTGTTGGAGCTGAACCCGCGCAGATAGATTTGTCCGCCGATTCCACCGGCGCGGGCGATGGCGACGCCCGGCGCCTGCGCGAGTATCTCCATCAGACCCGTCGGGTTGGTGAGCTCGATCTGCTGCCGATCGACGACGGAGATCGTCTGCGTGATCTGCTTCAGGCTCTGCGCCTCTGCGGGCGCTGGCCCCATAGGACCGACGATCGCCTTTCGCGATTTTCCATCGCCGTCTTTCGCCGGCTGCGCCGAAATATCGATCACGGGCAAAGCCTCCTGCGCCAGAGCCGAGGCGGAGGCAAGCGACAGCAGAGCCGCCGTCACGGCTGTCGAGGACACTCGAATAGAGCGCGACATGAGATCTCCTTGCTCAACTGAATCTGATAGCGACGATTACGTGCCGCAGAGGAGTCGAACAAGTTCAGTGGCGTGTAATCATTCCAGCAAAGGCCCATATCTCCCGTCGATTGGAAATGTTCGCGCATATTTGCGCTTCAGGCGTGTGATCCGAGCGCGCCGCGCGCGACTTCGAGACTCTATGCCGTCAATGCGGCGCCGCCGTCGACGACGATGTCCTGCATGACGATGTGGCTCGCGAGATCCGACGCCAGAAAGGCGATGACATTGGCGATCTCCTGCGGCGTCGCGATCTTGCCGAGCGGAACGCCGAGCTTGAAAGTCTCGGGATTGCCGGCAATGACGCGCTGCTCGGCGTCCGGCGCGCGCCACATGGAGCGCTGCATGGGCGTATCGGTCGAGCCGGGAGAGACGAGATTGCAGCGCACCCCGAAGGGCGCGAGCTCCAGCGCGACGCAATGCGTCAGGCTGGCGAGCGCGGCTTTCGACGCGCAATAGGCCGCCATCGACAGGCGCGGAACATGCGCCGCATTGGAGCCGACCGTCACCACGGCGCCGGAGCGCTGGCGCTTGAATTGAGCGATCGTGTGGCGGAGCAGATGAAAGGCGCCCGAGACATTGACGTCGAAAGAGGCGCGCCAATCCTCGAGGCTCACCTCCTCCGTCGCGCCGAGCCGCAGAATTCCCGCCGCGTTGACGAGCACATCCAGCCGTCCCGATTCGTCCAGCAGATGCGCGCAGGCGCGCTCCGCCTGCGCGTGATCGGCGATATCGACGATGAGCGTGCGAAAGGGATAGCGCGCTTCGGCGAACGCTTTGTCCAGCCCGACGACATTCGCGCCGAGCGCGACGAATGTCGTCGCAGCGCAAAGGCCGATCCCCTGCCCCGCGCCCGTCACCCAGACGCGCTTGCCCGTGAAATCCATCTGCAGACCCAGCGCCGAATTCATCTCGCGCCTCCTTTCCCGACGATGATCGTCACGCCGCGGAGAGCTTGCGCTCGATCAGCGCCCACCAGCCTTCGAGCGTCGGATTGTCGGCGAGGTCGACGAAGCCGACATCGACGCCGAGCTTGCGCCATTCCGTCACCAGCGTCATGACGCGTACCGAATCGAGACCGTAATTGATTAGATTTTCATTGGGATCGAAAATCTCCCCATCGAGGGAAATGAGCGTTCGCACGCGCGCCTCCACCGCTGCGCGCGTCAGCGGCGACGCGGGCGCGCGGATCAACGCATCCGTTCCGACGACGCCGCCGCAGCGGCCGGCGACATATCGCAAGGTCATGTCGTGGTCCTCCGGCGAAAAATCGGCGATGGCGTCGCCGACGACGAAGGTCTCGAAATCGCGCATGAAGGCGTCGAGCGCCGTCGCGAGGCATCCGATATGCCCATAGACGCCGCAGATCACCAGCTGATCGCGGCCCCACTCTCTGATCATCGTTTCGAGCGGCGAACGCTGGAAGGCGCTGTAGCGCCATTTCACGAGCACCGTATCGTCGCTGTCAGGCGACAGCGCCGCGGCTATGTCCTTCAGCTGCGGATGCGCGTTCAGCCCCGGCCCCCACATATCGTTCAGCAGGCCGCGATCCTTCGGGCTCTGGTCGATCGGCTGGGCCGTGTAGACGACCGGAACGCCGCGCGATTTGCAGAAGGCGCGCAGCGCCGCGATATTGGCGACGAGCTGCGCGACGAGCGGACTCTCCTCGCCGAAGAAATGCAGGAAATAATCCTGCATGTCGTGAATGAGCAGCACCGCGCGGTTCGGCGCGAAGGTCCAGCCGACCTTGTTCTTCGGGAAATCCTCGGGCCGCGGCAGGGGATAGGTCGGAAGCCGGGGAATGGCCATTGTCGTTTCCTCTTCGAGTGTCAATGCGCCGGTCTGCTCGCGACGAGATCGCGCAGCGCGCGCTTGTCGATCTTGCCGGCGGCGGTGACCGGCAGCCGCTCGAGAAATTCGAATCGATCCGGCAGCTTGAATTCCGCGACGCCGAGCGCGCGCAAATGCTTGCGCAACGCGAGCGGCCGCACATCGCCGCGCGCCACGACACAGGCGCAGCTCTTCTCGCCCATCAGCGCGTCGGGTGTCGCGACCAGCGCGGCGTCGGCGATTTGGGCGTGGGTCAGCAGCAGATTCTCGAGCTCCTCGGCCGCAAATTTCTCGCCGCCGCGATTGATCTGATCCTTCTTGCGCCCGACGACTTGAATATGTCCCGTCTCGGTCATGCGCACGAGATCGCCGGAGCGATAGAAGCCCTCGGCGTCGAAGGCGCGCGCGTTCTCCTCGGCGGCGCGGTGATAGCCGCGGAACGTATAGGGTCCGCGCGTCAGCAATTCGCCGATCTCGCCGGAGCCGACGGGCGCGCCCTGCGGATCAACGATCTTCACCTCGTCATCCTCGCACATGGGCCGTCCCTGCGTCGTGAAGATCGTCTCCTCGTCATCGTCGAGGCGCGTATAGTTCACCAGCCCTTCGGCCATGCCGAACACTTGCTGCAAGCGGCAGCCGAGCGTCGCGGGAATGCGCCGCGCGACCGTTTCGCCGAGCCGTGCGCCGCCGACCTGCAGCAGGCGCAGGCTCGAAAGCGGCGCCTCGTCGGCCGCGGCCTCCAGCCAGAGCATGGCGATCGGCGGCGCGACGGCGGCGATGTCGACGCCATGGCGGCGGATGAGATCGAAGCAGACGGATGGGCTCGGGTCCGGCGCCAGCACGACCGTTCCGCCCATGTGAAACACGCCGAGCGCGCCCGGCGAGCTGAGCGGAAAATTATGCGGCGCCGGCAACGCGCAGAGATAGCGGCTCTTCTCTGTCAGCCCGCAAATCTCCGCGCTGCGGCGCAGGCTGTAGTAATAATCGTCATGCGTGCGCGGGATGAGCTTTGGCGCTCCCGTGCTGCCGCCCGACAATTGCAGAAAGGCGACCTCTCCCGGCGCGGAGCCGCGCAACTCGCTGGCCGAGACGTCGTAGCGACGCTCAGCGAAAGGCGCGAGGCTTTCCGCATAAGACGTCTCGCCGAGAATCTGCACGACGCGCAGCGCCGGAATGGCGATCTGCAAGGCTTCGACATAAGCGCCATTCGCGAACAGCGGATGGCGCGCGCAAGCGATGAGCAGGGCGGGCCGTATCTGCTCCGCATAGGCCGACAGCTCGAGGCGATTATGGCTGAACAGCGCATTGACTGGCACGACGCCGATTTTCAGCAGAGCGAAGAACACCGCGTAGAATTCGGCGACATTCGGGAGTTGCACGAGCGCCGTGTCGCCGGCGCGCAGGCCCTGGCGCGAGAAGCCTATGGCGAGGCTCGTCGACCATGCGTCGAGCTCTGCGTAGCTGAAGCGGCGCTCGCCGCAGATGATCGCCGTGGCGTCGGGGGCGATCTCCAGCCGCTTCGTGAGGAGAACGGTCAGAGGCTCGCCGCGCCAATAGCCTTTCTCGCGATAGCGGCGCACGAGATCTTCGGGCCAGGGAGTGAAATCGACGCTCATTGCACGATCCCCCGCTCGACGCCGAAAGCGCGCAGCATGGTGGCGAGCTTGGCTTCGGTCTCCGCCCATTCGGCGCGCGGATCGGAGGCCTCGACGATCCCCGCTCCGGCGAACAGGCGCACGACCATCTCGTTCACCGTGCCGCAACGAATGGCGATCGCCCATTCGCCGTCGCCGCTCTCATCGCACCAGCCGACGATTCCGGCGAAGAATCCGCGATCGAAAGGCTCCAGCCGCTCGATCAACATGCGCGCCTGCGCGGTCGGCGACCCGCATATGGCCGGCGTCGGATGCAGCAGGCTCGCGAGCTGCAGAGCGGAGAGACGCCCGTCGGCGAGCTCGCCGGAGATAGCGGTGGAAAGATGCCACATGGTCGGCGTGTTCATCAGCGCCGGCTCGTCCGGAATGCGCAGCTCGGCGCAGAGCGGCTCGAGCAGACGGCGGATTTCGTCGATCACCAGCCTATGCTCGAAATTGTCCTTGCTCGATTGCAGGAGACAACGCCCGACGTGCGCGTCCTCTTCCGGTTCTGCGACGCGCTTCGCCGAGCCCGCCAATGGATTGGAGCGGATGGAGCCGCCGATCTTGCGGATCAGCAACTCGGGGCTCGCGCCGAGCAGAACGCCGCCGTCGGGCAGCGGCGCGTGGAAATGATAGCCGGCGGGATTCTGCCGCCGCAGAATTTCGAGAATCGCGACGGCGTCGACGCGCTCGGCGAATTCGATCTCGAGAATGCGCGACAGCACCGCCTTGCGCGCATGGCCGTCACGAAAATTGGCGACGGCCTGGGCGACGGCCTCCTCGAAACCGCTCTGTCCCGGCACGCTGCGATACCAGAGCGCGGGAACACTGGCCTTCGCCTCTGGCGCGCTCGTCGCCATGCGCGGCGCGCTGATGCGATGCGTCTTCGGCGCGAAAAGGAAGGAGGGCTGACGCGAGTCGAAGGGGATCGCGCCGACGACGATCGGGTTGTCCTGTCCCGCGCGACGCGCTCTCGCCAGCGCAGCGTCGACCGCCGCCTGCAGAACGCTGTCTGCGCCCCCGCCGCCGACGGCGGGCGTGCGTATTCGCTCGAAAACGCCATAGGCCTCTATGGCGAAATGGGGCGAGCTGAACAGAAACGACGGCTTTTCGGCCTGCGTCGAAATCTCTCTAGAAGGTCTCTCTGCGACAATCGCGTCCATCGGAGCGCTCCTTTGTGGACGAATGAAAATCGGTCGAGCGGGACGCGCGCTCCCGGCCGCAGCGGCGGACGCCGTCGCGTTTGGAAAGAAAAGCGGTCCCTCGTTTGGTTCTGGGCGTCGCGCCTCAGCCGGAGGGCGCGAGGCTCTGCTTTTCCTTTTCGATCGCCACGCCTTCGGCGGCGGGTTCCGCCGGCGATCGGCGCAACGCGCCGAAGGCCGCCGCCATCGGTAAGAAGGAGAGAAGAGCGGCGAGGCCGAAGACGCCCACCGCCGGCGTGGGCGGGAGAATCCCGCCGAGCAGGCCGAGCAGGAGGGCGCCGAGCGCGTCGCCGACGATGAATTGCGCGGTCCAGAGTCCGTTGACGCGCCCGCGCAGGCGGTCCGGCGTGTTCTTCTGCACCAGCGTGAATTGCAGCAGCGAGACGATGGAGCCGAGATAGCCGTAGACGACGAGGACGAGCAGCGCCGGAACCAGTCCGCCGACGGCGCCGAGCGCGGCCAGCGCCGCGAAAGCGGCCGCGGCGCAGGCGAGCAGAGCGAGGCCCGGACGCGCGAGGCGCGCGACGAAGCCGCTCGTCGTCGCGCCGAGAGTGGCGCCGAGCGGAACGGCGGAATACATGAGCCCCGCATCGGCCGGGCCGTCCCCATAGGCGCTCGCGAGCGCCGGAAACAACACGCGCGCGCCGCCGGCGAGGCTCGCCAGCGTCCCCACTGCGACCACGGCGCCGACGATGCGATTTTCGAAGAGATAGCGCACGCCCGACAGAAGCGCGCGCGCCGGCGTCTCGGGGCTCGCGCCTTTGGGCGGCAGCGGCGGCAGGCGCATCAGCGGCGCCAGCGTCGCCAGCACGCCGGCAGCGGCGCAGGCGTAGGTCCAGCCGACGCCCGCCAACATGATGAGCAGGCCGCCGAGCGCCGGCGAGGCGACGCCGCCGAGCCGCATGGCGATCATGTTGAGCGCGCCGGCGGCGGCGAGATTTTCGCGCCCGACGATGGCCGGCGTCGCGGCGAGCAGCGCCGTCACGCCCAATGCGCTGAAGAAGCCGTCCCAGGCCGCTAGCGCATAGACGACGGCGAGCGAGGGCGCGGCCGAGAAGCCGTTGAGGGCGAGCGCGACGAAGCCGAGGCCGCAGGTTCCGCGCGCGAACAGGATGAGCTTGCGGCGATCGTGACGATCCGCCAGCACGCCGCCTGCGAGCAGGCCGACGAAAGCCGCGCCGCCGCCGAAAGCGACGACGAATCCGGCAGCCGCGGGTGAGCCTGTCAGCTGCAGCGCCTGCACGGGTACCGCGACGGTGAGCAGGCCGAGCGCGAACAGCGACAGCGTCCGCGCCACGAACACCGCGCGGAAATCGCGATTGTTCCGCAACAGGCTGAAGTCGGTCAGAATGCGAGGTCTGGTCATGTGCGTCCCATCACCGGAGATCGTGGAGAAGAAAGCGCGCGAGAGGTCATCGCGCGCCCCGCGTCGCGTCGATCGCGACGAGAATTTCGTTCAGCGCCGGGCCGAGCTCCCGCAACATGCGTGGCGAAATGATCTCGGTGTGCGGACAATCGAAGGCGACGACATTCAGCGCGCCGACATAGGGCCGCCATGTCTCCGCGACGTCCATGCCCTGCGGCAGCGTACGCCGGGCGACGAAGAGCGTCGCCGCGCCCGCGTAGCGCGGCGTTTTCGCGGAGGCGAGAAGGCGGACGGAGTCCTCGTAATTGGCCATGATATGGCCGAACATCTCCGCCTTCTCACGCGCGAGCGTCGAATCGAGCGCCTCTTGCGAAGCGTCCATGAACAGCGCCTTCTCGCGCTCGATCTCCTCTTCGCCGGCCGCGTCGAGCGGCTTGCTCCAATCCTGAATTTCCGAAGGGTACGTGTCGAGCAGGCCGAGAAAGGCGATCTCCTCGCCCTCTGCCGACAGACGCGCCGCAATGGCCTGCGCCACGACGCCGCCGAGCGAATAGCCGAGCAGCCGATAGGGACCGTGCGGCTGGATTTCACGCAGCGTCGCGAGATGCCGGTCGCAGACCTCCTCCATATTGCGGCAGGAGGCGATAGGTCCCGAAGGCCGCGGCGATTGCAGCGCGATCACCGGCCAATCGCTGCGCAGATAGCGCGTCAGCACGCCGAATTGCCAGGAGAAGCCCGAGGCCGGATGGATGCAGACGAGCGGCGGCCCCTCGCCCGCGCGCAGGCGCAGCGTCTCGGCGAAGCCGGCGCGGCGATCCTCCTCGCGCCGCTCCGCGAATAATTCGCGCGCCAGGCTCTCGACGCTCGGCGCGGCCATCAGCTGGCCGACCGAGACGGAAACCTTCATCTCACGCTGAATATCCGCGGCGAGGCGCATCGCCAGCAGCGAATGGCCGCCGAGCGCGAAGAAATCATCGTCCGCGTCGAGCTGGTCGACGCCGAGCGCGCGGGCGAAGAGGTCGGCGAGCGCGATCTCGACGCCGGGCGTCGGCTTGCGTCCGTGGCGGCGCGGCGCAGCCTCCGGCTCCGGCAGCGCCTTGCGATCGAGCTTGCCGCTGGCGGAGAGCGGAAATTCCGGCAAGCGCACAATAGCCGTCGGCGTCATATGCGCCGGAAGCCTCTGCGCCACAGCACGGCGCAGCGCCTCGACGTCGATCTCGACGCCCGCGACCACATATCCAATGAGCCGCCGTTCATCCGCGCCGACGAGGCCGCCCGCCGCGGAGACTCGCGCGACGACCGCCGCCTGTTCCACGCCGGGCTGCTCGGCGAGGACGCTCTCGATCTCGCCAAGCTCGATGCGCTGGCCACGAATCTTGATCTGATCGTCGCTGCGCCCGAGATAGTCGAGCGCGCCGTCCGGCCGCCGGCGGACGATATCCCCGGTGCGATACATTCGCTCGCCCACGGCCTGCGGATCGGCGACGAAGCGGCTCGCCGTCAGCGACGGCCGCCGCAGATAGCCCTCGGCGAGCTGGACGCCGGTCAGATAGAGATCGCCGGCGACGCCGATCGGCGCCTCCCGCAGCCAGGCGTCGAGCACGCGCACGCCCGTGTTCCAAACGGGCCTGCCGATCGGAACGCCCGTCGTCTCGAGGCCCGCGAGGGCCGCGCCGAAGGCCGGCTGATAGGTCACATCCACGGCGGCCTCGGTCGGCCCATAGAGATTGTGCAGCGGCGCGCCGAACAGCGCCTCGAAATCCTCGGCCAGCTCCCGCGACAGCGCCTCGCCGCTGCAGAAGACGCGGCGCAGGCTCTCCGCCTCGGCGGCGCGCGCGGCGTCGGTCGCCGACACGAAGGCCGCCAGCATGGAGGGAACGAAATGCAGCGTGGTGACGCGATGCGCGCGGATGAGCCGCAGAATCTCCGCCGGATCGCGATGCGCCTCCGGCGGCGCCATGACCAGAGCGGCGCCGGCCATCAGCGGCCAGAAGAATTCCCAGACCGAGACGTCGAAGCTCGACGGCGTCTTCTGCAACACGACATCATCGGCGCCGAGGCCATATTCGTGCTGCATCCACAGCAGCCGGTTGACGATGGCGCGATGCGAGACGACGACGCCCTTCGGCCGGCCCGTCGAGCCGGACGTGTAGATCACATAGGCCGGATCATCGGGCATGGCGGGAGAGACGAAGCCCGCCTCCTCCGCTTCGTCGATTTGCGGCAAGCGGTCGAAGGCGAGCAGCGGCGCCAGCCCCTCGAACCGGCTTGCCGACGCCTCGTCCGTGACGATGAGGCGCGGCGCTCCGTCCTCGACCATGAAGTGGAGACGCTCGTCGGGATAGCTCGTATCGAGCGGCAAATAGGCGGCGCCGGCCTGCTGCGCCGCCATCAGCGCGATGGCGAGCCGCGCCGAGCGCGGCAATGCCACCGCGACGAGATCGCCGCACCCGACCCCGGCCTCGGCGAGCGCGCGCGCCAATCGCGCGACCCGCCGACGGAGCTGCGCATAGCTCAGTTCATGATCGGCGTCGATCAGCGCGGGCGCGTGGGGCGTGCGACGCGCTTGCTGCTCGAGCAAGCCGCAGAGCGTCGTCGCCATCGTCTCGACGCCCGTGTCATTGACAGCGACGATCGTCGCGCGCTCGTCCGGCGTGAGCAGGTCTAGCGACGCGAGAGGCGTTTCCGGCGCGTCGACGAGCTGCTCGAGCAGTCGGACGATGCGGCGGCCGAGACGCTCCGGCGCTGCGACGCCCTCGCGATATTCGAGCCGCAGCTCCAATTCACGACCGGGCAGCGCCATCAGCGTCAGCGGATAATGCGAATAGCTGCGATTGCGCGCGCCGACGAGGCGCAGGCCAGCGAAATCCTGCGCATAGAGACCCGCGTCCTCGGGAAAATTTTCGACGACGAGCAGCGTGTCGAACAGCGTCGAGACGCCGGCGAGGCGCTGGATCTCGCCGAGGCCGAGCCCGTCATGCTCCATGAGGGCGATCTGTCGGCTCTGAAGCTCGGCGAGCTGCGCAGCGAGCGGCAGATCGGGCCGCAGGCGCACACGCACGGGCAGCGTGTTGGTGAAGAGCCCGACATGCGCGTCGAGCCCGGCCTCCGCCTCCGAGCGGCCGGAAACCGGCGCGCCGAAAACGACGTCGCTGCGCCCCGTCATCGCGCCGAGAAAGGCCGCGAATACGCCCTGCAGCAGAGTGGCGAGAGTCGATCCGCGCCGGCGTCCGAACGCCTCCAGCTCCTTCGCCAGACCGGGCCGCAGCACGAGCGGCAATTCGCGCGTCTCGCCGAATGCGGCGGCGGGATCGAACAGCAAGGTCGGCGCGACGCCGGCGAGCGCCTCCCGCCATGCGGCGCGGGCGGGCTCGGGGTCGCGCGCGGCGAGGCGGCGGACGACGCTCGGATAATCGGGAATGATCGGCGCGAGCGTGGCGCCGGCGTAGGCGGCGAGAAGATCGCGCAGCATCACGCCGGAGGACCAGCCGTCGCCGATGAGATGATGGCAGACGAGGAGAAGCGCATGGCGCTCCTCCGCCAGCCGAACCAGCACGGCGCGCGCCAGCATGCGACGGCCGCCACTCTCGGCGAGGAGATCGCGAGCCAGCTCCTCCCGCTCGATTTTCTCGAGCGCGGCGGCTTGCTCCTGCGGACCGACGTCCGCCAGCCGCCACTCGCTCCAGGGCCAGCGGCGCAGCGCCTGTGGCCCCTCGACGAGCGGCAGAATCTGGAACGCCTTGCCCTGCTCGACGTCGAAAATCGCCGCGAGCTGGGGATGGCGACGCAACAGCGCCTCGAGCGCGTCGCGCAGCCGACCGACGTCGAGCGGGCCGCCGAGAGCAAAGCGCGAGACGGCGTTGTAGCGGCTCGCGCTGTCCTCGAGCCGGGCGTGGAACAATAGCCCCTCCTGCAGCGGCAGCGCCGGCAGGACGGCCGCTATCGCCCCATGGCGCGCCCGCAGCGCCTCGACCGTCGCGGCGTCGACGCCGTCGTCGAGGCGCATCGATACGCCTTCCTCGACTCGGCGCAGCACGGCCGCCATTCCGGCGACGCTGCGCCGCTCGAAGACGTCGCGCGGCCGCAGCCTATATCCGCGCTTGCGCAGCGCAGCGCAGAGGCCGATGGCGGAAATGCTGTCGCCGCCGAGAAAGAAGAAATCATCCTGCGCGCCGACCGTCTCGAGGCGCAGGACCTCGACGAATATTTCCGCGAGCAGCGTCTCCAGTCCGGGCGCCGGCGGACGGGCCGTCGGCGCGTCCACGGACGGATCGGGCAGCGCCTTGCGATCGAGCTTCCCGCTCGCGCCGAACGGGAAGGCCTCGAGCACGACGATGGCGACCGGCGTCATATAGGCCGGCAGGCGACACGCCAGAGCGGCGCGCAGCGCCTCAGGATCGAGCACGCCCTCCGGCGAATCCGGCGTCACATAGGCGACGATCTGGCGCGCGTCGACATCCCCGGCCGCGGAGCCGAAGAGGCGAGCGACCGCCGCCGCGCCGCCGACGCCGGGCTGCTCGAGCAGCGCGCTCTCGATCTCGCCCAATTCGATGCGCTGGCCGCGGATTTTGAGCTGATCGTCATTGCGGCCGAGAAAATCGAGAACGCCGCTCGGCAGCCAACGGGCGATGTCGCCGGTGCGATACATTCGTTCGCTGTCGCCTTCCGGATCGGCGACGAAACGGCTCGCCGTGAGCGACGGCCGCCGCCAATAATATTGGGCGAGCTGCGCGCCGGTCAGATAGAGGTCGCCGGCGACGCCGATCGGGACCGGACGCAGCCGCGCGTCCAGCACGCGCAAGCCGCAATTCCAGAGCGGGCGTCCGACCGGCACGCCGACGCCTTCCGCCGCCGCGAGCGCCGCGCCGAAAGCCGGCTGATAAGTGACCTCCACCGTCGCCTCGGTCGGGCCGTAGACATTGTGCAGCGGCGCATGAAACGTGCGCTCGAAAGCTTCGGCGAGCTCGCGCGACAGCGGCTCGCCGATGCAGAAGACGCGCCGCAGCGCGGTCTTTTCCGGCGCCGCGCCCGGCGTCATCCGCACGGCAGATAGGAAAGCCGAGAGCAGCGAGGGCACAAAATTCAGCGTGGTGACGCCATGCTCGCGAATGACGCGCAGCAATTCCGCCGGATCACGATCCACTTCCGGCGGCGCCATCACGAGGCGCGCGCCCGCCGTCAGCGGCCAGAAGAATTCGCCGACCGACACGTCGAAGCTGCACGGCGTCTTATGCAGCACGACATCATCCTCGGTCAGGCGATACTCATGTTGCAGCCAGAGCAGAAAATTGACGACGGCCCCATGCGGCACGACGACGCCCTTGGGCCGTCCCGTCGAGCCGGACGTATAGATGACATAGGCCGCATCCTCCGGCGACGGCGAGGCGACGCGCGCGGGCTGCGGATCCGCTTCCACGCCCGCGAGCGCGTCGAAGATCAGCACGGGGGCCATGGACTCGAAGCGCTCGCGCAGCGCGCTGTTGGTGACGATGAGCCGCGGCTCTGCGTCCTCGACCATGAACGCCAAGCGCTCGTCGGGATAGCTGGCGTCGAGCGGCAGATAGGCGGCGCCCGCTTCGAGCGCCGCCATCAGCGCCAGGCTCAGATGGACGGAGCGCGGAAGCGCCACTGCGACGCGATCGCCGCAGATCACGCCGGCGGCGGCGAGGTCCCGCGCCAGCCGCGCGACTTCACGGCGCATGTCGCGATAGGACAGCGTGTGTCGGCCATCGATCAGGGCGGGCGCTTTCGGCGTGCGTTCGGCTTGCGCGTTCAAGAGGTCGCACAGCGAGACCCGCGGAATGGCGCGCCGCGTGTCATTGGCCGCCGCGATCAGCGCCGCTTCGCTCTTCGTCATGAGGGCGATCTCGCCGATCGGCGCGTCGGGGCTCTCGGCGAGCCGACGCGCGAAGCGCGCTAGCCGCTCCGCGTGCAGCTCCAGCTCTTGCTCCTTGTAGCGCTCGCCATTGGCGACGAGATCGACGATCAGCTCGCGCTCGGCGAGATAGAGGTCGAACTCGATATCCTCGACGGGACCCGACGCGAGCTGATGCGTGATCCCTTCGACCCCCGCGAAATCGAGTCGGTAGTCGAACATTTTGAAATTCAAAAGCGGTCCATAGAGCGGACGTCCCGAGCCGAGGAAGCCGAGATCGCGCCGCAGCTGCTCGGCCTCGTATCGCTGACGCCGACGCACCACATCCAATTCGCGCCCGAGCGCCGCCGCGACATCGAGAAACGACATATTCGCATCGATCGCGATCTGCAGCGGCAGCACATTCACCACCGGCCCCACCGCATGCAACGCCACTGAGCCCATGCGGCGCATGAAATGCGCGCCGACCGCGAGGCGCGCCGCGCCCGTCATGCGGCGCAGATAGACGACGACCGCCGCCATCGCCATCACGCCGACGGAGACGCGCCCGGCTTTCGCCTGCTCGGACAGCAGCGTCGTCGTATGCGCATCCAGCACGATCCGCTCGCGCCGCGGGAGTGTAAAGCTTTTCTCCGCCGATGGGCGGCGCAGCGACAGGGTGACCGAAGGCGGCGGATCGCGCATGTGCTCCGCCCAAAATCGCCGATCGGCGGATTGCGCAGGCGAGCCGTCATAGGCCGCATATTCCTTCACCACCTCGGCGAAGGAGACGAAAGGCGATGGAGACGGCCCGAGCCCACGGCGCAGCGCCGTGTAGATTTCGCTGATGCGTCGCGCGATCGCCGTGAACCCGAAGCCGTCGACCGAGAGATGATGATAGCGCTGAAACCAGAACCAGCGCTCGGCGTCGCCGAGGCGAAACAGAATATGGCGGTAGAGCCGCGCGCCCTCCGCAATCGACGAGGGCGCCTCGAGATCGGCGCGCATCGTTCGCAGCGCGGCTCCGACGGGATCGTTCTCGCCACGAAGATCGACGAGTTCCGGCTCCGGCAGATCGACCGCCTGCACGTCGCCCGGCACGATCTGCGCGGGGCCATCCTCGGTCTCCACGAAGCGCGCATGGACAAGATCGGCCTCCGCGAGGCCGAGACGAACCGCGGCGCTGAAGCAGGCGACATCCAGCCTGCCGTTCAGCTCGACATATTGCGCGACGACATAGGCGTTGGATCCGGCGGAGAGCTGATCCCCCATCCAAATGCCGGGCTGCGCCGCGACGAGCGGAAGCCTCTGCGCAGCCGCGCGCGGCCGCTCTGGAGCGATATCTATGAGCACGATTTCTCGTCCTTTGAAAAAATCGAATGGTCCACACAACAGAAAAGATCGTGCGAAAAGCCGCTACGCCCCGGCCTCCGCGTGCGGGCGCATATCGATCCAATGGTCATCGACATATTGCGTGCATTGCTGGCGCGTCCCCGGACCGAAGACTCGGCGCCATCCTTTCGGATCGGCGGAAAAGTCGGGCCACAGGCTGTATTGCGCGCGGGAGTTGACGAGAACGACGAAGCTCAGCCGCTCATCATCGAAGGGGTTGATTTGCGCGTCATCCATGGACGTCTCCATCTCCTGCGCCGATCGCCGCGGCGCGTTCATTCGAAGAAAGTGGAATTCGAAGGCCTCGGCTCGCCTCTCGCGGTCTACGCGCCGACCAGACGCTGTCGGTCGGTCCGAGTTCCGCGCGGCGCGCAGTGGCGCGCCCCAGAGTCGCAAAGCAGAGCGCGGCGCCGAAAGCGACGATGTCGACGCCCGCGCTCTCGGGATCTACGGCCGCCCAGGGCCCGAGGCCGGGCGCCGCCCATGCGGCCACGCTGGTGACGGGAAGCGCGAGAGCGCCGAGCGCCGCGGCATAGGCCAACTCTGCTCCGGCGCGCGCCGCGCCGCGCAGAAGCGCGAAGGCGAGAGCGCCGAAGAAGACCGCGTGATAAATTCCGCGTCGCCATGCGTCGACATCCTCGACATGGCCGTAGAGCCATTTGGTGGAGACGATGGCGACGGAGAGCGCGCAGACGCATCCGAGGCATACGCCGATCGACGCCGCCGCCATGAGGCGCGAGGCCGTCGTCTGCACGACCTGCTCCCCATGGCGGCGCGCGGTCCGCCGACGCGATTCGATCCACAAGAGATTGCCCGAATAGAACAGGAAAGCGCCGGCCAGACCGAGAAAGAAATAGGCCCAGCGCACGGGCACGCCGCCATAGCTGCCGAAATGCAGCGCGAAGAAAGGCGACACGGCGGCCGTCCAGCCGCTCTGCTTCTCGGGAAGATAATCGACATTGACGATTTCCGCGGTCGCGCCGCGCAGGACGGCGAAGCCGCCGCCGCGCGAGAGAAAGCGCGGGTCCTCTCCGATGACGCGCACCAGCGCGCCGTGTGTGCCGGCGTCGCGATAGTGCAGGCTGGCGGGCGAAAAATTCGGCGATGCCGAAGCGACGGCCGCAACCAATTCCGCGACCTTCTTAATCGGCGCCTTCTGCTCGTCGCGCTTCACTCCGGCGAAGGGGCCGGTCGAGCGCATGATGGTCGGCAGCCTGCCGTCGTAGACGGCATGATCCAACGCGTCGTAGATCGGCTCGTGCAGGCCGAACACGACGGCGGTCAGCGCAATGACGAGATGGAAGGGGAAGCTCGCGACGCCGACGAGATTATGCGCGTCCAGCCACATTCGCTTCAGATTCCCGGTGAAACGCAACGCCAGAAAATCCTTGGCCAGCGAGGGCAGAACCAGAATGAGGCCGGAGACGAGCGCGACGGCGTAGACGGCGCTCACCACGCCCATCACCGTCGTTCCCGTCTCGCGATCGAGAGGAAGGCCGGCGGTGCGATGGATCGTATCCACAAAGGCGCCTAGGCCCGAGACATTGGCGCGCTCGATGCGCGCTTCGCCATCGGCGCCGAGCGTCGCCGACCAGACGACATCGTCGCTGCGGCTCTTGCGCCAGCTCAGACGAGCCGGCTCGTTCGCCGTCGCGAGCCGGAGCGTGAAATCCTTGGCCGCCTCGGGCCGCGCCGCCAATGTCTTCTCGATGAGGCGATCGGCGGCCTCGATCGAAATCGATCCGCCAGCAGGCGGCGACGCCCAATGAGCGAGCGGCTCCGCGAAGATGGTGAGCGCGCCCGCGTAGAAGCAGACGAACAGCAGCATTCCGGTCACGATGCCGGTCCAGGTATGAACGCTCTTGTAGAGCCGCAAAATCTCGCCGCGCATTGCCCGTCCTCAGTGCAGAAGCCGTCGACAGAGATAGAGCCCGCCGAAGGCGAGAAGATTGGCGCCGCCGAGCCATAGAAACGCTACGCGTCCGCTGCGAAACAGAAAGACGAAGCCCGCGACGCCGAGCCAGACCGGCGCGACGAGCCACATGACGAATTGATATTTGTTGCGCGCCTCGAGGCCGCCCGGCCCCGCGACGGCGAAGAGGCCGGCGAGAGCGACCGCCAATGTGAAGCCGAGGACCGAGCCGGCGACGCTCTTGCTCAGCCAATCGCGGCGAAACTCGGCCATGCTTATTTCCTCCCTTTCAGCGCGGCGAGGCTCGGCAATGCGATCAGCAGCGGCATCGACGCCGCGAGCGTCGCGAAGAAGGCGGTCGAGGACTCGAGACGAATCCGCCAGACCATCCAAGCGGCGAAGAGAAAGGCCGCGGCAAAGAAGCCTGCCTTCCGCCGCTGAACGCGCAAAAGCGATTGTCGCGGCGAGGCGAGATAGAGACAGGCCGAGCCGGCGAGGATGAGCGCGAAAGCCGTTGAATGGATGGACGCCGCCGACATTTCGCTCTCCTCAAAAGTCGACAGTCGCGGATAGGAGAACCGTTCGCGGCGAGCTCAAAATGACGATGCCGTCCGCGAAATAGGATCCCGCCCAATAATTGTGATCGAGCAGATTATTCGCATTGGCGCGGAAGGTGACTTTTTTGTCGAGCAGCTGTGTCGAATAGCGCAGGCCCGCGTCGAGACGCGCCCATTCGGGAATTTTCTGCGTGTTGGCGGAGTTGACGAATTGCGCGCTCGTGTAGACGACGCGCCCTTCGAGCGTCAGACCCGGAACGAAAGGCGTATCCCATTCGCCGCCGAGATTGACCTGCCATTTCGGCGTGCCATAGGCGGTCTTGCCGTCGAGCTGGCCATTCGCCGTCTTGGTGAGCACGCCGATCGTATAGGAAGCGCCGCCGAGAATGCGCACACCTTCGACGATCTCGCCGAACACGTTCCACTCTATGCCTTGGTTTCTCTGGCGTCCGTCGGAATTGTAGACATTGCCGCTCTTGATGAGGCTCGGTTTCTCGATCTCATAGAAGCTCAGCGTGTTGGCGATCGTCCCGGCGTCCCATTTGACGCCCGTCTCGATCTGCCGCGATTTGTAGGGCGGAAAAATCTGATTATAGTTCGCCGCCGCCGTGTCGGTGACGCGGTCGCCCTGGGTCAGGCCCTCGATGTAATTGGCGTAGAGCGACATGGGTATCGGCAGAGGTTTGACGATGAGGCCGAAAGCGGGAGTCACCGCGCTTTCGTCGTAATAATTCGTCTCGGCGCCGGTCGTCGTATTGTAACTCTTCGTCTGAACACGCTGCGCGCGCAGGCCGAGAATGAGCTGCGCGCGATCGTCGAAGGCCGAGAGCGTATCGGCGAGGGCGATGCTCGACAGCGTCGTATCTGTCGACTTCGGCGCTTCTCCCGGATCGCGCGCGATGAGCGGCGTGACGGGAAAATAGATGCTCGACACGAAGGCCGAGCTGCGCTGAAAGGCCGAGCCGATCTTCGATTCGAGATTGGCCGCGCTCAAAGACAATCGATGGCCGATGTCGAAAGTTCTGAAATCGGCGCGCAGTCCGCCTTGAAACGAAATCGTGTCGGTATAGCCGCGCAGATTAATGGCGGTTCCGCTGTAGCGTCCGAGCACATTGACATTGGTCGCGACGGTCGAATTCGTCAGCCCGTTGAAGCGCGCGTCGATCGCGCCGGCGCTCGCGAACAGGGTGACATTGTCGGCGAGATCATATTCCACGCGCCCCATGGCGCCGGAATTGTTCATTCGGCCAGAGAGTCCGCGGAAGATATTATTGCTGGAATCCGGCGCGGCGGCGACGCCTGTTCCGGTGAAGCTCGCCATCATCGGCACGCCGCCGCGAGCGATCTCCTGGTTGAAATAGGCGTCGAGAGCAATGCGCAGCTTCTCGCCGCGATAGTCGAGCGCCAGCGCCTCTAGCCCACGTTCGCGCGATTGATAATCGAGCGTCGTGTCGCCGCCGCGATAGGCGCCGTTGAAGCGAATGCCGAAGGCGTTGTCCTGGCCGAAACGCCTGCCGACATCGATATGCGTTCCGAATTGCGAATTCGACGTATAATCCGCGGTGACGCTCGTCACGGGCGTGTCGCCGGCCTGCTTGGTGACGAGATTGATCGATCCGCCGACGGCGCCATAAGGAGCCATGCCGCTCAACAGCGCAGCCGGTCCCTTCAACACTTCGACGCGCTCCAGAAACTCCGTCGGCACGCGTCCGTCCGGCGCGACGCCATAGAGTCCGTTGAGCGCCGTCTCGCTGACCAGAACCGAAAAGCCACGAATGCGGAAATTCTCGCGGACCTGACCGGAGGAAACGGTGAAACGCACGGAAGGATCATTCTCGAGCACATCGGAGAGCGTGCGCGCCTGCTGATTCTCGATGAGCTTCGACGTGTAGCTCGTCACATTGAAGGGCGTGTCGAGAAAATCGCGATTGCCGAGCATGCCGAGACGCGCGCCGCGCGCCGCCTGGCCGCCGGCGTATTCCTTCGGCAGATTGCCGAGCTCGGCTCGCGCAGGCGCTGCAAAAAGCACGGGTGCGGTCGATGGCGCCGCAGCGGCGGCAGGCGAAGGCGCATGTCTCTGCGCGGCCGACGCCGCGGCGCGTGTTCGGGGCCGCGCAACGCGCGCCGCAGCTGCGTTCTGCCGAACGATCGGCCGCGGCTTCTCTTTGGGCGCGTCGACAGCCACGGCCGGCAAGGAAGTCACGCCGGGCTCCGCCTGCGCGGCCGCGTCGGCGCCGAAGAGCAAAAGCGCCGCGGCGCTCAGCAATCTGCCCGCATCGATACGACTTTCCGATCGTGTTTCTACTGGAGAACGACTTGGTGTCGTGGAGCGGGATGGGCTGCGCTTTTGCATGTTTTCCTTCATTCTACACATATAACTACTTTTGTTATCGTATAAACTGCACCACACGAGGTCAATCGCAGCAGCGCCTATGTTGAAATGTTTTCAAATAGCATTTTTGGTAATTTCGGCAATGACTTATATCGGTCTTTCCGGGAATTGTGGAATTGTTTTACTTTCAAACAAGGCCAGCGCTCTCGAGGCAATGACGGAAAGCGGCTCGAAGCCGCGTCTTTTGCGGGAGCCGCGTGGGGCGGCGGCGCGCGGGATGCGGCGCGGGCTTTTCTGGCGTGATCGGGCAGCCGGACATCGCATCATGCCCAAGCCACGCCCGTGTTCGAGGCTCCGGCTCTGGAAGGAAACGAAAGGGCCGAGGTGGCGGTGATCGGCGCCGGTATTACCAGCCTCCCGACCTTTTCGCTGGTCCGAGAGACAAATCTGCCTCTCCCACGCGCGAGCGGCGCGACTTCGATCGAGACAAATGTCCTTTATGCCGTCGCCGCAAAAAAGAGCGCCCCTGAAAGAACCGCCATAGTCGGCCAAGTCGGCTGACGCCGGCGAGCCGCCGTGAAAAATCGGCGGAAGCGGCTGGCCCCGACAATATTACGATATGTCAATTAGTTTCGACATTTCGAACTTTTTTATGTCTGCCGACGCCGATCCGCGTCGACATTCCGGCCGCCGAAAAATTGCATTTGGCCTTCGGGTTGAGGGGCGCTCGATCGTCTATTGAATGAGGACTTCGCGCTCGGCCTCGACGAAGCGAACAGGCCGAGACGATCGCCCTCGATGCACTTTTTCGGAAGGGACGAAATCATGGATATCGATGTCGTCAAAGACTATTACGGCAAGACCTTGCGCAGCTCCGATGATCTGAAGACCATGGCCTGCTGCACGCCCGGCGACATGCCCGCGCGCGTCAAGGCGCTCCTCGCCAATATCCACGACGAGGTCCTCACCAAATATTACGGCTGCGGACTCGTCGTTCCGGATCTGCTCGAAGGCCGGCGCGTTCTCGACCTCGGCTGCGGCGCCGGCCGCGACGTCTATGCGCTTTCGCAGCTCGTCGGCCCCAATGGGGAAGTCGTCGGCGTCGATATGACGCCGGAGCAATTGGAGACGGCGCGCGCGCATGTCGACTGGCATATGGACAAATTCGGCTATGATCGCCCGAACGTCAGCTTTCTCGACGGCCTCATCGAGAAGCTCGACGCGCTCGGCCTCGAGCCGGAGAGCTTCGACGTCATCGTCTCCAATTGCGTCATCAATCTGTCGATCGACAAGCCGGCGGTGCTGAAGGGCGTGTTCGATCTATTGAAGAGCGGCGGAGAATTCTATTTCGCCGATGTCTATGCCGACAGGCGCTTGGACGAGGCCGCCCGCATGGATCCCGTCGTCTATGGCGAATGCCTCGGCGGAGCGCTCTACTGGGGCGATTTCCTCGAGCTTGCGAAGGCCGCCGGATTCGGCGACCCTCGCCTCGTCACGAGCCGTCCGCTCGAGATCACCGATCCCGATGTCGAGGAGAAAATCGGCGCGGCGCGCTTCTACTCCGCCACCTATCGCCTATTCAAAATCGACGATCTCGAACCGGCCTGCGAGGATTATGGGCAGATCGTCGTCTACATGGGCGGGGCCGCGGACGCGCCGCACAGCTTCACGCTCGACAGCCACCACGTAATCGAGAAGGGACGCGCATTCCCGGTCTGCGGGAACACATGGCGAATGTTGAAAGAGAGCCGGCTCGCCCCTCATTTCAAGTTCCTCGGCGATTTCTCCACGCATTTCGGCGTCTTTCCGGGCTGCGGAACGAATTTTCCGTTCGCGAGCGATCGAGACGGGGCGACGAAGGAATGTTGCTGAAGCCGAAGGCCGCAACAGCATCACGGCGAACGGCAGGTCGACGCGTGGCGCCAGTGTGAGAAACAACGGGGCGCAGCGATCGGAATCAGGCGAAAGCGCGGGCGCAAGTCGGTTCGGCGCGGAATGAGCCGGGACGATCTCGCCCCGGCTCACCAATCGAGAGGGACGAAGTCATGGATATCGACGCCGTCAAAACCTACTACGGCAAGACCTTGAGTGGTTCCGGCGATCTCAAGACCACGGCCTGCGCGGCGAATGACATGCCCGCGCGCATCAAGGCGCTGCTCGCGAACATCCACGAGGAGGTTCTGGCCAAATATTACGGCTGCGGACTGGTCGTTCCCGAATTGCTGGAAGGCCGACGCGTTCTCGATCTCGGCTGCGGCTCGGGTCGCGACGTCTATGCGCTGTCGCAGCTCGTCGGCCCCGCCGGCGAGGTCGTCGGCGTCGACATGACGCCCGAGCAGCTGCAAACGGCGCGCGCGCATGCCGACTGGCATATGCACAGGTTCGGCTATGATCGCCCCAATGTCGGCTTCCTCGAAGGATTCATCGAAAAGCTGGACTCGCTCGGCCTCGAGCCGCAGAGCTTCGACGTCATCGTCTCCAATTGCGTCGTCAACCTATCGGTGGACAAGCCGGCGGTGTTGAAAGGGGTGTTCGACCTGTTGAAGCCCGGCGGCGAATTTTATTTCGCGGACATGTATGCCGACAGGCGCATGAGCGAGGCCCTCCGCAAAGATCCGGTCGTCTATGGGGAAGGCCTCGGAGGCGCGCTCTATTGGAGCGACTTTCTCACGCTGGCGAAGGCCGCCGGCTTCGGCGATCCCCGCCTCGTCACGAGCCGGCCGCTCGCGATCACCGATCCCGAGGTGGAGAAGAAAATCGGCGCGGCGCGCTTCTATTCCGCGGCCTATCGGCTGTTCAAGATCGAAGGTCTCGAACCCACCTGCGAGGACTATGGTCAGAGGGTCGTCTATAAGGGCGGCGAGGCGGACGGGCTGCGCAGCTTTATGCTCGATAGCCGCCATCTCTTCGAGCAGGGTCGAGCATACCCCGTCTGCGGCAATACATGGCGCATCTTGAAGCAGAGCCGGCTCGCTGCCTGTTTCGATTTTCTCGGAGACTTCGCGACTCATCTCGGCTCCTTCCAGGGCTGCGGAACCAATATTCCCGTCACGGACGTCGGCGAGCAAAACGTCTCGTGACACCTGCGCTGCGCCGAACTGATACGAGGATATTCGCAAAGCGTTCGCGCCCGAGAAGGCCGAGGCGGCGATCGTGATCGTCGGTCAACGACCAGCAAAGGTGGCGCCGACCGAGGGACTATCCGATTGACGGCCCGAGCAAGAGCCAAGAGCGCGCGGGCGGCGAGGAGACGAAGGTCGCCCGCTGGCGTCTCTATCTCGCGAGGATATCGTCTTGACGCCGCTCGAAGCGAATCCTCGTTCGCGAGCGTGAGTAGTGGAAGCATTGAGGACCAGCACATTGTCCAGACAGAGCTAGGCTCAGGACCTGTTAATTTCGAGTGAGGCGTGATTCAAGGTCTCCGATATGGAGGCTTTGATGGGTGATTTGTTTTTGCTCAGCGAAACGCAGA
>NZ_PUIV01000034.1 GCF_003113265.1 Methylosinus sporium
GACGGAGCGTTTCGATCGCGGTGAGCGTCGCGGCTCGAGCTTCGGCGCCGGCGATGGGCCGCGCCGCGAGCGCGCGCCGCGTCGTGAGGGCGAGGGTCGTCCTCCGCGTCGGGATGGCGCGGAGCAGCGTCCGCGCGCCGAACGGACGGAGCGTTTCGACCGCGGCGAGCGTCGCGGGTCGAGCTTCGGCGCTAGCGATGGGCCGCGCCGCGAGCGCGCGCCGCGTCGTGAGGGCGAGGAGCGTCCGCCGCGTCGCGAGGGAGCGGCCGCCCGTGCGCCCTCTGGCGAGCGTTTCGAGCGTGGCGAGCGTAAGAGTTCCGGTGAGCGCAAGAGCTTCGCAGGCAAGGGCTCCGGCAAGCGTTTCGACTCCGGCGACGCGCCGCGGGGCGAGCGCGCGCCGCGCAAGGCGGGTGAGGGCCGCTCGCCGCGTCGTGACGGGGATGCGCGTCCGCCGTCGGGCGAGCGTCGCGGTCCGCCGCGGAGCGGCGCGGGCAAAGGGCCGGGCAGAGGCGGGCCGGCTGGCAAAGGTCCTGGCAAGGGGCCGCGCAAGCCCGGCGGCGCGCCGCGCAAGCCGCGCTAGCCCATGCGCATCGTCGCCGGCAGCTTTCGCGGCCGCGTGCTGAAGACGCCGCAATCGCAGGCGATCCGCCCCACTTCGGATCGCCTGCGCGAATCCGTCTTCGACATTCTCGCCCATGCCTATGACGATCCGGTTCCGGGCGCGCGCGTCGTCGATCTCTTCGCCGGCACGGGCGCGCTCGGCCTCGAGGCCTTGTCGCGCGGCGCTGCGAAAATCCTCTTCATCGACGATGGCGCGGAGGCGCGCGCGCTGCTGCGCGCCAATGTCGAGGCGCTGGGCGCGGGCGGCGTGACGCGCGTTTTTCGGCGTGACGCGACCAAGCTCGGCCTCGCGCCGCCGGGCGAACTGTTCACTCTCGCTTTTCTCGATCCGCCCTATGGGCGCGATCTCGCGACGCGCGCGCTGCGCTCGCTGATCGACGGCGGCTGGCTCGCCGAGGGCGCGCTGATCGTCATCGAAGAGGGGGCGGATGCGCCTCTCGCTCTGCCCGAGGGAATCGTCGAGCAAGAGCGCCGCCGCTATGGCGACACGCAGATCGTCATTGCGCGATGCGTCAGAATGGATTCCACGTCGCTTCCGGCGTGAATTTCAGATAGCCGAGATTGAGGCCGAGGCGCGCGCCGACGCCCGCCCGGATCGGGGCGATGACGACGCCGTCCGCCGTGAGCTCGGTGAAGCCCAGTCCGCCGACGAGATAGGCGGAGCCGGCGACGCCGCCGAAGCGGGTGAAGATCGCATCGACGGAAGGCAGATTATAGACGAGCATCATGGTGCGGTCGCCATTGGCGCCGGCGTCGAAGCCGAGCGACGGACCTTGCCAATAGACGCGCCGTTGGCCGGCGTTGCGCGTGTACATGACTCCTTCGCCATAGCGCAGGCCGCCGACGAAGGCCCCCGAGCCTTCCTGTCCCAGCACATAGGCGTTGGGGCGGCCCCAGCGCCGCGCCATCTGCTCGACGCCCTGCGCGAGATCGCGCGCTATGGAGCCGAAGAAGCGATGGCCGTTGCGCACCACCTCGTCGCCGGACATGGGCTCGGGTCTGGGTTCCGGCCGCTCGCCATAGGCGCGCGCCGGCGTGAGCGGCGACAGAGCGGCCGCCGCGGCGAGCGCGAGCATCTCTCTGCGAGTCGAATGAGCGGCGCGCATTACGAAAACCCCCGTTGCGGCGAATGCGAATCAGTCCGCTGAAGTTTGGATGCGATCGTGTCGCGCCTGTGGCGCCTCGGCGGCTCTTCTTCGCGAGACGAAGAATCTCTCCGCGGCCTTAACAAAGTCTTGCAGCGGCGGGATCGCCGAAGGCGATGAAAGGTCCGTTGCGATAGGAGGCTTCCGCCTTGCCATAGGCGAGCGGCCTGCCGGAAGGATCGACGACGCCGCCGCCGGCAGCCCGCAGCACGGCGTCGCCTGCCGCCGTATCCCATTCCATCGTCGGGCCGAAGCGTGGATAGAGATCGGCCGCGCCCTCCGCGAGACGGCAGAATTTGATCGAGGAGCCGACATCGCGCGTCTTTGCGACGCGATGCGTCGCGAGAAAGGCCTTCGTCTCTGCGTCGAGATGCGAGCGGCTGACCAGCGCCGTCGGTCCTTCTGCGGGCAGAGCGCGCACGCGCAGGAGGCTCCAGGCCTCGCGCTCCGGCGCCGGCCGGCCGGGCTGCGCATGGGCGGCGAAGGCGCGCGCGCCCGCGAACCATAATTGTCTCAGAGCCGGGGCGAAGACCGCGCCGGCGCGCGGCGCGCCTGCGACGACGAGGCCGATATTGATGGTGAACTCGCCGCTGCGCGCGAGAAACTCGCGCGTGCCGTCGAGCGGATCGACGAGCAGGAAAGTCTCGGCGCGCGCGAAATCGGCGCCCGCGGCGGCGGCTTCCTCGGCGACGATGGGAAGGCCGGGCAGCAGCTCGGCGAGACGCGGCGTCAGAAAGGCCTCGATTCTCTCATCCGCCTCGCAGACCGGGCTCGACTCCTTCTTTGCGCGCGCGTCGATCGTCGGCGCGGCGAGGACATCCATCGCAATGGCGCCGGCGCGGGTCGCCAGATCGGCGAAGGCCGCCGCCAGCGCGTCGAAATCTTCGTCGCTCTCGAGCCGCACGCTTTTTAGAACTCCAAATCGCCGCGCCGCTCGACGAGAGCCGCCTCGCTCGTCTCTTCCGCGCGCAGATCGTCGACGCGTCCTGCGGGCGGTCCGCGCCGCGCCGCCTCTACCAGCGCTCGCAGCGCGCCCTGCGGCCCGGCGGCGACGATCTCCACCGCGCCATCGTTGCAATTGCGCGCCCAGCCGGCGAGCGCGAGCCGTCCGGCCTCCCGCGCGACAAAGGCGCGAAAGCCGACGCCCTGCACGCGGCCGCGCACGATGATGCGGAAAACGCGTCGCGCCTCGCTCATTGCGCGGACTCGACGGCGATATTGTCGATGAGCCGCGTCGCGCCGAGCTTGGCGGCGCCGAGCAGGCGGATCGGCCCGTCGTGCCGGCGGGCGACGCGCGCCAGAGTCTCGGCGTGGCGCGCCTCGAGATAATCGATGAGGAATCCCTCGGCGGCGACTTGCTCGCGCGCCTCGCCCATCACATGGCCGATCGGCTCGCCATCGGCGATGCGCCGAGCGGCCTCGGTCAATGCGCGATGCAGCACAGGGGCGATGCGCCGCTCCTCGGCCGTAAGATAGATGTTGCGCGAGGACATTGCGAGCCCGTCCGCCTCCCGCAAAGTAGGCGCGCCGACGATCTCCGCGCGCAGGTCGAGATCGCGCGCCAGGCGCTTTATCACCAGCAATTGCTGATAATCCTTTTCGCCGAAGACGGCGACGTCGCAATCGGCCTGATTGAGCAGCTTGGCGACGACGAGGGCGACGCCGGAAAAATGCGTCGGCCGGAAATGATCCTCGAGATCGGCGACCGCCGGCCCGCCCACCGCGACCGTGGTGGAAAAGCCCGGCGGATACATCTCCTCCACCGCCGGCGCATAGCAGAGATCGGCCGCAACGTTCGCGAGCTTCTCGACATCGTCCGCGAGCGTGCGCGGATAGCGGTCGAAATCCTCGCCAGCTCCGAATTGCGTCGGATTGACGAAGACCGAGACCAGCACGCGGCGGGCGCGCCGGCGCGCCTCCTCCACCAGCGAGAGATGGCCCTCGTGCAGCGCCCCCATTGTGGGGACGAAGCCGACGCGCTCGCCGCGCGCGCGCCATTGCGCGACGCGCTCGCGCAACTCGGCGAGCGTGTGGACGGTCGGAACAAAAAAGGCGCTCATCTTCGGCTCATCCTCTGCTGCGCATTGGGCGCATGGCTCTCCAGAAAAGCGATATAGGCCGCGGGCAGGCCGAGAGCGCGCGCCGAGGCGACGATATTCTCGACATAGCCCGGCGCCGCCGGCCCCTCGCGCGTCGAAGTGCCGATATAGACGAGCGCCCGCGCCGAGCCCACTGGCGCGCGCAGCACCGGCTGCACCACCTTGCGGTAGAGCCGGCGGCCGATCTCCTCGTAACGGTCGAGCGCCGGCACATCCGCCACGGCGAGGTCATAGAGCAGGCCATGGACCTGCGCCCGCGCATCTGGCGCGACAGTGGCGTAGCCCGTCTCCAGAATGGCGAAACGATAGCGCGCCAGCCGGCCGAGGCCGAGCGGCCGCGAATGGGGACAGCGGACGGCCATTGCGGCGACGTCCATATTGGCGCCATAGGCGAAATAGAGAGGCATGTGGTCTTTCCGAGCGGCGGCGGACCTTAGCGCATAGCGCCGCAGCGAGCGAGGCGCCGCGGGCGCCCCTCGCGGAAAGAAAAAGAGCCCGGCCTGCGCCGGGCTCCCAACAAAGAGCGGCCCCTGGGAATAAACCACCCTCATCGATTATTCTCAGCGTTGGATGCAGTTTTAGAAATGCGTCGAATCGACGCGAGGGCGAGAAGGGAAGACGGAAATGGAGGAGTTCGAAGGCGGCTTTCTGCGCAACACGGCGATCGGCCTCGTCCTGGCTCTGGCGGCGGCGATCGTCTATGTCTGGTTCCGCTAGGCGCGCGCGGCCGGTTGACGCGCGGTCATAGAGAAGCGATAGGCTTCGCCGCGAGTCCGGTACGGCTCCGGGTTCGGAAGGGTGGCCGAGTGGTTTAAGGCAGCGGTCTTGAAAACCGCCGTGGGGGAAACTTCACCGTGGGTTCGAATCCCACCCCTTCCGCCAGTCCAGACGGTTGCTTTTTTTCCTCCAGAAGAATTGTCTTTCGGCGTCGCCTCTGACGGATTGTGTGAGACGCTGCGAATACCGTCGGCGATCAAGATCGAAGCGGCAGAGCCTTCGAGGAGCGCGAATACGACCCAAATAACGAGCATGACTTTTGGGAACGACAACGCTGCGATGTTACCTTTGTTGTGGTCGTGAGGGTCGCCAAAAGGACGTGGGTATCTCAATTTTAGTTCGAAGAAATTTCCCGGGCATTTAATATCAGATTCAAATGATTCATAATGCCGCCTCAAATATTCCAGCTGATTTTGGGCTGCTTGAACGCCTTCATTGGTTTTTGTGCAAAAAAAGATAGCCAGAGCGGACAAAAGAAACATCACCCCCAGAATCCCACCGGAGAAAAAGTAGTCGACGGCGTTCTTGTCGATTTCTCTGAGCGCTGTCAGCAACACTCCCTGTGTCGCGAGAATGCCGCCGCTCAGCACGATGGACCATTGGTTTCGATAATTGATGAGATTGTTTTCCCTTTCCATGTTGCGCCACATCGCTTCGTAGATCTTGTGGAGATCGGGTGACGGGCCAGTTGGTGAGGGCGAGGGTAAGGCCGTTGAATTTTCTGGCTGTGAGTTGTTTGTCATGAATTGAACTCGGGTCGGCAAAGGGTTTGTGGCAAGTGGAGCCGCTTATATTTGACGAGTAATGAACTCGAGTGTCAAGTCATGGGGACCTCCGGTTCCGGTAGAGCAGGTTTTTAACTCTGTATCATTCAACTCGGCGCGGAGCGCCTTCCTCCACGCCGAAACGCTTGCGGCGGCTGCCCGTAAACGCGCAGAAACGCCCGTCGCATTCGTTCTGGATCGCGAAAGCCGCTGTCGCGCGCGATTTGCTCGATCGCGTCGGCGCCGCTCTCCAGCACGCTCTTCGCTCTATCGAGCCGCAGGCGCTCGATCGCCTTGGCGGGCGTCGCGCCGGTGGCGCGGGAGAAAGCGCGCGCGAAATTGCGTGGGCTCATCGCGGCCTGCTCGGCAAGCTCCTCCACGGTGAGGCGTTGTCGCAGACGCTCGCTCGCCCAGCGGAGCAGCGTCGCGAATTTGTCTTGCCGACTCTCCAATTCCAGCAGCGCGGAAAATTGCGATTGCCCACCCGGGCGTCGGTGATAGACGACGAGCTGCCGCGCGACGGCGCGCGCGACATCTTCGCCGTGATCATCGTCGATCATCGCCAGCGCGAGATCGATCCCCGCAGTGATTCCAGCGGAGCTCCAGATCGGCCCGTCGCGCACGAAGATCAAATCCGGCTCCAGCCGAACCTTCGGAAAACGTCGCTGAAAATCGCCGCTGCGGCTCCAATGCGTCGTCGCTCTGCGGCCGTCGAGAAGCCCGGCCGCCGCCAGCACATAGGCGCCCGAGCACACGCTCGCCACACGTCGCGCGCGCGTCGCCGCGCGGGCGACGAAAGCGAGAGTCGCTCTGTCCGTGGCGGCGGCGCGTGTGCCGAGGCCTCCGGCGATCAGCAGCGTGTCGCAACGTCGCGCCGCGGCGAAGCCCCCGGCCGCCATGGCGACGCCGGAGGAGGAGCGTACGAGGCCGGAAGCGGCGGCGATCGTCCGTATCGCATAGGCGCCGGGGACGATGCGCGCGGCGATCTCGAATGCGGCGATCGGACCCGCGGCGTCGAGAATCTGAAAATCCTCGAAGATCAGCAGAGCGATGATCCGCGCGCTCATGGCTCTGTCCGAAAAAGTGGGGAAACCGTCATTTCAGACAGAGCCTAGCGGCGCTACTCTGCCTTCGTCAACAAGGGGGAGGCTCGCAATGTCGGACCAAAGCCTTCGCATCGTCTTCGCGATTTTTCCGCGTCTCACCCAGCTCGACTTCACCGGGCCTTTCGAGGTGCTGTCGCGACTGCCCGGCGCCGAGGTCGTCGTCGCCTCGCGCGAGGGCGGCGCCGTCGCTTCCGACACGGGGCTCGAATTCGGCTCGACGCGCGCGCTCGCCAGCGTGGAGCGCTGCGATCTCCTCTGCGTTCCCGGCGGTCCCGGCGTCGAGGCGGCGTCGGTCGATCGCGAATATCTGGAGCAGATCGCGCGGCTCGCGGAAGGCGCGCGCTATGTGACCTCGGTTTGCAACGGCTCGCTGCTGCTCGGCGTCGCCGGCCTGCTGCGCGGCAAGCGCGCCGCCTGCCATTGGGCCTGGCGCGATCTTCTGCCATTGTTCGGCGCCGTTCCAGACGCCGCGCGCGCCGTGCGCGACGGCCGCGTCGTCACCGGCGGCGGCGTGACGGCGGGCATTGATTTCGCTTTGACGCTCGCAGCCGATATCGCCGGCGAGCAGGTCGCGCGCGCGATCCAATTGTCGATCGAATATGCGCCGGCGCCGCCTTTCGACAGCGGGCGTCCAGAGACGGCGGGCGAAGCGCTGGTCGAATTCGTATCGCCGCGTTTCGCCGAGCGAAAGGCGCGCTTTGCGGCTTTGCACGGCTGAGCGCGGCGCGGCTTCTCCGATGCGGCTTTCTGTGCTCTATCGAGCGCTTCTGTCGCCGCAATGGATGCGCCTATGACCACCGCCGCCACGCCTGCGCATGTCGTCATCGACGGCTTTCTCGGCGCGGCGCGCGCCGGCGAGCTGATGCAATTCGCGCTGGAGCATGAGAGCGAATTTCACCAATCGCGTTTCTACACAGCCGAGCGCGAGGCGCGCGTCGATACGTCGGTGCGCGATTCTTCGCATCTTCTCGAGCTCGGCCCGCTGCGCGCGGCTTTCGCCGCGTCCGTCGATGTGGTCCTCGCGCGTCTGACGAGCGAGCTGAATGTTTGTCTGCCGTCCGAAACGAAAAAAGAGATCGAGATGGTGCGCTATGGCGACGGCGGCTTCTTCAAGCGCCACGCCGATGCGCCGCCGCGGCCGGACGGACACGACAGCGTGCGGGCGCTCACGCTCGTCTATTATTTTCACGCGCTGCCCAAGCGTTTCGACGGCGGCGAGCTGCGGCTCTTTTCGCCGGATGCGGGCTTTGCGGATGTAGCGCCGGTCTATGATCGTCTCGTCGCTTTTCCTTCCACCGCATTGCATGAGGTGCGGCCGACGCGCTGCGCGAGCGCATTTGCCGATGGGAGATTTTCGATCAATTGCTGGGTGAGGCGGCCGCGCGAAGGGCAATCCCCCTCGCCCTCATGCTGAGGAGGTCGCGAAGCGACGGTCTCGAAGCACGAGGGCGAGTTCCCGAAGGCGGCGCTGACGGTTTCCTCGTCCTTCGAGACGGCGGCTGCGCCGCCTCCTCAGGATGAGGAAACCTCAACCCGATTCTTCTCCAGGTCCGGGACAGCTTTCGTTCTGGTCGGCCTGGAACAGGCAGAGCGCGAGATAGGCGGATGTTCCTATTCAAAGAAGTTCATTGTATGTTCTCATACCCCCTCGCGCTCCCCCTCGCGAATCGCTAAAATCCCCTCCATGGCCAAATCCGACGATCTTTTCGGCGGCGCCCCGCGCAAGCCGGCCGCCGCTCCCGCTGCGAAAGCGCCCAAGGCGCCGGCGGAGTATGACGCCGCCTCCATCGAGGTGCTCGAGGGGCTGGAGCCGGTCCGGCGGCGGCCGGGCATGTATATCGGCGGCAAGGACGAGGCCGCCATGCATCACCTCTTCGCGGAGGTGCTGGACAACGCCATGGACGAGGCCGTCGCAGGCCACGCCAGCTTCATAGAGGTCACGCTCGAGCCGGAGGGCTGGCTCACCGTCGTGGACAATGGCCGCGGTTTTCCGATCGATCGACACCCCCGGTTTCCGGACAAGACCGGGCTCGAAGTCGCGATGACCATGCTGCACGCCGGCGGCAAATTCGACTCGGGGGCCTATCAAACCTCCGGCGGCCTGCACGGCGTCGGCGTGTCCGTGGTCAACGCCCTGTCGGAGAGGGTCGAGGTCGAGGTGGCCAGAGAGCAGCAGCTCTATCGTCAGGTCTTCTCGCGCGGCCTCGTCGCCAGCAAGTTCGAAAAGCTCGGCCGCATCGCCAATCGTCGCGGCACCAAGGTGCGCTTCAAGCCGGACGCGGACATCTTCGGCCCGGCGACGCATTGGCGGCCGGCGCGGCTGTTCCGCATGTCGCGCTCCAAGGCCTATCTCTTCGGCGGCGTCGAGATTCGCTGGCGCTGCGCCAAAGAGCTGATCGAGCCGGGCTCCGACGTTCCGGCCGAGGCGGTGCTGCGTTTTCCCGGCGGCCTGCGCGACTATCTCGCGCGCGAGACCGAGGGCAAGGAGCTGGTCGCCGATCAGCCCTTCGTCGGCAAGGTGCAGCGCGAGGGCGGCCATGGCTCGCTCGAATGGGCGATCGCCTGGTTCGCCAATGAGGACGGCTTTTCGCACTCTTATTGCAACACGATTCCGACGCCCGACGGCGGCACGCATGAGGCGGGCTTTCGCCTCGCTCTGCTGCGCGGCTTGAAGGATCACGCCGAGCGCATCGGCCAGGCCAAGCGCGCCGCCAATGTGACGGCGGACGATCTCATGGGCCAATCGGCGGCGATGATCTCCGTGTTCATTCGCGAGCCGGAATTCCAGGGCCAGAACAAGACGCGGCTGATGAATGTCGAAGCGTCGCGCCTCGTCGAAGGCGCGGTGCGCGACGCTTTCGATCATTGGCTCGCCGGCGCGCCGTCGCAGGCGGGCAAGCTGCTCGATTTCGCGGTGGAGCGCTCCGAGGAGCGGCTTCGCCGACGCGCCGAGAAGGAGCAGGCGCGCAAATCCCCGACGCGCAAATTGCGCCTGCCGGGCAAGCTCGCCGATTGCACCAATACATCGTCGCAAGGCTCGGAGATATTCATCGTCGAGGGCGATTCCGCCGGCGGCTCCGCCAAGGCCGCGCGCGACCGCGCCAGCCAGGCGGTGCTGCCTCTGCGCGGCAAGATTCTCAATGTCGCCTCCGCCGGACGCGAGAAGCTCGCCGCCAATCAGCAGCTCGCCGATCTGGTGCAGGCGCTCGGCTGCGGAATCGGCTCGCATTATCGCGACGAGGATTTGCGCTACGACAAGATCATCGTGATGACGGACGCCGATGTCGACGGCGCGCATATCGCGTCGCTGCTCATCACTTTCTTCTTTCGGCAAATGCCCAAGCTCATCGACGGCGGCCATCTCTATCTCGCCGTGCCGCCGCTGTATAAGCTCACGCAAGGCGCCAAGACCGTCTATGCGCGCGACGACGCGCATCGCGACGAGCTGGTGAAGAAAGTGCTGACCGGCAAGGGCAAGATCGAGACGAGCCGCTTCAAAGGCCTCGGCGAGATGATGCCGGCTCAGCTCAAGGAAACGACGATGGACGCCAGGAAGCGCACTCTGCTCAAGGTGGTGATCGCCGGCGAGGAGCGCGAGGAGACCGCCGATTGCGTCGAGCGGCTGATGGGCGCCAAGCCAGAGGCGCGTTTCGCCTTCATTCAGGAGCGCGCCGCTTTCGCCACGGAATTGGATGTGTGAAGGGAACCGTGGATCGGACCACGGCGTTTCCTCTCTCGCATATCGGGGCGCGATCGATGAGTCGCGCGATTTTGAAATGATTTTCTCGCCCGCCGACGGCCGTTGGGCTATGGTTCGCGCCACTCGAAGCGGGCGGCGGGCGTCGAGGGACCGATCTTGACGGACATCGACAGCAAGAGCGAGGCGTCCGCGCCGCAGCGGGCGGATGATCGCGACGCCGCGCTGGCGCTCGAGCGAATGCGCATGGCGCTGGATGCGAGCCTCACCGGAATTTGGGATTGGGATCTCGTCACCGGCGAGGTGCATCTCGACGAGCGGGTGCGCGCGCTCTGGGCTTTGCCGGAAGGCGCGCCCGGAAGCTTCGAGATTTTTCGCAATGCGATGCACAAGGACGACAAGGCGCAGACGCGCGAGGCGGCGCCCGCCGCGCTCGATCCGGGCCAGCTCGGCGATTACGAGGCGGAGTATCGCATCATCGGCCAGACCGACGGCGTCGAGCGCTGGATCGCAGTGCGCGGCCGCACGTTTTTCGAAGGCGGACGCGCCGCGCGCATCATCGGCACGGCGCGCGACATCACCGATCGCAAGCGGCGCGAGGATCATGTCCATGTGCTGCTGCGCGAGCTGGTGCATCGCTCCAAAAATCTTCTCGCCGTCGTGCAGGCCATGGCGCGGCAGACGGCGGCGGGCGCGCCTTCGCTCGCCGATTTCCAGCGCAAATTCGCCGCGCGTCTGCAGGCGCTCTCCATGGCGCATGATCTTCTCGTCTCGCAGGATTGGCATGGCGCGTCGATGCCGGAGCTGGTGCGCGCGCAATTGTCCTATTGTCTCGACGCCGGCTGCGTCGAGGAGCAGACGCGCGCCGGCGGCCCCGATCTGATGCTGAAGCCGGAGGCGGCGCAGAACATCGGCCTCGCATTGCACGAACTCGCCGTGAATGCGCTGACGCATGGCTCGCTGTCACAGCCGGAGGGGCGCATCGAATTGCATTGGCGCATCGACGATGCGCGTTTTGTGGTGGAGTGGCGCGAGTTCGGCGGCCCGCCGGCGGCGCCGGAGCAGATGCGCGAGGGCTTCGGCCATAAGGTGATCAAGCGCCTCGTCGCGCAAGCGCTGGGCGGCGAGGCGACGATCGGCTTTCCGCCCGACGGCTTCGAATGGACGCTCGCCGTGCCGGCGGCGCAAGCGCTGGCGGAGTGAGGATTCTGCAATCGAACGGCGCTCCCTTCCCCCACTGGTGGGAGAAGGGAGCGCGCTTCAGCGCGCGAAATACGTCTCGATGATGCGCTTGTAGATCGCGGTCAGCCCGTCGACATCCTCGAGCCGCGCGTGCTCGTCCACCGCATGGATCGACTCGTTGAGGAGGCCGAACTCCAGCACCGGACAATCGCGCGTGATGAAGCGCGCGTCCGACGTGCCGCCGCTGGTCGAAAGGCCCGGACGGCGCCCCGTCACCTGCTCGATCGCGCCGGCGACCAGCGCGCTGAAATCGCCCGGCGCGGTGAGGAAGGGCAGCGAATTGCAGGGCAGGAACTCCACCTCCACTTTCGCGCCCGCCGCGGCCGTCTCGATCACGCGGAGGATTTCCGCCTGCAACGTCTCCAGCGTCCACACATTGTTGAAGCGGATATTGAAGCGCGCACGCGCTTCGCCGGGAATGACATTGGCGGCCTGATTGCCGATGTCGATCGACGTCACCTCGAGATTGGAGCGGTCGAAATGCTCCGTCCCTTCGTCGAAGACGTGAGTCGACAGAGCGGTGACGATGCGCGCGACAGTGGGCGTGGGATTTTCGGCGCGATGCGGATGGGCGGAATGGCCCTGCTTGCCGCGCACCACGAGACGCCCGTTGAGCGAGCCGCGCCGGCCGATCTTGATCGTGTCGCCGAGTTCTTCGACATTGGTCGGCTCGCCGACGATGCAATGGTCGAAGATCTCGCCATTGGCTTTCGCCCAATCGAGCATCTTCACCGTGCCATTGACGGCGGGGCCTTCCTCGTCGCCGGTGATGAGGAAGGAGATGGCGCCCTCGGGAGCGCCATGCTCCTTCACATAGTCGATGGCGGCGGCGGCGAAGGCGGCTATGCCGCCCTTCATATCGGAGGCGCCGCGGCCGAAAATCTTGCCGTCGGCGATCTCGCCGGAGAAGGGGTCGAAGCGCCAGCGCTCGGGATTGCCGCTCGGCACCACATCCGTATGGCCGGCGAAGACGAGATGCGGCCGGCCCTCGCCGATCTTGGCGAAGAGATTGTCGATGTCCGGCGTGCCTTCCTCTTTGAAGACGAGCCGATGCGTGGCGAAGCCCGCCTCCTTCAAGCGCTGCTCGAGCACGCCGAGCGCGCCGGCGTCCGCCGGGGTGACGGAGGGGCAGCGAAGGAGATCGCGGGTGATGGAAAGGGCGGGGGAAAGAGTCATGGGGGGAAGTTAGGAAAAGCGGCGAGCCTCCGCAATAGGCGGGGCGCGCCGCGTTTCACGCCGGCTTTCGGCCGGCGGCGCGCACGGCGATGAAGGATGGCTCCGTCATGTTCCAAAGATCGACATTGGCGGGGAAGACCATGTCGCCCGGCGGCAGTATGGCGCAGCGGCCCTCGTAATCGGAGGCCTCGACGATCAGGCCGGCGTCCTCGAGCAGCAGACGCAAGGCGTCGCGGCTGAAACGGAAGAAATCATTGGGATGGGCGTGGATGGGGAAGCACTGATGCGTGCCGATCCAGAACAGGCCGCCCGGCGCCAGCACACGGGCGATCTCCTTGGCCGCGATCCATGGCCGCTCCAAATGCTCGAACACGGCGTTGGCGAGGAAACAGTCGAAAGCGCCGGTCCATTGCGCGGGGAGCGCATGGAGATCGGCGACGACGTCCACATCCTGGCCCTCTCGTATGTCCATCTTGAGATAGTCCGCGTCGCGCACCCAGGGAAAATTGGGGCGCGAATGCGTCGCGACGCCTAGCGTCGATTGCCGCGTGCCGGCCTCCAGCACGCGCGCGGGCCGGCGCTCGCGCAGCAGACGGTCGAAAGCCGCGGCGACATCCACTTCGGGCCGGTAGTCGAGCGGCGGCTTGATCTCCACCAGAAAATCGCGATCCGGCTCGCGTCCCTCGCGCGCGCCGATGCGGATGAAATGCAGCAGCGGATTCTCGCCGGAGGCGGCGACGTCGGGATAGCGCAGGAGATAGCCGGCGGTCGAAAAGGCCCAGCTCGGATCGCGCCCCTCCTGCGCGCCGAAGTCGAGATAATGGCGCGCGGGATCGATGGCGGCGTCGCGGACGTCTGGATATCGGTAGAGATACCAGCCGGCGTTGAAGAAGCGGGACGTCTTGATCGACAACAGGTCGTAGGCGCGGCGAATGCCTCGAAAATGCGACTGCTTCATTTCCCAACGTGGATTTCGAACAGGAGCCGGGAACACTACAGGCGCGCGTCGGCGAATCAAGCTTTCGTCGATGTGGGCATTCGGGCTGGCTGGCCTGAAACGTGCTTCCTCGCGGTCACGGAGACAAATGTCCGAAAGGGAACAGGAAATGTCCGAGGAGACCGGGGGCTATTTCATCGATTGGGACGGCAAGATGCGGCCCATCGGCCAGCCCGGCAAAGGGCTGCGCTGCGAGGTGGATCTGAAGGCCAAATATGTGATGGTCTTCAATAAATACGGCGGACTCGATCACGAGTCGACCTGGTACGCCGATGAGGCCGCCGTCGCCAAGGCGGGCCTCAAGGTCGTGCACGCCGATCTCGATTCGCCGATCAAGATTTCCTCGATCGACTGATTTCGCGAGCTTTCCGCGGGGGCGGAGAGGGGGCACGGGGCGCCTGTGGCTGCGGGCGCCCCGATTTATTTACGCGCCCTGCGGATGCGCCAGCGGCGGATGCTCGACATGGCGGGCGTGCAGCCGGAAGGCCAGGATCAGCTCCACAATGCCGAGCGCGATCGCATAGATGCCGAGCCACCAACTCAGCACCACCGCGCCGATGACCGGCGTCAGCAGCAGAAACAGGCCGAACACGACGGCGAGCAGGCCGCCCAGCGCCAGCCACCAGCGGCCGTGATCCTCCTTCAGATCGAGCGCGGAGCCGAAGGTCAGCGCGCCGCCGACGACCTCGCCCGCGCCGAACACTGCGACGAAGATCAGCGCCGTGATGCCGGGCCAGAAGGCCGCGAAAGCGCCAGCGGCGATTTTCACCAATCCGGCCAGGAAGAGGAACAGCCAGGCCTCGCCCTGCCGCGCGGCGCGCACCGCGGCGACGATCGTGGCTATGCCGTCGACGGCAGCGAAAATCGCGAAGACCAGCACCAGCGACAGGATCGTCACGCCGGGCATGAACAGGGCGATGATCCCGAATAGGATCGCGGCGAGGCCACGCAGGGCGATAGCCCACCAATTATGGGCGAGAATGGCGTTTTTCGCCTCGAGCCTGTTCAAATCGAACGGGCCGCCGCGAAACGGGTCGCCGGATACATTGCTCGTGCTCATGCTTGGCTCCTCGGAAATCTCAAGGTGTCGCGAAGCGACGGCTCTCCGACGGGGGAGCCGCGCCCCGCCATCACATCGGTCCGTTTTGCATTTCGTCGAGGCCTCCGCCGGGCGCCGCTCGCGTCGCGAGCGTCGATGCGGACGATTTTGGACGCATTAACCAGATTTCTACCGCTTATTCCTAATATATCTCTGCATATATTTCTGTTTTTCTGCATGACTAGCGCATGAAAGATCGTCAGTCTCGAAGAATAGTTTCATAGAAAAACTATATTCATTGCTCAGTGTTCCGACAGATGGCCTGGAGTTTGCGCGCATTCGCGCGGAAAATTCCGCTTCTCTATTTCATCTTGGCGACCAATGCGCTCGCGGTGATGTTCACCTTCGCGAAATTCGGCCATACTTGGCTCTCGCTCTATGCGCCGAGCGTTTTGCCGCTCTGCCCCTGCGCGGGATCTCCGGCCGGCGCGGCTTTCTCGTCGGATCAGCGTCCGCGCTGATCCCAGGAGCCGCCCATCGTCTTGACGAGGTGAATATAGTCGAAAAGATCGCTCAGCATGAAATGGCGGTTCTCGATCGTCTTCATATGGGCGACCGTATGGGGATCGCCGTCGAGATAGCGCGAGGCGGTCGTTCGGAATTGCTCGGGCAGGCCGAGATTGAAGGAGGAGGGCTGCGTGAGCATTCGGCAGATCTGGTCGAAAAGCAGCCGAAACCTTTCATCCTCTGGGTCCATGTAGACGTCCCCGAAATCCTCCTTGTAGCGGCCGAAGAGAGAAAGATAGTCGGCGCTGTCGGGCTTTTGCTGCATTTTGCTCGTCCATCCCCATTCGAGACGCGAGCCGGCATGAAAGAACGGCGCCACCGCCGCGCAAATCCGCTATAGAGGGCTGGCGGGGCGGCGAGTCCCCGACCCCAATCCCGTTCCCCCGAGGCGACTCCGATCGTGACCTTTGGCGCAGCTCCCTCCCTCACTTCGGCTTTCACGCCCTTCGACGCCGGCGCGGAGGTCGTCGCCGCTTCCTTTCTCGGCGAGGCGCCCGTGCTGGCGCTCGGCGACGGACGGCTCACCATTGCGGGCGGCGCCGAGCTCCGCCACAGCGTGGCGCATCCCGACGGCGCCATATTGGTCGCGGCGAGCGACGGCGAGCGGCTGATTACCGGCGGCGACGACGGGCTCGTCATCGCGTCGGGCGTCGCCGGCGGCCGCGAGATCATCGCCGATGAAAAGGGCAAATGGATCGACGCCGTCGCCGCCCGCGGCGATGGGACGCTCGCCTGGACCGTCGGCCGCGAGCTGCGGGCGCGCACGCCCAAGGGCGAGGTCAAGACGCTGCCGCTGCCGTCGAGCTCGCGCGGAATCGCCTTCTTTCCGAAGGGTTATCGGCTCGCCATCGCTCATTACAACGGCGTCTCGCTGTGGTTTCCCAACGCCGGCGCGCCGGAGGTTCTGGAGTGGAAGGGCTCGCATATCGATGCGACGGTCTCGCCGGACGGCAAATTCGTGCTCACCACAATGCAGGAGAACATGCTGCACGGCTGGCGCGTCTCCGACGGCAAGAATATGCGCATGGCGGGCTATCCGGCGAAGACGCGTTCGCTCTCCTGGTCGCACGACGGCAAATGGCTGGCGACCTCGGGCGCCGACGCCTGCGTCGTCTGGCCGTTCCAATCCAAGGATGGGCCGATGGGCGAGTCGCCGCGCGAGTGCGGCGTGCGGCCGGAGGTGAAGGTGACACGCGTCGCTTTTCATCCGCGCGCGCTCGCCGTGGCGGTCGGCTATGAGGATGGAATGGTGATGCTGTGCCGCCTCACCGACGCCGCTGAATTGCTCGTGCGCGCCCCGGACCAGGGCGCGCCGGCGCGCATTTCGGCGCTCTGTTGGGACGCCAAGGGAACGCGGCTGCTCGTCGGCGCCGAGACCGGCGCGGCGGGCGTGTTGACGCTGCCGACAAAATAGGATTCGGAGCGGGAGGCGCTCATGGCCGCCCATATTCCCAAGCTTTTGTCGATCGCCGGCTCAGATCCCAGCGGCGGCGCCGGCGTGCAGGGCGATCTCAAGACGTTCTCGGCGCTGCGCTGCTACGGAATGGCCGCGATCACGGCGCTCACCGCGCAGAATACGAAAGGAGTGAGCCTCGTTCATCCGGTTCCGCCCGCGGTCGTCGCCGCGCAGATCGACTCGATCTTCGCCGATATAGAGGTGGATGCGGTCAAGATCGGCATGTTGGCCGAGCCTGCGATCGCTCAGGCGGCGGCGGATTCCCTCGCCCGCGCCGGGGCGCGGCGCATCGTCTTCGATCCTGTGCTGGTCGCCACCAGCGGGGATTCCCTTTCTTCCGCCGGCTTGATCGAGACGGCGATCGCGCGGCTCTTTCCGCTCGCGGCGCTCGTGACCCCCAATCTTCCCGAGGCGGCCGCCCTTCTGGGCGCGCCCGCGGCGTCCGCTCCGGGAGAAATGGTCGAGCAGGGTCGCGCGCTTCTCGCCCGTGGGGCGCGCGCCGTGCTGATGAAGGGCGGCCATCTTCCGGGCGAGCCGCTCGACATTCTCGTCGAGGGCGAGAGCGTGCAGGAATTCCACGGCGCGCGCGCGCCGACGCGAAATCTGCACGGCACGGGCTGCGCGCTCTCCGCCGCCATAGCCGCCCATCTGGCGCAGGGCGCGGAACTCGTCCCGGCGATCCGCGCCGCCAAGGATTTTTTGGCGCGGGCGCTCGGCGCCGCCGATACGCTCGCGCTCGGCGGCGGGCGCGGGCCTCCGCATGTGCTGCGCGACCTCTGGAAGCGGTGACGTCAGCGCAGGATTTGCGCCGAACGGCCGCCCCTGCCGCGCAGCGAGGCGATGCTGGTGCGATCGAGGATCAACGCCATGGCGTCGCGCACATCGAGCATAAGATCACGGATCGCGCAGGCGTCCTCGTCCGGGCAGTCGTTGCAGCGCTGATAGGCGGTGCGGCTGGCGCAGGCGATGGGCGCGAGCGGCCCGTCGAGAATGCGGATGATCTGGCCGACGGTGATCTTGTCGGCGGGACGGGCGAGGTGATAGCCGCCGCCCTTGCCCTTCTTGCTGTTGAGAATGCCGGCGTTGCGCAATTCCAGCAGGATCGCGTCGAGGAATTTGCGGGGAATATTGTTCTGCGCCGCCATATCGCCGGCGAGGCACTGCCCTTCGGCGCCGGCGAGATGGATCAGCGCCTTGAGCCCGTATTTCGCTTTGTTGGACAGCATCGGTTCGCAATCTCTCCCATGCGCGCCGCATGGAGCGCGAGCCTCGCCTCGGTCAACTCGGCAAACTCCATCGGCTGTCTTGCCTTCGCCGCGCCGAGCGGGACGAGGGCGCGGCGGACGGCGCGACGCGAGCCCGCCGAGGCCCCGAGCCGACGATGCGAATAGAATAGATATATCGACAATCGCGCAAGAAGGAAAACGCCGAGGTGCGATCCCGCGCGCGGCGGAGAGAAATCGCCCATCCGGCGAGCCGGGCATAAATTCAGTAGAATACTATGATGATGGCGCGTCTGCGGGCGCATCCGCGCCGGCGTGGGCGTGGCGCATGAAGCCGGCGGCGGCGTCCCTTTGTGCGGCGCACAGTCCCGCTGGACGGATCGACATTTCGTCGTTAGGACGTGCGGCTATCCCGGAGAATCTTCATGGCGCGCACGCGCATCTGTCTCGCCCGGCACGGCGAAACCAATTGGAATCTCGAGAGGCGTGTTCAAGGGCAGCTGAACATCCCCTTGAATGTCCGCGGAATGGCGCAGGCGGAGGCGCTGGCGCGCGAGCTCGGCTCGACGCATTTCGACCGCATCTACAGCAGCGATCTGAAACGCGCCATGCAGACCGTCACGCCGCTGGCGCGCCGGCTCGGCCTGCCCATAGAGACGAGCGTCGCGCTGCGCGAGAAGGACGACGGCGGCTGGCACGGCATGACCTTCGACGATGTCGACCGCGCCTTTCCGAGCGAGCACGCCAAGCACCGCCAGCGACAGGCGGATTTTCTCATTCCGGGCGGCGAGACGCTCTCCGCTTTCGCCGCGCGCGTCGGCGATGAGCTGAGCGCCATAGCGGCGCGGCATCCGGGCGAGACGGTGCTTGTCGTCGCCCATGCCGGCGTGCTGGACATTGGCTATCGCCTCGCGACCGGTCTCGGTCTCTCCGAGAAGCGCGATCCGCCGGTGCTGCACGCCGCGCCCAATTGGTTCCTCTATGAGAACGGACGCTGGAAGCTCGAGCGCTGGGCGGAGGAGGGCGCGCGCGAGCGCGTCGTCATGCCCTATGACGGGCGCAAGCTGGAGCGCCGTCCGGCCGCGCGGCTGCTGCCTCTGGACGTGCAGAATCGCGTTCTTCTGTTCCGCTATTCGACACGCCTGTCGCCGGTGTTCGTGGCGCAGGGACATTCGCATTTCTGGGGCTCGATCGGCGGCGCCTTGGAGCCCGGCGAGACCTTCGACGCCGCCGCCCGCCGCGAGCTCGCGGAGGAGACCGGGCTCACCGGCGTCGAGATCGGCGACATCGTCTTCTCGCGCGAGTTTCCGATGCAGCTCGGCGAGGATTGGTTCCAGGCCGACGAGCGTTTCTACGCTATTCGCACGGGCGAGTTCACTCCCGACACCAGCGGCTTCACGGAGATAGAGCGCAGCGACGTGCTCGGCTGGAAATGGTGGAGCGCCGAGGAGATCGCCGCGGCGCAGGAGCTGGTGTTCCCCGAGGCGCTCGACTGGCTGCTGGGCAAGCTGCGGCGCTGATCCTCGCCGAAAGGCGCGCGGGTCCGATGGGCTTTGGACCGCGAGCCTTCAGCCTCGCATTCTGTCGGCGAAGGGCGTCAGTCGAAATCCGCGGCGATGAATTCCGGCAGCGCCTCCGCGCGTAGGGAAAAGTTCCCGAGCGCCGGATAATCGGCGGGGTCGAGGCGATCGGCGAGCGCGAAGCGCGAGAAGCGCCAGGCGACGGCCGTCGTTATATCCGGCTGCAGCGGGCGCGCGCCGAAGAGAAAGCTCTCCTTGGCCTCGGCGACCTCTTTTTCCAGCAGGTGGTAGGCGGCCCGCAGCTGGCCGTCGACGCGCGCGATCCAGGCGTCGTGCCGCTTCTCCGGCGGGCGGAGCGATTCATAGACGAGCTGCACGGTCTTCTCATTCGCCGCCAGCGCCAGCCCGATGATTCGTTGCGCGCGCGAGAAATGCTCCGGCCGCTCCGGCGTGAGCCTCCGCTCGGCGGGGACGAGGCGCTCCAGATAATCGAGGATCAGAGTCGAATCGAGCAGAGCGACGCCCTCGTCGGTGACGAAGGTCGGCGCTTTGACGACCGGGTTGATCTGCGAAAAAGCATCGAAATCGCGAAACACCGACACGGGCTCATGGATGAAAGGCAGACCATAGGCTCGCAGCGATACGGCGACGCGTCTGACATAGGGCGAATCCAGCATTCCGATGAGACGCATGTTCAAAATCCTTCTCGCTCGTCCCGGCCCGAGACGCGATCATCGCGACAAATGCGTTAATTCGACGGCCGTATGGATTTTCGCCCATAGAATGAAAATCAGCAATCTCTGCAATGCGTGCGGCGCGCCGCTCGTTTATTCGTGAAATCCATGAAGCAGACCACACGCAATGATTATGCGCGGCGCATCGCGCGCGTCACCGAGGCGATTTTTCGCGATCCCGCGCGAGCGCGCTCGCTGGAGGATTGGGCGGCGCTCGCCAATTTTTCGCCCTTTCATTTTCATCGCATCTATCGCGCCATGCAGGGCGAAAGCCTCGCCGACACGATTCGCCGCGCCCGTCTCACCCTCGCCGCGCGCGCGCTGGCGATGAGCGCGCGCAGCGTCACCGATATCGCATTGGAGGCGGGCTATGAGAATGCGCAGAGCTTCGCGCGCGCCTTTCGCGGCTTTGTCGCCGTGAGCCCTACGCAGTTTCGCGCGACGCATCGCGCCGCCGCCGATTTCACTCTGCCTTCCCCCGTCGTCGTCACGAGAAAGGACGCAGCCATGAATGTCGAGATCGTCGAGCTGGCGCCGATCCGCGCGCATCTTCTCGAGCACAAGGGGCCGGTGGCGTCGATACCGGAGACATGGGCGGGCCTGTGGCGCTGGCATATGCAGGCGGGGCTCGCCGGGCGAGCGCTCTATCCCATCGGCGTCTGCTATGGCGACCCGGAAGAAGATTGCGGCTTTCGCTATTGCGCCGGCCTGGCCTTTCCAGATGGCGTCGCCGCCTCGGGCGAGGTGACGATCGCCGATATCGTCGGCGGGCGCTACGCCTCCTATCGGCATGTCGGCCCCTACAGCGGGATCGGCGCGGCCTTTCAGAAGCTCTATGGCGAGTGGCTGCCGACGAGCGGTCATGAGCCGGACGATCGCCCCGCGCTCGAGATCTATCGCAACACGCCCTATGACGCGCCGCCCGAAGGGCTGATCACCGATCTGCTCATTCCGGTGAAGTGATCGGCGCGCCGAATCATTTCGTCATGCGAAAGCGCAATATGCGGCTCTCGCCGACATCGAAAAACTGAATGCGCTTGCCGCCGGCGCGTTCGGCGGTCTTCGGCCAGAAGGCGCGGGCGGCGGCGTTGTCGCGATGGAAGGACAGCTCCCACCAGCCGACGCGCGTGTGAAACGCCTGCATCGCCGCCGCGCCGCCGCAGCCGCCGCGGCGCAGATGCGGCAGCACGTAGAATTCCGCTATGGAAGCTTCGACCGGGTAGCCGGAGATGGAGATGGCGTTGACGAGGGTGAAGCCGGCGGCGGCGCCATCGGCTTCGATCACATAAGGAGAGCGACGCGGCTCGCGCCAGTAGGAATCGAGAAAAGGATAATTGTCGGGCTCGTCATAGCCCCAAGGGCCGAGCTCGATGAGATAGCGCCGCAGCAGAGCGGCGATCTCTCGCTTTTCCTCGAGCGGCGCCAGCCGCAGTCTCACATCCATGGCCCGCTTTCCTCTTGCGCCTCACGGCGCGGGATTGCTGTGCAGCTGATGAATCTCGTCGATGCGCGCTTCGATTTCCGGCGTGATCGTCACCTCGACCGAATCCAGATCCTCCTGCAATTGCGCCATCGTCGTCGCGCCGATGATGTTGGAGGTCACGAAGGGACGCGAGGTGACGAAGGCGAGGGCGAGCTTCGCCGGCGAGACGCCGATCTCCTTCGCCAGCGCGAGATAGGCGTCGATCGCCTGCGTGACGCCGGGCTTCTCATAGCGCTGGCCGCGCTCGAACAGCGTCGTGCGCGCGCCGGCGGGACGCGCGCCATTTTGATATTTGCCGGTGAGATAGCCCTGCGCCAGCGGCGAATAGGCGAGCAGGCCGACATGCTCGCGCGTCGCGAATTCGGCGAGGCCGATCTCGAAAGTGCGATTGATGAGGTTGTAGGCGTTCTGGATCGAGACGACGCGCGGCCCATGGCCCTTCTCCGCCGCGCTCAGAAAGCGCGCGACGCCCCAGCTCGTCTCATTGGAGAGCGCGATATGGCGAATCTTGCCCGCCTTCACCAGATCGGCGAGCGCCTCCAGCGTTTCCTCTATGGGAATTTCGTCGACCTTCGGCGGCGCGCGATAAATGGTCCCGCCGGCGCCGAACAGCGGCAGCGGGCGATCCGGCCAATGCAGCTGATAGAGATCGACATAATCCGTCTGCAGGCGCTTCAGCGATCCGTCGATCGCATATTCTATGTTCTTGCGATCGAGCCTGGTTCCCTCGGCGTCGGGACGCAGATAGGGGCTCTCGCTGCGGCCCGAGACTTTCGTCGCCAATATCACTTTGTCGCGGTTCTTTCGCGCCGCGAGCCAGGAGCCGATGATGCGCTCGGTCGAGCCCTGCGTCTCGGCGCGCGGCGGGATGGAATAGATTTCCGCCGTGTCGATGAAATTGACGCCGCGATCGAGCGCATAGTCGAGCTGCGCATGTCCCTCGGCCTCGGTGTTCTGCTGGCCCCATGTCATCGTGCCGAGCACGATCGCCGACACGCTGAGATCAGTGCGGCCCAATTTGCGATAGTCCATTGCGTTACGACCTCTCGTCTCAGGCGTTCTGCGCCGGCGCATCGCCGACGATGCGGCCGAGGCCGTTCGGAATGCGTGGGCTGGGCAGAACATAGCGGTTGCGGTCGCGCACCATTGTGGCGACGCCTGCGAAATCGAGCTTGCCGGAGCCGAGCAGCGGCAATTTGTCGACGATCATGAATTCCGCCGGAACCATCAGCTCCGACGCGCCTTTCGATTTGGCGAAGGCGAGGAATTCGGGACGTGTGGCGTCCTTCTGCTGCGTCACCAGCACGATGCGCTCGCCCTTGCGCGGATCGAGCTCGCGCGCCGCCGCCGACAGCGAATTGGGCCACAGCTCCGCGGCGAGCGTCTCCACAGCGGCGAGCGAGATCATCTCGCCGCCGATCTTGGCGAAGCGCTTGGCGCGGCCCTGAATTTTTATATAGCCCTGCGCATCGACGGTGACGATGTCGCCCGTGTCGTGCCAGCCTTGCGCCGGCGGCGCGAGCACGCCGGGATTGTCCGCCAAAAGATAGCCGAGCATCACATTGGGGCCGCGCACGAAGAGACGGCCGCCCTCGGCGACGCCGGGAACAGTCTCGAGGCGCAGCTCCATGCCCGGAAGCAGACGGCCGACGCTGCCGAAGCGGTTGAACATGGGCGTGTTGAGCGCCAGCGCCGGCGCCGTCTCGGTGACGCCATAGCCCTCGAGAATGCGAATGCCGAATTTCTCGAGATAGACGTCGCGCGTTCCCTGCTTCACCGGCTCGGCGCCGGCGATGACATAGCGCAACGAGCGGAAGTCGTAAGAATGCGCGACGCGCGCATAGCCGTTGAGGAATGTGTCGGTGCCGAGCAGCACTGTGGCGTTGGCGTTGTAGACCAGCTCCGGCACGATTTTATAGTGCAGCGGCGAGGGGTAGAAATAGACCGGCACGCCGGAGACGATCGGCAGGATGAAGCCGACATTGAGGCCGAAGCAATGGAACACCGGCAGCACGCTGAACAATTTGTCGGTGCGGCCGAAGTCTATGCGCGCCGCCGCCTGGGCGGCGTTGGCGAGCAGGTTTTTGTGCGAGAGCACGACGCCTTTTGGCGCGCCTTCCGAGCCTGACGTGAAGAGAATGGCCGCCGGATCGTCGGGGCTCCGCTTCTCCAGCGGGCGCTTGTGGCGCAGCAAAGCGGAGAGCTTGTCGGCGCGCGTGATCTCGCCGCGCACATCCTCGAGATAGACGATGCGGAACTCCTTATCGAGCGCGGCGACGAGCGCGTCGAGCTTGCCCTTCTCCACAAAGGCGCGCGAGGTCAGCAGCGTCGTCGCCTGCGCGGATTTGAGGCTAGATGCGATGTTCGCCGCGCCGGCGGTGAAATTCACCATGGCCGCGACGCGTCCGGCGCCGACGACGGCGAAGATCGTCACGCCGGCGGCGTTGGAATTGGGCAACATGACGCCGAGCGCCTCGCCCGTCTGCGAGATGCGTTGCAGCTTGCGGCCCAGCACATGGGCGCCGATCATGATGCGCTTATAGGTGAGCGCGCCGGCGATCGGGTCCTCTATCGCGACGCGGCCGGCGCCATGCTCGCGCGCCGCGTCGACGAGCGCTTGATGCAGCGTGCGATCGATGGGGCTGGTGCGGAAGACGAGATCGGACATGATCTCATAGAGCGCCGCGCCGGAGGCGATGCGCCGCGCCTTGCCGCGCAATGCGGGATCGACCTCGAGCCGCGTCGGCTCCAGCACGGTGAGCGTGAATTTGGGAAAGAAGCGGCGGCGCGCCTGCTCGCGGGTCAAACGCGAGAACATCGTCGCTTCCGGTCCCTCGATGCGCACCGGCACGACCCAGGCGCCCGATTTTTCCGCGATGAGTCCGGCGCCATCATAGACCTTCATCAGGCTGCCGGTGACGGTGAGGCGTCCCTCCGGGAAGATGACAAGAGGATCGCCGTTGCGAACCGCATTGACCAGAGTGCGCGTGCCGAGCGGGCGCGTCGGATCGAGCGGAATGGCGCGCACATAGCGCAGGAAGGGCCGCACCCACCATTTCGTCGCGATCGTCGAGTCGATGGCGAAGACGGGGTCGACCGGCAGCACGCAGAGGATCGCCGCGGCGTCGAGGAAGCTCACATGATTGAGCGCGATGATCGGATTCTTGCCCGCCCTGGCGAAATTGCCGAAGCCTTTCACCTCGAGCCGATAGAAGGCGCGGAAGATGATCGACAGGGCGTCACGAAAAGGGGAGACGACGACCGCTTTGTAGATCCATATCGCGGCCAGCGCCATGAGGACGCCTATGCCGAGGAAGAGATCCGGCACGGAGACGCCCTTGCTCTGCAGCAGCGCGACGGCGAAAGCGCCGCCGGCCATGAAGGCGGCGTTGAGCACATTCACCGCGGCGATGATGCGCGAGCGCTCGTGAGGCGGCGCATAGGCCTGTAGCGCGGCGAAGCTCGGCACGATCATCAGCCCGCCGGCGATGGCGAGACAAGCGAGATCGATGGTCACGCGCCAGGCGCCGGAGAGCTCGAAGAATTCGGCGATCTCGAGCGGCGTCGTCGCCTCCCGCGGCGCGAGCGTCGCGAGAGTCCAGCCGAGATCGAGCGAAGCGCCGGCGATGATCGCCGCGCCGATCGCCGCCGGCAGCAGCACGATGCGTCCCGCCAGCAGGAAGGAGGCGAGGCCGGAGCCCACCGCAATGGCGATGGCGAAGACGGCGAGGAACAGAGTGACGACCAGCTCCGAGCCATGCATCACATGCGTCACCAGCGGCGCCAGCAGCGACATTGCGATGACGCCGACGAGCCAGAACAGGCTCGTCACCGCGCCGACGCGCCACAGCCGCGTGTCCTTCCACAATTCACGCAGCAGCACGGCGGTGGAGCGCAGAATATTGGGGTCGATGCGAAGATCGGGCGCGGCGCGCTCAGTCGAGGGAATGAGCCGCGCGGCGCCCCAGGCCGCGGCGGCTGCGGCCATCACGCCGATGGTGGTGATGAGCGGCTCGCCGCCGCCATGCATGGCGAGGCCGCCGGCGATGGTGCCGGTGAGAATGGCGAGGAAGGTCGCGCCTTCCACCAGAGCATTGCCGGCCGGCAGTTCCTCCTGGCGCAGATGATCGGGAAGAATGCCGTATTTCACCGGGCCGAACAGCGCGCCGAGCACGCCGAAGGAAAACAGCGCGGCGAAGAGCACGGGAACGGAAGAGAGCGCGAAGCCGGCGACGGCGATCAGCGCCGCGCCCATCTCCACGAATTTGAGGCGCCGCGCGACCAGCGCCTTGTCGTATTTGTCGGCGATCTGTCCGCCGAGCGCGGAGAGAACGAAATAGGGCGCGATGAAAATGGCGCCGGCCAGCGTGACGAGCGATTCGCCCTCATGTCCGCCGATTTTGAACAGAATGAGCAGAACGAGCGCATTCTTGAGGAAGTTGTCGTTGAAGGCGGCGAAGAACTGGCACCAGAACAAAGGCGCGAAACGTTTGGTGAGGAGCAGATGATCGGACATGGGCAAATTCCGTCGGCGCGCGGCGAGAACGCTCTGTTTCGCCGATTCTGTTTAAGGATGGGTTGGTCGGCAGGCGTTGCGCGCCCGCACATACTACGCTGCGGGCGCGGCCCGCGGCGATGAGATTCTGGGGCTCGGACGGCCCCTCCCGCCCCCTCTCCCGCAGAGCGGGGTCGGGGGCGGGGCGCGAGCGCGCTCGCTGTCATCGAAAAGGCGGCTTGAACATTCGCGGCCTCCTGTTATGAACATCGTTCAGGCGTGACCATAGCACGATCTGAACAGCGCTCAAGAGAAAAATGAACGACGTTCAAAAAACCGGATCCGACTCTGCGGAGCGCCCCGGCGCCAAGACCTCCGCGCGCCGCGCCGATCTGCGCGCGCGGCTCGTCGCCGCCGGCCGCGCGGCCGTCGCCGAGGGCGGCTTGCAGAATTTGAAGGCGCGCGATCTCGCCGCCGCCGCGGGCTGCGCAGTGGGCGCGATCTACAATGTGTTCGACGATCTCGACGATCTGATCCTGCGCATCGGCGCGGATACGCTCGCGCGTCTGGAGCAAGGCCTCGCCGCGCCGCCCGGCCCGGCGCCCGAGCCGGCGGAAGAGCTGCTGCGCCTTGCGTGCGGCTATTTCTCCTTCGCCCGCGCCGATAAGGCGCTGTGGCGGGCGTTGTTCGAGCACCGGCTCGCCGGCGGCCGCCCCGCGCCGGCCTGGTATCTCGAGGATCAGAGCCGGCTCTTCGCCCTGGTCGAGGCGCCGCTGGCGCGTCTGCTGCCGGACGAGCCGGCGTCCTCGCGCGCTCTGCTCGCCCGCACTTTATTTTCCGCCGTGCATGGGGTCGTCTCGCTCGGCCTAGAGGAGAAGCTCGCGCCTATGCCGGAGGCGATATTGGAGGCCGAACTCGAGCGGCTGGTGCGCGCTTTTGCGGCTGGACTGACCTTGTTGCCGCCGGGGTGAGGCGCGGGTAGAGCGAGCTATGGCTTGCCTTCCAGAGCCCGAGCTGAAATATCGGATTTGGGAAGCTCGAGAGGCGCCGCCGGCCATGCTGCTGATTCTGCTCTTTTTCGTCGCAATGTGGGCGGGCGCGCAAAATGCGCTGGCCGGCGGCGGCTCCTTTCTCACTCTGCCGACGCTCATGCTCACCGGCATGGACGCGCGCGCCGCCAATGTCACATCCTGCGTCGCTCTGTTTCCCGCGCAGATCGCCACCGGCTGGACGGGGCGCGATCTGTCGCGCGGCGCCGCGGGCCTGTCTCTGCGCACGCTGTTCATCATCAGCATCGTCGGCGGGGCGGTGGGCGCGGTCATATTGCTGCTGACGCCGCCCGCCTTCTTCGCCAGGCTGGTGCCCTGGCTGGTGCTGTTCGCGACCGCGGTGTTCGCCTATGGCAGCTTTCTGCGCAAACCCGGCGAGGCGAATGCGCATCTTTCGCCGAGGGGCGCCATGGCGTCGCAATTTCTCATCTCGGTCTATGGCGGCTATTTCGGCGGCGGCATCGGCTTTCTGATGGTGGCGGCGCTGACCATGGCCGGGCAGAATGTGCGCATCGCCGCGGCGACGAAAAATGTGCTCGCCGCAGTGATGAACGCCTCCGCCGTAGCCATTTTCCTGTTCTCGCCGGATCTGCATCTCGCCCAGGCGCTCGTCACCTCGCTCGGCGCGACGATCGGCGGCGTCGTTGGCGCGCGCCTGCTGCATCACATTCCCGACAAATGGCTGCGCATCGTCGTGATCATCATCGGCGCGCTCTTGACCCTGGGCCTGTTCCTGCGCGCGCCATAAGGCGATTGTCGAGGCCTTTTGTCGGCGCGGGTGGACGGCGGGCGGTGCCTCCTTATGTAACCGCATCGGCGAAGCGCCGCGCATAGGCCGCGGCGCGGAAAGTCGATGGAGGCCGAACTGTCCGACAATCGCAATCGAAGCGCCGCCGTGGCGGCCGCGACCCCATCCGCCGGCGAGGATTACGACAAGCTCGGGCGCGATGCGCTCGTCTCGCTTTTGCGCAGCGTCATCGAGCAGCGCGACGACGTGCTCTCCAAATATGAGGCGATGGCGTTCCAGGTCGACGAGTCGACGCATGAGATCGACGACGCCCAGCTCGAGGCGAAGCGCAATGCGCAAAAGGCCGAGGGCGACGCGCGCAAGGCGCAGGAGGCCGAAAAACGCGCCGCCGATCTGCAGCGCCTTCTCGATGACGAGCGCCGCGCCAAGGCGACGCTCGCCGGAGACTTCGCGCGCTATCGCGACAAGGTGACGAGCACGCCGGTGGACGAGCCCTGGAGCCAGCTCTGGCGCGCGATCTCGCAGATCGCGCGAGACGCCGTCGCCTGGGCGCGGGCCAAGATTCCGGCGGACAGCCAATTCCTGCCGTGGTTCGACAAGGGCGTCGATTTCATTGTGGCGACCGGCCGACTGCTGCGCGAATGGAGCCTCGCGCTCTATGATTGGGCGCGTCCGCGCGCGCTCGAATTCTACGCATGGGGCAAGCCGCGCGCGATCGATCTGTGGAAAAGGCTGAAAACCGAGATCGAGCGGCGAATGGGCCCGGCCAAATCGTAAAAATCCGCGGCCGATGGGCGCTCGCGAAGCGCGAACGCGGCTGGAAATGCCCGAGCCAATGCGTTAGATTCGCGGCATGTACGCTCGCTGCGCGCTCATCGCGTCCCTCTTCCTCGCCGTCTTCGGACCCGCGTCCGAGGCGCAGGCGGCCGCCGCGCGCGGCTCCGTGCTCGCCTGTCGCGATCAAGCCGACATCAAGCGCGCCTTTCGTCCGGCCTCGGACAAGGCGGCCAAGGACGACCCTGCCTTTTTCCGCGGCAGGCTGCAGTCCGGCCACTGCGTTCAGCTGATGCGCGATCAAAAGGTTGACGTCGATCAGCGCGACGGGTCGCTCTGGTGCGTGCGTCCCTCCGGCGCGCTGGATTGCTTCTGGACGCTCGATCGGGCGATCGATCTCTACCCCGCGCCGCCTCCTCGGCCGGGCGAGCAGCCACCCAGAAAAAAAGGCTGAATCGGCCTCCTGCGGCGCGGCAACGCGCTTCCCTCGAGTTGGTCTGCGGCCGCTCGACTGGTAGAACTGTGCCCGTTACGTAATGATTCTCGCCCCAGGGAGCGACGGAAGCCATGATCCAGCCGAGGAAATGGTGGGTCGGCCTGCCCGTGCTGGCCATTTTGTTCACGATCGTCGCGACGTCCGACGTCGAGAAGATCGAAAAGGATCTGGGTGATCGCGTCCGCGCGGCGCTCGACAAATCCCCCGGCGCGATCGAAGGCGCGAGCGTCGCCGTGGACGGACGCGACGTGAGGCTGTCGGGCGTCGTCCTCTCGCCCGCCGCCGTCGCGCAGGCCGTCCGAACCGTCGAATTGCAGGAGGGCGTGCGCGCGGTCTCCGACGCCACGACGCCGCCGCCTTCGGCGCAGCCTTTCGCCTTCTCGCTCGAGCGCAAGGGCAAGACGCTCGCGCTCTCCGGCAATGCGCCGGTTCCGGGCGAGCGCGCGCCGGTTCGCGCCGCCGCCGCCGGCAAGGGGCTCGAGCTTTCCGATTCCTCGGTCTCGGCGCTGGGCGCGCCGAAAAATTACGCCGCCCTCGCCTCCTATTGCGTCGCGCTGCTCGATGCGATCGGCGACGGCAGAGTGTCGGTCAGCGACGCCGCCCTCACGGTGACCGGTTCGGCCGCCAGCTTCGACGGCTATGACCGCGCCGCGGCCGCGCTGAGAGAGCCGCCGGAAGGCGTTTCGGTGAAGGCGGCGGAGATCGCGCCGCCGCGCGTCTCCCCCTTCGTCTGGAGCGCCGCCAAATCGGGAGAGGCGGTTTCGCTCTTCGGCTATGCGCCGAGCGAAAAGACGCGCGAGACTCTCGTCGCCGAGGCCGCCGGGCTCGGCGCGGCGAGCGATCAGACGCGCGTCGCCGGCGGCGCCCCCGGCGATTTCGCCGTGGCGGCGAGCGCCGCGCTGCGCGCGCTCGACCAGCTCGCGAGCGGCAAGGCTTCGATAAGCGATGGCGTCGTCTCCATCGAAGGCGCCGGCAAGACCAATATCGCCGCTCCGGCCGTGGAGGCGAGCCTGCGCTCCGCTTTGCCCAAGAGCTTTCGCCTCGGCGAAGTGTCGGTGGCCGCGGGGGCGATCTCGCCTTTCGTCTTCACCGCGCGCAAGCAGGAGGACAAGCTCTCGCTCGCCGGCTATGCGCCGGACGCCGCCGCCCGCGCCCGGATCGTCCAGCAGGCCGAGCGCGATTTCGGCGCGGTGGACGACGGACTCGCCATAGCCGACGGCGCGCCGAAGGGATTCGCCGAGGCGGCGAGCGCCGCTCTGCGCGCATTGTCGCGGCTCGACGTCGGCGTCGCGGCGCTCTCCGACCGCAGTCTGGCGTTCGAGGGCGCGGCCTATAACGCCAAGGCGCAATTCGACATTCGCGCCCGGCTCTCCCGCGAGTTGCCGGAAGGCTATGAGAACGCCGCGCGGCTCGGCCTCGCGACGACGACAGATGAAATCCCGCCGACGCGGCTCTACGCCGCTTTGGCGGAGAAAGCCGCCAAGGGTCTGACCTTCGGCGCGGACAATCGAATCGCGGAGGCGTCCCTGCCGGTCGTCGACGCGCTCGCCTTCGTGCTGCTGCGCAGCCCGGGCGCGGCGGTCGATATCGCTGGGCGTTTCGCAGGCGCGGGCTCGCAGGCGGAAGACGAGGCCATCGGCCTGCGTCGCGCCGAGGCCGTGCGCAACTATCTGATCGAGGCGGGCGTCGAAGCGGCGCGACTCTCCGCCTCCGGCGCCGCCGCGGCCGATGGGAACGGCCGTCGCATCGAATTCTCGATCCGGTGATCCGGGGCTTTCGAGGGGAGAACGCCCATGCTCTATCTGCTCGCCGTCTCCACCGAGTGGCTCGCCGCCGCGCTCGCTCTGGGGCTCGTCGTCGGCTTCCTCACCACGACGAAGGTGAAAGGCGCGACATTCGACGGCCATGGCGTCGTCATCGCTTCGGCCTTTGTTCTGGCCGCCGGTTTTTTCGTCGCCAATCTACAGACCATTCCGGGCCGCAACGGCCTGCTCTTGGAATTGGGCCTGCTGCTCGCGACGGCCTATCTGATCGGCCTGCCTTTCGGCGGCGGCGTGAGGCTGTTGTTCGGGACCGCCGCGCCCGAGGCGGGCGCCAAAAAGACAGCGCCTCAGGTCGTGCTTCGCGGAGCCGCCGAGCTGGTCGAGGACAAGACCTCTCCTTCTCTTGCTCCTTCTCCCGCTCCCGTCGCCGCTCCGCTCGCCGCCGCGCCCATCGTCGCGGAAAAGCCGGCCGCGCCTGCCGCCGCCGAGCCGCGTCGGCGCGTGGCCGCGCGCCCGGCGGAGAGCGAAAAAAAAGCGCCCGGCCAGCGGCCCGAAGGTCTCTCCGAGCCGCGCGGCGGCCGCGCCGACGATCTCACCAAGATCAAGGGGCTCGGGCCCAAGAGCGTCGAGAAGCTGCATGGGCTCGGCGTCTATCATTTCGATCAGATCGCTGGCTGGTCCTCCGAGAATGTCGCCTGGATCGGCGCGACGCTGGCGGTTCCCGGCCGTCCCGAACGCGGCCGCTGGGTGGCGCAGGCCAAGGAACTCGCCGCCGCGACGGAACGGGCGCAGGCCGAATGAGACTCGCGCATCTTCTCGGAGCCTCGCTCCTGCTCTGCGTCGTTTCGGCGGAGGCGCCGGCGCAGGACATGCTGCGCAATGTCGATCTCGCCCAGCCCGCTTATTCGCAGTCCGAATTCACGCGCGCCGACATAGAGGCGCGCCTCGCGGTGACGAAGCCGGGCGAGACGCTCGATCTCTCCATGCGCAGCCTCAATGGGCTCGACCTCTCCGGCCTCGATCTCTCCGGCGTCAATCTGCGCGCGGCGCGGCTCGTCAAGGCGCGGCTGGCCGGGGCCAAGCTCGACGGCGCCATTCTCGATCAGGCCTGGCTCCTCGAGGCCGATCTCTCCGGCGCCAGCCTGCGCGGCGCGCATGTCTTCGCGACGCAGCTGCAGCGCGCCCGCGCCGAGGGCGCGGATTTCTCCAAGAGCCGCCTCGCCGCCGATCTCACGGGCGCCGATCTGCGCGGCGCCTTGTTCCGCGGCGCGGATATGTCGGCGGATATGAAAAACCAGTCCATGGGGCTGATGCGCGCCGTTCTGCGCTCCGCCAAGCTCGACGGCGCGCATTTCGACGGCGCCGATCTCTCGCGCGCCGACATGCGCTATGCGCGGGCGCCGGGCGCGATCTTCGACAAGGCCTCGCTGAAGGATGTCGACGCCGCCGGCGCGGATTTCACCGGCGCGCGCTTCGAGGGAGCCTCGGCCGAGGGCCTGTCGCTCGATTCCGCGCGGATCGACAGAGGCGTGGCCGCGACGCTGAAAGGCGCGGTGGATTTGGATCGCGCCTATCTGCAATAGGGCATTTTCGGCGTTGGGAAACGCGTCGAAACCTCTAGGGGCAGGGGCTGCCCGATCGCGCCGCCGCCATAGATAAACGAAGGGCGATGATGAGAGAACCCTTCCGCATCGGCGTCGATCTCGGCGGCACCAAGACAGAGGCGATCGCCATGGGTCCCATGGGCGAGACGCTGGCGCGTCGGCGCGCGCCGACGCCCGCCCATGATTACGCCGCCGTTCTGGCGACCATCGGCGGCCTCGTGCTCGAGCTCGAACGCGAGATCGGCGGGCGCGGCAGCGTCGGCGTCGGCACGCCGGGCGTGATCTCGCCGCGCACCGGCCTCGTGAAGAACTCCAACACCACAGGGCTCAACGGCAAGCCGCTGGACAAGGATCTCGAGGCTCTGCTGGGGCGTCCCGTGCGGCTCGAGAACGACGCCAATTGCTTCGCCCTGTCTGAGGCGGTGGACGGCGCCGGGGCGGGCGCGCGCAGCGTTTTCGGCGTGATATTGGGAACGGGCGTCGGCGGCGGCATCGTCGTGGACGGCAAGGTTCTGCAGGGCGTCAACAAAGTGGCGGGCGAATGGGGCCATACGCCTCTGCCCTGGATGACGCCGGGTGAATTTCCCGGACGCCTCTGCTATTGCGGCCATCATGGCTGTGTGGAGACTTTTCTCGCCGGCCCGGCGCTCGCCTTCGACTACGGCCAGCGCAGCGGCGCCGAGGCGAGCGGCGAGGAGATCGCCGCCCGCGCCGCGGCGGGCGAGGCGGCGGCGCGTCATGCGCTGGAAATCTATCGCGACCGCCTGTCGCGCGCGCTTGCGGGCATCGTCAATCTGCTCGATCCGGATGTCATCGTGCTCGGCGGCGGCGTGTCCAATATTGATTTCATCTACGAGGGCCTGCGCGATCTGGTCGAGAAGCAGGCGTTCTCGGACGCCATAGACACGCGCATATTGCGCAATGTGCATGGCGACTCGGGCGGCGTGCGCGGCGCGGCTTGGCTGTGGGGCGGACCGGATCGCGAGGGTGCCGTTCCCATTGACCCGCGCTCGCCGCGAATATGTGGATCAGATTAGCTGTCTCGTGCTATAGGCAATAAATGAGTATGGGTGTAATTGCACGGAAGTTGGTGTGTTTAACCTCTTGGCGAGCCCTGGGATTGGATAATGAACTCTTTTGCTCCGCAGCAGCATTCTTCGCCACTTTACGAGCTCCTAAACCAAATTAACGTCGCTGCCGAAAGCAAGCTGCACTTGTTGGCGGTCAGCATGGCAGTTGCCCTTCCAGACATATGTGTTTCACTTGCCAGTCCCGACGGGCGCTCAAATGGCGAGAAATACAAGCAGTGGTGCAGCGACAATTTAAAGAACGGTAAGTTCAGCTTTGTGACCGGAGATGATCTCTGGTCAATGCGATGCGGCGTTCTCCACAATGGTCGATTCGGCGATCTAAAGCATAATGTTGTTCGGGTGATTTTCACCTTACCTGGTGGACCATCGTTCACCAACTGTCAAGCGAACGACGCGTACCTTTATGGCGCTGTAGAGTTCTGTCGGAACATGTGCGATGCCGCCTACGCATAGTATGAAGCCCACAAGGGCGACCAAACGGTCGCCGCGAATGCAGGGCGCTTGATGCAATATTATCCGCGGGGAATGGCCCCATACATCGTGGGTGTGCCGGTGATCGCGTGACTGAGCGATGTAACGAGAATGCGACAAACAGAAGATTGATGTCTGCTGAAAATTTTCACTGTTTGTTTCCTCGATAAACCCCAAAAGAGTTCTTCATAAAGCCGCGCCCGCAGGCGTGCTGCCCCTCCATCGCCTCCAGCTCCGCGATGAGCCCCTCGATCATCTCGAGGCCGATTCCCCAAAAGGCGGGATCGCGCGCATCGAGGCCGAAGGGCGCGAGCAGCTCATTATAGGGCTTGGCGCCGCCCGCCTCGAGCAGGCCGAAATAGCGCTCGGCGAAACCCGTCTCCGCCTTTTGATAGACGCCATAGAGCGAGTTCACGAGACAATCGCCGAAGGCGTAGGCGTAGACATAGAAGGGCGAATGCACGAAATGCGGAATATAGGCCCAGAAGGATTCATAGCCTTCGCCGAGCCGAATGGCCGGGCCGAGACTGTCGCTCTGCACGCTCATCCACAGCTCGCAGAGCTTGTCGGCGGTGAGCTCGCCATTCTTGCGCTCTGTGTGGACCTTGCGCTCGAAGGAATAGAAGGCGATCTGCCGCACGACAGTGTTGAGCATGTCCTCCACTTTGGCGGCGAGCAGCGCGCGCTTCTTGTCGGTCTCGGTCGTCTGCGCCAATAGCGAGCGGAAGGTCAGCATCTCGCCGAAGACGGAAGCGGTCTCGGCGAGCGTCAGCGGCGTCGGCGCCATCAGCGCGCCTTGGCGTGACGCCAGCACTTGATGCACGCCATGGCCGAGCTCATGGGCGAGCGTCATTACATCGCGCGTCTTGCCCTGGAAATTGACCAGAACATAAGGATGCACGGAGGGTACGGTCGGATGGGCGAAGGCGCCCGGCGCCTTGCCCGGCCGCACCGGCGCGTCGATCCAGCTCTTGTCGAAGAAGCGCGAGGCGATCTCGGCCATTTGCGGCGCGAAGCCCGAATAGGCGATGAGAACGATGTCGCGCGCCTCGTCCCAGCTGTAATTATGCGAAGGCACGGAGGGCAGCGGGGCGTTGCGGTCCCAATAGTCCAGCGCCTCCTTGCCGAACCATTTGGCCTTGAGCTTGTAGTAGCGATGCGACAGCTTGGGGTGCGCTTTCGTCACGCTTTCCACCAGCGCCTCGACGACTTCGGGCTCGACGCGGTTGGAGAGATGGCGCGAGTCGGCGACATCTTTGAATCCGCGCCAACGATCGCCGATCTCCTTGTCCTTGGCGAGCGTGTTGGCGACGAGCGCGAAGGTGCGCAGATTGGCTTTCAGCGTCGCGCCGATCGCGAGCGCCGCCTCGCGTCGCACCTCCTCGCGCGAATCCTGCATGAGATTGAGCGCAGGCTCGATCGTCAGCTCCTTGCCGCCGATCGAAAAGCGCAGCGAGGCGATGGTCTCGTCGAAGAGGCGGTTCCAGGCGGCGCGGCCGGTGGCGGATTTCTCGTGGAAGAGACGCTCCAGCTCGTCGGAGAGCTCATAGGGCTTCTCCATGCGAATATCTTCGAGCCAGGGCTTCCAATGCGCGAGCGGCGCCGTCGCCGCGGCGGCGTCGAGAATTGCGTCGTCGATGCGATTGAGCTCGAGCTGGAAGAACAGCAGCTGCGTGGAGATTTCAGTAATCTTGTCTTGAATGTCGCCATAGAATTTGGCGCGCGCGGGGTCGGTGGTGTCGCCGGCGTAGACGAGACCCGCATAGGACATGATTCGGCCCAACAGGTCCTGTAGCGCCTCATAGCGCCGCACGGCTTCGCCGAGCGTCTCGCTCGCCGCCGCGCCGCTCGCCATCTCGCTCAGGCGGCCGCGAAGCTCGGCCGCGAAGGCTAAGGCCTCCTTCTCCGCCGTCGCAATGTCGACGGCCAGCGCCGGCGAATCCGGCGCGGCGTAGAGATCGGCGAGATTCCATTCGGGGAGCGCGGGGCCGGGGCCGCCGGCCTGAGCCTCGGAGACGGCGTCGCGAAGAGGGGCTTGGACGCGGGCGTGAAGATGCGGCATGGTTCGAACCGGGAGTTGAGGATGAAGGGCGCTTCGCCGAATATCGGGCACGGGACAGAAAAAATGCAAGTCGCAGGCCGCCGAGACGCTGGCCGCACAGGAGTTTTTCTCGTCCCCGGCCATCGGATTCGTCCCGACGGCGAGGCTCACGTTAACGGCGCCTTTACCCTGATCTCCGAGCATGGCCGGAAGGTGGCGTCGTCCACGTCCTCTATTGCACGCCGCGGATCGTCGCGATCCGCCCGAGCCCACGCCGCGCAGGCCTAAGAAATTTCAAGAGGATCAATGACTTCTACGATTCTGATCGCCGACGACGATCCGGTTCAGCGCCGCTTGCTCGAGGCTTCGGCGCGGCGCTTCGGTTATGAGGTGGAGACTGTCGAGGGCGGCGAGCAGGCGCTGGCGCGGCTGACGCAGAATGGCGCGACGCCGGTCGATCTGCTGATTCTCGATCTCGTCATGCCCGATCTCGACGGCATGGGCGTGCTGACGCGCCTGCGCGACCTCAAGATCGACGTGCCCGTCATCGTGCAGACCGCCAATGGCTCCATAGAGACGGTGATCTCGGCGATGCGCGCCGGCGCGCATGATTTCGTCGTGAAGCCGGTCGGCGCCGAGCGCTTGCAGGTCTCCATCAAAAATGCGCTGTCGGCAGACGCCCTCGCCGGGGAGCTGCGCCGCGTCAATCGCCGCAGGGACGGCGCGCTGACTTTCCGCGATCTGGTCTCGCGCAGCGAGGAGATGGCGCGCGTCATTCGCCTCGGCGAGCGCGCCGCCCATTCCAATATCCCGGTGCTGATCGAGGGCGAGTCGGGCGTCGGCAAGGAGATCGTCGCGCGCGCCATTCAGGGCGGCTCGGATCGCCGCGGCAAGCCCTTCGTCACCGTCAATTGCGGGGCGCTGCCGGCCAATCTCGTCGAATCCATCCTCTTCGGCCATGAGAAGGGCGCTTTCACCGGCGCGACCGAGAAGCATTCGGGCAAATTCCTCGAGGCCAATGGCGGCACGCTCTTCCTGGACGAGATCGGCGAATTGCCGCTCGAGACGCAGGTGAAGCTGCTGCGCGCCTTGCAGGAGGGGGAAATCGCCCCCGTCGGCGCCAAGCGCCCGGTGCGCGTCGACATTCGCCTCATTTCGGCGACGAATCAAAATCTGATCGAGCAGGTGAAGCGCGGCCAGTTCCGCGAGGATCTGTTCTACCGCCTCAACGTCTTCCCCATCACCATTCCGCCGCTGCGCGCGCGCCGCGACGATATCGGCGATCTGGCGCGCCGCTTCGCCATCCGCTTCGCTGCGGAGGAGAACAAGCGCCTGCGCGGCATATCGCATGAGGCGACGACGCTGCTGGCGAGCTATGATTGGCCGGGCAATGTCCGACAGCTCGAGAACGCGGTCTTCCGCGCCGTGGTGCTGGCCGATGGCGACGAGCTGACGGTCAATGAGTTCCCGCAGATCGCCGCCCATGTGGAGGGTTTCTCCGCCCGTGTGCCGCCGGTTCCGGCGCCGGCAGCGCCCGGAGCCGCGCCGGAGCGGGAGATCGTGCGCGTCGAGATTCGCGATCCCAATGTGATGGCGCTGCTCGGACCGCATGGCGACATGCGCCGTCTAGAGGAGCTCGAGGCCGAGGTCATCAAATTCGCCCTCGTCCATTATCGCGGGCAAATGTCGGAGATTGCGCGTCGTCTGGGCATAGGTCGCTCGACGCTCTACCGCAAAATGAAGGAGTACGGGCTCGGCGAGGAGATGGACGAGAATGTCGACGCCGCCTGAAGAGGCGAAGGCGCCGCCAATTTAGGCGTTCGCCGGCTTGCCCAAAAAAGCGCGCGCGGCCATTCTGCGGGCCAGAACGCGCCGGCGCTCTCGGGCGCCGCGCGAGGAACGGAGACCTTCTCAGTCATGTCCGAGCTCTATGATATCGAAGCGCGCACGATCGACGGCGAAACCGTCAAGATCGGCGACTACGCCGGCAAGGTGATCCTGATCGTCAATGTGGCGAGCAGATGCGGCTTCACGCTGCAATACAACGGCCTCGAGGCGATCTGGAACGAGAACCGCGACAAGGGTTTCGTCATTCTCGGCTTCCCCTGCAATCAGTTCAGCAATCAGGAGCCGGGAACCGACGAGGAGATCAAGACCTTCTGCTCCACCCGCTTCATCGTGACCTTCCCGCTGTTCAGCAAGATCGAGGTGAATGGCGACAATCAGCATCCGCTCTACAAGCTGCTGAAGGAGAAGGACCCGGGTCCGGCGGAAGACGTGAAGTGGAACTTCACCAAATTCCTCATCGACCGGAAGGGCAATGTGGTGAAGCGCTTCCAGGCGACCAACACGCCGCGCCAGATGGAGCCCGACATTCAGGCCCTGCTCGCCGAGGCGTGAGGAAAAAGCGTCCGTCCTAGCCCCCCGGTAGTGGGCAAAGCCGGCGGGCGCCGTGACGAAATCGCGACTCTGCGCCATATTGGTCGAGCAGCTCCGCCGATCCGCCGCCGAGGCGGCCGGATCGCGGAGAAGCTCGCGCGCCCCGATCGAGGCGACATCGTCGAGAGGTCGCCTCGACCATGAATCGCGTCTATGAATTCGAAGCGCGCCGCCTCGATGGCGAGAAGGCGAGCCTTTCCGATTGGGCGGGGAAGGTTCTGCTCATCGTCAATGTGGCCAGCAAATGCGGCTTCACCCCGCAATATGAGGGTCTCGAGGCGCTGTGGCGGACCTATCGCGACCGCGGCTTCGCTGTGCTCGGCTTTCCCTGCGATCAATTCGGCCATCAGGAGCCCGGCGACGAAGCCGCCATCGGGGCCTTCTGCTCGATGCGCTATGACGTCACCTTTCCGCTCTTCGCCAAGATCGAGGTGAATGGCGGGAACGCCCATCCGCTCTATCGTTTTCTGAAATCGCAGGCGCCGGGCCTTTTGGGCACGCAGGCGATCAAATGGAATTTCACCAAATTTCTCGTCGATCGACAGGGCCGCGTCGTGAAGCGCTATGCGCCGACCGTCGAGCCGCAGGCGATCGCGGCGGATATAGAAAAACATCTTGCGGAGGCTCCGTGACAATCGCGATCGACATTGCGCGCCGCGACGGCGCGCCCAAATTCCTCTCCTTCGACGTCGTGCTGCGCGATGCGCGCAGCAAATCGCGCCATCGCGTGACCATGTCGCGCGAGCTGGCCGAGCGCTTGGGCGGCGGCGTTTCCACCGCCGAGCAATGTCTCACCGCCGCCTTTCGCTTCCTGCTCGACCGCGAGCCGAAGGAGCAGATCCTTCCGCAATTCGACGTGAGCGTAATTTCGCTCTATTTTCCAGAATTCGAGCGTGAATTGCCGAAATATCTGGGGTGAGCGGGCTTGCGACTTTTTGTCTCGGGCGAGGCCGCGGGCTCTCTCGCCGCGCGGCCGCACGGCCGGGCTCATGGTCTTTGCGCATGAGCGCGGCGCATGGCTCATGACTGCATTTAATTTGGCGACCGGCGGATGCTGGCGTAAGGTCATAAAAGCGACACGCGCCGTCGACGCGGGCAAGACGTCCCGCGGCGGCTGACGGTCCGTCGGAGGTCGTCGATGAAACTGAATTACAAGCCCTTCATGATATTCGCGATCGTCGCGCTGCTCGCCGTCGCTCTGGCCATGCTGTTTGATCAGCGCAACCAGCGCTCGGCCGGACGCGACATCAACTTCAGCGAATTGCTGGCGCAAATCGAGCTCGGCCGCGTCCATGACGTGACCATCGCCGGCAATGAGATCAGTGGGCATTTCGCCGATAACCGCTCCTTCACCACCTATGCGCCCAATGATCCGACGCTGGTGCAGCGCCTGACCGCCAAAAATGTGGCCATCAGCGCGCGTCCCTCGAGCGAGGGCGGCGGCTGGTGGATGACGCTGTTCCTGAATGCGTTGCCCCTCATCGCCTTCCTCGGCGTGTGGATATTCCTCGCCCGCCAGATGCAGGGCGGCGCCGGCGGCCGCGCGCTCGGCTTCGGCAAGTCCAAGGCCAAGCTGCTGACGGAAACGCAAGGCCGCGTCACTTTCGAGGATGTCGCCGGCGTCGACGAGGCCAAGGAAGACCTCCAGGAGATCGTCGAATTCCTGCGTGATCCGCAGAAGTTCCAGCGT
>NZ_PUIV01000035.1 GCF_003113265.1 Methylosinus sporium
CCGTAATAGCTCGGGGAGCCATAGCCGCCGCTGCCTCCGTGGTTGTCGCCCGTGCCATAGGGACCGCCGACGCCTTGCCCGGCGGAGGTCGTTCCCTGGAAGGTGAACTCGGACGGAAGGCTGCCGTTGGAGCCGCCGCCGCCGCCATAGCCGCCGACTGCGCGAGACCCCGCGCCGCCGGAGCCGCCCGCCGCGCCGCCGCCAGCGCCCGCGGTCTGATCATGCGCGGAGAGATCGAAGGTGACGTTATCGGCGAGTTGGACGTTATTGGCGACATTGAACGACAGAGCATTGGCCCCCGCCGCCGACACTTTGCGGCCGGCAGGCAGGCTGAGGTCGCCGGCGAAATTCACCGAGATCAGGCCGCTATTTGAACCGCTCGCGCTCGCATCGGGCGTTATGGAGAAGCCGGATCGCACGTCGCCGACATACCACCAGCCGCCATTGCCGAAATCGATAATGTCGTCGACCGCCGCTCCGCCATTATTGTAATCGACCGTGATCTTGCCGGAATTGATCCAGACCCAAGCGCCTGAGTAGACCGTCGTGTCGATCGAGAAATCGCTCGAGATCGTGTAGGTCGGCACGGTCGCCGGCGCAACGGTCGCGGCCGCATTGGGCAGATCGTCCACCGCGACGATATTGTCGACGAGGATCGAGCCGAAGGGCGTCGACGCGTCCTTCGCGGTCAGCGTCACTCTGTCGAGACCATAGAAGCTCGCCAGCGATGTGTCGAAACGCTGGAAGCCGGCGCCGGCGGCGAGGCTGAGCTCGGCGGTCACTGTCTGTCCGCCGATCGTATGGCCGCTCAACACGACCACCGCCGTTCCGCTCGGAGCCGTATTGGCGAGCTCGAGCGAATAGAGCGTGAAGCCGTCGCCATTCGGCGTTCCGTCGGCCTTGGCCGCCGCCAGCGTGAGCGCGTCGTCATTCGCGCGCGCCTGCGCCGCCGGGCTGATGGCGTCCGAACGTATCAGGCCGAGCGCGTTGGAGGTCGACAGCCGGAATCCGTTCGACGCATAGGCGACGTCGCCCTGGTTCAGTCCGTCGAAATTCAGCACCTTGTCGTAATTGCGATAAGTATCGAAATCATTCGCAGGATCGGGCTGCGTCACCACGACGAGACCCGATTGCAGCGTGATGCGATTATTATCGATCATGACATTCACATTGGCGGTGGTCGTGGACACGACATCGAGCGTGTCGGTCCCCGTCTTGCCGCCGAGAATGCGCGTCAGATCGGCGCCGGCGGTCGAGATCACTGAGACCGGCGAGCCGGAGGGAAGCGTCGCGGCCTGAAGATCCGTGTCGAGCAGCGTCCAGGCGATCGGCGTTGTCGCATTGGCGGAATTATCAATGATGAGCTGCTCCACCGTCTTGTCGAAGGAGGTGAACTGATTGGCGATCGGCTGCGCCGAAACCTCTACCTGCAACGTATCCTTGCCGGACTGGCCGTCGACGATGGTGCGCGCCGCGCCGACGCTGCGCGCCTCGATGAGATCGTCGCCGCCGCCGCCGAACACGCCGAGCACGGTCGCCGGCAGAATGGCGGCGTGGACGTCCAGCGTGAATGTGTCATTGCCGTCGCCGAGCTTGGCGTCGACCTCGGCCAGAGAGCGGAAGGTGACGTCGCCCACGGTGAGGCCGGAGGCGATTCCCTCGCCGACGACGGCGCCGTCGCGTATCACGCCCGTCGTCGTGGCGGCCGGCGTTCCCGAGAGATCGACGGTGAGCTTGGCGAAGTCGCCGGCGCCGGTGACGAGCAAGGGCGCGCTAGTTCCGTAGACGATCGCCTCATCGAGGCCCGCGCCGAGATTGATCGTGGTCGGCCGGCCGGCGCCATGAACGAAAATCTTGTCCACCGCGCCATTGGCGTCGACGACGATCGGCGTCGCCGAGCCGTTTATGGTGACATTATTGGTGGTCGCGCCGGAGAGAGCGATGGTGGTCGCATCGACGCCCTCGAACTCCACCGGCTGCGCCATTCCGACCGCGGTGATGCGGCCGCGCGTCGCCGAAACGGCGTCGAGCGTCAGATTGGAGTCGATCGTCGGGCTCACCGAGAATGCGTCGCCCGCATCGCCGCCGCCACGCGCGAGAACATGGCCGCCGATATTGGCGAGGTTCGGCCCCAGCGTGATGGCGTCCGCGCCGGCGCCCGCATCGACGATCGTATCCGTCGAGCTGGCCGCGATCGTCATCGCGTCGGCGCCGGAGCCCGCCTTCACCGTCACAGTGGCGAAATCGCCATAGGTGACGCCCACATTCGGATCGACCGCCGTCTGATCGGCTCCGCCCATGCCGAAGCCGTAGATCCGATTGCCATTGGCGCCGCCGATGACGCCGACGTTGGCGACCGTATCGCCGTTGTCGTCGACCAGCAGTGTGTCGCCGCCGGCGCCGCCGTCGAGAATGAGCGCTCCGGCGACGCTATTCACCGTCGCATCCGCTCCCGAGACGATGACGGAGTCGGCGCCGTCGCCGAGGAACAGCGAGGTGACGGTCGCAGCCGCGGTGGAGCGCACTGTCGCCGTATCTGCTCCGGCGCCGAGATGCAGCGCCAGCGAGCGAAGATCGCTGTAGACGACCTCGCCCGTCATGCCGAAGCCGGCGATCTCGCTGTCGGAGACGGTTCCCGTCACGCCCTGCGCGAAGCCGGAATTGTCGAGATCGAGCGCGGCGAGACCATCGCTCGCGCCCGTCACGGTCAGCGTTCCGACGATCGTGGCGAGATTGCCGCCGACATTGCTCGTTCCCGTCGGCTCGCCGCTCGCATTGGTCGTCGCGCTCGCGCGGCTGCCGACGAGGATCACATCCTCGGCGCCGCCCGACGCCACTGTCGCCGGCGCATTGGCGGCGACGCCGCGAATGACGATCGTGTCGCGATCCACGCCGCCGACGACCGATACGGCGGCCGCGGCGATCACGCCCTCGAGATCGATGAGCGCGCCGACGCCGGAATCGGCATCGCCGGCGTCACCCGTCAGCGTCGCCGTCTCGGCGGCGTTCAACATCGCGCCCACGGCCATGACGATATTGTCGCCGGCGGCGAGCGACACGGCGCCCGTCGTCGCGCTCATGAAGGAGGCCGCGCCGAAGATGATATCCTCGCCGATCGCATTGCTGTCATGCGTCGAGAGAAGGATATCGCCGCTCGTCGAAGCGACTGTCGCGACGCCGACGCCGCCCGCGACATCCGCCGCGACCACATCGCCCTCGGTGGAAGCGGTGAAGGAGTTCGCCGCGCGATCGGCGTCGATGCGCAACGCATCGGCTTTCGCGCCGATCGAGCCGCCGCCCGCATTGAGAATGAGCGTGGGAGCGCTCACATTGACCGCGACGCCGACGTCGGCGTCGAGGATCGAGCCGGTCGCGGCGAGGCTCACGACCCCGCCCGTGGAACGCGCCGAGCCGAGCGCGAGATCGCCCGTCTCGCTGACGAAGATTCCATCCCGCGCGAGAGCGTCGAGACGCGTCGAGACCGTGCGGATCGGCGAAGCGGTGGAGCCGATCGCGCCGTCGGGCACCGACAGCGACAGAGTGGTCGCCTCTATGCGTCCATTCGCATTGGCGACGATATCGCCATTCGCCGTCGAGATCGACACCGGGCCGAGCGCGTCGAGAATGGCGTCGTTCAGCGTCACCTTGGTGCGCGCGGCGGTCGAAGTGTTGGAGATGGTGACGGCGGTGTGGCCCGGATCGGCCGTCGTGACCGGCAGGAAGTCCTTCTTATAGGTCACATCGACGACGACGTTCTGCGCGAAATTGGGCGTCGCCGCCAGCGGATTGATGAGCCCGATCCGCACGTCGAAATTCGACGCGTTCTGAATGAGAACGTGATCGAAAGCGGTGAGGAAGGTGATCTTGGGCGCGCCCTTGATCGAATCCTCGCCCGGCGTCGTGTCATAGCCGGCGGGCGTCGGGTCTTGTCCCCAGCTCGGAATGGAGAAGGTCGCCGTCCCGGCGGCGGTGGAGGTATTGACGATATCGGGCACGATGAAGACGCCGTTCTGCAGCGTCACCGTGCCTATGCCCTGCTTCTTGACGATATTTCCCGCAGCGTCGATGACGAGCTCGGGAGCCGGCGGGCCGGACAGGAACACATCGGCGTTGAAATCGATGGTGCGCTGATAGGCGACGGTCTCCGACGGATGCTCGTCGCCCGTGTCGATCAGCGCTCCATGTGAGCTCGCATCGACGAAACCCGACACATTGGGCGAGCCATAGGCTTCGACCGTCAGCGCGCGGGTGTGAATGTCGCCGCCGCTCTCCGCCACGACGCGCGTTGTCACGTCGAAATCATTCTTCGCATAGCTGTTGGTCGAGGCGCCGAGACCATTGGTCGTGGCGTCGGCGCTCGCGAGGCTGGTGACGGATTCGTGGCGCGCCTTCACATTGACCGCGCCGCCGCCATTCACCGAAGCGCCGCTGTGCAGATCGACCAGCGCATCGGATGTAGGGCTGGAGGAGCCCGGCGCCGACTCTGGACGGCTCAATGTCGCATGCGCCTCGGAATTGGCGCCGAGCGCGCTCGATTCCGCGACGGCGTCGATCTTCAGATCGAGCGTCGTGACGCGCGCGAGAACGTCCAGCTTGCCGCCGGCGGTCAGCGTCGAAGCGCCGATATCCGTCTTGGTCGCGCCGCCATAGGTCAGATTTCCGGTGACGCGGGTATCGGCGCCGAGACCGCCGGCCGAGGCGTGCGGCGCGGATTTGCCCGTGCTGGACGTGCGCGATTCGACCGAGAGATCGCCGCCCGCGGCGAGCTGCGCGTTGCCGCCGATCGTCGTCGTCGTCGCATCGGAGGCGTTGACGGTCGAGGTGGCGCCGATGACGGAGACGATCGCGCCTGCGCCGCCGTCGCCATCCGCCTTCGCATAATTGGTGGAGTCGGCGAGCACGGTGAGACTCGTTCCCGCCGCAATATGGGCGCCGGCTCCGACGCTCACGCTATTGGCGTTCTTCAGAGTGCTGGTGGCGCCGCCCTCTATGACGGTGGCGCCGCCATAATTGCCGGCGTCGCCAGTCGCGAAGGAGGTCGTGCTCGTCACCGATTGCACCGAGGCCGATTGCGTGGCGGCGATATCGGCGCCGTCGTCGATGGCGACGGTCATCGTCGGATCGATCTCCAGCTCTATGTCGAGCCCTTGGCCGCTCGCTATGCCGCCGCCGGCCGCATAGCCGCGCAGCTTGACCGATGTGGTCTGCATGGCCTTGACATCCATCGCGCAGCTGCGGATGACCGCCCGCTTGCCGACGCCGACCGCCATGATCGGCGCGAATTTGGCCTGCGCGATCACCACGCCGACCGCTATGCCGCCGATGGCGCCGCCATCGATCTCGAGATTGTTCGCAGTGGTCGTGCTGGTTCCGTGAACATCGACCTCGCCGCCGGCGTAGACGGCCGCGTCGTCGCCGATCCGCGCGGCGACCGCGCCATTCACGGTGATGAGCGTCGCGCCCGCAGCGGCACCGATGATGCCGCCGCCTATGGCGATGCCCATGGGCTGATTGGCGTCGAGCGGATTGACCGTGACCGTGCGCTGCGCGTCGATCGTCACATCGCCGACGATCTGTGCCGCATTGGAGCCGATCTGCGTGAACCTGCCGACGATCGCCTGCGACGTTCCCGCGATGGTGAGCTTGCCGACCGCGGCGCCGAGACCGGCGACGCCGGCGACAGACCAGGCGCCGTCGGCGAGGAAATGATTCACATTGGCGATGGATTTGACGCTGACGTCGCGGAAGCCCGTGACGATCGTCGCATCCACGAGCGAGGAGGCCTCGATCGTCGAGGAATCGTCATGCGAGGCGCCGGGCGTCGCCCCCAGCATGGCGCGCGCGGAGCTGTTGTCGTCGATGAGCGACACGGCGCCGCCCAGCGAGACGAAGCCGCTGACCGCGCCGGCGAAGCCCAGCACATGCGCGTTGGAGTCGAGATTGGCGGAGACGGTGAGCACGCCAGCGGCGGGATCGAGCCCGGTGATCGTCGTCTGCGGCGCGATGAATGCCGTCGAATCCGCATCTATGCTCACGACGCCGAGACCGACGCCGAGCGCCGCGGCGCCGCCCGCCACGCCGCCGGCGCGCGCCGTGAGATCGAGCGCTTGCCGCGAGATCACGTCGAGATTGCCGGTCGCTATGTCCGCATATTGCAGAATGCCGGCGGTCGTGCCGCTGGTGACGCCGCTCGTCGCCTTGGTCGCCGAATTCACCCTGCCAGCCGGCGTGTTCGCCGTCGAAGCGCTCCGCGCCATATTGGCGATCTGCGCATTGCCCGCCGCGAGATTATGCGCGGAGCCGCTGGCGCCGGCCGCGTCTATGTCGATCGCATGGCCCGCCTGCGCATCCTCATAAGAGGCCGCGAGATTCACCAGTTGCGGATGCGCGCTGTCGATGATGACGAAATAGACCTCGCCGTCCTTCAGCCCCTTTATCGCATTGCCGCCGCCAGCGTCATAGACGACGGCGTCGCCGGTCTTCAGCCCGCGATCGGCTCCGAGATCGATCGTGTCGGCTGCGCTGTTCACTTTCTGCGCCGGATCGAAGGTCGCCGATGACGCGTCGCTCGTCTGCATGCGGCCGGACAATGTGCCGACAGTGCTCTCGACGAAAGAGAGCACTGTCGAATTATCGCCGCTCAGCGCCGAGGAGGAGCCGCCCGAGGTCGAATAGCTATCGGTAAAATTGCCGCCGACGGAATAGACGACGATGCCGCCGCCGAGGCCGACGAGGCCGGCGCCGGCGCTGATGGCGTTGGCGTTGACGATCCAGCGCGAGAGCGCGAACACATCCGTGTCGCCCTTGGCGCGCACGCTCGCCGCGCCGATCAGCGCCTGCGTGTCATTGCGCAGCACGCCGACGTCCACAGAGGCGCCGACGCCGGCGCCGAGGCTGGCGCCGAGCCCGCCCGCGAAATTGAGGAGATCGAGCTTATTGGTCGCGGCGACGATGACGCTCTGCGAATTGGCGGCGGTCGCGGCGGTGTTCTGATTGATCTGCGCGCCGTCGCCGATCATCGCAAGCGTGTCGGAATCGACGAGCTCGACCGTCACCGAGCCCGCTATGCCGGCATAGGCGCCGGCGCCGAGGCTGGCGCCGACCGACACGATTTTTTCCGATGTCGCCGCGAGAACGGCGACGCCACGCGCGGTCTTCTGCGAAAAGCCGCCATTGCTCGAATAGGTCCCGTCCGGCGCGTCGGAGATGAAGGAGGCGCTATTGGCGTAGGCGTCGACGATCGCATGATCGTCGATAGTCGCCATCGTCGTCTTCTCGATCGAGGTGACGTCGACGGCGCCCGCGCCGCCGCCGGAGCCTATGCCGACGCCCACGGCGCCGCCGATCGCATAAGTCGTCGTGTCGTCCTTGGCGGCGACCAGAACATCGCCCACCGCCGACACGCGCACGCGGCCGGAGATGGACGCGATCGTCGATGTGTCGATGACGACCACCGCGGCCGAGCCGGCCAAGGCGACCTCTCCCGAAGCAGCAATGCCGGCGGCGATGCTGAGCACATCCGTCACCGCATGGGAAACGACGGCGACATCGCCCGCGGCGTTGACGATCGTGTCGTGAGCATTGCCCGTGGTCGCGCCCTGCACGAAGGCTTCCGTCGCGCCTTTCAGCACGGGCGCGGCGAAGGCCGGAGCCACGGAGAAACCTCCCGAGCCCGCGAGGCCGCCGCCGATCGCGAGGCCATTATAGGCGCGGCCCGCCGCGACCAGCACATTTTGTCCCGCGCCCGCGCCCGTATCCTCATCCGCATTTATGCGTGCGCCCTGGCCGATATGCGCGAGCGTGTCGATCTCATGCACGCTCACCGAGCCGGCGAGCGCGCCCGATCCTTCGCCGGCGATGGCGACGCCGACGCCGGCGCTGGTCAGATCATTGACGCTGACCGCGACGATGATCACGCCCGATTGCGTGGCGACGAGCGGCTTGCGATCACGATTATTCGCGAGCGTCGGATCGTTGAAATTCTTATTGCTGATCGACGGAACGCCGGTGCTGTTCAGCGTCTGCACGACATGGCGCGCAGTGGCGGCGACGCCCGTGTCGACGAGATCGATTCTATGGCCGTTCAGCGCGTCGGCCTTATTCGCCGCGAGCGCGAAATGATTGTCGTCGATACGAATGACGTAATAATGCCCACCCGTCTGCAGACCGCCGAGCGCCAGCGACTGGCCAGTGTAGATGACTTCCTGGCCCGTGCTGAAGCCATGCCCGGCGACATGCATCGCATCGGCGCCGTAATCGACGGCGGAGGTCGCGAAATCCTTGTAGACGCCCTGCTGCTGCGCATTGGCGGTCGCAGGCGGCGCGCCGAACTCGCCCGTATCGGCGACGATTCCGCTCTTGCCGGATTTCGCCAGCGCCGTCACCGAAGCGCCGGCGGCGATATAGGCCTCGGTCGTCTTCTTCACATAGCCGACGCCCGCGGCGATTCCGCCGGCGCCTGTACCCGCGGCGGCGATATTGCCGGACACTTGATCGAGCGTCGTGTCGTCCTCGGCCGAAACCAGAACATTGCCATCCGAACGCACGACGGCGCCCGCATCAATGTGCGCCTTGCCGGCGAGGTCGAGCACGGAGACGCCGGTGGTCAACCCGCCCGCGCCCGTGCTGGCGCCGGCGACAGCCGCCGAAACCGAGGTGACCGTCATGTCGCCCTGAGCATTGACGATCACATTATCGCCGCCCTTGGCCGTCGCGCCGGCGCCGATATAGGCTTCGAGGCGGCGCTTCACATAGCCGGCGTCCGCGCCCGCGCCAATGCCGACCTCGCTGCCAGCGATGGCGCCGGCGACTCCGACCAGCGACAAATGTCCGTGCGAGACAATATCGACATCGTGATCCGAATGCAGGCCCGCGCCCGCGGCCGGCGTCACGCTCGGCGCGTCCTCGAAGGCGAGCGCGCTCACATCGATATAGGTGAGGGTGAGCGCGCCGGCGCCGGCGCCGTCACCCGCGAAGGCGCCGCCGACGCCGATGATGACGACGGATTCTCCAGCGTTCGCCTCGATCGAAAGGCCGCGTCGCGACTGGCCGCCGACATCCGTGAAAGCCGCGCCGGCACCGCCGGCCGAAAGAGTCGCGGCGCCGTCGACATAGGCTTTGGTCGTGTCGAGAATGGTGACGTTGGTCGCCGCGAGGCCGACGCCCACATCGCCGCCGGCGGCGAGGCCGCCCGCTATGGCGACGATATTGGCCGTGTCATCGGCGGTCACGCGCAGATTATTGCGCGCCGAAAGATTGGACGTCGCGCCGACCACGGCCGCCGTCACCGTATTGTCGATGACGTTGATCGACAGCGAGCTGGCGAAGGAAACATTGTCGCCGCCGGCGCCGCCGAGCGTGAGCGAATGGATCGCCGCCGTCTCCTCGGCGTCGATGATAGCGTCGCCATTCGAGTCGATGGTCGAGCCGTCGACCTTCGCCGTCACCTGATTGGCGATGTAATTGGCGCTGATCGCTGCACCCACGGCGCTTCCAGAGCTGGAAATGGCGACGCCGCCGGTCAGCGCGTTGATCGTCGACTCGTCGCTCGCGCGCACGCTCACCGAGCCGCCGGCCCCGGCCGTCGTGCGCAGCGTGGAGCTGTTGGAAACGACCGCCTCGATGGTGTTGTAGACGCCATTGACCGAAAGGCTCGCGCCGACCGTCGCGCCATTGCCTTTCGAGCCGCCCACTGCGGCGGCCGCAATCTTGCCGGCGACGGAAATCGGCCCGTCCTGCGTCGAATGCGCGATCAGGCTGATCCCGCCCGCTCCCGCGGTGATGCTGGAATTGTCGACCGTGGCGCGCACTTGCAGCGCGATCTGATTCCAGCCGAGGCCGACGCCATAGGCCTGCCCCTGCGATCCGACGCCGAGCGCGCCAGCGACCGCATAGATGACCGAATTGTCCTTGGCTTCGAGCGAGACGCCCGAGGCGATCACATCGGCGTTCTGGATCGTCGCGAGAATCGGCGCGGAATTGTCGCGGCCGAATATCTTCTCGTCGGTCGAAATGATATTTATGCCGAGCGTGAAAGCCACGGCCTTGCTGTCCACGCCGCCGCCAGTCGCAATGCCCAGCGAAACGGCGAAAGCCCATAGTGTCTGATCGTCGATCGCGAGGATCGACAGATCGCCGCCGAGCGTCAGCGCGCTCCGACGCTTCTCGCCGAGCACGCCGGCGATCGTGTTGGCGCTGAGCTGATTGAAGCCGAGCGAGGCGCCGACGCCCTTGGCTCCTGCCGTATAGCTGGCGCCGCCGCCGATGGCGATGAGCTGCGCCTCGTCCCGCGCGGTGAGCGCCGCATTGCCATTGGCGCTGACCTTGGCGCCGTCGATCGTCGCCTTTGTGGTGTCGACAATGCGATTGACGGAGACCGAGCCGGCGAAAGCGTCGCCCTGCTCATTGGTGTTGGCGGAGACGGCGGCGGAGAAGCTCGCCAACGTGCCGCCGCGCGTCGCTTTCAGCGAGATTTCATCGCGCGTCGCGAGCGCCGCCGCATGGCTGGCGATGACGAGCCCATTGGCGTCCGGCGCGCCGGAAACATCATCGGCGATGAAAGCTTCCGTATCCGCCGTGAGCTGATTGAACGCGAAAGCGCCGCCGATCGTCGTTCCGCCGCCGAGACCCGTGCCGGCGTTGACGGAAACCGCGACGCCGCCGACGATGGCGACGATCGTCTGCGTATTATCGGCGGTGAGCGACAATGTTCCGACCGACAGCGCACCGCGCGCATTTATGTAGGCGAGATCGGTGTCGCGAATGAAATTGATTCCGGCGCTGCCGGCGACGCCATAGCCGCTCTTGGGCTTGGGCGCCTCCTCGAACAGCGCGGGAAGCGAAATGCCGTCAAGCGGATCATTCGCCGAGGAGCCGAGATTTTGCGGCGCGCCCTGCGGACCGGTCAGCACAGTCGCCGTGCCGACGACTCCGACGACGACGCCCGTCGTCGTGGCCGAGAGAGACGTGTCGCCGACATTCATCGACACGGCCCCGACGGGCGTCGCATTCGGATCGCCGCCCTTGCTAGGATCAGCGCCGATAAAGGCGAAGACCTTGCGCTCGACGTCATTGACGAGCGCCGACATTCCAAGACCATTCGAGCCCTTGCCGGCGACGATGATCGTTCCCGCGATCTCCACCTCGGTTCCGCCCGTCGTCGCGGCGATGTCCACGCCGCCGCCGCCGGTGACCGTCGGCCCGAAGCTCGCCGTCGCGACCAGCCCGGCCTCGACGTCGCTGCGTTGGCGCAGTGCGAGCCCGTTGCCGGCGAAGGCGAATTGGCCGCCATCATCCGTCTTGCCGCCCGACTGCGCGATGGCGAGACGGAAAATATCCTCGGTCGCATGGATGGTCAGCGCGCCGCTCGCGCCAATGCCGACCTTGGCGTCGCCTTCTATCCGCGCATAGACGGTGTTTTCTATATCATCGACGAGAATGGAGCCGCCGATCGCCTTGGAGCCCGAGCGACCGAAGACATCGACCACATCGCCGCCGCGCAGCAGCTCGCCGGCTTTCTTATTCTCGAATTTCGCCTTGCCGAACGGGCTTTCGCTCAGCGACCATTTGCCGATGCCCGCCATTTCGGCGAATTGCATCATCACATCGGCCATGACAGTGACCGATTGCGTCGCCGCGGGATTATATCCCGCCGATGGCGGCGACTGATTGATGCGGGCGCCGGACTGAACGACCGCCGTGCTGTGGTCGATATAGACATTCACGGCGATGGAGCCGGAAACGGACGTCGCCTGCGTGTCCTGGGCCTTGGCGCGCGCCATCACCCAAGTGTTCATGAATTTCGAGCTGACGCCGAATGTGCCGTCCAGAAGATCGGTCAATCCGCTGACGCCGCGCGTGACGATGTCTTGCGGAATGCCGAGAACGAGATCGAGCGGATTGATGAGGAATGGATAGGAGAGCGAGGATGCGACCTTCACCGTCTCGCCGGCGTCGATGATCGTGTTCCCAGCGATGATCGCATTGGCGTCGTTGAGATAGACGCCGACAGCGAAAGAGAGATCGACCGCTACCGCGGTCGTCGATTTCGTCTTCGATTTCGAGACGTCCGATTGCGAGATGAGCTGCGTGCGCTGCGTGCTCGTCGCCAGCGCTTCGACATTGTGATCGGTCTGCAGCGTCGTCGGCTTGGCGGCGGTCGCGTTCTTGCCGATCGTCGCTTCGACATCATTGATGACGACATTGACGGCGATGGCGCCGCCGGCGCTCAGCCCGTCATTGGTGATGTCCTTTGTGACGTCCTTGCCCGTGTTCGGATCAGTGACCGTCTTCTTGCCGCTCGTCGCAGACGCCTGGCCGAAAATCGTCGCGAGCGCGATGTCGGGCTTGGACAAGATGTCCTTATATTTCGTCGGATTGAACTTTCCGCCGACTTCCGGCTTGGCCTTGCCGCGCGTCTGCGAGTCGAGGATCGCCTGAACGCCTATGCCGATCGTGTTCGTGCTCGCCGCCAGAGCGTGATCGGCGCCCTTGCCGTCGCTGGTCAGATCGATCGGCTTGACCGCGGAGACCTCGCTCGCGTCCTCGACGAGACGGATGTGATTGTCGTCGACCTTGACGACATAATATTGCTCGCCCGCGGTGAGGCCGCGGATCTCGCGGTCGCCGGCGGTGAGGTCATGCACATTGCCTTGCGACGCTTGATAGACGCGATCCTCGGCGATGACATGCATGGACGCCGCGCCCGGATCGGCCAGCGTGACCAGCGCGCCGGTGGTGGCGTCGCGCAGCTCGAAGGAATCGGCGTCGACGACGACGAGCTTATACTGATGACCGCTCTGCAATCCGCCGACGGCATGGGCGCCGAGCGTCTCCAGCGAGGCGTAGTCGACGAGCAGCGGATCGGCCGCAGTCGCGACGAATCCGTGGCTCTGCAGGTAGATCCGATTTGTCGTCGTGTCGATGCGCGCCAGCGTGACGCTCGCCGTCGTTTGCGTCGCGGCATTGACGAAGCTGTGCGCGCCGAGCGCGGCGCCTTGCGCCACGGAGACGAGGACGCCGTTCGTATCCTTCAGCTGGAACAGATCGTCGCTGACCTTCTGCACCATATAGACGGCGCCGCTCGTCAGTCCGCCGATCGGCGTGCTTCCGCCTGCGTCATAGGTGACCTGATCGCCGCTCGAGAAGCCGTGTCCGGCGATATGAATCGTCTTCGCCGTGGCGTCGATCGCGTCGAGCTCGAAGGCGCGCGACAGCGTCGTCGATTTGGTCGGGTCGACGGCATAGATGACGGCGTCGCCGCTCTTGAAGCCGTGATTGGCGATGGCGATCGTGTCGAGCGAGCCGTCGACAGCCGTGCTCGGGTCGAAGCTCTTCACGGCGCCGATATAGGCGAACGCATGTGTGGCTGCGGAGCCGGGATCGGTCAGAGTGATCCGGGCATTCGTCTGCGCGTCGCGCAATTCGAACGTATCGGCGTCGGTGGCGACCAGTTTATATTGATGCGCCGCCTGCACGCCGCCGAGCGGCACATCATCTTCAGAGAGCGAATCATAGGTCACGTCGACCGGCGTTCCGATCGCGAAGCCGTGATTTTTGACGTGAATGCGGCCATTGGCGTCCACTCTCGCGAGCGTGACCTCGGCCTTCTTATTGTCGGACGCGCGCGTGAAGCTCTGCGTTCCGAGCGCCGAGCCCTGGGCGATCTGAACGACATTGCCAGAACTGTCCTTCAGACGGAAGCTCGCATCATCGACCCTGTCGACCGTATAGACGGCTTTATCGGCGAGGCCGGTGATCGCCGTGGCGCCGCCGGCGTCATAGGAGACCTGATCGCCCGTCTCGAAGCCGTGCGCGGCGATATGAATCGCATCCGCGCTCGGATCGATGGCGTCTATGTCGAACAGCTTGGCTTTGACGGCGTTCAGCGTCTGCGTCGCGGTGGGATCGACGCTCGATGGGTCGAGATCGATCGATGGCTCCTTGGAGAGCTGGATATGGTCCTGATCGACGACGATGACGTAATAGGTCTTGCCCTTCTCGAGCCCGCCGACCGCATCGCTCTGCTGGCCCTGCACCGCGAGAACGGTGGAGCCGGCGACCGATGTGTTGACGAGATAGGGCGTGTAGACGACGGCCTGGCCATTGGCGAAGCCATGCTTGGGAAGCGTGATGATGTCGGTGGAAGGATCGACGCCGCCGACCGGATCGAAGGTCTTCGTGTCTTCGCTTTCGCTCGCGGCCGTGCCCGCCGCCTTGATCGTTCCGTCGAGCGAGGCCTTCACCGTCCCGAATTCGAAGGCGAGCGCCACGCCGACGCCGGCGCGGCCGTCGATGGCGCTGATCGTGCTAGCGTCCGGCGTCGTCTTGGTCGCGCCATTGGCGATGACATTGACATTGCCGCTATGCGAGGTGATCGCCGCATCGACGCCCACGGTCGCCAACGCCGTTAGATCCGTATGCGCTATGGCGATGGCGATGGACGAGGCGTTCGGATCGACCGTGCCGACGATGTTGGAGGAGGCGCGCGCGACCGTCTTTGTCGCGGTCGAGCCCTTGGCCGTGATGGTGATGCTGCCACTGGCGTCGATGGTGGTGGAGCCGCCGATATTCGCCTCGACGTCGCTCTGCGCGAGGCCATAGCCGCCGGCGAATTCGAGGCCCGTATATTTCGCGAGGCCGCCGCTGCCGAGCGCCGAGGCGATCGCGAACACTTGCGTGTCGACCTTGGTTTCCGCCTTTATGTCGACGGTTCCCTCGGCGATGATCGTCGCGTCGTCGACATTGATCTTGGCGTCGGCGCCGCGCAGAATCACCGAGAGATCGATGCCCGTCGCGGCGCTGAGCACGACGCCCGGAATCTGCCCCAGCAAGCTCGTCAGCGAGCCGGTGAAGCCGGCGGCCGACGCCGGCGCGTCGCTGTTGAGATTTACGTCCTTTGCGGTGGCGTTCACCTTGAACGAACCGCCACGCAGGGTCGCGCCCTGAATGTCGATGGCGGCGTCCTTCGCCGTGAAATCGCCCGGCCAGATGACGAGACGCGTCGCGACATCGGAGGTCGCGAGCGAAATCTTGCCGGCTTTGCGTCCATGCGCCGTATCGGCCTCTGCGAGCAATTGTGCATCGGGTCCGAGTGCGATGCGGGCGCCGCCGGCGAGGCTCGTCGTGCCGTCGGCGTTGGTCTTCTGACGCCCGAAGAGAATCTCGCCGGCGTTGCCGCCCGCGAGCTCCGTCGAGACGATCGCGGAGCTCGCGACATTGCGCAGCGTCATCGTCACGGAGCCGCCGCCGCTCGGCGCGAAGGTCAGCATGTCGCCGACGCTGTATCCCGCACCCGCGGAGCTGAGCCGCGCCGTCGCCACGCCGTCCGCATCGACGACAATGGTGGCCTCGGCGCCCGCTCCGGCGCCGCCGGTCGCCGCCACATGCGCATAGCTCGCGCCGGCGGTCCAGGAGCCGCTGGAGCCGGTCTGATCGGCGACCGTGCCGACATAGATCGTGTCGGCCTGCAGCGTCAGCGCGCCGCCGTGCAGCGAAATATCGCCCGAGACGCTGACGACGCTCTTATGCGTCAGATGATTGTCGCCGGGCAGCAGGCCGCCCTCGTCGAACGGATCATAGCCCGAGAGCAGCGTATTCACCGACAGCGCCGCATGAAACGTGCTGTCGAGCGAGGCGATGTCGACGCTGTCTGACCCCGAGCCGCCCCGCACGGTAAGGGAATGCGTCGGCGCGCTGAAGGTCTGGCTCTCGAACTTACCGTTCAGGCTTTCGAGCGTCATGACGCCATCGACGGCGGTTCCCGCATCGTTCAGCCGCGCCTGCACGCCGCCGGAATTTCCGGCGAGCGACCCGAGATCGAAAGAGAGATCGGCCACGACGCCGCTGATCGTGACCGGCTCGAGACCGCGATAGGCGACGAGGCCGCGGTCGAACGCGATGATCCCGCTGTCGGCGCCGGTCGCCGTCGAGACGAGGCTCTGCGCGACGCCGACATCGAGGACCAGCGTGTCGAAGCCGCCCGCGCCGCCATCCACCGCGCCGGCGAGACTGCCGCTCGTCGAGAAGGTGAAAGTGTCGCTGTTGTCCGCAGCGCCGATGAGATTGGCGAAGCCGCTGAAGACGAAGGCGCCGACGGAGCCGGATCCCGCGCCCTCGACTCGCCAGTCGGCGTCCGTCGCCGCGCCGATCAGCGTATCCGCGCCGCCGCCGACGAAATTTTGGACTCCGTCGAAGCTCACATTCGCCGGGCCGCTGATCGCGCCGGAGCCGTCCTCGCGCAGCGTCCAGGTGGCCGCCTCGGCGGAGCCCCAAATCAGCGTGTCGGCCCCCTCGCCGCCAGCGAAGGTGAAATTGGGCAGCTCCCGGCCGGCGAAGGACGCCGCATCGATGGTGAGCGTGTCCGCGCCGGCGCCGCCGGCGATCGAGACGCGCTGGAGACCCGCGAGATCCGCGCTGGCGAGAACCGCCGAATTGCCACGGTCCACGACCTCGACCCGGGGAGCGGCGGCGACGCCGGCGGGGTCGACGAGCTGGATGACGACGTCATGAGCCTGCTGCTGTGGAGCGGCGGCCGCCAAATTCACGGCGAGCACGTCCGCATTCAGCAGAACGCGCGGCTCCAGAGTGTCGAACACGACTTTCGGGCGTTGTGACGCCACAGGAACGAGAGCCGTCGAATTCTCGAGCTCAAATCGTCCGTCTGCGATCCTCTGCGGCTTGAAAAGCCTCAGGAAAGACAGGCGTCGCCCGCGATTTTGAAACGACTCCGCCGTAGACATCAGCCAACCCCACAAAAATATCGGGTACAGCTTAGCTCCACTTTGCGTCATTCATGTTGCAGCTGTTCGACAGCCGCCGACAGCGCGCTCGGCGCGTCGAGATTTTGCGCCGAGGAGGCGCCCCGAGCCATTGTGACGACGGCCTTATCTTCGGACCGTAGCGCAGCGTGACCCACAATCTTGCATACTCTCTCGCGGAACTCGCCCTGGCGGCGCGCCTCGAACGAAATGACCCCCGGAGAGGCTGAGACGGCGCCGTTCATTCTAGCGCGCTTTCGGCAAAGACAGGCGGAAGGTCGCGCCGCCGCCCGGCGTGTCCTCGACCCAGATACGCCCCTGGAGCTTGTCCATCAGCTCGCGCGCTATGGCGAGGCCGAGCCCGGAACCGGGCGTCGTCTCGCTCTTGCGCCAAAACGGCTCGAAAATCGCATCACGATCTTCGAGCGCGACGCCTTCTCCGTGATCGATCACGCTGACGATCGCATCGGCGTCCACAGTCAAAATCACGGCGCCGTCGCGCGGTTCGGCGCGCAGCGCATTGTCGAGAAGATTGGCGACGACGGATTCGATCGCGCGTCGATTTCCGCGAACGATCACCGGAGTATCGCTCGCCTCGAACTCGATGAAGCGGTCGCAATCCATGGCCAGCGGCAGCATGTTGGTGACGATTTCGCGCGTCGCCTCGCAAAGATCGACCTGCTGCTCGAGAGAAACCTGGCCTTCCGCGACCCGCGCGGCGATCAGCATCTGCTCGACGATGGAGCGCAGCCGGCCGGCGTCGACCAGAAGCGCGTTGTTGAGCGCGGTTTCCCGCGCATTCTCGAGCCTCGCGCGCATGATCGCGAGCGGCGTGCGCAGCTCATGCGCGGCATTGGCTGTGAAGAGACGCTGTCGCGCGACCCCCGCCGCGAGACGCGAGAGCGCCTCGTTGACGGCGTCGACCAGCGGCATGATCTCGATCGGAACCGCAGTCGTCGCGAGGCGCGGTCCCAGCGAGTCCATGTCGATCTGCGCCGCCTCGCTCACCGTCGCGCGCAGAGGCTTCAATCCCTGTCGCACGGCGATCCAGGCCGCGGCGGTCGAGGTCACTAGAGCGGCGGCGACATAGCTCCAGACCCATTCGAAATTGGCCACCGACTGGAGCAGCACGTCGATCGGGCGCACTTGCAGGCAGTAATGCGCCAGATGCATCTTGCCGTAGCGCGTCCATCGCGTCTCCATGAAGCCGAGCGCCGGCGAGCGCGGATCGCCGGGCAGAACGAAATGCGCATGTTCCGAGCTGATGTCGATGATTTTCGCGAGCGGCGCGACGAGCTCGGGCGACGAGCCAGAAATGGGAGTACCGGTGGCGAAATCGAAAGCGGCGAATTTGAATCGCGGATTGCGCCGCATTTCTTCGGCGAGCTTCGGCTCCGGATCGATTCTGACGACCCCATCCGCATCGCGCACGAGCGACGACTGGATCAACATATTGGCGCGAAAGCTCGCCAGCTCGTCGAAGGACATCGAATATTGACCGATCTCCAGCACGCCGAGAATGATCGGAACCGCCCAGCCGACGAGATAGGCGACGAGCTGCGAGAGAAGGAGATAGCCGACCGAGCGACGAACGAGCGAAGGCGGCGGCGTCACGAATCATCCTCTGCGTCGCTGCGCGACTCCTTGATGCGATAGCCGAGCGAGCGCGCCGACCGGATTTCGACGCCCGCATCGAGCTCGGCGAGGCGAGCGCGAAGCCGCGAGACCAGCGAGGTGAGCGCATGTTCCTGCACCTCCATTCCGCGGCCGTAGAGCTGCGCATAGAGCGCCTCGCGCGAGACGATGCGATTGGCGCTCCTGACCAGCGCCTCGAGCAGCAGCAGCTCTTGGCGCGTCAGCAGCGTCTCCTCGCCGCGGATGGCGACGATGCGCTGATCGAGATCGAAGGACAGCGCCCCGATCTCGACCGGACGCAGAGCGGTTCTCCCCTGGCCGCGGAGCTGGACGCGAATGCGCGCGACCAGCTCGTCGAGGTTGAACGGCTTGGTGAGATAATCATCGGCTCCCGCCTCCAATCCGTCGATGCGCGCATCGACAGCGTCGAGCGCCGTCAGCATCATGATGCGGATATCCGGCTGCTTCTCGCGAATGCGCGGGATGATCGCGATGGCGTCGCCGTCGGGCAGGCGCCGATCCAGCAGCGCGATCGAATAGAGGCAGTCGTCGAGCGCCTGTATCGCGCCCTCGATCGTGCCGACATGATCGACCCCATAACCGGCGCGCTCGACCTTCGACGCCACTTCCCGCGCCAAGGGCGCATGATCCTCCACCAGCAAGATACGCAACGACGCCACTCCCCGAACGAACCCGGCCGTGCATCCGGCCCCGTCGCTCCTCAAACTGGCCGAAATCGAGGATCGAAACTGTGGCTTTTATACAACAAATAGAGCGCCTTGTGGCCTTTTTTTCAACTTATGAGGTTTCCGCGACTTTCGCCGCTTAGGGTCGAATGGCCGAGTGTCGCTTCGACGAAACCAATGGAGCGTCCGCTCGGCGATTCGATGTTCGTGATGCGGAAGGTTCATGAAGGCCGAGCGGAATAGAGCTTTGCATCACGTCCCTGTGTGGCGAATGCTCGCGCTCGGCCTCGTCGCGCTGTTTCTCGCCCTGCCGCCGATCATCGCCATCGGCGCCGACGTCCGCGCGCATGCCGGAGCAGATGGCGGGATCGCGATCGCCCTGGGCAAGGCCTGCAAAGTCGACAATGACAATGGCCGCGCGTCCGGGCGTCAGGATCATTCGCAGTCCTGCCGCTTATGCCTCGGCCTCTCCTGCGCCGGCGATGGATTGCTTCCAGACGTCGGCGCCGGCGCGCCGGTCTCGATCGGAGCGCAGAGTTCCCACGTCGCAGGACGGATTTCACGCATCGTCACCGCCCTCGGCGCGAGTGGCTGGGGCAGCTCCTGGACAGCGCAGGCGCCTCCCGCGTTCGGCTGATTCGTCACGCCGCCTCGCGGCGGTCCGCGTCTCGTCCCGAACAGAGCGGCAAACAACCGCTTTCCAGGAGATTTTCATGCCTCACCACGAATTAACGTGCGGCGCTTCCGCCTGCGCGCTCCTCATCTCGCTTTTCTCCGCGTCCGCCTCGGCACAAGAATCCCTGCCAACGATCGACATTGCCGGCGGCGGCCCCGCGACCGGAACGAAGACCAGCGCCGCCGCGCCCGCCAAAGAGAGTCGCTATCGGCGCACGAACTCCTTCGGCGCCACCAAGACCGATACGCCGCTCTCGAGCACGCCGGTCGCCGTGCAGATCGTCCCGCGCGAAGTGATCGTGGACAAGCAGGCGCTCGACACGATGGAGGCGGTCAAGAATGTTTCCGGCGTGCAGGCGTCCACCGGCACATATTATGATCAATATCTCATTCGTGGCTTCACCAGCGGCAATGGCGTGACCTGGCGCGACGGCCTGAAGCTCGAAGGCATGATCGGCGGCGAGGAGATCGCTTTCACCGAGCGTGTCGAGATCATCAAAGGTCCGGGCTCGGTCCTTTATGGACGCATCGAGCCCGGCGGCTTCGTCAATGTCGTCACCAAGCGCCCGCAGGAGGAGTTCAAGGCGGAGATCACGCAGCAGGTCGGCAATTGGGGCCTCGCCCGCACGAGCGCCGACGTCACCGGCCCCGTAGACGCCGAGAAGACCGTGCTCTATCGCGTGATGGGAGTCTACGACCATGCGGACTCCTTCACCGATTTCGATCACCGCGACAATGGCGCCGCGGCGCTGTTCCTCACCTTTCGACCGACGCAGAATTTCGAATTCAATCTGCAATTCGAGCATTATCAGAAGAAGCAGACGCAGCCGGACGGCTCGGGCACGGTCCCCGTCAACATCGTTCAGGGCGTCGTCAATTATCCGATCAATCTCCCGCGTCACTTTTCGGTCGCCGATCCGGGAATATGGAACGACTTCCCCTATGTCGTCCGGCGGACGCTCTACGGTTTCGACTGGACCTATAAGATCGACGAGAATTGGAAACTGAAGAACCGCTTTCACATCGTGGATGACCGAGAAAACCAGACGGGCATCGGCAATTGGACCGGATTCGACGGCGCCAATATCACGAGAACCTTCCACAACAATCCTTTGACCCGCAATATTCTCGCCACCAATCTCGATCTGACCGGCGAGATCATGACCGGCCCGATCCGTCACAAGACGCTCGTCGGCCTCGATTGGTACAAATATCAGGACGACTGGGTCGGAGACTACGGCTTCGCCCTGCCGGTCGCTCCGCTCAACATCTACGCGCCGGTCTATGGCTATTTCACCGGGCTGTTGCACGGTCTCGCCGATTCTGCGCGCAGCAACGTCCTTTGGCGTTCGCGTCAGCAGGATTTCGGCGTCTACGCCCAGGACCAGATCTCGCTGTTCGACGATCGTCTGCAAATTCTGCTCGGCGGCCGCTGGGACAAGGCGACCGTTTCCGGGGCGGCGGTCTATGGAGCGGTCATGGCGGACTGCTTTCCGGGTTGCACCGGCTATCCGCTCAACACATATTCCGACAAGCCGAAGCTGTCGCCGCGCGCCGCCGCGCTGTTCAAGGTCACGGACAATATCTCCGTGTTCGGCGGCTATGTGCGCTCCTTCGGCGCCAATAATGGCGTCGACGCGAGCGGGAAGGTCTTTGCCCCGGAGGAATCGTTCCAATGGGAGGCCGGTCTCAAATCGGCCTGGCTCGACGGCGATTTGACGGCGAGCGTCACCCTGTTCGATCTCACCAAAAAGAACATCGTCAAAGCCGATCCGCTCAATCCGGGCTTCTCCGAGCCGGTCGGTGTCGTGAACAGCCGCGGCGTCGAATTCGACGTCGCCGGCAAGGTCACCGAAAATCTCAGCGTGATCGCCAGCTACACATTCGACGTGGCCAAGATCGTCGACGACAACAACAATGGCAATAAGGGCCATCGCTTCAACAGCGTCGCGCCGCATGTCGGCAACCTGTGGGCAAAATGGGACACGGCGCCCGGACGGCCGGAAGGCTTCGAATTCGCCTTTGGCGCCTATGCCTCCGACGAGCGCTGGGGCGCCGACGACAACACATGGAAAATGCCGGCCTATGTGAAATTCGACACGATGACGTCCTATCGGACGCTCATCGACGATCACAAGGTGACGTTCCGCTTCAATGTAAAGAACCTCTCCGACACGAAATATTTCGAGCGGAGCGACGGCTGGATGTACGCCTATTACGGCGCGTCGCGCACCTTCGTCGGCTCGGTGAATTTCCAATTCTGAGCCTAGAGTCCTTCCGGTTCAGATCGAACCGGAAGGACAAAGGCGATGCGCGCCGTCGATGCGGTCGACATATCCATCGTCCTCCACCTTTATCACGAAGGCGCGCTGATCCGTTCTCGTTGGACGAAGCGATCAATGTCTCGATCTGTCGCGGAATCGATGCGAGCGGCTCGTCGCGCTCGATTGCGCCGATGGCGTCGTGACGAGCTTCGATCGGCTCGCCGACATCCCGCCGCTCTTGAAGAGCAGATTCTGGCGCTCGGCGTGAAGGCTTCATCGCAATATGGAGCGTCGCTGGAAGACGGTGAGCCGAACGAAGACTGCGCGGCGAATTGCGGCGATCCGATCGCTGCCCTAAAAATCCTCTATCGAGCGCGACGACGTCCGACATCTTTCGTCTTTTGCGCGGGGAGCATTTTGTTCGGCGTGGGATTCCGGGGCGCGCCACGCTCCCCATTCGAGTGTGCCCATATCTATATCGACTAGGAGTTGTTCATTACCACTGCCCAGACGAGCAGAGAAAAAAATTTCCGGTTCAATTTCAATTAACTGTGCGCGACTGACGCTGCGGCCGTCGAGCAGCGGATGGGCGCGACTCCGACCATCGGAAGATGATTCTTGTAATTACGCGCACTATAAAATCACGGACATCATTGCCTCCAACGAGCATCGGAATCACCCGCTATGCGGGTAAGTGTCGGGCTGATTTCCACTTTTTTCGGACGGGCGCGCGACGGGAAGGCTATGCCGGCTAATTACATTAGAAATGTAGAAAAGCGCCGATGGTTGAATTTCCATCAGAATTGACAGCATCTGCGGATTCGGATAACCATTTAATGAATACAAAAAACGATATATATCAAATATTATGCACTCGGAGCGGCTAATGCATGGTCTTTGTCTCGATATGAGCAGCAGTATATCGGCGAGAGTGTGAGCGGATACGTTGGGTAAGCCGGTCGGGTGGCGTCCGAGCCCCGACTCGAGACGATTTCTTCGAGCGCCACCTTGCCTGCTGATCGACTTGCCGCCGATCGCGCGGCCGGGCCGGAGCGTACCATCAACCAGTCCGTCTCGCGCTGGATACATCGAAAACGCGCGCCGCAAAGGGTCGGCGCTCGCAGGCGATCCGCGGCTTCGCTTCCTGCTCCTGCGGAAGAGAAAATTGCTTTTTGGAAGGGAATATCTGTCATGCACGGCCCGATGGCGAACGCCGCTCTGATCGATCGGCTCAATCAAGCCTCTGTGAACCACATCAATTTTCCGCTCGTGACACTGCCGTTCGACGAGGCGCCGGGCGAGCAATCCTATTGGATGCCGCCCGAGCTCACCACGCTTTATGGAACGGCAGTGTGGGATGAATTGAGCGAAGACCAGAAAATTGATCTCTCGCAAAAAGAATTCGCCTTGATTTGCTCGATCTCCTGCAATGGCGAGAAGGAGGCGATAGGCGATATCGCCAAAATCATGCTGAAAAGCAAATTCGAGTCCGTGCGCTCTTATTTAAGTCATTTGATCCGAGAGGAAAACAATCATATCGACATGTTTGTCGAATTCTGCAATCGATATGGAGAACTTACACGTTTTCGCTATTTCTATACGAAAGGCGATCAATGCACCGATCCGGCCTTCAACGATCTGCTCGCCTTCATCCATCTTCTTGTTTTCGAGGAACTCGGCGATAATATCAATCGGGTGATGGCGAGGGACAAGTCGCTCCCGCCTCTCGTCAGAGCGATCAACAAGCTGCACGCAGAAGAAGAAGCCCGGCATATCGCCTTCGGACGACACATCGTCACTGAACTCGCCACGGAGCTTTCGCGCAAGATAAGCGCAAATCAGACACGCAAGCTTCACGACTATGTGTATTCGCATATTCATACGCGCCACTATGAATATCACAATATGAGGATTTACAGCTCCATCGGCATCGACAATGCCTTCAGCCTGCGCGAGCGCCTGGTTCTGGAGCGAGACGCATCATTCTTCTTCCGCACGGAGTCCGATCCGCATACGCCCCTCAAAAAAATACTCACGTTTCTGCATTCGATCGGTCTGATCAGCGACGCCCAATTGCATGAACCGCCGCGGCAAATGCTCAACGTAGAGCGCGCCGCCGAAACGCTGTGCGCACGCTGAGCTTCTCATCAATGTATTGGCAGCATAATAGGAGCATAGATATGAGCGGCTGCACTGAGAACACCTGCATAAGACTCCACAGCCTGCAGGGATTGGACAATTTCACTCCAGAAGAGAACGCGAATTTCTGGAGCAGAACCGCCGGCGGCAAAAATGTCGCTTTGCGGAACCTGGGCTTGAGCACGACGGATGCGTGCAATTACAATTGCGTCTATTGCTATGGCACGGAGGCCGCCAATCGCGACAGCCGGCGCGGACCTTTGACGCTGGCGGAACAAAAAGACCTTATCGACCAGGGGATCGAGCTGGGCGTTCGAACCGTCATTATTTGCGGCAATGGCGAGCCGACCTACGACCGCGATCTGCTTGAAATCGTGAACTATGCTGGCAAAAATGATCTTTACACGGTCATATTGACCAATGGATTTACGCTCGGCGACGATGGAATGGCCAAGCGGATCTACGGCCTCTCCGCTTTCGACGTCGCGCAGACCCTATTCGACGCAAATGCGTCGCTGATCATCAAGACCGAAAGCATCAAAGAGGATGTCTACAACTCGATCGTGCTCGCGCGCGGCCTCGACAATCCGTTCAAAGGCTTCATGCAGGCGATCGATTCTGTGGTCAAGCTCGGTTTCACGGACCCCTCCAAATCCGCTCCGGCGACAGATGCGACCATCCCGACCCGATTGGCGATCTCTTCCGTGATCTGCAAGAGGAATTTCCTCGATATTCCGGCTCTGCGGGCGTGGACGCACGGCATCGGCGCCCAATACATCTGCAAGCTGCCGACCTTGTCGGGCAATTCGAAGGGCAATCTCGGCGAGTTTTTCGACGTCAATTCGACGACAGCGTGGCTGAAGGAAAATTACGGCTATCACTATTCGGAAAAGCCGGAAACACTTTCAACGGACATGAATCATTGCGGCGCGTTTCACTTTGGCGTGGTCATCGGCAACACCGGCGACATTCGGCAATGTTATCCTATGGCTGCGCATGGCGACAACGCGATCGGCAACATTCGCGACAAGCGACTGAAAGAGCTGCTGATCGAGCGCTCGTCCAAATTCGCCGCCAATCTGGCGCATGGCGCAAAATGCAGCGTGAAGAAAAATGAATATGTCGCGTTAGACGAGATCGAAATCGCATCCGTCGCCGAGTGACCCGCGCGCCTCGTGCACAGCCGTCCAGGAGCAAACAATGAAAAATACAGACAGGGAATTGTTTTACGACAAAATGCGGCAATTCATCTGCGCGAGGTCCGGCTTCTCCCCTGAAAAAATTGCGCCGGATACGGCGCTCATCTCCTCTGGATTGCTGGACTCGTTGGCGGTGTCCGAATCCGTCTTCTTCGTGGAGGACTTCGTCGGCCGGCCAATCGAAATCGACGATTTTCGAATGATGACGTTCAACAGTATGGAACATATCTATAACACCTATATCGCTCCGAAGCCATGAATAGCTTCTACGAACTGCTCGTCGGCGCCGCTGATCACTCGCCCGAACAGGAGGCGGTCATCAGCGGCGACGCGTCCTGGACCTATCGCGAGTTGAAGGCGCTTACGGACCGCTATGTCGAACAGTTCGCCGCCTCGGGCGTCGGGCGCGGCTCGACCGTCGCCGTCATGCTCGAAAATCGGCCCGAAGCGATTGCGCTTTTTGCGGCCTGCGCAGCGTCGGGCGCGGTGTTCACGCCGATCGACGTTCACGCGCCCGACCAGAGGCGACGCGATCTGCTTTGCGACGCGCAGCCCGATCTCGTCGTGACCGACGTGAGCTGCGCAGAATTCAGTGACGGCCGCCGGGGCGCGACATTGGTCGGTTCGGAGTTGCGCGTCGCCGAAGGAGGCGGCGCGCCGAAGGAGGCGAGAAACGACGGCCACCTTTACACCATCTACACCTCTGGCAGCACCGGGCGCCCCAAGGGAATTATGATGAGCGAAGGCGCCGCGCTTTCATTCTTTCGCGGGCTCCTCGAATTCATGCGCTTGCCGGCAGGCTCTCGGTATATGACCACCTCGCCGCTCCATTTCGACTATTTCTGGCTCGACGTCGGGCTGACGCTCGCATCCGGCGGCGTCCTGATTTTGCTCGACCGCGCGCAATTGCGCAAACCCGGCGCCTTTGTCGCCGCTATAGAGCGCTACGGCGCGGGCTATGTCAGCGCGGTTCCGACGATCTGGAAAATGGCGCTGCGCTTCGCCGCGGCCGATCTCGCCGAGCTCACGACGTTGCGGCGCATTGTCTTTGCCGGTGAACATTTCCCGCAACCGCATATTCGCGAACTCTACCGGCTCATCCCGGATTTGCGGATCGTGAATGTCTACGGTCAGTCCGAATCGATCGCATGTGCGTTTCATCTTCTCCCCAATCCGCTTCCGGCGGGACTGCAACATCTTCCGGTGGGAAGGGGCCATTGCGAAGCGGAGCTGTTTTTGATCGACGATAACGGCCGCGAAATTCGGGAGCCGTTTCGACGCGGCGAATTATATCTCGAGGGACAGCTTCTTTTTTCCGGCTATTCGAACGGGCGGGATGAGACGGCGAAGCGCCTGCTTCCCGACCCCCGCAGCGGGACGGGAACGACCTTCCGGACGGGCGACATCTGCTATTTCGACGACGACGGGGTCTTCTATTTCGTTCGCCGCGCCGACAGTCAGGTGCAGGTCGCGGGCAATCGCGTCGAGCCGGCGGAAATAGAGGCGGTGATCGGCCGGCATGAAGATGTGAACAATGTCGCCGTCGTCGCAATGGAATCGGAGGGGGCGATCACGCTTCATGCGTTTGTCGTGCCCTGCGTCGGCAATGGAGCGCACGACCTCGAAGAGCGGCTGCGGTCTTATTGCGCAGCGCATTTGCCCTATTACATGAGCCCGCGCGCTTATCACCTCGTGGAAGGGATACCGATCGGCGCCACGGGAAAGAATGATGTGAACGCCTTGCGCGGGCTGCTTCTCGACGGAGGCGGCGAGCGCGGGGTCTGCGAGCTCCCGGCCTCATAGGGGGCCTTTCGGGATCCGGCGCGATTTGGCGCCGCGCCGAAAAAGGCGCCGCGCGCTGGAGCAGGATTTCTATCGCAAGCGCGTCGCCGGCTTTGCGGCGGGGCTCGACCGTGACGCGGCGAGGCGGAACGGCGGAGAAAAACGGCGAAGAATGGAGACTTGAACTGCTTCGACGAGCGAAGGCATAGTCGGCGTCGGTCCTGGACGCGACGAGGGCGCTGCTTTCGCAGCCCTTCCTTTTTGCGGCCGGTTCCACTAGCGGCAGGCAGTCGTGTCTCGACGTGGCTGACAAAACATTTTGAAGAGGATAATCGCCGTGAACTCGCTCGATGGAAAATACAGGCCCTATCCCCCGATCGCTCTCCCCGGCAGGACTTGGCCCGATCGCGTCATCGCGCATCCGCCGATCTGGTGCAGCGTCGATTTGCGCGATGGCAATCAGGCGCTGATTCAGCCGCTCGGCATCGACGCCAAGGTGGAGTTCTTCTCGCTGCTGGTCGGCATCGGGTTCAAGGAGATCGAGATTGGTTTTCCCGCGGCGTCTGAAACCGAATATGCATTCGTTCGTCGCCTGATCGAGGAAAACCGGATTCCGGACGACGTCACCGTTCAGGTGCTGGTGCAGGCGCGCGAGCATCTTATCCACAAAACCTTCGAGGCGCTCGCCGGCGTCAAACGGGCGATCGTCCATCTCTACAACTCCACCTCCAGCGTGCAGCGTCGGGTCGTTTTCCGCAAGGACAGGAAAGAAATCATCGATATCGCCGTCGAGGGCGCGCGTCTCGTGCAGCAATCCGCGGCGGCGCTCGCGGACACGGATGTCCTGTTTCAATATTCTCCAGAAAGCTTCACGGGAACGGAGCTCGACTTCGCTGTGCAAATTTGCGAAGCGGTCGCCGACGTCTGGCAGCCGTCCCGCGAGCGCAAGATCATCATCAATCTTCCCGCCACCGTCGAGCTGTCGACGCCGAATATCTATGCGGACCAAATCGAATGGTTCTGCCGGAATTTCGATTATCGTGACGCCTCGATCATCAGCATTCACACCCATAATGATCGCGGCACCGGCATCGCCGCCGCCGAATTCGGCCTGATGGCCGGCGGCGAACGCATCGAGGGCACGCTCTTCGGCAATGGCGAACGCACCGGCAACGCCGACATCGTCACTCTGGCGCTGAATATGTTCAGCCAGGGCGTGGCCCCTGGTCTCGATCTGGCGAATCTCCCGCAGATCGCCCGGATCGTGGCGCGCAACAATCAGATTCCGATCGGCGCCCGCCATCCCTATGCCGGGGATCTCGTATTCACCGCCTTTTCGGGCTCGCATCAGGACGCTATTCGCAAGGGGCTGGCCGCGCGACGGGTCGAAAGGGCGCCGCTTTGGGAGGTGCCCTATCTGCCGATCGATCCGGCGGATATCGGCCGGCACTACGAGCCTGTGGTCCGCATCAACAGCCAGTCCGGCAAGGGTGGCGTCGCCTATATTCTGGAAGACCACTGTGGCTATCAGATTCCCCGCGACCTTCAGATCGAGTTCAGCCAGATCGTGCAAGAAATTTGCGACGAAACCGGCAAAGAGCTGACGCCGAGCGAAATCGGCGAGGTGTTTCGCGCGGCCTATATGCCTGACGAGCCGTTCCGGCTCGGCAATCATGAGACCCGCTGCGACGTCGTCAATGAAACGACATCGCTTACCTGCGTCATTCGGCAAGGCGACGCGTCGCGGGAGATCAGCGGCAATGGCACAGGGCCGCTCAGCGCTCTCGTCAATGCGCTTCGTGAAGCTTTCGGCTTTCAGCTTTCCGTCCTCGACTACCATGAACATGCGATCGGCGAAGGACAGGACGCCTGCGCGATCAGCTATGCCCAGTGCAGCGTCGACGGCAAGCCGCCACGATATGGGATCGGCATTCATCGCAGCACCGAGGTGGCGACGCTCATCTCGGTCATCAGCTCCGTTAATCTGTCGATTCAGGGTTCCGACGAAGCCGGCGAGGTCGAGCGACCGCGGCGGATTCGCCAAATCGAGGAACAAAATAATGGCGCAGGTTAATTTACTGAGTTCCAGAAGCAGCCATCTGAACAGCGAAGGCGTCTATCCTGCGGGTTGGCGCATCGTCTCTGCGAAAAACTGTGACGTCGTTCTCGAGCGCGAAGGCCGGGAGCGGAGATTTGTCGACCTGACCAGCTCCTATGGAGCCGTGAATTTCGGCCATCGCAATCCGCAGATCGATCCGTTCCTCGATGCGCCCGCCGATCTCACGACGGGCTGTTACCCGCGGGAGGCGGACGATCTCTCGAGCTGGCTGTGCGAGCGTTTGCGGCTGCCGTTCCATCGCGTCCTGTTTCAGGTCGGCGGCAGTTTCGCGGTCACCAGCGCTTTGGCGATCGCGCAACGCCAACGCCCGGGAAAGATCGTCGCCATCGCGGGGGCGTTTCATGGATTAGGGCTGGATTCTCTGGCCGCGACGACCGCCCAGCGCGATTGGGCGCTGCAGGATTCCCGCCTCGCGAAGCATTTGCGCACGGAAGTCGTTCATATCCATGAGGGCGATCCTGAGCCGGACTGGAACAAGGCGTCCTGTTTTCTGTTCGAGCCGGTTCAGGGCGCCAACGGCTATATTCCGCTGGACTTGGAATGGATCGGCAATCTCGTCGATTCCGCGCGCAGCCATGGCGTCACGATCATCGCGGATGAGATTCAGGCGGGCTTTTTTCGCCATGGCCATCTCAGCCCGACGCGCTCGGCCGGCATAGACTCCGACATTCATCTTTTCAGCAAATCGATGACCAATGGTCAGTCCCCATTGTCTGCGGTCGTTTACGATGAGCGTTTCGATGAAGCGGTGCGGCTGGATTCGGCGCTCGCTCATACGTTTCAAACATCGGTCTACGGCTACAGGGCCGGTAGCGCCGTCGCCCTGTATCTCGACGCAAATCCGCCTTTCGCCTCCGTCAACGCCATCCAGGCGCGCCTCGAATGCATGGCGATCGAATTGAGGACGGTCGTCGGGGTCGAGCAGGTTCATGTGACGGGGCCGTCGCTTTCCTTCGGACTTGGGCGCCCGTCGATCGCGCGCGCGGCGATTCTGGAATGCTTCGAACGCGGCATCATGATCCTCGGCGGCGGCGCAGGCGGCGAGCGCATTCGCGTGGCGCCGCCGCTGACGATCGACGCCGCGGCGCTCGACGAAAGCGCCGAAATCGTGCTGGACGTCCTGGCGCGCCTACCGTTGCAATGAATGATTATTACTCGGCCATTTCAGGGAGCGCGGCAATGGCGCCTTTCATCGACCGTTATGAACCACGGCAGATCGTCCAATTTTCCGCCGAGCTGAGCAAGCTCGGCTGCGCTCAAATCTATGACGCGGCGCCGAATTATTGTCACCCGCTGCCCGCCTTCCTCACGTCACGGGGAACGGCGCGCACGCTCGCCGGCCCTGTATTTCCGGTCTCGACGCTCAACGACATGTTGCCGCTGTTGCAGGCATTGGATCAGGCCCCCCCGGGGTGGGTTCTGTACGTCCGGAATGTAGCGCCGGAATCCGAAGCGCTCGCAGGCGATATTTTCATGAGCGCGATGCGGTCTCAGGGCCTGAGCGGCCTGGTCGTGGACGGCGCAGTTCGCGACATCGGATCGTTCGACGCCACGACGCCGCCGGTGTTTTCGAGATCCGTGACCTTCGTATCGGCGAAGACCGCGAAGGCGCCGGCCGGAGAGACGCCGACGACGCTCGACTATGGCGCCTATCGAATCGAGCCGGGAGACTATGTGGTAGGGGACGCCGACGGACTGCTGCTGATCAAGCAGCAATATCTGACTGCGGTCATAGTCGGCGCACGCCATTTGCTCGCAAAGGAATTCGAGCTCAAAGAGCGCCTCGAAAGCGGACGCCGGCTCGGCGATCTGATCGGTTTGTCGGCCTTTCTGCAGGGCAATGGGCCTTTGAAATTCGAAGTCTGACGGGTTCGGGGGAAGAACGATGAACCGCATGACCACCGAGCATTTGGCGCCGGCCTTCGGGGACGCACCGATTGCTTCCGACGAAGAGATGCGACGCCGCCTGCATGAATTTCTCGGCGCGCCCATTCCGATCTCACCCGAAGCGATGCGCGCCGCGCTGGAAAATCCCGCCTATGCGCTACGATTGATGGAGGCGACAGGAGACGCCGAACAGCTGACCGAGCTTCTGCGCGCGCCCGACGGCGGCGGGCGCGAAACATCGGGCCCTGGAGACGGCGAATTGCTGGCGCATGCCGCTGCGGCTTTCGCGCGATGGGCGAAAACCGGCTTCGCAATGGTGGCGAGGCCCGTTTATCAGCATCGTCTCGCGACATGTCACGCCTGCAATCATCTCGGCGACGCGCCGGCTGAACGCCTTGTCTACCGTCTACTGTCGAACGCCGGCAAAGAGCATAAAATCTGCACGCAATGTGGATGCTTCGTCGTCCGCAAGGCCAAGCTGCCGACCGAGAACTGTCCCGTTGCGAGTTCGACCAATCCGCAGGAGAGCCGATGGGGAGAGCCCATGACACAGCGATAGAGGCGGCGGCTTTTTTCGCGGCGAGGTCTTCGTGGTGGAGCATGTACATTCGGGAAAATGATCCATGACAACGATCGACGAAATCATCACGCAGTTCGATCTTCTCGACGACTGGGACGATCGCTATCGCTATGTCGTCGAACTCGGGCGCGCTCTCGAATCCTTTCCCGATGAGCTGAAGACCGAGCAGAACAGGGTGCATGGCTGTGTCAGTCAGGTCTGGCTGTGGACGACGCTACAAGACAAAGATCGCACTCCGCCGTCGCTCGCGATACGCGGCGACAGCGATGCCTATATCGTCCGCGGTCTGGTCGCGATCCTGCTGGCATATTGCCTCGGAAAAAACGCCGCCGAACTTTTGCAGGCGGATCCGGGCGAATTGTTCGAGCGCCTCGGATTGGGAAACCATCTGACGCCGCAACGCTCCAACGGCTTCAGATCGATGATCGCCCGGATTCGCGCCGACGCCCACGCTGCGCTCGTAGCTTGCGACAGCGGACCCGTCGCCTAGTCTAGAGTTTCCAGCCGAAGTGGACGCCGGTTCGGCGTTGGAAACGCATCAAAACAAAAGCCTGGAGTCTTTGCGTGTTTCAATGAAACACGCAAAGACTCCAGAGTCCGGCGCGCATGCGGGCCGTCCCGAAATTTCCGCCACAGCCGTCCGAAGCGGAGATTCGGGAGACGCGTCAACGTTGCAGGATCGGCGATCCGCCATGGGCCGCGGGCATTCGATAAGGAATGACCGAAACGCCGAAATTTGGTCCATATTGCTGGCGTATGGCCGGCATGTTGACGACGCCGGTCTTCAGATCGGAGGATCTCGCGTCGACCGGCGGCGCTTCGACAAATGGCCGCGCCTTGTCGACCGCGCTCCGCAGTCGCCGATTGAGGCAGCCGAACGCCAGATCGTTTCCGATCTGCACATCGACGCAGGTCGAGAACGCGGCTCTCCGCGGCGCTTCGCCGCCGATGACGAGTCCGCCGTTCGGCGCGGCGGCGTCATTCGCATGGCACGGCGCAGCGAGCACAATGGCTGTCAGAATGGCGAGAATGGGAGATTGCACGGTCGGTCCCTCCGAACGATGGATCGCGGCGCCATCCGCCGCCCGCGTGACGTCTCACCGCAGCCGCACGGCGTTTGCGCTCGCCTGGACGACGGCGTGATCGAGACGGGCGTTGATCGCGCCGAAGTCGAGGGCGGCCTGGCCGGACGCCGCGAGGCAGTTTCGACGACATCCGGCGCCGAGCGCCGAGCCGAGCCGGGATCGCGGCGGGTCGCCGAAGGTTGCGATCGGCAGGGCTCCGGTGACGCGATAGCCGCGCGCCGCGAGCTTGGCGCGCACGGCGAAGCAATAGTCGACAGACCGATGAGAAAATCGCGTCTCGCCATGGCCGGCGCGATATTTCATGACCGCCGTGCAGAGGTCGCCGCCGGCGAGGCGCCAGGCGCCCGCGAGATATTTCACGCCGTAGTGAATATTGGCCTCGGGAGCCGCGAGCCCCTCGATTCTGCCCACGAATCCGAGCGCGCGCGCCGTCGAGGGCAGCACTTGCATGAGGCCGATCTCGCCGACCGAGCCGATGGCGTGCGGATCGTAGCCGCTCTCGACCGCCATGACGGCGTCGGCGATCTCGCCCGGCATTCCTGTTCGACGCGCTTCCGCTTCGGCTAGCGCGCGATAGAAGGTGGGCGAGCCCGGCCGCTGCTGCGGCGCGGCCGCTCTGGCGGCGTCGACGGCCGAAGGCGTCGCGCTCGGCTCCGGTTTCGAAGCGGGCGCTCCCTGGCTCGTCTCTTCGGCGGCGAGCAGAGCGCCGGGCGGCGGCACGGAGACCGCGAGAACGCCGAGCATCGTCCAAGTCGGACGCCTCCCGCCACGCGCTCGGGCTTCGCGGCGATCATGCGCCCCGCCGCTCAATTTTGGCCCCGCAGCGAAAGTTTCAGATGCAGAGGCTGCGACATATCGTCCGGCGGCGGCGCGCCCACATCCCGTCCCGCGAGAAGGGCGCGCAGCGCGACGGCCTCCGCGACGTCTATTCCCTCGAAATCGGCGCGCTCGATTTTTCCATTCGCCAGAATCCAGAGACGCGCGATGAAACTCGGCGTCGCTCCTTGCTGCTGCGAGCGCGCTTCCAGGGACGCGCGCAGCCGGCGCCCCGGCTCGTCGTCCTGCCCGAGCCAGTCCTGAACCCGGCGCTGAACCAAAGATGCGTAGTTCAGCCATGCGGCCGGCGCGCCCTCTAGGGAACGGTAGGCGGCGGCCTGCGTCGGCGCCGGTCCGGGAAGCAGGGCGCCCGTCGCCACGATCCCCGATCCGAGCCATTTCGCCAAGGCGCCCGCCAATCGGGCGAGGGGCGATCGTTTCTGCTTCGACATTGCTGTTCTTTGCCTTCGAGACGAATAGGCCCACGGCGCGACGACGGCGGCCCTATTCGAGAGACGACGCGCGAGGGTCCAACCCGAAGACCAGGCCGCCGAAATCCGAAACAAAGTTCACCGCTGCGTCTTTCGCATAGCGGTCTTCGTCGACTGGCGCCTCGCTTCGAACATCGCGAAGGCTTTGGTGCGCCGGTCTTGCGCCAGGACGATGCGGGTCGGCTCGATCTCGGCGACCTTCCAGCCGCTGAGGTCGTCGCCGATCCGCGCGGCGCGAACCTTGTCCATCGGATTGAGCCGGACGAAAGCGCGCGTCCCTCGCTCGTCGGTCAGAACGCCGACGAGAACGACGTTCGGCGGCTCGGGCGGCGGCGGCTCGACCTCGAGCCGCGTCGCGACGGCGGGCGGCGGCGGCGGCCGTCGGCTCGGCGAGAACAGTGGCTGGTCGCGCGTCGCGGTGAAACGCTCGAGCGGCAGCCGCGCCAGAGGATTGACCTGCGCGCGCGCCGTCGTCTCCTGCGCCGCGACGCGCGCGAGCGACCAAACGAGAAGGGCGAGCGCGGCGAGCAGCGAGGTTCTCATGAGGCCGTCCGCCGCCAATGGGAGCGCAGGTTCAAGGTGACGCGCAAGAACGGCTGGTCGCCGCCGCGTCGCCCCGCGCTTTCCGGTTGGAGGAAGAGCGCCTCGACGAAAACATAGGGCGCCCCGGTTTCGAGCTCGTAGAGCAGCGCCTGCAATGCGGTAGGCTCCATATCGAATGTCGCCTGCAATCGGACGGAGTCGGCCGCCTCCTGGCCGGTCGCCGGCAGGGCGCTCGACGAGGCCAGGGCAGCGCGCCGCGCACTGACGAGGCGCGTGACATAGGCCTGCAATTGCGCGCTGGCGAGTCCCGCCGTCGGCGCGGCGATGAAGGCCGCCTCGGGCGCGCTCGCACGCCCCCCCGCCGCGCCGCCGCGCCGGTGCGCGGCTTCGAGACGCGCCAGCGTGTCGCGACGCCCGGCATTTTCCTCGGCCGCGCCGCTCAGCGCCCCGAGCGCGAACAGGGCGCCCGCCCCGCAGGCGACGACGAGCAGCGCCAGCGCCCCGAGCGCCGCGCCCTCGTCGCGATCCAGTCGAAGATCGAGTCGCACGGCGTCATCCTCCCGTCAGGGCGAGGCGCGCCGCGACCTGCGCCTCTATGCTGAAAGAAAAGAGCCTGCCGTCGGGGCCGCGCGTCGTCGGCGCGGAGAAGCGCACCTGCGACAACGGCCCGGAAGCTTCGAGCGCGGCGATCAGCGGCGGCGCGTCCTCGACGAGGCCGGCGATCCGCAGCTTGTCGGCCTCGAACCGGAGCTCGGTCAGATAGGCGCCGTCCGGCAGGCTCCGCGACAAGGATTCGAGCAGGTGGACGGCAGAAATCGACATTTCCTTGCGCGCCCAGGCGCGCTCCGGCAAGCCGAGAGCCGCGACCGTGCGCGGATCCTCGCCGGCCCGCGCCTGCTTCTGCATCGCACGCGCGCGCGCCGCGAGCGTCTCGTTCTCTTCCTGCAGCGACGCCGCGGAGAACGTGGCCCAGAGGCCGAGCCCCGCGCAGAGCGCCACATAGGCCGCCAGCCCGCCGCCGATGACGAGGCGCAGGCGCCCCCGGTCCTCCGCCGCCTGCCGCATGTTCCGCGACCACAAGACGACCGGCGCCTCGCTCGCCGGCTTGTCGGCGGACGCCGCCACGACTCTGTCGACGGCGAGTCCGCGAGCGGCGAGCTCCGCGCAGGCCGCCTCGATCTCGCCGCGCGCGACGATCGACACGCGCACGTCGAGAGTGGCCGGCTGTTCGCCGGGAACGACGGCGAGCCCGTAGAAAACTTGCGCGACGGGCCAGGGCGAGAGACGATCGAGCCGATTGTCGACGACGCCGCGCATGAATTCCTGCGCCTTTGCGGGCAGAGCGATGCGGCGTGTGACGACCCGCTCCTGCGGCCATTCGAGCAGGACGATTTCCCTTCGCGCGCGCCGCTGAATGTCCTCGGAAAAGGGGCCGGCCGCCGACGCGGCGAGAACCGGGGCGCCGGGGTCGGCGGCGGAACGAATGAGAAAGCCGCCGTTCTCTCGGGAAACGAAGAGGGCGCCGCGGCTTCGCCAAGTCTCGCGCGAGCGTTCGGCGAGTTTCGCCAGCGCATCGATCCAACGAATGATGAAATCAGAGCCCGACATGGATTTCACTCGAAAAAGCGGCGTTCGTCAGATCCGATCGGCGTCGGCAGCTGCTCGAACGAGAGAACACGATAAGGCTGCGTATCCTTCGGCAATATGACGATGACGGCCTCCGCCGCCGCCGCATAGCCGTCGGCGAGCGCGATCGTGATCCGAAGCCGCGCCACCGAACGGGTCGAGACCTTCGCATAGCGCCCGGCAGAGCCGAGAATCTGGTCGAGTCGCGCCGGCTCGAGCGGCGCCGCGCGCCGCGCTTCGAGAAGCTGCTCGATCTTGGCCTCGGTCATCTCGGGCAAGGCGCGCAAGACCTGTGGCGGCGCGGTCGCGGCGTTGACCGTCTCATCGCCGAACACTGTCGCATAGGGCGCCATGAGGCGCGCATAGGCCGGCGTCACGGCTGGAATTTGCGTCATCTGGCGGACATTGGTGAAAACCTGCTCGAATCCCTGCTTGGCCGGCTGTTGGCCCTGCGGCGGGGGCGCCGCGCCCGCCGCCTGCCGCCGCGGCGGCTCGGCCGCCTCTCCCTGGGCGACGGTCTTCACCGCGCCGTCGCGCCACAGGACGATCTCCCGAGCGACTTCCCCAGCGTCGGGCGCGCCGATTTCGGCGAGCAGCGAGGCGAATACTTCCACCGGCGCCTTGTTGATGTCGATCCTTCCGAGCTCGTCGCCGAGCCGCACGCGCGCGGCTCCCGCCGAAAGCGAGATGCGCGTCTCGACCGACGTCAGCGGCCGGCCACGATATTTCGCGAGAAGATCCGCGCCGGCCTCCAGCCCTGCCGTGAACAGCGCTTCCGCTTGCACGCGGTCGCGATCGACGCCGAGAACGCCGGCGAAACCGCGAAACCCCGCCGCCGCCGCCATGGCGAGGGCGGAGAGCATAGCGATCGTCCACAGCACGGCGACGAGCACGACGCCGCGGCGCGGATTCCGGCGGGAGCCAGCGCTCATGTCGGCTCCTCGGGCGGCGGCGGCGCCTTCTTCTCGCCCGGCGCGCCGGTCTTGCCGGGCAGGCAGTCCGGCGCGTCTCGCGCGCAAGCGGCCGGCGCGTCCGCCCACACGATGAATTCCGCGCCGACGACGAGATTCGCGCCGGACGCGGGATCCACGAGCCGCAAGCGCACGAGCCGCGGCAGTTCGGTCCGCCCCGTCCAACTGTCGACCCAGGTCAGCGCGCCGAACGCGTCCGCCCGCGCGAAGGCGAACGATATTTCGTAACGCCCCTCGAGCAGCACGACGGCGTTGCTCGCCGCCTCGGCGAAAAGGCCCGAGCGCGGCCCGAGCCAGACGGCGCGCCGCCGCACCAGCCGCGTCACGCCGTCGCGCAGGGGCTCGACCTCGAGAGTCAGCGCCTCCTCCGGCGCGGCGCGAGCGCCGACGGCGCTCCCCGAAACAAAGACGATTCGTTCAGACGCGCCCTCGAATGCGATGACCCGAGCTTTTTTTTCGTCGCCCTTTCGCGCCGCGCCGGACGGGCCCGGTTCGGACGGCCGCTCGTCCCGCTCCGCGGACGCGGCGACGAAACGCGCGGCGCCGAAATCGCGCGACAGCCGATCCATCGCCAACGCGAAACGTTCGGCTTCGGTCACGCCGAGCGCCCCGCGATCGAAATAGAGCGCGACATGGTGAACGAGTTCCGCCGCGCCGACGATGATCGCGGCGGCGACGGCGAGCGCCGCCAGCGTCTCGACCAGGGTGAAGCCCGCGCGAGCCTCTCTTTCGTCCGCGGCGCCGCCTTTCGCCATCGCCCCCTCCTATCGCGCCTTCGCGAGACGGATCGTCTCCGCTGCGATCGCTTGCCCCTCGCCCCAGACCACTCGCGCCTCGACGCGATAGGCTGTCCATTTCGGCTCGTCCTCTTCCTTCCCCCC
>NZ_PUIV01000036.1 GCF_003113265.1 Methylosinus sporium
GCGTGGTCTCCTTCCAGCGCTCCAACGCTGGAATCAGCCGGGTTCAGCACCCCGGAGACTACGCCAACCCAATTCCAACCAATCCCGCGACGGCACCCGGTCGAGGTCCGGCGGCTCACCATCTCCACCGCGGCGGTCGATGCGGGCATGATCCGCATCGACGTCGCCGACACCGGGCCCGGCATGTCCGAAGCGTCGAGAGCGCGGCTGTTCGAGCCATTCAAGACGACCAAGGCGCATGGGCTCGGAGTCGGCCTCGCTCTGTCGCGCTCGATCATCGAGGCCCATTACGGGACAATATGGGCGGAGCCGAACCACGGCGGCGGGACCGTGCTCCGCTTCACCCTGCCCCTGGCGGAGTAGGCGGCTCACTTCATCGTCGGGACAGCGTGACCTTCTGAGCCTGGCGTGGCATAAAGCCCCCATGGCTGCGACGATTCGAAACGCGTTCGACCCGGGCTTCGGCGTCTATGTGCACTGGCCGTTCTGCCTGTCGAAGTGCCCCTATTGCGACTTCAACAGCCACGTCCGCAAGGGCGAGGTCGATGAAGATCGCTTTGTGGACGCCTTTCGCACGGAGATCGCCCATCGCGCCGCTCTGGCGCCGGGACGCGAGGTGCGCTCGGTGTTCTTCGGCGGCGGCACGCCCTCGCTGATGCTCCCATCCACGCTGGAGGCGATCCTCCGGGCGATCGCCGACTATTGGCCCATGGCCGCCGATGTCGAGGTCACGCTCGAGGCGAATCCCACCAGCGTCGAGGCCTCGCGCTTCCGCAGCTTCAAGGCGGCCGGCGTCAATCGCGCCTCGCTCGGCGTGCAGGCGCTCAACGACATAGAATTGCGCGCGCTCGGCCGCCAGCATTCGGTGGCGGAGGCGCTCGCCGCGCTCGATGTCGCCAATAAGATTTTCGAGCGCACCTCCTTCGATCTCATCTACGCCCGTCCGCAGCAGACGCCGGCGGCCTGGCGCAAGGAGCTGGAGCTCGCTCTGGGGCGCGTGACGGAGCATGTCTCGCTCTATCAGCTCACCATAGAGCCGGAGACGATGTTCGAGCGCATGGTGGACGCCGGCAAGCTCGATCTGCCCGACGTCGACACGCAGCGCGCGCTTTGGGACGTCACGCAAGAGGTCACCGCCCGCGCCGGCCTGCCGGCCTATGAGGTCTCCAACCACGCGCGGCCCGGCTCGGAATGCCGACACAATCTCGTCTATTGGCGCTATGGCGAATATGCCGGCGTCGGCCCCGGCGCGCATGGGCGGCTCATCACGCCGCGCGGCCGCCGCGCCCAGGCCACCGAGAAGCACCCGGAAATGTGGCTCACCTGCGTCGAGACGGAGGGCCATGGCCTCGTCGAGGACGATCTGCTCTCCGCGGAGCAGGAGGGCGACGAGTTTCTGCTGATGGGCCTGCGCCTGCGCGAGGGGATAGATCCGGCGCGCTTCTTCGCCCTCACCGGCAAGAAGCTGTCGCAATCGCGCGTCGCCGAGCTGATCGGCGACGGGCTCGTGGAGCTGACCCGCGACAATCGCATTCGCGTGAGCTCGGAAGGGTTTCCCGTGCTCGACGCCGTGGTGGCCGATCTCGCCGCCTGAGCTGGCCGGTCAGGCCAGCGCGCGGGCGATGCGCTCGCCGATGCGCGGATCGGTGAGATAATCGACGATCGCATGGGGATCGTCCTGGCGATTGGCGATATCGGTCAAATTCTCGACGCCGTCGCAAAAGCTGTCTTTGTCGAGCGCGGGATAGAGCGCGACATAGTCACGCACATCGGCGCCATTGAGCCATGCGCGCACGCCCGGCGGCCGATTCAATCGCGGCGGCTTGAGATATTCGCGCACGAGATCGATTCCGAGCGGCGAGCCGAGCGTGACCAGGAGCTCGACCGCGCTCGCGACGCCGAAATCGGTGAGCAAGCGGTAGCCGACGATCGTTCCGAGCGAATGGGCGACGATGACGCGCTCGGCGCCGCGCAGGTCCGGTCCGACGATGTCGTCGACCGCTTTGCGCGCGTGCTGATTGGTGAGATAGGCGTCGACCTGCTCGACGAAGGGAAGGGCGGCGTGGCCGAGCCAGGGCGCTTTTCGCCCGAGCGCGCGCGCGATTCCTTGCGCCCATTGCTGATTGGCGATTCCTCTGTCGATGACCGTCTGTCCCGTTTCCGCAGCGATGTCCGCGGGATCGAGTCCGGCGCGGTCGCCGATCTGCTGCAGCAGATCGGCGGCGAGGCTCGGCAGCGGCGCGTCGCCGCGCGCGACGACGGTCTTGCCGTCGGCCCCGACCCCGCGTGTGAGGCGGTCGAGCGTGTCGCCGTAATAGGGCATACGCAATTCGAAGTCGGGGCGCGCGATCCCCTGCCGCCGCCAATTGGCCTCGAGCGCGTCGAGCCATTCTTGTCGCAGATCGTCGGGAGAGCGATTCTCCTGACGCATTCCATGCACGAAGACCAAGGTTTTCAAGCGAGCCTCCCCTCGTCGAGCTCCGCGGCGAGCATCGCTCCGGCCGCAGCGTCGAATGTCGTCCACAGCGAGGGCTTCAATCCCCGGCGCGCCTCCAAGACGATGCGAGAGACGCGGGCGTCATCGGGCTCGAGATAGGCCCAGCCTTTCGTCAGCAGCGGAAAGGCGCCGACGGCGGCGGCTTCGCTATCGGCGAGATAGGCGACGTCGAACGGCGTTCCGATGAGGCCGCGTCCATATTCGTCCGGCGTCGCGGCGAAGAACTGCGCCAGCTCCCGAATTTTTGCGATGCGTCCCGCTTGCTCGAGCGCGTGAGCGGCGAGCACGCCGGCGCCCGGATCGACGACGCCGGCGGCGCGCAGCGCGTCGAGCAGAGCGATCACCGCATTTGCGTCGGGCGTGCGTTTCGCTTCCATTTCGGCGGTCAGGCGATGAACCGCGGGCATGATCGTCTCGCGATAGAGATCGCAGGCGCGCGCAAAGCCGCCATTGGCCGACGGCGCGTAGGAGAGGCTCGCCGCCGCGCCCTTTTCGACGACGAGCGTCGCGACGAAGCCCGGAACCACGAGCACGGCGACGAAATCGCCTTCCGCCGTCTCTAGGAGAAGCGTGGCCGGGACCTCGGTCCGCACCGCGATCTGATCGGCGCCGCCCTCCGAGAAGCGCCAATATTCGGGCCGGGCGGCGACGCGTGCGATCGACGATCCGATCACGGTGACGCCGACATGGGTTTCGAAGGAGGCGCGCCCCTCCGCCGCCGCGAATTTGGCGCGGCGGCGACGCAGGCGGCCATTGGAGCGCTCGCGCAGCCGGCGAATGCGATCGGAGGCGACGCTCTTGCGGGATTTGGGGCGGGGCGGCGTCCAGCTCTCTAGGGGCTCCAGCTCCGATAGGGCGTCGACGCTGAAACGATGAATCTCGAAGCCGCGCTCCTTGCGGTCCAGCGCCGACGTCGACAGTATGATATGGCCCTTCGGAAAGGAGACATAGACGTCGTTCGGCTCCCGCCAGCCGGAGTTCGCATCCACGCGCTGCGGCCGGGCGCCTGCGAGCAGATCGGTTTCATAGGCGACGGCTTTCTCCAGAAAGGTCGCGAGACTGGCGGAGGTGACGCAGGGGCCTTCGCCTCGCGGCCGGGCGAAAGCGGCCGAGACATTTCCCTTCAGCGCCTGCATCAGGCAGCTGGTGAAGACTCCGTAATGTTCGGCCGGCTCGGTCTCGGTCGCCGGCTTGGCCACTTCCTGCGCCGCCCCGTCTATGTCTGCCGCCTCGAAATGGTCCCATTGTGCGGGCGTCGCGATGCGCTGCTGTCTTTGAAACAGCGAGCGCGGCGTGAAGAAGGGCTGGCCGGGAACGGAATTGCGACAGGCGTCCGAGATGAACGACACTTGATCGATCCCGCAGCGGCGCGCATGTTTCTCGGAGGCTTCGACGCCGACGACCTCGTCGCTGCGTCGATCGTATTTCGACAGGAGCCACATGGTTTCCGCCGCCGAGGCGCAACCATGTCCCGCGAAGAACAGAATCAATCGTCCGACGTCGAGCGCGTCGACGAATTCCTCCACCTTGGAGCGAATGGCGTCGAAAGTGACGTCCTTGCCGCCCTCGTCGGTGAAGAGCGCGACCTCATAGGCGTTTTCCATCGCCCATGCGGCGAAATCCTTCGCGCCGCGCGCCGCGCCGGGGAGACGCGGGAGCTTGCCCGACCGTTCGATGCCGATCGCGATCACGACGCTTCGTTTCGCCATGGAACTCGCCCCTTCGCCGGGCGGATTACACCATTGCGCGACGCCGCTCGCAAGTCGGCCGAATAGTGTGTCGTCGCAGCGCTTCGCGCGCGTTCAGAACAGCTCGCCCTTGCCGCGATTGAGCGCCTCTGCGCGCGGCGTGAAGGCGCCGTCGGCTTCATGCAGGACGAGCGGCGGAAGCAGCGACAAAGGCGCTTTCGAGCCTTTGAGTCCGCGCAGCAGAATGCGCGTCGCGGCCTCGCCCTCGCGCGGGAGGACGGGCAGCAGGGCGAGCGCGCCGAGTCGCGTTCCGACGCTCGCGAGACAATCCGCGAGCGCGTCGGCGCGGTGGATCATGACGAAGAGCCCGCCCGGCCGCAGCAGCGCGAGGCAGGCGCGCAGCCAGGGCTCGAGGCCGTCCGCGCTCACATGGGCGAGCGCGCGGCGCGGATCGGGCGAGACGCGCGCGCGGCCCGGCGTGAGATAGGGCGGATTGGTGAGAAGCACCTCGGCGCTCTCATTCTCGAGCCCGCCAGCCCGCCGCGCCGCGATCGAGAGGAGATCGGCCTCGTGGACGCGGATGCGCGCCGCGAGCGCGTTCGTCGCGATATTCTCGCGGGCCAGCGCGCAAGACTCCGGATCGATCTCGACGAGGCCGAGCGTAGCGGCGGGCGCGCGCAGCGCCGCGGCGAGTCCGACGGCTCCGGTTCCCGCGCCGATGTCGAGAATGAGCCCGCGCGTCTGCGCCGGCGTCGCCGCCGCGAGAAGCACGGCGTCGGTTCCGGCCCGGTGGCCGCGCGGCATTTGGCGCAGACGCAAGCGTCCGCCGAGAAAGGCGGCGGCCTCCGACCGTTTCTCCATTGTGTTCGGGGGAACGTTCATGCGCGGGAAACGTTCATCGCACTGAAAAAATGTCACAGCTTCTCGCATCGAGCAAGCTCTCGTATCGAGAGCGAGTTCTCGCAACGAGCAATCGGCTTCAGCTCTTTTGGAAACGGCCTGAACTGATCGGGTCGCGCGGCCGGAGCCCGGTCGCGTGGTCGTCGAGGAGGAAATGCGATGAAATCGATGAACGCCATGATCCGTATTCTCGCCGCAGGGGCGATCTTGTCGGCCTTTGCGGAAATCGGCGCGTCGGCGCCCGCACTCGCGCAATCGGGCGCTTCCTGCGACCAGCTCTGGCGAGAACGCAACGCCATCTATGCGCGCGCCGGGCATTGCTTCCAGACCACGCGCGGGCGCTCGGTTTTCGGCGGGGGCTGCTTTCCGCCCTATGGCCGGCTGAGCGGCGCCGATGCCCGACGGGTTCGGCAGCTCCAGACCTTGGAGCGCCGGAACGGATGCTGAATTCTCACGCAGAACAGCGTCGGATCGGCCAGGGGAGGGCTCGCGGGGGGGCGCGCTCCCCTGGCTTGCCGCGCGCGCTCCGAAGCCTTAAGTTCGCCCCAGCATTCCAAGACAAGCCAAAGGGGTCTACGTGGGCATCGTCATACCGCTGGAGGACAAGGAAAAAAAGTCCGCCGGCCTCGATAATCTGCTTTCGCTGATCGGCCCCGATCTGCAGCGCGTCAACCAGCTGATCCTGCAGCGCACGGGCTCCGATGTGACGACGATCCCCGAGGTCGCCAATCATCTCATCTCTGCGGGCGGCAAGCGCCTGCGGCCGATGCTCGTGCTCGCCACCGCCGGAATGTGCGGCTATGAGGGCGACGGCCACATCAAATTCGCCGCCGGCATCGAATTCATGCACACCGCCACTCTGCTGCACGACGATGTGGTGGACGAGAGCGACATGCGCCGCGGCAAGATCGCGGCGCGAATGCTGTGGGGCAATGAGACCTGTGTTCTCGTCGGCGACTTCTTGCTCGGCCACGCATTCAAGATGATGGTGGAGCCCGGCGTGCTCTCCTGCCTCTCCGTCGTCTCGACGGCGGCCGCCGTCATCGCCGAAGGCGAGATTTTGCAGCTCAACGCCGCCAAGGACACGCAGACCACCGAGGACGCCTATATGGCGGTCATCCGCTCCAAGACGGCGGAGCTGTTCGCCGCGGCGGCAGAGGTCGGGCCGATGCTGAGCGGCCGCTCCAAGGCCGATGAGGCGGCTTGCCGCAGCTATGGCATGAATCTCGGAATCGCCTTCCAGCTCATCGACGACGCGCTCGATTACGGCGGACAATCGTCCAAGCTCGGCAAGAATGTCGGCGATGATTTCCGCGAGGGCAAGATCACTCTGCCGGTCGTCCTGGCCTTCCGCCGCGGCAGCGAGACGGAGCGCGAGTTCTGGCGCCGCACGCTGGAGAAGGGCGAGATCAACGACGGCGACGTCGAGGCCGCCTGCGCGCTGATGAAAAAGCACGACGCCATCAAGGACACGGTCGAGCGCGCGAGCCATTATGGCGCGATCGCGCGCGACGCTCTGGAGATTTTCCCGGCCTCGCCGTGGAAGTCGGCCTTGCTCGAGGTCGTCGATTTCTGCGTCGAGCGCGCCTATTGAGGCGAAAACGCCCCGCAGGCGTCGAGCCGGCGGGGCGTCATGGCTAGCGAGCTTTCCGAGGCTGTTTCAGAGCGTCAGTCGTGCTCGGGGCCTTCATGCGGACCGCCCCATTCATGGCCGTGATGCGGGCCCTTGGCGATCGTATGCAGCAGCACGGCGAAGCGGCGCTTCTGGGCGTCGTCCAGGCTGTCGAAGAGCGGCTTGGCCGCCTCGGCGAGCTTTTCCGTCTCGGCGGCTTTCGCCGCGAGCGCCTTGGAGCGCCACTGCAGGCCTTCGATCACGCTGCGATGCTCGCGGACTTCCTTCATTTTGTCCTTGGCCTCGGCGAAGCGGGCGGCGCGCGCCTTGGCGATGTCGCGCAGCGAAGCTTCCACCGCCGGCCAGTTCTTCTCCTGGGCGGGGGTGAGCTTGAGGCCGGCCTTCAGAGCGGCGATCTTGGCGTCGGTGAAGGCGGCGTGATCCTCCGCCGAGAATTGGTGATGATGATGCTCGCCGGGAGCCGGCTCTGCAAAGACTCCGGCCGAGAGCGGGAGCGAGAGAGCGGCCACGGCGGCGGCGATGAGGAGATATTTCTTCATGTGCGTTCACCTGGGGGATTGGGTGGACTTGACGCTCACAGATTTCGTTCGCGAGCGCCAAAAAGCAACTTAATCTTTTGTAATGTCTCGCTTCAGAAACCTTCTGTTTACATAAGTCTCTACGTATTCGACAAGGCTGCGGCGCTGCGCGCCGCGACGGAAAGGGGGCCGCAGTGAGCGCTTTCACCGCCATACGCATCGACGAGGACGAGGCCGGCTATCGCGCCGCCTATCTCGAAATGGACGAGAGCGAGCTGATGGACGGCGACGTCGACGTCGCGGTCACGCATAGCGCCGTAAACTACAAGGATGGGCTCGCCGTGACCGGCAAGGCGCCGGTGGTGCGGCGTTTCCCGATGATTCCGGGCGTCGATTTCGCCGGCGTCGTCACGCGCTCGAGCCATCCGAATTTTGCGCCCGGCGATCTTGTGATCGCCGGCGGCTGCGGGCTCGGCGAGCAGCATTACGGCGGCTTCGCGCAGCGCGCCCGCGTCAGCGGCGATTGGCTGATCCCTTTGCCGGAGGGGCTGACGCCGGCGCAGGCCATGGCGATCGGCAGCGCCGGCTATACGGCCATGCTCTGCGTGATGGCGCTCGAGGGCCGAGGCCTCGAGCCCTCGCGCGGGCCGGTGGTCGTCACGGGCGCGGCGGGCGGCGTCGGCTCGGTGGCGGTGGCGCTGCTGGCGGCGCTCGGCTGGCGCGTCGTCGCCTCCACTGGACGCCCCGAGGAGGAGGCCTATCTCAAGACTCTCGGCGCGGCCGAGATCGTCGACCGCGCCGAGCTCTCCATCCCCGGCAAGCCGCTGCAGAAGCAGCGTTTCGCGGGGGGCGTCGACACTGTCGGCTCGGTCACGCTCGCCAATGTGCTGGCGCAGACGTCGATCGACGGCGTCGTCGCGGCCTGCGGCAATGCGCAGGGAATGGAGCTGCCGACGACGGTCGCGCCCTTCATCCTGCGGGGCGTCTCCCTCATCGGCGTCGAAAGCGTGCGGCCCAATCTGCCGCTGCGGCGCGGGGGCTGGGAGCGGCTAGCGCGCGATCTCGACAAGGGGATTCTCGCGCGGATGACGCAGACGGCGCCTTTCGCGCGGGCGCTCGACCATGCGCGATCGATCGTCGCCGGCAAGATCAGGGGCCGGCTGGTGATCGAGATCGGCGATTCTCGCAGCGTCGGATAGGACGTGACGAAATGAGCAGCGCCTTCACCAAGGAACAGGACGACGACGAGCTCCGCATGGAGCTTCCCGATCGGCCGATCAGCCCGCATCGCAATCTCGTCACGCCCGAGGGCTTCGCGCTGATAGAGGCGGAGCTCGCGCGCCTGCACAAGGAGCTCGAGGCCGCGCAGGCGCAGGACGACAAGGCCGCGGCGGCGCGGGCGGCGCGCGATTTTCGCTATTGGTCGGCGCGGCGGGCGAGCGCGGAGATCGTGCGGCCCATTCCCGATCACGAGCAGGCGCGCTTCGGCCATCGCATCGTCATCGAGGACGAGAGCGGCAAGCGTCAGAGCTTTCGATTGGTCGGGGAAGACGAGGCCGATCCCGCCAAGGGGCTCATCCCTTATGTCGCCCCGCTCGCCAAGGCCTTGCTCGGCAAGAGCGTCGGCGATGGCGTCGAGGTCATTCATCACAGCGCCAGGATCGTTGAAATCGGCTGACGCTCCTGGGAGGAACCGCGCGTGAAAGCCGCGCGGTTCGCCTTGGTTCTCACGCCGCTTTTTTGACCGCGGGCTTGGCCTGCGGCTTGGCGGCTTTTTCTGCCGCAGGGGCCGGCGCGGCGGCGGCCGGCTTGCGAGCCGGCTCCTGCTTGGGCGCGATCTTGCCGGCGACCTTGGCGGCCGGCTTGGTTTCGGCCTTTGCCGCAGGCTTGGTCTCGGCCTTGGTTTCGGGCTTGGCCTCCGCCTTGGCGGCGGGCTTCGCTTCCGCCTTGGCGGCCGGCTTGGCCTCGACCTTGGCTACAGGCTTGGCCTCGACCTTCAGCTCGGCCTTGGCGGCCGGCGCGGCGACGCCCTTTTTGAGGCGGCGCTTCACCGATTGCCAGAGTTCGCGCATCTCCTGAGAGGCGACGCCCTCGGGATTGAGCTCGCAGACGCCGAGACCGAGGCGGGCCGCCTCCTGATAGTCGACGCGCGCCGAGACCAGCGGAGACAGCAGCGCGCCGATCGCCTGCAGCGCCTGCGCGCCTTGGTCGACGCGGGCGTTCTGCTGGGCGGGCGGGCACTGGTTGAGAAGAAAGGCGTATTCTTTCTTCTTGTCCTTGATGCTGGCGCGGGTCAGCTCGCAGGCCCACAGATCGAAGACATTGGGGCGGGCCGGGATGATGCAGAGATCGGCGGCGCGAATGGCGGCCTCCGAATATTCGCTGTCGGCGCCCGGCGCGTCGATGACGACGAGGGTGACGCCCTTCTTCTCGAGCGCAGCGAGCGCCTTGCCGAGCTTGGCGGGCGGCACATGCTCGACCGGCACGTCGGTCGCCTCGCGCGCCTTCGACCATTTGACCAATGACTGGAGCGGATCCAAATCGATAATGAAAACACGCTCGCCCGCGCAACTGGCGGCGACGGCAATGCTGCTTGCGAGCGTGCTCTTTCCGGCGCCGCCCTTCTGCGTGACGAATGCGATAGTGCGCATGTGATCGACCTGTGTTTGAAAGATGAGGCCCCTACGCCGCCGAGACGCCACCAGAAAGGACGCCACTAGAAAGAACGCCACGAGAGAACAGGGAGGGTCGCGAAAATTTTACAGAATCGTAATACTCCCCGAATGGTTAACCGCCGGTTAAACAGGGCCGGCGAAGGTAAAGGTTCGGAAATTACGAACAAGCGACCGGGCGCGACTGCGGGCGATTCGCTATAATAGCGGCTATGAGTGATTTGTTCGCCGCCGCCGGGCTCGATCGCAACGCGCCGCATCCGCTCGCCGACCGCCTGCGCCCGCAAAAGCTGGAGGAGGTGGCCGGCCAGGACCATCTCGTCGGCCCGGACGGGGCGCTGACGCGCGCGATCCGCTCGGGCTCGATCGGCTCGCTGATCTTCTGGGGGCCGCCCGGCACCGGCAAGACGACGGTGGCGCGCCTTCTCGCCCATGAGACCGATCTCGCCTTCGTGCAGATTTCGGCGATCTTCACCGGCGTCGCCGATTTGAAGAAGACTTTCGAGGCCGCGCGCGCCCGTCGCGCCATGGGGCAGGGGACGCTGCTCTTCGTCGACGAGATTCATCGCTTCAATCGCAGCCAGCAGGATTCCTTCCTGCCGGTGATGGAGGACGGCTCTGTCACGCTGATCGGCGCGACGACGGAAAACCCCTCTTTCGAGCTCAACGCCGCGCTTCTCTCGCGCGCCCGCGTGCTGATCTTCAAATCGCTGGGCGCCGAGGCGATCGAAAAGCTGCTGCGCCGGGCCGAGCAGGCCGAGGGAAAGCCCCTGCCGCTCGACGAGGACGCGCGCGCCGCTCTCGTGGCCATGGCCGATGGCGACGGCCGCGCCTCTCTGACCCTCGCCGAGGACGTCTGGTGCGCGGCGGGGGAGGGCGAGGTCTTCGATCGCGCCCGGCTCGCCGAGATCGTGCAGCGGCGCGCGCCAATCTACGACAAGGCGCAGGAGGGCCATTACAATCTCATCAGCGCGCTGCACAAATGCGTGCGCGGCTCCGACCCGGACGCCGCCCTCTATTATTTCGCGCGAATGCTGGTCGCCGGCGAGGATCCGTTGTTCCTGGCCCGGCGAATCGTCCGCATGGCGGTGGAGGATATCGGCCTCGCCGATCCGCAGGCGCTGGTCGTCGCCAACGCCGCCAAGGACGCCTATGATTTTCTTGGCAGCCCGGAGGGCGAGCTGGCCCTCGCGCAGGCCGTCCTCTATGTGGCGACCGCGCCCAAATCCAACGCCGGCTATGTCGCCTATAAGGCCGCTCGCCGCCTCGCCGAGGAGAGCGGCTCGCCCATGCCGCCCAAGACCATCCTCAACGCGCCGACGAAATTGATGAAGAGCGAAGGCTATGGCGAGGGCTATCGCTATGACCATGACGAGCCCGACGCCTTCTCCGGTCAGGATTACTGGCCCGAATCGCTCGGCCGGCGGAGCTTCTACCGTCCCGTGGAGCGCGGTTTCGAGCGCGAGATCGCCAAGCGGCTCGATTATTGGGAACGGCTGCGGCGGGAGCGGGGCGACTCCTGAAGCGGCGAGCAAGTCATTGAAAGAAGAGTCATTCTCCGAGGACGGAAGCGCGTTGCTCGGGATCGAATATTCATCTTCGATGCTATCATCGCGCCACGACTGACCTTCAAACACTTGTTCATATTCAATGTTCCAGCCTCGGCGGGGATCGTCGTCCGCGGCGGTGGCCTCCGCGCCCGCGCCCTGGCGGGCGGCGCTGCCTCAATGATCAACGACTTGAATGTTCGGCTCAAAATCCCTCCTGCCGCGATTCGGCGAAGCTGATGTTCGTGCTTTTGAAGATGTCAAGCATAGATTTTCTCAGAGCGTATTCGATGTGACGGAATTGTCACAATCATAATGAAATCGGACGTTGGCGAAGCAAATTGGCGCAGACAGCGTTGACGTGGCTTTGGACCGAGGCGTAGACCAAGCTCGATCGGCAACACCGAGCGGCCGCTCGGTCCCGGCGTCGGGGGGCGCAGTGGACACAAGCGACGGCCGCACTGATCCAGTGAGGGAACCTATGAAAACTCTTTCCGCCGTCGGCGCGCTCGCGCTGGCCATCGCCGCCGCTCCGGCTTTCGCGGCCGACCTTCCGTCGCAGAAGGCCGCGCCCGCTTTCGTCGCTCCGGTCGCGCCCGCCTTCAGCTGGACCGGCTTCTACGCCGGCGTGAACATCGGCTATGGCTGGACCGACAATAACAATGTCAGCGGCCTGTCGTCCTTCGGCCTGCTGCCGGTTTCGGCCTGGTCCTATGGCGCCTCCAACGCCGACGGCGTGCTCGGCGGCGTTCAGATCGGCTATAATCATCAGTTCGCCGGCACGGGCTTCGTGGTCGGCCTCGAGGCCGATTTCCAGGGCGCCGATCTGAAGGGCTCCACCGGCGGTTTCGGCTTCGGCCTGCTGCCGTCCGGCGTGACCGCGAATCAGCGTCTCGACTGGTTCGGCACGGTGCGCGGCCGCGTCGGCTACGCCGTTCTGCCGACCCTGCTCGTCTATGGCACGGGCGGCTTCGCCTATGGCGAGGGCTCGACGACCCTCTCCTATGTGGATGGCGCCGGCTTCGCCGCTTTGGGCTCCGAGAACGGCACGCGCACCGGCTGGACCGCCGGCGGCGGCGTGGAATGGGCGTTCCTGCCGAACTGGTCGGCCAAGGTCGAGTATCTCTATACAGAGCTCGAGCGCGGCAATGCGATCGGCGTCCCGACCTTCCCGGCGGTGCTGCTGGTCAGCCAGCGCGGCGTGGAGAACCACTTCCACACCGTTCGCGTCGGCCTGAACTATCACTTCAATCTGTTCGGCGCGCCGGCTCCGGTGATCGCGAAATACTGATCTTATCGAGATTCGGGGAGAAGAGCCCGGCGCGTCGCGCCGGGCTTTTTTCGTTTGCGCCCCGTCTGTTCGAGAAACAGGCGAGGCGCCCGTTTTTCCAGCGCTCTGGCGTGGACGCGGCCGGCCCTACGGGTTAAAGAAGTCTCGAGATGCGACTGCGAGACTTGGCCCACTTTTTCCGCCGACTGGCGGTATCGAACGTCGTTCCGACCGACGCGGGGGAGCGGCGGCCGAGCGTTCTTCCTGTTTGGAGCCGTTCTAATTCGTCGCGTTCGCGCGTGGCTATCGGCGCGGCGCTGCTGGCGAGCGCCATGCTCGGCTCGCTGTTTCCGCAAATTTCCGCACCTTTTCGCGCGCTGTTCGCCGCCGGCGAGAAAGCCGCCGAACCGTCCGACGCCAAGCGCGCGGATGGATTGGTCAAATTGACGGCCGAGCAGATCGGGGCCGCCAAAATCACGACGGTCGCGGCGGCTCCGGGCGTGCTGACGCGGACCGTCGTCGCGCCGGCCGTCGTCGCCGTCGATCCCGACCGCATCGGCCGCGTGGCCGCGAAAGTCGTCGGCGCCGTCGCCGAATTGCGCAAGAGGCTCGGCGATCCGGTCGAGAAAGACGAGGTGATCGCCATCATCGACAGCCGCGAGGTCGCCGACGCGAAGAGCGATTATCTCGCCGCCAGAGTGGCGCTCGATCTGCAATCGGCGCTGTTCCAGCGCGAGAAGGGGCTGTTCGACAAGAAAATCGCCGCCGAGCAGAGCTTTCTCAAAGCCCGCGGCGCCTATGAGGAGGCGAGGCTCCGCGTCGAGCTGGCGCGGCAGAAACTCGCCGCGCTCGATCTTTCGGAAGCCGAGATCGCTGCTCTGCCGGGCCAGCCGGTCGGCGAATTGCGCCGCAAGGAGATTCGCGCGCCGTCCTCGGGCAAGGTGATCGAGCGTCGCGCCGATCTCGGCCAGCCGGTCGGCGGCGATGCGCAGCTCTATGTCGTCGCCGATCTGTCCACTGTCTTCGCCGAGATCGCCGTCGCTATCGCCGATTTGCCGTCGGTGCGCGAGGGGCAGAGCGTGCGCCTCTCGCATGACGGCGAGGAGGAGGCCATGGGCCGCATCGTCTTCATCGGCCCCATGCTCGATCATGAGACGCATTCCGGCCGCGCCGTCGCCTCTTTCGCCAATGCGGATTTCGCCCTTCGTCCCGGCACGGCGATGACGGCGCGCGTCGCGCTCGAGGAGAAGCCGGCGCGCCTGCGCCTGCCGCGCGCGGCGCTGCTCGCTTTCGAGGGCGAGACGGTCGTCTTCGTGCGTACGCCCGAGGGCTTTGTGAAGCGCAAGGTCGAGACGGGCGCGAGCGACGATGAGGCGATCGAGATCGTCTCCGGGCTCGAGGAGGGGGAGCAGGTGGCCGCGGCCAATGTCTTCATCCTGAAGGCGGAGCTCGGCAAATCGCGGCTCGAAGGGTTGGATTGACCGCCCGCCTCGTCGACGGCGGCGGCGCGCGAGAATGTGTGACGGTGGATGATCGAGCGTTGCATCGCCTTTTCGGTTCGTCAGCGTTGGCTCGTCGCGCTGCTGACTCTGCTCGCCTGCCTCATCGGCGTCTCATCGCTCGATCGCCTGCCGATCGACGCCGTGCCGGACATCACCAATAATCAGGTGCAGATCAACGCCATCGCGCCGGCGCTGTCGCCGACCGAGGTCGAAAAGCAGATCACCTTCCCCATAGAGAATGCGATCGCCGGCATTCCCGGCCTCGAATATACGCGCTCGCTCTCGCGCAACGGCTTCGCGCAGGTGACAGCGGTCTTCGCCGAGAAGCTCGACATTTATTTCGCGCGCCAGCAGGTGAGCGAGCGCCTCGCCGAGGCGAAGGAGAATTTCCCCATCGGCGTCGAGGCGCGCATGGGGCCGATCGCGACGGGCCTCAGCGAAGTCTATATGTGGGCGATCCGCTATGCGCCCAAGCAGCCCGGCCGCAAATATCTCGATGGCGAGCCCGGCTGGCAGAATGACGGCTCCTATCTGACGCCGGACGGGCAGATGCTGCGCAGCGATCTCGAGCGCTCGGCCTATCTGCGCACCGTGCAGGATTGGATCGTCAAGCCGCAGCTCAAAATCGTGCCCAATGTCGCCGGCATCGATTCGCTCGGCGGCTTCGTGAAGCAGTTCGACGTGCGGCCGGATGCGATGAAGCTCTATTCGCTCGGCCTCTCCTTCGGCGATGTCGCCGCCGCGCTCGAGCGTAACAATCAGAGCCGCGGCGCCGGCTATATCGAGCGCAATGGCGAAGGCTATGTGGTGCGCAGCGGCGGCCGTCTGGAGACGATGGACGACATAGAGCGCGTCGTCGTTTCGACGCGCAATGGCGTGCCGATCCGCGTTAGGGACATCGCCGAGGTCGGCGTCGGCCGCGAGATGCGCGTCGGCAGCGCCAGCATGGACGGCGAGGAGGTCGTCATCGGCACGGCCTTGATGCTGATCGGCGGCAATAGCCGCGCGGTCTCCGCCGCCGTCGGCGCCAAGCTCGACTCCATTCGCGCCGCGCTGCCGCCGGGCGTCGAGGCGAAGACCATCCTCGACCGCACTGTGCTCGTCGACGCGACGATCCGCACCGTGGCCTCCAATCTCGCCGAGGGCGCGCTGCTGGTCATAGTGGTGCTGTTTCTGCTGCTCGGCAATTTCCGCGCGGCGCTGATCACGGCGCTGGTCATTCCCATCACCATGTTGCTGCTCGCCACCGGCATGGTCTATGGCCGCATCAGCGCCAATCTCATGAGCATGGGCGCGCTGGATTTCGGCCTCATCGCCGATGGCGCGGTGATCGTCGCCGAGAACAGCCTGCGTCATCTCTTCGAGCGGCGCCATGCGCTGGGGCGCGCGCTCTCGCTCGAGGAGCGGCTGCAGACGGTCATCGCCTCCGCCGTGGAAATGATCCGCCCGACCGTCTATGGTCAGGCGATCATCATTCTCGTCTATGTGCCTTTGCTGTCCTTTTCGGGCGTCGAAGGCAAAATGTTCCATCCCATGGCGCTGACGGTGATCTTGGCGCTCGCCAGCGCCTTCGTCCTCTCGCTCACTTTCGTTCCGGCGATGATCGCCATTCTCGTCTCCGGCCGCGTCGAGGAGAGCGAGAACAAATTCATCGCCACGCTGAAGCGCGCCTATCTGCCGCGTTTGCAAAGCGCCATTGCGTCGCCGCGCCGGCCCATCGCCATCGGCGCGGGGGCCTTTCTGGTGGCCTTGCTGCTCGCTTCGCGGCTCGGGCAGGAGTTCATCCCGACGCTCGACGAGAAAAATCTCGCCATGCAGGCGGGCCGCATTCCGAGCGCCTCGCTCACCCAGTCGCAGGAGATGCAGAAGGACGTCGAGAACGCCATCCATCAGGCTCCCGAGGTCGCCTATGTCTTCTCCAAGACGGGAACGGCGGAGGCGGCGACCGATCCCATGCCGCCCAATCTCACCGACACCTATATTTTCTTGAAGCCGCGCGCGGAATGGGCCAATCCCGAGCTCCCCAAGGAGGAGCTGATCCGCCGCATCGACGCGCATGTCTCCGAGCTGCCCGGCAATCTCTATGAATTCTCGCAGCCGATTCAGCTGCGCTTCAACGAACTGCTCGCCGGCGTGCGCGGCGACATAGCAGTGAAGGTGTTCGGCGAGGACTTCGACTCCATGGCCAAGGAGGCGGAGCAGATCGCCGGCCTGCTGCGCAATGTCTCCGGCGCCGAGGACGTGAAGGTCGAGCAGATCGCAGGCCTCCCCTTCCTCGAGATCAAGATCGACAAGACAGAGATCGCCCATCTCGGCCTCAGCGTCGCGGAAGTGCAGGACGTCATCGGCGCCGCCGTGGGCGGCCAGCGCGCCGGCGTCGTCTTCGAGGGCGACCGGCGCTTTCCGATCATCGTGCGGTTGAAGGACGAGTTGCGCCACGATATTCGCGCGCTCGAAAATCTTCCCGTTTCCGTGCGCGGGCACGATACGGGGAAGATGCGCACAGTGCCGCTGAAGCAGGTCGCCTCTTTCTCCTTCCATGAGGGGCCGAACCAGATTTCGCGCGAGAACGGCAAGCGCCGCGTCGTCGTCACCGCCAATGTGCGCGGGCGCGACATCGCCTCCGTCGTCGCCGATGCGCAGGAGAAAGTGAAGGCGAAGGTCACGCTCGCGCCCGGCGATTGGCTGTCCTGGGGCGGGCAGTTCGAGAATCTCGCCGCCGCGCGGCAGAAGCTCACTGTCGTCGTGCCCTTGTGCTTCTTCCTGATCTTCCTGCTGCTCTATTCGGCGCTGGGCTCGGCGCGCGACGCGCTCATCGTGTTCAGCGCCGTGCCGCTGGCGCTGTCGGGCGGCGTCGCCGCCTTGTGGCTGCGCGGAATGCCCATGTCGGTCTCCGCCGCCGTCGGCTTCATTGCGCTCTCCGGCGTCGCCGTGCTCAACGGCCTCGTCATGCGCAGCTATATTCTGCAGCTCGTGCAGCAGGGCCGGGCGCCGCGCGACGCCATTGTCGAAGGCGCGATGACGCGCCTGCGGCCCGTGGCGATGACGGCGCTCGTCGCCTCGCTGGGCTTTTTGCCGATGGCCTTTGCGACGGGCACGGGCGCGGAAGTGCAAAAGCCCATCGCCACGGTGGTCATAGGCGGGCTGGTCAGCGCGACCATTCTGACGCTCTTCGTGCTGCCGGCGCTCTATGCGCTGTTCGGGCGCGACGAGGCGGTCGTCGCGCCGGAAGAGGAAGTCGTCGCTGAGCCGAGAGGCGCCGACGCATGAGAGGCGTTTCCATCTTCGCTCTGGGGTTCGCTCTGCTGGCGCCGGCCGCCGCCTCGGGAGAAACCCTCGCCGGCGCGCTGGCGCGCGCCTATGAGCTCAATCCGACGCTCAATTCCGCGCGCGCCGGCCAGCGCGCCAATGACGAGAATGTGCCGCGCGCGCTCTCGCAATTTCGCCCCAGCGTGCGGACCGACGCCTTTCTCGGCGTCGAGCGGCGCCGCTCGGTGCAGAAATCCTTCGAATACGACAATGGCAACCGCCTCGAGCCATTGTGGGTCGAGAGCATTCAGAACAATCGCGGCGGCCCGCCGCGCTCGGCCGTGCTCAGCGTCGAGCAGCCTTTGTTCGACGGCTTTCGCACGAAAAATTCCGCGCTCGCCGCGCAGAGCAATGTCCATGCGGGGCGCGAGCGGCTGCGGCTGATCGAGCAGCGTCTGCTGTTCGAGGCCGTCTCGGTCTATATGAATGTCTCGCGCGACACGGCGGCGCTACGGCTGCAGCAAAATCATGTCGCCGTGCTCGAAGAGCAATTGCGCCAGACCAAGGAGCGCTATGCGGCCGGCGAGATCACGCCGACCGACATAGCGCAGGCCGAGGCGCGCCTTTCCGCTGGCCGCTCGCAGGCGGCGATGGCGCGCGCCGAGCTCGACGCCAGCCTCGCGCGCTATGCGCAGGTCACGGGCGTGGAGGCGCGGCGCCTCGCGCCGGGCGAGCCCGTCGATCGCCTGCTGCCGAAAACGCGCGAAGCCGCCGAGCGCGTCGCGCTCACGGAGCATCCGGTGGTGCGCGCCGCGCAGCATGACGCCGAGGCCGCCGATCTCGACATAAGAGTGATCGAGAGCGATTTTCTGCCCAGCCTCTCCATGGTCGGCAAGGTCTACACGGAGTCCGACATAGACGGCCGCGGCAATCGCGCCCTCGGCGCGCAATTGCTCGGCAAACTGTCGGTGCCGATCTATTCCGGCGGCGGGACGTCGGCTCGGCTGCGCCAGGCGAAAGAGACGGCGGGACAGAAGAAATTCGACGTCGACGCCGCGCGCGCCGAGTTGATGGCGCTGATCCGCGCCAATTGGGGAGGGCTGCAGGCGGCCAAAGCGCAGATCGGCGCCGCCAGCGCGCAGATCGCCGCCGCCGAGCGCGCGCTCGCGGGCGTGCGCGAGGAGGCCAAGGCCGGCAAACGCACCACGCTGGAGATTTTGAACGCGCAGCAGGAGCTGCTCGGCGCGCGGCTGGCGCTGGTCGTCGCGCAGCGTGACCGCGTCGTCGCCTCCTACGCCGTGCTGGCGGCGATGGGCCGATTGTCGGCGCAGCAGCTCGGCCTTTCCGTCGCGGCCTATGACGCATCCGCGCATTTCGAGGCGGTCAAAGACTCTTGGGGCGGAATCGAAACGCCCGGCGGCCGCTGAGCGACGCCGGGCGTTTTGAATGCGCGGCCTGGACCGCGAGCCTCGAGGCCCGCAAATCCCTTCCCGTCAGTCGCGGCCGGCGGAGCGGCGCTGATCGCGCTCCGCAGCGGCCTTGTCGCCGGCGGGCGCCGCGCTCGCGGTGGCGGGGGGCGCGTCCTGTCCGGCGGCGGCCAGCACGGCCTGGCGGAACACGCCTTCCACCGAGACGACGAAATTGTAATTCGTCGTCGAATAGGGCCCGACATGGGACGGATCATTGCTGCGCCAGCCGACGAGAATGGCGCCGAGATCGGCGTGCCGCTCGCCCGCGAGAACCGCGCCGCCCGATGCGCCGTCGCCGGTGCCGCAATCGAAGGCGAATTCGCGCGCGCCGCCCTTGAGCTGATTGGTCTGCGCGCGCAGGCGGCAGGACTCGAAGGACATGGTCTCGGCGTCGCGCCAATCGGAATGGCCGCGCGAGACGAATTCCACCGTCTGCTCCACGGCGATCTGATCGGCGAGACCATAGGGCTTCACATCGTCGAGCGGCTGCGTGAGCCGGGCCACCGCCCAGTCGTTGATCGCCTTGACCGCATAGGGCTTGGCGGAGCCGGCGACGATGGACGTCATGTCGATCGCGATGCGGCGCTTCTTGCCCTCGACCTCGGTGACGAACTGGCAGCTGCGCGCGCGCTTGGCGCCGCGCTCGTCGTAGAAGACATGCGCCGCAGTAGTGATGACATTATTGGCGAGGGTGAGCTGCCCGGCGCCATGCGCGCGACCGCATTGGATGAGTCCAGAAGCGGCGTGCGACTGCTTCAGCGCGCCGGCGTCGAGCTTTTGACGCGCGGCGTATTGGTCGGCGTTGGCGCGGCGCTCGGAGCCGAGCACCAGCACTTTCGTCGGTTCCAGCCGCGCGGCGGCGGAGAATTTCACCTGCTGGGTGACGCCGGCTTCCGCGGTGGAGGAGGATAGTGGCGCAGCCGCCAAGCAAAGGGCGGCCGCGAAAAGACGATATTCGACGTTCTTCATCGCGTCCTCTTGTCTCGTTCGTGACTAGGACTATGCGAGGGCATTGCGGTTCACAAGCTTGGCAGTAAGCAAAAACACGGACTTCGCCGGAATACCTTCGAAGCGTCACAGAGTCGCCATGCAGCGACACGGCCGCCGCGAAATTGCCGCCGTCTGCGGCGCGCGACAAGGGCGGCTGCTTGCGCTATTCACATCGAGACCGGGCCGAGGAGCGCTGCAATGCGAGCGAGGATGAGACGAGCGGCTTTCGCGGGGCTCGCTTTGCTGTCGGCGGCGCCGGCATTGGCGCGCGCGCCCTGGCCGGATGATTTTGTCGGCCGTCTCGAGGCGCTGGCGCTGGTCGAGACGCTGAACGCCGAACTGCTCGCCGGGCGCAGCGCGACATTGGTGCTGGAGAAATGGTGCGCCGACCATCGCATGGCCGCGGAGCCGAAGATCGTCGCGCGCGTCGCGCCGGGCGCCGTCGCCGAGCCGAGCGCCGAGCAGCGCGAGCGCTTGGCCGTCGGCGCGCAGGAGCCCGTGAAATATCGCCGCGTGGCGCTGCGCTGCGGCGAGCATACGCTTTCGGAAGCCGATAATTGGTATGTGCCGTCGCGGCTGACGCCGGAGATGAATCGCGCGCTCGAGACGAGCGACGCGCCTTTCGGCAAGGTGATCGCGCCGCTGCGTCCTTTCCGCCGCACATTCTCGGCGGAGATGCGATGGTCGCCGCTGCCCGCGGGCTGGGAGGGCGAGACGCGCGAGGCGATCATGCGTGCGCGGCTGAAGAAGGCGGACCTCGATCCGCCTCGAGCGCTGTTCGAGCATCGCGCCATCGTGCATGGCGGCGATGGCAAGCCGATCTCGGAAGTGCGCGAGACTTACACGAACGAGCTGCTGGATTTCGACGCTGCGGCCGTGCGGGAGCGGTGAGCCCGCTTCACTCTTCCTCTTCGTCGAACATTCCGAATTGCGCCGCCGGGCGCGACGGCTCCGCGAGGCCCAAATGCCGGAAGGCGTGCGGCGTCAGCAGGCGGCCGCGCGGCGTGCGTTGCAGAAAGCCCTGCTGCAATAAAAAGGGCTCGATGATGTCCTCGATCGCGTCCCGCGGCTCGGAGAGGGCGGCGGCGATCGTCTCTATCCCCACTGGGCCGCCGCCGAAATTGACGGCCACCATCTCGAGATAGCGGCGGTCCATCACATCGAGCCCGATGCTGTCAACCTCGAGCAGAGCCAGTGAGCGGTCGGCGAGCTCGCGCGTCACCTGTCCCGCATTCTCGACAATGGCGAAATCGCGCACGCGGCGCAGCAGGCGGCCGGCGATGCGCGGCGTGCCGCGCGAGCGCCGCGCGATCTCGCGCGCGCCATCCTCGCTCATGGAGACGCCGAGCACGCGCGCGCCGCGCCGCACGATCAGCTCCAATTCTTCCGCCGTGTAGAAATTGAGCCGGATCGGAATGCCGAAACGATCGCGCAGCGGCGTCGTCAGCAGGCCAGCGCGCGTCGTCGCGCCGACGAGGGTGAATTTGGCGAGATCGATCTTCACCGAGCGCGCCGCCGGGCCCTCGCCGATGATGAGATCGAGCTGGAAATCCTCCATGGCCGGATAGAGGATCTCCTCCACCGCCGGATTGAGGCGATGAATCTCGTCGATGAAGAGAACGTCGCGCGGCTCGAGATTGGTGAGCTGCGCCGCGAGATCGCCGGCTTTGGCGATGACCGGGCCGGAGGTGGAGCGGAAATTGACCCCCAGCTCGCGGGCGACGATCTGCGCCATGGTCGTCTTGCCGAGGCCGGGCGGACCGACGAGCAGCACATGATCGAGCGCCTCGCCGCGCGTCTTGGCCGCCTCGATGAAGATTTTGAGATTCTTGCGCGCCGCCTCCTGGCCGGTGAAATCGCCGAGCGAGAGCGGACGCAGCGAGGCGTCGGGATCGTCGTCGCGCTTTTCGGGCGTCACCAGCCGGCGGGGAGGGGTGGTCAAAGCATCGGGCTCCGGGCGTTTCAGGGACGGCGAGAGCTTTATACCGCGAGCAGGGGATTCGGAACGCCTATCCTGGGCTGGCCGCCGATCCGGCCAGCAGGCCGCCGTCGATGTTCAGCTCGGCTCCGGTGACATAGGTCGCCTCGTCCGAGGCCAGCAGCACGGCGAGCGCCGCGACTTCCTCCGGCCGTCCGAACCGGCGCTGGGGCGTGTCGCGAACGAAGGCCGCCATGCGGGCCTCGCGATCGGGACCGCTTCCGAGCATGGGCTCCCACATCGGCGTCAGTATCGCGGCCGGATGGATCGAGTTGCAGCGGATCGCGAGGCCCTGCGCGGCGCACCATAGAGCGACGGTCTTGGTATGGTTGCGCACCGCCGCCTTGGAGGAGGCGTAAGCGGCGGCGCCCGCAATGCCGACGAGGCCCGATCGCGAGGATATGTTGATGATCGATCCGGTCCCCGCCGGCCGCATCGCGCGGATCGCATGTTTGCAGCCGAGAAACACGCCGTCGAGATTCGTCTCATGCACGGCGCGCCAATCCTCGAGGCGCGCATTTTCCGGGTCATGGGCGGCGGCGCCGGCTTCGAAGCCGGTGATCCCCGCATTATTGACGACGACGTCCAGCCGACCGCGCTCGGAGAGCGCGAGAGCGACGACCTCGCGCCAATCGGCTTCCTCCCGCACGTCGAGACTTGCGTAAGCGGCGCCTTCGCCGAGCGCGGCGGCCGTCGCGCGTCCGTTGTCGTCGTCGATATCGGTCAGATAAACGAAGGCGCCTTCGTCGACGAAGGCCCGGGCGATCGCCGCGCCGATGCCTCGCGCCGCGCCGGTCACGAGCGTTACTTTCTCTTTCAGCCGCGTCATTCGGCGTTCCCGGTTTCAGCGGAATGGGGCGTTATGTTAGAGTGCCGCCAGGAGCCGAGACCATGAGCCGCCCCTCGTCGCAATACGAGTATATGTCCCTCGATGATTTCGAGGAACTGCTCGCCGACAAGCCTGCGAATGAAAAGTGGGAGCTGATCGGCGGCCGCGTCGTGCGCATGATGGTGGGCGCGCGATGGGAGCATCATTTCATCGCCCGAAATCTGGCGTTCGGCCTGATGCAGCGTCTTCGCGCGAAGGGCTCGTCCTGTCAGGTTTTTCAGGAAACCTTCTTCTTGAAGGAGAAGGCGATCGATTCGGCGATGCTGCCGGATGTCATGGTCCATCGCGGCGCGATGGAGCCGGGGGCGACGTCGCTGAACGATCCGACCGTCCTCGTCGAGGTCATGTCCGAGGGCAGCAAGGCGCGCGACCGTTTCGAGAAATGGGCCGTCTATCAGAAGCTGCCGAGCTTGCGTCATTATGTGCTGGTCGAGCGCGACCGGGCGCATATAGAGACCTTCGATCGGGCGGGCGCGGATTGGGTCGGCGTGCAGATTCTCGACGGGCTCGAGGCGGAGCTGAATTTGCCGGCGATCGGCGTGAGCGTGCCGCTCGCGGAAATCTATCGGGATGTGATCACGGACTGAGCCTCAACGCGCGCCCACGCGCCGACGCGGTTCGATCGTCACCCACACATTCGGGTCTTCCTGCGACTGGCGCTTGACGAAGCGATAGACGGTCACGTCCCAGGGCTTCACCTCGTCGGTGAGATTGTCGAGGATGAAATCGCCGCGGCTGGTGCGCGCAGTCAGAATGGCGTGGCCCTGGTCGTTCTTGTCGCGCACGATCGTCATCAGCAGAGCCTGGCGCGGAAAGCCCATCTCCATCAGCAGCCGGCGCTTTTCCAGCGCATAGATTTTGCAGTCGCCCTTGCCGTCGACGGGATAGTCCCAATGATCGGCGATCGTGCCCCAATGCTCGAGGTTCGAAAGCGGCTCGATCGCGGCGTTCACCGCGCGATTGATCTCGTTCAGCCGCGCCCAGGCCTCGCGCGAGAGCTCTATGTCCGCGGCGGGGAGGATCGATTGGCGGCATTCCTGCGGCTGGCGGCCGCAAAAATCCATCCAGCCATAGGGAATGGAGGTCGGCTCGCCGGTGACGACGAAGCTCGCGCGCGGAATCTCGGGCCCGGCGACGGAGCCGTGGAATTCCGCTCTCGCGGCGGAGCCGCCGAAGAGGACGAGCGCCAAAGAGACGCGCAAAGAGACACGAGCGAGAAAATCTGCCACGCCGACCCCCGAACCGCCCGGCGAGGAGGTGGGACGCCTCGCCATCGGAGCCGAGAATGCGCGCGGCTCTTTTGCCCGCCCGCCAATTCGAATGCTCGGATTTTATCGATCGCGCGCTTTTTCGCGGCGACGTTGACCCTGGCCCCGCCGGCGCAATCTGAGAGGCGCAGCCGCCTTCCCTCGCTTCAGCGGAGAAAGACCCAGATGGCCACGGCAAAGAAACCCGAGACGAGCGCCGGACGCCCCATCCCCTCTTTCGGCAATCCCGATCTTCCGCCGCAGGGCGCGATCAATGCGCGGAATAAAGCGAGCCTCACCGATCCCGGCCCGCGCAGCGAGCCGCTCGGCGCTCAATTCCCTTCGGCGCAGTTTCCGCCGCCCACCGACGTCAGCGACATGCCCATGTTCTGGGCGTCGTTCAACAATGCGCCCAAGCGCGTGCAGAACGGCGGCTGGGCGCGGCAGGTCACGCAATATGATTTCGCCATCGCCGAGGAGATTTCCGGCGTCGATATGCGGCTGACGGCGGGTGGAATAAGGGAGATGCATTGGCACCTCGCCGCCGAATGGGGCTATGTCTCCTATGGCTCCTGCCGCGTCACCGTGCTCGACGATCAGGGCCGCGCCTATGTCTCCGATGTGAAGGAGGGGGACATTTGGTATTTCCCCGCGGGCCAGCCGCATTCATTGCAGGGGCTGGGGCCGGACGGCTGCGAGTTCCTGCTCTGCTTCGACGATGGCAAGGCCACCGAATACAACACCTTGCTCGTGACCGATTGGATCGCCCACACGCCGCCGGAAATTCTCGCCGCCAATTTCGGCCTGCCGGCCGAGACTTTCGCCAATATACCGCTCAACCAGCTCTATATTTTCCAAGGTGAGGTTCCCGGTCCCCTGGCCGCCGATCAAGCCTCTTCGGCGCAAGGGGAGGGAGCGCCGCCCTATCCCTACACATTCTCGCTGAAAGGCAGCGCCGCCGCCAAAAAGACCAAGGGCGGCGAGGTGCGCGTCGCCGACAGCGACAATTTCAAGGTCTCGTCCACCATAGCGGCGGCGCTGGTCACGCTCGCGCCGGGCGCGCTGCGCGAGATGCATTGGCACCCCAATGGCGACGAATGGCAATATTGGATCAAAGGCCATGGCCGCATGACGTTGTTCGACGCCGGGCCCAAGGCGGTGACGCAGGATTTCCACGCCGGCGACATAGGCTATGTGAAGCGCGCCCATGGGCATTACGTGCAGAATGTCGGCGACACGGAGCTGCAGTTTTTGGAGGTGTTCCGCGCCGCGCATTTCCGCGACGTCTCGCTGGTCGACTGGCTCACCCATACGCCGCCGGCCATGGTCGCCCAGCATTTGAACATAGACGAGGCGACCATCGCCAAATTCCCGCGCGGCAAGCCCATCGTCATGCCGTGAGGTCGCCGCGAGATCGCAGGTATCATAATACCTATGCGGTCTATCACCGGGAAATGCTGGCTTTTCGGGCGCTCTCGGGCGCCCGATTCCGTTTGACAGGGGCGGCGCGGTCGCTTATCACGCAGCGATCCCACGGGTGCAGACCCGAGAAGAACGGAAATAGCTCTCCCATGTTTGGCAAGACCTATTCGGCGAAGCCCGCCGAAGTGCAGAAGAAATGGGTGCTGATCGACGCCAAGGGCCTCGTCGTCGGCCGCCTCGCCAGCCTCATCGCGCTGCGTCTGCGCGGCAAGCACAAGGCGACCTTCACCCCCCATGTCGACGACGGCGACAACATCATCGTCGTGAACGCCGACAAGGTGATCCTCACCGGCCGCAAGCGCGACCAGAAGGTCTACCATCATCACACGGGCTTCCCGGGCGGCATCAAGGAGCGCTCGGCCAAGTTCATCATCGAGGGCCGCTTCCCGGAGCGCGTCGTCGAGAAGGCCGTGCAGCGTATGCTGCCGCGCGGCCCGCTCGGCCGCAAGCAGCTCGGCAATCTGCGCGTCTACAAGGGGCCGGAACATCCGCATGTCGCTCAGACGCCCGAGCCGCTGGACGTCGCCGCCCTCAATCCCAAGAACGCCCGCAACGGCAAGAGCGCATAACCCATGGCCGAGACCACTCTTTCCTCTCTCTCCGAGCTCAATCAGGCTTCGGTCGCCATTGCGTCCGACGCGCCGAAATATGAGCAGAAGCTCGACAAATACGGCCGCGCCTACGCCACCGGCAAGCGCAAGAACGCCGTCGCCCGCGTGTGGATCAAGCCCGGCACGGGCAAGATCACCGTCAACGGCCGCGACGTCGCCGTCTATTTCGCGCGTCCGGTGCTGCGCATGATCCTGCAGCAGCCGCTCGGCGTCGCCAATCGCGTCGACCAGTACGATCTCGTCGTCACAGTGGCGGGCGGCGGCCTTTCCGGCCAGGCCGGCGCCGTGCGTCATGGTCTTGCAAAGGCGCTCACGCATTATGAGCCGGAGCTCCGCACCGCGCTGAAGCGCGAGGGCTTCTTGACCCGCGACTCGCGCGTGGTCGAGCGTAAGAAATACGGCAAGCGCAAAGCCCGCCGCAGCTTCCAGTTCTCGAAGCGCTGATTATCTCTCGATCGGCGATACGACGACAAAGGGCGGCGCGAGCCGCCCTTTTTATTTGTCTCACGGGAATCGGAACCAAGACCAATGGCGAAAATCTTCATCGACGGCGACAGCGGCACCACGGGCCTCGAGATCCGCGAGAAGCTCGCGGATGCGAAGAATCTGGAGCTCGTCTCCATCGCGCCGGAGCTGCGCAAGGAGGTCTCCGCCAAGCGTGACATTCTCGCGCGCGTCGATGTCGCCATTCTCTGCCTGCCGGACGCCGCGGCCAAGGAGACGGTGGCGCTCGCCGATGAATTGGGCGAGGCCGGCCCGCGCATTCTCGACGCCTCCACTGCGCATCGAGTCGCGCCCGGCTGGACCTATGGTTTTCCCGAGCTCGCGCGCGGCCAGGCGGAGGCGATCCGCAAGGCGCGGCGCGTCGCCAATCCCGGCTGCTACGCCACGGGCGCGATCGCGCTGCTGCGCCCGCTCGTCGACGCGGGGCTGATCGCCGCGCAGGATGCGCTGACGATCAACGCCGTCTCCGGTTATTCCGGCGGCGGCAAGCAGATGATCGAGGCCTATGAGAAGGGCGAGGCGCCGGCCTTCGAGCTGTACGGCCTCACGCTCGAGCATAAGCATTTGCCGGAGATCGCCGTCTATTCGCGGCTCGCCGCGCCGCCGCTGTTCGTGCCGTCCGTGGGCAATTTCCGGCAGGGAATGCTGGTCTCCATTCCGCTCCGGCTCGACGCGCTCGCCGCGCGGCCCCGTGCGGTCGATCTCGAGGCGGCGCTGGCGAGGCACTATGCGGGCGCGACCTATGTGAGAGTCGTGCCCGCGCCCAAGTCCGGCCGTCTCGATCCGCTCGCATTGAACGGAACCGATGATCTCGAAATCTTCGTCTTCGCCCGCGAGGAGAGCCGCCATGCGCTGCTCGTCGCGCGGCTCGACAATCTGGGCAAAGGCGCGTCCGGCGCCGCCGTGCAGAATCTGGCGCTGATGCTGTCGGAGGCGTGAGCTGACCTCATTCGACCGCGCCGGGCGATAGGCGCGGTTTGAATGTTCGACGTCAGTCGTCGTCTGCCGGGGCCTCGGCCGTGTGCAGGCGACGCGCATGAACCGTCGCCACTGCCAGCACGCCCATCGCCAGCGCTTGATGCGCTAGGCCGGCCCAGAGCGGCACGACGAGCAGAAGCGTCGCAACGCCGAGCGCGACTTGCGCGCTCACATGGCCGAACAAGAGCCCGGCGCCGCGCGCGGCGCGTCCGCCCGCCGCGGCGGAGGCGTCGATGAAGTGAAACAGCGACAGCGCGAGAATGACATAAGCGATCATGCGATGATCGAATTGCACCAGCGCGACATTGTCGACGAGATTGCTCCACCAGGGCGAGAGCCGCAGCAGCTCTTCCGACGGCGGAATGAAATGATCGTCCATCAGCGGCCAAGTGTTATAGGCGTAGCCGGCGCGCAGCCCCGCGACCAGCGCGCCCGCGCCGATCTGCAAAAACACGAGAATGAGCAGCAGAGTCGCGAAAAATGAGAGCCGCCGACGCCCGCTCGCGACGATGATGCGCGTCCCATAGCCGAGCCCGCCCGCCACCCACAGACAGGCGGAGAAGATGAAGGCGGCGAGCAGCAGATGAATGGCGAGGCGCTCCTGCGCCACCTCGACGCGATCGACGAGGCCGGAGGACACCATCCACCAGCCGACGCCGCCCTGCAGCGCGCCGAGCGCCAAAATGCCGATGAGCTTCGGCTTCACGCTTTTCGGCAGGCGTCCGCGCAGCCAGAACCAGGCCAGCGGAACGGCGAAAGCGAAGCCGATGATGCGGCCGAGCAGACGATGGCTCCACTCCCAGGCGAAGATCGTCTTGAATTGCGCGAGGTCCATGTTCGGGAACATCTCGCGATACTGCGGGATCTGCTTGTAATCCTCGAAGGCGGCTGACCATTGTGCCTCCGAGAGCGGAGGAAGAACGCCCGTTATCGGCTTCCATTGCGTGATGGAGAGGCCCGATTCGGTGAGCCGCGTCGCGCCGCCCACCACCACCATGGCGAAGACCAGCGCTGCGATGATCAGCAGCCATAGGCGGACGTCGGTCGCGCTCTCCTCGCTCGGCGGCGCGACGATGGCGGGCGTAGGAGCGGGAAATTGGATCCAGTCGGTCATGGGCGAGGCTCCATGGGCGCGGCTCGAGGCGAGCGGCTCTGGCGCGCCAATTAAGGGGAGCCGCGCGCCCTTGTCCACGGGCCTGCGGCGCCCAAACGACGGCCGGCGAAAATTTCCGGCTGAAAAACGCCACGCCAGAGAGGAAAATAGAAGCGCGCGAATCGTCGCGCGGGCAGGGAGCGGAGATTTTGACCGGCAAGACCGACGGCGCCTTTCGCACGATCGGCGAGGTCGCAGAGAGCCTCGACCTTCCGCCCCATGTGCTGCGCTTTTGGGAGACGCGCTTTTCCGAGATCGAGCCGGTCAAGCGCGCCGGCGGGCGGCGCTATTACCGGCCGCGCGACGTCGAGCTGGTCGCCGCGATCCGCCATCTGCTCTATGGCCGCGGCTATACGATCAAAGGCGTGCAGCGCCTGCTGCGCGAGCAGGGCGTGCGCGCCGTGATCGAGAGCGCCCGCGGCTCCGGCGCCGGGCGCGCCGAGCGCGAGCCCGATTTCGAGGAGCGTCCGGATCCGTCGCTCTTCGCTTTCGCCGAATCCTCGGCGCGGTCGGAGCCGACGCCCGAAATCCATGATCCGGAAATTCACGAGCGGGAAATTCACGGTGCGGCGGAAGCGCGGGGAGCGTCGACCTCTCTGGTCGCGCTCGCGCCGCGCGAGCCGTCGCCCGTGCTGACGCTGCCGGCCGTTCGCATCGCGGAAATGCCGGTCGGCGGCTTGCGGCCGCAGGACGAGCGGCTATTGCGGCAGGCTCTGGCCGATCTCGCCGAATGCCGCCGCATGTTGGAGCTGACGCGGCGGTGAATGGCGGTGAATTCCTCGCCTCTTCTGCGCGGTCATGCGTTGCCAGCGGCTTCGCCGGCCTCTATAAGGGCGGCCATCGGAGTGTAGCGCAGCCCGGTTAGCGCACTTGTCTGGGGGACAAGGGGTCGTGGGTTCGAATCCCGCCACTCCGACCATTTAACTATAAGATTTCGATGTTGCTACCGCTCGTTTCAGAGCTGCGACGCTTCGGGTCGTCGCTCGCCGAGGAACGCGTCGGCGGATGGCCGGCCACTCGCTCCCGCGCGACGCTGGAATCTGTATCGAAGCGCCTTCGCTCGGGCGTCGAACAGCGGCGGATGCTTGCATTCGGCTTCGCTCACGCTACTCTTCCGCGCGTTGGGCGAGCAGTCATATTCTCGAAAGCCGTTTTATGACGTCGAATATTGCGGATCACCGAAAATGGCTCAAAGAGCGGACCATCGGCAGCCTCACGAGATTTTCGAAGTGGCGCAAAGGCATAAAGATCGGTCTCGTGATCGGCGGCGGCTTCATCGCGGCCATAATGGGGGCCTCGGCCAATCTCGTCGAAGCCGACCACAAATGGCTCTTGTATAGTTTTCAGATATTCGGCGGCGTTTTGGTTCTCGTCGGCGGCGGCGTGCTGGAAATCGTCGACGAAGGCGCGGCCGATGCGATAGAGCGCGCCGACGCGCTCGCCGATCTCGTCGATGAGAGAGATCGGCAGATCGCCGATCTCGGTGTCGATTTCGAGTGGTTTACGCGACTCTATTCGACGGCCGCCGCGCTGCGTGAGGTCGTGGAAGGCGTCCTCGTCGCCGGCGCCGGAGACGAAGACGAGCAGCGCCGACGATTCGGCATGATGCTGGACATCGTCGTATCCGAAAAGGACATCCTCTTCGGAATGAACGCCGATCGTTGGAACTTCGCGATCTATATCTATTCTTTTCAAAGAGAGCTTCTGCAATGCGTCGTCTGCCGCAGGCCGATGCGCGTCGAGGAGATGGCCCCGCATCGATCCTGGAAGCCGGGTGAGGGGCATGTCGGAATAGCTTTTCAGACGCGTCGAGAAATCGTCGCCGGCGATACGTCGGGGCCGGAGGCGAGGGCCTTGTTCGACGGTCCGGACCCGAATCGGCGCGAGGAAGACCTCGCGAGATATCGCTCGATCGCTTCCATTCCCATCGGGGCGAGCGCGGATGAAATCATCGGGGTCGTCGTCGCGACCAGCGATGTGCCCGGCCGGTTCTGGATTCGGCGAGGTGAGGACGAGCGGGCGAGCGATCCGGTCGAGCCGTTGCGGATTCTCGCGAACGCCCTTGCCATGGTCGCGAAAATTGCCGATCTTCAATGCGAGCGAACAGAGGCGATCGAGTCATGAAGAAACCATTGGCTCAGAATTGGCCAAAGCCGGACCTGGAAACACTCGACCGGGAAATCGGGAGCAGGATGCATCGGCTTTCGGCCGGCCGGGCGAGCGCGCAGGACGCCAGCGAGGCGAGCAAGCTCATTCGTGACCGCGCCGACTTCATGATGCCCGGGATTTTCCAGCGATTGAGCACAGGCGGACAGAAAAAGAAGGCGGGCTGAAAAGGCGCTGGGCGGCTCGGCGGCTGCGCCAGGGTTGATTATCTCCCGCCGCGCGCGAGTTCGTTACGGTCGTTAACCGTGGACGAAAGGCGCAGCCCATGTCGGAGACGCTCATCAATCTCATTATCCAGCTCTTCGCCGGCGCGGCCGGCGGCTCAGGCGTCGCCAAGGCCAATAAGAATTTCGATCTCGGCCCCATCGCCAACGCCATTGTCGGCGCGCTCGGCGGCGCGGGCGGCGGCTCCATACTCACCTCACTCGTTCCGGCGCTGGCCGGCGCGGCGGGCAATGGCGGCTTCGATATCGCCGTCTTCGCCGGACAGCTCGTCGGCGGCGGCGTGTCGGGTGCGATCGTCACCGCCATCGTCGGCCTCATCCGCAACGCTCTCGTTCAGAAGCAGCGGGCGTGACGCCGCTTCGCGCGGACCCGTAGACGCATCGGCCGAATATCGGCATACCGATTGCGTAGAACGCTTCCAAAAGACGCCCTCCTCGCGAGGGCGTCGGATGCGGGTTCGTGCGAAAGGGCGAAGACAGTGGCCGATGAAGCATCAGTCTTGAAAGCGCTGGAGAGCGTCGCCGGTCCAGACGGCAAATCGATTGTCGCGGCCGGCCTCGTCAGCGGAGTCAATGTGTCGGGGGCCAAGGCCTTCGTCTCGCTCACCGGCGATCCGGCGCGGGCCAAGGAGCTCGAGGTTCTGCGCGTCGCCGTCGAGGGCGCCGTGAAGACCGTGCCGGGGATAGAGTCGGCGATCGTGACGCTGACCGCCGAGCGGGCGCCGGCGCCCGCCGCTCCGCCTCCGGGTCAGGCGCCGCAGCGCAAGACGATCGCCGCGATCGAGAAGATCAAATATATCGTGGCCGTTTCCTCGGGCAAAGGCGGCGTCGGAAAATCGACAACCTCCGCCAATCTGGCGCTCGGCCTCGCGGCGCAGGGCTGGCGCGTCGGCCTTCTGGACGCCGATATCTACGGCCCCTCGGCGCCGCGGCTGTTCGGCCTCAAGGGCCAGCCGGAAGTCGTCGGCAACAAGATGATTCCGCTCGAGGCCTATGGGCTCAAGATCATGTCCATAGGCTTTCTCGTCGAGGAGGACGTGCCCATGGTCTGGCGCGGGCCGATGGTGGCGCAGGCGCTCGGCCAGATGCTCGGCGAGGTCGCCTGGGGCGAGCTGGACGCGCTCGTCGTCGACATGCCGCCCGGCACCGGCGACGCGCAGCTGACCATGGCGCAGCAAGTGCCGCTCGCCGGCGCGGTCGTGGTCTCGACGCCGCAGGATCTGGCGCTGATCGACGCGCGCCGCGGCGTGGCCATGTTCCAGAAGGTCTCGACGCCCATTCTCGGCATCATCGAGAATATGAGCTATTTCCTCTGCCCGCATTGCGGCGGCCGCACCGACATCTTCTCGCATGGCGGAGCGCGGCAGGACGCCGAGGCGCTGGGCGTGCCTTTCCTCGGCGAGGTGCCGCTCGATCTCGCCATCCGGCAGACCTCGGACGCCGGCACGCCGGTCGTGGCCTCCGCGCCGGACGGGCCCCATGCGGCGATCTACAAGGAACTCGCCGCCAAGGTGAAGAATTTGCTGGAGACGCAGTCGCGTCGCGCGCCGCCGAAAATCGTCGTCGGCTGATCGCCCGAACAGAGGCTCCGTCCGCTGAGGCGGCGGAGCCTCGCGAGCCCCCTGTCAGAGATGGGTCGGGATGAAGGAATCGTCGCCGAGGTCGAACTTGTAGTTCCAGCCGATGGAGACTTCGGTTCCGCGGAGCCAGAGATTGACATTGGCGGCCTGATTATAGGCGCCGAACGGCGTCGATGGCGTCTGCGGCAGAGCCTCGCGCCCGCGGACGCTGTTCTTGAAGCCATAGACGAAGGCGAGATCGATCGTCGAATTCTTTGTGATGGCGTAGCTCAGGCCGGCGCTCGCATGATGCGCATTGATGATCGGCGCGAGCAGGTTGAGGGTCACGCTGTCCGTCGGGATCGGATTGGTCGCATAATGATAGCCGAGGCGCAGGGCGAGGCCGGGCTGGACGCGCCATTCGACGCCGAAGGACGCCGAATCCGTGTCCTTCCAGCCGAAGCCGGGGCCATTCGAAGAGCCGAGGGTCCGATAGAGAACCGGGAAGCTCGGATTGCTCACCGAGGAGACGCCCGAATAGAAGATATGGCGCCAATCGGCCATTACGGTGAGGTCGGGGGTCACGTCATAGGCGACGCCGGCGACGATCGACGCCGGAATGTCGAAGCGGCCGCCATCGGCGAAAAGCCCCGCATATTTGGCGAAGCGCGTCATGAACATCGGCGTCGAGGCGGCCGCGCCGATACGAAACTGATCGGTCACGCGCCATTGCATACCGAAGCGGACGCCGCCGCCGAACGACCAGTCGTAGCCATTGTCGGACAGGCGATACATGTCGCTCGAATAGGGCGAGAAGGATTTGAGGCCCTGGAGATTGATCATCTGCACCGCGAGCGTCGGCGCTATGCCGATCGCCAGCGAGCCGAACTTCTGCGCATAGGCGAAGCTGGTGAAGGACTGCTCCAGATTGACGCCGGCGTAGCCGCCGCCGAAAGGGCCGCCGAGCGGCGAGTGAAAATGGCCGAAATCGAAAGAAGTGGCGATGCCGCCATTGCCGTAGGACGCCGTGCCCCAGGACGAATTGGCGTCGATCGGCGAGACATAGGCGCTGTTGGGCACAGGGAAGATCGGCCGTCCGCTGCGAATGTCGCCGGGCGCCACCACTTTGGGCAGGCCTTCGGTCGAATAGCCCCGCTCCGGCATGAGGGCGCTTATGCCGAGATGCATCTGGCGCTCGAGATCGACGATGCCGGCCGGATTGACGGAAAGCGCCATGGACTCGCGCGAATCGGCGACGCCGGCGCCGCCCAGCGCCTTTTGGCGCGGACCATAGCCGATCAGAAAATAGCCGTCCGCGGCGAGCGCCGGAGTCGCGAGCGAGGCTGTGAGAGCCGCCGTCGAGACGAGATTACGCCAGGAATATCCGCTCATTTATCGCCCCGCCCCAGATCGGTCGCCGTTCACACGCCATTTAGCAGCACTCGGCAACCCCGGCGGCGTTCGTATCCCACGACTCACTATTGTTTTCGACCCTATCAGAGCGAGGGGCTCGCGACAGCGCTATCGCCCGGACGCCCGTGAATATTTCGGGGCCTGTCACGTTTTTGCCACAGCCGCGGCCTGCGGGCTTGCCGCGATACGAGGCCGCGGATAAAATTGGCCGATGGCGAGGGGCGCCGCTCCGCTGAGGAGAGGCTGAGAAGCACCCATCGAACCTGATCCGGGTAATGCCGGCGCGAGGGAAGGCCAGCAGGACGCGTCATCCGATTTTTCGGAGCGGCGCGCCCGACTTCGTCGCCCGCCGCCCATCCGTCCAAGCAGGGAGCGCGACGATGAACGTGCAGGACAAACGCCCCACGACCCCTGAGAGCGTGACCACCGGACCGATCGGCGCCTCGCGCAAGCTCTATTCCGCCCCGCGCGGCCGCGAGGATATTCGCGTCCCCGTGCGCGAGATCGCCCTTCATCCATCCGCCGGCGCCGCGCCTTTGCGCGTCTACGATCCTTCCGGCCCCTATAGCTGCGCCGGTTTCACGCCCGATCTTTCGGCCGGCCTGCCGGCGGCGCGCCGCTGGCTCGAGAGCCGCACCGGCCTGGAGAGCTATGACGGCCGCGCGGTGAAGCCGGAGGACAATGGCTTCGTCGGCGAGGATCGGCTGGTTCCGCCCTGTCCCGCGCCGCGCGCCATCCGCCGCGCGGCCGGCTCGGCGCCGGTGACGCAGCTCGAATTCGCGCGCGCCGGAATCGTCACCGAGGAGATGATCTATGTCGCGCATCGCGAGAATCTCTGCCGCGAGCGCGCCTTCGCGCAGGCGGGGGAGCGGATCGAGGCGGGGGAGGGCTTCGGCGCCGCGCTTCCGGCTTTCGTGACGCCGGAGTTCGTGCGCGAGGAGATCGCCCGCGGGCGCGCCATCATCCCTGCCAACATCAATCATCCGGAAGCCGAGCCGATGATCATCGGCCGCAATTTCCTGGTGAAGGTCAACGCCAATATCGGCAATTCGGCCATCACCTCCTCGGTCGCCGAGGAGGTGGAGAAGATGGTGTGGGCGATCCGCTGGGGCGCCGATACGGTGATGGACCTCTCCACCGGCCGCAATATTCATAATATCCGCGACTGGATCATCCGCAATTCGCCCGTGCCGATCGGCACAGTGCCGATCTATCAGGCGCTGGAGAAGGTCGGCGGCGACGCCACCAAGCTCGATTGGGAAGTGTTCAAGGACACGCTGATCGAGCAGGCGGAGCAGGGCGTCGATTACTTCACCATTCACGCCGGCGTGCGCCTCGCCCATGTGCCGCTCACCGCGGATCGCGTGACCGGCATCGTCTCGCGCGGCGGCTCGATCATGGCGCGCTGGTGCCTCTCGCGACATTCGGAGAGCTTCCTCTATGAGCGCTTCGACGAGATCTGCGACATCATGCGCCGCTATGACGTCTCCTTCTCGCTCGGCGACGGATTGCGCCCCGGCTGCATCGCCGACGCCAATGACGCCGCGCAATTCGCCGAGCTGGAGACTCTCGGCGAGTTGACGAAAATCGCCTGGGACAAGGGCTGCCAGGTGATGATCGAAGGCCCCGGCCATGTGCCGATGCACAAGATCAAAGTGAATATGGAAAAGCAGTTGCGCGATTGCGGCGAGGCGCCGTTCTACACGCTCGGGCCGCTCGTCACCGACATAGCGCCCGGCTATGATCACATCACTTCCGCCATCGGCGCCGCGATGATCGGCTGGTTCGGCACGGCTATGCTCTGCTATGTGACGCCCAAGGAGCATCTCGGCCTGCCGGATCGCGAGGATGTGAAGACCGGCGTCATCACTTATCGCATCGCGGCTCATGCGGCCGATCTCGCCAAGGGCCATCCTGCGGCGCAGGAACGCGACGACGCCATGAGCCGGGCGCGTTTCGATTTCCGCTGGGAGGATCAGTTCGACATCGGGCTCGATCCCGATACGGCGCGCCGCTATCACGACGAGACCCTGCCCAAGGAGGCGCATAAGGTCGCGCATTTCTGCTCCATGTGCGGGCCGAAATTCTGCTCCATGCAGATCACGCGCGACCTGCGCGAGGAGGCAGCCGCCATCGCCGAGCGCGACAAGGGCTTTGCCGAGAAGAGCGCGGAGTTTCTCGAGAAAGGCGCAAAAATCTACGTGGCGGAATGAGCTTGTCGCGCGCTTCGTTCGATTCTACGTTCGCGGCGGCTGGCGGCGTTTCGACATGCGATTTGTTGTCATTCTTTTCCTCGTGATCTTCTCGGCGCCTGCCGGCGCGGACGTCGGCATGGGGGACGCCGCCGCAGCGGCGTTGGCGGCGGAAGCCGCGCGAGACGACGCGGCGTCGCTGGCCGCTTTGGAGCGGGCCGCAGAGGGCGGCGACGTCGACGCGCAGTTTCGACTCGGCGCCCTTCATCTCGAGAGCGGGCCTCGGCAGAATTTCTCCGAGGCGATGAGATGGTTTCGGCGAGCGTCCGATCAGGGGGATGCGGTCGCGGCCTATAATATTGGCGTTCTCTATCTGCAGGGGAACGGAGTCGATCCGAACGACGAGGCCGCCGCCGAATGGTTCTTTCTCGCCTGGGCAAGAGGAAGCGTCGATGCGCGATACAATCTGGCGCAAATGTGCGCGCGAGGACGCGGCGTCGCCTGTGATCGTCGTGATCCGATCAATTGGCTCATAGAGGCCGCAGAGCGCGGACATTTGGGCGCGCAAAGAGATTTGGGCAGACGTTACTATGAGGGCGACGGCGTCGCGCGCGATGGCGTGAAAGCGCGGAAATGGCTGGGCGAAGCCGCCTCGCGCGACGATGCGCACGCGCTGAACGCGCTCGGCGTGATGATGGCGGCCGGCGATGGAGGCGCGCGAGATTCCCGAGCGGCCTGCGCGATTTTCGAGAAAGCGGCGAAGCAAGGCCTGGACGCCGCGCAATATAATTACGGCAATTGCCTTTTCAGCGGAACGATGGGGCGAAAAGACGCGCTCGGCGCCGTCGACTGGTTCCGCCGGGCGGCCGAGCAAGGCTTCGCCCAGGCGCAGTTCAATCTCGGCGTCGCTTATCGAAACGGGGATGGCGTCGCGCGCGACGAGAGGCTCGCGCTCACCTGGATCGAAGAGGCGGCGAAGCGCGGTCATGAACCGGCGAAGGAATATCTTCGTGGATCGAGCGCCTCTCCGCCGCGATAGAGAGGCGACAAATCCGAGGTGCCCAAAGTCTCATGCTGCATTGCAAAAATAGCGGCCTGCCGCGCGCGTCTCGCTCTGTTCACATCGGCGCCAAAGAACTGTCAATTACATTGACAGGCGCAGCGAAAACAGCCTATTTGCCCGCGGGACGATGCGCCCTGTAACAAAATAAGGGACAAATGCTCCCTGCGTCCAAAAGAGGGAAACGGCAAATGAACATTCGCGCCATTGTGACGGCCGCTGCTCTGTCGCTCGGCATGGTCGGTCCGGTTTTCGCCGGTTGCGACATCAAGGATGAAGATGCGAAGGGCGTCTGCGTCGACAAGTGCTTCTTCGAATATGTCTCCATCAAGAATCGCTTCTCGTCGACCCCCGCTTCCATCGAGAAGGCGAAGTCCGACAAGGACGCCTGCTACACGAAGTGCGGCTGCGAGCCGGCTTCGGTGAAGGAATAATCCTTATCGAATCGACGCGAATTCGGCGGGAGCGTCTCCCGCTGCCGCGATCGTGACGCCGCCGGGCGCGCGATATTTCGCGCGCCCAGGACGGCGTCCATCGTCTCGGACCCTGTCGAGCGGATTTTAGAGTCCATCTGGACATCGCATCGATCGGCCGTCGCGCGTCGATGTTCGAGCATCTCATAAATCGCTGCATCACAGCCGATGTCGCGATGGACGGCCGATCGATGCGATGTCCAGATGGAC
>NZ_PUIV01000037.1 GCF_003113265.1 Methylosinus sporium
AGCCCCGCCTCCCAGCGCAAGCAATCCGAAACGCCCTCGTTCGGCGAGCCGCAACCATTTCCGTTCCGCTGCCTAATGACAATATCCAATAGGGTGGGTTATGTCAGTCTATTGAATGGTCACAAAAAGTTTTTAGGGCAGGCGCGGCCCCGGATAAGTGAGCCATATACCTACCCATAAGCGCATTGATAGAAATTTTCTATGAATCTATATATTATTTTTTATCAGTAGCTTATGTGATATTTTCGATCCTGTTATCGACCCCCACCCATATGGACCATATCACCGCCTCTTCGGACTGTGGCGTCATAGCTCATCGGGGGTTGGTGGACTTTTCCTCCCAGATTCCGATCCCATCCGCGACGACCTCGGCGGCGGCCTGCGCCACCGACACGCCGTCGAGCGTCAGATCGCCGCCGATCTCGGCCAGCGGCTTCAGCACGAACGCCCGCGCGAACAGCTCCTTATGCGGCAAGGTGAGTTCCGGATCGTCCATTGTGTGATCGCCGAAAAACAGAATGTCGACATCGATGAGCCGCGGCCCCCAACGCCGCGTCGGCGTGCGGCCCATATCGGCCTCTATGGTCTTGACCGCGGCCAGAAGCTCATAGGGCGACAGGCTGGTCCAGCCGAGCGCGCAGGCGTTGGCGAAATCGCCCTGATCGACATCTCCCCAGGGCGGCGTTCGATAGAGGCGGGAGACGGCGTCGAGACGAGCGATTCCGCGCTCCCCGATCAATGCGATCGCCCGCCTTATATTGGGCGGCCGGTCGCCGAGATTGCTGCCCAAACCAAAGCCGACTCTCGTCTCGACCGTCGTCATAGGCGTCCTTTTCCCTGTGTCAGAGTGTCGAGCACGGCGAAGGCCGCTCTGTGCTCGGCGGCGTCATGGACACGGAAAATCCGCGCGCCATTCATCGCCGCGATGAGATTGGCCGCCACTGTGGCGATGAGGCGCGCATCGACCTCGGCGCCGAGCAGCGCGCCGAAGAGGCGCTTCCGCGACACGCCGATCAGCACCGGCCGCCCGAATCGCATGAGTTGCGGAACCGCGCGCAGAGCCTCGAAATCCTGCTCCCGCGTCTTGCCGAAGCCGACGCCGGGGTCGAGAATCACGCGGGATTCGGGCACGCCCGCCGCGGCGGCGATCTCCAGCGACCGCTCGAAAAAGCCGAGCATGTCGGCGACGATGTCGATCTGTGGCGCGACCTCGGCGCGATTATGCATGGCGACGACGCCCGCGCCGGCCTCGGCGATCGCCGGGGCCATATCGGGATCGCGCTGCAAACCCCAGATATCGTTCACGATCGTGACGCCGGCCGCGAGCGCGCGGCGCGCCGTCTGCGCCTTATAAGTATCGATCGAGACGGGAACGCCGCATTGCGACACGAGGGCCCGCAACAGCGGCTCGAGCCGCGCCCACTCCTCCTCCGCCGTCAGCGGCGTATGGCCCGGCCGCGTCGATTCGGCCCCGACATCGACGATATCGGCGCCGTCTTCGGCGAGCTTCTTGGCCTGCGCCAGCGCCGCCTCGGGCGAAAAGAAGCGGCCGCCGTCGGAAAAGGAATCGGGCGTCACATTGACGATGCCCATGATGACCGGCCGCGCCGCGACGAGCGAAAACAACTGCTCGCGCGACGATTCTATCGTCGTCGTCACTCTCGTCTCCAGTAGATCGTGTCTCGATCAGTCGTATTTGATATAGGCGAAGCGCTGGTCGGTCTCGGGCGTTCCCTCGAGCGCGCCGCCCTCTTCGCCCGGACGCCAGCAGACGACCTCCTCGATCTTGCGGGCGAGCGCGAAATCCTTATCGGTCACGCCCTTGGCCGTATGGGTCATCAGCTTCACTTCGACCCAGGCGTAGGAAGCGGCGATATCGGGATGGTGCCAGGCGGCCTCGGCGAGATGGCCGACCGTATTGACGACCATCAGCGTGCCTTTCCAGCCATGAGTCTTGTATTTGCGGCGAATCCAGCCGTTCTCGAACCGCCAATGCGGCAGCTCGGCGGCGAGCCTGGCGGTGATCTCTTCTTGCGAATAGCTGCGCTCCTCGGCGGCCATGACATCCCCCTCTCTCGATCGCCCGGAGGAGTTCTCCAAACGGGCTCCCCTTCAGACGGGCTCTTGCCTTCGCGCGCGCGGCGCCTTACTCGGCCTAGACGAATATGCGCGAGCCCCGTCGACGCCGGCGTGAAACCGCGCCGGGAAGCGAGATATAGCGGATATTCCGCGTAAAGTCCGAAAATGAGGCTCCATGCCGATCAGCGTGAGCGTCGTCGCCGCGGCGAGATTGCATCTCGGCTTCCTGGACATGAATGGCGCGCTCGGCCGCAAATTCGGCGGGCTCGGCCTCTCCATAGACGCGCCGGCGACGCGGCTGACGCTGCGGCCCGCGGAAAAGATGGAGGCTTTCGGTCCGGACGCCGAACGCGCCCTCGCTCTGCTCGAGAAGGCGGGCGCCGCACTCGCGCCCGGCAAGCGCTATCGTCTGGCGATCGAGCGGGCGATTCCTCCCCATTCGGGTCTCGGCTCCGGCACGCAGCTCGCGCTCGCCGTCGCCGCGGCGCTGCGCCGAATCGAAGATCTGCCGCAGGAGGTTGAGGCCGACGCCGCCCTTTTGCAGCGCGGCGCCCGCTCCGGCCTCGGGGCGGGGCTGTTCACGCGCGGCGGTCTCGTGGTCGATGGCGGCCGCGGCGCCGAGACGACGACTCCGCCGATCGTCTCCCGCCTCGCCTTTCCCGAGGAGTGGCGCATTCTGCTCGTCTCCGACCCGGGCTCGATCGGCTTGCATGGCGTCGAGGAACGCAAAGCCTTCGCAGAGCTGCCGCCGCTGTCGGAGGAGAACGCCGGGCGATTGTGCCGTCTGGTGCTGATGCAGGCGCTGCCCGCAGTGGCGGAAAGAAATTTCGCCGCTTTCGGCGCGGCCATCGCCGCGATTCAGGCGATCGTCGGGGATTATTTCGCGCCGGCGCAGGGTGGGCGGCGCTTCACCAGCGCCGCAGTCGAGAGGCTGCTGGCGCGGCTGGCGGACGCCGGCGCGGCCGGCCTCGGCCAGACGTCCTGGGGACCGACCGGCTTCGCCTTCGTGCCCAATGAGGCCGAGGCGCGCCGGCTGGAGGCTCTGGCGCGCGCCGAGGCCGAGGCGAGCGGCTTGACGCTCGCCGTCGTCGCCGGCGCCGATCGGGGCGCGCGCATAGACGCGGTCTATGCAAAGATCGCCTGAGCCTCACGAACGGCCCAGAACCAGCTCCAGCAGCCCTTTCATATCCGGCGCGACCGCATCCGGCGTGACGCCGAGCTTTTCCGCCGGCAGGCCGAAGCGGTTCACCCAAATGGTCGGATAGCCGAAGGCCTTGGCCCCATAGGCGTCCCAGCCGCCGAAAGCGGCGAAGAGAATCTCCTCCTTGGCGAGCTTCAGCCGCTGCGGGCCCAGCGCATAGGCCGCAGGATCGGGCTTGAAGGTCTTATTGACCTCCGTGCTCAGCAATTCCTCGAAATAGCCGGCGAGGCCGGCGCGCTCCGCATTGGCCTGCAACATTCTGCCGCTGAAATTCGCCAGGGTGACGATGCGCACGCCCGCGGCTTTCAGCCGGCGCAGCGCGTCCAGCGTATCCGGCCAGGGGGCGAGCGTCAGATAGGCGGTCATGAGGCGCTCGCGCTTTTCCGGCGGAAGATCGAGCTTCATCGCCTGCGCCGCAAAAGCGAGCGCATCGCCCGTCACCTCGAAGAAATCCGCGTGGCGGCCGGTGAGCGAGCGCAGGAAGCAATATTCGAACTGCTTGGCGCGCCAGAGCTTCGTGAATTCCGCGCCTTTGCCCGGATAGGCGGCCTCGACCGCCGGAACGACCGAATTGGCGTCGAAGAGCACGAAAAAATCGAAAGCGACCGCTTTATAGCGCGGCGCCGTCGGGGGCTCGGCGCGTGCGAGCCCTGAGGAGGCCGCGAAGACGAGAAAGAGCAGAGCGATTTTGACGAACTTCATGACCTGTTCTCCGCAAATCGGCGCTCGGGCGCGGACCCGCCCGTCTCCCGCTCGTGGAAGAACGCCCTACGCCGCAGCATGACATTCGATGACCGCGCGTCTCACGTTTCATCCTCGAGAAAAAATTGCTCGCGAGACAGCAAGATCGGTCGAGCGCGCCGGCGCGGCGCGCTCCTAGAAGAGAGCGCCACGGAGGAAACGATGACGAAGATGGCGCTCGAGAATTATCAGGCCCGGATGCGGCGCGTGCTGGATCATATCGATCGGCATCTCGACGAAAATCTGAGCCTCGACATTCTCAGCGGCGTTGCGGCTTTCTCGAAACATCATTTCCACCGGCAGTTCGCCGCGACTTTCGGCGTCTCGGCGCATCGCTATGTCCAATTGGCGCGGATGAAGCGCGCCTCCTATCGGCTGGCCTTTCGCCACGACGCCAATGTGACAGAGATCGCGCTCGACGCCGGCTATGAGGCGCCGGACGCTTTCGCCCGCGCCTTTCGGGAGTGCGTCGGGCAGGCGCCTTCGGCCTTCCGCAAATCTCCCGATTGGGAGTCGTGGCTCGCGGCCTTGGAGCCGCTGGACCGAGTCAGGAGCGCGAAGATGACCTATTCGTCGAACGATGTGACCGTGAGAGAGTTTCCGGCGACCCCCGTCGCCATTCTGACCCATAGAGGCGATCCGGCCCGAGTCTATGAGACGGTGCGGCGCTTCATCGACTGGCGCAGAGCCGCGGGGCTCGGCCGCGAGATCGCCGCGACATTCACGATCTTTCCCTGCGACCCGCGCACAACGCCGCCGGAAGAGTTTCGTCTCGACCTCTGCGCCGCCACAAATCGCCCGATAGAGGCCAATGCTCTCGGCGTGACCGCCGGGCTGCTGCCGGGCGGACGTTGCGCCGTTCTGCGCGTCATCGGCTCCAGCGAGAATTTGGAACAGCCGGCGCTCTTCCTCTATCGCGACTGGCTGCCGGCAAGTGGAGAAGAGCCACGCGATTTCCCGCTATTCTGCCAGCGGATCGGCTTTTATCCCGATGCGCCGGAGCATGAGACGATCACCGATCTGTTCCTGCCGATCATCTGACGTCGCGTCCGGCCGATGCCGACGACCGCCATGGCGAGGCTCGCCTGGAAATGCCCCGCCGCTCGACGGAAAGCCGCACGCCGTCATCGCGCCGCAACGGAATCTCGGCTAGAAAGCTCCGATCCGAGCGCGCGGCCGGGCGGCCCGGGGAGCGCGCACGACATACAATGACGGCCGCCGGAACCCGCTCGAATGAAGACAACAGCCGCGACGATCATCATTCTCGCTCTGCTCTGCGCGCCAGCCGCCGCGCGTGAGGGCTTTGTCACGCCGGAACAGAGCCATCCGCTCGCGATACTCCCCACGCCGCCCGCGCCGCATTCCGCGACGAGCGACGCCGAGCTCGCCGAATTGCATCGCATCGAAAGCGTGCGAACGGCCGAACAGGTCGCGAGCGCCCAGGCCGATGACGAGAACCAGACGATCTTCCTGTTCAAGACGGTCTTCGGCGAAAAATTCACCAAGGAGAATTTGCCGGCGGTGGCGGCGCTGGGCGCGCGGCTGAAGGCGGACGAATCGGCCAATACGGGCGCCGCCAAGGAGGCGTTCCACCGCATCCGGCCCTATAATGTCGACAAGACGCTGCATCCGGTCTGCAAGACCAAGACGAAGGACGATTCCTATCCGAGCGGCCACACGACCGTCGGCTATCTGATGGGTCTGGCGCTGATCGACATCGCCCCCGAGCGACGCGACGAAATTCTCGCCCGGGCGGAGGCTTACGGCCATAACCGTCTCGTCTGCGGCGTGCATTTCCCGAGCGATGTGGCGGCGGCGCGGCTCGTCGCCTATGCCGTCCACGCGATCATGGAGCTCGATCCGAGCTATCAAAAAGAGGTGGCGGCGGCTCGCGCCGAGCTCCGCGGCGCGCTCGGCCTCGCGGCGGCGCATTGACGCGGCCGCACGCGATCGTGCAAAAACAACGGACGCGAAGCGCGTGGCTCCGCGTCCTTTCTCATTCAGTAATTGTAATAGGCGACGCAGACGCGATTGCCGTAGTAATCCCAGCCCCAGCGGGCGCATCGCTGCGGCGGGGCGGTCGCCGCGCCGACGACGGCGCCGGTCGCCGCGCCGATCGCCGCCCCTGCCAGCGTGCCGCCCGCGCGGCCGCCGGAGGCCGCGGCGCCGATCGCCGCTCCGCCCGCGCCTCCGATGAGGGCGCCGCCCGCGGCGCGTTCGCCGGGCGTATTGCAGCCGGCGAGCGGCGCGGCCATGGCCAACGCCACCGCCAGAACCAAAATCTTCTTCATGGAGTGTCCCTTCCCCCGTGTGAGCCCATGCGAGGCGCCCGGCCCGCGGCGAATTCGTCAAAACACGACGTACGATTCGCAGCAGCCGAGCCCGAGACAACTTTCCGAAGCCGGCGAAAAGATGACCTCTATCGACGCAAATCCCTATAAATCCCACATTTTCGTCGCGGCTCGCGGACTAGCTACAAAAATGCTGGTCATGCCCGGCCTCGCGCTCGCCTTTTTGTCATGGGTCGAGCCAGCGCGCGCCGGCGATTCCTACCGCTGGCTGCAAGCGACGACCCGCGGCTGGCAGGCCCGCGCCATCACGCAGACCGACGCCTGTCCGAGCGCAGAAATCGACGGACGCCCTGTCGCAATGACGCCGCGCGCCCGACCGGGCGAAGGTTTCCCCATCGTCATTTGCGCGGTGGATGTGCCGAAAGGCGCGAAAAGCGTCGCCATAGACGAGGCGCCATTGCCGCCGCCGCCGGCCCGGGTGGACAAGATCCTCGTGTTCGGCGACACCGGCTGCCGGCTCAAGAGCATATTTCTGCAGGACTGCAATTCGATCCGCGCCTGGCCCTTTCGCCTCACGGCGGATATGGCCGCCGAATTCGCGCCCGATCTCGTCATCCATGTCGGAGATTATCACTATCGCGAAAGCGCCTGTCCGCCGGGGATGAAGGGCTGCGCCGGCTCGCCGCACGGCGACAATTGGGAGACGTGGAAAGCCGATTTCTTCGACCCCGGCGCCGCTCTGCTGCGCGCCGCCCCCTGGGCGATGGTCCGGGGCAATCACGAGATATGCAAGCGCGCCGGCAAAGGATGGACCCGCGCCTTGTCGCCGCTGCCGCCGGCGGAAGATGAAAAATGCGCCGAACGCGAGCCGGCCTATCGCGTCGATATCGACGATCCGACGTTGTTCATCCTCGACACGACAGAGGCGGAGGAGCGAACCGTCGTCGGCGAGCAGGCGGCCTTTCTGCGCACGCAACTCGCCGTCGCGAAGAATGTTCCCGGGCCTGTCTGGTACGCGTTTCACAAGCCGATATTTTCGCTGTTCCGCTCGCGGCTCGGCGAGACTCTCGGCGTCAACGAGACGCTGGCCGCCGCCGCTCACGACATGCTGCCGGCGAGCGTTCAGGCCATTCTATCGGGTCATCTGCACGCCTTCGAGGCCATCGGCTTTCGTGACGATCGCCCGGCGCAATTCGTCGTCGGCGTGGGCGGGACCGCCATGGACCCGCATATCCCCGCCAATTTCGATGGCGCGACGATCGGCGAGGCGACAGTCGAGCACGGCCGCGGGATCGCCGCCAAATTCGGCTTCGCGATCTTCGAGCGCGGGGATGGCGAATGGATCGTCACCAATTACGACGCCCATGCGGAGCCGCTGCTGCGCTGCCATTTGCGCGGGCGCAAGCTCGATTGCGAGTGACGCGACGTCGGCCGCGTCGCGGCGCTCCGCCGTCGACGCAGTTCCCAAAGAGGAGTTCTTCTGGTCTTCGCGGCTTCCGCGACCACGAAGATACGAAGGACAGGCCCGAGCTCAGCGCGTCAGAGCCTCTTCGATCGCGACGCTGACGGCGTCGACCGGCGCCATGCCGTCCACCTGCTTCAGCTCGCCTTTGCCGGCGTAATAATGCGATACAGGCGCGGTCTGCGTGCGATAGGCGTCCAGACGAGTCTTGAACGCTTGCGGATTGTCGTCCGCGCGAACGTCGCCGCCACGCGCTCGCGTCTCGTCGACTCTGTTCTGCATACGCGCGAGCAGCGCATTCTCGTCGACGCTGAGCTCTATGACCGCGTCGAGCTTGAGCCCCTCGCGAATGAGCAGATCGTCCAAGGCCTGCGCCTGCGCCACTGTGCGCGGGAAACCATCGAGAATGAAGCCGTTGGCGGCGTCCTTCTCCTTGATGCGCTGACCGATGATGCCGACGACGACAGCGTCGGGCACCAGCGCGCCGCGATCCATGATCTCCTTGGCCTCGAGGCCGATCGGCGTCCTGGCCTCGACGGCGGCGCGCAGCATGTCGCCGGTCGAAAGCTGAGGGATCGCATATTTCGCGACCAGCCGAGCCGATTGCGTGCCCTTGCCCGCGCCCGGCGGTCCGAGCAGAACCAGCCTCATTTGCGTCGCCCGCGTAGCTTCGTCTTACGGATCAGGCCCTCATATTGATGAGCCTGGAGATGACCGTGGATCTGCGCCACCGTATCCATCGTCACGCTCACCACGATGAGCAGCGAGGTGCCGCCGAAATAGAAGGGCAGATTGGCGTAGGAGATCAGCATTTCCGGCAGCAGGCAGATCACCGCGAGATAAGCGGCGCCGAGCACGGTGATGCGCATCAGCACGTCGTCGATGAATTTCGACGTCCGCTCGCCGGGACGAATGCCGGGGATGAAGCCGCCATGCTTCTTGAGATTGTCCGCCGTCTCCGTCGGATTGAAGACGATGGCCGTGTAAAAGAAGGCGAAGAAGACGATCAGCCCGACGTAGGACAGCATGTAGAGCGGCCGTCCGTGCCCGAAATAGGCCGAGATGGTCGCAAAAATATTGTCCGTGCCCTGCGTCTGATAAAAATTCGCGATCGTCGTCGGCAGCAGCAGCAGCGAGGAGGCGAAGATCGGCGGAATGACGCCGGCGGTGTTGAGCTTGAGCGGCAGGAAGGAGGTCTGGCCTTCATAGACGCGATTGCCGTGCTGGCGTTTCGGATAGGTGATCAGCAATCGCCTCTGCGCTCGCTCCATGTAGACTATGAAGGCGATGACGAAGAAGGACATGGCTATCACGCCGAGGATGATTCCGGTCGAAATCGCGCCCTGCTTGCCGAGCTCGAGCGTGCTCAGAACCGCGGCCGGAAAGGCCGCGACAATGCCCGCGAAGATGATCAGCGAGGAGCCGTTGCCGATGCCGCGCGAGGTGATCTGCTCGCCCAGCCACATCAGGAACATGGTGCCGCCGACCAGAGTGACGACGGTGGTGAGGCGGAAGAACAGCCCCGGCTCGGTGACGACGCCCTGCTGCCCCTCGAGGCCGATGGCCATGCCATAGGCCTGGAAGGTCGCCAGAATGACGGTGAGATAGCGCGTATATTGATTGAGGACCTTGCGGCCCTGCTCGCCCTCCTTCTTCACCTGCTCGAGCGAGGGAATGACCGTCGTGAGCAGCTGAATGATGATGGAGGCGGAGATATAGGGCATGATGTTCAGCGCGAAGATCGCGCTGCGCTGAACCGCGCCGCCGGCGAACATGTTGAACAGCTCGAGCACGCCCTTCGACTGGCCGAAGAAGCTCTTGGCGAAGGCGTCCGGGTCGATGCCCGGCAACGGCACATAAGTGCCGAGACGATAGACGATCAGCGCGCCGAGCGTGAACCAGATGCGTTTCTTGAGCTCGTCCGCCTTGCTGAAAGCGGAAAAATTGACGTTGGCCGCAAGCTGTTCGGCTGCCGATGCCATGGGCGAGGCTCCCTCGTCGCGCGCCGCGCGGTTTCTTTTAAGCGAGCGTCGAAGCGACGCAGCGCTGCCCGCCGCGACGCCGCGCTCCGTTTTCGGCCAAGCCCTGTCGAAGGGGCCGGACCCGGCGCATGTCTATCGCACGATGTCGGCGAAAAAAAAGTCTAGCCTCTTTTCGCCGGCTCGCACAGGCGACTCCGTATCACGACGGATGGGCGGATCGCCAGTTTTTTGGTCGATACGACTAACTTCGAGGCGGCAAAAGGAGCCGCCTCGATTTATCGCTCGCTTTTCGCGCAGCCGCAGGGCGTCGGCTCAGGCCGAGACCGGCTCTTCCGCCACGACGAGCAGCTTGATCGAGCCGCCGACGGCCTCGATCGCGGCCAAGGCCGATTTCGAAGCGGCCGCAACCTCGAAGGCGAGCTTCGCCTCCAGCTTGCCATTGCCGAGGATCTTCACGCCGTCGCGCGGCTTGGAGATCACGCCGGCGGCGATCAGCGCCTCGAGCGTGACCGGAGTGGCGGCGTCGAGCTTCCCGGCCTCCACGGCCTGCTGAATGCGGCCGAGATTGACCTCGTTATAGTCGGTCGAGAAGGGGTTGTAGAAACCGCGCTTCGGCAGACGACGATGCAGCGGCATCTGGCCGCCCTCGAAGCCTTTCACAGCGACGCCAGTGCGGGCTTTTTGACCCTTGACGCCGCGACCCGCGGTCTTGCCCTTGCCGGAGCCGATGCCGCGGCCGACGCGCATACGGTTCTTGCTGGCGCCGGGATTGTCGGAGAGATCGTTGAGCTTCACCATTGTCCCGGCCCTCACTTCTCGTCGACGATTTTGACGAGATGCGCGACTTTCGCGATCATCCCGCGCACGGCGGGCGTGTCCTCGAGCGTGCGACGACGGCCGATGCGGGTGAGGCCGAGGCCCGTCAGCGTCCTACGCTGACGATCCGGACGGCCGGTCGCGCTGCCGGTCTGCTCGATGGTAATCTTCTTCTCGCTCATCGCAAGCCCTCCCCTCAGGCGTCGACGGCTTCGGCCTCGGCGCCCTGACGGCGCGCCTGAAGCGCGGAAACCTTGAGAGAACGGCGCGCCGCGACCGAACGCGGCGAATCCTCGCGCTCGAGCGCGTCGAACGTCGCGCGGATCATGTTGTAGGGATTCGACGAGCCCTGGCTCTTGGCCACGACGTCGTGAACCCCGAGCGTCTCGAACACGGCGCGCATCGGGCCGCCGGCGATGATGCCGGTGCCGGGAGGCGCGGCCCGCAGCACGACGCGGCCCGCGCCATGGCGGCCGTTGACGTCATGATGCAGAGTGCGGCCTTCGCGCAGCGGGACGCGGATCAGCGCGCGCTTGGCGGCTTCCGTGGCCTTGCGGATCGCTTCCGGCACTTCGCGCGCCTTGCCGTGGCCATAGCCGACGCGGCCTTTCTGATCGCCGACGACGACGAGCGCGGCGAAGCCGAAACGCCGACCGCCCTTCACCACTTTGGCGACGCGGTTGATATGGACCAGACGATCCACGAACTCATTGTCGCGATCGTCCCGATCCCGGTCGCGGCCGCGGCCGCCTTCAGGTTCACGAGCCATTTTCTCTTCCGTCACTTACGCGGCAATATCGCCGCTCGCTTGGGGTCCTTTTCCCTCTCCCGCCTGCGGGAGAGGGTGGCCTCGCGAAGCGAGGTCGGGTGAGGGCCCGCGCCCTTTTTCCGACCAAGTCGCAACGGCCCTCATCCGTCGCCGCCGAAAGACGGGCGTCTTGCAAACGCCCTATGGCGGCGACACCTTCTCCCGCAGAGCAGGAGAAGGGTTTTAAAACTGCAGGCCGCCCTCGCGGGCGCCCTCGGCCAGCGCCTGCACGCGGCCGTGATAGATATAGGCGCCGCGATCGAACACCACTTCCGTGATGCCCTGGGCGACGGCGCGCTCCGCGATCTGCTTGCCGACGAGATGCGCCGCTTCCTTGTTGGCGCCCGTCTTCAGCGTCTCGCGATTGGCCTTCTCGAGCGTCGAGGCGGAGACGATGGTCACGCCCTTCTCGTCGTCGATGATCTGCGCATAGATCTGCTCCGAGGAGCGGAACACCGACAGACGCGGGCGGCCATAGGCGCGCGCGCGAATGCTCCGACGGACCCGGGCCTTGCGCCGGGCGGCTGCATTTACGTCCTTTGCCATGGCTCGCGTCCTTACTTCTTCTTGCCTTCCTTGCGGAAGATGAATTCGCCGGCGTATTTCACGCCCTTGCCCTTATAGGGCTCGGGGCCGCGCAACGCACGAATCTCGGCGGCGACCTGACCGACCTGGCGCTTGTCCACGCCGGAGATGGTGATCTCCGTCGGCTTGGGCGTCACGATCGCTATGCCGGCCGGGATCGGATAGTTCACGTCGTGCGAATAGCCGAGCGCGAGCTGCAGATTCTTGCCGGCGACCGCGGCGCGATAACCGACGCCGTTGATCTCGAGCTTCTTCTCGAAGCCGGCGGTGACGCCGACCACGAGATTGTTCACCTGGGCGCGCGACGTGCCCCACAGCGCCCGGGCGCGCTTGCTGTTGGAGCGCGGGTCGACCTTGATCGAATTGCCGTCCTGAGTCACCGCGACATCGTCGGGAACCCGGAACTGCAGCTCGCCCTTCGCGCCCTTCACCTGAACGAGCTGGCCGTCGACCTTCGCGGTCACGCCGGCCGGCACGATGACGGGCTTCTTGCCGATACGAGACATGGTTGAAGTCCTATCCCAATTCCTGCGAGCCTCGGTCAGAAGACCTTGGCAAGCACCTCGCCGCCGACATTGTTCTCGCGGGCCTTGTGATCGGCCATGACGCCCTTGGGCGTCGACACGATGGTGATGCCGAGGCCATTGGCCACGCGCGGCGTCTTGTCGACGCCCGCATAGACCCGGCGGCCCGGACGCGAGACGCGCTCGATCGTCTTGATGACCGGCTCGCCGTCGAAATATTTCAGCTCGATCTCGAACTCGGTGCGGCCATTGCCGAAATCCGTGGTCGTATAGCCGCGGATGTAGCCTTCATCCTTCAGCACGTCGAGCACATGGCCGCGCAGGCGCGAGCCCGGCGTCGAAACCTTGTCCTTGCGGCGCATCTGCGCATTGCGGATACGGGTGAGCAGATCGCCCAACGGATCGCTGATCGACATTCGCTCTCTCCCTTACCAGCTGGACTTCACGAGACCGGGGATGAGGCCGCGCGAGCCGAGCTCACGCAGCGCCACGCGCGACAGTTTCAGCTTCCGATAGAAAGCGCGCGGACGTCCCGAAACCTCGCAGCGATTGCGAATGCGAATCGCGGCGGAATTGCGCGGCAGCTCGGCGAGCTTGAGGCGCGCCTCGAACCGCTCTTCCGCCGTCAACGCCTCGTCATTCGCCTTCGCCTTCAGCCGCTCGCGGCGGCCGGCATAGGCCTTGGCGAGCTTCGCCCTGCGCTTGTTGTTCTCGATCGAACTCTTCTTGGCCATTTTCTATGCCTTCGGTTTCCGCGTTTGAGACTTATCGTCTCACTGCCGGAACGGGAAATTGAACGCGCGCAGGAGCGCGCGCGCCTCGTCGTCCGTCTTCGCCGTCGTCACGACGATGACGTCCATGCCGAGGATCGACTCGGCCTTGTCATAGTCGATCTCGGGAAACACGATATGCTCCTTGATGCCGAGGGCGTAGGAGCCGCGTCCGTCGAAGGACTTGGGGTTGAGGCCGCGGAAATCGCGAACGCGCGGCAGCGCGATCGTGATCAGGCGGTCCAGAAATTCATACATGCGCGTCTTGCGCAGCGTGACCTTGGCCCCGATCGGCATGTTCTCGCGGACCTTGAAGGTCGAGATCGCCTTGCGGGCGCGCGTCACCACCGGCTTCTGGCCGGCGATCAGCGCGAGGTCGCCGGCCGCGGCCGTCACCTTCTTGCTGTCGTTGACCGCCTCGCCGACGCCCATGTTCAGCACGATCTTCTCGATCGCCGGCACCTCGAAAGCGTTCTTATAGCCGAACTCTTCCATGAGCTTGGCGCGAACCACTTCCTCATAGTGCTTTTTCAGCCGGACCTCATAGGGTCCCTCGGGAAGCGTCTTCGGTCCGGCGGAACGTCCCTCGCCGTCATGCGACGCCGCGGAGGGAGCGGATTTCGACTTGCCGGCCTTCTTGGCCTCGCCTTCCGCCTTCGGAGCCTTGGCGGCTTTCGGCTTCTTTTCCTCAGCCATCGATCTGTTCTCCGGAACGCTTGGCGATGCGGACCTTGCGGCCGTCATCGAGAGTCTTGAAACCGACGCGCGTCGGCTTGCCGTCCTTGGGATCGGCGATCGCGATGTTGGAGAGGTCGAGCGCCGCCGGCTTGGTGACGATGCCCGCTTCCTGCGTGCGCGTCTGGCGTTGATGGCGCTTGACGAGATTGACGCCCTCGACAACGGCGCGACCTTCGGTCGGCAGCACCTGGATCACCTGACCCGAGCGGCCCTTGTCGCGGCCGGTGAGAACGACGACCTTGTCGCCTTTCTTGATTTTTGCGGCCATTACAGCACCTCCGGCGCGAGCGAGATGATCTTCATATGGTTCTTGGCGCGCAGCTCGCGCGGCACGGGTCCGAAGATGCGCGTGCCGATCGGCTCCTTCTGATTGTTGATCAGAACCGCCGCGTTGGAATCGAAGCGGATCACCGAGCCGTCGGCGCGCTTGATGTCCTTGGCCGTGCGCACGACGACCGCCTTGAGCACGTCGCCCTTTTTCACGCGACCGCGCGGAATCGCCTCTTTGATCGAGACGACAATAATGTCGCCGACCCCGGCGTATTTGCGCTTGGAGCCGCCCAGCACCTTGATGCACATGACGCGGCGGGCGCCAGAATTATCGGCGACATCGAGATTTGTCTGCATCTGTATCATGGCTCAACCCGCCTTTCGTCTCGGTCTGGTTTCGGTTCCCCGACTTCGTCCGAGAAAACCATTCCACTCGTCTCGTCTCTTGTGGCCTCAGGCCTTGTCGGCGGCTTCGACCACTCGCCAGCGCTTCAGCCGCGAGATCGGAGCCGTCTCCTCGATCGTGACCTCGTCGCCGACCTTGAAAGTCTGCGCTTCGTCATGCGCATGATAATTTTTCGTGCGACGAACGGTCTTCTTGAACAGCGGATGGGTGAAGCGGCGCTCCACCTTCACGACCACCGTCTTGTTCTGCTTGTCGCTGACGACGACGCCCTGAAGAATTCGCTTCGGCATTGGCGCTCTCTCAACTCTGTTGTTCAGCGCGCTTCTGCGCGGCGATGGATTTGGCGCGGGCGATGTCGCGGCGAACGACGCGCACGCGCGCCGTGTTCTCGAGCTGTCCCGTCGCGCGCTGAAAGCGCAGATTGAACTGCTCTTTCTTCAGCTTCAGCACTTCCTCGTCCAGCAGATCGAGAGAGAGCGCGCGAAGATCGGAGACGCGTTGCTTGTTCGTGCTCATGGTCGCAATCCTCACTCGGCGATGCGCTCGATGAAGCGCGTCTTGATCGGCAGCTTCGCGGCGGCGAGGGTCAGCGCCTCACGCGCGAGCTCGCCGGAGACGCCGTCGACCTCGAACATGATACGGCCCGGGGCGACGCGCACGGCCCAGAGTTCCGGCGCGCCCTTGCCCTTACCCATGCGCACTTCGGTCGGCTTTTTGGAGACCGGCACATCGGGGAAGATGCGGATCCAGACGCGGCCGGCACGCTTCATATGGCGCGTCATGGCGCGGCGGGCCGCCTCGATCTGGCGCGCGGTGATGCGCTCCGGCTCGAGAGCCTTGAGGCCGAACTGCCCGAAATTCAGGGAAAAGCCGCCTTTGGCGTTTCCGTGAATGCGGCCTTTGAAGGCCTTGCGGAACCTGGTGCGTTTGGGTTGCAACATGATGTCGAACTCTCGAAATTAGGCCGCGTCGCGCGGCTCGCGCGGCTCGCGACGGCGACGCTCGCCATGATGTTCGCGCTCACCGCCGCCGGCGGCCTGCTCGGCCAGACGCTTGTCCTGCGCCATCGGATCATGCTCGAGGATCTCGCCCTTGAAGATCCAGACCTTGATGCCGCAAGCGCCGTAAGCTGTATGCGCGGTGGCGACGCCATAGTCGACGTCGGCGCGCAGCGTATGCAGCGGCACGCGGCCCTCGCGATACCATTCCAGGCGCGCGATCTCCGCGCCGCCGAGACGGCCCGAGCAATTGATGCGAATGCCCTGCGCTCCGAGGCGGATCGCCGACTGCACGGCGCGCTTCATGGCGCGACGGAAGGCGACGCGGCGCTCGAGCTGCTGCGCGATCGAATCGGCGACCAGCGTCGCCTCGACCTCGGGCTTGCGCACCTCGACGATGTTGATCACCACTTCGCTGCCGGTGAGCTTGCCCACCAGCTTGCGGATCTTGTCGATATCCGCGCCCTTCTTGCCGATGACCACGCCCGGACGAGCCGAGTGGATGGTCACGCGGCACTTCTTGTGCGGGCGTTCGATGATGATGCGCGACACCGCAGCCTGCTTGAGATTTTTCGTCACCGCGGCGCGAATGGCGAGATCCTCGTGTAGCAGCTTGGCGTATTCGCCCTTGCTCGCGAACCAGCGCGAATCCCAGGTGCGGTTGACGCCGAGGCGCAGCCCGATCGGATTGACCTTCTGACCCATCGTTGGCTCCCTTTAGGCTTTCGCCGGCGTTTCGACTTCGCGGACGATGATCGTCAGATTCGCGAAGGGCTTCTCGATGCGGCTCGAGCGGCCACGGGCGCGCGCCGCGAAGCGCCGCATCACCAGCGACTTGCCGACGAAGGCCTGAGCGACGATCAGATCGTCGACATCGAGGCCATGATTATTCTCGGCGTTGGCGATGGCGCTCTCCAAGGTCTTCTTGACCTCGTGAGCGATGCGCTTACGCGAGAACTCGAGATCGGCGAGAGCGCGATCGACCTTCTTGCCGCGGATGAGCTGGGCCAGAAGATTGAGCTTCTGCGGGGAGACGCGCAGCGTGTTGGCGACGGCTTTCGCCTCATTGTCGGCCAGCGCGCGCGGATTGCTCGGCTTGGACATGTTCGTCAGCCCCTCTTCGACTTCTTGTCCGCCGCGTGACCATGGAAGGTGCGCGTCGGAGAGAATTCGCCGAACTTGTGCCCGATCATGTCTTCGCTGACAGACACGGGCACATGCTTGTGGCCATTGTGCACGCCGAAGGTGAGACCCACGAACTGCGGCAGAATGGTGGAGCGGCGGCTCCAAATCTTGATGATATCGCTGCGTCCCGAGGCGCGCGCGGTCTCCGCCTTCTTCAGCAGATAGCCGTCGACGAACGGGCCTTTCCAGATAGAGCGAGCCATGGATCAGCCCTTCTTCTTCTTGGCGTGCCGCGAGGACACGATGAATTTGTCGGTCTTCTTGTTCGTGCGGGTCTTCTTGCCCTTGGTCGGCTTGCCCCAGGGCGTGACCGGATGACGGCCGCCCGAGGTGCGGCCTTCGCCGCCGCCGTGCGGATGGTCGACCGGGTTCATGGTGACGCCGCGATTATGCGGGCGACGGCCGAGCCAGCGCGAACGACCCGCCTTGCCGAGCGAGATGTTCATGTGATCCGGATTCGACACCGCGCCGATGGTCGCGAAGCACTGACCATGAACGAGGCGCTGCTCGCCCGAGTTCAGGCGAAGGATCACATAGCCCTGATCGCGGCCGACGATCTGCGCGTAATTGCCCGCCGAGCGCGCGATCGCGCCACCCTTGCCGATCTTGATCTCGACATTGTGGACGATCGTGCCGACCGGGATATTGCCGATCGGCATGGCGTTGCCGGGCTTCACATCGACCTGAGCGCCCGACACCACCTCGTCGCCGACCGAAAGACGCTGCGGCGCGAGAATGTAGGACAGCTCGTCATCCGCATAACGAATGAGCGCGATGAAGGCCGTGCGGTTCGGATCATATTCGATCCGCTCCACCTTGCCGACGACATCGAGCTTGCGGCGCTTGAAGTCGACGAGGCGATAGGCCTGCTTATGGCCGCCGCCGCGGAAGCGCACGGTCACGCGGCCGTTATTGTTGCGGCCGCCCTTGGACGTCTTGCCCTCGGTGAGGGTTTTGACGGGCTTGCCCTTGTGGAGACCGCTACGGTCGACGATGACGAGCTGGCGAAGGCTCGGCGTGACCGGCTTGAATGTCTTCAGCGCCATGGTTTTGTCCTCGAGCCTGCCTTTAGAGTCCCGTCGTCACGTCGATCTTATGGCCTTCGGCCAGCGTGACGACCGCCTTCTTCACATCCGACTGGCGGCCGCGCACGCCCTTGAAGGCCCGCAGCTTGCCCTTGCGCAGCAGCGTGTTGACGGCCTCGACCTTCACGTCGAACAAGCCTTCCACCGCCGCCTTGATCTGCGGCTTGGTGGCGGTCTTGGCGACATTGAAGACCACTTTGTTCTGCTCCGAAGCGATCGTCGCCTTCTCGGTGATGACCGGGGAGACGATCACGTCGTAATGGCGCACATCCTTGCTCATTTCAGGCGCGCCTCCAGCGCATCGACCGCAGCGCGGGTGAGCACGAGCTTCTCACGGCGCAGAATGTCGTAGACGTTGACGCCCTGGACCGGCAGCACGTCGATCCGCGGCAGATTGCGAGCCGCCAGCGCGAAATTCACCTGCGGCTCGGCGCCGTCGATGATGAGCGCGCTCGAGAGCCCGGTCTTGTCGAAACCGGCTTTCAACAGCTTCGTCCGGGGCTCGGCCAGATCGGCGTTCTCCCAAATGACGATCGCCCCATCCTTGGCCTTGGCCGAGAGCGCGTGCTTCAGAGCGAGGACGCGCACCTTCTTGGGCAGGTCGTGCTCATGACTGCGCACCACCGGACCGAAGGCCCGGCCGCCGCCGATGAATTGCGGCGCGCGCCGCGATCCATGACGAGCGCCGCCCGTGCCCTTCTGCTTGTGCAGCTTCTTGCCGGTGCGGGCGATGTCGGCGCGGTTCTTCACCGCATGGGTGCCGGCGCGCCGCTTGGCGAGCTGCCAGCGGATCATGCGGAAGATGAGATCCTGGCGCGGTTCGAGCCCGAAAATCTCGTCCGCCAGCTCGATCGAGCCGGCTTCCTGGCCGTCGTACGACGTGACGCTGATCTGCACCACGGCTCAGTCCTCCTTCTTGTCTTCTTGCGCGGCGGGAGCTTCCGCCAGACGATATTTGCCGGGCTGCGGCGCCTCGGCCGGCAGCGCCCGCTTCACCGCGTCGCGCACAAAAATCCAGCCGCCGGCATGTCCGGGCACGGAGCCCTCGACCAGCAGCAGGCCGCGCTCGACATCGGTCTGCACGACCCGCAGATTCTGCGTGGTCACGCGGTCGACGCCCATATGGCCGGCCATTTTCTTGTTCTTGAAGGTCTTGCCGGGGTCCTGACGGCCGCCGGTCGAACCATGCGAGCGATGCGACACCGACACGCCGTGGGTGGCGCGCAGACCGCCGAAGTTCCAACGCTTCATCGGGCCGGCAAAACCCTTGCCGATCGTCGTGCCGGTCACGTCGACGAATTGGCCGACCACGAAATGATCGGCCGTGATCTCGGCGCCGACGGGAAGCAGCTCCGTCTCCGCGACGCGAAACTCGGCGAGCTTGAGCTTCGGCTCGACCTTGGCGACGGCGAAGCGGCCGCGCTCGGCCTTGGAGACGTTCTTCACCTTGGCGCGGCCGATGCCGAGCTGCACGGCGGTGTAGCCGTTCTGCTCCATGGTCCGATGGGCGACGACTTGGCAGCCGTCGAGCTTCAGCACCGTGACCGGCACATGCTCGCCCGCTTCGGTGAAGACGCGGGTCATTCCGACCTTTTGCGCGATGACGCCAGACCGCATGATCTCTTCCTTCGAAAGGCGCATCGCTCTACTGGCGAGAGGCGCCCGGTTCATTTCTGTTCTTTAGAGCTTGATTTCGACGTCGACGCCGGCGGCGAGGTCGAGCTTCATCAGCGCGTCCACGGTTTGCGGGGTCGGATCGACGATATCGAGCACGCGCTTGTGAGTCCTGATCTCGAACTGCTCACGCGATTTCTTGTCGATGTGCGGCGAGCGGTTCACCGTGAACTTCTCGATCTTGGTCGGCAGCGGGATCGGACCGCGCACCTGAGCGCCCGTGCGCTTGGCGGTGGAGACGATCTCTTTCGTCGACGTATCGAGAATCCGGTGATCGAACGCCTTGAGGCGAATCCGGATATTCTGTCCGTTCATCAGCGTCTTCCTCTTGGACCGCGAGCCGCGGCGCGCTCTGGGCCGCGAGCCGTGAAGGCTCGCAGGCCGTTTCTACGAATGCGAGGCGCGACGCCCCGCGGTCCAAATTCCTTATTCGATGATCGAGGCGACGACGCCGGCGCCGACGGTGCGGCCGCCTTCGCGGATGGCGAAGCGCAGCTTCTCCTCCATGGCGATCGGAACGATGAGGTTCACCTCCATCGCCACATTATCGCCCGGCATCACCATCTCCACGCCCTCGGGCAGCGTCACAATGCCGGTCACATCCGTCGTGCGGAAGTAGAACTGCGGACGATAGTTGGTGAAGAACGGCGTATGACGGCCGCCTTCTTCCTTCGTCAGAATATAGGCTTCCGCCTTGAACTTGGTGTGCGGCTTCACCGAGCCCGGCTTCGACAGAACCTGGCCGCGCTCCACGTCCTCGCGCTTGGTGCCGCGCAGCAGCGCGCCGATATTGTCGCCCGCCTCGCCCTGATCGAGCAGCTTGCGGAACATTTCGACGCCGGTCACGGTCGTCTTCACCGTCGGGCGAATGCCGACGATCTCGACTTCCTCGCCGACCTTGACAATGCCGCGCTCGACGCGGCCCGTCACCACCGTGCCGCGGCCCGAGATCGAGAACACGTCCTCGACCGGCATCAGGAAGGGCTGATCCTTCGGACGCTCCGGCTGCGGGATATATTCGTCGACCGTCTGCATCAGCTTCAGGATCGCGTCATGGCCGATCTCGGGCGTCTTGTTCTCGAGCGCCGCCAGGGCCGAACCCTTGGTGATCGGAATGTCGTCGCCGGGGAACTCGTATTTCGACAAAAGCTCGCGGACCTCGAGCTCGACGAGCTCGAGCAGCTCGGGATCGTCGACCATGTCGACCTTGTTCAGGAACACGACGAGCGCCGGCACGCCGACCTGGCGGGCGAGCAGGATGTGCTCGCGGGTCTGCGGCATCGGGCCGTCGGCGGCGGAGACGACGAGGATGGCGCCGTCCATCTGCGCGGCGCCGGTTATCATGTTCTTCACATAATCGGCGTGGCCGGGGCAGTCGACGTGGGCGTAGTGGCGATTGGTCGTCTCATACTCGACATGCGCCGTCGAGATGGTGATGCCGCGCGCGCGCTCTTCCGGGGCCTTGTCGATCTGGTCATAGGCCGTGAAGGTCGCGCCGCCCGACTCGGCCAGAACCTTGGTGATCGCCGCCGTCAGCGACGTCTTGCCATGGTCCACGTGACCGATCGTGCCGATGTTGCAATGCGGCTTCGTGCGTGAGAATTTTTCCTTGGCCATGGCCACACTCCTTAGAGAAGACTGATTCCGCGACGTTGAGACGATCAGGCGTATTTGGCCTGAACCTTCTTCGACTCCGCCTCGGGGACCTGGTCGTAGTGATCGAATTGCATCGTGTAGTTCGCGCGTCCCTGGGTGAAGGAACGCAGCTGATTGACGTAGCCGAACATATTGGCGAGCGGCACCATCGCATCGACGACGACCGCATTGCCGCGCATGTCCTGACCCTGGATCTGCCCGCGCCGCGAGTTGATGTCGCCGATGACCGAGCCCGTATATTCCTCGGGCGTCACCACTTCGACCTTCATGATCGGCTCGAGCAGCACCGAGCCGCCCTTCTGCAGCGCGTCGCGGAACGCCGCGCGCGAGGCGATTTCGAAGGCCAGCACCGACGAGTCGACGTCGTGGAAGCCGCCGTCGATCAGAGTCGCCTTGACATCGACGACGGGGAAGCCCGCGAGAATGCCGGATCCCATCACGCTGTTGATGCCCTTCTCGACGCCGGGGATATATTCCTTCGGCACCGAGCCGCCGACGATCTTCGACTCGAAGGCATTGCCGGCGCCGGGCTCGTTCGGCTCGAAAATGATGATGACACGGGCGAACTGGCCGGTGCCGCCGGTCTGCTTCTTATGCGTGTAGTCGATCTCGACTCGCTTCGTCAGCCGCTCGCGATAGGCGACCTGCGGGGCGCCGATATTGGCGTCGACCTTATAGGTGCGCTTGAGAATATCGACCTTGATGTCGAGATGCAGCTCGCCCATTCCCTTCAGAATGGTCTGGCCGCTCTCCTGATCGGTCGAGACGCGGAAGGACGGATCCTCGGCGGCGAGCTTCTGGAGCGCGATGCCGAGCTTCTCCTGATCGGCCTTGGACTTCGGCTCGATGGCGATCTCGATGACCGGCTCCGGGAACTCCATGCGCTCCAGAATCGCAGGCTTCAGAGTGTCGCAGAGCGTGTCGCCGGTGCGGGTCTCCTTGAGGCCGGCGAGAGCGACGATGTCGCCCGCATAAGCTTCCTTGATATCCTCGCGATTATTGGCGTGCATCAGCAACATGCGGCCGACGCGCTCTTTCTTGTCCTTGGTCGAGTTGAGCACGGTCGTGCCCGACTCGATCTTGCCGGAATAGACGCGGCAGAAGGTGATCGTGCCGACGAAAGGATCGTCCATGATCTTGAAGGCGAGCATGGAGAAAGGCTCGCTGTCGGACGGATTGCGCACGAGCTCGTCGCCGGTGTTCATGTCGACGCCCTTGATCGCCTCGCGATCGACGGGCGACGGCAGATAGTCGACGACCGCGTCGAGCAGAGGCTGCACGCCCTTGTTCTTGAAGGCCGAGCCGCAGAACACCGGATGGAAGGCGGTATAACGAACAGCCTTGCGGACGAGCTTCTTCAGCGTCTCCTCGCTCGGCTCCTGGCCGTCGAGATAGGCGGCCATGGCGTCGTCGTCGAGCTCGACCGCCGCCTCGATCAGCGTGGTGCGATATTCTTTCGCCTTCTCGACGAGATCGGCCGGGATCTCTTCGTCGTGATATTTCGCGCCGAGACCCTCGTCGTCCCAGACCACCGCCTTCATGCGGACGAGATCGACGACGCCCTTGAAATTATTCTCGGCGCCGATCGGCAGCTGCAGGCAGACCGGCTTGCCGCCGACCTTGGTGACGATATCGTCGACGCAGCGATAGAAATCGGCGCCGATCTTGTCCATCTTATTGACGAAGACGACGCGCGGAACCGCATATTTGTCGGCCTGACGCCACACCGTCTCGGTCTGCGGCTCGACGCCCTGATTGCCGTCGAGAACGCAGACAGCGCCGTCGAGAACGCGCAGCGAGCGCTCGACCTCGATGGTGAAGTCGACGTGGCCGGGCGTGTCGATGATGTTCAGGCGCTTGCCGTTCCAGAAGGTCGTCGTCGCGGCGGAGGTGATGGTGATGCCGCGCTCCTGCTCCTGCTCCATCCAATCCATCGTCGCGGCGCCTTCATGCACCTCGCCGATCTTATGGCTCTTGCCGGAGTAGTACAGAATACGCTCGGTCGTCGTCGTCTTGCCCGCGTCGATGTGGGCCATGATGCCGAAGTTGCGATAGTCTTCGATGGGATGGCTACGGGGCATTTGAGATGTCCTCGATCAGAGGGCGACGAAAAGGGTTACCAGCGATAGTGCGAGAAGGCGCGGTTCGCTTCCGCCATGCGGTGCGTGTCCTCGCGCTTCTTCACCGCATTGCCGCGGTTGTTGGAGGCGTCGAGCAGCTCCGCCGAAAGACGATCGACCATCGTCTTGTCGTTGCGAGCGCGCGCCGCCGTGATGATCCAGCGGATCGCGAGCGCCTGACGGCGCTCGTTGCGAACCTCGACCGGCACCTGATAGGTGGCGCCGCCGACGCGCCGCGAACGAACCTCGATCGCCGGCGCGACATTCTCGAGCGCCGATTTGAACACCTGCAGAGGATCGCTCTTGGCCTTGGCCTCGATGATGTCGAAGGCTCCGTAGACGATCGCCTCGGCGACCGACTTCTTGCCGTCGTACATGATCGAGTTCATGAACTTGGTGACGACGGAATCGCCGAACTTGGCGTCCTCGATGATTTCCCGCTTCTCGGCGCGATGGCGACGCGACATCTGTCTCGCTCCTTACTTCGGACGCTTCGCGCCGTATTTCGAACGGCGCTGCTTGCGGTCCTTGACGCCCTGCGTGTCGAGCACGCCGCGCAGAATGTGATAGCGCACGCCGGGAAGGTCCTTCACGCGGCCGCCGCGGATCATGACCACCGAGTGCTCTTGGAGGTTATGGCCTTCGCCGGGGATGTAGCCGATGACCTCGAAGCCATTGGTCAGGCGCACCTTGGCGACCTTGCGGAGAGCCGAGTTCGGCTTCTTCGGCGTCGTCGTATAGACGCGCGTGCAGACGCCGCGCTTCTGGGGGCAGGCCCCGAGATGGCGGGACTTCTCGCGGTAGGTCTTCGGTTGCCGCGGCTTGCGGATCAACTGGCTGATCGTCGGCATTCCAGTTCCTTCGCTCCAGATCAGGCGCATGTGTTCGTGCGCCCGGCGAATTGGCGAATAATCGTTCGCCCGCAGGCGTTCGCGAGAACGCAAGCGAGCCGAGCGCCCTCGGCCCTTCGGCCCAAGGCGCTCCTCATGCAGAGGACCCCGTTTCCGGGGTCGTGCCTTCCTGGGAGACGCTCGCGCGCCTCATGATTACCAACTGCGTGGCAGTCTCAGGTGAGGCCGACAGCGTATAAGTTCGAAGGATCGCGAGCGCGGCGCTTGCGACGACATGAACTTACGGCCTGTCGAAAGTGGGCGGAACCTAATGGCGCTCCATCGCCGCGTCAAGCGCAGATTGTGTCATGTAGAAGAAAATTAGCATTCAATGAAATTAAGGCGAAAGCCTCGCCATGCGCCTCCCCTCGCGAGATCGGACCATGCGCGACGCGCCCCCTATTCCCTCGACCGAAAAGACCGGCTATCGCTGCGGCCACTCCCATATGAGAAAGAGCCGCACGATGAAACTTCCCAATCAATTCTACCGTCCGCTCGCGATCGGCGCGCCGGCGCCGCTGCGCGAGCTTCCGGTCAAGGTCGAGCGGATGATCCATTTCGTTCCGCCGCATTTGGAGAAGCTGCGCGCCAAAGTGCCGGAGCTCGCCCGCCAAGTGGACGTGGTGCTCGGCAATCTCGAGGACGCCATTCCCGCCGACGCCAAGGAGGCGGCGCGCAAAGGCTTCATCGAAATGGCCAAGTCCACGGATTTCGGCTCCACGGGCCTTTGGACCCGCATCAATTCGCTGAACTCGCCCTGGATTCTCGACGATCTCATCGAGATCGTGGCGGCCGTCGGCAATAAGCTCGACGTGGTGATGCTGCCCAAGGTGGAGGGCCCCTGGGACATTCATTATCTCGATCAGCTGCTCGCGCAGCTCGAAGCGCGCAATGGCGTGACCAAACCCATTCTCATTCACGCCATTCTGGAGACCGCCGAGGGCGTGAAGAATGTCGACGCCATCGCCGCGGCGAGCCCGCGTATGCATGGCATCAGCCTCGGCCCGGCCGATCTCGCGGCCTCGCGCGCGATGAAGACGACGCGCGTCGGCGGCGGCCATCCCGATTATCGCGTCCTCGCCGACTCCGATCCAGGCCAGGGCCTGCGCGCCGCCTATCAGCAGGATTTGTGGCATTACACCATCGCGAAAATGGTCGACGCCTGCGCCTCGGCGGGCATCAAGGCCTTTTACGGCCCCTTCGGCGATTTCTCGGATTCGCCGGCCTGCGAGTCGCAGTTCCGCAACGCCTTCCTGCTCGGCTGCGCGGGCGCCTGGTCGCTGCATCCGACGCAGATCGCCATCGCCAAGCGCGTCTTCTCGCCAGATCCCGCGGAAGTGGCCTTCGCCCGCCGCGTGCTGGAGGCGATGCCGGACGGCACGGGCGCGGTGATGATCGACGGCCGAATGCAGGACGACGCCACCTGGAAGCAATGCAAGGTCGTCGTCGACCTCGCTCGCCAGGTCGCCGCCAATGATCCGGAATTCGCGGCGATCTACGGCTTCTGATCTCCTCGCGCGGGCGGTTCGCCGCCCGCGCGTTCCGCCGTTGACGCGAGCCGCGGCGCTGCGCTACCGTTTCGAACGGTGTGAAGCGTAACAACGGCGTCGATCCTATGACGAGAGAATGTAGCGCCAAATTCGCGATCGGGCAGGTCGTCAAGCATCGCCGCTATCCGTTTCGCGGCGTGATCTACGACGTCGACCCGGAATTCGCCAATACCGAAGAATGGTGGCTGTCCATTCCGGAGGAAGTCCGGCCGCGCAAGGACCAGCCCTTCTATCATTTGTTCGCCGAGAATTCGGAGACGGAATATGTCGCCTATGTCTCGGAGCAGAATCTCATTCCCGACAACTCCGGCGATCCGGTGCGGCATCCGCAGGTCGAGGAGACATTCGAGCGGGCGCCCGACGGCTATTATCGCGTGAAATCGGTCAAGCGGCACTGAGAGAGAGACGACTCCCGATCGGCTCCGCCCGCGGGAATGACGACGAATTCGATCCAGCTCCGTCATTGCGAGCAGAGCGATCCAGAGCCGCGAGGCGGCCCCTGGATCGTCTCGTCGCTCGCTCCTCGCAAATTGTCCGAGGAGGACGAACCCCGGCGCTCGCCCCATCGGGAGATCGAAACGCCGGTGTCCGCATATGTCACTTCCCGGCGGGCGCGGCCGGCTTCTGCTGGCTCTCGAGCTTCTTGCGCTCTTCGTCGGCTTTCTTCTGCAGCTCTTCCTGCAGCTTCTTCTGCTGCTCCTCGAGCACCTTCGGATCGACGGGCGGGCCGTCATAGGACTTGCCGAAGCCCGACAGCGGCAGAAGGAAGGTCACTTCATTATTGACCTGGTTCTTGACCACTATGGTCATTTTGTCGGCCTTCTTCATCTGGTCGATGAGCGCCGTCTTGACCTTGGCCTGCGCGAAGCAGCCATTGGGGAAGCAGATTTCGAACTCGCCGGCCTCGAGCGCGCCGGCGCCGACGGCGAAGCGGAAGCCCGGCTTCAGCAGCAGGCCCGGCGGCAGCAGCAGACGGATGATCTTGGAATCGTCGCCCTTGGGGTCATAGACCGCGAGCGCCAGCAACGGCTGGTCGGCCTGAGCGCCGAAATCGCGCGTCGTGTAGCAGATTTCCTTCTTCGACTGCTGGTCCGCGCCGCAGACCTTGGTCCATTCCGGCTGCACGGGGACGAGATCGGCCTTGATCGGCCCCTGAGGCTGCTGCTGTTGCTGAGCCGGCTGCTGCGCCGGAGCGGGCGCAGGGGCCGGAGCCGGAGCCGGAGCCGGAGCGGCGGGCTTGTGAGCCGGCGGCTTTTGCTGAGCCTGCGCCACGCCCGCCGTAACGAGGAGGGCCCCCGTCAGAACCGCAGCGAAGATCCGCGGAAATTGAATTGGCATAAGTCGTCCTTTCGAGTAGTGCACGATCGAGTGGGCGCACGGGGCGTCATTCGCCGCGAGGAAAGAGCCTCTTACCTCCCCGTCCTCGGTCTTCGCCCTGGGACGGGGCGAAAGGTAGACGGCTAGCCTCATACAAAATCGACGCGCCGAATTCCAGCGGGCGCATCGCAGCTCGAGCGAAAGCTCGGGAAACGCGAAAACGGAACGCCCAAGCCTGTGCAGCCCTCGTATTTCCAAGAACATATGTGATTATCCCGAGTTCGTCGGAGACGTCTTGTCCCGGTCCGCCCGCCCTGAAATATGGTCTGCCCATGACGATTCGAGCGATTCGCGCCGCAGTTCTCGCTACGCTTTTCCCCTTGTTCTTCGCAGGGGCGCAAGGCGCGATGGCCTTTGCGGCCGAGAGGCATGGCCTCGCAATGCATGGCGAGCCGGCTCTGCCGCCCGATTTCGACCATCTTCCCTATGCCGATCCACAGGCGAAGCAGGGCGGACGGCTGCGAATCGGCCTGCAGGGCGCCTTCGACAGCCTCAATCCCTTCAACCTCAAGGCGGGCTCCACCGCGCAAGGGCTCGAGGGCAATGTCATTCAGCGGCTGATGGCGCGCTCGCTGGACGAGCCCTTCACCGTCTATGGCGTCCTCGCGCGGTCGATCGAGGTCGATGATTCGCGCGAGCATGTGACCTTTCATCTCGATCCGCGCGCCCACTTCTCCGATGGCGCGCCGCTCACCTCGGCGGATGTGCGCTTCTCCTTCGAGTTGCTGAAGGCCAAGGGCCGTCCGCAGCAGCGCAGCGCCTATGGGCTGGTGAAGCGCGTCGAGACGCCGGACGCGCAGACGATCGTCTTCGATCTCACCGGCGCCGATGATCGCGAGCTGCCGCTGATCCTCGGCTTTCTGCCCGTGCTGCCCAAGCACGCCACCGATGTCGAGCATTTCACCGATGCGACTTTGAAGCCGCCGATCGGCTCCGGCCCCTATATGGTCGAGGATGTCGAGCCTGGCGCGCGGCTCGTGCTGAAGCGCGACCCGAACTACTGGGGCAAGGATATCCCCATGCAGCGCGGGCTCTATAATTTCGATCAGATCGACGTCAATTATTTCCGCGACGCCAATTCGCTGTTCGAGGCCTTCAAGGCCGGCGTCGTCGATTATCGCGAGGAGTCGAGCACCACGCGCTGGGCGAGCGGCTATGACTTCCCCGCCGTGCGCGACGGGCGCGTCGCCGTGGAGACGCTGCCGAGCCCGGGCCCCAAGGGCATGGAGGGCTTCGTCTTCAACACGCGGCGGGCCATGTTCCAGGACGCGCGGCTGCGCGAGGCGCTGGGCCTCATGTTCGATTTCGAATGGATCAACGCCAATCTCTATTCTGGCCTCTACACGCGCACCAAGAGCTTCTTCGACGAATCGGAGCTCGCCTCCACGGGCCGCCCGGCCAGCGAGGCGGAGCGCGCTCTGCTGGCGCCCTTCCCCGGCGCCGTGCGCGAGGACATTCTGGAAGGACGCTGGCGCCCGCCCGTGCATGACGGCACCGGCCGCGACCGCGAGCCCGCCCGCCGCGCGCTGGAGCTGCTCGGCGAGGCCGGCTACAAGCTCGTCGACAATCGGCTGGCGAAGAACGGCGATCCGCTCTCCTTCGAGATCATGGTCGCCAATCGCGACCAGGAGCGGCTGGCGCTGTTTTTCGCCTCCTCGCTGCAGCGCATCGGCGTCGCGGCGAGCGTGCGCCTCGTCGATGAGGTGCAATATCAGCGGCGCCGGCAAAAATTCGATTTCGACATGATGTTCGGGACCTGGACCGCCTCGGCCGCGCCTGGAAACGAGCAGCGGATGCGCTGGGGCTCCGCAAGCGCCGCGCAAGAAGGCTCCTATAATCTCGCCGGAGCCTCCTCTGCGGCGATAGACGCTCTCATAAGAGCGCTGCTGTCCGCCCGCGGGCGCGAGGATTTCGTCGCCGCCGTGCGCGCCTACGACCGCGCGCTGCTATCCGGTTTCTACATCGTGCCGCTCTATCACTCCTCGACGCAATGGATCGCTCATTCGACGAAAATCGCGAGGCCGTCGAAATTGCCCCGCTACTCTCCCTTGTTTGGCGCCACGCTCGAGACATGGTGGAGGACGGAGCCGTGACTCTCGCCGACAATTCCGGCCGCACGCTCACGCGCGCGCATCCGCTGACCATGTTCGGTCTCGACGCGCTGATCGCCGGCGCGGCGCGGCTGCGCCCCGCGCGTCTCGCCGCCGCCGACGCCGCGAGCGGCGCGGAGATCGACCACGCCGAATTCGACCGGCGCGTCGCCGCCTTTCGCGCCGATCTGCGCAGCTTCGATTTTCAGCCCGGCGAGCGCATCATGCTCTTCGCCGCGCCGAATATGGCGACGCTGGTCGCGCTCATCGGAATCATTTCCGCCGGCCTCGAGCCCGTCGCAGCGCCGCTCGGACTCTCGATCGGCGCGCTGGCGGCGGGCGCGCGCGCCGTCGCCGCCGCGGCGCTCATCGCGCCGGCCTCGATCGGCGGCGAGAGCCTCGAGGAGCTCGTCTTCGGCGTCGCCTCGCAAGCGCCTTCGATAAGGCTCATCGGCTCACTCGACGGAACCATAGACGGCGCCGTCGATTTCGGCCCGCGCTCGCACAGCGAGAATGATTCTCTTGCGGCGACGCGCGCCGCGCCCGCCAAGAAAGTGCTGCTCGGTGCGCTCGACCAATATGGCGCGCCGCATTTCTACGAGCAGGCGGGGCTCATTTCCGCCAGCCTCGGCCTCATCGCCAAGGCGCATGTCAATGGCTCGGCGCCGCTGTTGTCGCTGGTCTCGCCGGGGTCGATCGGCGGGCTCGTCGCGGGACCGCTCGCCGCGCTGCTCTCCGGCGCGGCGCTGCATTTCCTCGCGCCCTTCGACGGCGCCGCTTTTCTCGCCACGCTCGACGCCATCGGCCCGGTGCGCCTCGTCGCGCCGCGCGCGGTCATGTCCGAGCTCGACGCCGCCGGCCTGCTGACCAGCGGCGCGCTTCTCGCCTGCGTCGCCGTCCATCGCGCCGGCGAGGAGGCGCCCGCCTTCGAGCCCTCGCATCCCTATTCCTGCCCGATCATCGAGATCGGCGCGGACGGCGCCTTGCGCCCGCCCGCGCGCGCCCCGGCCGGCCGCTCCGTCTATTGAGCGGCCCTCCCGCCCCTATCCGCGCGCCCGCCGTCCGACGAGCGCCGCCAGCGTCTCGCCCTCGCGCTCCAGCGTTTCCAAAATCCCGCTCTTGATGCGCCCCACCAGCCCCGGCCCCTCATAGACCAGCGCGCTATAGAGCTGCACCAGGCTCGCCCCCGCCTCGATCTTGGCGAGCGCCGCCGCGGCCGAATCGACGCCGCCGACGCCGATGAGCGGAAACTGCCGCTCGACGCGGAGAAACGTCTCGGCGAGCATTTTCGTAGAAAGATCGAAGAGCGGCGCGCCCGAGAGTCCGCCCGCCTCTTTCGCAAAGGGCGAGGCCAGAGTCTGAGGCCGCGCCAGCGTCGTGTTGGAGACGATCATCCCATCGATCTCGCGCGCGCGCGCGACGCTCACCACATCGTCGAGTTGCTCGAGCGAGAGATCCGGCGCGATCTTCAACAGAACGGGGCGCCGGCGCCGCGCTCGCTCGCGCGCCGAGAGAACGCGCGCCAAAAGCTCGGAGAGCGCGTTCTTCTCCTGCAGATCGCGCAGGCCCGGCGTGTTGGGCGAGGAGACGTTGACGGTAAAATAGCTCGCCAGCTCGGAGAAGGCCGCAATGCCGCGCTCATAATCGGCGATGCGGTCAGCGGCGTCCTTATTGGCGCCGATGTTGACGCCGACGATTCCGCCGCGCGAACGTCGGGCGAGCAGCCGCTCATAGGCGAGCGTATGGCCGACATTGTTGAAGCCGTAGCGATTGACGATTCCGCGATCCTCCGCCAGCCGAAACACGCGCGGGCGGGCGTTGCCGGCCTGCGGTCGCGGAGTCAGCGTGCCGACCTCGGCGAAGCCGAAGCCCATGGCCAGCATGGCGTCGGGAACCTCGGCGTTCTTGTCGAAGCCGGCGGCGAGGCCGATCGGATTGGGAAAATCGAGGCCGAAGGCTTGCACCGCGAGGCGCGGATCGTCGCGCGGGGGCTTCGGCGCCGGCATCAGCTGCAGAGCGACGATCGTCGCCTGATGCGCCGTCTCCGGCGGCAGACGGCGAAACAGCGAGGTGGCGAGATCGCCGAAAAAAACCTCGATCATTCGAGACGCCCCGCGAAATCATGGCCGCCGTCCGCGCGCATCGGCACGGCCGTCACTTTGGCGACGCCGGCGACGGGCAGCGTTCCATAGAGATGGGGGAAGAGATCGCCGCCGCGCGAGGGCTCCCATTTCAGCGCGTCGCCGAGCGGCTCCGCCTCCACGGCGACGAGCAGAAGATCGGCGACGCCGTTGAAATAGCGCGCCGCCGTCTCCTCGACCTGCGCGCCGGTCGAGAAATGAATGTAGCCGTCGGAAAGATCGATCCCGGCGCCGGCGAAAGCGCCCGCCGCCTCGGCCTCACGCCAGAGGGAAGCGGGGAGAAGCTTGTAGATGAGGGTCATGGCGGAGAGATAGCAGGCGTTCGGGGCGCCGCGGTAGGGGGCTGGAATGAAAGGCTTGACCCCCGCCGATATAAAGATATATCTTAGATCGCTCTAAACACTAACGGTCCGCCATTCCAAAGCTTCGGCTCGATCCATTCCTCGAGCCTTCGAACTCGGCGCGAACGCAACGAGCGCCGAGCGAAAGGTGAAACTCCGCTCATGCAAGACACATCTTCCAGGCGCATTGCGCCGATTCTCGGGGCTCTCGGCGCTCTGGGGCCGCTGTCGATCGATATGTATCTACCGGCCATGCCGCAGATCGCGGCGGGGCTGAATGTCGGCGAAGGCGGCGTTCAATTCAGCCTCGTGTACTTCTTCGCCGGCCTCATGATCGGCCAGCTCTTCTACGGCCCGATTTCCGACTCTGTCGGCCGCAAGCCGGTCATTTACGCCGGGCTCTTCTTGTTCATCCTCGGCTCGATCGGCAGCATCGCCGCCGGCACGGCCGAGCAGCTCGCCGCCTGGCGCTTCATCCATGGGCTCGGCGGCTCGGCCGGCATGGTGATGGGCCTCGCCATCGTGCGCGACCTGTACACGGGGCAGACGGCCGCCAAGCTCATCGCGATGATGATGCTCGTCCTCGGCGTCGCGCCGATTCTCGCGCCTCTGTTGGGCTCGGCGATCATCGCCGTCGCGCCATGGCAGGCTCTGTTCGGCGCGCTGGCGCTGTTCGGCGTCGCCGATCTCGTCCTGGTGTGGATCGCCTTGCCGGAGACCCGCATGGAAGAGCTTCGCGCCGCCAGCCGCCCGCTCGACGCCGCGCGAAACTACGCGCATCTTCTCGCCAGCCGCCGCTTTCTCCCTTATGTGGCTGTGGCGGCGTTCGCGCAGGCCGGATTTTTCGCCTATCTCGCCGGCTCTTCCTTCGTCTTCATTTCGCTGCATGGACTGACGCCCGCCGCCTATAGCGGCGTCTTCGCCGTCAATTCCATCGGCCTGATCGCGGCCGCGCAGACCGCGCCGCGACTGATGGGCCGCTTTCGGCCGCAGACGGTCGTGCGCGCGTCCGTCGCGGTCTATGCCGTGACGGCCGTCTCGCTGGCGGCGGTGGAAATGGCCGGCGGCGCGAGTCTCGCTGTGCTCGCCGCGTCGCTCTTCGTCATCATCGCCGCCAGGGCTGTCGTCATGCCCATTTGCAGCGTCATGGCGCTCGAATCCTATGGCGCGATCTCCGGCACGGCGTCGGCCCTGCTGGGAGCGCTTCAGTTCGGCGCCGGAACATTCGCCTCCTTCATCGTCGGCGCGACGGCCAATGGCGCGGCTCTGCCGATGATCGCCGCGATCGCCGCTTGCGGAATCGCCGCATGTATCGTGGCGTTCGTCGCCTTTCCAAAGCAGGCATCCGCTCTTTCGCAGGAGCGACATCGCGAACCCGCGTCGGCGCCGTGACGCCCGCGAAACTCGCTGCGATTTCCAATCAGCGCGACAGCTCGACCCGCGCGGGACGAGCTGCTCGTCTCATTTCGGATGCCCGTTCGTAGCCAAATCATCATAAGCGACTGTCAAGAATTTCATTCCCACTCGCCAGCCGATGCGCTGCGCGCCGCGCCGGCTCACTTTTTCGAGCAAAAGGCTTTTCAAATGACCCTTCCATTTCTTCTCTGTGCGTCGATCACGGCCGTCAGCGCGATGATAAGCCTCGGATTTTCCATCGCCGCGACTTTCACGGCCGCCGCTGATGTCCGAGTGGCGGCGCTCTATGCCTGCGCGAGAAGCGTCGCTCTTGCGCTGGTGAGCCTCGTTCCCTTCGTCACGGGCTCCGCGCCTTGGCTCGCGGCGACAGCTTGCGCCATGATCGTCGTTCAGGCGTGCGACGCCGCTATAGGCGTGACGATCGAGGATCGCATGAAGACCTTCGGCCCCGCCGGAACCGCGCTGGCGAACCTCGCCGCGCTCATTTGGCTTTCGAGCTCCGCTTGATTCCACGGGCCGCGAGGGGGATGCGCGCAGCCCTCCTCGCTCCTATCTTCGCCCTATGACCCCCGCCCAATTCCATGCCTCCCTCGCCGCCGCGACGCCCCCTGCCCTCTCGCCGCCGCTGCTCGCGCTGTGGAAAAACGCCAAGGGCGACTGGGACGGCGCGCATAAATGCGTCGACAGCTCCAGCAAGGCGAACGCCATGTGGGTGCACGCCTTTCTGCATCGCGCGGAAGGCGATCTCGGCAACGCCGGCTATTGGTACGCCCGCGCTGGCAAACCGGCCGCGATCGGTCCGCTCTCGCAAGAATTCGAGACGATTCTCGCCGCTCTGCTCGGATGAAATGGATCGGCCCCTCATGCTGAGGAGCCGGCGTCTCGAAGGGTCGGACGCCCCGCCTTCTGGAGCATCCTTCGAGGCTTTTTGCTACGCAAAAAGCGCCTCAGGATGAGGGGGCTGTTTGTCTCAGAGAAAGCATCTCTCGCGCCTTCGCCGCATCCGCGTGCATTTGCGCGGTGAGCGCGTCGAGCGAGGGGAATTTCGCCTCGCCGCGAATGAAGCCGATGAAGGCGACCTCCACCGTCTTGCCGTAGAGATCGCCGTCGAAATCGAAGACGAAGACCTCGAGCAGCGGCGCGCCCTCCGCCTCCACGGTCGGCCGGCGGCCGAAATTGGCGACGCCCTCGCGCAGCACGCCATCCGCCTCCAGCGTCACCGCGTAAATGCCGTGGCGCAGCTTGCTCGAAGGATCGAGTGCGATATTGGCGGTCGGAAAGCCCAGCGTGCGGCCGAGCTGGCGGCCTCGGGTCACGACGCCCTCGACGAAATAGGGATGGCCGAGCAGCTTCGCCGCCAGCGCGACATCGCCGGCGGCGAGCGCCTCGCGCGTCGCGGTGGAGGAGACCGCCTCGAGGCTGCCGGCCTCGTCCTGCGTGATCCGCGGCACGATCTCGACGGTAAAGCCCAGCCGATCGCCCTCGGCGCGCAGAAACGCGGGATTGCCGGCGCGCATGGCGCCGAAGCAGAAATCATAGCCCGCCACCGCCGCCGAGACGCCGAGCCTCTTGCGAAGAATCTCCTCGGTGAACTCCTGCGGCGGACGCGCGGCGAAGTCCTTGTCGAAAGTGAGGATCACCATTCCATCCAGGCCGAGGCGGGCGAGCATCGCGGCCTTGGCGTCCGGCGGGGTGAGGCGGAATATGACCGATTTTCCGGCGAAGCAATCGGCCGGATGCGGCTCGAAAGTGAGCAGCGCGCATGGCTTGCCGAGCTTTTGCGCCAGAGCCTGCGCATGGGCGATGACGCCGCGATGGCCGCGGTGCAGCCCGTCGAAATTGCCGATGGCGACGACAGCTCCCTCGAGCCCCGGCGGCGGGGCGAGCGGATCGCGGGCGACGATGAAAGAAGGCGCGGAAGACAAGGCGGCGTCCAAGGCTTGTGCGATGCGGGAGCCGGCTCACTTTGGTTCGGAAGCCGCGCCATGTCCAGAGCGGGGCGGAGGGAAGCCATGGCGAGCGCCGAAAGTGCGCCACGTGGGTGGCCGGGACGAGCCCGGCAGGACGCCGTGAGGCGAGGAGGATGTGAGCATCCGATAGTCTCTCACCCGACCTTGACATATACTGAAAATATTCCTATCTCTCCCTCGCTCCCGTCGACGCAAGGGCGCGTTTCTCGGGTCAGGGAACGCGGGCGGGGGCCGGCTCCATCCGGGACGGCGACCCCCGTCCATGGACAGGCGGCGCGTCGCCGGACCGGTGTTTCTCTCCCGTCCACAGGGAAGAGCGAGAGCCGTTCCGTGAGCCCAAGCCTTCGGAAGCGATCGGATCT
>NZ_PUIV01000038.1 GCF_003113265.1 Methylosinus sporium
TCCACCGCCATGGCCTCCGCCCCAGTGACCGCCGCCGTGACCGCCCCCGTGCCAACCTCCACCGCCATGGCCTCCGCCATGGCCGCCGCCCCAGTGGCCGCCGCCGCCATGGCCGCCTCCGTGACCTCCGCCCCAGTGGCCGCCGCCATGGCCGCCCCCGTGGCCGCCGCCGTAATGCTGAGCGAGCGCCTCGGCCGGCAGCGCCAGAGCGGCGCCCAGCGCGAGAACGAGCGACAATTTCTTCGACATCGGTATCTCCTCAACCTTCGCTGCGAAGCGCGCGGAGCCTCTCCGCCCCGATGCTTCCATGAAGCGACATATCCCCCGCCGAGGCCGCCGACTGTGAGTTGTCGCACAGAGCTCGCCGAAATCATAACCGGGAGCGGCGTTGCGCCGCGGCGCCGGCCGCCATTGATTTCGAGATAAGGCCGGCTATAGTCCGCGCCCGTTGCAAGGCGGCATCCTGCCGGCACGAAGGCGCGCGCGCCGCTTCCAAGAGATCGAACATGAAATTGATCCAGACCGCCCAAGCTCAGACCGACGCCCCGGCGGCGACGCCCCCCGCTCCGCTCGCCCCCACGGCGCCGCCCGTTCCGGCGCCTCCCGCGGCGCCGCCGGTTCCGCCGAGCGCGACGGTGCAGACCACGCCGGACGCCGCCGCTCCGCCCGCGCCTCCGGCGCCCGACATGATCTCACAGATCGTCCCGCTGCTGTTCGTCACGCTGATCGTCTATTTCATCGTGCTGCGCCCGCAGGCGCGCCGCACGAAGGAACAGAAGGAATCGCTCAAGAACGTGCGGCGCGGCGACACCGTCGTCACCAGCGGCGGGCTCATCGGCAAAGTGACGAAGGTCGTCGACGACGCTGAAGTGGAGGTCGAGCTCGCCCAGAATATTCGCGTGCGCGCGCTGCGCTCCGCCATCGCCGAGGTGCGCGCCAAGGGCGAGCCGGTGAAGGATCAAGCGGCCTCGCGCTAGCCTCTCGAAGAATGCGCCGCCCCGTCCCGGCCCGCCCCTCCGGCGCCGAGACAAATCCCTCAGGACCGCCTCTCAAGGACCGATGATCCATGCTGCGCTTCGCCACCTGGAAGATCATCGCCATACTGGCGCTGACGCTCGCCGCCGTTCTCGTCATCCTCCCGAGCACGCTCGCGCCGGCGAGCTTCAAGGCGCTCGAACACGCCCTGCCTTCCTGGGCGCAGCCGCGCACCATCGTGCTCGGCCTCGATCTGCAAGGCGGCTCCTATGTGATGCTGGAGGTGGACAAGGCCTCGGTCCTGCACACGCAGGTGACCAATCTGCGCGACGACGTCCGCCGCATCCTGCGCGAGGAGAAGGTCGCCATCACCGGCGGCATCGGAACCCAGGCCCGCGGCGTGCAACTTCGCATTCCCGACGCCGCCGACCGCGCCAAAGTGCTGCCAAAGTTCCGCAATCTGGCGAACAGCTTCGCCGGCGCGAAAATCGGCGGCGCGCCGCCGATCGAAGTGCGCGATTCGGGCGACGGACTGGTCCAGATCACGGTCACCGAGGCTGGCGTGACGGACAAGGTCCGCCACGCCGTCGACCAATCGATCGAAGTGATCCGCAAGCGCGTCGATGCGCTCGGCACACGCGAGGCCAGCATTCAGCGCGAGGGCGACGACCGTATCAACGTCCAGGTGCCGGGCCTCCAGGACCCCAAGCAGCTGAAGATCGTTCTCGGCGAGACCGCCAAGCTCGAATTCCGCCTCGTCGCCGAGCCGGGCCAAAGCCCGTCCGAGCTGGAAGAGCTCGAGCAATCCGATCAATCCGGCAAGATCGCCATCGAGAAGCAGGTCATGGTGCAGGGCGAGGATCTGACCGACGCTCAGCCCGGCTTCGACCAGCAGCGCGGCGGCGAGCCGGTGGTGAATTTCCGCTTCAACATTCGCGGCGCGCAGAAATTCGGCGAGGTGACCTCAAAAAACGTCGGCCGGCTCTTCGCCATCGTGCTCGACAACAAGGTGATTTCCGCGCCGCGCATTCTGCAGCCGATCACCGGCGGGTCCGGCCAGATCTCGGGCCATTTCACAGTCGAGCAGGCCAACAACCTCTCGATCCTACTGCGCGCCGGCGCGCTGCCCGCCAAGCTGAACATCATCGAGGAGCGCACCGTCGGTCCCGGCCTAGGCCAGGACTCGATCGACGCCGGCAAGCGCGCGGCTTACGTCGGCGCCGGCCTCGTCGTCGTCTATATGCTCATCACCTATGGCGTGTTCGGAATCTTCGCCAATCTGGCGCTGTTCGTCCATATCGCCTTCATCTTCGCCGGCCTGGTGCTGCTCGGCTCGACGCTGACCTTGCCGGGCATCGCCGGAATCGTGCTGACGATCGGCATGGCGGTCGACTCCAATGTGCTGATCTATGAGCGCATCCGCGAGGAGCAGCACGGCGGGCGCTCGATCCTCGCCTCGCTCGACGCCGGCTTCAACCGCGCCTTCGCGACCATCGTCGACTCCAATGTGACGATGTTCGTCGCCGCGGCGATCCTCTATTTCTTAGGGTCCGGCCCGGTGCGCGGCTTCGCCGTGTCGCTCGCGCTCGGCATTCTGACGACCATCGTCACCGCCGTCACCATGACGCGGATGATGATCGCGATCTGGTATCATTACGCGCGCCCGACGCGCCTGCCGATCTGAGGGTGAAACCGACATGAAGCTGCTGCGTCTCGCCCCGGAGAACACCAAGTTCCCTTTCATGCGGTTCCGCCGCGTGAGCTATCCGTTCTCGGCCTTTCTCTCCATTTGCTCACTGCTGCTGTTCTTTCTCAGCGGCATGAATTTCGGCATCGACTTCGCCGGCGGCACGGTCATCGAATTGCGCGCCAAGACCGGCGAGGCCGAGATCGCGACGCTGCGCTCGACCATGGAGAAGCTCGAGCTCGGCGACGTCGAGGTGCAGGCCTTCGGCAATCAATCGGATGCGACGATCCGCTTCGGACCGCAGAAGGGCGGCGACGTCGCCCAGCAGGCGGCGGTCGAAAAGGTCCGCGGCTCGGTCGGCTCCGACTATGAGCTGCGCCGCGTCGAGGTGGTCGGCCCGCGCGTCTCCGGGGAGCTGGTGCAGTCCGGCACGCTCGGCGTCGTGCTCTCCATCGTCGCCGTGCTCACCTATTTGTGGTTCCGCTTCGAATGGCAATTCGCCGTCGGCGCGGTCATCGCCACAATGCACGATCTTCTGCTCACCGTCGGCTTCTTCTCGCTCACCCATCTCGAATTCAACACGACGTCGATCGCGGCCATCCTGACCATCGTCGGCTATTCGCTGAACGAGACCGTCGTCGTGCTCGACCGTATTCGCGAGATGATGCGCAAATACAAGAAAATGCCGACCGATCAGATGATCGACCTCTCCATCAACGCCGTGCTGCCGCGCACGATCATGACGGCGACGACGGTGTTTCTGGCGCTGCTGTCGCTGGCGATCTTCGGGGGCCATGTGATCCGCTCCTTCTCGCTCGCCATGATCTGGGGCATTTTCGTCGCCACCTATTCCTCCGTCTTCATCTGCTCGCCCATGCTGATCTATCTCGGCCTGCGCAACGAGGACACCGACAAGGCGCCGGAGACGGCGCCGAGCAAGGCCGCCAAAGCGACGACGCGCGCCAAGCCCAAAGCGGCCTGATGGCCGAGCAGGGTCGAGGCTTCGTTCCGGGCCGCCATAAGATCGAGTCCTATGGCGGCGGCGGCTTTCGCTTCGCGGAAATGTCGCATCGCGGCTCGCTGCTCGCGCTGCCCTCGGGAATTCATGCGCTGGAAGCGGTCGCCACGGCGGAAATCGACGAGGCGGCGCTCGCTCCTCTCTTCGCCGAGGGCGAAGGGACGATCGAACTGCTGATCTTCGGCTCCGGCGAAAATTTGCGGCCGCCCTCGGCCGCCTTGCGCGCGCGGCTGAAGCAGGCGGGAATCATGGTCGAAGCCATGGCCACCGGCGCCGCCGTTCGCACATATAATATGCTGCTCGACGAAGACCGCCGCGTCGCCGCCGTGCTGATCGTGGTGTGAGCCGAGGTTTTCGCCCATGGATGAGGCCGCGACGACCGAGCGCGAGACGGAGCTCGCCGAGCACTACCGCCATTGCGAGGCGGCGCTGCGCGAGCAGGACCTCGACCTTTGGCTCGCCTGCCTGTTCGCGCCGGCGCAGGCGCGTCCGCATCTCCATGCGATCGGCGCTTTCGCGGCCGAGATTTCCAGCGTGCGCGCCCGTGTCTCGCAGCCGATTCTCGGCGAGATGCGGCTGCGCTGGTGGTACGATGCGCTGGAGGCGGCGGAAGACAACGAGGGCGCCCGCGCCCATCCGATCGCCGACGCTCTTTTCGATACGCTGAACCGCTGCGCCATCCCGCGCGAAGAGGTCTCCGAGCTGCTCGAAACGCATAGTTTCGATCTCTATGACGATCCGATGGAGAGCCTCGAGGCGCTCGAGACCTATTGCGACCGCGTTTTCGGCGCGCCCATGCGCTGGCGCGCGCGCATCATCGACGCTGCGGACGCCGCGCGGCAGGAGGAGGCGCTGCGCCTCGCCGGGCGCGCCTATGGCCTCACGGCGATTTTGCGCGCCCTGCCCCGCCATCTGGCGCAGGGTCAACGATTCGCGCCCGCCGATCTTCTCGCGCGCCATCGCGCCGCGGAGGATTTCGCCGAAGCGAAAGCGACGCCGGCGGTCGCCGACGCTCTGGCGGAACTGCGCGGCGCGGCCCGCGACGCTTTCGAGAGAGCGCGCAAATCTGTGCGCGGCGATGGCGCGGCGCGCGCCGCGCTGCTGCCCGCCGCCTTGATTCCACTCTATCTCGGCGAGATGGAGCGCAAAGGCTTCGATCCCTTCCGCTCCATCGCCGAGCCCGCGCAATGGCGACGACAATGGCGGCTGTGGCGCGCGGCGAGGGGGCGCGGCATATAGTCCTACGGAAAATCGCTGCCGAGCACAGGCGAAACGCGCTACAAATCACAGAGCCGCGCGTCTCGCGCTGCTGCAATTTTCGAGACAACGCCGCCTCATGACCAATACCGCCGACGCCGATTTCGGCCATCAGGCCCGCCAGCTTCGCGTCGACACGCTCATCATCCTGCGCTGGCTGGCGATCGCAGGCCAGACCTTCGCGACGCTCGTCACCTTCTTCTATTTTCAGTTCGATTTCCCGATCGGTCTGAGCTTCATCGCGATTGCGACCTCGGCCTGCCTCAACGCCGCGCTGCGGCTCGCCACGACGCGCACATTCCGTCTCGACGACGGCGAGGCGGCGCTGCTCTTGGCCTATGACATATTGCAGCTCTCCGCCCTGCTCTATCTCACCGGCGGCGTCGCCAATCCTTTCGCCATGCTGTTTCTGGCGCCGGTGATGATCTCGGCCGTGTCGCTGCCGCGCAAGCTCACCATTCTGCTCGGCGTGCTGATGATCGCCGCGGCGACGATATTGACCGTCGAATTTCAGCCCTTGCCCTGGTACGAGGGCGTGGAGCTGCATTTTCCGCTGCTCTATCGGACGGGCGTGTGGACTGCGCTGGTGCTGAGCGCGGCCTTCATCGGCCTCTACGCCGCCCGCGTCTCCGACGAGGCGCGCCAATTGTCGACCGCGCTGGCGGCGACCGAGCTGGTGCTGGAGCGCGAGCAGCATCTCTCGCAATTGGACGGCCTCGCCGCCGCGGCCGCGCATGAGCTCGGCACGCCGCTCGCGACCATCGCCGTGGTGACGAAGGAGCTGCAAAAATCCGCGCTGGCCTCGGCGCCGGCGCTCGCCGACGATCTCGCTCTGCTCGCGCAGGAGGCGCGGCGCTGTCGCGAGATTTTACGCAAGCTCGTCTCGCTCGGCCAGGCCGACACCGGCAGCCTGCTCGACATGCAGACGCTCGAGACTTTGCTCGAGGAGGTGGTCGACCCGCATCGCGCCTTCGGCGTGGACATAGAATTGACGCGGCGCGGTCCGCCCGAGGAGCCGAGCTTCTCGCGCAATCCCGGCATCGTCTACGGCCTCGGCAATCTCGTCGAGAACGCCGTCGATTTCGCCAGCTCGCGCGTGCGCATAGAAGCGCTGTGGTCGAAGGAGCTCGTCGTCATCGTCATAGAGGACGACGGGCCGGGATTTTCGCAGGCGATTCTCAATCGCCTGGGCGACCCTTACGTCAGCGGACGCCCCACCGACCGGCGCACCAAGAACGAGCCGGGCTCGGGCCTCGGCCTCGGCCTCTTCATCGCCAAGACGCTGCTCGAGCGTTCCGGCGCCACTGTGACGACGGCCAATGTGCAGGCGCCCAGCACAGGCGCCAAGGTGACGATCACCTGGCCACGCGCCGCGCTCGAGCGCTCGTCGGGCAATAGCGACAGCGGACGCGAGCGGGAGTTGGAACGGGGCTCGAAGCGAGACTTGGACCAACAAACGCCTTCGTCCGACGCGGTGTGATGCTATATTGAATCATCCCAAAGCAGGACGACGACGCATGATCGACGATGCTGGCGCAGCCGAACACAATGATTTCGATGCGGCCGTGGAGGCCGCGATCGGGGAGATTCCGCAAGAGCTCACGCTGCTGATCGTGGAGGACGACAAGCCCTTCCTCGGCCGGCTCACCCGCGCCATGGAGGCGCGCGGCTTTCTCGTCACCGCGGTCGAGAGCGTCGCGGAAGGATTGGCGGCGGTCGAGGCGGCCCCGCCGGCCTTCGCCATCATCGACATGCGGCTCGGCGACGGCAATGGAATCGACGTCATCTCGTCGCTCAAGGTGAAGCGTCCGGATGCGCGCGGCATCATCCTCACCGGCTATGGCAATATCGCCACGGCGGTGACGGCGGTGAAGCTCGGCGCCTTCGACTATCTGGCCAAGCCTGCCGACGCCGACGAAATCTATCATGCGCTAATGGCGACGAAGATCGACAAGCCCGACGCGGTCGACAATCCCATGTCGGCCGATCGCGTGCGCTGGGAGCATATTCAGCGCGTCTATGAGAGCTGCGACCGCAATGTGTCGGAGACGGCGCGCCGGCTCAACATGCATCGCCGCACGCTGCAGCGCATATTGGCCAAGCGCGCGCCGCGATGAGCGTGCCGCGATGACACGCGGCGGTCAGAATTCGTCGCGATGCAGGGCGTGGTGAAGCCGCTCCGCCGCGGCGCCGGCGAAACGCAGCAGCATGGCCTTGCGACTCGCGGGCGCGAGCTTGTGAGCCGGCGCCTCCCGCGCCAGCATGGCGCCATGCGCGTCGGCGACGATGAGGCCGGCGTCCGCTGGAAAAGCCTCCTCGGAAAGATCGCAGGGAATGGCGAAGTAGAAGCGGTCACAATGGAGGCGATAGTCCATCCATATGCGATCGGCCCGGAAGTCCGCGAGCGAGCTCTTCACCTCGACGATGCGCAGAGCGCCGTCGGCCGCGAGCGCGACGAGATCGGCTCGCCGCCCGCCCGGCAACGGCAGCTCCGCGAGCACGGAAAAACCCGCCGCGCGCAAATAGCGCCGCGCGCTGCGCGTCACGAGACGGGCGTTTTGCTCGCGCAGACTTTCGAGGCGCAGAGACGGGCTCCATCGCATAATCTCGGAATGGCGGGAGAGCGAGAGGACAGCCATTGTCCCCATGGGGCGGCGCGGCGCGCAAGCCGTGAAGCAATATGCGGCGAAACAATTCGCGGCGAACGAATCGCCCGACGCTGAGGGAGAGCAGGTCGAATGAGAATTCTCGCCGCATGTCTGTTGCTGCTCGGCGGCGCCATGGGAGCGCGGGGCGCGGAGCGGGTCGTCAACATCTTCAATTGGAGCGACTATATCGACCCGCGCGCGCTCGAGGACTTCACCCGCGAGACGGGCGTCAAGGTCGTCTACGACACCTATGATTCCAACGAGATTTTGGAGACGCGCCTGCTCGCCGGCTCCGCCGGCTACGATGTCGTCGTCCCCTCCGCCACCTTTCTGCAACGGCAGATCAAGGCCGGCGTCTATCGGCCGCTCGACAAGAGCAAGCTCAAGAATATCGACAATGTCTGGCCGGAGATCGCGCAGCGCCTCGCGCGCTATGATCCCTCCAACGCCCATGCGGCGCCCTATATGTGGTTCACCACCGGCGTCGCCTATAATGTCGCCAAGATCAAAGAACGCATCGGCGACAAGCCGATCGCCTCTTGGGAGCAGGTGCTGAAGCCCGAAAATCTGCGCAAATTCGCCGATTGCGGCGTCTATGTGCTCGACAGTCCCGAAGATATGTTCTCGATCGCGCTCAATTATCTGAAGCTCGATCCCAATTCCAAGGAGCCGGGCGACATTCGCCGCGCCGCCGATCTTCTCTCCGGCCTGCGGCGGCACATAAAGAAATTCCACTCCTCCGAATATATAAATGCGCTCGCCAATGGCGATATTTGCCTCGCCATCGGCTGGGCCGGCGACAGCTTCCAGGCGCGCAATCGCGCGCGCGAGGCGGCCAATGGCGTCGAAATCAATTATGTGATCCCGCAGGAAGGGACGCTGATGTCGATCGACAGCCTCGCCATTCCCAAGGACGCGCCGCATCCCGACGAGGCGCATCTCTTCATCGATTATCTGCTGCGGCCGGAGGTCGCCGCCCGCAACACCAAAATCGCCAATTTCGCCAATGGCGTCGCCGCCTCGCGGCCGCTGGTCGACAAGGAGATCGCCGAAAATCCGGCCATTTATCCCGATGCGGCGACAATGAAGCGCCTCTTCACCGTCACGGCCCCGGATCAGCCGCTCCAGAAGGTCGTCACCCGCGAATGGACCAGGGTGAAGACCGGCCGCTGAGCGAAACGGTTCGCCTCTTTCCGAGTGGGATGGCGGCAATCGGACTCGCGCTGGATGTCGCGGCGAAGCTGCACGAAGCCGGCCGCCGGTTCTCCGCCTCTTCATCGGCGGGCATCATCGATGGCTTCGATCGCGTCGAAGAGGATTTCCGCGCCGAGACTGAGGCGCTCGGCCTCTCCGAGCAGAGCCTCTCCCCGCCGAGTGAAGAGGTCCGCCTCAGGCGGACCTGCGCGCCTGCGAGCGGCGGCGCGCATCGCGGCGCGGCAGCCAGGGGTCGCTGTGATCGACCCGCAAAATCACGGCGATCTTCGCGCGTAGCGCCTGCGGAAGCTCGGCGATCGCGGTCTCCTCGTCCTGATCGCGGCCGAGCACCGGCGCAACACAGTCGAGCCGCTCGAACATGCTCTCGTCCGAGCCGACGCCGTCGCAAAGCACAATGTCGACCTCGGCCGGACAGCCGTCACGGAAATCATCCACGATCCGCTCGACCGCGCCGGCCGAGCGCGAGCGCCGATCGATGGCGGGCAACGCCAGCAGCACGCTGTCATCCGTGCGCACGAAAGGATCCTCGGCGTCGCCGAAAGCCTCGAGGCCATCCTCGATGAGAACGGTGAGCGCCGCATGATCGCGGTCGGCGTCGATGAGCGCGACCTCGAAATGCTGCATACGCAACGCCAGAGCGATATTGACCGCCATCACGGTGCGGATCGAGCCCGGCGCGTCGCCGACGATTCCGACGACGAGCGGGCGATGCGCGCTCTCCTCGACCAGCGCGCTGAAGCGCGACACCACCGCCTCGAGCTCGCGGCGATCGGCGAAGGGCCGCACGAAGGGAATTCCGAGCCGCGTCAATTCGAGCCGGTCCGGCTCCGCCGCTGGACCGCGAACAGTGAATTTCGTCGCATCGGTCACGGCGATGCGCAGCGGCTGGGCTTCGGCGTCGCGACGGGGCGCAGCTTCCGGGGCCGCGCCGCTGAAGCCGCGCTCGCGCAGAAACACCAGGCCGAGCCCCAGAGTGAGACCCGCTACGAAGCCCGCGCTCGTCATCAGACCGGCGCCGGGCGGAAAGCTGCGCGCGATCGGCGGCGTCGCCATTGTGATGATATGCGTGCTGGCGGCGTCGAGCTGACGCGCCTCGCCGGTCTGACGCGAGCGCGTCAGGAAGGATTCGTAAATGCTGCGGCTGACCTCGACCTCACGTTCGAGATCGCGCAGCTTGACGGAGGCTTGCGCCGAGAGGACAGCCTTGCTCTCGAGCTTCTGCATCTCGCGGTTCAGCGCCTCTTCCGTGCCGCGCGCCCGCTCATAATCCTTGCGCAGCGAGGCCGCGACGCGCGCGAGCTCCGCGCTGACGAGACGCCGCGTTTCCGCGAGCCGCGCCGTGACGTTTTTGACGACCGGATGCTGCGGCCCGAGCTCGGCGGAGAGATCGGCGAGCTTTTGCGCCGCCTCCGCCTGCTGCCCGCGCAGAGCGTTCAAGGTCGTGAGATTCATATTAGCGGCGATAGCGGCGAGCTCGGTATCGGACCGCGCCGCGCGCTGCGCCTGTTCGAAACGCGAGCGCGTGTCCTCGAGCCGCGTACGGGCGAAAGTGAGCTGCTGATTGAGCTCTTTCAGCCGCTGCTCGTCGATATAAGAGTCCCGCGTGCCGACGAAGCCGTTTTCGGCCTTATAGGCCTCGACCGATTTTTCGGCGGCGAGCAGGCGCTCGCGCAGCCCGTCGAGACGTCCTGTGAAGGATGTCGCCGCCTGATTCGCGGCGTCCTTATGCATGGCCGAGCGCACATCGATATAGGCCTGCGCCACCGCATTGGCGATGCGCGCCGACTTCTGGGCATTGTCGCTCGAGGCGGCGATGTCGATGATGAAGGTGCGCTCGGGACGCCGAACCATGATCTTCGTGCCGAGAACGCGCACGGCGCCGGCGACGATCTCCTCCTTGGTCGGCGTGCGGCCGAAATGGCCGAACAGCTTGCCGAACAACGACGTCGACGCGCCGAACTCGGGATCGTCGGTCAGTTTCTCGGCTTCGACGACGCGCTCGAGCACGACCTGCGAGGTCAAAATGCGCGTCTGCGTCTCGACGAAATTGATGAAGCCGGTGGAATCCTGCCCCTGATTGGCGTCGCCCTCGAGGCCGGGCAGACCGCGCGGATCGAGATAGATTTGCGCGGCGGCGACATAGCGCGGCGTCAGCAGCTTGGTCAGCGCATAGCCCCCGGCCGCACAGGCGAGCGCCACCGACACGATGAACAGCTTGTTGCGAAGCGCGAGCGCGATCAGCCGTCCCGGCGTCAGCGAGGAACGGGCGCGCCTCGGCTCCGCGGCCGCAGGACGTTCACGCTCCGCCACGCCTTTCGACCCGGATTCATAATCCAACATCACGCGAGTTCCGTTTCGACGTCGAACAAGCGAGCGCAGCCCCCACATTCACGTTGAAGACGAATGTTCCATTTCATGGTTAACTTTTCTTGAACCCCTCTTCTCTCATTCATCTTCTTCATGTCGAAATTAGGGTCCCGCGGCGCGAAATAGCCAGACGGCTCCGTTGTGACAGAAATCGGGACGCCTCGAGTGTCTCGCTCATGTCCAGCGCAGCATAGCCACGTGCCATTTTCACTCAGATCGGCGCGAAACCCTCGCCGGAACGCGTCGAATTTTATGGAATGGATTTGGCAACGGCCAAAACTGGATTTGGCGACGGTCAAATCCGCAAACTGTTCACCAACTGGCTGCAAATTAGCTGAAAATAATGCGCAACGGCGTATGGTGACGATGGAACTAGAGCTTGGTCGATGGAGATGAGGATGCTCGATACGATTAGACGACTCGTCGATGAACAAGGACGTTTGTCGAAAGCGGCCACGGCGATCGGCGACGACGCGGATCTCTACGCGGCGGGCCTCACATCCTTCGCCGCTGTCCAGCTCATGCTGGCGCTCGAAGAGACCTTCGACGTCGAATTCCCCGATCATATGCTCAATCGTCGCAGCTTCTCCTCGATCTCGGCGATCGCCGGCTGCCTGCATGAGCTCAAGGGTGAGGAAGCCGCCTGATGAATGCGCCGCTCGATCGCGGAGCCGATGTCGTCACGACAGCCGCCCGCCACGCCGACGATGTCGACCGCAATGGCCGCTTTCCCATCGAAGCGGTCCGGGCGCTCAAGGACGCGCGACTTCTGTCGCTGCTGATCCCGGTCGAATTCGGCGGCGGCGGAGCTTCGCTCTTCGACGTCGCGGAGATCTGCACCTCGCTCGGCCAGCGATGCGCCTCGACGGCGATGATCTTCGCCATGCATCAGATCAAAGTGTCGAGCCTCGTCGCGCATGGCCGCGGCAGCGCCTGGCACGAGGACTTCATGCGCCGCCTCTGCGACGAGCAGCTGCTGCTCGGCTCCGCGACGACCGAAGGCGGCATCGGCGGCAATATGCGCAACAGCATTTGCGCCTTCGAGCGCGATGGCGCGACATTCCGCATCGCCAAGGAAGGCGCGCTCATTTCCTATGGCGCCTATTCCGACGCGATCCTCGTCACCGCGCGCCGCGCCGCCGACGCGCCGCCCTCCGATCAGCAAATGGCCGTGCTCGAGAAGAGCCAATATCGTCTCGAGCGCACCGGCGGCTGGGACGCGCTCGGAATGCGCGGCACTTGCAGCGAAGGATTCACCTTCAGCGGCGAGGCGCCGGTCGAGCAGATCTTCACTCATGATTTCGCCGAGATCGCCTCCGAGTCCATGCTCGCGACAGCGCATCTCCTGTGGAGCGCCGTATGGTTCGGCGTCGCCTCCGACGCGCTCTCGCGCGCGCAATCCTTCGTGCGCAAGGATGCGCGCCGCCATCCGAATGGCCCGGCTCCCGGCGCACTGCGCCTCGCGGAAGCGACAGCAAAGCTACAGCTCATGCGCTCCAATATCGTCGAAGGCCTCAAGCGCTTCGCCAAGGCGCAGCAGAATGAGGACGACCTCAATTCGATGAGCTTCGCCGTCGCGATGAACAACATCAAGATCGGCTCGTCGCAACTCTCGATCGAGATCATCAATCATGCGCTGCTGATCGCCGGCATCGCGGGCTACAAGAACGACACGCCCTTCAGCGTCGGACGCCACATGCGCGACGCGCTCTCGGCGCAGGTGATGATCTCGAACGATCGCATCTTCACCAATCTATCCAACATGCTGCTCGCGCAGCGCATCGACCAGCGGCTGGGAGAGTGACCCATGTGCCAGGCCTGCGACAGCTTCCTAGACCGCCTCTTCGCCAAAGGCGTTCTGCATGAGACCGGCGTCGACGGACTCTATGGCCGGGGGCAGGCCTTCGAGGCGGTCATAGAGGGAATGGATCGGCTGATCACGCGCACCGCAGCGAATGATCATGCCGAGGTCATCCGCTTTCCGCCCGGCATGAATCGCGCGCTCTTCGAGAAGAGCGGCTACATGAAGAATTTTCCGCAGCTCGCCGGCACGGTTCACAGCTTCGCCGGCAGCGAGAGGGATCATCTCGCCCTTCTCGACAATATTCACAATGGCGGCGACTGGACCGGCGGACAGGGCGCGACCGACATCGTACTGACTCCCGCCGCCTGCTATCCGCTCTATCCGATCGTCGCGCGGCGCGGGCCGCTCGCGCCGGAAGGCGGTCTCTTCGACATCCAATCCTATTGCTTCCGCCACGAGCCGTCGAAAGATCCCGCGCGTATGCAAATGTTCCGTATGCGCGAATTCGTGCGCATCGGCCTTCCGGAGCAGGCTGCGAGCTTCCGCGAATCCTGGCTGGAGCGCGCGCGCGACTTCGCAGAGACGCTGCAGCTTCCGCATCACATTGATGTCGCGAATGATCCTTTTTTCGGCCGCGCCGGGCGCATGATGGCCTCGAGCCAGCGCGAGCAGGCGCTGAAATTCGAGCTGCTAGTGCCGATCGAGAGCACGGAAAATCCGACCGCCTGCCAGAGCTTCAACTATCATCAGGACCATTTCGGCGAGCTCTGGGGCATCACGACCGCTTCGGGCGAGACGGCGCACACCGCTTGCGTCGGCTTCGGCATGGAGCGTCTCGCCCTCGCCTTGTTCAAACATCATGGGATCGACACCAATGGCTGGCCGAACTCAGTCCGCGCTGCTCTCTCGCTCTGACGCGGAGCTTACGCCGCCGAAGCCGGCGAAACCGCATTTCCGTCATGCGCTGCATCATGCAGAACGCGATTGGCCGCAGACCAACTGCTATGTCGACCTCATGATCGAGCTCGTGGCCATGCGCGGCTTCGAGCCCGAGGCCATGCTCGGCTTCACGCTGGCGCAGGATTGCGAAGAAGACCATTTCACCTTCTTCAAGCCGCGACTCGCCGATCTCGAGCGCCTCTACGGCCTTCGCGTCGAGGAGCTCGCGCTCTACGATCGGCTGGACGACCATATCGAGCGCCAGACCGCGCGCGGCCGCGTGGTGATGGTGGAAGTGGACGGCTATCATCTGCCGGACACGCGCGGCGTCACCTACCGCATCGATCATTCCAAGACGACGATCGGCGTCACGGAAATCGACATGCGCGCGCGACGGATCGACTATTTCCACAATGACGGCTATTTCGCGCTGGATGGCGAAGATTTCGACGCCATCTTCGGCCGCGCCGGCGAGGCGCGCGATCCGTCGAGCCTGTTCCCTTACGCCGAATTCGTGCGCTTCGACCGCGAGCGCCCGCATAGAGATTTGCGCGCATTGGCGGAAGCGCTGGCGAGCGAGCATTTCGCGCGCCGCCCGAGCGACAATCCGATCCGCGCCTTCGCCGCGCGCTTCCCGGCGCTGTGGAATGTGCTGGAGGCGCGTCCGCCCTGCTTCTTCCACAGCCTCGCCTTCAACACGTTTCGCCAGCTCGGCGCCAATTTCGAGCTGCTCGGCAGCCATCTCGATTGGCTGCGGCCGGATGGCGATCTCGCCGCCGAAGCGGACGCCTGCCGGCGGATTTCCGCCGGCGCCAAGGCGATGCAGTTCCAGGCGGCGCGCGCCTCCGCGCGCAAGCGCGTCTATGATCCGCGCGAGACGCTGGATGAGCTCGCCGCCGTCTATGACGGCTTGTTCGCAGGTCTCTCGGCCAAGCTGCGCTGAGGTCGCCGATGCGTGCGCGCGTCGAAGGAGAAAAGCGCCAGCGTCTCGACGCCGGTTGGACTTTTGTGATCGACGAAGCGGGCGAATGGACGCAGCCCTCCGACATCCCCGCCGCCGCGCGCTGGCGCGCCGCGCGCGTTCCGGGCACGCTGGCGCAGGCGCTGATCGCGGAAGGCGCGAGCTTCGACGATCTGCCGCCGCTGGATTCGATCGACGTCTGGTACAAGACCGCCTTCGTCAATTCGGCGCGGGCGGAATTGCAGCTGCACGGCCTCGCCACTCTCGCGGATGTCTATCTCGACGGCCAACTCGCGCTGCGCTCGGACAATATGTTTCATGCGCATCGAATAGAGATCGAGACGCCTGGCGCGCATGATCTCCACATTCGCTTTCGCTCCGTCGAGCGCGAGATCGCGACGAAGAGCGGACGCGCGCGCTGGCGGCCGCGGATGATCGCTCCGGCGGGGCTACGCCACATTCGCACGACGGCGCTCGGCCGCCTGCCCGGCTTCGCGCCGCCGACGCCGCCGCTCGGACCGTGGCGTGAAGTCGAGCTGATCGAGCATGGCGCGCTGCGTCTGCGCGCTATCGATATGCGCCCACTCGTCCACGAAGGTCGCGCCAGCCTGCACGTCGCGCTCGAGATTTCCGGCGCCGCAGACGCTCCTGCTCGGCTCTTCTGCGGCGAGGCGGAAACGCGTTTCGAGCGCGTCGCCGACAATCGCATCGAGGCGACGCTCGCTCTGCCGGATGCACAACTGTGGACGCCGCATACGCATGGCGAGCCGCATCTCTACGCTGTCGCGGCGACGATCGGCGATCTTAGCGTCGATCTCGGCCGTACCGGCTTTCGCGACATCGACGTCGATCGCGGCGCGGATGGCGCCGGCTTCGCGCTTCGCGTGAACGGCATTGCTCTCTTCTGCCGCGGCGCCTGCTGGACGACGGCCGACGCAGTTTCACTCGCTGGCGAGCGCGAGGATTGCGCGCCGCTGTTGCGCGCCATGCGCGACGCCGGCATGAACATGGTCCGCATCCCCGGCGTCACTCTCTATGAGAGCGATGATTTCTACGCGCTCTGCGACGAGCTCGGGATTTTGGTCTGGCAGGATTTCGCCTTCGCCAATTTCGATTATCCGTTTCAGGACGCCGCCTTTCGCGCCAGCGTCGAAAGAGAAGCGACGGAGTTTTTGGCGCGCACACGATCTTCGCCTTCGCTCGCCGTGCTCTGTGGCGGCAGCGAGGTCTATCAGCAAGCCTCCATGCTCGGCCTCGCCGAAGCGAAATGGCGCTCGCCGCTGTTCGACGAAACGCTTCCGCGGCTCGTCCATGCGCAGCGGCCGGATGCGATTTACGTCGAGAATTCACCTTCCGGCGGACCCCTGCCCTTTCATTCGGACACGAGCGTGTCGCATTACTACGGAGTGGGCGCCTATCGTCGCGGCCTCGAGGATGCGCGCCGCGCCAATGTGCGCTTCGCCTCCGAATGTCTCGGCTTCGCCAATATCGCCGATGACGCCGCGTTGCGCCGCGACTTCGGCGACGCCCCGCTCGCATCGCCTCTCTTCGCCGGACGCATCGCGCGCGACATGGGCGCGACGCAGACTTTCGGCGACGTCACCGAACATTACATGCGCCTGCTCTATGGCTGCGATCCGGCGACGTTGCGCGAGAGCGATCCGCAACTCTATCTCGACATAGCGCGCGCCGCAGTGGCCGAGACGATGGAGGCGACGATCGGCGAATGGCGACGCGGCGGCTCTACGACTCATGGCGCCATCGTCTGGTTCCTCGAGGATATGTGGCCCGGCGCCGGCTGGGGCGTTCTCGATGCGCGTGGCGAGCCGAAATCCGCCTATCACGCTTTGGCGCGCGCCTTTCGTCCGCTGTCGCTCATGCTCACGGACGAAGGCGTCAACGGGCTCTTCGCGCATCTGCGCAACGACGGACCGCAGCGCATAGAAGGCGAGATTTCGCTCGCCTGCTATCGCGATGGCCATGTGCCGGTGATGAAAGCGAGCCGCAGAGTCGCCGTCGAGCCGCATGGCGTCACCACATTGCGCGACGCGGAATTCTGGGGCGGCTTCTTCGATACGGCGCTCGCCTATAATTTCGGCCCGCCGTCGCATGATTTGACAGTGGCGCGCTTCACAGTCGCGCAAAGCGGCGCCGAGATCGACGCCTTTCATTTTCCGCTCGGGCGCAACGCGATCAAATCGCAGCTCGGGCTACGCGCGGAGATCGCGGAAGACGGCGACGGATTCGTTCTCGCTCTGTCGACGAACCTCGCCGCGCAATCGGTGGCGATCGACGACGAATTTTTTCTTCCTCGCGACAATTGGCTGCATCTCGCGCCGGGCGCGACGAAATGCATTCGCCTCGTCGCACGATCGGCCGACGCGAAGCGACCGAAGGGAATGGCGAGAGCGCTGAACGGGGAAGCGGTCCGCTACGGTTGAAGACGACCTGCTTCATCGGAACCGAAGAGCGCGGCTCGCGGCCCAGATTATGCCGCGACATATTCCGGGAAATCGAGCCGCACCAATGCGCCCTGTGGAAGCCGCTCGAAGAAGACTTGGCCCTTCAATTGACGCGCGAGCCCCCGCATCAGCTGAAGCCCGTCGCCCTTCGCGACCTTGGCCGGATCGAAGCCGCAGCCATTGTCTGCGACCGTCAGCTCGAGCCTGTCGCCGATGCGGCTCAGACGCGCCTGCACCTCGCCATGCGCTCCGTCGGGAAAGGCGTGCTTCATCGCATTGGCGACGGCCTCGACATAGACGAGGCCGACACATTGCGCGCGTCGATAATGGAGAAAAATGTCATCGTCCGCGATCGTCTCGCCGACGATGCGATCGTCGAAAGCCTTGCGGCGCGCTTCGGACAGCGCCCAGAGATAGGAGGACATGCAGATGTCCGCATCATTGTCCTCGTCCAGCGCATTGTGGAGTTCCACGGCGCTGCGAAGACGCATGGCGCAATTGCTGCAGCCTTCGGGCTTCTCGAGACGCCGCGATTGGGCGGAGATCAATGTCGCCAGCGCCTGCAGATCGTTGCGGACGCGGTGGCGCAGCTCGCGATAGCGATCTCTCTGGGCGCATAGTTCGGCTCGCACGCTCGCGAGCTCCGCCTCGAGCTCGGCGATCCGGTTCTTACCCTCGACTGCCGAGGATACGCCCACGACGTCACTCATTCAATTCGATCCCCTCCGAGCGGCGCGCCGGAGACGACAATCGCGGTCGCACGGACCTGCTTTCATCTATCTGAAGCGGGTCCCCCGGATTTTCAAGCTACTCGGGCCTATTCCGCGCTCGCTCGCGCCGCGCGCGCCAGCTTGCTGCGCTCGCGGCCGTAGGAAAAGTAGAAGATCAGCCCGATCGTCATCCATATTGCGAAACGCTCCCAGGCGGCGGGCGGCAGCTTGGAGAGAAGCCAGAGCGAGAAGCCGACGCCGACGAGCGGCACGAGTGGCACGAGCGGCGTGCGAAAGCTGCGCGGCGCATCGGGACGCGTGCGCCGCATCACGATGATGGAAATGCAAATGACGACAAAAGCGGACAGCGTTCCGATATTGACGAGCTCGGCGACCTCGCGGATCGGATAGAGACCGGCGACGATGGCGGTGAGCGCGCCGATGACCAACGTCGGGCGATGCGGCGTATGAAAGCGCGGATGCGCATGGGAGAACCACGCCGGCAGCAGCCCGTCGCGGCTCATGGCGAAGCAGATGCGCGCGCAGCCGAGCAAAAACGCCAGCATGACGCTGACGATGCCGGCGACGGCGGCGACGGAGACGACGAAGGTCGCCCAGGGCAGACCGACCGCGGTGAAGGCCGCGGCGACAGGCGCGGGATTGTTCAGCGTGTCGTAGCGCACCATTCCGGTGAGCACGAGCGACATCACCACATAGAGCGTGAGCGCGACGGCGAGCGACAGCAGCACCGCGCGAGGCAATTGGCGCTGCGGGTCTTTCGCCTCCTCGGCCGCGGTGGTCAGCGTGTCATAGCCGAAGACGGCGAAGAACACGACCGCCGCGCCTTCGACGACGCCGCCGAAGCCGTAAGGCATGAAAGGCATCCAATTCTCGAGACGCACATGCGGCAGGCCCACGGCGACGACGAGCAAAACCGCCGCCGTCTTCACGATCACCATCACGGCGTTGAATCGCGCGCCCCATTCGATGCGCAGCACCAGCACGCCCGCCACGAAGAGCGCGCCCAATATGGCCGCGAGATCGACAATGCGCCCCTCGCCCGTCCCGGCGGCGCCCGAGGCCCAGATCGGCAGGGCGAGGCCGAGCTGGCCGAGCAGCGCCTGCAGATAGCCGGACCAGCCGATGGAGACCACGGCGACGACGAGCGCATATTCGAGCAGCAGATCCCAGCCGATGATCCAGGCCGCGAGCTCGCCGAGCACGGCATAGGCGTAAGTATAGGCGCTGCCCGCCGCCGGGATCATGCCGGCGAACTCCGCATAGCAGAGCGCCGCGGCCGCGCTGGCGACGCCGGCGATGAGGAAGGACAGCGAGACCGCCGGCCCCGCCTGCGTCGCCGCCACCACGCCCGTGAGCACGAAAATGCCGACGCCGATCAGCCCGCCGAGGCCGATGCTGGTCAATTGCCACAGGCCGAGCACGCGGCGCAGCTCGCTATGCCGACCGGACTCCGACTGCAGCGATTCGATCGACTTCACCCGCAAGAGGTCGCGCAGCGCATTGTTCCGCACGCTCAATCCCCCTCCTCGATCCGCCCCGAAAGAAGCGGCCAACGCTATCATGTCGGAACGACGGTCGAAATCTCAGCGTGGCGGGAACGGCGGCTTCTCGAGATCGTTTATTCACGGCGCCGTCACGCCGGAGCGAGACGCTCATGACCGTCACATTGAACCACACGATCGTTCCCGCCCATGAGAAGGGCTCGGCGGCCGACTGGTTCGCTCGCGTCCTCGGCCTCGAATACGAGCCCTCGTCCGACGGACATTTTGCCCCGGTCCATGTCAATGCCGCGCTGACCTTTCTCTTCTCCGACGACGAAACCTTCCCGGCGAGCCATTACGCCTTCCATGTCTCCGACGCCGAATTCGACGCCATACTCGAGCGCGTGCGCGCTTCCGGGCGGCCCTATGGCAGCGCGCCCTGGAGCCGGGACGATAAGAAGCTCAATGATTGGAACGGCGGCCGCGGCGTCTATTTCGAGACGCCCGACGGCCATCTTCTGGAGCTGATGACCGCACCTCAGTGAGTCTCTTCAGCGCACTTCGGGGCCGAACTTCACCGGAATGTCGAATGAGAGACGCTCGTCGGCGACGGCGGGCGGGGGCGCGATAACCGGATCTGCACGCTTCAGCATCGCGAGGGCCGCCTCGTCGAAGGCGGAATCGCCGGAGGAGCGATAGACGCTCGAGGCGACCACATGTCCGAGCCGATCCAATGTGAAGCTGACGCCGACTTCCACGGAGCGCCGAGGAACGCCGCGCGGGTAACGCAGGTGCCGGTGCAGATGCGCCACCAGCCGCTTCTGCCAAGAGAGCACTGCCGCGCGGGCCGCCTTGTCCATGCCCTGAGCGGGCGCGACGGCCCGGGGCGCCTCCCGCTCCACATCCGACTTCGGCGGCGCGGCCGCCTCGGAGGCCGCGGACTCTGCGGAGATCACCGGCGTCGCCTCGCGCTTGGTCGGCTCATCGACCGGCTTCTCGTGCTTTTCGGCGGTCGCATAATCGGCGTCGTCGGCCTCGACGCGCGCGATTTTGGGATCGTCATTGTCCTTGGTCTGGGAGGCGGCGACGGCCGGCGCGGCGGCGGCTGCTTCATCGGCCTGCGGGCCGGGAGGCGCGTCGGGAGCGTCCTCGACATGCGGCGCGGCGGGCGCGAGGCCGATCTCGATCGCCGGGGCGCCGCTCGAATCATCGTCGGTCTCGACCTCGAAGACGACGAAAATAGCGGCGAGCGCCAGAAGATGCGCGATCAGCGCGGCTAGCGCCGCGCCGGTCCAGATACGATTGTTCCGGCCCGTGTCGAGATCGGCGGCGACGCTCATTTCGTGGCTCCGCCCGTCGCCGCGCCGCCGGCGTCGAGCGCGACGAGCGAAATCTTGGCGTAGCCGCCGGAGCGCAGGCGCTCGAGAATGGCCATCATCTCACCATAAGGCACCGCCGTGTCGGCGCGCAGGAAGACGCGCTTGTCCTTATCGCCGCCGGCGAGCGAGTCCAGCGAGGCGATGAGATCATTGCGCTTCACCGGCGTCTCGCCCAGAGCGAGCGCCAGATCGGCCTGAATGGTGAGATAGATCGGCTTGTCGGGCTTTGTGTGCGTCGCCGCGCTCGCGGCCGGCAGATCGACGGGAAGATCGACAGTGGCGAGCGGCGCCGCCACCATGAAGATGATCAGCAGCACGAGCATCACGTCGATGAAGGGCGTGACATTGATCTCGTGCGTCTCTTCGAGCGCGCCGCGCGACGATCCTCCGATATTGCCGGCCATGAGCGTTACTCCGCCGCGCGCAGAGCCGCGGGCGCCTGCTGGACGCCGCGATCGAGATCACGCGAGACGATGCGCAGCAGCTCGCCGGAGAGATTGGAGACGAGCTCGAGATAGGCGCTCGTCTGCCGCGCGAGATGATTATAAATCAGCACCGCCGGAATGGCGGCGATGAGGCCGATGGCCGTGGCGAGCAGAGCCTCGGCGATGCCCGGCGCGACGACGGCGAGATTGGTCGTCTGCGCTTTCGATATGCCGATGAAGCTGTTCATAATGCCCCATACCGTGCCGAACAGGCCGATGAAGGGGCCGGTGGAGCCGACCGAAGCGAGCAGCCCCGTGCCGCGACGAATGGAGAGGCTCTCGGCGCGCTCGATCTCGGCGAAGCTCGAAGCGACGCGCTCCTTCAATCCGCCGGCGGAGGAAAGATCGGAAGAGAGGCGGAACTCGCGCAGCGCCTCGGCGATCAGAGCGCTCGCCAGAGGATCGTCGCCGCCGAGCGCGAGACGCGCTTCCGCGAGGCCGCGCGCCTCCTGCAGACGCTCGATCGAGCTGCGAATGCGCGCGCGCGCGCGCCGCAATTCGATCGTCTTGGCGATGAGCACCGTCCATGTGCCGATGGAGGCGCTGACGAGGCCCAGCATGACGATCTTCACGACGATGTCGGCGTTGAGGAACATGCTCGACACAGAAAGATCATGCGGACGATTGATGATGTCCGCGCGCCCTTCGGCCAGACAGAGAGACGTCGAGAGGAGGAGAGACGAGGCCGCGATCGCTAGCGTCTGATATGATCGTTTCATGCTTCCGCCCATATGCGAATGAGATTGTGATAGACGCCTGTCAGCTTGACGCAGGCCGGATCGCCCGCGCCGAGCCGCTCCGCGAGACCTTGAATCGTCTGGTCCAAATCAAAAAGCAACGAACGTACCACGTTGTCGCGAATCATGCTTTGAAGCCAGAAGAAGGATGCGACGCGTTCGCCGCGCGTCACTTCTCGCACGAGATGCAGGCTGGTCGATGGATAGAGCACGAGATGACCGGCGGGCAGCTTCACTTCCTGCGCGCCATAATGATCCTCGATGACCAATTCGCCGCCGTCGTATTCGTCGGGATCGGCGAGAAACAGAGTGACGGAGAGATCGGTGCGAATGCGCACCGAAGTGCGCGGCACGCCGCGAATGGCGTTGTCGACATGCAGCCCGAAATCATGGCCCGCGCCATAGCGATTGAACAGCGGCGGGAAAATCCGCAGCGGCAGAGCGGCGGAGACGAAAGTCGGACAGGCTGCGAGCGCATCGAGCACGAGATCGCCCAATTCGCGGGCGACGGCGCCGTCTTGCGGCAGCTGCAGATTATTCTTCACCAGGCTCGATTGCGAGCCTGCGGTCGTGCGGCCGTCTTCCCACACGGTCTGCGACATCACGTCGCGAAAATAGGCGACCTGCCGCGCATCGAGCACATCGGGTATGCAGATCAGCATGGCGCGACCCTCATACCTCGCTCCAATGGCGTATGAGATTGTGATAGACGCCGCCGAGCTTCATCACATCCTCGTCGTCGCCGCCGAGGCGTGGCGCGAGCTGCTGGATCGCCGTGTCGAGATCATAGATCACATCGCGCACGCTCTCCTGGCGGATCATGCTCTGCACCCAGAAGAAGGAGGCGACGCGCGCGCCGCGCGTGACGGGCGACACCATATGCAGATCGCTCGCCGGATAGACCGCGAGCGCGCCGGCCGGAAGCTTGACCTGATGCGAGTCATAGGCGTCATCGACGACGAGCTCGCCGCCTTCATATTCCTCCGGCTGGGAGAGAAAGACCGTGACGGCGAGATCGGCGCGAATGCGCACGCCGGTCAGAGGATCGCCGCGAACGGCATTGTCGACATGCACGCCGAAACGATGCCCGACGCGATAGCGATTGAACATGGGCGGATAGATGCGCAGCGGAATCGCCGCGGCGACAAAGCCCGGATGCGAGACGATCGCCTGCAATAGGCGCTCGCCGAGGCGCCGCGACAATTCGCCATTGGGCGGCAGCTGCTCATTGCTCTTCACCGAGGACGGCTGCGCGCCGGCGGTGGAAGCGCCGTCCTCCCATTCCGCCGCGTCCATGACGCTGCGGAATTGGGCGACCGTCTCCTTGCTCAGAACGTCCGGCACGCAGATCAGCATTTCCGCACATTCCATTTTTTGCGACGCAATGAAAAGGCGCCGGCTCCTTGTTTGAAACTTTTCCAAGGGAGCCGGAGCCTGCGACAATACATCTCAGAATTTGGCGCGCGCCTCGAACAGCACGGTGCGGCCGGGCGCCACCTGGGTGAAAGGCGTCGCCGTCTGATAGAAGGCGTCATAATAGGTGCGGTCGAACATATTCATGACCGAGACCTTGAGCGTGATATTTTCGGTGACCTTGCCTTCGAGGAAAGCGTCGAAGCGCCAGTAGGAGGGCAGCACGGTCGGCACATTCACGAAGGGATTGGCCGCCGTCGGCGCCGGCCAACCGGTCGTTCCGTTCACCGCTGTCGCGCCATTGGCGACGATATTGTTGCCGCCGTATATCTTCGAGCGATAGACCGCCTGGCCGCCGAACTCAAGCCGATCCGCCTCGAAGCCGAAGAGATCGCCGAACTGATATTTGCTCAGCAGGCTGAAGGATTCATGCGCGATATTGGCGAGCGGCAGGCCGACATTGGTGACGATCTGCGATTGCTTGACCTTCGACTCCATGATGACGACGCCGCCGGTCACGCTCCATTTGTCGTTGATATTGCCGGCGATCTCTATATCCGCGCCTTGCACATAATATTCGGCGTTGCCCGTCGTCACCGAGCCGTTCACCTCGCGCGCGCCGGTCACATCGGTGCGGAACAGCGCCGCCGTGGCGAGCAGATGGCGATCGAAAAGCTCCCATTTCACGCCGATTTCCTTGGCGTAATTGCGCTGCGGCGGGAAGATCTGCACCGCCGTGGTGAGACCGCCGTAATTGGCCGCGCCGCCGTCGAGCTCCGCGCCGACCGGATTGGCCGAGGTCGCATAGGCCGCATAGAGGCTCACTTCCGGCAGCGGCTTCAGCACCAAGCCGAAATTGTAATTGACGAGGCTGGTGTGATTGGCGGCGAAGGTCGTATAGGCCTCGTTGCGGTTGGTGATGGTATAATCGTCGAAGCGCACGCCGGCGTTGGCGATGACGATGTCTTCGTAATTGGCCGTCTCGATGAGATAGCCGGCCTTGGTGTCCACGGCGACGCGCGTCACATTCTGATTGCGCGTCGGCGTGTTGAGAAACGGCAGAGAGTTGCACGGCAGATAGAGATTGCACACGAGCGCGCCGCCGACGGCGCCTCCGTTCAGCTCCGACGAGAGATTGGTGTAATTGGTTCGCGTCAGCCCTTCCCGGCTATATTCGGCGCCGAGGACGACCTCATGCTTCATCGGGCCGGTGACGAATTTGTAATTTATGTCGGTCTGGCTCGCGAGCGTATTGGTCACTTGGTAGCGGCTCTGCGCGCCTATGTTCACCGTGCCGGCGGCCCAATTGGCGCTCTGCGTCAGCGTGCCGATGTAATCGACCACCGAGCGGCTCTGGCGCAGCCGGCTGGTGATTTTCAGATCGTCATTGACGCGATACTCGCCGGTGAAAGTGCCGAAGTCCTGGCGATATTTCTGGAAGTCGCGATTGAGCAGCCCATACCAGGTGTTGCGCGAGGTGACGCCTTCCGCGTAAGGCCGATTGGTGGTGCGATTATAGGGAATGCCGAAATCCGGCAGGCCGCTCTGATAGGAGTGCGTGTAATTGGCCGTCAGAGTAAAATTCTCGATCGGCTTGAAGACGACAGAGCCCGAGACGCCGTCGCGATCATCGACGACATAATTGCGTCCCGCGACATTGGCGTCCTGGAACAGGCCATTCACGCGCACGGCGAGAATCGGGCTGATCGCCTTGTTGACGTCGATCTGCACGCGCTTGGAGTTGTCTGACGGGCCGCCGGTGAACTTCATATCGTAGAAGTCCTGCTCCTTAGCCGTCTTGGTGACGATGTTCAACGCGCCGCCGGCGGTGCCGCGGCCGGCGAAGCTGGAGCCCGGACCGCGCAGGATTTCCACCTGCTCCGTGTAGAAATTCTCGCGCAAGCTGACGCCCGGATCGCGCACGCCGTCGACGAATATGTCGTTGCGGGCGTCGAAGCCGCGGATGAAGAAGCGATCGCCGAAGGCGTTGCCGCCCTCGCCCGAGCCGAGCGTGACGCCGGCCGTGCTGCGCGCGATTTCCTTCAGCGTGAAGGCGTTCTTGTCCTCGAGCACTTCCTTGGTGAGCACGGTCACGGTGCGCGGCGTGTTCAGCAGCGGCTGGGTGAATTTGTTGGACGACAGCCGATCGGCCTTATAGGGCGCCTTAGGATCGGCATAGGGATTGGCGTCGGCCGGCGCGGCGCCGCCCCCTGCCCCCGCCTGCGCGCTCTGGGCGCCTTGCGCGCCGGCTTGCGGAGCGGCGGACTGCGTCGAGGGAGCGCGCGTCGCACGGCGCGGCTTGGCGGCCTGATGGGCGGCGGGCGCCGCATGAACCACCGGCTTCGGCTTCTCCTTCGGCGCGTCGACGCGCACCGCCGGCAGAGACTGACTGGCTTCCTGCGCTGTCGCGACGCCGACGCCCGCGGCCAGCAGAGCCGCTACTCCCAACAGTTTCGCCGACGGGCCGTCGATGCGCGAGACCGACGCGGATGATCCGCGCCGCAGGCTGCGCAGAGAAAACGGCGCTTTGATGTTGTTCATTCTGTCCTGCCCCCGTGGAATCAAATCCGGCAAAGCCGGTAAGGTCTTCCACTATGAGTATTTTTGGCTAGGGACAGGGTCAATCGAGAGATGCGTAGCTTGGAAATCTTGCAAGAACGCTATTCTTGGAATGCTAGAGACAAATCCTCTGTCACCTTTCGAACATTGTTCGAAAGGTGCTTATTGGAATATTTCCATTTTGGAATTGGATGAGCTTATCTCGCTCGTCTCACGCCGATGTCGCGCGTCGCGAGCCTATTGTCGCGCTCGCGGGCGGCGCGCCACGGCGCCGCCTATTTTCGTGAGCGCCTATTTGCCTTCGATCGTCTTGCGCGCCTCGTCACGCAGCAAACGGCGGGAATCGTCGCGGATATAGGACATGTGCCCGCCGGGCACGGTCACGAGCCGCACGCGAGTCGTCTCGCCGAAAGCGGGCAGCTGATCGATGAGCAGCTTGCTCGCATAATAGGGCGTCACCAGATCTGCGAGCCCATGGGCGACGAGCACTTTCAAGCGGGCGTCGAGCGCGAGCTCGTCGCGCAAGGTCGAGACGGCCTCCGCATTGGCGCGGCCGCCGCGGCCGAAGTCCCAATCATGCGCGACCTTGTGATTGAGAATCTCATAGCGCGCATCGCCGATCGGCCATTGCAATTTCTCGATCGTCAGGCGCGTCATGGCGGCGCCGAGCGGCGCGGCGAGCGCGTCGAGCACCGGATCAGCCCAATTGCTCTCGCGCGAGAAGGGCCGCGGATCGAAGCCCGTGATCTCGCCGTCATAGGCGCTGGAGACGCGATGCGAGGCGCGCAGACGATCGCGCAGAAACGTCTTCAGCGCGACGCGGCCGCCCTCCTCCGTCACGATCCGCGATTCCAGCCCGGTGAAGCGCGTGACATTGGCGTCGAGCCGCTCCAGAGCCTCCTTGTCGCGCGGGCCTTTGAGCAGATCGACGAGAAACTCGCCCGAGGCGTAGGCCTCGACATCGGCGAGCTCGGCGCGCTGCTTGGCGTCGCGGGCCACCGCCGCATAGGACGGCAGGCGGCCCGCCAGCGACAGGAGATTGCGCGGGCTGTCCAGCCAGGCGAAATCCAGCGCCGGCGAGATCAGCACCAGACCTTCGACGCCTATGCTCTCGCGCTCGCGCAGCGCATGGGCGAGCTCGACGGCGCGAAAACCGCCATAGCTCTCGCCGACCAGAAACTTCGGCGAAGCGATGCGCCGATGCGTCGCCAGCCATTTGCGCACCACGACCGCGAGCGCCTCGGCGTCTCCCTGCGCCGAGAGGAAGTGCTTTCGCATCTCCTCATTGTCGGTGAGGAATTTGCTGTAGCCCGTGCCCGGCGGATCGATGAAGACGAGATCGACGAAAGGCAGCCAGCTTTCGGCATTGTCGACGAGGATGGGCGGCGCCGAAGGCGACAGCGGTCCGGAGCCGAGCGACAGCCGCCAGGGCGAGACGCCGCCGAGTCCGAGCCAGGCGGAAGCGGCGCCCGGCCCGCCATTGAAGACGAAGGCGATGGGCCGGGCCAGCGCATCGACGTCGGAGCGCTCATAAGAGACATAGGCGACGTCGACCCTCGGCGCGCCGCTTTGCGCGTCACGCAGCCGCACCGCGCCGGCGCGCGCGAGAAAGGATAGTTTCTCGCCGCGGATCGACATGGAATGCGTGGTCGTGACCTCTGTCGGAAGGCCTTGCGATTGGTCCGCGGCCTCCTCGCTCTCCTTTTTCTGCGCCGCGGGCGGCGCCGCGAGGCTCGACGAGCCCGCGAGCACAAGAGCGAGAGCGAGCGCAATCCAGGCTTTGGAAATCATGACACGACCTTTCATTCCACGATGTGAGAACAGATAGCGCCGCGCTCGAGCGTGGCGAAGGGCGATGGAACCATATCCATCGGCAAGAATTGTCATCCGATCCTGCGGCGCTCGAAAATAGACGCGCCCGAGTAGAGGAGAAGAACGATGGAGTGGAACCAGATCGAAGGCAATTGGAAACAGGCCAAAGGCAAGATCAAAGAAAAATGGGGCGACTTGACCGACGACGACCTGACCAGAATCCAGGGCAAGCGCGACCAATTCGAAGGCGAATTGCAGAAACGCTACGGAAAAAGCAAGGAAGCCGTTCAAAAAGATGTCGATGAATGGCTGAAAACGCTCCATTGAGCGACGCCTCTCCACTGCACTCCCAGGGGAGAGACAAAGCGGCGGCCGGTTCTCCGGCCGCCGCGGCTTTCGTCAGCGCGGCATCACCGCCCAATAGTCGAGGTCGAGCAGCACGTCGGGATGCGGCTTACCCTCGGCCGTCGTCAGCGGGAAATCCGCCGGCGGGTGGTCCTTCGTGGCGACGAGCCGCAGGCGCAGCGCGCCAATGTCCGAGCGGCCGGGAATCTCGGCCTTGTCCAGCACTTCCGACCAAGCGAAGACAGTGCCGCCGGCGAACAGCGGATTGACATGACGCCCGCCATTCACCGCGGCGATGTGGAAGGCGTTCTCGACACCGTTGAAAGAAAGCGCGCGGGCGAGCGAGATCACATGCCCGCCATAGATGATGCGCTTCCCGAAACGCCCCTGCGCCTCATAGTATTGATTGAAATGGACCTTGGAATTGTTCTGATAGAGGCGCGTGGCGATCTGATGCTCGGCCTCCTCCACGGTCATTCCGTCGATATGGTCGATCTTCTCGCCCACCTCGTAATCGCCCCAGAAATAGGGAGAGCCGGCCAAATCCTTGTCGTAGGCGGCGACGTTGATCGCCGGCACGGCCTTGCCGAGATCGGCGGGGGCGACGGATTTGGGCAGCGTCGGCACGACTTCCGGCCCGACGGGGGCGTCCTTGTCGCGCTTCTTCACCATCACCCAGCGGGCATAGTCGAGCACGGTCTCGCCGCGCTGATTCTTGCCGGTGGAGCGCACATAGACGACGCCAGTCTCCTTATTGGAGTTCTCCTTGAGGCCGATGACCTCGGAGCTCGCCGTCAGCGTGTCGCCCGGATAGACGGGCGCGAGAAATTTGAAATCCGCATAGCCGAGATTGGCGATGGCGTTCAGCGAGACGTCCGGCACGGTCTTGCCGAGCACGAAATGGAAAACGAGAATATCGTCGATCGGCGCTTCTCTATAGCCGATCGCCTGGGCGAAGGCCGCCGAGGATTGGACGGCGAAGCGCGGCAGATAGAGCGCCGTGTAGAGCGCGACGTCGCCCACCGTCACCGTGCGCGGCGCGGCGTGGCGGATCACCTGACCCAGCGAGAAATCCTCGAAAAAATTTCCGACCTTCGACTTGCTCATGCCTCAACCATTTTTTGTCGCGCCGGTCTTCTCCAGCGCTGCGAGGAGCCGTGCGGGATCGCCCGCGATGAAGAGCTTTTTCAGCCGCGCCGTGTGACCGGAGACGATCGACACGGTTCTGCGCGGCGCGCCGATCGTCTCGGCGACAAGTTCGACCAGCGAGTCATTGGCGCGCCCATCCTCCGGCGCCGCCCGCACCCTGGCCTTGAGCACCGGCCGGCCGTCGGCGAGACGCTCGACGCCTTCGACCGCGTCGCGGCCGCCCTTGGGCGTCAGCCGAACCCAGAGAGCGACGCCTTCGCCCTCCGCGCTCCAGGCGGCGGCCTCCGTCATGTCAGCCTATGCCGCCGAGCTGGCCGGCGACCAGATTGCGCAGGAATTGCAGCGCGAGCAGCAGGATTATGGGCGAGATGTCCATTCCGCCCAAGCTCGGCAGCACGCTGCGGATCGGCCGCAGCACCGGCTCGGTCAGCGCGTTCAGCGCATTCCACAGCGAATAGACTGCGCGCGATCTGGTGTTCACCACATCGAAGGCGATGAGCCATGACATGACCGCCATGGCGATGACGACCCACCAATAGAGGTCGATGATCGTGAAGATGAGATTGGCCACAGCATATTGCATGATGTGCTTTCCACCGGTCGAAGTCGAAAAATGTCTCTATCCCTCCTGCACCGCCGCCGCAATCCCTGGCCCCGGCTTCGGCGCGGCCATTCGGCGGAGACCGTCTCGGAAAAGAGGAACGATTTCGACGCAGGGCGGATTGACAGGCGGATAGGCGCCGAGTATCCAGCGCCTCGGAGCGGGGCTGTAGCTCAGATGGGAGAGCGCTGCAATCGCACTGCAGAGGTCGGGGGTTCGAATCCCCCCAGCTCCACCAATCAATTCCGGCGATCGGACTTCCAGAAATCGCGGATCGACTGTCGGGCGCGCGTCACGCGCGCGACGCCGGCCACGAATCTATAGCGGCGCGCCGCTCGCGTCGTCGACTTCACGACATGATCTTCGCTCGCAGCGCTTACCGCCCTCACGCCCTCGGCGTCGGGACATGCTCGTCGAAGCGCCGCCGCGGAAAGGCCGCTCTGAACAGCATGATGACGAGATTGATCAGAACGAGACCAACGAGCAGCGTCAGCCCCCAATCGCCTATGCTCGCCGTGGAGGGCGCCTGCAACACCGAATTCACGGCCGTTTCGCCCTTGGCCCATACGCAGCTCACCGCCTCGCAAAATGTCATCGACGCGAGCGGTTGTTCGCAGGACTCCATGATCGGCTCCCGAGTTCTCGTCTATTCGCACGCATTTAGAGGCGCTGCGAGCGACTTCAATCCCGCCCGCGTTGCGCCGCAGCATAGACGGCGGCGCAACGACGCACGCGGGAAACGATGCGCACGATAAAGTAGAGTTGCGCCGAAAAGCGTCTATCGTCGCGTGCGACCGAGCGACATTTCTGTTGCTGTGCTCTTATTTTCTCTCGACAACGGCTAAGTATTCGCCCACTCTATCGGCGTTCGGAATTTCCGTTCATCCTGGGAAAACTCGGAGCCGACGTAACCGATTTGGACGAAAGATCGTCCAACGGAAGTCGTTCTGCCCCCTTCGACGCCGGAGACCCATGCGCCGCATCGTTCGCCCCTTCGTGAAGGAATTCAAATCGCGCTCCGCCAAGGCCGCGTCGAGCCGTATCGTTCCGCTCGACGAAGCGGCCGCCGAGCAAAAGCCCGCCTTTCTCGACCTCGCGGCCTTCGCGCCGCGCGTCGTGGAACGTGAGACGCCGCATGACGACGGCTATGAAGCGGCGATGAAAGCGGCCGATCTCGTTTTCGGCAAGAAGGCCGAAGCGATAAAGGCGGAGGCCGTGTCCGCGCAGCCGGCGAGCACCGGCCGTGTGCTGCCGAGCCTCATCGAGCCCATCGCGCCGCCGCCCGAGCCGGAGGCGCCTGTCCGCCGTGGCCCCGGCCGTCCGCGCGGCGTGAAGAAAGCCGTCGAGCCGAAGATCGTCGACGCCGAGAGCGACGCGCCGATTCGCGCCGCGCGCCGCCCCAAAGCGCCGAAAGCCGCGCCCGCGCCGCGGCCCGCTCCGGAGCCGATCGTCACTGTCGCGCGCCAGCCGCCGGCTCCGGCGCCGATCGCCGTCGCCAGGGTCGAGAGCGAGACAACGAGCCGCAGGATTCGCCGCGCCATTCAGCTGCGCTGGGTTCTCGGAACGGAGCTGCGGGCCGGCGAAAAGTGGAAGCGTCGCCTTCCCGAGGCCGCCCGCTGAATGAAAGAGGCCGCGTCGGGATGCGAGACGACGCTAACCTTTGCCGGCGCCATTCGTTCAAAATCCTTGCTCCTCGGCTCGATCGGCGTCATATACGGAGAGCGATGACGGACTCTCAAGAAACCACGCTGATCGAGGCCTTGAAGAAGGTCGATGCGCATGGCGACATCGCGCCGCCGCATGTGCAGGATCCGATGACCATGGCGTTGCGCCAGCGCGCCATTGCGGCCGATCTCATGCGTTGGGACGACAGCCGCGGCCGTTATGTGCTCACCGGCACCGGCCGCAGCCGCATCAGCGCCCGCAATCGCGCCCCCGGCGCGGTGCTGCGCTTCCGCCGCAGAGACGAGCGCGAAGGCGATTCTCAGCGCAAGGTCGACTGATCGGAAATTTCCAACCTATTCAGCACGAAGTCGGCGCGCTCGGCGACGCTCGCCCGCGGCAAGACATCCAGCCGATAGCCGAGCAATGGATAAGCTTCCGCGAGCCGCTCATATTCGGCGACGGCGGCGTCGAAGCCCTGGCGGCGCTCCGCATCCCCGACATAGATTTCTCGCCACGGCGGCGTCATGAACACGCGAGAATCATAGCGCGGCTGCGCGCGCAAGGTCGCCTGCGCCGGCTCTCCGGTCGCATGTTGTAGCGCGACGGCGGCGTCGACCAGCGTATCCCTCCGGCGGCGGCCGCCTGGCGGTGACCTCGGTTTTTGAGATAGCTGCCTGATGGGTGACGCGATGATCATGTCCACTTCAGTTACAAGCGGACACTATCGCCTATGTCGCGCAACGATGATGGTCCTCCGGCTCCCGAGCGCAAGCGTCGCTCATGG
>NZ_PUIV01000039.1 GCF_003113265.1 Methylosinus sporium
GGTCATTTGGGCGCGCGGCGAAGCTTCGGGAGCGGCCCGGAGCATTGGTCGGGGGCGGCGTGGTTTTGAAGACGCTTCGTATTTTCGGTGTTTTGGCGGCTGCTTCGCTCTCGGGCTGCAGCCTGCTTCCAGGCAGCGGCCCGTCCGGCGATGCGGTGATGACCGCGGGCACGCCGAGCGAGTCACGGCCGGAGACGGCTTTCGCCCTCGTCGAGATCGACACGAATGTGGTGGCGGCGCTGGCCCGGCATGGCGCGCCGGGCCTGCGCGGCTCCTTCGGCGATTATCGCCCGCCCGCCTCGCAGCCGATCGGCGTCGGCGACACGCTGCAGATCACTCTGTGGGAGGCGGCTTCGGGCGGCCTGTTCTCCTCGCCGGCCATGGAACGGGCGAGCCCCGGCTCGCGCTCGGCGACCATACCGGACCAGACGGTCGGGCGCGACGGCTCGGTGACGGTTCCCTACGCCGGGCGCATACAGGTGGCCGGCCGCAGCCAGCAGGAGGTGGAGGCGGCCATCGTCGAGCGGCTGCGCGGCAAGGCGATCGAGCCGCAGGCGCTGGTCAATGTCTCGCGCAACGTCACCAATACGGCGACCGTGACCGGCGAGGTGACGCAGGGCGCGCGCGTGCCGCTGACCTTGCGCGGCGACCGGGTGATGGACGTCATCGCCGCGGCGGGGGGCTTTCGCTCGCCTGTGCACGAGACCTTCGTCAGCCTGACGCGCGGCGACCGCACCGCGCGGGCGCCGATCCAGGCGCTGCTCGCCAATCCGCACGAGAATATTTTCGTGCGTCCGGGCGATGTGCTGACGGTGGAGCGCACGCCGCAGACCTTCACGGTCGCCGGCGCGACCGGGGCCAACGCCGTGGTGCCCTTCGACGCGCGGGGGATCACGCTGGAGGAAGCGATCGGCAAGGCCGGCGGGCTCGCCGATCAGCGCGCCGATCCGAGCGGGCTGTTCGTGCTGCGCTATGAGCAGACGGCGGCGATCGCCGAATATCCGACCGTGTCGCCGCTGCTGGCGTCGCAGCGGCTGACGCCGGTCGCCTATCATCTCGACATGCGCAATCCGGCGGCTTTGTTCACGGCGCGGCGATTCGCGATGCGGGACAAGGACATATTGTATGTCTCCAATGCGCCTGTGACGGAGATCGCGAAAGCGTTCCAGCTCGTCTCCATGCTGACGCAGCCGGCGATCCAGGGCGCGGCGGTAGGCGCTGCGGTGAAGTGAGGCGGTGAGGCGAGGCTTGTGAAGTGAGGCCCCGGCGGGGCTGCGCGAGATTTGCTCGCCTCTGGAATGCGCCTTAGGTATAGCAATCTCGGTTGACGGGCGAGTCGGGTCCGGGCAAGCTGACGGCGCAGATATTGCGATGCGATGAGGAACGCGGCCTACGGGCCTGCGGGCTTGGTTTTTCGAAGGTTTCTCGGCGGACCGCGAGGGGGTTTCTTGGCGAACCGATTGAATACGAGCCTGTTGGCGGCTGGCGAGCGGCGTGTGCTGCAGGCGCTCGTGTTTCGGCTTCCCGCCTGGACGACGCCGGATCATCTGACGGCGGTGGGTCTGGCCGGTGCGGCGGCGACGGCGGCGGGCTTTGCGCTGACGCATTGGTCGGCGTGGTTCCTGTGGGTGGCGGTCGCCGGCCTGTTCCTGAACTGGTTCGGCGATTCGCTGGACGGCACGCTGGCGCGCCATCGCGGGATCGAGCGTCCGCGCTACGGCTTTCTGCTGGATCATTCGAGCGATCTGATCGCGCAGAGCCTGATCGTGGTGGGTCTCGGGATCTCGCCTTATTTCACGCTTCCGTCGGCGCTGTTCGTGCTGTCGCTCTATCTTTTGATGAGTTCCTACACTTATCTTCGTGTGGCGACGGCTGGGGTGCATCGGCTGTCCTATGGCGGCATGGGGGCGACGGAATTCCGCCTTCTGGTGGCGGGCTGGAGCGTTTTCGCCTGGTGGCTGGGCCCTGCTGTGACGGAAGCGCATATCTGGCGCTTCGCCATTCTGGACGTGTCGGTGGGAACGCTGTCGGCGATCGCCTTTGCGCTGTTCGTGTGGATGGTGCGGCAGGATTTGTCGCGGATGGAGCGCGAGGACGATCGCGAGACGGCGACGATCCACCGCCTGCCGACGACGCGCCGCCCGACGGCCGAGCCGGCTCCGGCCGAGCCCGCCGAGCCGCTCGAAAACGAGCTCCCCAGCGCCTCCGCCGGCTGACGGCGCGCCGACGATCCGTCTCGGCGGGGGCCCCGCCAAAAAATCCGCGCCGGGCCATGGGAAGCCGCGCGCGCCGGCATATCTGGTCATAGCGATCCAGCCCTCCGCTCGAGGAGAAAATCGTAATGACCAATCGTGAACTGCGCTCCCGCCAAAAGGCCGCGCTCGAGACGCCGACCTGCTTCTCGCCCGAGGCGACGCGCGACCTCGCCGGCGCGCTCAACGCTCTGCTGGCGGATGTCTTCGCTCTCTATCTGAAGACGAAGAATTTCCATTGGCACGTCTCCGGCCCGCACTTTCGCGACTATCATCTGCTGCTCGACGAGCAGGGCGCGCAGATTTTCGCGACGACGGACGAGCTCGCCGAGCGGGTGCGCAAGGTCGGCGGCGTGACGCTGCGCTCTATCGGCCACATAGCGCGGCTCCAGCGCATCCTCGACAATGACGCCGATTATGTCGATCCGCAGGACATGCTGGCCGAGCTGCGCGACGACAATAACGCGCTGGCGGCGCGGATGCGCGAGGCGCATTCCCTCTGCGACGAGCGCGGCGACGTCGCCACCGCGAGCCTGCTCGAGAATTACATCGACGAGGCCGAAAGGCGCGTCTGGTTCCTCTTCGAGGCCGGCCGTCGCGGCAACGCCTGACGCAAATCGTCGGCGGCGGCTCTCTTCTCCTGCTGCTTGCCTCGCCCGTTTTCCCTAGCCCGTTGCGAAGGCGCGCCGCCGCGTGTAGGTGTGACGTGCATCGAGGTCCCATGCGCAACCCACCCCCTCAGGCCGTCCGCCTCGCCGACTATCGCCCGCCCGCGTTTCTGATCGACGCGGTCGATCTCGATATTTCGCTCGATCGCAGCAAAACGCGTGTCGCCGCGCGCCTCGCGATCAGGCGCAATCCGGCCGGACAGGCCGGCGCGCCGCTCGCGCTCGACGGCGACGGCTTGGTCTTGCGGCGCGTCGCGCTCGATGGGGCGCCGCTCGCGCCCGAGGCCTATGAGGCGACGCCCGATTCCTTCCTGCTGCGCGCCCCGCCCGAGGGGCCCTTCACCTTGGAGATAGAGACCGATGTCGATCCTTCGGCCAATACGCAATTGAGCGGGCTCTATCGCTCCGGCTCCGCCTATTGCACGCAATGCGAGGCGGAGGGCTTTCGCCGCATCACCTATTTCCTCGACCGGCCCGATGTGCTGAGCGTCTATACGACGCGCATAGAGGCCGATAAGAGCGAAGCCCCGGTTCTGCTCGGCAATGGCAATCCGGTCGGGGCGGGCGATCTCGACGGCGGCCGGCATTTCGCGATCTGGCGCGATCCTTTCCCCAAGCCCTGTTATCTCTTCGCCCTCGTCGGCGGCGACCTCGGCCATATTTCCGAGAGCTATCGCACGAGCTCCGGCCGCGACGTGGAGCTCGCCATCTATGTCGAGCGCGGCAAGGAGCCCTTCGCCTCTTATGCGATGGATTCGCTGGTGCGCTCCATGCGCTGGGACGAGCAGGCCTTCGGCCGCGAATATGATCTCGACGTGTTCAACATCGTCGCCGTCTCCGATTTCAACATGGGCGCGATGGAGAACAAGGGCCTCAACATATTCAACGACAAATATGTGCTGGCCTCGCCGGAGACCGCGACCGACTCCGATTATGCGGGCATAGAGTCGGTGATCGCCCATGAGTATTTCCACAATTGGACCGGCAATCGCATCACCTGCCGCGACTGGTTCCAGCTGTGCCTGAAGGAAGGGCTGACCGTCTATCGCGATCAGGAATTCTCTGCGGACCAGCGATCTCGCGCGGTAAAGCGCATTTCCGACGTGCGCGGCCTGCGTGCGCAGCAATTTCCCGAGGACGCCGGCCCGCTCGCCCATCCGGTGCGGCCGAGCCTCTATCACGAGATCAATAATTTCTACACGGCCACCGTCTATGAGAAGGGCGCCGAGATCGTCCGCATGTTGAAGACGCTGATCGGCGAGGCCGATTTCCGTCGCGGCATGGACCTCTATTTCGCGCGTTTCGATGGAACGGCGGCGACGGTGGAGGATTTCCTCGCCTGTTTCGCCGAAGCCTCCGGCCGCGACCTCGCGCAATTTTCTCTCTGGTACGAGCAGGCCGGCACGCCGCAAATCTCTGTGCAGAGCGACTATGACGCGGCTGCCAAGACTTTCACTCTCGCCCTCGAGCAGTCGACGCCGCCGACGCCCGGCCAGAGCGACAAAAAGCCTTTCGTCATTCCGCTCGCGCTTGGCCTCATCGGCGAGAATGGCGACGAGCTGACGCTTTCCGCAGCGCCCGGCGAGACCGGAGCGAGCGGCGAGGAATGCGCGCGCGGCGTCGTCGAGCTCTCGACGCCAAAACGGAAGATCGTGTTCGAGAATGTCCCCTCGCGGCCGGTGGCGTCGCTGCTGCGCGGCTTCTCCGCGCCCGTGCGCCTCGCGCCGCCGCAATCGGCGGAAGACCTCGAGAGGCTGCTCGCCCATGACAGCGATTCCTTCAATCGCTGGCAGGCGGCGCAGAGCCTCGCGCTGCGCTCCGTCTTCGCCCGCATCGAGGCCGCCCGCGGCGGCGAGGGCGCAGACGACAAGGCCTTTTTCGACGCGCTGAAACGGCTCGTCGAGGCGGGGGAGGGCGATCCGAGCCTCGTCGCCCAGGCGCTCTCTCTCCCGTCCGAGATCGACATCGCGCGCGAGATGGGCAAGGACGTCGATCCTGATGTGATCTATTCCGCGCGCTCCGGCCTGAGGCGCGATCTCGGCCGCTTTCTGGCGCCGGCGCTCGCCGAGGCGCATGCGCGCTTCGCGCCGCAGGAGGGTTTTTCGCCGGATGCCGCCAGCGCCGGCCGGCGCGCCATGCGCAATGTCGCGCTCGATCTTCTCGCAGCGGGCGATCCGGCCTCGGGCGGTCCGCTGGCCGAGCGGCAATTCGCCGAGGCGACGAATATGACCGACCGCATCTGCGCGCTGGCGACGCTGTCGCATCTTCCGGGCGCCGCGCGCGAGGACGCTTTCGCCGCCTTCTACGAGCGCTACCGAAAAGATCATCTCGTCGTCGACAAATGGTTCGCTCTGCAATCGACGATTCCGGAGGTCGAGACGACGGCGCGCGTCGCGCGGCTGATGGCGCATGAGGACTTCTCGCTCGCCAATCCCAATCGCGTGCGCGCGGTGGTCGGCTCCTTCGCCAATGGCAATCCGACGCGTTTCCATGCGCTGGACGGCTCCGGCTATGCGCTGCTGGAGCGCGTCGTGCTGGAGCTCGACCCCAAAAATCCGCAGCTCGCCGCGCGCCTGCTCTCGGCGCTGCGTTCCTGGCGCTCGCTGGAGGAGCGGCGGCGCAAAATCGCCGAGACGACGCTGCGTCGCATTCTCGCGACGCCCGATCTCTCCGCCGATGTTTCGGACATAGCGACGCGCGCGCTCGGCTGAGCGTTTACGTCCTTTTAAGGTCTGGACAAAAGCCCTCCGCCGGATTCGAATGGTGCTGATTCGGGGCGGGATGCGGCGCGTTTTTCCCCCTCTTCGACAAACGCGGGGACTAGCGAAATGGCGCGTGGGCGCGCGGCCAATACGACGACTTGCGCCGATTCCTCATGGAGCGCTGCGGGCTCCGCGAGCATCGGCCGGGCGATCGCGCAACAGCTGAGCGCGCGGCGCGCGACTGTTGCGCTCGGATTCTGCGCTCTCGCGCTCGGCGTGCTGCTTCTCCTTCTAGCGGAGGCGGCGCATGAGCGCGCATTGATCGAGGCGGCGCAGGAGCTCGAGATTTTTGCACGCGCCGTCTCCCGCGACGTCGAGGCGAGCGCGCGCGGCGGGGCGGCAGCGCTGCCCGATTACGCCGCGACGCGCGGACGCCGCGTCGCCGTCGCCGACGCATCCGGCCGGATCGTCGCCGCGACAGCGCCGCTCGATGTCTCCGGCGCGCTCGCCGGCCTGCTCGGCGCCGAGCAGATATTGACCGAATTCGCCGATAAGGCGGGAGTGATGCGCGTCACTCTGGCCGATGGCCGCAAGGCGCTCGCCACTGTGCGCAATCTGGCGCCCGCGGCGGGACAAGTCGCGGCGATCTTGCCTTATGACGCGGCCCTCGCCGATTGGCGCTGGTCGGTCGCGCGCAATGCGGCGCTCGCCGCGGCGGCCGCGCTGGCGACGACGCTCGGCCTCGTCGCCTTTCGGCGGCAGGCGCGCCGCGCCGCGCTCGCCGAGCGCGCGCAGATCGATCTACGCCGGCGCGTCGACGCCGCGCTCGGCTCCGGCCGCTGCGGCCTTTGGGATTGGGACATTGCGCGCGGGCGCATTCATTGGTCGCAATCCATGTTCGCGCTGCTCGGCCTCGATCCGCAACCGCGCTCGCTCTCCTTCGGCGAATTGAAGACGCGTCTGCATCCGCAGGACGGCGATCTCATCGCCATTGTCGAGACCATCGTCGCCTCCGGCTCGCGCGGCATGGATCACGAATTCCGCATCCGCACTGCGCGCGGCGACTTTTTGTGGCTGCGCGCCTGCGCCGAATTGATCGACGATGCGCAGGGCGGCAAGCGCCTCGTCGGCGTCGCCGTCGACATTTCCGAGCAGCGCGCGCTGGCGGAAGGCGCCGCCACCGCCGATATGCGGCTGCGCGACGCCATAGAGACGATCTCCGAGGCCTTCGTGCTGTGGGACGCGCATAATCGGCTCGTCGCCTGCAATTCGAAGTTTTTGGCGCTGCACGGCCTCGCCGCCGAGGCGGCGGCGCCCGGCGCGAGCTATGCGCGCATCATGGCGAGCGCTTCCGCCGCGCTCGCCGAGACGCAGATCGTCTCCGACGAGGCCGTGACGGCGAGCGAGCGCACCTATGAGGCGCGACTCGCCGACGGCCGCTGGCTGCAGATCAGCGAGCGCCGCACCAAGGACGGCGGCTATGTCTCCGTCGGCGCCGACATCACGACGTTGAAGCGCAATCAGGAGAAGCTCATCGACTCCGAGCGCCGGCTGACGGCGAGCGTCGCCGATCTCTTGAAATCGCGGCAGACGCTGGAGGCGCAGGCGCAGCAGCTGGCGACGCTGGCCGAGCAATATCATCTGCAGAAGGGCGAGGCGGAGGCGGCCTATCAGGCCAAGTCCGAATTCCTCGCCAATATGAGCCATGAGCTGCGCACGCCGCTCAACGCCATCATCGGCTTTTCGGAGATGATGCAGGCGCAGGTGTTCGGCGAGCTGGGCTCGACCAAATATGTCGAATATTGCAACCATATCCATCAGGGCGGCCGCTATCTGCTCGATGTGCTGACCGACATTCTCGACATGTCGCGCCTCGAAGCCGGCCGCGTGCGGCTCGACCAGCGCGAGGTGGACGTCTCCGGCGCCGTGCGCGCCACGGTGGAGCGGTACCGCCATAGCGCCGAGACGAAGCGCGTCGAGATCAGCGTCGACGCCTGCGACGGGCTGCGCTGCTATGGCGATCATGACGCGATCGTCAAATCGATCGGCGTGCTCGTCTCCAACAGTCTGAAATTCACCACGGCCGGCGGCGCCGTGCGCGTGCGAGCGCGTCGGCTCGCGCGCTCGGTCGCCATTTTCGTCGAAGACGATGGCTGCGGCATAGAGAAGGCCGCCATCCCCAAGCTCGGCCGCCCCTTCGAGCAGCCGATCGCCGTCATCGAAAATGGCATGAAAGGCTCCGGCCTGGGCCTCGCCATAGCGCGCTCGCTGATCGCGCTGCATGGCGGCGCGCTGCGCATCCGCTCGCATGTGGGCATCGGCACGATCGCGATGCTCCGCATTCCGGTGCGGCCGACGACGCGGGCGATTTCGGCGCAAGGCGCGCGGACGTCGCTGCACTGAGCGTCGTAGCCGCGGCTCGCGAGCGGCGTTAGTGGGCGCTCAGCTTTTCTCGGCGTCGGTCGAATAGACCGATATCTCGATTTCATCGACGGCGCGGCCGATCGTCCTCATGAATTCGGACGGCAGCACAAAGTTTCGCGTCATTGCGTCATGATCGAAATAGACAGCGACATTCGCCGAAACCGATAGCTCGGCGAGAGAGCGCAGTTCGCCGATCGCGCGCAAAAATTTCGACAGCGTCTCTTCGCTGGCGAGGATATGATCGGCCGCGAAAGAAACGAGGTCTCTCTCCGCCGTTGCGACATTCCGCAATGGAGCGACGCCCCAGTCCAATTTTCCGAGATCGGAATGGGGCCGTTCGACGCGCAGCCACAAAATGATGTCCGACAATTCGACTTCCACCATCGCGCGACGTTTCTCCGACCGCTGCTCTTACGTCACTCCGCCGCGGCCTCCGCCATCTCTCGCCGCGGCGGCGCATAGGCGAGCTGCGGCTCCCAATAATTGCCGCGGTCGAACATGTGCCGCGCCTGCGCATATTGGAACATGATGCGGCCGACGATCTTCGCCGTCGCCGGCTTGCGCAGCGCCGCGCCCCACACTTTGTTCCACATGCGCCCCTCGGTGTCGCCGAGACGTCGCACCTCGCCGGCGATCTCTATCGCCTGCCGCTCCACCTCGCGGAATCTCTCGAATTCGGGCAGCTTCTCGCCGCCGAGGTCGCGCGCGCGGCCGAAGCTGTGAATGAAATTCAACATGCGCTCGCCGAACGCGGAGGGCGAATAGAGCGCGTTGCAGAGATTGTGCAGGCCAGAGTTGAGCTCCTCCATGCTCATCGTCACCGGGCGAATATTGGAGCCCCAGGGCACCGCCTGCGTCTCCACTGTGCCTTGCAGCAGGCGCCCCTCGGCCGTGATGCGCTCGAAGAGCGGCGTCGCCTCCGAAGCCATCAGCGCGCCGAGGCTGAAGATGGGGATCGGCGTCGACATGGCGAATTCATATTGCTGTGAAAACACATTCGGCCCGTCGTGATCGAAGCCGACGATCATGCCGCCCATCACCGAAATGCCGCGGTCGATGAGCTTCTGCACCTCGCTCGGAATATCGATCTTCAAATTCTGCTTCTTGCCGGTCTCGCGCAGGCTGTCGAGATTGGGCGTCTCTATGCCGATGAACACTTGATGCACGCCGGCCTCGACCAGCATGTCCATCAGCTCCGCGTCGCGCGTCGCGTCGATGGAGATTTGCGTGACGAAATCCATTTGGTGGCCATTGCGCCGCCAATGCGCCATCGCCTCCAGCAGCTCCTTGCAATGGGCGCGATAGGCGGTGAAATTGTCATCCGCCAAGAATGTCGCGCGAAAGCCCTGCGCCCAGAGCGCGTCGAGCTCCGCGATCACATTTGCGATCGGCTTGTGGCGCTGCTTGCGGCCGAGATATTGGATGACGTCGCAGAATTCGCATTCGAACGGACAGCCGCGCGATGTCTGCACGGCGCCGAGCATGGCGCGATGATTGGGATAGAGATCCCAACGTGGGATCGGGCTCGTCGCCAGCGAAGGCTTGTCGCCGATGTAGCGATCGCGCGGACGCCCGCGGCGCAGATCGGCGAAGAGCTCGTCGGCGATTTCCTCGATCTCGCCGCTCACCAGCACATCGCAATGCGCGGCGAGATGATCGGGGCTGAGGCTGGCGTATGGCCCGCCGATGATGACCTTCTTGCCGCGGCGACGAAATTCGTCGGCGATGGCGATCATGCGGCGGCGCTGGCTCACCTTGCCGGTAACGCAAATCCAATCTGCGTCATGATCGAAATTCACGGGCGCGACGCCCTCGTCGCTGATCTCGATCGCGAAGTCGCGCGGCGCCATGGCGGCGACGGTCGTCGATGAGAGATCGGCCATCATGACGCCCGAGGGCCGGCCGGAGGCGACGAGAATCTCGGCGCCGAAGTAGGTTGGAAAATCTGCAGCGGGATTGATGATATAAAGGGATGAGGTCATTGCAGGCCCCTTTCCGGCAACCCATGAATTAAGGTCTTTTTTTTTGTCGCGCGCAAGCCGAAAGCGCGCCGCGGCCTCTCATTCGCGCGGCGCCCGGCCGTTTCTCGAAGGTAATCCACAGGCTCGCCGGCGCGGCGAGGCCGGGGCGCAAAGTCATGCGAGTGTCGAAACGTCTTGCCGCTCAATCTTCTACATCGATCTGCGGACGCGGATGGGGATACCCCGTAATTGACGCTTCACTTTTCATCGCCTAAGCCTCGCGAGGTTTCGGTGACGACGCGTTTCTACGGTTTTTTTCAGGGGATAGCGCCATAAGATGACGCATGAAGCCCTCATCTCGGATCGGCCGGTCGAGCGTAGTTCCGATCGCTCCTTCGGCCTGGTGATCGCCGCCGCGCTGACCATTTTGGCGCTGGCGCCGATGTGGCGAAACGGTTCTCCGCACCTTTGGGCGCTCGCCGCCGCCGCGGTTTTCGCGGCGCTCGCCATCATCGCGCCGAAGCGGCTCGCAGCGCTCAATGATCTCTGGCTCGCCTTCGGATCGACGCTTCACAAAATCGTCAATCCGATCGTCATGGCCGTGCTGTTCTTCGGCGTGCTGACGCCGATCGCCATCCTCTTTCGGCTGCGCGGGCGCGACCCTCTTGCGCTGCGTTTCGACCAAGCGGCCGAGAGCTATTGGACGCGGCGCGGCGAAGCAGACGGCGCCTCCGACATGCGCAAGCAATTTTGATTCTGACAGGAGACGAATGCGATGGATATGGTTCTAGAGCTGTGGGATTTCGTCGCGAGTCGCAAGAAATATTGGATGGCGCCGGTGCTCGGCGTGATGATGCTGCTCGGCGGCCTGATGCTGCTGCAGGGAACGGCGGTCGCTCCTTTCATCTATACGCTGTTCTGATCGCACGTGCGAATTCTGGGCGTTTCCGCCTTCTATCACGACAGCGCGGCCGCGCTGATCGAGGATGGACGCATCGTCGCCGCCGCGCAGGAAGAGCGCTTCTCTCGCGTCAAGCATGACGCGCGCTTCCCCGCCAACGCCATCGACTATTGCCTCGCCGCCGCCGGCGTCGAGGCGAAGGACATCGATCACGTCGCCTTCTACGACAAGCCCTTCGTGAAGTTCGAGCGTCTGCTCGAGACATACACCACCTTCGCGCCGCGCGGGTTTCAGTCCTTCGCGACCGCTCTGCCGGTGTGGCTACGCGACAAGCTGTTTCAAAAATCTCTGCTCGCGCAAAAGCTGAAACATCATGCGCCCAATGTCGATTGGCGCGTGCGCCTTCTCTTCGCCGAGCATCATCTCAGCCATGCGGCGAGCGCCTTCTATCCCTCGCCCTTCGACGAGGCTGTGGTGCTGACCATGGACGGTGTCGGCGAATGGGCGACGACATCGGTCGCTTTCGGCGAGGGCGCGAAGCTCGTCATGCAGCGCGAATTGCGCTTTCCGCATTCGCTCGGCCTGCTCTATTCGGCCTTCACCTATTACACGGGATTCAAGGTCAATAGCGGCGAATATAAGCTCATGGGCCTCGCGCCCTATGGCGAGCCGAAATATGCGAGCCTCATTCTCGATCACATCGTCGATCTGAAAAAGGATGGCACATTCCGTCTCGATCAATCCTATTTCGATTATTGCACAGGGCTGCGCATGACGAGCGAGAAGCTGCATCGTCTGTTCGGCGGTCCGCCGCGCGCGCCGGAAGAGCAGCTGACGCAGCGTCATATGGACATAGCCGCATCGATCCAGGCGGTGACCGAGGAGATCGTGCTGCGCCTGACGCGCGCGCTGGCGGCGGAGACGGGCGCGCGCAATCTCTGCCTCGCCGGCGGCGTCGCGCTCAATTGCGTCGCAAATGGCAAGGTGCTGCGCGACAAGAGCTTCGAGCGCATTTGGATTCAGCCGGCGGCGGGCGACGCCGGCGGCGCGCTCGGCGCCGCGCTGCTCGCCTATCATGATTTCAACGGGCGTCCGCGCGCCGCGCGCGGCGAAAGCGACGCCATGGAGGGCGCCTATCTCGGGCCGTCCTATTCGCAGAGCGACATAGAGCGCCGCCTCGCCGATTGCGGCGCGCGCTTCACGACGCTCTCGGATGAGGAGACGATCGCCGCCACGGCGCGCGATCTCGCCGATGGCAGGGCGGTGGGATGGTTCCAGGGGCGCATGGAGTTCGGCCCACGCGCGCTCGGCGGGCGCTCCATTCTCGCCGATCCGCGCTCGCCGCAAATGCAGAGGACGCTCAATCTCAAGGTGAAATATCGCGAATCCTTCCGGCCTTTCGCGCCGTCCGTTCTGCGCGAGCATGTCGCCGATTGGTTCGATCTCGATGAGGATTCGCCCTACATGCTGCTCGTCGCCGAGGTCGCGAAACGGCATCGTCTCGCGACCAGTGCGGAGGATGAGGCGCTGTTCGGCATAGAGCGCTTGCAGCGGCCGCGCAGCGTCATTCCGGCGGTGACGCATGTCGATGGCTCCGCGCGCGTGCAGACGGTGCATCGGGAGACCAATCCGCGCTATCACGCGCTGATCTCGGCCTTTCATGCGCGGACCGGCTGTCCCGTGCTGGTCAATACGAGCTTCAATGTGCGCGGCGAGCCGATCGTCTGCAAGCCCGAGGACGCCTTCGCCTGCTTCATGGGCACGGAGATCGAGACGCTGGTCATCGGCAATTGCCATTTGCGCAAGGAGGATCAGGACCAAGCGCTGCGCAAGGATTACAAGGACAGATTCGAGCTCGACTGATGGGTTCTCCCCGCGAGCGGGGAGAGGGAAGGTTGGCGAAGACCGCGCGAATTTTATTCCGCTGACGGCGCCGGCTGAACGGCGGGGGAGGGCGCGGCGCTCGGCGCATGGGTCGCCGGGGCCGCGCGCGGCAGCGCCAGAACGACGCGGAGCCCTGGCGCATTGTCCTCTATGCGCAATGCGCCGCCATGCAGGCGCGCCACGGCGGCGGCGAGCGACAGGCCGAGGCCGGAGCCCGGCCGCGAGCGTGAATTCTCGAGCCGCACGAAACGCCCGATCACGCGGTCGCGATCCTTCTCCGCTATGCCGGGGCCGCGATCGGAAACCTCGATCTCTATACCCTCGGCGCCGTTCCGCGCGGCGACGCGCACCACGGCGCCGGGCTCGCTCGCGCCATATTTCAGCGCATTGTCGACGAGATTGACCAGCGCCTGGCCGAGCAATTCGCGATTGCCGCGAATGGTCAGCCCCTCCGCCGCCGCGACGTCGATGCGCGCGCCATGCTCCTCGGCGACGGGCTCGTAGATTTCCGCAATATCGGCGGCGACGCGGCCGGCGTCGAAGTCGCTGGAAAAATCGCTGCAATAGCCGGCCTCTGCGCGCGCGATCATCAGCAGCGCGTCGAAAATGCGGATGAGAGCGTCGGATTCCTCGATCATATCGGTCAGCGCGTCGCGATATTGCTCGGCGCCGAGATCGGCGCGCAGCGCGGCGTCGGCGCGATTGCGCAGCCGCGTCAGCGGCGTTTTCAGATCATGGGCGATATTGTCGGACACTTCGCGCAGCCCGGTCATCAATTGCTCGATGCGGTCCAGCATGGCGTTGAGATTGGCGCTGAGCCGATCGAGCTCGTCGTCGGCGCCCATCAGCGGCAGGCGCTGCTCGAGATCGCCGGACATGATGCGCCGCGCCGAGGCAGAGAGCTTGTCGAGCCGCGCCAGAATGCGCCGCGCGACGATGAGGCCGCCGAGCGTGCCGATGGCGATCAGCCAGAACAGTGAGGCGACGAGCGCGCGGCGCAATATGCCGTGCAGCAGTCTGCGGTCCTGCAGATCATGGCCGACCAGCAGGCGGAAGCCGCCCGGCAGCTGGAACAGCCGCATCATCGCGCGATGATGGGCGGTGGTCTCGCCGCGGCGCTGATAGCGCGCCTCGACCAGTTCGGATCGATCGGGAAGGTCCGGCGGCAGCGCGGCGATATTGCCGACGATGAGCTCGCCGGAAAATGTCGTCACCAGATAGAGCGAGGCGCCCGGCGTGCGCACGCGGCGCTCGATTACCTCGACGAGCTGGCGTATGCCGCCTTCCGAATATTGCTCGGCGAGACCGCGAATATCGGCGTCGATCGTCTGCGCGGTCTGCTCGTCGAAGAGGTCTTCGACATTGATCTGCACGCGCGTCAGCACAATGGCCGCGCCGATGCCGAACAGCACCAGATAGGCGAGCGACAGCTTGAAGGCCGTCGTGCGGAAGAGTCTAACGAGCGCCTTCACGGATCATATATCCCGCGCCGCGGATCGTATGCAGGAGCGGCGTCTCGCGTCCCTTGTCGATCTTGGCGCGCAGTCTGGAGATGTGGACGTCGATGACATTGGTCTGGGGATCAAAGTGATAATCCCAGACATTCTCGAGCAGCATGGTGCGCGTCACCACTTGGCCGGCGTGCTTCATCAAATATTCCAGCAGGCGGAACTCGCGCGGCTGCAGCACGATCTCCTGTCCGGCGGCGACGACCTTATGGGCGAGCCGATCGAGCTCGAGATCGCCGACGCGATAGACGGTCTCCTCCGGCTTCGGCCCGCCGCGGCGGCGCGCCAGCGCCTCGACGCGGGCGAGCAGCTCGGAGAAGGCGTAGGGCTTGGACACATAATCGTCGCCGCCGGCGCGCAGGCCGCGCACGCGATCGTCCACTTGGCCGAGCGCGGAAAGGATGAGGGCGGGCGTGTCGATCTTCTGCTCGCGCAGGCCCGAGATGAGCGAGAGCCCGTCGAGCTTGGGCAACATGCGGTCGATGATCAGCACGTCATATTTGCCGTCCGTCGCGGCCGCATAGCCTTCCAGGCCGTCGGCCGCATGGTCGGCGACATGGCCTTGCTCGCGGAACGCCTTCACGAGATAGGCGCCGGCTTCCGAATCGTCCTCGACGATCAATATTCGCATTTCATCCATATAGCGCGCCTCGAATGAAAACGGCAGGCCGGCGAGAACGCGCCGACCTGCCGCGACTGACGCGGCGGGAGAGGAGACGAAACGTCCCCCGCCGCCTTCATTGCGCAGCGCCCGCTACACGGGGGGCGGGCAATACGGGCCCCGCGCAAGAAGCTCTGGGAATCCACCCTCTCCTTTCGGGGGAGGGGCGGACTGCGGAGCAATCCGGGGTGGGGTTCCGCGGCGAAGACTCGTGGCGTCGCCCCCTCCCGAGCGCCTGCGGCTATCGACCTCCTCCCTAGTGGGGGAGGCGGAATTGCCTTTCCGGCGCCTGTCCTCGTTCATCGTCAGGACGCCGGATTGACCGAGAGCGCGACAAAACGTGCCCCTTCCGGCGATTTCACGCGCAGCAGCACGGATTTGCGGCCCTCTTTCTTGGCCGAGTCGATCGCCGCCTGCAGATCGCCACGCGCCTTCAAAGTCTGGCCATTGGCCTCGACGATCACGTCGCCCTGGCGCAGCCCCTTCTGGGCGGCGGCGCCATTGGGGTCGATGCCGACGATGATGAGGCCCTCGCCGCCGCGGCCGCCGCGCACTTCCGCGGCCGGCGCCACTTCTATGCCATAGGCGGCGAGCGCCGCGCCGGGCTCGACGCCGTCGTCTTTGGATTCGGCGGCGGCGGTCTCCTTTTCGCTCGGCAGCTTGCCGAGTTTCAGCTTCACGCTCTTCTCGGCGCCATTGCGCAGGAAGGTGAGCTCAGCGCTCTTGCCGGGGCCGAGCGTCGCGATGCGGCGGGCGAGGTCGCGCGGTCCGTCCACTTTCTGGCCGTCCACGGCGGTGACGACGTCGCCGGCCTTGAGCCCGGCCGCCTCGGCCGGGCCGCCGCGCTGCGGCTGCGCGATCAGCGCGCCCTTGTTGTTTTTGAGCCCCAGGCTCTCGGCGATTTCCGGGGTGATCGGCTGGATGGAGACGCCGATCCAGCCGCGCGCCACCTGACCCTTGTCCTTGAGCGCGGCGATCACATCCTTGGCCACCTCCGAAGGAATGGCGAAGCCGATGCCGACCGAGCCGCCTGAGGGCGAATAGATCGCCGTGTTGACGCCGATCACCTGGCCATGCTCGTCGAAAGAGGGGCCGCCGGAATTGCCGCGGTTCACCGGCGCGTCGATCTGGATGAAGTCGTCATAGGGGCCGGCGCCGATGTCGCGGCCGCGCGCCGAGACGATGCCCGCCGTCACCGTGCCGCCGAGGCCGAAGGGATTGCCGACCGCGATCACCCAATCGCCGATGCGCGGGCTGGAGCTCGCCCAATCGACATGCGGCAGATTATTGCCGTCATTGATCTTCAGCAGAGCGAGATCGGTGCGCTTGTCGGTTCCGACGATCTTGGCCGGCAGCGTGCGGCCGTCGTCGAAAGTGACCTCCACCTGCGTCGCATGTTCGACGACATGGTTGTTGGTGACGACATAGCCGTCGGCGGTGATGACGAAGCCGGAGCCCAGCGCCTGCGTCATATGCTTTTGTCGCCCGCGTCCTCCCGGAGGCTCGCCGAAATGGCGGAAGAAGCGATAGAGCGGATCGTCCGGCGAAAGCTCGGGCGGCATTCCGGGAAAGCCTTCCTCTGGGCCGCCGCCGGCCTCCAGCGCCTTGGTCTTGATCGCGACCACGGCCGGCTTCACCCGCTCGACGACATCGGCGAAGGATTGCGGGCCGACGGCCGCAGCCGCGCTCTGGCTGGTGCTCTGCGTCTGGGTCGCTGGAGCCTGGCCCCAGGCGAAGGTCTGCGCCGGCAGCAGCGTCGCGCCGAGCGAGAGCGCGGCGGCGCCGGACATCAGCGCGAGACGAAACGGGCGCCCTTCCGGGCGACGCCAGCGCGCCGTTCGGGTCGTGGCGAGAACTCGACGAAAAATCACCGGCAAGGTCATCGAACCGTCTCCATCGTCTGCCCCTCGAGCGGGGCCGGGGGCGCGGCGGGGCCTCCGCCTGTCGACGATGAAGATGGCGTTCGCGAGCTTACGCCACAGTGGCCCGCGCATGAAACTTTCGTAAGGCCGCGCGGGGCGCAGCGTGAGCTCGGGCGAACAAAGGCCGCGGGCAAATCGCCCGGGAAGGCGAGGGCGCCCGTCCGTGGGCGGCGCGCTGGGCGGCGCGGCACAATTCGGCGGGTCTCAATCGCGAGACGGGAGGATGAAAATGCCGAATTTCGCTTTCGACGACAGCAACATCGAGTGGCGGAGGCTCGAGGGGGTGGATCACCTCTGGCTGTCCGTGCGCGACATAGACGACGAGGCGGGGATCGTCCATGTGCTCTACAAATTCGCCGCCAACGAGAAAATCCTGCTGCATCGTCACAAGACGGTCAACAAGACCTTCGTGATCCAGGGCGAGCATCGCCTCTATCACGCCGACGGCGAACTAAAGGAGATGCGGCCCGTGGGCAGCTACAAGGTCAGCCCGCCTTCGGAGGACCCGCATCGCGAAGGCGGCGGCGATCAGGACGTGATCGTGTTCTTCACCATCTATGGCAAGGGCCTGCTCTACGAGATTTTGGACGATGCGCAGAATGTCGTCGCGCCGCTCACCGTGGAGGATTTTCGCGCGCTATTGTGAGGGGCGACAAGGTTCGAGCGACGGCGCGCGTTTCGCGCCGTCGCGCCGGGCGGGGAAGACGCTCAGACGAGATCGAGACGCAGGCCGCACATTCCGAGCATGATGGCGAGAGCGAGAAGCGCGGCCGCCGCCGCGACGCCGAACATCGCTCTATTCGCCCATCGCTCCGGCAGATTATGGCCGATCATCGCCATCCTCAGGCCGGCGCCCATATGCGCGACGACGAAGAAGACTCCCAGCGCATAATGCGGAATGAGGCGATTGCTCCAGCCGCTCTCGATCAGGCCGCCCCACGCCTCGCTGGTCGCGAAGGACCAATCCGTCACGATCGGCGGATTGGACCAGCTGCGAGCGTAGACGAACACCGAATTCATATGGCCGAGGATGAAGAAGGCCAGATAGACGCCCGCCGCGATCTGGAAAATCCTGAATGGATCGGCGCTCGCACGCAAATGACGCGCGGCGAGAAACGATCCGCTCGCGACTTGAAACAGCAATGCTGCGACGAGCAGCGGCTCGACGAGAGCGGAGCCGTAAATGGCGTGAACGCTCTTCATCAGGCTGCGATGCGCATCCGGCCCGATCAATCCCGCGAGATGATTGACGAGATGAAAGCCGAGGAACACAGCGAGTATGGCGATCGCGGCGACGCCGTGAGCGACGCGTAACGTCGCCGGCGCCGCGGCGGCGGAGGCGATCGGATAGGGCCGGTCCGGGCTCGCGACGACGGCGACGATGAGAAGCGCCCAAAGCAGCGCAAAGGCCCATTCGTCGGGCAGCGGGCTGTTCGTCATGAAATCGACGACGCCGAGGAAAGTGTAGATCGCCGGCGCGGCGACGACGAGCAGGGCGACGAGCTCGGCGCGTCGTTCCGCCACAGTCGGCGCTGTGACGCGCGCCAGACGGAATGACGCGAGCAAGCCGATCAATGGGATGGCGAAGGCCAGCGCCAAGAAGAGGGCGGCGCCGAGCCAGAAGATGAGATGCGTTGGTCTCGACGGCTCGACGATCTCGGCTGCGGCTATATTGAACGCCCGCAGCGTCCAAGGATAAGCGATCGCCGCCAAAGGCGCTGCGATCAAGGTGAATTTTCGTGAAACGCCGACGCGATCCGGCGTTATGCCTTGCGCTTCTATCGTCATATTTTTGGCCTCCCGATCAATGGTCCGCCCCGCATCGGCGGTTCATAGAGCTTCAATATTCGTGGCGTCACGGCGATTGCCGCCGCGAGGATGCGTCGGCGTTCGATCGCGCATCGAAAATTCAGATCGTCTGCGCTCAGCCTAATCAGCCGCGGCCGAGCTGTCACGCTCTATCGATAAGTCGTTTATTGATACGACCTCATTATGATGCTTCGGATCGCCCTATGGAGTGGGACTATGAACGATGGATCGCCGAGCGTCGGGCGTGAGCCCGGCGTCGTCGCAGCCGCCGTCTATGCGGATGGCCGCCGGCTTCAGGACATAGCGATAGAGGAAGCCGGCGACTTCGCCGCGCGTCCCGGCCATGTCGTGTGGATCGGCCTCTATGAGCCGTCCTTCGAGCTGCTCGCGCGCGTGCAGCGGCAATTCGATCTGCATCCTCTGGCGATAGAGGACGCCGGCAAGGCGCATCAATATCCCAAGCTCGAGCAATATGGCGACGGTCTGTTCATCGTCGCGCGCACCGCGCAGATGGAGAATGGCCGCATCGCCTTCGGCGAGACGCATCTCTTCGTCGGCAAGGGCTATGTGCTGTCGATCCGCCACGGCGCCTCCAGCTCCTACGCGCATGTGCGCGAGCGTTGCGAGGCGGCGCCGCATGGGCTCTCCGAGGGCGAGGATTACATCGTCTACGCCATACTCGATTTCATCGTGGACAATTACTTTCCCGTGCTGGCGACGATCAATGCGGAAGTCGAAGCGATAGAGGATCACATTCTCGCGCGATCGCCGGACCAGGCCCATGTCGATCGGCTCTATGCGCTGCGCCGCGATCTCTTGCGGCTCGGCAATGCGGTCGCGCCGCTGGTCGATGTCTGCCAACGCTTGGAGCATACGGAGGTCATGGCGATCGACGCCGCCATGCGTCCGCATTTTCGCGATGTGACCGACCATATTCTGCGCGTGCGCGAGCAGATCGCCACTTTGCGCGAGGTGCTGGCCTTCGCCTTCGAGGCGAGCCTGATGAACGGCCAGATGCAGCAGACACATATCACGCGGCGTCTCGCCGCCTGGGCCGCCATTCTCGCCGTGCCGACCGCGATCGCCGGCATTTATGGAATGAATTTCGAGCATATGCCGGAGCTGAAATGGCGCTACGGCTATTTCCTCATTCTCGGCGCGACGGCGGCGATCTGCGCGACGCTCTACTGGCGCTTTCGCCGCAATGATTGGCTGTGACGCGCGGCGTCATCGACGTCGCGCGCGGCCACTCTCGAAAAAAGCGCCGATCAGGCCTTCGGCCCGCCGCGCGCGACGCCGACCTTGGCCGGGCGCAGCACGCGCTCGCCGATCGTATAGCCGGGCTCGACCACTTGCGCGACCGTGCCATTGGGCACGCTCTCGTCCGGTATCTCGAACAGCGCCTCGTGCTGATTGGGGTCGAAGCGCTGGCCCTGCGCCTCGATCTTCTTGACCCCGAAACGGGCGAGGCGGGAGACGAAATCGCGCTCGGTGAGCTCGACGCCCTCGATCAGCGTGCGAATATTCTGCTCGAGGCCTTCGCGCGATTGTTCCGGCACGCTGTCGACGGCGCGGCGCAGATTATCGGCGAAGGTCAGCATCTCGCGGGCGAAATTGGCCACCCCATAGGTCTTGGCGTCGGCGATCTCCTTTTCGGTCCGCCGCCGCATATTCTCCATATCGGCGAGCGTGCGCAGCAGCTTGTCCTTCAAGCCCGCGACCTCGGCGTGGAGATTCTCGAGCTCCGTGAAAGGCTCGGGCTCGGCGATGTCCGATTCCGCCCCCGGCTGCGCCAGGGCGGAGGCGTCGTCGCTCGCCTGCGCCTGACGGGCGCGGGCCTCTTCCTGGGTGTCCTTTTTCTTATCGTCGCTCATGATCTCTTCCATTGGCGATGAAACGCCCCCGATATCAGTGCGGGAGCGCGCAAAATCAAGTCGGGGCCGCGCCCGCGCCCCCGCCGGGGGCCTTCCGCGCCCGCAGCGCGAAGACGTCCAGCAATTGGCGCTTTATCGCCGCCTGACGCGAAGGCGAGACGATTTTCCCGCCGGTCAGATCGGTCACATAGAAGGCGTCCACGGCCCGCTCGCCGAAGGTGACGATATGAGCGGAGCCGATATTGAGATTGAGATTGGATATGGCGTTGGTCAGATCGAAGAGCAGGCCGACGCGGTCGAGGCCGGAGACCTCGATGACGGTCGCCATATTGGCGAAACTATTGTCGATGACGACGCCGGGCGCGATGTCGAAGGCCGTGGTCGCGCCGCGCTGCGCGCTGCGCGCCGCCACCGCCTCGGAAATGGCGATCTCGCCGCGCAGCGCTTTCTCTATGTATTCGGCGACGCGGCGCGCGCGGCGCAATTCGTCGTCGTCGAGCGGAAAGGCGCGCGAGAAGAAGATGGTGTCGAGCGCGAGCCCGTCCGCCGTGGTGAAAATATGCGCGTCGACGATATTGGCGCCGCTCGCCGCGCAGGCGCCGGCGATGATCGACAGCAGGCGCCGATGATCCTGCGCGACGACGGTGAGCTCCACCGCGCCGCTCTTGGTGTCGAGATCGACAGTGGTGACGAGCGGCGTCTTCGTATCGCTGAGATCGCGCAAGAGCCGGGCGTGGCGGATCTTGCGGGAGAGATCGGCCTTCAGCCAATAGGCGGAATAATGACGCTGCGCATAGGCGGCGAAATCGGTGTCGCTCCAATCTGCGAGCGCGGCGCGCAGCTCCTCCTTCGCATGGGCGACGCGGCTCTTGCGATCGGCCGCCGAATGGCCGCCGCCGAGCACGACTTCCGTCTCCCAATAGAGCACATTGAGCAGCTGCGCCTTCCAGGCGTCGAGCACGCCGGGGCCGACCGCGTCTATGTCGCACATGGTCAGCACGAGCAGCATTTTCAGCCGCTCCATCGTCTGCACGATGGCCGCGAAATTCTCGATGGTGCGGCGGTCGGAGAGATCGCGGCTCTGCGCTATGCTGGACATCAAGAGATGATGCTGCACCAGCCAGGCGACCGTATCCGTCTCGCCGGGATCGAAACCGAGCCGCGGACACAGCGAATGCGCTATCTCCGCGCCGGCCTGCGAGTGATCCTCCTTGCGGCCTTTGGCGATATCGTGCAGCAGCAGGCCGAGATAGAGCGTCTTGCGATTGGAGATGGTCGGCAGAATATCGTTGGCGAGCGCGGCCTGTTTCGGCCCGCGGCCGGATTCGAGCGCCGCCAGCGCGCCCACTGCGCGCAATAGATGCTCATCGACCGTGTAGTGATGATACATGTTGAATTGCATCATCGCGACGATGCGGCCGAATTCGGGGATGAAGCGCCCGAGCACGCCGGTCTCGTTCATGCGCCGCAGCACGGTCTCTGTCGTATTGTGCGACAGCAGAATATCGAGAAACAGGCGGTTGGCCTCTTTGCTCGCGCGCAGATCGGAATCGATCAGCCGCAGCGAGCGCGTGATGGCGCGCACGGCGTCAGGATGGATCGCGAGCCCATAGCGGTCGGCGGTCCAGAACAGGCGAATGATATTCACCGGATCGCGGCGGAACACGTCTTCGGCCGCGACATTGACGCGGTCGTGCTCGACGATGAAATCATCCGACGGCATTTTGCGCGAGCGCCGGCGAAGCCGGCCGAGCACGCGGTCCAGCATGGCCGGCGGCTTGGCCTCGCGCGCCTCCAGCGCCGCGCAGACGATGGCGGTGAGATCGCCGACATCCTTGGCGACGAGGAAGTAATGCTTCATGAAGCGCTCGGTGCGCGAGAGACCGGCGCGATCGTGATAGCCGAATTTCGCCGCGAGCATGGGCTGCAGATCGAAGGAGAGGCGCTCCTCGGCGCGGCCGGTCGAAAAATGCAGCTGGCAGCGCACGCGCCACAGAAATTCCTCGCAGCGCTGAAACAGCGTCAGCTCGCTGCGCGTGAAGAGGCCGGCGGCGACGAGCTCCTCCGGTTCGCGCACGCGATAGACATATTTGGCGATCCAGAACAGCGTATGCAGATCGCGCAGGCCGCCCTTGCCCTCTTTGACATTGGGCTCGACGAGATAGCGCGACGTGCCCGCGCGCGAGACGCGCTGGTCGCGCTCGGCGAGCTTGGCGGCGACGAAGTCGCGCGCGTCGACGCGCATGATCTCGCGATCGAAGCTGTTCAGCAATTCGTGAAACAGCTCGACATTGCCGAGGATGAAGCGCGCCTCGAGAATGGTCGTGCGTATGGTGACGTCGGCGCGCGCCTGGCGCAGGCATTCGGCGACGGAGCGGCTCGCGTGACCGACCTTCTGGCGCAGATCCCACAGCATGTAGAGGATCGCCTCGACGACGCTCTCGCCCCAGGGCGTCTGCTTATAGGGAAGCAGGAACAGAAGATCGATGTCGGAGCCGGGCGCCAGAGTGCCGCGCCCATAGCCGCCGACGGCGACGATGGTCAGCCGCTCGCCGAAGGTCGGATTGTCGGCGACATAGACGAAACGCACGACATAATCATAGATCGCGCCGATGATCTCGTCCTCGAGATCGGAGAGATAGCGCGCGCAGACGAGGCCCTTGCCGCCGGATTCGAGATAGGCGCGCGCGATTTCGTGGCTCTCGGCGAGGGCGCTGCGCAAAATCTCGACCACCGCCGCGCGCGGCTCGCCGGGCTTGGCGGTTCTGCTCACGGCGGCGATTTTTTCGCCGAGCGTCGCGCGCACGCCGTCTGCGCTCGGCGCCTCGCTCCGTGCAGGCGGCCGCGGCTCTTCCCGCGCGCGCAGCGCGGCCTTGCGCGCGTCAGCCATTCGCGCGCAGCCTCGCGAGCTTGGCCTCGATCGCGTCGAAGATCGGCGCGGCGAGGTCGGGGCCGCCGAGCCGGGAGAGGGCGCGCAGGCCCGTCGGCGAGGTGACGTTGATCTCGGTCAGATTGCCGTCGATGACGTCTATGCCGACGAAGAGCAGGCCGCGCGCGCGCAGCGCCGGGCCGAGCCGCGCGCAGATTTCGCGCTCGCGCTCGGTCAGCGCCGTCGAGGCCGCCGCGCCGCCGCGCACCATATTGGAACGAATGTCGTTCTCCGCCGGAATGCGGTTCACCGCGCCGAGCGGCTCGCCGTCGACGAGCAATATGCGCTTGTCGCCCTGGCTCACCGCGGGGAGAAAGCGCTGCGCCACCCAGGGCTCGCGGAAGGTCGTGGAAAAGAGATCGAAGAGCGAGCCGAAATTGGGATCGACCGGCGCCACTTTGAACACGCCGGCGCCGCCATGGCCGTAGAGCGGCTTCATGACGATGTCGCCATGCTCGGCGCGGAAGGCCTCGATCGCCGCCCGGTCGCGCGTCAGCAGCGTCGGCGGCATCAGATCGGCGAATTCCATGACGAAGAGCTTTTCCGGCGCATTGCGCACGGCGGCGGGATCATTGACGACGAGCGTCCTCGATTGGATCTTCTCGAGGAAATGCGTCGAGGTGATATAGGCGAGGTCGAAAGGCGGGTCCTGGCGCAGCAGCACGACATCGACGCCGGCGAGATCGAGCACGCGCTCCTCGCCGAGCTCATAATAGCGCGCGGAATCGTCGAAGACGGAAATCTCGCGCGCCGGCGCGCTCAGCCGCCCGGCGCCGAGCGAGAGTCTGTCGGGCGTGTAATGCCACAGGCGATGGCCGCGCCTCTGCGCCTCGAGCATCAGCGCGAAGGTCGAATCGCCGGCGAAATTGATTTTTTCGAGAGGGTCCATCTGGACCGCGACGTCGATCATGTTCGCCATGTCTCTTTCGTGGCGCAGCCCGTCCCCGGCGGACCGCCCCAGAGGAAGTAACGCGTTTCGCCCCGGGGCGAAAGCGCTTCCTCATGTCTGGAGCGGGGCGGGGCGGCGCATTCGCATCCACCCTCCCGTTGAGGGGAGGGTCGGCCGGCGAAGCCGGACGGGGTGGGGTCTACGAGAAAGACCCGGAGGACATGCTCGTTCAGCAGATTCTTCGGAGGCGTCCCGATGAGGGAATCACGCCCCATTGCCGGTGAAGGTGCGCGGCGCCGGCGACAGCACTTTGGCGGCGCCGCCGGAAATCTCCAGCACCGACAGGCCGCGCTCGTTCATGCCGTCCGCCTTGAAGCGGAACACGCCATCGGCGCCGTTGAAGCCCGACGGATTGAGCAGCACATTCTCCGAATAGCGCTGCGAGCCCTGGCTGCGCGACAGCGCGATGGCCAGCGACACGGCGTCATAGGCGAGCGTCGCTATGCGCGCAGGATCGCTGTTGAATTTGGCCCGATAGCGCTGCGCCAGCGCATTGAAGCCGGCGTTCTCCGGCGCGACGAACCAGGCGCCCTGCAGCGCCGGCAGCTTCAGCACGCGGGCGTCGTTCCAAAGGCCGGTGCCGAGCACCTGAATGCGCTTGGTGTCGATATGCGCCGCTTGCAATTCCTGCGAGACGGCGCCCATGGCCTCGGCCTGCTCCGGGATGAACAGCGCGTCGATCTGCTCGGCCGCCTGGGCGATGCGCTGCACAGAGGGCTGCGCGGCGCCCGGCTTGTAGCGCTCGATCGTCAGCACGCGCATTCCATGATTGGCGGCGCTCTGCTGGAACTGGGCGAGCGCCACAGTGCCGTAATCATTGTCGGGCACGAGCGCGGCGATCGATTTCTTGCCGCGCTGCGCGGCGAAATCGACGATGCGCTCGACATAGCCTTCGACCAGGAAGGACAGAAGGTAGACGCCCTTGCCGGCCACCGAGGAATCGGTCGAAAAAGCGATGATCGGCTTGCCGGCGCCCTGCGCCACGCGCGCCGCCTCCTTCACGCCGCTGGCGAACACCGGGCCGATGACGATTTCCGCGCCCTCATTGATGGCGCTCTGCGTCGCCTGAGCGGCGCCGGCGGCCGTAGAATGATCGTCCTTGACCAGAATGGTCACGTCATTGGCGCCGCTGTCGGCATAGGCGAGCTTGGCGGCGTTCAGCAGCGAGGCGCCCACCTGGCTCGGACCGGAGGCCATGGAGAGCGGCACGATCAGCGCGATGCGCGTCGCGCCGCTGCCGATCTGATCGCCCTCGCTGAGCTGGCCCACCTCCACCTTGCCGAGCGGCGCCGAGAGCCGCAGCTCGGGCGCGCCCGGAACGCCGGGGCCGGCCGTCGGATTACAGGCGCCGAGCAGGGCCGCCGCAGCCAAGGCGCAGAAAAGGCGCGCCGGCGCCGCTGCGCCGCCTCGCCGAAACCTGTCCTGCCTACCCGTGACCAATGGAAGCCTCCCGCTCGAACGGCACGATGAAATCGCCGTCTTATACGCGATTGCGGAAAGCGCACGGCAACCCCTAAATTGAAATAAAATCGAATTTTGCGGGGAAATTGCGGCCTTGAACGCGTTGGTCATGTTCTGTAAAAAGAACGTGCGGGCGTTTCATCGAACGGCCGTATCGGCGGAGATCGGGCGGATGGCCATGAGCGAGGATAAAGTGACGGCGACGGCGGCCTATACCGCTTTCGGTCTGCGGGCGGAGGCGGAGAAGATCGCGGCGGGACTGCATCTCGTGGCGACGCCGATCGGCAATCTGAAGGATATCTCTTTCCGCGCTCTGTCGACTCTGGCGGCGGCCGACGCCGTGGTGGCGGAAGATACGCGCGTCACCAAGACCTTGCTCGCCCATTACGGAATCTCGACGCCGCTCGTCGCCTATCACGAGCACAACGCCCATGTGATGCGGCCCCATCTGATCGCGCGGCTGGAGGCGGGGGCGGCGCTGGCCCTCGTCTCGGACGCCGGCACGCCGCTGGTCTCGGACCCGGGCTTCAAGCTCGTCGCCGAGGCTCTGGAAAAGGGAATCAAGGTCACTTCCGTTCCCGGCCCTTCGGCCGTGCTGGCGGCGCTGGTCGTCGCCGGCCTGCCGACGGACCGCTTTTTCTTCGAGGGCTTTCTGCCGCACAAGGGCGGGCCGCGGCGCGCGCGCCTCGCCGAGCTGGCGCGCATTCCCGGCACTCTGGTGTTTTTCGAATCGCCAAAGCGCGTCGCCGAGACGCTGGAGGACGCCACCGCCGTGCTCGGCCCGCGCGACGCCGCCATCGCCCGCGAGCTGACGAAGCTCTACGAATCGGTGCGTCGCGGCAGGCTCGACCAGCTCGCCGCCGCTCTGCGCGAGGAGGAGCCGCCGCGCGGCGAGATCGTCGTGCTGATCGCCCCGCCCGGCGTGGACGCCGAGGCGGCGAGCGAGGCCGAGCTCGACGCCAAGCTCGAGGAGGCGCTCGCCGCCCATTCGTTGAAGGACGCGGCCAGCGTCGTCTCCGCCTCCACCGGCCGGCCGCGCCGCGAAGTCTATGCGCGGGCGATAAAGCTCGCCGCCGAGCGCGAGAGCGAGACGCGCGAGTGAGCGAGAGCCGAAAGTGAGCGAGACAGAAGAACGGCGCGCGCGCCATCGCGGCGGGCTGCGCGCCGAGACGATCGCGGCGCTGTGGCTGCGCGCCAAATTCTACGCCATCCTCGATCGCCGCTATCATATTCGCGGCGGCGAGATCGACATTGTCGCGCGGCGCGGGCGGACCATCGCCTTCGTGGAAGTGAAGGCGCGCGCCAGCCTCGAAGAGGCGATGATCTCGATCACCGAGGAGAAACGCCGGCGCATTTCCCGTGCGGCGTCGAAATGGCTGGCGTCAAATCCATGGGCCGCGGATCATGTGCTGCGGGGGGACGCGATCTTTATCGCGCCGAAGCGCCTGCCGCTGCATATGGAAGCGGCGATGGAGTTGGATCTGGGGTGACGAAAAAGGCGAAGCATTGAAGCCGCGCGCGCTCTCCTTCTCCCACTTTGTGGGAGAAGGAGAGCGCGAACCTTTTTATCTCGTGCGGACTGTCTCAGCTCGCCAGGCTCTGCGCCAGCTCTTCCGTATGCGCCTGGGTGCGGCGGGCCATATGGTCGATCTCGCGCGCCAGAGTGACGATCGATTCGGCGCCGGCGCCTGTCATCGCCATAGCGCTCGCCACTTGCGCCACATGCTGCGACATGGCCGAGGCGCTGTCGGCGGCCGAGCGCACGCTGCGGGTGATGTCCTTGGTGGCGGCGTCCTGCTCATGCACCGCCGAGGTGATGATCGCCGAAATATGCTCCACCTCGGCGATCTTGTTCTTGATCTTGTCGATCGAGGACACGGAGAGATTGGTCGCCGCCTGAATTTCGGAGATCTGATCGGCGATTTCCTGCGTCGCCTTGCCGGTCTGGGTGGCCAGACTCTTGACCTCCTGCGCCACCACGGCGAAGCCGCGGCCCGCCTCGCCGGCGCGCGCCGCCTCTATGGTGGCGTTGAGCGCCAGAAGATTGGTCTGCGCGGCGATGCGCGAGATGAGGCTCACCACATCGCCGACGCGATTGGCGGCGGCCGAAAGCCGCAGCATCTCGGCGCTGGAGCCGTTGGTCTCCTGCACGGCCTGGCGCACCACAGTGGTCGATTCCACCGCCTGGCGGCTGATCTCGCCGATCGCCTCCAGCAATTGCTCCGAGGCGGTGGCGACGGAGGCGACGTCGGCGGCCGCCTGCAGCGAGGCGGTGCGGGCGAAATCCGTATCCTCGCGGGCGCGACGCTCCTGCACGATCATCTCCTCCGATGCGCCGGCCATTTTCTTGGTCAGCTCGCCGAGCGCCGCGGTCGTCGCCGAAAGGTCATGCGAATAATGCTCGACCTGATCGCGAATGGCGGCCTCGCGGCGCAGCCGCTCCTCGCGATCGTCGCGGGCGCGGATTTCTGCGGCCATCTCGTTGTTGGCGCGCATCGCGTCGCGCAGCACGATCAGCGCCTTGGAAATCGCGCCGATCTCATCGCCGCGCTCGGCGCCCCGCACCACGATCGTCGTGTCGCCGGCCGCGAGATCGGCCATTTGCCGCGCGATCGTCTTGATCGGCGAGGCAACGGTGCGATGAATGGTCGGGATCGAGACCCCCACCACCAGAAAAGCGGCCGCCAGCGTGCCGAGCAGCAGCTCGAGAGAGAGCGTCGCCGCCGCCTGATTCGCGGTGACGGCGAATTGCGCCGCCTGCGCCGCATTGGCGGGATCCGCCGCGGCGGCGGTCAGATCGCGGACATTGGCGACCGACACATAGGCGGTCGCGCCCATGATCAGCAGCAGAGCCAGAAAAAGGAACTGTCTGAGCGCGAGGCCGGCGCCGATCGAGGTGAACCGCATTTGAAAACGTATCCTGTTTGTTCCCGCTTTCACAGTTATACGTAATTTACCTCGATCTCGTTCAAGCAGAGTTAACGTGTCTGGAGTCGTTCGAAATCGTGCTTCATCGCAGGATGGCGCGCCATTGCGAGCGAAGCGTCGTCGCTTCGCTCGCTGTCGGCGGCTCACGCCACCTTCGAGAAATCCGCCACCTGCAGCATGGCCTCGCGCAGCTCGGCCAGCAGGCGCAGACGGTTGAGGCGCACTTTCGGATCGTCGCAATTCACCGTCACCGCCTCGAAGAAATCATCGACCGGCTCGCGCAGCTTGGACAGCGCCTGCATGGCGCTCTCGAAATTCTCCTTGTCGAGCCGCTCGGACGTCTCCTCCCGCGCGCGCTTGATCGCGGCGGCGAGCTTGTGCTCGGGGAGCTCCATGCGCAGATTGGGATGGTGCGGCTCCTCATAGGCGCCGGCGCCGTCCTTCTTCTCCTCGATCTTGAGAATATTGGCGGCGCGGCGGAAGCCGGCGAGCAGATTCTTGCCGTCGTCGGTGTCGAGGAATTTGCCCAGAGCCTCGACCTTGCGCGTGATGGTGAGCAGATCGTCCGGCATTTGCGCGCTCCCTTCTCGAGACTGCGCCGAGGCCGAGGCCCCGAGCGCCGCATCGATGAGGTCATATCGTGCGCCGCGATCGCGAAGGTAGACCTTCAGGCGGTCGATGAAGAAGGCGAGAAGATCGGCCGCATTGGCGGCCAGCAGAGGCGGCAGCGTCTCGCGCAAGAAAATCTCGGCGGCGGGCGAGGGCGCCTCGGCGCCCGCCTCTCGGCCGACGGCGTGAAGCTGCTTCTCTATGTCGCGGCGCAGATGCGCCTCGGCGTCGGCCGAGAGGGTCGTGGCGCCATTGGGCGAGAGGTCGGAGGCAACGCGATTGACCTCGCTCGTCACCAGCTCGCGCAGCGGCGTGCGCGCCGCGCACCAGATCGGCCATTGCGCGGCGGCGAAGGCGTCGCGCAGCGGCAGCCGCAGCTCATTCTCGAGCGCGAGGCGGATGACGCCCAGCGCCGCGCGGCGTAGCGCATAAGGGTCTTTGCTGCCCGTCGGCTTCTCGTCGATCGCCCAAAAGCCGACCAGAGTGTCGAGCTTGTCGGCCAGCGCCACGGCGATGGACACCGGGCTGGTCGGAATGCGATCCGCCGGCCCCTGCGGCTTGTAATGCTCCTCGAGCGCGGCGGCGACCTCGGCGTCCTCGCCCTGCGCCGCCGCATAATAGCGGCCCATCAGGCCTTGCAGTTCGGGGAACTCGCCGACCATTTCGGTGACGAGATCGGCTTTTGCCAAAGCCGCCGCACGCATCGCCTTATTGGCGTTCGCGCCGACAGGGTGCGCCAGTTCTCCGGCAAGCGCCGCAATTCGCTTCACGCGCTCGCCTTGCGTCCCCAGCTTCTCGTGGAAGACGATATTGTCGAGTTTGGGCAGGCGCTGCTCGAGCTTCGTCTTCAGATCGGTCTCATAGAAGAATTTGGCGTCCGACAGACGCGCGGCGATGACGCGCTGATTGCCGCCGACGATCGTCTCGCCGCCGTCGCTCGCCTCTATGTTCGAGACGAGGACGAAGCGATTGGCGAGGCCGCCGTCCGGGCGCTTCAGCACGAAGCATTTCTGATTGACGCGAATGGTCGCGCGAATGACCTCCGGCGGAATGGAGAGAAAGCTCTCGTCGAAAGCGCCCATCAGCGTTACCGGCCATTCGACGAGGCCGGCGACCTCCTCGAGCAGCGCGGCGTCCTCGACCAGCTCCAGCCCCAGCGCCATAGCGAGATTGCGCGCGTCATGCAGCACGATGTCGCGCCGGCGCGCGGCGTCGAGCACGACCTTCGCCTTCTCGAGCGCGGGCACGTAATCGTCGAAGCGCTTCACCGCGAAAGGCGCCGGCGCCATGAAGCGATGGCCGTGGGAGACATCGCCGCTCTCTATGCCATCGACAGAGAAGCGCACCACATCCGGCGTCTCCATCTCCGTGCCGAAAGTGGCGAGAATGGATTGCAGCGGCCGCACCCAGCGCAGCGCATCGAGCCGCGTCGAGGCCTTGCCCCAGCGCATGGATTTCGGCCAGGGGAAGCTCTTGACGATCCCCGGCAGAATTTCCGCCAGCACCTCTATCGTCTCGCGCCCGGCGCGCTCGATGACGGCGACATAGAACTCGCCCTTTTTGGCGTCCTTCTCGATTTTCGCCTCGTCGATCGAGGCGAGGCCGGCGCTCTTCAGAAAGCCCTGAATGGCGGCCTCGGGCGCGCCGACGCGCGGACCCTTTTTCTCCTCGCGCGTATCCGGCTGGCGGCCGGGCAGGCCGGCGATATGCAGCGCCAGCCGGCGCGGCGTCGCATGGGCGGCCGCGCCCTCATAGGTCAGCCCCTTGTCTGCGAGCGCGCCGCAGACCAGCCGCTGCAGATCATCGGTCGCCTGACGCTGCATGCGGGCGGGGATTTCTTCGCTGAAGAGTTCGAGGAGAAGGTCGGGCATGTGGAGTTTTTGCCTTCGGTGGTTCCTTTGCCCCCTCCCTCACCCTCCCCCGCTTCGCGGGAGAGGGGGCGGCGGGCGTCGCGCGAAATTTCGATGAAGCGCCGAATCTTCTCCCTCGCCCGCGCGAGCGGGGG
>NZ_PUIV01000040.1 GCF_003113265.1 Methylosinus sporium
GCCGCGCAACAGCGCCATCAGCACAGGCCCGAGCGAGAACTCCCCTGCCCTCGCCTTTTCGGTCAGCGCGCGGAGATAACCGCCAGCGCTTTTGATTTCCTCACCGCGTTGCAGGATCGCGGCGATGACGATCGCGGCGTCATGCTCGCCCAAGACGTCCAAGGCCTGCGACCAGGCGTCTGGCGAAACGCCGAGCGCCGAGCGCACGATCGCCGCCGCAGCAGCCAAGTCTCGCCACGATGAAATCTCGCCACTCGGGCCGTAATCGACGATGTCTGGACAGGCCTCCAGCACCATACCGAGCGGATAGGCTCGAAGTGGTAGCTTGGGATCGAAAACCCGAGAGCGATCCGAGGATACTTTCGGCTTTCGCTCAATCGGCCCCCTGCCCTGTTCGAGATTTGGCTGAGGTGGATCGGCCCTGCTTTCTTGAAGGCAAGGATCAATATCAGAATAGTTTGCGGTTTGATTCTGTATGTGACGCTCAGATTGAGACTCATTGCCGCTCATATTTTGAGCTTTTATGTGCGTTTCCAGCGTCTTGTGGATTTCGGCCGCCAACGCGGCGAGCTCCCGGGCCAAAGCCTCGAGATCGGCGCGCGAAAGCCCGCGCCCATGGCGCCCCGAGAGCGTCGCATACTGTTGGCGCGCGCATTCCCAGTCGCCCGAAACGCCCTCCTCCAATCCGGTCTCGATCATTTTGGCGATGTCGCGCCGGGCGAGGGTGATCTTTTCGCGCAGCAGCGCGATCGCGCGATTCTCGGCCCGCACCTCCTCGGCGAGATTCTCGATTTCTTCAGCTCGCGCGACGAGCGGCGCGAGATCGAAGCCGAAAGCGTCTTCTATGGCTCCCCCCTGCCCTTTTCGAGCGAAGCGCTTGCCGTTCGGCGAGTCGCGGCGGATGATCAACCCGGCGTCGACCAAGCAGGCGAGATGTCGCCGCAGAGTCGCCGGCGCCATGCCATGGGCGCGGATCGACAGTTCCTTATTGGAAGGAAAGACGACGATGCCGCCGGCGGCTCCGGCCACCGGCTCGCACTGCGCGTCATTCCCTGGCAATGAGAGCGCTGTCTCCTGGTGAAAGCTCAGCAGCGCGTGCAATACGGATAGCGCGCGCTCGGTGACGCCGAGCGGCTCTTTGGCTTCGGTGAGCGCCCGAAACAATCGCCATTTATGGACGACGGTCTCGGATGCGCCCGGCTTGGCGACGAAATTTTCGGTCGCGGTCTGGCTCGCCACCATGGCGAGCGACAGCGGCCGCCGCCCAAAGGGCGTCGTTGGACGTGTCTGCATGATCCTTTGCCTCATTCGGGCAAAAGAAATCCGCTCGCCAAAACGGCGCCGACTCTTGACAGAGATTCGCGGAAGTGTGATTCTCTCAGTCGCAACACATCGAGAAGGGCTTCCGGGGCGGGATCGTTTCGGGGGCCTTTTTCTTTTGCTGGTCTCCTCTCGCCGACTCTCACGCGCCTTTCGATACGCCGTCGCCGGCGTCGAAAGATCGATACTCCTCGAACAGCTCGGGCAGGCGAGCGGCGAGGAATTGCGCGAATGCGCTTCCATCCGCTTTCGCCAGCGTCACTCTGACATCGCGCTCGGAGGCGCGAATTTCGGCCACCGATCGGCCCGCGGCGTCTTTGATCTCTATGATCGGCCGGGCGGGGCGCTGCTCGGCCTCGGTCCGCTTCGCCGCGGCGACGGCTCGCGCAAAACGCGCATCGCCGTCGAGCGAGGAGAAGGCGGGGAGGGCGGCAGCCGCCCGCACGCGCTTCAGCGCGCCGCCATCGCGCAAAAGCTCGGCGAATTCCTGCCAGCGGCCACGACCGATCTTCGGCGCCTTTCCGATGGCCCGCACGATATCCTCGGGCACCGCCTTCGCGACCGATATCAGCTTGGAGGCCTCGGCCCTGTCGATGGCTAGCGCCTGCTGAACGACCGAACGGGCGCGTCCGGCGCTCTCCAGCCGCCAAGCGAACACCGCGCGCTCGATGAAGCTCAAATCCTCGCGGGCTGAATTTTCGACGCCTTGCGCGATGATGAGGTCATCATCGCCCAGCGTGCGAACGATGGCGCGCGCCGGACGGCCGAGCTGGAGCGCGGCGCGAATGCGGCGATGGCCGAAGGCCGTCTGATAGCGGCCGGGCAGCGTGGGGCTGACGCGCAGCAGGACGGGGATTTCCTGCCCACGATCGGCGATCGATTGCTTCAACGCCTCGAAGGAAGCGTCGTCCTCTTGCGGAAACCGATCCGCGAAAGGGGAGGGGTCGATCAGCCCGGGATCGATTTCGATCACCTGTTCGCCGGCGGCGATGCGGGCCCGCAGGGCCTCGTTTTCCCGCTCTATGTCGGAGAAAGTGTCCTTCATCGAGCGCACCGCCCCGGCCGCGACGCGGCGCGGCTCCGGATTGTTGTCTGCGGACAACATCGGCGCGGGGGGCTGCGTGAAGAGGGAGCGGATCGTATCCGAGCGCTTGCTCATCGCCGCCAGACCTTTTCCATGAGGCCGAGGATTTCACGATTGACGCCGTTGACCGATTCGAGCCCGCGCTCGAAAGCGGCGCGGCCGACCGAGCCTCTTTCGAGCTCGTAGAGCGATTGCTTGGTGAGGCCGGCATTGGCGACGGCTGTCGACTTCCACACCGTCGCGCCCAGCACGTCATCGCCGAAGAGATTGCGCAGCAAAGCGACGATCTGCGTTTCCGGCACGTCATTGGGGTCGTGCCGGGTCACGACATAGCGGATGAAATCGTAATCGAGCCGGCCGCCCGCCTCCTCTATGACCGTCATGACGTCCGAGGTCATGAGCAGAAATTGATTCATGGAGGCCACATCGACCATCTGCGGATGAATGGTCACGAGCATGGCTGTGGCCGCATTCAGCGCGCCCATTGTGAGATAGCCGAGCTGTGGCGGGCAATCGATCACGACGACGTCGAACTCGTCGGCGACCTCGGCGATCGCTCCGCCGACGCGCCGAAAGAAGAGATCGCCGCCACGCAACGATCGTTCCGCCATGGCGCGCGGCGTGTGATGCTCGAACTCCATGAGCTCGAGATTGCCTGGGACGAGCGAGACGCCGGCGAAATAGGTAGGCAGCACCACCTCCCGCATCGGCCGGCGCGCCTCGTCATAGCGAATCGCGCCATAGAGCGTTTCGCCCTCGCCGATGTCGAACTCCGGCTGATAGCCGAACATGGCCGAGAGCGAGGCCTGCGGATCGAGGTCTATGGCCAGCACCCGATAGCCCTGGAGCGCGAGAAACTGGGCGAGATAGAGGGAGGTCGTGGTCTTGGCCGACCCGCCCTTGAAATTGGCGACTGCAATGACCTGCAGCTTGTCGCCGGTGCGCCGATGCGGCAGAAAGCCGAGCGCTTCCTTCGGCCGCGCGCCGGCCAGATAGACACGCAGCTCGCCGATCTGCGCGGGCGTGTAGGATCGGCGCCCGCCGCCCGTCACCGCGGGCGCCGGACCGAGACCGTCGAGCGACAATTGCCTGAGATAGCCGTCCGACACGCCGAGAAAGCGCGCCACCTCCCCAGAGGAGAAGGAGCGCAGGGTCTTTCGAGCCGCTGGCGGAAACAGCGTGGCGCTCAACGCCTGCATCTGCCCCGACAAGACTTTCGCATGGCGGGTCATTCGCTGCAGCGCGCTTTCCGGCGCCGAATAGGGCAGGGCGTCCAAGTTGCTCGTCACAGAAAACGGTTCCTGAGCGTTAAACGGCTAATTTCCGTCTGTGACTAGAGGCCGATTCTCGATTCTTTGCAAGTCGTATTGGGTTAATCGATTCCTAACGGAGAGCCCCGTCGACGGCTCCCACGCGTGGAAAGAGCGCTTCGCCGTCGCCGCCGGCGCGGCGATGGCTCGGCGCCGTGTGGCGCCTGCGCCGGAAATGACGTAGTGTGCGATTTCCTTCTGCGGCGCAATCGGCTCCTGTGAGCCCCAAACGAGCGCGCAGCGAAGCTCGCCGCCCAGCGCCCCCACCCAAGGCAAATCACTCGTGACCTTTCTGAACGCCCGTCCCGCGCTCGCCAAAGCCTTGGCCGAGCGCAACTACGCTTCGCCGACGCCCGTGCAGGCGGCGGTCTTGTCCGACGAAGCGCAGGGCGGGGACATTCTCGTTTCCGCTCAGACGGGATCTGGCAAAACCGTCGCCTATGGCCTAGCGATCGCTTCCACGCTTCTCGACGACGCCGACAGTCTGCCAGCGGCCGGAGCGCCGCTCGCGCTCGTCGTCACGCCGACGCGCGAGCTCGCGTTGCAGGTCGAACGCGAGCTCGGATGGCTCTATGAGCACGCCTCGGCCCGGATCGTCGCCTGCGTCGGCGGAATGGACGCGCGCCTCGAACGCCGCAAATTGTCCGAGGGCGCGCATATCGTCGTCGGCACGCCCGGGCGCGTGCGCGATCACATCGAGCGCGGCGGGTTGGACACGGCGCGCATCGCCGCGGTGGTTCTCGACGAAGCCGATGAGATGCTCGATCTGGGCTTTCGGGAGGATTTGGAATTCATTCTCGAGGCGACGCCGCAGGAGCGGCGAACGCTGCTGTTCTCGGCCACGATGCCGAAAGGCATAGCCGCTCTGGCCAAGCGCTATCAGCGCGACGCGCGGCGGATCGACGTCGCCCGTGGCGAACGCGGTCACGGCGACATCGACTATCGCGCCGTTCGCGTCGCCCCTAAGGATGTGGAATTCGCGACCGTCAATCTTCTTCGCTATTTCGAGGCGCCGACGGCTATCGTGTTCTGCAACACGCGCGAAGCCGTCCGCCATCTGCACGCGATTTTGCTCGAGCGCGGATTTGCGGCCGCGCTCTTGTCGGGCGAGCTCAGCCAGCATGAGCGCAATCATTCCATGCAGGCGCTGCGCGACGGGCGGGCCCGCGTCTGCATCGCGACGGATGTCGCCGCCCGCGGCATCGATCTTCCCAATCTCGACCTCGTCATTCACGTCGACCTTCCGCATGACGCCGAAGCTCTGCAGCATCGCAGCGGCCGGACGGGCCGCGCCGGCCGCAAGGGCGTGAGCGCGCTGCTCGTTCCGCCGGCGCGGCGCCATCGCGCCGAACGGCTGCTTCGCGACGCCGGCGTTCAGTGCAGCTGGAGCGGGCCGCCTTCCGCCGAAGAGATTCGCGCGCTCGATCAGAAGCGGATGATGCGCGATCCGCTGCTGCTGGAGCCGCCGACGCAAGAGGATTTCGAAGCGGCGAAGCGGCTTCTCGCCGAGCGAACGCCCGAGCAGCTCGGCGCAATGCTCGTCCGCCTCTACCAGACGCGGCTTCCCGCGATCGAAACCGTCGTCGATCCCGGGCAGGAACCCCAGCGTCGGGAGGCGCATGAGCCGAGAGCGTCGAGCCAAAAGCCCGGCAAGGACCCCCGTCCGACCCGCCTGCCAGGCGCAGCCGCATGGTTCCGGCTGGACCTCGGCCGCAAGAAGAACGCCGATCCGAAATGGCTGCTTCCGATGCTCTGCCGGAAAGGGAACGTCACGAGACACGACATCGGCGCGATCGTCATTTTAGAGCATGAAACCAGAGTCGAAATCGCCGAGCCGGTCGCGGCGCAATTCATCGTCAACATGCGCCGGCCGGGCGGCGACAATATTCGCGTGGAACAGTTGAACGACTCGTCCGAGCCGAAGCGCGCCAAGCCGCCGAAGAGAGGCGCGGAGCCGAAGCGAAAGCAGAAGGCGAGGCCGTCCGAGAAGCCGAGGAGCTGAACCCTCTCGGAGCGCGGTCCTGCGGGAACGACGGCCCGCGTAGCGAAAGCGCCGATCGGCTCACCGCCCTCTTTGCTGTCGGGCGATGGCTCGATCCAACGCTTGAAGGAATTTCGACCGGTCAGCGGAGGAAAAGGGGGGCGGCCCGCCGGCGATCTCGCCCGTCGAGCGGATATGCTCCATGAGCGCGCGCTGCGCGAGCGCCAGACCGATCGAGTCCTTTGTAAAAGCGCGGCCATAGGGCGCGATCGGATGCGCGTCCTTCGCCAATATCCGAGCAGCCAGAGGAATATCGCTGGTGACGACGACATCTCCCGCGACGGCTTGCTCTGCGATCCAATCGTCGACGACGTCGGCTCCGGCGGCGACGATTATTCTGGTGATCAGCGGCGATCGCGGGATTTGCAAAAAACTGTTGGATACGACGAAAGTCTGCAAGCCGTAGCGTGAGGCGACTTTGTACGTTTCGTCTTTCACGGGGCACGCGTCGCCGTCGATGTAGATCTTGATCGTCATGGCGCCCCGACCTATCGATCGTCGCGGGCGGCTTTGCAAGCCGATGGGCGCCGAGGGACGCGCCGCCGCGAAAGCTTCGCCGGGCGCGCGAGGCGCGAGCGCTCCCACGCCCCGCGTCGTCTACTGGGAAAGCCGGATCATTGGCTCAGCTCGCGGATGTCTCGCGCGCTCGTTCCTCGGCGCGAGGGAGCCTGACGGCGAAAGCGCCGGGGCCGAGCAGAGCCTGCACGATCAAAAGCGCCGTCCACAGCGCCGGAAATTCCCATCCGCCCTTCGCATTCGAGAACAGCCAGCCATTCGGCAGATGCACGATCAGCGCGCCGATCATCACGGGAATGAGCGCGACGGAGACCAAGCGCGTGACAATGCCGAAGATCAATGCGAGGCCCCCGCCGATCTCCGCGGCCACGACGACATCGGCGAGCAGCGGCGGATAGCCGAGCGACTCGAAGAATTTCGCAGTCCCGGGCAAGGTGAACACGAAAACTTTGAGCAGCCCATGCGCGAGAAACAGCGCGCCGAGGCTCACACGCAGCAGCAGAGCGGCGTAATCCGCGTTACGAACTTTGGTCATTGTCTCGATCCTTTTTTTCATGATTTGAATGGCGGCCGGCGCGCCGGCGCCGGCCCTGGGCTCACGCGGCGTCGACGAGAACGAGCTCGCTGTCCTCGAGCGCTGTGACGCGCAGGATTTCGACATCGCTGATGGCGGCGCCGTCGCGGGCGTTCACGCGCACATCGTCGATCCGCACGGCGCCGGTCGCCGGCACGAGATAGGCTTTGCGCTCGCGGCCGAGCGTATATTCCACCGTCTCGCCGGCCATGAGCGTCGCGCCGAGGACGCGCGCATCGGTGCGGATCGGCAGCGCATCGCCGTCAGTGTCGAAGCCGGAAGCCAGCGTGACGAAACGGCCCGAGCGCGCGCCCTTGGGGAAGGGGCGGGAGCCCCAGCCGGGTGCGCCGCCGCGCGTCGTCGGCAGGATCCAGATCTGAAAGATCCGGGTCGGCTCACTCTCGAAATTATATTCGGAATGCGCGATCCCGGAGCCTGCGCTCATCACTTGCACGTCGCCGGCCGCGGTGCGGCCCTTGTTGCCCAGGCTGTCCTGATGCGTGATCGCGCCCTCGCGGACATAAGTGACGATCTCCATGTCGCGATGCGGATGCGTCGGAAAGCCGGAATGCGGGGCGATCGTGTCGTCGTTCCAGACGCGCAGATTGCCCCAATGCATTCGTTCGGGGTCGTGATAGCCGGCGAATGAGAAATGATGCTTGGCGTCGAGCCAGCCGTGATCGGCGCCGCCGAGACGGCCGAAAGGTCTCAGTTCGATCATTTTTCAATCTCCTGTCGCGTGATCGGTCGCGGTCCGATGGAGACGGATTTAGGGGTTGCGCACCTTTCTGTTCAGTCAGATAATTTTGTCTGAACTGTTCGAGAAAGTTGAAAAGTGAGCGATCCAAGGACGCCCAGCCTCGACCAGCTGACCATTTTCCTGGCCATTGTCGACGCCGGCAGCTTCGCCGGCGCGGCGAGGCGGCTGAACCGCGCCGTGTCGGTGATCAGCTATGGCGTCGCCAATCTCGAGGCGCAGCTCGGTATAGAATTGTTCGCGCGCGAGGGAACGCGCAAGCCGCGGCTCACCGTGGCCGGCCGCACGCTGCTGGCGGAGGCGCGGGCGATCTCGCGCGGCGTCGAGGATTTGCGCGCCAAGGTCAAAGGCCTGCTCGAAGGGCTGGAGGCGGAGGTCGATCTCGCCGTCGATGTGATGCTGCCGACGGAGCGGGTAGGGGCCGTGCTGCGGGATTTCGCGCAGCAATTCCCGACGGTGCAGCTGCGGCTGCATATGGAGGCGCTCGGCGCGGTCACGGCGATGGTGCAGGGCGGCGCGGCGATGATCGGCGTGTCGGGCCCGCTCGCGCTCGGCGTCGAGGGGATAGAGAGCATAGCGGCGGGATCGGCGACGCTGATCCCGGTGGCGGCTCCCGACCATCCTCTGGGGCGCATGGCCCGCATCCCACCCGGCGCCGCGCGCGAACATACGCAGCTCGTGCTCACGGATCGCTCGCGCTTCACCGAGGGGCGCGATTTCTCGGTGATCAGCCCGCGCACCTGGCGGCTCGCCGATCTCGGCGCCAAGCACGCTCTGCTGCGCGAAGGCGTCGGCTGGGGCAACATGCCCTTGCACATGGTCGCGAGCGATCTGGCGGCGGGCGCGCTGGCGCGGCTCGCAATGCCGGACCATTCGGGCGACCACTATCGCTTTTCGTGCATTTGGCGGCGGGAGGCTCCGCCTGGGCCGGCCGCCTCCTGGCTCGTCGACCGCTTCGTCGCGCTCGGCGCGGCGGATGCGCCGGTCGAAGGGGCGAGCGACGTTTGATTCTCGAAATCGAACCTAGCTTGGACGTCGTGAGCGGCCTATCGGCCGTTCGGCTGCGGCTCCTCGTCTTCGGCCGTCGCTGATCGGCGGTCGCCATCCGGCGGGCCGCTCCAGGCGGCGACGGCGACATCGCGGCGGACCACATCGGGCATATGCGCCAGGAGATCGCGTATCGGCTCCCGGGTCCAGGCCTTCGTCACATAATCGCGATGCGAATAGGCGTCGCCCGTGTGGAGAAAAGTGACGCCGCGTCCGATGCGCTCGGCGTCGGAGCCGAAAGCGACGCCGCGCGCGGCGAGCATTTGCCGCAATCGGGCGTTCTGGCCCGCGGTGGAGCCCGTGCTCGCGCTGACGAAGAACCCCGATCGCTTCTCGATCCAGCGCGCGAAGACGTCCAGCTCGCCATAGGCGGCGTCGAGCAGAGCGACGCCGCGCAGGCGCGAATCGCCTTCCATATCTCGAATGCTATAGGCGGCCGGCAGAAAGCCCCCGCTATAGGCGACGAGCGTGATCGGCATAGCGCGGAACGAGGGCTCGGCCGCAGGATCGCCATAAGCCCGCGCCAAATGGAGCGCCGCCTCGTCGAGGAAGCGCCGGAAGCTGCCACGCTCCCAGAAATGGCCGGCGCTGCCGTCGCGGGCGTCGACGGCGAATTGCGGGGCGATCAGAACCGCGTTGGCGCCGGAGGCGGAAATCTGCTCGGGCACGAGCTGGCGGTCGCGCACGTCGCGGGCGAGCGTCGCCCCGAAGCCATGGAAGAAGACCACGATCGTCGCCGGTCGGGCGGGATCGAAGTCGCGCGGAATGTGAAGCAGCACGCGCCGATCGCCGAATGTCTCGTCCGCCCACAGCACGCCGCCATTGCGGGCGCGATGGCCCCTGCGGCCGCCGACGGCGACATCGAGAAACGCACGCTTGCCCGGCGCGGCGCCATCGAAGGGGAAGGGCGCGGAATCGAAAGCGACGAGCTCGGTCACGCCATCGGCGTGAAGACTCTTCGTCTCCTCCGCCGCGGACCGCTTCTCTTCGGCTTCGACAGAGATCGGCGTGGCGGCGCCGCCGGACGCCATGCCCGAGGTCACGGCGCAACCGATCGTCAGCGCGAGCGCGACGATAATGGCCGCGTTGCGCGAGTGGCGCGCGCTCGAAGGCGTCGCCCGACGAGTCTCGTCTCGATCCGGGTTCAAAGCTCTCAAAATCCTCGGCGTATAGGCCTGCGCCGCTCCGCGACGCTCGCTCCCGATGGCGGCCGCACGACTAAAGATGCAGCTTTGCGCGCAAGCGAGAATTAACGGCGACGGGATGTCGACCGTGGTCGATTTGTCACGCGCGAATATGTCTTTTTTTCGAGAGGCGATTTCGCTTTCGCGGATTGGATATTTGCAATGACGAAAGACATCGCGGCCGGCGGCGGCGCCAAACGCGTGGCGTTGAGCGCCGCAGCCATGCTCGTCGTCGCCGACATGATCGGCGTCGGCGTCTTCACGAGCCTCGGCTTTCAGGTGAAGGAGCTGGGCTCGCCCGTCGCCATTCTCGCCTTATGGCTCGCAGGCGGCGTGATCGCGATCTGTGGCGCCTTCTGCTATGCGGAGCTCGCCGCCATGTTTCCGCGATCGAGCGGCGAATACAATTTCCTCACGCGCGCTTTCAATCCGACCGCGGGCTTCGTCGCCGGATGGTTGTCCGCGACAGTCGGCTTCGCCGCGCCCGTCGCGCTCACGGCGATGGCCTTCGGACAATATGCGCAGCCTCTGGCCTATGGCGCTTCGCCGACGCTGCTCGGACTCGGCGCGCTCTGGATCGTCACCATCTTTCATCTCTCGGGCGTCCGTCGAGGCGGCGCGTTTCAAATCGCCACGACGGGATTGAAAATCGCCTTGATCCTGGCCTTCATCCTCGCAGGATTTTGGACCGACGGCATGGGACGCCTGGCCGAGGCTCCGCGTCTCGACGATCTCGACCGGATTATGAGCGCGCCTTTCGCCATAGGACTCGTCTTCGTGGCCTATTCCTATTCGGGCTGGAACGCCGCGACCTATATCGCGAGCGAGATTCGCGACCCACAGCGCAATCTCCCCAAGGCTCTGTTCATCGGAACCGGCGTCGTCACGCTTCTCTATCTCGGCCTCAATGCGGCCTTCCTCAATTCGGCGCCGCTCGCGGAGCTCTCCGGCCGCGTCGATGTCGCGCAAGTCGCGGCGAACCATATCTTCGCCGCGCAGGGCGGCCAGATCGTCGGCGGGCTGATCTCGCTCGGCCTCGTCTCCTCCATCAGCGCGATGATGTGGATCGGTCCGCGCGTCGCCATGGTGATGGGCGAGGACATGCCGCTTCTGCGCGTCTTCGCCGTGCGCTCGGCGGATGGCGCGCCGCGCGCCGCGATCCTGCTTCAGCTCGCTGTCGCGAGCCTGCTGCTGGCGACGCAGAGCTTCGAATCGGCGCTCGCTTTCATCCAATTCAGCCTCACGGCTTGCTCGTTTCTCACTGTGCTCGGCATGGTCAAGCTGCGCTTCACCAATCCCGAGACGCCGCGGCCCTATCGGGCGTGGGGCTACCCCATCACGCCCATCATCTTTCTCACGGCGACGCTCTACATGATGTATTTTCAGCTCACCACTCAACCCGCGCAATCACTGTCCGGCCTTCTCGTGATGCTCTGCGGCCTGCTGTTCTATGCTGCGAACTCCTCGCGGCGCGCGACGAGGATCGGCGTCTGGGCCGTTCTCATCGCCTGCATCATCGTCATCGCGGCGCCCCGCGCGCGCGCGGCGAGCGCAAACGACAATGCGCGCATTCTCGCCGGCCTGCCGGTCGCCTCCGATTCGCCGCTCGCGCCGCTCACGAGTCAGGCCGGATGGAAGGCGCATTCACACGGCTTCGATGCGGCGTTCAAGCGCGTCGAAGATCGCCAGCTGTCCAAAATTCGCGCTTGGTCCAAGGACAATGTGCCCGCGTCTCCAGTGCTGTTCTATATGTTCAGCGGACCCGACTTTCTCTACGCCAACAGCTTTTTTCCGGACGCCTCGACTTATGTTCTCGCCGGTCTCGAGCCGGTCGGCCAGATTCCCGATCTGGAGACGCTCCCGCGTAGCGGCGTCGACGGCGCGTTGCGCGCCTTGCACACATCGACGCAATCGGCGCTCAATCTGAGCTTCTTCATAACGAAGGACATGAAGCGGCAGTTGCGCGCGAGCCGTGTCGGCGGCGCCTTGCCGGTGCTCTACGTCTTTTTGGCGCGCGCGGGAAAGACGATCGAAAGCGCCGAGCTCGTCGGCCTCGACGACGCAGGCGAGCTCCATTCGGGAGAAGAGGCGAAAGGGCGCGTCGCGGGCGTCAAAATCGTCTTCTCCAATCCGGACGGCGCGCGCAAGACGCTCTATTTCTTCAGCGCCGACGTCTCCGACGCCAGCTTCGCGAAGCACGGGCTGCAGGCCTTTCTCGACAAGCAAGGAGCGGGCTCGGCTCTGCTGAAGAGCGCCTCCTATCTCTTGCACAGCGGCAATTTCTCGCAGGTGCGGGAGTTTTTGCTCACCCGCAGCGTCTCCATCGTCGAGGACGACAGCGGCATTCCCGTCGCGAGCTTCGGCCCCGACTGGCGGCTCGACGCCTATGGCCGCTACAGCGGGCCGATCGCCATTTTCTCGAAGAACTATCAAGCGCGGCTGGCCAGGCTGCACCAGACGCAAGGACATCGGCCGCTCCCGTTCGGGATCGGCTATCGTTGGCGCCAGTCGGACTCCAATCTCCTGCTGGCGATCAAGAAACGGAGCGAGAATTCGGAGACGAACGCGCAGAAGAAGGCTGCGACGCCGTGAAGCGCTGTTATCGAGACGGAGAGATCGCGAGGCCGAGCCGGACCCCGCGATCGCGCCTCGTCCGAGCGACCGGGGAAACCATTCATTCCACGGCCAAGCGCTCGGCGAGTTCCGTCACATCTTCCCAGCTCAAATGATGGACGCCATCGGCTGTTTCCACATGGACGCCGTCTTGCCGGACCGCGGCCGAGAATTCCTCATCGCCGCCGACCGGGCTCAAATAAACGATATCGTTCCGCCGCCAGTCATAGGCGATGGCCGTGAAAACGCGCGACAATGCACGGCCCTCTTCGAGCGTCAGATCGAAAAAGAGCTTCTCGCTCAGCATCATCCGCAGCATGTCGCCGAACATCCGGCGCGACACGCGTTTGACCAACGGATAATTCATTCGGCTTCGCTCGATAGGAAAAACCGGACGGCGCCTCGCCGCTCGTGGTTCGCCACTAGGCGATACGAACCTCTTCCGGCTTCGCGATGAACTCCAAGCGATCGGCTCGCTCGAAGTCCGCCGCCGCCGTCTCGAAGACGAAGCGGTTCGGATACCAGAAATTGCCGTAGGGCAGGAACAGGCTGCTCGAGGACAGGCTCGCCAATTGCTGTTCGCCCGCAAAGAGAAGGGCGTCGAAACCGACCCCGTTCGCCGGCGCCGCCGTATTGTCGCCGAACACCTCGAATTGGATGAAGAATTTCGCCGTGACGACCTCGCCCTCGGCCGTTTTGATCCCGATGACGCGAAGGTCCTGGAAGCGGCGACCGATCGCGCCATCGGCCAGAAGCTGCGGAAACTCGTGCGCGCGCCCCTTTTTCACCACTGTGGCGTCGCCCAATGGGACTCCCAAATCGCCCAATCCCGTGGGTTTCGCGGGCGCCAATGTCACGGTGGCGCGGGCTTCTCGCAATGACGGCAAGATCGGCTCCTTATCGCTTTCGACGTCGGAAACCCGACCAGAACGCCGGGCTCGGCCCCCGATACGCATATTGCGCGCCACTTCGGCGCTCACTCCCGGCGTGAAGCGGCTCAGACAGATCGGTCAGGAATTTATCGAACCTCGCGCGGCCGCCGCGACCCGCCTCACAGATCGGCCGCTTTCAGGATCGAGACCCAATCCTGCCGTCCGCCCAACAGGCGTATGATGGAAACATGATCTTCGGCTGCCTCGTATATGATCAGATGACTTTCATGAACATGGATGCGCACGGGCGGGTCGAACTCGCGATGCTCGCGCGCCAGCATCGGCATGGCGGCGATCAACTCGAAAATCCGCACCATTTCATCGATGTAGAGATCTGCTCGCTCGATGGACCATGATTCCGCAGAAAAACGCCATATCTCGTCGAGATCGGCCGAGGCGCGGGGAGAAAGACGATATCGACCTATTTCATCGGACGACATGCCGCTCTCTCATACGCAGCTTGAAGGCGGTTGCGTCGAAAGGTTGCGGCGGCCCACTCGCTATCCCCTCGGCGATAGCGGCCTGCAACGTCGCGATTGCTTCCTTCCGCGCTTGGTCCTTGCGGATCAGATCGCGGATATAGTCACTCGCATTTCCATAGGCGTCGCTTTCGGCCTGGCGCTCGACCCACGCCTTCATCGCCTCGGGCAGCGAAACATTCATCGTGGCCATTACACCTCTCCTTTTCAGGAAACCCTATGACGACGGTGATTTTTTGTCAATAAAGATGGCAAAGTTTGCTATCATGAATTCGGCGCGGGTCGACGCCGGGCGAAAAAGCGCCTTTTGCCGCCGGCCCCGCGGCACTGAGCGTTTCCAGCCGAAGTGGACACCGCTTCGGCGTTGGAAGCGCGTTAAAACAAAGGCCTAGAGCGTTCGACGGCACCCGCTGTCCGCACTCACGCGTCGGCGGTCCGCCTCGATGCTCTCGTCGGCGACCGGGCAGGCGGTTATTCGGCCGAACCAGCGATAGCGGTTGCACGCGACGAGGCGATAGAGCGCATCGGCGACGAAGCGCGGCATCAGGCGGGTAAGAGGGGCGGCGCGCGCCGGTCCGCGCAATTGCCGGGCGAGCGCGAGCAGCGCCTCGGAGTCTTTCATCAGCCGGCCATTCTCGATGAAGAGGAAGCTCTCGGGCGCATCCGGGTCGATATCGCCCTCTCGCGCCAAGGCGCGTCCCTCCTCGGATTGTATCGCGACGAAGCGGATCGACGGCGTGATCTCATGTGCGAGGACATAGCGAACAGTCCAGTCGCAGAGAGCGCAGACGCCATCATAGACGATTCGGCGCATCCTCCGGCGTCTCCGCCAGTGAGCCGCTGTAATGCACGACATGGCCGACGATCGGAAAGACGACATCTATGTCGAAGGCGAAGCGCTCGCCCTCCGCGCTCTCGAAACATTCGATCGTCGGCGTCGTCGCTCGCGGCAGCGGGATTTTCAGCAGGCGCCATTCGGCCAGCGACCAGCGCAGACCTGCGGGCGAGGCGGTGAGATCGAAATAGAGATCGAAAGGGACGAAATGCTCGATCAGGCGCCTGTCCGGCGCCGCCCGCATGACGCTCTCATAGCGCCGCCCGGCGAAATCGCGCCGCCAGAATTCCCGTTTTCCAGAGAGCGGCGTGAAGCGGACATGCGTCTCGACATTCTCGCCCGGCGCCGGAAGACCGGCGACAAAGGCGAGCAAAGCGGCTCCGAGGCCGTGGCCCTGCGCGGAAACATTCGCGCAGCCGCCGGTGAATATCTCGCGCTCGAGCGTGTGGAAGCGACGGACGGGCGCAGGCAGGAGATCGAAGCGCTCGGCGAGCAGGTCTTGGAACAGAGTGGTCATTTCTATCTCCATTTTTTAAAATTGCGGCTTTGCGACCATCAGCCAGAAGATCGCGATCATGGCGATGAAGGCAGGCCAGCCGAGTGCGAACCACCAGAGGAAATAGGTTCCATAGCTCGGCGGCAGCGGCGCGTCTTTCTCGAGACATTGTTCGGCGATGCGCGCAATGCGGATTTGCAGCCACACCACCGGCAGCCAGCAGGCGCCGACGAAGAAATAGAGCGCGATGGCCGCGAGCAGCCAGGGCGTATCGAGCGGCCAGCCTTGATCCAACGCCAGCAGCACGCCGGTGACGGGCTGCACGATGACGGCGGGCGTCGTGAACAGCCAATCGGCGAGCACGACATTTCTGTTGCCGATGACGATGGCGCGCAGATCGCCGCGCAAATTGCTCGCGAGGCCGTGAAAGGCCGTGCCGAGCCCCGTGCCGAACAGAATCGTCGAGCTGACGATATGAGCCGTCTTCAAAGTGAGAGGATCGAGCATGGTCAGGACTCCAATGCGATCATGACGAGGATCGCCGCGGCGATCGGCAGATTCTTGAGGAGCGGCGCGAAAGGATGCAGCCAATATTCGGGTGGCAGGCGCGTCGCGATGATGGTGAAGGCGAGCATTGTCGAAAGCTGCGCGGCGCCGACGAGGGCAGGGCGCCATCGCAGCAGCAACAGCACGCCGAGCAGGAGATCGACCGCCGCGCCGCCATAGAGCGCAAAGTCAGCGAGCGCGCCGTGAACGCCGATCTCCGCGAGCAGCGCATAGCTTTTCTCCTGCGGATAGAGTCCGAAGGAGAGAAGGCCTGTCGCGACCCACAACAGGCCGAGGCACCAGCGCAGCACGGGAGGCAGGAGAAACAGTCGCGCCGCCCGCCTGTCCACCTCGTACGCCGGCTCCAGCGCCAGAGCGTCGCGAATAGCGCGTGGCGGCCGGCCGAGCGCCGCAGTCATCGGCGTGCAATCGGCGACATTGCCGCGCGAGAGAAGCTTTATCACCTCGCGATTGAGCGGGCCGGTCGAGACGCGTCCGCCGATCGACGCGGCGAGCAGAAAGAGCCGATAGGGCACGTGAAAGAAGCGCGTCGGCTTCAGGCCGAGCCATTCGCGCAATAGCGCGAGCAGCGCATCCGTCGTCATCGGCTCCGGGCCGACGACATCGAGGCGTCGCGGCGAGGGGGCGCCTTCCGCGATGCGCGCCGCGACTTCGGCGAGATCGCCGACATGCACAGGCTGAAAGCGCCAAGCGCCATCGCCGAAGCTCGGCAGCCATGGCAATACGGCGGCGGCGAGCAGCCAGCGCGTGCTGGGGCCGCCGCGGCCGACGACGAGCGAGGGGCGCAATATGCGCCAATCGAGCCGCGCGCCTTCGGGATCGAGTGCCGCGAGCCGCTCTTCGGCGACCGCCTTGCTGCGCTGATAGAGCGTCTCGCCGTCGTTCTCGACGCCGAGCGCCGAGACATGGATGAGCCGCGCGACGTCAGCGGCGAGGCAGGCGCGAAACAGATTGCACGCGCCCTCCGCATGGACGGCCGCCATGCTGTTGGCGCCGTCGTCGCGAACGAGCCCGGCGCAATTGACGACGATCTCGAAGCTCGCGACCTTATCGCGAAGCCGCGCTTCGCTGTCGCGCGCGAGATCGACCTCGCGGCGTGAGGCCGCGACGACTTTATAGCCGCGGTCGCGCAGCCGGCCGGCGATATGCCGTCCGATGAATCCGCTGCCGCCGATGATGAGAATGCGGGCCAAAATCGGTCTCCTCGGCAATGGGGCGAAAGGGCTTCGCCTTCGGGAAGACCTATGGGCAAAGGTGGAGCCACTGAATAACTATCTGTTTTTATGTAATATGAATGGGGTTGCTATAAACGTTAGAGACAGATTTCATTGAATCGCCTATAAACTGAGGATACAGTCGGGCGATGACGCCGAGCCTGCTGTTCACCCTCTCCATCTCGACGACCTTCCTGTCGAGCGTCGCGCTTTCGGCGTTTCTCCTGGCTCGGGCCGGCGCGGCGCCGGGCGCGAAGCAGCTCGCCGCCTTCGTCGTGATCGTCGGGCTTTTCGCCCTCGGCCTGATCCTGCCAGAACGCATCGGCGCGGCTTCGATGGCGCTGGCTCCGCTCGGCTCGGCGCTCGCTGTCGATTTCGCGATCCGGCTGACGGGGCAGGGTGCGCGCTCGCTTCCGATCGTCCATGCGCTCGGCGCTGGCGCGACCCTATTGCTTTTCATCTTCGGCGCCGGCGCCTTTTTCGAAACACATGCTGGTCTGCGCGGTTTTCGCTATGAGGGCGCCGGCCTCTTCGGGGTCGCTGTCGCGATCGGCCTCGCCGCCTATGGCAATGGCCTGATGGCTTTCGCTCTGCGCCGCGCGGAGGGCAAGCGCCGACGCGAGATCGCGATCGTTCTCATCTCCTCGCTCGTCGGCCTGTCGACCGTCGTCTCCTTCGCGCCGCCACTGTTCGGCGTGGCTGTCGCGCCCTGGTCCATTCTCGCTCTGCCGATCTATCCGGCGCTGCTCGTCTACGGCATTCTGCGCTACGAGCTGATGGCCGCCAATGTCTGGGCGCGCCGCGCCGCCGCCTATGCGCTCGTGCTGCTGCTCGCCGCCGCCGTGGCCGGATTGCTCGCCGCGGCGCCTTTGAGCTTCGTCGCGCCGTCGATGGATTTCGCGTACCTATGGCTCGTCGTCGCTACGGCCATGGCGCTGGCCTTTGCTTTCGGCGAGCTCATTCGCCACGCGGCGGATCGGCTCGTCTATGCCGGCCCGGAAATTTCCGCCGAGATGATCGCGCTATGGCGCGCCGAGCTCGCCGGCGCGGATAGGCCGTCCGAGGCGATGGAGATCGCGCGCACGCATTTGCGCGCGGCGATGCGCCCCTTCGTCGATGTGACTCTTTCCGGCGAAGGGCCGGAGCCGGCGCTTCGCTGCGCCGATGACGGCGGCAAATGGGCGGCGCAGCTCACGGGTTTCGAGGAATCGCCGCCGGGCGCGCGCCGCCTCGCCATTGTCTACGCCGATGTTCTGATGCAGAGCCTCGACGACATCGACCGCCGAAGACGCCGCGCCGAGAGCGAGCGGCTCGCCGAGCTCGGATTGCTCGCCTCGACGATCGCGCATGATCTGCGCAATCCGCTCAACATCGTGAATATGGCGGCCGCCGCCGCGCCGGCGGAGACGCGCGCGGAAATCATAGAGCAGACGCGGCGCATGAATCGACTCGTCGCGGAATTGCTCGACTACGCCAAGCCCTGGAAGATCGAGCCCGTCGACATCGATCTCGCCGCGGCCTTCGGCGATGTCGAGACTCACATCGCGAGCGATGCGCATTTGCGCGCCGATCCGTTTCGCTTCGCCCAAGCGATGGACAATCTCATTGCCAATGCGCGCGCCGCCGGCGGCGGCATCGCCATTTTCGTCGAGGCGACGCGGGATGCGACGCTCATTCATGTCTGCGACGATGGTCCCGGCGTGCCCGATGAGATCAAAGACAGGCTGTTTCAGCCTTTTGTCTCGCGCTCCAGCGAAGGCACGGGGCTCGGCCTCGCCATTGTCGCCAAGATCATGGCGGCGCATGGCGGCTCCGTCGCGCTCGGCGCGCGCGAGGGCTTTTCCACCTGCGTCACTCTGAGGTTTCAAAGATGAGCGGCGAGACGATTCTCATCGTCGATGACGAGCCCGCTTTCGCGCGCGTCGCCGGCGCCTTTCTGACGCGCGAAGGCTATCATGTCGTGACGGCGAAGGATGCAGCTTCTGCGCGCGAAGTCTTCGCGCAGGCGCGGCCCGATCTCGTGCTTCTCGATCTCGTCATGCCTCCGGAGCGCACGCCCGAGGCGGGACTGTCGCTGCTGCCGGAGTTTTCGAGCGCCGTCACGGTCGTTCTGACGGCGCATAGCGAGCATGAGCTGGCGCTGCGCGCCGTCTCACTCGGCGCCTGGGATTTTCTCGCCAAGCCCGTGGAGCCGGAGCTGTTGCGCTTTTGCGTCGAGCGCGCGCTCGCCAAAGCGGCGCTGGAGCGCGAGATCGCGCGGCTGCGCGCGGAGAAGGCGGGCGCCTACGATGGTCTGATCGGCAATGGCCCCGCCATGGCGCATGTGAAGGACATGATCCGCCGTATCGGACCGGCAGAGCTTCCGGTGATGATCCTCGGCCCCACCGGCTCCGGCAAGGAGCTCGTCGCTCATGCGCTGCACAGAGCGAGCGCGCGTCGCGGGCCTTTCGTTTCCATTCATTGCGGCGCCATTCCCGCCGAGCTGATCGAGAGCGAATTGTTCGGCCATCTCAAAGGCGCCTTCACCGGCGCCCATGCCGATCGCCCCGGCCTCGTCGCGACGGCGCGCGGTGGCACGCTGTTTCTGGACGAGATCGGCGAGACGCCGCTTCCCTGCCAGGTGAAGCTGCTGCGTTTCCTGCAAGAGGGAACCTATACGCCCGTCGGCGGGCGCGAGGCGCGGCGCGCCGATGTCCGCATCGTCAGCGCGACGCATCGCGATCTGGAGGCGATGATCGCTTCGGGCGCCTTTCGCGAGGATCTCTATTACCGCCTGCGCGGCGTCGTCATTCGCACGCCGGCGCTGGACGAGCGGCGCGAAGATTTGGGCTTTCTCGCCGCGCATTTCCTCGCACAGGCGGCAAAGAAGCGCAAATTGCGGTTCTCGCAGGAGGCGCTCGCCTGGCTCGTCGCGCAGTCCTGGCCCGGCAATGTTCGCGAGTTGAAAGCGACGATCGAATGCGCCGCCGCACTCGCCGATCCGCAATCATCGACGATTTCCGCCGAGGATTTGACTTTCGCGCGCGGCGGCGGAGTTCTTCCCACCTCGGACGTGGTTGCGGAAACGCTTCCCGAGGCGCAGGAGAAATTGGAGCGCCGCATGATCGGCGCCGCGCTCGCCGCCACCGAGCACAATCACAGCGCCGCGGCCCGCCGTCTCGGCGTCTCCCGCGTCGGGCTGCTGAAGATGATGGCGAGGCTGGGGTTGCGATAGCCCAGCGTCATCTCACAGCGATGCCGTAGAACGCCGTAGACGGCGTCCGCAATGTGCGCGGCCCACTCAGGCGCGCCGTGGTCGGAACGCTTCTCGTCGACGAGCGGAATTCTGGCTGGTGTGGGAGGATGCCGCCCCTGGGTCGAGATATCCGGCGCTTGTTCGGGCCGAACCGACGCCGCGCGCCAAAGCGCGGCGTCCGAATGGCCGATCGTCACGCAAAGGCCGCTTCGCCGAGCGTGACGAGCACGGCGCGCATCGCTTCGCGATTGCCGAGCGTCACATAGGCGTAGCCGCATTCCTCCATCGCCGCTTTCGTCAATTTGCGCATCTTGGTCAGGCTTCTGCGCGAGAGGCTCGGGAACATATGGTGCTCGATCTGGCTGTTCAGTCCGCCCGTCAGCCAATCGAGAAACGGCGAGCTCGGCGTGTTGCGCGTCGAGCGCGCCTGCCGGTCGTAGAAACCCTTGGTTTCCGACGCGTCGTAGACTTCCATGCCCGTATGGTTGAGCACGAACACAAAGGCGAGGATGAAGCCGCCGATCAGCTGCGCGGCGAGGAACCAGAGCCAGCCCGTCCAGGCCGCGCCCGGAGCCAGCAAGCCCGCGAGCGCAAATCCCAAAATCCAATGGGCGGCGCAGAGCGCCGCTTCGATCCATTGCTCCTTGGTCAGAGCGACGTCGATGCTCTGCCAGCTCCAATTGAAGCGAGCGACCGAAAGGATCGGAAAGAATAGCGGCACCTGAAAGCGCGGCAGCACGAAGGACAGCGCGCGGCCGAGCCCTTTTTGGCGCGCCTTGGCGTTGTATTGGGCCAGCGACTTGTCCCAGACGAGCCAGGGAGGCGAATCGATATCGCCGTCGATCGGCGTGCGCGTCCCGTCCGCTTCGACGCGGCAGGCGTTCGGAAAGGCGTGATGCAGCTCGTGCTTCTCGATCCACCAGGTCGAGCCGAAACCCTGGGCGAGCGACACGAGCCGCAACATGATGCGCGCCTTCGTCTCGCCGCGCGGCCCCCATTGGTTGTGAGCGACGTCATGGCCGAGATAGGCCGTGCGCGGATAATGCAGCCCGAGAATGAGAGCGCCGAGCGCCGCGGCGAAGCCGCCCTGCGCGAGCAGGAGGAAAGCGAGCGTGGGGGCCGCCACGAGCTCGAGGCAGCGGAGCGCCCGCTCCCACAACGGCACGTTGTAATACCCCTTCTCGCGAGCCCAAGCCCGCAACGCAGCGATACGCTGAGCCAGATTTTTCGCGTCCAGGAGGTCCGGATCGATCCGGGCGGGCGCAGTTGCTTGTTGTTGGTTCAATGGAATACCCGCTTAGCCTGCTCGGCTACAGTTCGAGGCCGCAGCCCTTGCGTATCGGGCCAAGCCGAGGCCGCTGTCAAATCTTAATCGCAGGAGGCCCCCTCCCGCCGGGCGCAGGCTCGGCGGCATTCGTCGAGCGATTCCAGAGCCGACAACCTGGAACAAGAGCATAAGATGCTTTTCCTGCTGACGAAAGCTGCACTTTGCGCCAGACGGTCCCGCTCGAGACGGCCGCCGCCCGCGAGACCATTCTCGAGACTATCGGCGAGAGCCGGCCCCGCCATCTGCGGCGGGCGTGCGGACGCCCTCGACGAGGGCGTAGATGGCCGGAATGACGACGAGCGTCAGAACCGTGGAGGAGGCCATGCCGCCGATCATCGGCGCGGCGATGCGCTGCATCACCTCCGAGCCCGCGCCGGCGCTCCACAGGATCGGCGCGAGGCCCGCGATAATGGCCGTGACCGTCATCATTTTCGGACGCACGCGCTCGACGGCCCCGCGCATGATCGCCTCGTGCAGATCGGCGCGCGTGACGGCGCGTCCCTGCGCGGCGCGCTCGGCGACGAGCTCCCTCATGGCCTGATCCAGATAGATCAGCATGACGACGCCGGTCTCCGCGGCGACGCCGGCGAGCGCGATGAAGCCGACCGCCGCGGCCACCGAGAGATCGAACCGCATGATCCACATCGCCCAAACGCCGCCGACGAGCGCGAAAGGGAGGGACGCCATCACGATCAGCGTTTCCGTCAAGCGGCGGAAATTGAGATAGAGCAGCAGGAAGATGATCGCGAGCGTCAGCGGAACGACGATTTCGAGCCGCGCCGCCGCGCGCTGCATATACTCGAACTGCCCGCTCCAGCTCACATAGGAGCCGGCGGGAAAGGCAACCGATTGCGCCACGGTCTTCTGCGCCTCTGCGACATAGGAGCGAAGATCGCGATCTCGCACATCGACGAAGACATAGACCGCGAGCTGGCCGTTCTCCGTGCGGATCGCCGTCGGGCCGCGCGTCAGTTCGATGGTCGCGACCTCGCCGAGCGGGACGGCGCCGCCGCGCGGCAGCGGGACGAGCACTTCCCGCGCAATCGTCTGCGGATCGGAGCGGAACTCGCGAGGATAGCGTATGTTGACGCCGTAGCGCTCGCGCCCTTCGACCGTCGTCGTGATCGTCTCGCCGCCGAGCGCGGTGGCGATCACCTCCTGCACGTCGCCGATCATCAGATTATAGCGCGCGAGCGCCGGATGATCGGGAACAATGTCCAGAAAATAGCCGCCATTGACGCGCTCGGCATAGGCGCTCGCCGTGCCGGGAACGCACTTCAGCGCCGCCTCGACCTGCCGCGCCAGCCCCTCCATCTGCGCGAGATCGGGACCGAAAATCTTCACGCCGATCGGCGTGCGTATGCCCGTAGCGAGCATGTCGACGCGCGCCTTGATCGGCATGGTCCAGGCGTTGGAGACGCCGGGAAATTGCAGAGCGGCGTCGAGTTCGGCGATCAGCCGGCCCGTCGTCATTCCTGCTCGCCATTGGTCTTTCGGCTTCAGCGCGATGATGGTCTCGAACATTTCGAGCGGCGCCGGATCGGTCGCCGTCGCGGCGCGGCCGGCCTTGCCATAGACGGAGGCGACCTCGGGAAAGGATTTGATGATGCGATCCTGCGTCTGCAACAGTTCCGCGGCTTTGGTGACGGAAAGGCCGGGCAGCGTCGTCGGCATATAGAGCAGGGCGCCCTCGTCCAATGTCGGCATGAATTCGCCGCCGAGCCGGCGCGCCGGGACAATGGTCGCGACGATCGCGATCACGGCGACGAGAATGGTCGCCGTCTTCGCCTTCAAGACGCGCGCGATGATCGGACGATAGAGACAGATCAAGGCGCGATTGAGCGGATTTTTCGCTTCCGCCACTATGTTTCCGCGCACGAAGACCACCATCAGCGCCGGAACCAACGTCACCGAGAGCAGCGCCGCCGCCGCCATGGCGAAGGTCTTCGTATAGGCGAGCGGCGAGAACAGCCTTCCTTCCTGCGCCTCCAAAGTGAAGATCGGCAGGAAAGACACGGTGATGACCAGCAGGCTGAAGAATAGCGCCGGCCCGACCTCGCTCGCCGCCTCGATCACGATTTCGACGCGGGGCTTTTCGGGCGAGGCGCGCTCCAAATGCTTATGCGCGTTCTCGATCATCACGATCGCGGCGTCGACCATAGCGCCGATCGCGATGGCGACGCCTCCTAAGCTCATGATGTTGGAGCCGACGCCGATCGCCTTCATCGCCGCGAAGGCGACGAGCACGCCGATCGGCAGCATGACGATGGCGACGAGCGCGCTGCGCAAATGCATTAGAAAGACTGCGCAGACGAGAGCGACGATGACGCTCTCCTCGAGGAGCGTCCTGCGCAATGTCTCGATCGCCGCATGAATGAGCTCTGACCGATCATAGACGGTCGCGATCTCGACGCCCTTTGGCAGCGTGGGCGCGAGCCGGGTCAGCGCGGCCTTCACATTGTCGATCACGCTCAGCGCATTGGCGCCATAGCGCTGCAAGGCGATCGCGCTCGCGACCTCGCCCTCGCCATCGAGCTCGGCGACGCCGCGGCGCTCGTCCGGCCCGAGCTCCACGCGGGCGACGTCGCGCAGCAGCAGCGGTGTGCCATTCTCGGCGCGCAGGCCGATATGTTCTATGTCGGCGGCGCTTTTCAAATAGCCGCGGCCGCGCACGATGAACTCGAATTCGGACAGCTCCACCGTGCGGCCGCCGACATCCGTATTGCTGGCGCGGATCGCCTCGCGCAATTGCTTCAGCGAGACGCCCAGCGCGCGCAGCCGATTGGGATCGACGACGACATTATATTGCTTGACGAAGCCGCCGACGCTCGCGACCTCGGCCACCCCTTCCGCCTTGGAGAGGCCGTAGCGCAATGTCCAATCTTGCAACGAGCGCAGCTCGGCGAGCGTCATCTCCTTGGCGACGAGCGCATATTGATAGACCCAGCCGACGCCGGTCGCATCCGGTCCGAGCGCTGGCGTCACGCCCGGCGGCAGCTTCTTCGTCGCGGCGTTCAAATATTCGAGCACGCGCGAGCGCGCCCAATAGAGATCGACGCCATCCTCGAAGATCACGTAGACGAAAGAGACGCCGAAGAAGGAGAAGCCGCGCACCACTTTCGAGCGCGGCACGGTGAGCATGGCGCTGGTCAGCGGATAGGTGACCTGATCTTCCACCACTTGCGGCGCCTGCCCCGGATATTCCGTATAGACGATCGCCTGCACGTCGGAGAGATCGGGAAGCGCGTCGAGCGGAAGCGTGCGCAGCGCATAGACGCCGGCGCCGATCGAGAAGCCGGCGCAGAGGAAGACGAGAAGGAGATTGCGCGCCGACCAGGCGATCAGCCGGCCGATCATCGCGGCGTCTCCGCGCCGGCCAGCGTCTGCAGAGCGGCGCGCAAATTGCTCTCCGAATCGATCAGAAAATTGGCCGCCGTCACCACGCGATCCTTTTCGTCGAGCCCGCTGCGCACCTCGACGACTCCCTCGCCGCGCTGTCCGAGCGTCACCTCGCGCGGCTCGAAACGCCCTTCGCCCTTGTCGAGAAGGACCAGCGCGCGCTTGCCGGTCTCGATCACCGCGCTTTCGGGCGCGGTCACGACCGCATCCGGCTCGCCCGCGAAAATTTCCGCCTCGACATACATGTCCGGCCGCAGGATCAGATCGGGATTGGGCAATTCGATGCGCGCGCGCGCGGTGCGTGTCTCGCGATTGATCTGCGGATAGACGACCGTCACGCGGCCGGCGAAAATGCGATCGGAAAGGCCGCGCGCTCTGATCTCGACCGTCTGGCCGACGTGCAGCCGCGCATAATCCTGCTCGGCCACATCGACGAGCGCCCAGACCACCGACAGATCGGCGATGCGGAACAGCACTTGGCCGGCCTCCGCCTTCATGCCTTCGACGGCGTTGCGCTCGAGAATGAGTCCCTCGCGCGGCGCCGGCCAGGAGACGCTCGCCGGCACGCGGCGGCTGCGGGAGATTTCGGCGATGAATTCGGGCGGAACATTCAGCGTCTCGAGCTTTCTGCGCACGCCCTCGAGCAGGCCGGCGTCGCCATTGCGCGAATTGGCGAAGACGAGATAATCGGCCGCCGCCGCGGCGATGGCCGGCGAAAAGAGCCGCGCCAGCGGCTGGCCTTTCACGACGCGCGCGCCGGTCGTCGCTTCGAAGACTTTCTCGACGAAAGCCTCGGAGCGCGTCGCGACCACGGCGAGGCGGCGCTCGTCGACCTGCACGGCGCCGGGCGCGCGAATCTTCGCGACGAGCGGCCGGCGGCGGACCTGTTCCGACCGCACGCCCGCGCGCTGGATTTTTCCAGGCGCGATGCGCAGCGCGCCATCGGCCTCGGCGTCATCGCCCTCATAGACCGGCGTATAATCCATTCCCATCGGATCCTTCTTCGGGATCGGCGAGACGTCCGGCAGGCCCATCGGATTGCGGTAGTAGAGAATTTTTTTCGCGCGGGGCGCCTCGGCGAGCTCCGGGAGGAGGGCGCGCAGATCGGCGGGCCGCACCGGCAGATAATCCATGCCCATGCCGTCCTTGCGCGGACCCGCAGAGATATCGCGGCCGCCCATCGGATCGCGATAGAACAGCGGCTCGTCGCCCGAGGGCGCGGGCGCATCGGGAAGCCTGCCGAGAAGCGGGGCGATCCGCGACCGGCGCACGGGCAGAAAATCCATTCCCATGCGATCCTTGCGCTGGCGGAGCGAGACCTCCCCGCCGCCCATCGGATCGCGATAGAAGAGAATGGGATCGTCGGAGGCCGCGGTCGCCGTCGAATGATCCGGCCGCGCCGCATCGGCATAGGGCGCTTCGGAATGCGGCGCTTCGGAATGGGAGACGTGAAGCGCGGATGCGGCCACGCTCGCGGCGAGCGCGAGTGCGCCGAAAAGAGGCGTATATGGAGGCATGATCTCGATCTCCGGCCGCAGCGGCGGCGGATGGGCCTGAAGCTCACGAGGATAAGCTCACGAAGCCGCTCCGCCGCGCGAGCGACGGAGCCGGCGCGACGGAGCCGGCGATTGCGCTTCAGGCGATCGGAGGTCGAAGATCGGGAGGGGCGGTCAAGGACGCAAAATCGGCGTCGCTCGCCGCGACGAGCGCCGCCGCCGACGACGAGACCGGCATGACGAAGAATGAGTCGATCGGGCCGGCGACGGCCGGAGCCTGGACGCAGGAGACGGCCGCGCAATCATTGCCCGCGCGCGAGCCCTTGTCTCGCTCGCCCTGATTTGCCGAGGCCTTGTGGCAATCCTCCATGGCGGCCGCGCTCACCCCGTCGCAATGGCGACCGACGCGCGAAGCCTCGGCCCCGCCGACCAGCGAGAACGCCAGCGCGAGCATAAGGACGAGCCTATGGAGGAGACGAAGCATGATTGTTTTCTAGCACCTGGAAATGAAAGCGTAAACCTGGCCCCGTTCAGAAAGACGTTCGGGCAGGGCGAACGCGTCGGCGCGTCTCTCGTCGATCGCGGAGCCTCACATTGCGACGTCGGCGCGAGAGGCGGATTCGCCATTCACGAGCGAGGCGAGCTTACGGCGCAATTCCTCGGCCCCGATCGGCTTGTGGAGCATTTCGAAGCCGTTCGCCTGGGCGTCGGCGATGCGGGCCGGATTGGTGTCGCCGGTCATGATCAGCGTCGGTATCGCTCGGCCGGCGTGCTCGCGTATGCGATGGGCGACGACCGGGCCGGTCTGCCCGGGCCCCAGATTATAGTCGGTGACGATGGCGTCGATATCGGCTCGCGCTTCGGTGAAGAGGTCGAAGGCGCTCTCTCCCGTATCTGCAGCCAAAACGCCATATCCCCATCCTTCGACCATGGTCACGAGGCCGGCGCGCAAGGCGGCGTTGTCTTCGATCAGCAGAATGCATCGCTGCTCCGCGGTTTGCGGATAGGGAGCTCGCCGAGTCCTTTCGTCGAACGGCAGAAGAATGGAGAAGCGCGAGCCCCGGCCGACTCTCGATGTCACTTTGATCTCTGCGCCGATGAGCCGGGCGAGCCGCGCGACCACCGAGAGACCGAGGCCCAATCCTTGCGCGCGTTCGCCGGCGGGGCCGCCGAGGCGATAGAACTCCTCGAAAATCAGCTCCTGCTGTTGCTCGGGAATGCCGACGCCGCTGTCGATCACCTCGATCGTGAGACGTTCCGATCGACGGCGCACGGCCAGCAGAACGCCGCCGCGCTTCGTGTAGCGCAGAGAGTTTTCGATCAGATTGCGGATCATTCGCTCGAGGAGAACGGGATCGGCGCGAACCTGTCGCGCAGGGCCTCGGAACAAAGCGAGGCGCAGGCCCTTGTCGGCCGCGGCGATCGAATATTCGCGCGACAAGCGGGCGAGAAGCTGCGTCACGTCGACGGCCCCCATATGCGGCGTCACCACGCCGGCGTCGAATTGCGAGAGATCGATGACGCCGGAGAGGAGGCCGTTGAGCCCCGTCAAGGCGCTGTCCATTATGTCGAGCGCCTTCGCGACGAAATCCGGATTGTCCTTGCGGCGCCGGAGCATCGCCTGCGCCAGTACGAGGGATTGGACGGGCTGACGCAGATCATGGCTCACGGCCATCAAGAATTTGGAGCGGGCGAGGCTCGCTCTTTCCGCTTCCGCCTTGGCGCGGTCCGCGGCTTCGATCGCCTTGCGCAAGCTCTCCTGCTGGATATGGAGGCGCAGCAGAACCTGGATTTTGGCGCGCAATAATTGGCCGCTGATCGGCTTGATCAGATAATCGGTCGCGCCCTCCGCATATCCGCTGAGCGCATCCTCCGCGGCGACGAGAGCGGCGGTGAGGAGAACGACGGGCGTCTTCGCGGTTCGGGGCGTGGAGCGAAGCCGCGCGCAGACCTCGCGCCCATCCATATCCGGCATCCGAACGTCGAGCAGGATGACCGCATAGTCATGCGCCAGCGCCAGGGACAGAGCGTCGAAGCCGCTGGAGGCTTCTTGAATCTCGATCTTCACGCCGTTCAGCGCCTTGCGTATCGCGAGCCGCGTCGGCGCGTCGTCGTCGACAATCAGAATCTTGATCGATGATGTCACGAGCGGTCCTCGGGAAGCCGGTCAATTTCAGACGCCCACTCGCGGCCGCGCCCGCACGGGCTTGCGATAAATTCGATAACTATCATGCACGACGTCGAAATCATCGAGCGTTCCAGCGCTTTCGAAAATAGCTTCCGAGCGGCCCAATAACAAGTAGCCGCCGCGTTGAAGGCTCCTGCCGAACAGATCGAGGCCGCGCTCCTGCAAAGGGACGCCGAAATATATCAAGACATTGCGACAGACAATGAGCTGCGCTTCGAGGAAGACGTCATCGGTCACGAGATTGTGCTGGGCGAATTCGATCGGACGCCGCAGTCTGTCGGCCGCGATGATCTGATCGCCACAGATCGTGAAATATTCGTCGAATTCGCCGACGCCGCCGCCCGCGAGATAGTTACGTCTCCAAGCGTCGAGCTCGCTCTTGGGCCAGGCGCCGGCGCGCGCGGCGGCCAGAAGCTCGGCATTGAAATCCGTCACGATCAACCGTGCGCGCGCGGCCAGGTCCAATTCGTGCAGCAGGATCGCCAAGGAATAGGTTTCCTCGCCGCGGCCGCAGCCGATCTGCCAAATATTGACGCGCGGAAAGCTCTCCAATTGAAAAATGATGGTCTCGCGCAAATAGCGCCACACCTCCGGATCGCGGAAGAACTCCGATGTCGGAACCGACATGCCATGAATGATCGACCAGGCGATACGCTCGTCCGCGAGAATGGGCGCGAGAAGATCCAGCGCGCGAGCGGCGCCATGCGCCTCGCAGATTCGCGCGAGTCGACGCTTGACGGCGGAAGGCGCATAGCCGGTGAAGTCATATCCCCAGCGTTGCGCCAGCGCCGTCAGCACCAGCGAAACCTCGACATCCTCGATCTCGTTGCGGCTCGCGAGCCGGCGGGTCAGATCAGCCATCGCGCCAGCGTCTCCAAGAGGCGATCGGAATCGATCGGCTTGGCGAGATAGGCGGTCGCGCCCGCTCGCAGGCATTGCTCCGCGTCTCCCGGCATCGCTTTGGCCGTGAGCGCGACAATGGGCAGTCTCTCGAAGCGAGCGCGCATACGGCCGATCAATTCATAGCCGTCCATATCGGGCATCATGATGTCGGTGAGCACGGCGTCGAATTTGGCGCCTTCCAGAATCTCCAGCGCTTTGGCTCCATTGGCGGCGACCTCTATGTCGAAGCCTCTGGCGCGCAGGCTCTTGGAGAGCGCGAGCAGATTGCGAGGGTCGTCGTCGACGAGTAGCAGACGTCGGCCGAGCGCGGGAGCCGGCGCTTCCACAATGACGAGATCGGCGTTCGGCTCTTCGATGGCCTGGAGCACCTCCTCGCGCAGCCGGCTGTCGGCGCGACCTTTGAAAACCACGCTTTCGGCGAATGTGCGCAGCCGATATATGTCCTCCGTCGTCAGATCATGGGCGGAATAGACGACCACCGGAGGATGCGCGCCCGGCTCGGCGTGAACGCTCTCCAGCAGCGTGAAGCCGGACATGTCGGGCAGCATCAGATCCAGCACCACCGCGTCGAAATAGCTGTCCATCAGCCGGTGGATGGCTTCATCGCCGGAACTCGCGACGACGATATCGATTGCGTCGCGTCGGAACAGCGTTCTGAGCGCATGGGCGTCATGGGCGTTGTCGTCGACGATGAGAATGCGGCGTCGCCCGGAAGCGGCGAAGCGGCTGTCGAGCATTGCCGAAAGCGCGGCGAAGACCTCGTCGCGCTTGACCGGCTTGTCGATGCTTCCCATCGCGCCGGCGGATCGCGCCGCGCGCGCGTCCTCGGCATTCGATGCGATGGCGTAGACGGGAATTCGCGCGGCGGCGGGATCCGACTTCAACCGCCGCAGCGCCTCCAGCCCCGGAAGATCGCGCAGGTCGAGATCGAGAAGAATGGCTGTCGGCGCGACTTGCGCGACGATCGGCGAGGCGGCTCCGCCGCTGTCGGCATGGACGATGCGATAGCCAGATCCGGCGATCAGCTCGCCGAGAATCGCCGCGAGATAGGGATCGGACTCTATGAGGAAGATCGTCGAATCGGCCGGCGCAGGACGTTCCTCGATGCGGCGCGCATCGGCCGCCGGCGCGATCGGGCGCTCCGCGCCGAGCCGATCATCCGCCCGCGCGGCCGAGTCGGCCGGCAAGAACACGGAGAAGACGCTGCCGGCGCCGAGCGTGCTCGCGACCTCGACGCGCCCGCCCATCAGCGTCACGAGGTCGCGGCTGATCGTCAAACCGAGGCCCGTCC
>NZ_PUIV01000041.1 GCF_003113265.1 Methylosinus sporium
CAATGGCGCCGCGGGTGGCATGGGCGGCGCGGGCGGCGGCGCCTTCCAGCTGGTCGCGCAAGGTCAGATTCGCGTCGGCAATAGTGACGCCTTCACGGCGCTCGGCGGCGCGGGCGCGACCGGCGGCGGCGGACAGAGTCCCGATCCGAATTACGGGCCGACTTCGAGCGGCGGCGGCGGCGGCGACGATTCGGACGCCCATCACGGCGGCAATGGCGGCGGCGGCGGCTCGGGCGGAGCGGGCGGCGACGGCGGCGATGGCGCGGGCGGCGCCGGCGGCGCGATCAAGCTCTATGCGACCGATCTCGCCAATGGCGGCGCGACGCTGAAGACCTCGGTCACGACATCGGGCGGCGCCGGCGGCGGAACCGCGCCAAAGGGCGGCGAGGGGCGCTTTATTCTCGGCAGCAACACTTCGCTCACTTTCTCGAGCGGCGGCGCCGTCTCGGGCAATGGCGGACAGACGGCTTTCGCCCCGACCGATCCGAGCGTCGAACATTTCAGCGGCCCGCGAGCCGCCAATTCCTATATCGCAGGCGCTCCCCTCACCCCGACCATCGTCGGCCTCGCCGGCGGCGCGGACATTTATGGCGTCGTCTCCGGGCTCGACGCCGCCTCGATCGACTTCAACACCACGACGCCGCAGTTCGATCACGCGCCTTCGGACGCGCTGCTCGCGGTCATGCTGCTCGACAAGGGCGTCGGCGCGCTGAATCAGGATTACACTGGCTTCGACGTTTTGCTCGTCGCCAATGTGTCGACGATCAACATCGCCAATCCGACGCTCAGCGTCGACGGCGCCGCGGCGCAAGCGTTGAAGACGCATGGCGTCGGCGCCGATCAGGCGTTGACGAGCCTCGCTCCGGGGCAAGTGTGGGTGACGCTCGTGCCCGAGGGCAGCGCGCATAATCACACATTCACTGCGTCGATCGGCGTGAACGCCTCCGGCGCGACGGCCATCACCGGCAACACTCTGTCGCTCGCCGGCAATGTTCAGTATCTCGCGATCGCGCGTCCCTCGGCGCCGACTGTCGCGCAGCTCACCGGCTTCGACGCGATAGCGGCCGATCCTGCCGCGAGCCATGTCTTCGGCGTGTCGACTGCGACCAATACGCTCGTCGTCGTGAATGCCGACGACGGGTCGCAGCGCCAATTGTTCAAGGACGGCCAGAACAACGTCACTGGGCTCACGAGCGTCTCCAATGTGCTCGTCACCGGAACCGACGGCGTCGTCGTCACCGAGAGCGCGACGACCGGCAGGCTCGCGACCTTCAAGCTCGCCTCGGCGACCGGCGATCTCTCCTTCGCGCAATCGCGTAGCGATGGCGGCGCCTATTATGACTCGATGCGCTATGACGCCGCCAGCCATGTGCTGACGACGATGGGCTCGGCCGGCCAACGCAGCTATTCGCTGAACACTGCGACCGGCGCGCTGACTCTGCTCTCGACGCAGGCGATCACGAGCGCCGCCGCGACGGAGACGATCGCGCAGAATGGCTTCGTCTATTCGGTGAACGCTTCGACCGGCAGCCTCACTGCGGCGAATGCGACGACCGGCGCCTCTCAGACTCTCGCAGGCGCGACCAATGGACTCGTCGGCGCTTCCGATGTGGCGGTGAGCCCGGACGGCGGCTTCGTCTATGTGACGAGCCAGAGCGGCAATACGCTCTCCGTCTTTGAGGTCACGAGCTCCACGACGCAGCCGCTCGTCTTCGTCGAGACTTTGCGCAATGGCGCCAATGGCGTGCGCGGACTCGACGCGCCGACCGACGTCGCCGTCACCGCCGATGGCCAATATGTGCTGGTGACGGCGCGCGGAGCCAATGACATCTCCGTGTTCCAGCGCGATCAGCAGACGGGCGCGCTCGGCTTCGTCCAAGTCGTGCGCGACGCGGTCGGCGGCGTGCGCGGTCTGCTGACCCCCACCTCTCTGATCCTCGGACCGCAGAACGGCTCCACGCTCACCGCCTATGTCGGCAGCCTCGGCTCCACGACGCAGCAGGGCGGCCTCGCGACTTTCAATGTCGATCTCTCGCCCAAGGCGCCGCCGATCGCATTCACGACGGAGCACACGGATATAGAGTCGATCGGCGTCACCACGGGCGTCGGCGACGACACTGTGTCGCTCGTCTCGGCGCCGCCGGCGATCGTCGGCGCGACCAAGGTGAGCACGGGCGAAGGCTCCGACCATGTCGTCATCGCCGATTATCGCGGCGCGACCAGCGTCGATCTCGGCGCCGGCGCGGACAGTCTCGATCTGCGCGTCGTCAACGCCAAGACGGCGGCCGACACGCTCGCCATTCATGGCGGCGCGGACGCCGACGCGATCGATGTGCAGAACACGGGCGCAGGCGCGACGACGACGATCAACGGCGACGCCGGCTCCGATGTGATCACGATCGAGAAGGTGGCCGCCGCGGCGCATACGACAGTCTCCGGCGACGCCGACCCGGACATTGTGCGCGTCTCGCTTCCCAACCTGCCCTCCGACGCGGTGACGACGCTGCATGGCGACGCGCCCGGCGCGCTGCCCGGCGACACGCTGATCGTCGATCCGCAGGATCCGAACGCCTCCATACTCGTCGGCGGAGTCGCCGGCCTGCCGATCCCGCAGACCAATGGCTCGATCAGCCTCGCCGGCAAGGGCGCGGTCGCCTATGACACTTTCGAGGGGCTGACGGTTCTGTCATCGCCGATCGTGTCCTTCTCCGCGCCGAGCTATTCGACCTCGGAAGGTTCGAGCGTGACGCTGACCGCCAATGTGCAGGCGCTGGGCTCCACCAATTCGCTGTCCGGTCCGGTCGCTTTCGACATAGACGGCGACGGCCAGTTCGGCGAAGTGATCGGAACGGCGCTCGGCGGCGGCGTCTATCGCGTGACGCTTCCCTGGGATCGCCTCGTCGATCTCGGCCTCGCCGATAATGGCCTCTATACGATCGCGGTGCGCGCGACCAATTCCGACGGTCTCTCCACCACGGCCGTGTCGAAAATCCAGATCGCCGACACGCCGCCGGCGGTCGCCGTTTCCGGAGCGCATTCGGCGACGGTCGGAACGCCCTTCACCATCGGCTTCACGGCGACCGATGCTTCGCCGATCGATCGCGTGCTCGAATGGCGCGTCGATTGGGGCGACGGCTCCGCTGTCGAGACTTTCGGCGCCGACGCCACACAGGCGAGCCATGTCTATGCCGCGCCCGGCAATGTCGCGATCCACGCTACTGCTGTGGACAAGGACACGACTCCGACCGGAACGACCTCCGCCGCCTATGCGGTGACGGTCGGTCTCACGGCGAATAATATCGATACGGGCGGCCCCTATCGCATCGCGGAGGGCCAGTCGCTCACGCTGACCGCGCAAGCGACCGGCGCGCCGCTCTCCTATGGTTGGGACATCAATAATGATGGGACGATCGACAAGAGCGGCGCGACGGCGAGCTTCTCCTGGAGCGAGCTGACGGCGCTCGGCGTCAATGACAGCGGCGTCTATTCCACGCCGCATGTGATCGTCGGCTATGCGACGATCGGCTCGGCGACTCCGACGACGATCTCCAAGGCGGTCGGCGTGACGGTGGACAATGCGCCGCCGAGCTTCGTCTCCTTCGTCAATAGCGGCCCGGTGAGCGAAGGCGCGGCCTCCGCGACAGTGACATTCTCCGGCGTGACCGATCCGTCGCCGGTGGACGCTGCGTCGCTGACCTATCGCTACGACTTCGACAATAATGGAACCTTCGATCTCGCGCAGAGCGCGGGGCCGGCGACGGTTCCCGGCCAATATTTGCGGCAGAGCGGCGCGCTGCTCGTTCACGGCCAGATCGTCGACAAGGATGGCGGCGTCGCCGACGCCTATACGACGATCACCATCAATGAGGTCCCGCCGACGCTGACCGTCGCTGGCGCCGCCACGGGGGATGAGGGCGCGGTCTACAGCCTGTCGCTGTCTGCGACCGATCCGGGCGCCGATAAGATCAAATGGTGGGATGTGAATTGGGGCGATGGCGCGCAGGATCACATTCTGATCGATGCGGCCGCCGCCAATGGCAATGTCGTCGCGACGCATTCCTATGCGGATAATGGCGCCTATGCGATCAAGACCGGCGCGACCGACAATGACGGCGCCTATGTCGCCGCCGACAGAAACGTCACCGTGCTCAATGTGGCGCCGACGCTGCAAAATGTCGCCGTCGCGCCGGCCGCGGGAGCGGGACCGGCCGAGATCGCCGAGAATGAATTCGCGCGCCTCAGCGGCCGCATCGTCGATCCGGGAACGCTCGACAGCTTCCGGCTGAATGTCGCCTGGGGCGATGGGCAGAGCGAGATCGTCGATCTCGCCGCCGGGGCGCTCAATTTCGACGTCGCTCATCGCTATGTTCAGGACGGCGTCTATACGATCACGACCAATATCGTCGACAAGGATCAGGGCGCCAGCGCCCCGACGGTCGTGAGCCTGAAGGTCGATAATGTCGCGCCTGTCGTAAGCGTTCTGACTGTGGTTCCGAGCGCGTCGCAAGAGGGCTCCTCCGTCACCGTCTCTGGCGTCTACACGGATGCGGGGCCGCTCGATCTCCATACGATCGCGATCGATTGGGGCGATGGCTCGAGCTCCGCGAGCGCGGGCGCCGGCGCGACGATTATCGTCGATGCGGTCAATCGCGCCTTCACCGCGACCCATGTCTATCTCGACAATCCGGCCGCGGGCGCGAACTACACGATCTCCGCGATCGTGACCGACGACGCCGGGGCGCCGAGCAATGTCTCGACCGCCGCTGTCGTCGTGATGAATGCGGCGCCGATCATCGCCGATCTCACGCTGAACGGCGTCGCCGCGCAAAAGCAGACGATCGGCGGCGCGCTCGCTTCCAGCCTCACTATCGACGAGAATGGGACCGTGACCTTGCTGGGCCGCTTCGCCGACGCCGGCGTCCTCGACACGCATTCGGGCGCTGTGGTCTGGGGCGACGGCGGCGCCTCTGCGCTGACGATCGACGAGGCGAGCCACACATTCACGGCGACGCATCGCTATCTCGACGACAATCCGACGGGAACCGCGGCCGACGATTATCGCATCGATCTGACGCTCTCCGACAAGGATGGCGCCTCGGCGACGATCAGCGCGGCGGTCACTGTGGCGAATGTCGCGCCGGTCTTCACCATTTTCACCAATAATGCGGCGGAGGTCGGCAATGTGCTGCCGGGTGAGCCGGTCGTGCTCACCGGCGCCTTCACTGATCCGGGCACGCTGGACAGCTACACGCTCATCGTCGATTGGGGCGACGGGACGGCCGCCGAGACTCTCGCCTATGCCGCCGGAACGCGCGACTTCCAGCTGACGCATAATTATCGCGATCCGGGCTTCTGGACGATCTCGGCGCATCTTGCCGATGATGATCTCGGCGTCGCGACCGCGACCACCGAGGCGCGGCTCACCGGCGTCGCTCTGCTCGATGGCGTGCTGCGCATCGCCGGAACGCCACAGGATGACACGGTGATCGTGCGCAAGCCGCTCGAGCCGGTCGCCTATTGGAACTTCAACGAGACCAGCGGAACCGCCGTCGCCGACAGCGCCGGAACGCCGCAGAATGGAACGCTCTATACGGATCGCGCGCCGGACCGCGCCGATCCGGGGCCGTCCGCCGCATTCGCGCCCTTCGGCGCGGCCAATTCGATCGAGTTCCACGACGACAAGAAGGAATATGTCGCCGTCGCCGACGATGCGGTCTTCAATCTCGCGAGCGGCGCGGTGCAGCTCTGGTTCGACGCCAATGATCAGGATCATGGCTGGGGCGACACGCAGGTCCTGTTCTCGAAGAGCAAGAGCGGCCTCGGCGCCGGCCAGCTGACGATCGGCGTCGATCATGGGACGCTGTTCGCCGAGCTCGAGGGCGCCGATGCGACCGGGCGGCTGAGTGTCTACCGCGTCGAGGGCTGCGACGACGTCGCCTGCGGCGATTGGCATAATGTCGCCTTCACCTTCGGCGAAGCCGGCATGAAGCTCTATCTCGATGGCGCGCTCGTCGGCGAGAACGCCTATACGGGCGGATTGCAGGGCAATCACGAGGCGATCGTCATCGGCGCGTCCAACGCCGATAATCGCAACACCTCCGGCAATCTCTCCAAGCTGACGATCAGCGATCCCTTCTCCGGGCACATAGACGAGGTCTCCGTCTATGGCCGCCAGCTGAGCGATCAGCAGGTGATGGATGCGATGCAGAAGGGCGCCCGCGGCGCCAATGATCCCAATGGCGCGACGATCGAGGTCTATGCGAGCTTCCTGCCGATCATCGGGCAGAATGTGATTAAGACCTTCGCTGCGGCCGATGTGAAATCCATCCTCATCGCCACGGGCGGCGGAAACGACATTGTGACTGTCGATGCGAGCGTCGATGCGCCGCTGACCGTGAAGGCCGGCGACGGAAACGACACGGTTCGGGCGGGCTCGGGTCCGTCGGCGCTGCTCGGCGGCCTCGGCGACGACACGCTGATCGGTGGACGCGCCAACGACGTCATTCTGGGTGGCGACGGCGCCGATTATATCGTCGGCGGCGGCGGCGACGATCTCATCGACGGCGGCGATGGCATAGACACGGTCTCCATGCCGATCGTGCAGCCGACCGCTTATTGGTCCTTCGACAAGGTTACGAATGGCGTCGTCGCCGACGCGGTCGGAACGCCGCAGAACGGGACCTTCTACGGCGCGTCCCTGCACGGATCGGACGACGCCGGCGCCGGCGCGAGCTTCCATGGCGATGCACGGCAATATGTGGCGGTCGCCGACGACGCCGCGCTGCATTCGGCGAATGGGACGATCGCCTTCCAGTTCGAAGCCGACCGCGCGCACGGCGATCAGGTGCTGTTCGCCAAGAACGGCTATGGCAATAATGAGGGCGATCTCACCATCGGCGTCGCCGACGGCCGCGTCTATGCGCGGCTCGAGACGGGGACGACGTCCTATACGGTGACGAGCTGCGACGATATTGGCTGCGGCTGGCGTCAGCTCGCCTTCACCTTCGGCGCCGACGGCATGAAGCTCTATATCGACGGCGCGCTGGTCGACGCCAATTCCTACAGCGGCGGCCTCGCCAATAATCGCCAGGCGATCGTGATCGGCGCCTCGGACGAAACGAACAAGAACCAGACCGGCGATCTCTCCAAGCTGACGATCTCCAAGGCGTTCCGCGGCTCCATCGACGAGGTCGCGGTGTTCGGCCAGGCGCTGAACGGCGATCAGATCCGTCGTCTCGTCGTCTCGGGTCCGCGGCTGGCGAGCGCCGGCCCCGGCCTCAGCGGCGCGCTTTCGGATTATCAGCTGTCCTTCGTCGGCGGAGCGCTGCAGTTGGCCGACACGCGGCCGGCGCTGCCGCAAGGCGTCGCCTATTGGTCGCTCGATGAGGCGCGCGGCTCTACCACGCTGGCGGATAGCGCCGGCGCGCCGCAGAACGCCACTTTCGTGACGAAGCTCGCTTCGGACCTCGGCAACGCCGGGCCTTCCGCGAACGTGGCGCCCTTCGGCGCGGGAACATCGGCGGCCTTCCACAAGGACCCGCGCGGCTATATCGCCGTCGCCAATTCCGACGATTTCGCGCTCGACAATGGCGCGATCCAGCTCTGGTTCGACGCGACCAGCACATCGGGAACGCAGACCTTGTTCTCGAAGGATGGCGCGCGCGCCGAGGACGGCCTCACCATCAGCCTCGTCGGGCAGCGTCTCGAGGCGAGGCTGGACGGCCATGTCGTCGACACGCTCAATATCGTCTCCGCCGGCTCGTGGAACCAGCTCGCCTTCACTTTCGGCCAAAGCGGGATGAAGCTCTATCTCAATGGCGTGCTCGTCGGCGAGGATTCCTACACCGGCGGCCTCGCCGGCAATCATGAGGCCATTGTGATCGGTGGCTCCAATGCGAGCAATTCCGACGCCTCCGGCGATCTCGCCAAGCAGCGCGTGACCAACGCCTTCGGCGGGCTCATCGACGAGGTGGCGATCTTCGGCGGCTCCGTCGATCAAGCCTTCGTGCGTCGGCTGATGAAGGAGGGCGCGCAAAAGCTGATCGCAGAAGGCGCGGCCGGGCCGACAATCGATGGCACGGATCAGCTCGAAGGCGTCGAGCGGCTCGTCTTCGGCGATGGAACGTCGGCCTATGTGCTCGGCGGCGCCAACCCCGCGACGCTGAGCGCCGCGGATGTGCAGGCGCTGGCCGGCAATGGCAATCTGGTCGTGCTCGGCGACGGCGGCCAGCCGCTGCATCTTTCCGGCGCATGGGGCGACATCGGCCAACGTGCGATCGGCAATGTCCTCTACGACGTCTATCATAACAGTGGCGCGCAGCTGCTGGTGCAGTCCGGGGTGCAGGTGACGGCCGATCAGCAATTGCTGACGCCGATCGCCTATTGGACCTTCGACGACGCCGGCTCCATTGTCGCGGACAGCGTCGGCGCTGCGCAGAACGGCGTGTTCTACGCCAATGGCCAGCCCGATCGCGACGACGCCGGCTCATCGACGGCGATCGCGCCCTTCGGCGCGGGAACGTCGGCGGACTTCCACGATTCGAGCCGCGAATATGTGGCCGTCGCCAATGATCCGGCCTTCGCCGTCGCCAATGGCGCGATCACGCTCTGGTTCGACGCCCGCTCGACCTTCGGACAGCAGACCTTGTTCGCCAAGGACGGCGCCGGCCTCGGCGGCGGCCTGACGATCGGCCTCGACGGCAATCATCTCGTCGTGCAGATGGAAGGGCCGAGCGGAGTCTATACGATCCGCTCGACGGCGACGGTGGCCGCCGGGTCGTGGCGCAATCTCGCCTTCACCTTCGGCGTCGGCGGTATGAAGCTCTATCTCGATGGCGTGCTCGTCGGCTCGAACGCCTATGCCGGCGGTCTGACCGCGAACCAATCCGCGATTGTGATCGGCGGTTCAGACGAAACCAATGTCGGGGCGGCGAGCGATCTCTCCAAGCTGAAGATCACCAAGTCCTTCGACGGCCATATCGACGAGGTCGCCTTCTTCGGGCAGACGCTCACCGCCAATCAAATCCAGCAGGCCGCCGTCGCCGGTGCCCTAGGAGTGGCGAGCACGGATGTTCCGGTCCATATCGTTCCGCAGCCGCCGGCTCAGCCGGTCCCGCATTGCTCGGACCTCGACGATTGGCTTTGGTTCGAATCCGCGCATGAGCGGAACCACGCCGAGCACGGCGGCCATGCGCGGCATGTGGGCCGGTGGGGCTTCGGCTGGTAGTCGAGCTGGGAGCGCCGCGGCTGTTATCAATTCGTCACAGAATGATGCGAATCGTGGCCTGTGCTTTAAGATGATGAAGTGAACAGAAATTTTTGTTCCACAACGGGGTCGCGGATATGGATCAGGTCGAGTCGAACGCGCAGCCTGCCGCCGATATTGTCGATGGCGTCCGTCAGTCCGCTGTGCTCTGGGACGATCGCAATATGGTCACGCATTTCGCCAATGTCGTGAATATTCAGAGCACGCTCGAGCAGGTGGATCTATTCTTCGGCACCAACAAAACCTGGAACATCGGCAATGAGCGCCAGGTGCATGTCGAATTGACCGATCGCGTCATACTGAGCCCGCACGCCGCCAAGCGGTTGAGCGTGGCTCTGGCCGGCGTGCTCAAGGAATATGAATCCCGTCACGGCGCGTTGAAGATCGACGGGCGCTGATCGCGTCGCACATCCGGCGCGGCGGTGACGCCTTGACAATGCGCGCGAGCACGGAGGGGGCGAGCGCTCTGCGGCCCCCTGAAAGGACCAAGATTCTCGACGAGGACCGCGTCGCAGTCCTCGAGCAGGCGCTGTGGAAGCGCCTGGATGACGCCGCCGATCTCCGCGCTCTGCTCGCCGCATGGTTGGCGCTGCAATGCGGAATTATTTCCTTCGCGAGCTGCGGCGCGATCGCACTGCGGGAAAATAGCGGCGAGCCGAGCGCCGCCTCATGGCCGGAGGGCGTCGACGCGCTCGCGCGTCTCCATTCCACGCTCGATTTCGCCGTCGAGCAGCGCCGCGGCGTGGCGCAAAAACCTTCCGCCGAGCCCGGTGTTCCATCGCCGCCCGCGCAAATCGCCTATCCGATCATCGTCGACGAGAAGGTTCTCGGCGCCGCGGCTATCGAGATCCATGGCGACGGAGGGGCGCAATTGCGGCTCGCCGCGCGCCAATTGCAATGGGGCGTGGCGTGGATTCGCGAACGTCTGCGCAAGGACGCGGCCGCGGATGCGACGCATAGGCTGCGGCGCGCAGCCGGCGTTCTCGACATGCTCGCCGTCGCGCTCGAGGGGGAGGGCTTTGCGTCCGCCGCTCGCGCCTGCGTCACAGAGCTCGCATCGCTGCAATCCTGCGAGCGTGTCAGCGTCGGCTTCGCGCAGGATCAGGGCGCGCGCGTCGCCGCCATTTCCCACAGCGCGCATTTCGGCAAGGACCTCAATCTCGTTCGCCTGCTCAACGGCGTGATGAACGAGGCCGTCGATCAGCGCGCCGTCATCGCCTATCCGCCGCATCCCGACGGTTCGCATGTGGTGCGCGCGCATGGCGAATTGGCGGAAGCGCACGGCTGCGGCGCCATTCTGACGACGCCGATGTTCGCCAAGGACGAATTCATCGGGGCCATGACATTCGAGCGCGGCAAGGACAGGCCGTTCGAGGCCGACGAGATCGAATTCCTCGAATGCCTCGCCACGACTCTCGGACCGGTCCTCGACATTCGGCGCCGCGAGGATCGCTGGCTGATCGCCAAAGCGTGGGAGCGGCTCCGCGACCATGCGCGAGCGCTTTTCGGGTCCGGACACGCCGGCCGCAAGCTCGTCGCTTTCGCGCTGGTGGCGACGACGCTGGCGCTCTATGTCGTGACCGATGTCTATCGCGTAACCGCCAACGCCGTGATCGAAGGCAAGGTGCAGCGCGTGATCGTGGCGCCGTTCAACGGCTTCATCAGGGATGCGCATGTGCGCGCCGGCGACGCGGTGCGCAGCGGCGACACGCTGGCGACGCTCGACGATCGCGAATTCGCGCTCGAGCGGTTGCGCTGGGCCACCGAGCGACAGAAGAAGCAATATGAGTTCGAGCGCGCCGGCGGCGCGCGCAATCGCGCCGACACGCGCATTCTCGCCGCGGAGATGCAGGAATCGGAGGCGCAGATAAGGCTCGCCGATGAGCAGCTCGCGCGAACCAGGCTGCAGGCGCCTTTCGACGGGCTCGTCGTGTCCGGTGATCTCAGCCAATCCATCGGGGCAGCGGTTCAGCGCGGACAGGCGCTGTTCGAAATCGCCCCGCTCGACGATTGGCGCGTGGTGCTGGATGTCGATGAAACGCAGGTCGATGAGATGGCCGTCGGCTTGGCCGGCGAGCTGCTGATCGCGGCGCTTCCCAACGAGACATTTCCGCTCGTCGTCGAGAAGATCACGCCCGTGGCGAAAGCCGATGAAGGGGTCAACACATTCCGTGTCGAGGCCGCATTGCGCGGCAATTCGCCCAAGCTGCGCCCCGGAATGAAGGGCGTCGGCAAGGTGGAGGTCGGCCGGCGGCGCATCGCCTGGATATGGACCCGATCGTTGATCGAATGGTTCACGATCTGGTCGTGGCGCTGGCTGAGCTAGGAGCGGACATGGCCTCGCCGCTGCGCAGCGCCTCCTGGTATCGCGTCGCCGATCTCAAGCCGAGATTGCGCGCCCACGCCAGGATTCATCGGCAGCGCCATAGAGGCCAGCTCTGGTATGTGCTGCAGGACCGGCAGAACGGCCAGTTTCATCGTCTGTCGCCGCTCGCGCACAATATCGTTTGTCTCATGGACGGCCGCCGCACGGTCGAAGAGATCTGGCGGATGATGGGCGAGCGCTATGGCGACGACCAGCCGACGCAGGACGAGACGATCCGCCTTCTCGCGCAGGTTCACGCGGCCGATCTGCTGATCGGCGACGTTCCGCCGGACATGGGCGAATTGGCGCATCGGGCGGAAATGCGCAATCGTTGCAATTTCGTCCAGAATGTCCGCAATCCGCTCGCGATCCGCATTCCACTCTTCGATCCAGACCGTTTCCTCGCCGCTATGGCGCCTCTGGCGAGATTTGTGTTCGGCTGGTGGGGCTTCGCCTTCTGGCTCGTCACGATCGCCGTCGGGCTCGCGCTCGCGGGGCTGCATTGGAGCGCGCTGACGCATAATGTCGCCGATCGCGTTCTGTCCTCCGAAAATGTCGTCCTATTGCTGCTCGTTTATCCTCTCGTCAAAGCGCTTCATGAGATCGGCCATGGCATGGCGACCGCGCGCTGGGGCGGCGAGGTGCATGAGATGGGCGTCATGCTGCTCGTGCTGATGCCTGTGCCCTATGTCGACGCTTCCGCCTCCGCCGCGTTTCAGGAGAAGCGGCGCCGCATCATCGTCGGCGCGGCGGGAATAATGGTCGAAATGTTCCTCGCCGCCGTGGCGATGATCATCTGGGCTCTCGTCGAAAAAGGCTATGTGCGCGCTACGGCCTTCGACGTGATGCTGATCGGCAGCGCGTCGACATTGCTGGTCAATGGCAATCCGCTCCTGCGTTTCGACGGCTATTATGTGCTCGCCGATCTGATCGAGATTCCCAATCTCGGCGCCCGCGCCAACGCCTATGTGCTGTATCTGCTGCAGCGCTACGCCTTCGGCGCCGAGCATCTGGCGTCGCCGGCGACCGCGCCGGGGGAGGCGCCCTGGCTCGTCGCTTATGCGACGGCGTCCTTCTTCTATCGCATGTCGGTGACCTTCGGCGTCGCCTTGTTCGTCGGTTCCCGACTCTTCATCATCGGAATTCTGCTCGCGCTCTGGGGGCTGGTCGCAGGTCTCGCGCTGCCGATCGGAAAAGGCGTCTATCGCTTGCTTTCCGATCCGCAGCTGCAGCGGGTGCGGGGCAGGGCGATTCTGGTCACCGGCCTGTCGATCACGCTGCTTTTCGTTCTGGCTATGATCGTTCCCGCGCCCTATGCGACCTTGGCGCAGGGCGTCGTCGCCATTCCCGAGAAGTCGACGCTGCGCGCGCGCGCCGATGGCGAGGTGGTCGACGCGCTTTCGGCGGAGGACAGCCATATCGAGGCTGGGACGCGCGTCGCGACCTCGAGGGACCCGGCGCTGCTCGGTGAGACGGCGGTGTTGGAGGCGCAGACCGAGGCTTATCGCCTGCGGCTCGAGGCGGTCGCCAATTCCGATCTGGTGCAGGCCAATATATTTCGCGAGGAGCTGCGGCGGCTCGAAGGCGCTCTGGCGCTCAACCGCCAGCGCATGGCCGATCTCGCGATCGTCGCCGAGCGCTCCGGCCGCCTCGTTCTGCCGCGCGCGGCGGACCTTCCCGGAAAATTCGTCAAAAAAGGCGATCTTCTCGGCTATGTCGTCGCGAGCGGCGACCCCATCGTGCGCGTCGTGGTTCCGCAGTCAGATATAGATCTCGTCCGCAACCGGACGAACAAGGTCGAGATCAGATTCGCCGGACGCATCGACCGCGTGGTCGGCGCCATCGTTCAGCGCGAAGCGCCGGCGGCTATGGACGAATTGCCGAGTCTCGCGCTCAGCAGGCGCGGGGGCGGCGATATCGCGCTCGATCCGACGCGGACCGACGCGCCGCGCGCGCTCGAATCGCAGTTCCATATCGATCTGCGCGTCGCGCCGCAGGACGAGCAAATGAATATCGGCGAACGCGTCTATGTGCGTTTCGATCATGGCGCGGAGCCGATCGCCCGGCGCCTCTGGCGCGCGTCGCGGCAATTGCTGTTGAGGCAATTCGGTGTCTGACGTCTCGTCGCCGGCGAGCCGCCCATTGCCGCGGCCGTGTCTCTATCCCGAGCGCCGCTGGCCGCGCTCCGGGCCGCTGGAGCAGGCGGCCGAAGCGATGGCGGCGCGATTGGCGCCGCAGATCGGGCGGCTCGAGGGGCGCGCGGCCGCCTCTGTCGTCGAGCGCGTCGCGGCGCATGAGGCGGCGGCGCTCCGCGCTGCGTCCGACGCCGAGCTCCGGGCGCTGGCGCGGGGGCTGCGGGAAAAGCTGCATCATTGTCGCGCGCGCGATCCCGACGCGATCGCGGAAGCTTTCGCAGTGATCCGCGAGGCGTCCGATCGTGTGCTGGGGATGCGGCATTTCGACGTGCAGCTGATCGGCGGCAATATTCTGCTCGGCGGGATGATCGCCGAGATGGACACGGGCGAAGGCAAGACGCTCACGGCGACTCTGGCCGCGGCGACCGCGGCGCTCGCCGGCGTCCCCACCCATGTGGTCACGGCCAATGATTATCTCGCGCGCCGCGACGCCGAGCAGATGCGGCCGCTCTATGAATTTCTCGGGCTGCGCGTCGGCGTGGCGACGCAGGAAATGGAGGCGGCAGAAAAACGCGCGGCCTATGCCTGCGAGATCGCTTATTGCACGAACAAGACTCTCGCTTTCGATTATTTGCGCGATCGGCTGACGCTTGGCCGCCGCAGCGGCAATCTACGGCGCAAGCTCGAAAATCTCGTCGCGCCGACGGGTCGAACGCACGAGCTGCTGCTGCGCGGCCTGCATTTCGCGATCGTGGACGAAGCCGACAGCATTCTCATCGACGAAGCGCGCACGCCGCTCATTCTGTCGCGAGAGCTGAGCCCGGCCTTCGATCGCGAGACATTCGTCCAGGCGCTCGAGATCGCCGGACGGATGCGCGAGGGCCGCGACTATCGGATCGGTCTCGTCGAGCGGCGCGTCGATCTCACCGCAGCCGGGCGAACATTTCTCGGCGAGCTGGCCGAGCCTTTCGGCGGCGCCTGGCGGGCGCCCTCCCAGCGGGAGGAATGGGCGCTTCAGGCGATCGTCGCCTCGCGCCTCTTCCGTCGCGACGAGCATTACATCGTGCGCGGCGGCAAGGTCGAGATCGTCGACGAATATACCGGGCGCGTCATGGCGGATCGATTCTGGAGCGACGGGCTCCATCAGATGATCGAGATCAAGGAGGGCTGCGCTCTCTCCGGCGTGCGCGCGACCATCGCGAGAATGACCTATCAGCGCTTCTTTCGGCGCTATCAGCGCCTCGCGGGCATGACGGGAACGGCGGCGGAGGTCTCGAGCGAGCTGTGGCGAGTCTATCGGCTCACAGTCGCACGCGTGCCGACCAACAGACCGTCGCAGCGCGTTCTGCTGCAGGAGAGGGTCGTCGCGACGGAGGCCGAAAAATGGCGCGTCGTCGTCGAGACGATCGCCGAGCATCATCGCCGCGGCGCGCCCGTGCTGCTCGGCACGAGATCGGTGGCGTCGTCGCGCCGGGCGAGCGCAAGTCTGACCGCGGCGGGCCTGCCGCATGTCGTCCTCAACGCGGCGCAGGATGCCGCCGAGGCGGAGATCGTCGCCGCGGCGGGCCGGCGCGGGCGCATCACGGTCGCGACCAATATGGCTGGCCGCGGCACAGACATAAAGCTCGACGCCGACGTGATCGATTTGGGCGGACTGCATGTCATCATGTCGGAGCGTCATGACGCCCGCAGGATCGATCGCCAGCTCGCGGGGCGCTGCGCTCGACAAGGACAGCGCGGCGCCTTTCAGGCGATCCTGTCGCTCGACGACGGCGTTACGGACACCAACGCTTTACCTTTTGAACGATACTTGAATTACGTAATGATTCGCGCCGGCTGGTCGTGGCCCGCGCGCTTTGCTCTTCGCGCCGCGCAAAGGCGCGCCGAGCGCCTTCATGCTCGTATGCGTCGCGAATTATTGGATAGAGACGAGACTCTCGACCATGCGCTCGCCTTCACAGGTAACGCCGAATAGCCCTCGAATTTCGCGCGCGCGGATCGCCGCGGCGACGCTCGCGATCTGTAGTTTGGCAGCGGCGCAGCCGGCGCGCGCCGAGAACCGACGTTTCGATTGCGTCATCGATCCGGCGATGACGATCAAGCTCGGCAGTCCGACTCCGGGATTGCTCGCGGAGACGCTGGTCGACCGCGGCGATACGATCGTCGCCGGCCAAGTGGTGGCGCGGCTCGAGTCGAGCGTCGAGGTGGCGACGCTGGAATTGAATCGGGCCCGCGCGGCGAGCGCGGCGCGCGTCGAGGCGCAGGCCGCGCGCTTGGCGCTCAGCAGAGCGCGCATGGGGCGCGCGCGCGAGCTGTACGAGCGGAACAGCTTCACGCGCGACAAATTGGACGAACAAAAAGCAGATACGCGCGTCGCCGAAGAAGAGCTCGCGCGCGAGAAGGTCGAGCTGCGCCTCGCCGAGCTTGAGGTGGCGAGATCTCGCGCTCTGCTGGAGCAAAGGACGATACGCAGCCCCGTCGCCGGCGTGATCGGCGAGCGTAAATTGTCGTCGGGCGAATATGTCCATCAGGACAATTTCATCATGAGCGTCGTTCATCTCGATCCGTTGCATGTCGAGGCGTTTCTGCCTGTCGCCATGTATCCGCAGGTGAAAGTCGGCGCGACCGCCATGGTCCTTCCCGATGAGCCGATCGGCGGAAGCCATGTGGCGACCGTAGCGGTCGTCGATCATGTGTTCGATCCCGCGAGCGCGACATTCGGCGTTCGCCTCGTGCTGCCCAATCCAGACAATCGACTGCCGGCGGGTCAGCGCTGCAAGATCAATTTCGACGATGCGTCGCGCGGAAGGGACATCGAATGACGGTGGGCGCATATCTCGTGGCGACGTCATGACGAGCGGTCCCGCCCAAAAGCGTGTCGTCGGAGGCTGCGTGCGGCGCCTTCGCGCATCATTGTTCTGCCTTGCCGCGCTCGGCGCACAAGACGCGGGTGCGGACACATTGAAGAGCGCTTTGGCCTCGGCCTACGCCAATAATCCCGACCTCGAGGAGCAGCGCGTGATCGCGCGCATCCGCGACGAGGACGTGTCCAAAGCGGCGGCTGGACATCGGCCGAGGGCGAATGTCTCCCTCAGCGCAGGACCGCAAAAATCGAGCGTCCGCCAGCCCGGCGGTCGCGATCAGCTGCGCAATCGCCTCTATACCGACGATAATAATTTCGGCTATCCGCGCAGCGGCACATTGAATCTCTCGCTGACCGTCTTCGACGGATGGCGCTCGGACAATTCGATGCGTCAGGCGGAAGCCGGCGTGCTCGCGGCGCGGGCGACGCTGCTCGCGGCGGAACAGGAAGTGCTGCTGCGCGGCGTCACTGTTTATATGGACGTGCTGCGCGACACAGCCGTGCTCGGTCTGCGCAGGCATAATCGGGCCGTTCTCGCGGAGCAGTTGCGCGTTGCGCATGATCGCGCCGAAATGGGCATGGCGACCCCGGCCGATGTCGCGCAGGCGGAGGCGGCGCTCGCACAGGCGGCGTCCGATCATGCCGCGACGCGCGAAGCGCTGCGGGCGAGCGTGGCCGAATATAGCGAAGTGATCGGTCGTGCACCGAACCGGCTCGAGCCCGCGCAGGGCTGCGAGCGTGAATTGCCGGGGAGCGTCGAAGGCGCCGTGCAGCGCGCGGTCCTCGCGCATCCGCAGGTGGTCGCCTCGCTGCATAGTGTGGACATGGCGACAATGGCGGTGAAAGTCGCCGAGGGCGCGCTGATGCCGTCTTTTTCCGTGGGCGGCCAAGTCTATCAGCAATATGATTCTTATCTCGGCTATCCCGGCACCAGGCAGTTTTCGGCGCAGGTGACGGGAACATTGAACGTGCCATTGTACGATGGCGGCGCCGAATATTCGGCCGTCAGGCAGGCCAAACAGCAGCTCGGGCAGGCGCATGCGCATGTCGCGGCTCAGCGCAGCGCAATTCGCGCCAAGCTCGCCATGAGCTTCAGCCGCCTCGCTGCGGCGAAGGCCGCGATGCGCTATGGCGGAACATTGGTGCGCTCCACTGAAACGGCTTTGGCGCAGATCCGCAATGAGGCCGAGCTCGGCCAGCGAACGCTTCTCGACGTGCTGAATGCGCAACAGGCGCTGTTCGACGCGCGCGTCAAAATGGTCTCTGCGCAACATGATCGTGTCGTCGCCGCCTGTTCGGCGCTCGCGGCGATCGGCGGCTTGTCGGCAGATGGCCTCAGTCTCGATGTCGAACGCTACGATCCGGCGAAAAATCTGGAGCGCGTGCGCGATCTTTGGGTCGGCATGGACACGCCGGACGGGAGATAAGGCGGAGGCGCCTTTCGGTCTCACGCAATATCAGCGGCGGCTCATCGACTTCGCTGGCCCATATCGTCGCCGCAGCGCAGATCCGACATGAGCCTTCGCTTGCGGCCCAGCATGTCGTCATCGGTCTTCGTCGCCTCGTCGTGACGCGAAACGCCGAGCGCGGTCGCGTCCGCCTTTTCAAAGAGAGCGATCTCATTCGTCGCGCAAAGAGCGCGAATCTGGTCTTCCTCTAGATAGGTGAGATCGAGAATTTTCGGCCTGTTTCGCAAGAAAGGGTCATTGCGAACGAGGTCGGCGGCGAACAAAAGTCGCGACTTGTCGACGATCACGAAATCCGCGTCGGTACGAGCGATCGCTTCGGCGGCCCTCGCATAGGGTTCGACGAAGCGCTGCGCTTGGATGAGATGGGCGGGAAGCAGAACGAGCGCGCCGATGACGCAGCCGATCGCCAGCGTCGATCCGAGCTCTCGGCTAGCGCGTGCATTCGCGCGCGCGGCGAGGTCGACCCATCCATAGGCCGCGAGCAGCGAAAAATTTCCGAGCAGCCCGTGCAAATAGCGATATCCCCAGCCATGACCCTGATAGGGGAGGACGATGAACATGGCGATGAGCGTGAGGCAGACGCCGGCCGCGAGCTCCCGGGCGATTCCGGAACCTTCGCGTATCTGCGTGTAGGAGAGAATGACCAAGGGCAGGAGAACAGGATTTTGCCAGACGACGAATCGCAGAATGTTCTTCGCCATGAGATCGGCGCCCGACCATTGGAAGCTCGTCAGAAGGACGAGGACGCGCGCGATGAAATAGACGAGTCCGACCTCGTCCGACGTTTCCATGGAGACGCCGCGCCATAAGGCGAGCAATTGCCAATAGCCGATCCAAAAGAGAAGCGCGATCGCATAGGAGCCGATATAGGCCGCGGCGACGCTTCGCCGCTGCGATATCCAAAGACGCAGAATGAATGGCGCGGCGAAGAGCGGATGAAAGATCGTTTGATGAAGTCCGATCGCGAAGGCCCCGACGATGATCGCGGCGGCGTGTCCGGCTTTGTCGTCGCGTAGAAATAGCCAGAGCCAGAGCATGTCGAGAGTAAGATGGGCGGTCATCGCGTAGCTCGTCATCGAGCCGACGATCAGCTGCGAGGAGGTCGCCGTCAGCACGGCGGCGACGAGCGCCGGAGCCGGATCGGACGGCCAGAGGCGGCGCGCGACTGCAAAAACGGCGATGACGGCGAAGGCGGCGAGAAGTGGATTGGTTGCGGCCGGATCGATGAAGCCGACGAGCGCGCGCAACGCCGCATTGCCCGGCAGATAGGCGGAAACGAATCCATCGATCTGGTCGATCGGGACCATGAAAGTCGGCGCGAGCGCCGTCGCGAGGGGGCGATGCTCGGGAGCGATGGGCGCGATCAAATGACCAGAGCGGAAGATCGTCGCGTCGAATTCCGCCAATATTTCATCGCGCGACAGATGATAGTCGTGAAATATCGAATGCGTTCCGACGACTCCGCAAACGAGAACGAGAAGCGCGAGCAGCGAGACGGCCGTGACGCGGCGAGACGGTTTCTCGAGACAGCCGAAGCTCCGAGGAAATGTCGGCCGCGCGATGGCGAGGATCGCGAGGAGAAGGGCGACGCCGATGAGCCATGGCGCATCCTGACTGCGAAAAAAATAGGTCGTCAGCCAAACGAACTTCGGCTGCCTCACTGTGTCGATATAGACAGGCTCGGTCAGGGAGGCGACGCCGACGCCGAAAAGGACGAGCGCCGATGAAATGATCGTCGCGCCCTTCAATGTCCGATGAAATGCCGCGTTCCGGCGTTCTGCGTCGCAAGACGTATCGAGGTCGGACATCGTTTCTCTCTATCGTTGGCGCTTCGGCTATGGTTCTGGATGTGCGACCAGTCGCCTCAAAAGCGTCGCATAGCGCTCCGCCGAAGCGCTCCAAGAATATCGCGAGCGACAGAATTCGGCGCGTGCGAGACGCGATCGCCTCGGGTTCTCATCCGGCTCGAGCAGCCGGGATGTCGCCGCTGCGAGCGCCGCCGCAGTCGCTCGCGGAGCCTCGTCGTCGATGACGACCTTGGTCAGAAGTGGTTCGGCGGCTTCATCTGCGGCGGCGGTGTCTGCGCCGCAGACGATCGGCAGACCACAGGCGAGCGCTTCTTGTATGACGAGCGGAAAGCCTTCACCGACGCTCGGCAGCAGCAATAGGTCGGCGGCGCGATAGAGGGGGGCGAGCGACGCGCCCGCTAAATTTCGATAAACGCGTATGTTGGGCAGTTGCCATTGCGCAGGATCGATGGCGCCCCAGCCGGCGAAGACGAACAAGATGTCGGGACGTTCTCGCGCCAGACGCTCGAGTCGGAGCAGGCCCTTTTTTTCGACGAAGCGTCCGACGAAAAGAGCGATAGGACCGGCGGCGGGCAGGCCGAGATCGGCCCGCGCCGTAGCCCTTTCGGCTTCCGATTCGGGAGGAAAGAAAATGTCGGCGTCGACGCCGTTGAAGACGAGCCGAGGCGGGCGGCGATAGGGGATGGCTTCGAAATAGCGTCGCGTGAGATCGCTGATGAAGACGATCTGATCGGCGCGGCTCAGAAGCGGAACGGCGACGAGTCGATTGGCGATCGCCATGAGCGATCGGAGAATGGGATTGCGATAGGGAACGACGCCGATATGCTGTACGACGAGGAGCGGCTTGCGAAACAAGCGCGCCGCGAAAAATGCGGCGACGCTGGTCAAATAGAGCGCGTCATGGACGATGACGACGTCGGCGTTGCGCACTTGCGCGAAGATCGAGCGAAAGGCGCTCGGAAACAGAAGCGGATAGGGAATTTTGGCGATCCGCTCGACGATGTCGGAGGCGGGCAGCTCGCGCTGCGCGGGGTTGGACGACGGGTCGCCGCCATTGCTTTTTCCGGTCGCGAGCCAGGCGATTTCGAAGCCGAGCGGCGACAAGGCCCTCGCCAGCGCGCCGGCGACGATCTCGACGCCGCCGCGACGCGTTTCGAAGTAGTGCGACAGCATGGCGAGTCGGATGACAGGGCTGCGCATCTTCGCGCGGTCGGTCAGATCGGTCGCCATTTCATGCTCGTTTCGAGGCGATTGGGAAAGACCATCGCCTCGACGCCGCGACGATAGTCGCCGTCGGAGACGATTTCGTACGCATAGCCGGCGTCATGCGCGAGCGTCCGCCAATCTTCGGCGCAGAGATAGGAGGCGCTCACCATTCCGTTGAAGGGAAGATTGCCGATGAGATCGAGCGCGGTGAGCCGCGCGGTGTCGAGCAGGCCAGTAGAAAGATGATCCTTGATGTAGAGAGGGCCTGCGCCGGCGACGCGGCGACATTCGCGCATCAGAGGACGGCGAAGCGGAGCCGGAACATGATGCAGAACATTGAAGAGGATGACGCAATCGAAGGAATTATCGGGAAATGGAAGCGTGCGGCCGTCATAGATGGACGTTTCGACATCGAGCGACGGCAGGAATCGGTTTTCGACGTCGACGGAGGCGATGTGATCGAGGCCGAACAGCGACTTGATCGTATGGGCGAGGAGCCCGGTGCCGCCGCCGACATCGAGGGCGCGACGATGCGATTTGTCCCATACGCGACGCAGATTGGAGAGAGCCACAAATTGATAGATCGGGCTGCGCCAGGAATAGACAGGCGCATGGGGCGACATGCAGCGCATCAGATCATCGAGCGTGAAGCGTTCCATGCAATTATCCTCGGCTCGTGGAACGCAGTCCCTGCAGGGGCGCGCGGACGCGCGACAGCGCCCATCTCGTGCAGTTGTAATTCCAGAGCGTTATCAGAATCGTGGCGAGTGGCGCCGCGATCGCCATGGGGAGATCGGCGAGATCGCCGAGAATATAGAGAGACGCGAACCAGAGCGGACAATTGGCGAGCATGGTGAGAGCGTAGCGCGCAAAGGAGGGCCAGGACGCCGCTGCGTCGAAGGTGATCGAAGAATGGAGGACGTATCCGATGACGAGTATCGGCCCGAATGCGAGAAGCGTCGCCGAGATATAATGAACGCCGACGAAACCAAAGCCGATGACGGAGACGTTGTTGAGAAGCGCGCAGAGCCCGCCGACGAGGATAAAGCGCGGAAATCTCATGGGGAGAGCCGGATCGGCCGACACAGCACGAGGTATACACATGCATTGTCGCGCGTGACCCAGTCCGGTGTGATCGCGTCTTCGAGCAATGCGCGAAAATTGAGGGCTATGGCGAGCGTTCGGCCGATGACGCGGCCGAGGATCGGCAGCTTTGCGAGGGCATGGTAGCCGCAAGTCAGCCTGAGCAGCGTCGTCCAGGCGGGCAGCCCGATCAGAGGCGCGCATTCGATGGACTCGAATCCATGTGCGGCGAGCTCCGTCAGCAGGCCGGGTCGCGTCCAACGGCGATAGTCCTCTGGATGCGGATGGTAGAACCAATTGCCATGTGTCGATAAAATCGGCCGGCCGTCGGCGCGCAGCAGCCTATGCGCTTCGCCGAGATAGGAGCCGACATCGGCGACATGCTCCAGTACTTGAAACGACAGGACGATATCCGCGCTCGCATCGGGCGCGTTGACATGGCCACTGGGATCAATCGCAATGTCGGCATTCGCGAAATCCGCGCCGCGATAGGTCGCGCCGAGCGCGTCGAAGATAGGCTTGTAAGGTTCGGAGCCGCATCCCAAATCGACCGCGACGGCGGGCCGCACGATCCGCGCGGCGACTTTCTCGATGCTGGCGCGCATCGCGCGGAGCAAAAGCCAGTCCGTATCGAAAATGCGGGGACGAAGGTGACGGCGGGCGTCCTCCGTGATCATCGATCGGCCGCCTTCGCCGCTCGATCGAGACGCTCGACGTCCTCGCAGGTCCCGATGGGCGAGCGCACGGAGCGTCGTCGCGTATCGGACCAAGTCTCGGCTTCGGCTCGGTCGATGAAATTCGCTTCATGGCCATTGACGATCGCCAGCAGGAACCCGGCGAGCGCGTTTTGCGCGCCGATCACGATCAACGTCGTGCCGACGACGGCGGGAAGAACGGTGCCGATCGGCTCGAAATTACGGCTCGACCAATAGCCGAAAACAGACAGGAGAATCAGTAGGCCAGAAGCGAAGAAGACGCTTCCTGCGACGAGCATCGTCTCCAGCGAGAACCAATCGGCGACCTTGTCCTCCCACCAGGATGGGGCGCGAAAACCTTGTCGCCGACCATAGAAATGCGTCGCGGCGGCGAGAACTGCGGCGGTGTGTCCGAGGCCGAGCAGAGAGCCTGCGAGAATCATCCAATAATTGCCGAAAGGCGATTTGTTCTCGGTCAGCGCGGCGACGCCGGTCAGCGTCAATATCCCCAAGGAGACTGCGATCGCCAGAGCGGCCGGCGCAGCGAATGCCCAGTCGGGACTGAACATCAGGAGATAACGCAGATGTCGCCATCCGTCGCGCCACGGCCGCAGATGCGAGGGCCGATCGCGCCGATCGCGCGAGAGCGTCACCGGGACCTCGACGATATGCTGCTGTTTGAGCGCCGCCTTGATGATCATCTCGCTCGCGAACTCCATGCCGCGGCCCGTGAGATCGAGCCGTTCGAAACAGGAGCTGGTCAAGGCGCGCAAACCGCAATGGGCGTCGCTGACGCCCGCGCGGAAAAACAGATTCAAGACGAAGGTCAGCGCGGGATTGCCGATGTGGCGATTTTTCCAGGGCATCGCTCCTCGTTCTATCCGCCCTTTGAAGCGCGAGCCGACGCAAAGATCAGCGCCGGCGGCGAGGCGGCGCACCATTTCGACCGATTCCCGAAAATCATAGGAGCCGTCTGCGTCGCCCATCACGAGATAGGCGCCATTGGCGCAACGGAGCCCTGCAATGAGCGCGGCGCCGTATCCGAGCTGCTCGACGTCGACGACCCGCGCGCCGAGAGCGCGCGCGATCAGCTGGCTGCCGTCGCGGCTTCCATTGTCGGCGATCACGATTTCGCCCGACAATCCGAGTTCGCGGCTCATCGTCTCGAGCGCCTGCCGCGCGTTGGCGATGCAGGCGGGCAGGCAGCGGGCCTCGTCGAGACACGGCATTATGATCGATACGTCGATCTTGGTGGACGCGCTCCCTAAAACAGCGACCTGCGTCATGCTCAAAAGTCTCGGATAGCCACGCTCACGATATGTCGAGAGATTGGTTAGCATTTCGTTAAAGCCGCTGGCTTTCGCCGCGTGGGAAGCGCGTCGCGCGCGCTCGCCGGATGGACGTTTTCCGATTCTTCTACCGGCGCCTCGAAGGGCCTTGACGCGAGGCGTCGCTTAAGCTTCTTTTCAATCTTCGATACTAGTGATTTGCTTCATCTGAACCCAAGAATTCGAAGAGCGAGCATGCAGGCTCGCTTCTCGAGACTTGTCAATTCATCTGACGCAGACTGCCGGCGCTGTTCTCGTTTCCTCGGCCATTGGCGCGTTTCCTATGAGTTTCCTATGACTCTCTATGCATTGAAGCCGCGGTTTCAGGCTTTGCTGAGGCCCGCGGTCGCGCGGGCCGTCGCGAACGGCGTCACCGCCAATCGGGTCACTGTCGCGACCGCCGCGATTTCTTGCCTTCTCGGACTGGCGCTCGTGTGGAGCGATCGGCCGGGGCTTTTTCTCGTGCTGCCGCCGTGGCTGTTCCTGCGCATGGCGCTCAACGCCGTCGATGGGATGATGGCGCGGGAATTTCGGCAGCAGTCGCTGCTCGGGATCTATCTCAACGAGATCTGCGACGTCGTCTCCGACGCAGCGCTCGTCATTCCCTTCGCCTCTGTGGCGCCCTTCGACCCCTCATGGGTTTTCGCTGTCATATTTCTCGCCGCCATCTCGGAATATGCCGGCGTGATGGGGCCGCTCGCCGGGGCCGGCCGCCGCTATGACGGTCCCTTCGGCAAGAGCGATCGGGCATTCGCCTTCGGCGCGCTCGGCCTCGCCGTCGGCCTGCTCGGCGCGCTGCCGCAATGGGCCGGCTGGATCATGCCGTTCTTCTCGCTTCTTCTCGTCGTCACCACGATCAATCGAGTCCGTCGCGGGGTGGCGGAGGCCGGGCTCCGAAAGGATGTCGCATGACACGCATCGCCGAAGACGGTCGTTTCACGACGCATGACGGGGTCGAGCTCTTCTATCGCCGCTGGCCGGCGACGGCGGAACGCCGGGGCGCGGTGGCGCTCTTCCATCGCGGTCACGAGCATGGCGGCCGGATGGCGCATCTCGTCGACGAGCTCGATCTGCCCGAATTCGACGTCTACGCCTGGGACGCCCGCGGCCATGGCCGCTCGCCGGGCGCGCGCGGTCATTCGCCGTCCTTCTCTCATAGCGTGCGCGACGTCGAGAGCTTCGTCTCCCATATAGAGCGCGCCCATGGCGTGGCGCGCGCCGATATCGCCGTGGTGGCGCAATCGGTCGGCGCGGTTCTCGCCGCGACTTGGGCGCATGACTATGCGCCGCGAATTCGCGCGCTGACGCTCGCCGCGCCGGCCTTTTCGGCGAAGCTCTATGTTCCTTTCGCGCGGCCGGGACTGGCGCTGCTGCGCCGTCTGCGCGGCGATTTCGACGTCAATTCCTATGTGAAGTCGCGCTTCCTCACTCATGATCCGGCGCGGCGCGCGAGCTTCGACGCCGATCCTCTGATCTCTCGCGCCATTTCGGTCGATAGTCTGCTCGGGCTCTATGAGGCGGCCGAACGTGTGACGGCGGATGCGCGGGCGATCGCCATTCCGACTCAAGTGCTGATCGCCGGCGCCGATTTCGTCGTTCGTTCCGGCCCGCAGCATGAATTTTTCGTGCGCCTCGGCAGCCGTTCGAAGGAGCGGCGGACATATCCCGGCCTCTATCACGATCTGCTCGGGGAGGCCGATCGCGGTCCCGTCGTGGCCGATATTCGCCGCTTTCTGCTCGCCCGCTTCGCCGAACCGCTGGAGACGATCGATCTTCGCGACGCCGATCGCATCGGCTACACGCGCGACGAGGCCGATCGGCTCGCGACACCCTTGCCCGCTTTGTCGCCGCGTAGCCTCTGGTGGTCGACCTATCGCGCCAATCTGAAATTGGGTGGCCTCCTCTCCGAGGGGATAAAATTGGGCCACGCCACCGGATTCGATTCCGGCTCGACGCTGGACTACGTCTATCGCGACGCCGCCAATGGCGTCGGCGCGATCGGACGGGCGATCGATCGCGCCTATCTGGACGCGATCGGCTGGCGCGGCATAAGGCGGCGAAAACTGAATGTCGAAGAGCTGATCCGCCTCGCGCTCGCTCGTCTGCGGGCGAACAGCGCGCCGGCCAGAGTGGTCGACATCGCCGCCGGCCATGGGCGCTATGTGCTCGAGGCGCTGACCGCCGGCGTCGAGCGGCCTGAGTCGATCCTGCTGCGCGATTATTCCGAGCTCAATGTCGCCGCGGGCGCGAAGCTGGTCGCTGAAAAAGGCCTCGCCGACATCGCCCGTTTCGAGCGCGGGAACGCTTTCGACGGCGATGATCTCGCGGCCCTCTCGCCGCGCCCCACATTGGCGATCGTCTCCGGTCTGTATGAGCTTTTTCCCGACAATGCGCTCGTCGCCGGCTCGCTGGGCGGCCTCGGCCGCGCCATCCCCGCCGGCGGATATCTCGTCTACACCGGCCAGCCCTGGCATCCGCAGCTCGAGATGATCGCCCGCGCGCTCACCTCGCATCGCGAGGGGCAGGCCTGGGTGATGCGGCGGCGCACGCAGGCGGAGATGGATCAGCTGGTCGCCGCCGCCGGCTTCCGCAAGATCGAGCAGCGCATCGATCCTTGGGGCATATTCACCGTATCGCTGGCGGTGCGCGAAGCGGAGGCCGCGTGACAGCCCTCGACTCGAAAAAGGATGCGCGTCGCTCGGCCGCGCCGCCATGGCGCTCGCTCCTCGCGCAGGACGGATTGCGATGAGACCTCTCGCCGCCGCCGCCACGCGGCGCCTCATCGCCGGCTTCGCGCGCGCTGTCACCGGCGTTTCGGCCGATTGGCGCGGCTGCCGGCCGGAGCCGCGGCAGCGGGTCTATTTCGCCAATCACGCGAGCCATGGCGATTTCGTGCTGATCTGGACGGTGCTGCCGCCGGAGCTGCGCCGGGTCACGCGGCCGGTCGCTGCGGCCGAAATTTGGGACGGCCGGGGGATCGGCGGCTTCATCGGACGCGAAGTGTTCCGCGCCGTGCCCATCGACCGCAAAGGGGTGGATCGTCTCAACGCCGCGATGGCGGCCATGTCGGCGGCGCTCGACGAGGGCGCCTCGCTGATTCTCTTTCCCGAGGGCACGCGCAATACCGGAGAGGAGCCTCTCCTGCCGCTGCGATCGGGCCTGTTTCACCTCGCCATGGCGTTTCCGCAGATCGACTTCGTGCCGGTGTGGATCGACAATATCTCGCGGGTCATGCCCAAGGGCGAATTCCTGCCCATTCCGCTCCTGTGCAGCGTCACATTCGGCGAGCCGCTCGCCGTCGATCGGACCGAGGAGCGCGCCGCTTTTCTCGATCGCGCGCGCGGCGCTCTGCTCGCTCTGAAGCCCAAGGACCTCGTCGCGTGACCCGTATCGTCGATTTCCTCGCCGCGCAGCATCCGGCCGTCTGGCTCTTTCTCGGCGTCGGCGTCATTCTGGTCGTGGCGACCGCCATTGGTCGGGAGCTCGCCCGCCGCGCCGAGGGCGAGCCGTCGCCGACCATCGACAATCTCAACCAGCGCATCGCCGCTTGGTGGGTGATGGTGGCGGCGATCGGGCTCTCCTTCCTCTTCGGCCTCGGCGGCGTGATCCTGCTCTTCGCCTTCGCCTCCTTCGGCGCGTTGCGCGAATTCGTCACGCTCACCCCGACGCGCCGAGGCGATCACTGGGCGCTCGCCTCGGTCTTCTTTCTCGGCATTCCGGTCCAATATTGGCTCGTCTGGGACCAATGGTACGGGCTCTATTCGATCTTCCTGCCGGTCTATGGCTTCCTGTTCCTGTCCATGGCGGCGGCGCTGCGCGGCGACACCACGCATTTCCTGCGACGCGTCGCCTTTCTGCAATGGGGAATGATGATCTGCATATTTTTCCCTTCGCATGTGCCCGCGCTGCTGACCCTCGACATCCCCGGCTATGAAGGAAAGGGGCTGCTGCTCATCGCTTTTCTGGTGATCGTCGTGCAGGGCTCCGACGTGCTGCAATATGTGTTCGGCAAATTGTTCGGACGTCACAAAGTGGCGCCCAATCTGTCGCCGTCCAAGACTTGGGAGGGGCTCGTCGGCGGCGTCGCGACGGCCACGCTCCTCGGCGCGGCCCTTTGGTGGATCACGCCCTTCTCGCCGCTCGCCGCCGCCGGCATGGCGCTGGCGATCTGCGCGCTCGGATTCTTCGGCGGGCTGGTGATGTCGGCGATCAAGCGTGATCGCGGAGTCAAGGACTGGGGGCATATGATCCGCGGCCATGGCGGCATGATCGATCGCCTCGACAGCGTGATATTCGCGGCGCCCGTCTATTTTCATCTGATACGCTATTGGTACACTCTTTAGACGCGGCGCCGATCGTCCGCGCGAGACGAAAGGGAGTTTCCAAAGGGGAGAGTGACAGCGACCGCCGAGGCGAGCATAGTAGCGCTCTTGCCGGGATGACGGCGCCGGGGAATTCGCGAGCGACAGCGAGCAGCCGATGATGATGACATTCCTCAGCCGGTTCAGCATCCCGACGAAGATCGCCGGCGGCTTCGGCGCGCTCATCTGCCTTTTGATCGCCGTCGCCGCCATCTCCTATCAGGGGCTCACCGCCGCCAGGAGCGATTTCGGCGAGTATCGACGCTTGGCGCGGCAAAACAACGCGCTCGCTCGCATCCAGACCAATCTGGACGAAATCCGGCTGCACGCCGACGAATGGCTCCTCGGGGGGCGCGAGGAATCGATCCGGCGATTGCGCGACGAGGCGGCGCGGTCCGTTTCCGGGATCACCGAGGCGACGCGGCTGTTCGAGGACGATCGCCGGGCGCTGGACGTCTTGAGGCGCATAGAGGCCGACGGGCGAGATTATGTCGCGACCTTTTTCGAGCTCGTGAAGCTCGGCCGGCCGCTCGCGAATGGCGACGACAAGAGCCGCAGCGCCGACGCCGAGACCAATGAGAGAGATCGCCTGCTTCAGGATCTGCTGAACCGGCTGGGCCCGGCTATGGACTCCGCGATCGAGACGATGCGATCCGCCAATTTCGCTGCGCAGGACGCTCTCGGACCGCGAGCCGCGACGGAAATAGATCAGACGGCGACGGCCGCGGTCGCGGCTTCGGCGGTCGCTCTGGTGATCGGCCTCGTCGCCGCCGCCCTCACCAGCGCGGCGATCATCCGGCCCATCACGACGATGACCAGCGCCATGCGGCAATTGGCGGAGGGCGATCTTTCCGTCGCCATTCCGGCGCAGGACTCGCGCGACGAGATCGGCGTCATGGCCTCGGCGCTGCAATTCTTCAAAGAGGCGCTGATCCGCCGCGAGAGACGCCGTGCGCTGAACGCCGAATTGGCGGAATTGTCGATCGCGCTGCAGCTCGCGACCACGCCATCGGCCTTCGCCGAGCAGCTGCTCGCTTTTCTCGCGCCGCGGCTTTCGGCGGGACTGGCGCTTTTCTTCGTCCGCGACGCCGACAAGGAGAGATTCCACGCCGTCGGCGGCTATGCCTGCGACGCGAGCGCGGCGTTGAGCAGATCGTTCGAGATCGGCGAAGGCTTGCCTGGGCAATGCGTCGCCAGCCGGCGCATGATCGTCGTCACCGATGTGCCGCGCGGCAGCCATTTCATCGGCTCGGGATTGTCCGCAGGAACGCCGGATGTCGTCGTCTGCGTTCCGGTCGGCGCGGCGGAAGGGATATCTGGCGTGATCGAATTCGCCCGCTATGGCGAATTCCCCGACATTCATCGCGAGCTGCTGGACCTCGTCGTTCCCATTGTCGCGCTCAATCTCGGTCTGCTCGAGCGCAATCTCGAGACCAGCGCGCTGCTGACGCGAACCAGCGCGCAGGCCGAAGAATTGCGCGCGCAGACGGATGAATTGCAGACATCCGAGGAAGAGCTTCGCCTTCAACGAGAAGAGCTGCAGATCGCCAATGATCGGCTGGCGGAAAAGAGTCGCAAGCTCGAGGAGCAGGCCGGAGCGCTCGAGGCCGCCAAGCTCGAAGCCGAAATGCGCGCCGACGAGCTGGCCGAGACGAACCGCTACAAATCGCAGTTCCTGGCCAATATGTCTCACGAATTGCGCACGCCGCTCAACAGCATATTGATCCTCGCCAATACGCTCGCCGAGGACGAGAAGCTCGACGCCGACGAGATCGAATCGGCGAAAGTCATCGGCGAGAGCGGCAATCATCTGCTCGCCTTGATCAACGATATTCTCGATCTCGCCAAGATCGAGGCCGGAAAGCTCGAGCTCGTCGACGAGAGCATCCGCCTCGACGAGATGTTGAATTCGGTGGCGCGGACATTCGCCGCGCAGGCCGAGCGCAAAGCCGTCGCTCTCGTCGTCGAAGCCGATCCCGCGACGCCGCCCGTCATCCGCGCCGATCGTCGACGTCTGGTTCAAGTGCTGTTCAATCTCGTTGGAAACGCGGTGAAATTCACCGATCGCGGCGAGGTGCGCGTCGTCGCTTCGCCGGCGGAGGGCGGCGTGCGGATCGCCGTTTCGGACACTGGCGTCGGTATAGCGCCGGACCAGATCGAAACCGTCTTCAGCGCCTTCCACCAGGCCGATGGCGC
>NZ_PUIV01000002.1 GCF_003113265.1 Methylosinus sporium
ACCCCGGACCGCCTATGGCGGTCCGACCCTCCCCTGGAGGGGAGGGGGAAGCGCGTCACGCGATTTGGAAGGGCCGCTCTGGCGCCTCTTTCGGGAAGGTTTCGATCGTCGGACCGAGGCGGATGTATTTCAGCATCAGCCAGACTTCGACGATCGCCAGCGCGCTGTAGAAGAGCACGAAACCGCCGAGGCTCAGCAGAACATTATAGGCCGGCACATTGGAGGCGCCGAGGAAGGTCGGCAGCACGCTGTCGATGATCCAGGGCTGGCGGCCATATTCGGCGACGATCCAGCCGAGTTCGGCGGCGATCCAGGGCAGAGGCAGGCTGTAGAAGGCGAGCTTCAAGAGCCAGGGATTGTCTCTGAGGCGCCGGCGGCTGGCGACGAGGAAGGCCGCCGCGAACAGGAAGATGAAATAAAATCCCAGCGCCACCATGATGCGGAAGGCAAAGAACAGCACCGGCACATTGGGAATGGTGGTGAGCGCCGCTTCACGCACCTGCGCGTCGGTGGCGTTCTCGATGTCTGGCCGGATCTGCTTCAAGAGCAGCGAATGGCCGAGGTCCTTGAAGGCGGGCAGCAGCTCGTCGGGAATGGGAGCGTTCGGCCCGTCGGGACGCGCGGAAAGCCATTCATAGGCGGGCATTCCGGCGCGAATGCGCGTTTGCGATTTCTCGACCAGCGATTTTATGCCCTCGACGGGCGTATCCAGCGAGCGCGTCGCGATCAGGCCGAGGAGATAGGGCGCCTCGACCTTCAAATGCGTCGTCTGCTCCTTGACGTCGGGAATGCCGAAAATGGTGAAGGAGGCCGGCGGCGGCTCCGTCTCCCACATGGCCTCGATGGCGGCGATTTTCATTTTCTGGTTGAAGCTCGCCGTATAGCCGCTCTCGTCGCCGAGCACGACGACGGAGAGCGCCGAGGCGAGGCCGAAGCTCGCCGCCACATTGGCGGAGCGCCGCGCGATCTCGCGATGCTCGCGCTTGTAGAGCAGGTAATAGGCCGAGATGGACAGCACGAACATCGCGCCGGTCACATAGCCGGCGCTGACGGTGTGCACGAATTTCGATTGCGCGACGGGGTTGAAGAACACTTCTGCAAAGGAGGTCAGCTCCATGCGCAAAGTCTGCGGATTGAACGCCGCCCCGACCGGATTGAGCATCCAGCTATTGGCGATGAGAATCCACAGCGCCGAGAAATTGGCGCCGATGGCGACCAGCCAGGTGACGGCGAGATGCGCCACCTTGCTCAGCCGATTCCAGCCGAAGAAGAACAGGCCGACGAAGGACGCCTCGAGGAAGAAGGCCATCAGCCCTTCGATCGCCAGCGGCGCGCCGAAAATATCGCCGACATAATGCGAGTAGTAGGACCAGTTGGTTCCGAACTGGAACTCCATGGTGATGCCGGTGGCGACGCCCATCGCGAAATTGATGCCGAACAGCGTGCCCCAGAATTTGACCGCGTCGCGCCATATGGTGCGGCCGGTCATCACGAAGACGCTCTCCATTATGGCGAGGAGGATCGACAGTCCGAGCGTCAGCGGCACGAAGAGGAAGTGGTAGAGGGCGGTCAGCGCGAATTGCAGTCTTGAAAGCGTCACCACGTCGAGTTCGAACATCATGCGCTCCTGAAAGAAGGATCAGCCGCGGTCTCGAGCGAAGAGCTTCTCCGCCACGGCGGCCGGCGACATATGCGGCCGCTGCGAAGGGGGGAAGAAAAGGACATAGAGCAGGGCCAGGGCCGCGATCTTGAGAGCGATGGCGACGGCGATTTCTCGCCCGAGCCGATGCGTCGCCGAATTGGCCGACATGCGTTTCTCCCCGCCCGAAGCGCCGGGCCGCCGGACACACTATCCCCGAACGGCCTCGCCTTCATGACCGGAAACTCCCTAAAGCCCCTAGGTGGTCGCCGAAGGCTCCGGTCTCGCTATAAAAAGCACAGGACCGCCGCGATTCGAAGGTTCGAACTGTCGCTGTGCGGTTTTGTCGCCGCTGGCGCGGACGGCGGTCCTGGACAGATCCCTGACAAATCCCGCCGCCATCTTCCTTGACTTTGGCCGGCGCGTGCCTTATTCGGCGCCTCTCGCTAGCGCAATGCGTTGCGCCGCGCTCGCGGGGGAGTAGCTCAGTTGGTTAGAGCGCCGGCCTGTCACGCCGGAGGTCGCGGGTTCGAGCCCCGTCTCTCTCGCCATTTCGAATCCGTCGTCCTCATAGCGTCGTGGCCATGGCCCGAGTTCGTCGATTGATCCTGGCCGGGGCTGCGCCTATTCAATGAGCATGACCTCGTCGGCGATAACCTTCGATCGTCTCGCCTATATCGATCGGCTGAAAGAGGCCGGCTTCGACGATAAGCAGGCGCGCGCTCAGGCCGATGCGCTGGACGCGGCGCTGCGCGATTCCGTCGCCACCAAAGCGGACCTCGAAGAGCTGGCCGGCGAGCTGCGCACGGAAATGGCCAATCTGAAGGTGATAGTCTCCGCTGGCTGGTCGTCACGCAGATCGCGCTCGGCGGCGTCATTCTCGCCGCCGTCAAATTCGTGAAGTGAGCGGCGGTCTGTCCCTTCGGCTCCCCAGCAGCCAGCGCGCGCAATCGCCCCGATAGGGCCGGCCCGGGTCACGGAAAAAGCCGAAATGGCCCATGCCCCGCGCCCCGCCCCTCGGCGCGCCATCCGGGAAATGCGCGCGCAGCCGCGGGCGCGCGGTCGATCTCCAGCGCCTCGGAGTCCGGCCGGGATCGAGAATGCAAGGGCGGTTTCCGCGTGTTTTCGACGCCGCTCAGGCCGGCGCGCTGGTCAGCAGAGCGTCCAGGGTCGCGCATTCCTCCGCGGTCAGGGAGAAGTCGAATATCGCCACATCGTCGCGCATGTGCTCTTGCGAGGACGTCCCGGTGAGGCACAGAATGTTTTGCTGCGTCAGGAAGCGGAAGAAAATCTGCGCCCGGCCGCGCCCATATTTTTCGGCGAGAGCGACGAGCTCCGGCTTCGCCAGCGTTTCGGGATTGGCGGTGAGCGTCCAAAAGCTCTGGTAGAAAATCTTGTGCTTTGCGCAGAAAGCGCGAATCTCGCGGTCATAGCCGGTCTTGGCGTAGAAGCGGTTCTGGATCACGGCGGGCTTCACCCGCGCCCTCTTCCACAGCATCTTCAGCCGCGCAGGCTCGTAGCAATTGCTGACGCCCAATTGGCGCACGCCGCCCTGCGCCGCCAGGCTCTCCATCGCGCGCCAGGCTTCCAGAGTGTCCTTGTCCTCTGGGTAGGGGGAGTGCAGCACCAATCCGTCGAGGCGATCCACGCGCAGATTGCGCAGCGAGACCTCGAAGGATTGCCGCACCTGCTCGCCGATCGGAGCGGAGGCGTCATAGGGGATGTTCTCGGGGTCCTGCCCGCCGAAGGGCGTGAATTTGGTCTGCAGATAAATATCCGCGCGGGCGAGCCCGGCGCCGAACGCCGCCGCCAGACCTTCGCCGACGCCCGGCTCATTGTAATGCTTGGGCTGGCAGGCGGTGTCGATCCCGCGAAAGCCGGTCCGCAGCGCTTCTTCCACCAGAGCGGCGGTGCGCTCCTTCTTCCAGGCCGTCCCATAGATGACGCGGGGCATGACGACCCCAAAGGGCGAGACGATCCGGCTCGGATCCTCGCCGCGCGGCTCGGCGCTCATGTTGGGGCTTCCTCTTTCTCAGGCTCCGGCGAAAACCGTCAGCACGCCAGTATAGCCGTAGAGATGATGGCGGGCGATCTCGCCGCCGGCGAAAAAGCCGATCAAGGGCGTCTCGCCTCCCAGCGCCTCGTGAACCATGCGGAATTCGGCGTTGGGCTCGCCGAAATGCGGGCCGCCTCGCCCCGAGCAGCTGATATAGAGCGCGCCTCTCATGCCGCCGGCCGCCTCCGCCTGGGCGCGCACTTCCGCGACGATGCGCAGCAGATCATGCTTGGCCGCCTCGGCGTTGCGCTTGCAGAAGGCGAGCCGCATTCCGTCCTTTATCTGCTCGGCGATCATCAGCAGCCCGCCCTTGCGGCCGACGCCGACAATGTGCCGCACTTCCGTATTGGCGCCGAACTGGCCGGGCTTGGCGGAGACGTCCTCGCCAGTGGCGACGATTCCGGCCAGAGTCTGCGCCAGCTCGAGGCGCAGCGCGGCGTCGTCTATGTCGAGCGTATGCCCCATATCCTCGAGCACGCAGTCGAGCGCGCGCTTTTCGTCCAGGGTCACGAGGTAATTGCCCTGCGCGCGTGTGACCGTGCGCAGCGGGCCGATCGGCTGGCAGCCTTGGGTGACGCGCGAGAACACGGTCGCCTGCGGTCCGAAGGCGACGCCGGTGAGGCCGCCGGGCAGCACATCGTTGGCGAAGCACAGAGCCTTGTTGCGCGCCGAGGAGAGGCCGCCGAACAAATAGCCGGTGGCGAGCCTGGCGCTGGCGGCTTCGAGCTCGGCCTGAAGATCGGGGGTTCCGCCGCTGGCGTGGACGAGCGCCGTGAAGGGCTCGAAACCCTTTGCGGCGCCGTCGAGCTGCGCCGGCGCCGAGAACAGCTCGAAGGAGCCGGCGGGAAGATCTGCCAGCATGATCGCGAGGCCCGGCGCGTCGAAATATTCCACCGCCTCGGCGCCGACGCCGACTCCGACCGTCCCCACCCAACGCACGCCGGGCAGGCGTGCGCGCAGCGCTGACAAAATATCGTTCGCGGCCTGGGTGAAATAATCGGTGAGATAGCACCAGCCGAGATTGGGCGCGGGCGCGTCCGCGAGCCGCCGCTCGATCTGCTCGAGGCAGGAGGCCAAGGCGCTCTTCCAGTCGGCGTCGCCGGCATGGGCGTAAATGAACTTGCTCATGGTCTCGTCCCCCGCGTCCCGACGAGGGTAGCAACGACCGTGCCGCTCGCCGTGTGCATGAGCGCCAAGGTCGCTGGAGCGCTCCAGGGCGGCCGAGCCGGGCGGGAGAGCGGTTCAGAGCGGGTCGTTCAGAAGCAGGTCGTTCAGAAGCAGCCTTGGGCCTTCAGCTGAACGAGCCAAGCGTCGCATTCCGAGCCGCGGCGGCGGCGCTCATGCGGCCTGTGGCCCCACTCGCGCTCATAGGGCCCGCGGCCCCACTCGTCCTCATATTCGTGACGGCGCCGCTCCCGCGCACGCTCGCGCCGCACGCAATCATTGTAATTGTTCTGCATCGCGAAGCACAGCGGCACATTGGGCCCGGCGAGGGCCGCCTTCGGCGCGAGGCCGCCGAGGAAGGAGACGGTCCCGGCCACGAGCAGGAAGAGGAGAGAGGTGCGCGCCATTTTCGAAAAGCCTTTCTGTTGGATAGCTTCTAGCAGATTTGCGCGCGCCGAAACAGCGCCGCGTCGTCCGCGGCGAATTGCTGCGCCCGGACGTCGCGACCATGCGCCTTCGTTCGATCATTGCCGAAAGGATTGCAAACGCAATTGTTCTGAGCCAGTCTTGCGGCGTCGCATTCGTCGATTGTCGGAAATTGCTAGTGCCGAGCATGAGGATTCGTCGGGGGTTGCAGGAGCCTCACGACTTATGAGCGCAGCCGCCGTCGCCGGGCTCCGCGCTCTTTGGAGTCGTTTTATCCGATGTCGCGAATTCGCCATGCGTCGGCCGATCGGTTTCGGCGCGACGCTCGCGGCGATCGTGGCGCTGGCGCGTTTCGCATTGGAGGCGACGATCGGAACGCAAGTGGCGTCGGCGTCTTTTTGCGTCGCCATGCAATTCGCCGCTCTCGTCGGCGGCCTCGCCGCAGTGGGATCGGCGGCGCTCGCCTCCGGCCTATTGGCGCAGATTTTCTTCGAGGCGCTCGACGCTTCCGCTCTGGCCGGACTGGCCATCGCCTTCGTTCTCGCCATTCTGACGGCCGTGATCGTCGACGCTTTGCGCCTTCGCTCGCGCGGCGACGCGCGCGCCGATCGCTGCGCCGACGAGGCCTTGCGCGCCTTGTGGGAGAGCGGGCCGATCGGCGCCTTTTGTTGGGGCGTCGGCGGCGAGGTGACAGAGGCCAATGACGAATTCCTCCGAATGACCGGCTACGGTCGCGACGATCTTATGGCCGGCCGCATCGATTGGCGGAAGGCGACGCGGCTTCGATCGCCGGCCGCGAGCGCGACCGAGACGGAGTTCGCGCGTCGGGACGGCGCGAGCGTCCGGATGCGGCTGCGCTTCGTCGCGCTCGACGAAGGGCGCGCGCGAGGCGTGGCTTTCGCGCAGGATGTCGCGGAAACGCAGGAGCTGCGGCGTCGCGCCGAGCGATCGGGCGCACTGGCGCGGGAGGCGGTCGGCTTCGCCCATGACGTCAATCAGCCGCTCACCGCCGCCGCCGCCTATCTCCAGGCTGCGCGTCGGCGGGCGACTCTCGGCGGCGGCGCGGGATCGGAAGAGCAGCTCGCCGCCATGGATCGCGCCGGCGCGCAATTGCATCGCGCCGCGCGGCTCGTCGCCGAATGGCGCGAGCTGTGCGCTCGGGAGGCGCAGGCGTCGATCGCGCTGCACGCGGCGATCTGCGACGCATGGGAGAGAGTCCGTCTCGATTGCGGCGATAGCGTTCGCGCCGAGCTGCGCCTTCTCGCCGAGCGCGATCTCGTGATCGGCGATCCTCTGCAAATCGAGCGGGCGTTGGTGGATTTGATGCGCGCCGCGGTCGCGGCGGCGCTCGCTGCGCCGCACTCGGGATTGATCGTCGCGACCTCGGCGAGTGGCGACGCGATCGCGGTCGAAATCTACTTCGTCGGCGCGCTTTCCACAGAGACGGGCGGCGCGGCCTTCGAGCTCACCCTGCCCCTGATCGCCGAGCCCTGTGGATAACGGGAGTCTTCAGCGGCCACAGCTGGCGTGTCATCGACAAATGAGCATAATTTCCGGCCCTCGACCGAATCGGTAACGGGGGAGCAACGAATGGCTGCGTTGAAGCATCGTTTCGCCCGAGTGCAAGCGATTGAAAGTAAAACTGCTTATGGCTTCGATTAGTATTAGTACCAAGAAAGATCACTAAAAGTAATTATCCGATCGTATTAGTACTAGTGTTACCTACGAGCCACAGGCGTCGTCTTTCTGCTCGAGATTTATATTAGGTTGTTTCCTTTACGATCGGGGCGCGCTAAAGAAGAGACGTTGTCGATCGATAGTGGATCAATTATTCCCCGACGGAATTTACAACGGCGCAGGGGTTCGGCGTCTGCCGGACCCCTTTTTTCAGACGATCCGTCGGGCGCCGCGAGTAGCGGCGCCCGTTTTCTTTTCAGAAGATCGCTGAATCGATCCGACTATGCCAGCAATGCGCTCCGAAAGGCTCGCGGCCGTCCTTTCGCCGTCGAAAGGCGGAGACGGCGCTCAGAGACCCTGCGGACGACCGGCGATCGACACCAGCAGCTCGCCGTCGCCGAGCAGGCGCTTGGCGACGCGGCGGGCGTCGTCGAGCGTCACCGCCTCGATTCGGCCGTTGCGCTCGTCGAGATAGGAGGGCGCAAATCCGTCGAGCTGGAGATTGACCAGCTGGCCGGCGATCTTCGTCGATGTGTCGAAGCGCAGCGCATAGGAGCCGGTCAGATATTTCTTCGCCTTGTCGAGCTCGTCCGCGCTCGGCCCCTCATTGGCGAGATCGACGAATTGGCTCTGGATCACCTCCAGCGACTCGCGGGCGCGCTCGTTCTTCGTCGCCGCGCCGCCGACCAGCATGGCGCATTTGTCATATTCGTTGAGATGCGAATAGACCGAATAGGCGAGGCCGCGCTTCTCGCGCACCTCGTTGAAGAGCCGCGCCGTGAACGCGCCGCCGCCGAGAATGTGGTTGACCACCACCGCGCCGAAATAATCGGGATCGTGGCGCTTCATGCCCGGCCGGCCGAAGCGGATCGCCGATTGCGGCACGTCGAGATCGATGATGCGGCGCTCTCCGAGCGCGTGAATGCCGATCTCGGGCACAGGGGTGAGCAGGCTCTGCGCCCGCAGGGCGCCGAAGGTCGCGTCCAGCTCGGCGGCGAGGGTCTTCGCGTCTATGGCGCCCACGACGGCGATTTTCAGATCGCTGCGCGCCAGTAGGCGGGTTCTCAGCGCGTCGAGATCATCGCGCGTCAGCGTCTCGAGGCTGGTCGCGTCGCCGCGCACCGGCAGGCCATAGGGATGGTCGGGGAAGGCCGCTTCGCGGAAGGCCTTGGCGACCAGCGCGTCCGGGTCGTTGGCGTCGCGTTTCAGCCCGGCGGCGATCTGGCCACGCACGCGGTCGATCGCCGTTTGCTCGAGCCGCGGCTCGCAGAGCGCAAGGCGCAGCAGCTCGAACGCCTCGTCGCGATTGCGGGCGAGCGTCTGCATATGGCCGGAGATCGAGTCCCGGTCGCAGCCGAAGCCGAGACGTATCGCCAGATCCTCGATGGCGAGGTGGAAGGCGCGCGCGTCAAAGGGTCCGGCGCCTTCGTCGAGCAGGCCGGCGAGCAGCGTCGCGAGGCCGGCCTTGCCGGCCGGATCCTGGGCGGCGCCGCCGCGCATCGCGAATTCGAGCGCGATGAGCGGAACGGCGTAGCTCTCGACCAGCCAGGCTTCGATCCCGCCGGGCGTGACGACGCGCTGAATGGTCTCGGCGCGGCTGCTCGCAGGCGCGATGGCGTGGGCTGTCATTGATTTTGGCTCCGATGTCAGGCGGCGAGCTCGGCGTCTTCGGCTTCGTCCTCGGATTCGAGGAAGCCCGTGACGGCCCGGCGCTTCTGCAGCCATTTGCGGGCTGCGGCGGCGATGTCCGCGGCGGAGACGGCGTCGATGCGGTCCGGCCAGGCGGCGACGTCTTCCACCGCGAGGCCGGTGGCGAGCGATTCGCCATACCAGCGGGCGAGCGAGACCTGGCTGTCCTGCGCATAGACCGCGTCGGCGACGAGGCGATTCTTGGCGCGTTTCAGGTCGGCCTCGGCGATTTCGGCGGCGGCGAATTTATCGAGCGTCGCCTCTATCGCGTCGTCCAGCCGCTGCAGCGAGACGCCCGGCGCCGGCGTCGCGAAGACCCAGAAGCGCGTATCGTCCAAAGCCGAGCCCATGTAATAGGCGCCGGCGTTGACGGCGAGCTTCTGCTCCACGACCAGCGAATCATAGAGCACGCTCGACGGCCCGCCGCCCAGCACATGGGCGAGAACTTCCAGCGTCTCCGCCTGGCCGGGCGCGCCGGTCGTGTAGGAGGGCACGAGGAAGACGCGCTCGTGCGTGGGCTGTTCGACCTTCTCGTCGGCGAGCGTCACCAGGCGATGGGCGCGGGGCTCCGGCTCGCGCGGGCGCTTGCGGCTCGGCGCATCGTCGCGCGCGGGGATGCGGCCATAGGTTCTCTCGGCGAGCGCGCGCACCGTCTCGAAGTCGACGTCGCCGGCGACGATGAGTATGGCGTTCTCGGGCGTGTAGAAGCGATGGTAATAATGCAGCGCATCCTCGCGGCCGAGCGTCTCGATCTCATGGCCCCAGCCGATGATCGGCGTGCCATAGGGGTGATGCGGGAACAGCGCCGCCTGCACCGCCTCGTCGAGCTGGGCGGAAGGATCGTTCTCGGTGCGCATACGGCGCTCCTCGAGCACCACCTCGCGCTCCGGCCCCACCACCTCGTCGGAGAGCACGAGATTGGTCATGCGATCGGCCTCGAACTCCATCAGCGTGCCGAGATGCTCCTTGCCGATGCGCTGGAAATAGGCCGTGTAGTCATAGCTGGTGAAGGCGTTTTCCTGGCCGCCGAGGTCGGAGACGAGATTGGAGAATTCGCCCTGCGGATGCGCATGTGTGCCCTTGAACATCAGATGCTCGAGAAAATGCGCGATTCCCGACTTGCCGCGCGGATCGTCGGCGGAGCCGTTGCGATACCAGACCATATGGGTGACGACCGGTGCGCGGCGGTCGGCGATGACGACGATCTCCATCCCATTGGCGAGGCGCGAATGGACCACTCCGGCGGCGCTCTCGCTTTTGGCGGTCCCGGCGCGCGCGGCGTCGGTTTTGGCGGCGGCGGAGCTGGCGGCATGATCGGCCGCGATCGCCTCGGCCCCCGGCTGTGTCATCGGCATGATAATTTGTCCTCGCTATAGCGCGTTCGACCGCGTCCGGCGCCCGGGCGCGCGCCGGCCAAGAGAATTCGGCGCCAGTTCATCCTCGGGGTCTCGCCCATACGCTTCGACGCGAGCATTCGATCTATATAAGCATGAAAGCGTGGCCTGTCAGGCGCCGCGAAAGCTCGGCCCTCGGCGCCGAGCGTGTCGCCTGGAGCGTTGCCGTAGCCGCGGTTCACAGGCATTATTCGGCGATCCGAATCGTCGGCGCGAAACCCGAGCGCCGCAAGGGGGATCGCATGGCTTTCACGAGACGTTCTTTTCTGGCCGGCCTCGCCGCCTGCCCGCTCTGCGCCGCTGCGGCGCGCGCGGAAGGGGCGCATTGGACCTATGACGATCCGGAACATTGGGGCGCGCACGACGAGACCGCCAAGGCCTGCTCGCTCGGCGCCGAACAATCGCCCATCGACCTCACCGATGCGGTGAAAGCCGACACTCGCCCGCCCAAGCTCGGCTGGAAGCCGCAGGCCTTCGAGATCGTCAATAATGGCCATACGATCCAGGCCAACGCCGCCGGCGGCGTCGCCGAGCTCGGCGGCCGCAAGTTCGAATTGAAGCAATTCCATTTCCACACGCCGAGCGAGCACGCCCTCGGCGGCAAGCGCCTCGCGATGGAGGCGCATTTCGTCCACGCCGGCGACAATGGCGATCTTCTGGTGGTCGGCTCCTTCCTCGTCGCCGGCGCGCCGAACAAGGCGTTTTCCGCGGTGATGGCCGCCGCGCCGAAGGAGGAGGGCAAAGCCGCGCTGAAGGCGCCGCTCGACGCCTCCGCTCTGCTGCCCAAGGGAAAGAAATTCTTCCGCTACGAGGGCTCGCTGACCACGCCGCCCTGCTCGGAAGTGGCGCATTGGAACGTCTTCGCCGAGCCTGTGGCCGTCGCCCAGGCGGATATAGACGCCTTCAAGACGCTGTTCCCGATGAACGCCCGCCCGCTGCAGCCGACGCATCGCCGCATCGTGCTGAGCGGCGGCTGAGCGGCGGGGCGCGAGATCGGCGGCTCAGGAGCCGCCGAAAAGGCTGCCGATCATGCCGATCGGATTGGTCCAGCCCGGCTTTTCTTCCTGTTCCTTGGCGCCCTTGCCGCCCGCGACCTTCTGGCGATAGGCCTGCGGCGGCTCGGTCAGATAGGAGCGGGTCGAGCTCTCTCCCGCGCCGCGGGTCTTGGCCGCGCCGGCGGCGCCGGGCTCATCGGCGTCGGTGGTGACGGTGCAATGGCCGTCCGCCGCCGCGACGAGACATTTGCGCGGGCCGTCATGCTCGCCATTCTTGGAGCCGGCGACATTGGGATTTTCATTGAGCCCCGGCTGGCGCGCCGGCGCCTGGGAGCCTTTGCGGCGGGCGATCTCCTGGTCCACCGGCCAGGAGGCGGGCCGCGCGGTCTCCGCCTGCGGCGAGGGAAGGGCTTGTCGATTGGGCGGGACGACGATCTTGGGATGCTCGCGGAAGACGATCTTCTGATTTTCCTCATCGTCGGAATAGACGCCGATGAAGCCCAGCACCGAAGTGACCGTCGATTTGTCGTCATAGGCCGCGGCCGGCGCGACCCACGCTCCCCCGAGAAGGACGAGCGTGAGACCGACGCATGTCGGCGCCCGACGCAGAGAGGCTGTCGCCCGTTTCATCGCCCAGAACTCCTCCCTTGTGCGCGCCCCGGGACGAAGCGCGCGCGATTCTGATGAGCCGCATTGTTACGGCCCGCTTAACGGCATTTTAGAGGCGCGCGCGCCTCCGGGCCAGCCGAAATCGTCGCTGCGGATCAACCAGCGATCGGGGTGGGCCGCGCCGCATCGGCGCGAAGGCTCTCGAGCAACAGCAGCAGCACCCCGATAAAAATCGCCGCATCGGCGACATTGAAGACGTAATTGGCCAGCGGCCCCACCGGCAAGGCTGTGTGAAAGAAGAAGAAATCGGCCACCGCGCCGCGCGTCAGCCGATCCGCGACATTGCCGAGCGCCCCGCCGACGACGAGGCCGAGCGCTGCCGCGGTGAGCCGCCGCGGCGCCCGCCACAGCCAATAGGCGAGACAGGCGACGATCGACAATTGAAAGGCGATGAGCAGCGCCCGCGTCGGCTCCGTCTGCGAGGAGAGCAGCGAATAGGAGACGCCGAAATTCCACGACAGCACCAGATCGAGAAAGGAGGTGACGTGGATCGGCTGGCGCAGGCCGATGTCGAAGACATGCAGCATCCAGAATTTATGCGCCTGATCGAGCGCCAGAGCGAGAACCACGGCCGCGAGGCCGCAAGCGCGCGGGATGGAAAGCCAGGGGCGATAGATCAAGACATTCTCTCCCGCCATCGGCGCGCCGGCCTCCTCGCTTCGACGATATCGTCACGCCCGCGGCGCCGACGAACGGATGGGCGCGCCGCGCCTCGCCCTCGATATAGAACGAGTTTTTGGCGATTCCAGAAAAATCCGGATCGTCGTCGCGCTTCGGCGAGGCGTTCACCCGTCAATATTCCCATTCGACGCCGACGCCGAGCGAGGATTTGCCGTCGACCTTGGTTTCGCCCTTCACGCGGACATTCTTGGTGACGTCCACGCCGACGCTGACGGCGGTCTGCTCCGGCTTGGCGCCCGTGCGCACGCCGACGCTGATATTGTCGGAGATATAGCGCGAGGCGCCGACCGTCGGCCCGCTGGAGCCGCCGGCCTCGAGATCGAGCGAGTCGACGCCGAGCGCCTTGCGCATTTTCTCGAAGGCGTCGACGCCGGTTCCGGCGCCGGAGAATTGCGCGAGAGCGGTGGCGAGCTGCACCGCCTGAAAGGCCGACAGAGAGCCCGACGCCTTGGCGAAGAGCAGGCGCGAGAGCACCTCGTCCTGCGGCAGCTCCGGCGAGGAGGAAAAGGAGAAATTCGGCAGCGAGGCGGGGCCGGATACTGTGATCTTGGCGGTGACGTCGCTCGCCGTCGTCTCGGCGGTGAAATCGAGCTGCGGGACGAGGCCGCCCGCGAAACTCAATTTGCCGCGCGTGAGATCGATACGCTGGGTCAGCAATTGCAGCTTGCCGCGGCGCAGTTCGAAAGCGCCATTGACGGCGGGCTTTTGGATCGTGCCGTTCAGTTTCAGCTCGCCGCCGAATTCGGCGTCTATGCCGCGTCCGCGCACGAAGATGCGATTGGGCGCGGCGAGCGTGAGATCGATCGTCGCGTCGAAGGGCGAATGCTTGGCGGCGCGGGCTTTCTCCTTGGCTTCCAGCGCCAGCATCTCCTTGGCGAAAGCGCGTGGCGAAATATGCACCGCGCCGCGCGGCGCCTGAAAGGAGGCCGGCAGGCGATCGGGGACGTTGACCTCCATCGTCGTCAGCGTCACGCGGCCGGAGACTTTCGGCGAACGTGCGAGCGGACCGCCTATGTCGAGATCGAGATCGGCCGTGGCGGAGACGAGATCGCTGCTGACGAGCTGCGCATTCTTGGCCTTGATGCGAATGGCGCCGGGCATTCCCGCCTGCGGCTCGACGGCGATACGGCCGGTCGCGGCGATCTGCCCGCCGTTCTTGGTGAGCGCGGTGAGCCGTGTGATGGCGATCTCGCGTCCATGTCCGTCGAGCCTCGCGTCTATGTGGTCGAGATAGACGCCGTTCAGCGGATCGGCGAAGGAGCCATTGGCCAGCGTGACGCCGCCTTCGATCGCAGGCGCTGAGACGGAGCCGGCGATGCGCAGATCGACATTGGCCTTGCCGCGCAGGCTCTGGCCATTAACGGAGAGCGCCGTGTCGGCGAGCTTTGCGTCCGCCTCGCCCTTCACTTTCAGATCGAGCGCGCCGGCGGCGTCGATCGGCGCCGAGCCGGTGATGGCGAAGCGCCCGCCGGCGCCGAGCGCGATCGTCGCGTCGAGGCTGGTGCGCGCGCCGGCGAGCGCGCCACGCGCGTCTATGTCCAGCGGCGGCAGGCCATTGCTGCGCAATTGCGGCGCGGAGAGCTTGGCGATCTTGATCTTCCAATCGCCGCTCGGCGCTTTCTTGTCGCCGGTAATGCGCGCCTCGGCGTCCAATGCGCCCTCGAGCGCGAGGCTGGCGTCGGCGATGGAAGCGATGGAGAGTGGCACGCTCCGCGCTCGCGCGGTGAGATCGAGCCGCTCGCCGATGGTTCCGTCTATGTCGAGCCGGCCTGCGCCGACAGCGAGGGCGACGCCTTTCAGCTCCACCGCGCCGCCGCCGAGGGTGACGCTCGCCGGAGCGGCGAGGGCGATGCGCTTGCCGGCGCGTTGCGCCGAGAGCGTTTTGATGTCGAGCCGCGTCTTTTCGCCCGGCGTCAGCGCGGCGCGGCTCGCAATGGCGAAGCCTTCCGCATCCACGGTCAGGTCGAGCGCCGTGGCGGCGCCGGCGGGCGTCGCGGTGAGACGCGCTTTGGAAATGGTCTTGCCGCCGACATGGAGCGCATCCACGGCGATGTTTCCGTCGAGCGCCGGTCGGCGCAGCAGATCATGGCCGGAGAGCTTGGCGCTGAGCTTCTCGATCGTCGTGTCGGCGGCGCGGATGCGCGCGCCCTGCGCGTCGATCGATATGTTCTGCGCGCCTTGCGCCGCGTCGAGGATGATATCGGCCTTCAGCGCGCCGGAGAGCTTGCGCAGAGTGAGCGCCGAGAGATCGTCGAGATCGGGCGCGGCGAGAGAGAGGCGCCCGCTGGCGAGATTTTGCGCGTCGAGCGTGAGCGCGCCGTGGAGCGCCGCGCGGCCGACCGAAAGATCGAGATTGTCGATCGTCCAGCCGGCGTCTTTGCGCGCATTCAGCTTGCCGCGCGCCGGGGCGCCGTCTATGGCGCCGTCCAGCGTCGCGGTCGCGGTGAGCGCGCCGGTGAGATCGCGCGCGGCGCCGTGCAGCGCGAGCTTTTGGATCGCATGGCCGTCGAGATGCGCGCCTTCCAGCAGCGCCTCGAAATCGGCGTTGGGCTTGTCGGCGGAGCCGGTCGCCTTCACCGAGATTTCCGCGCGGCCGGCAAGGCGTGGGTCGGCGGGCTTCAGATCGGCGATCGAGACCTTTGCGCCGACATCGAGCGCCTCGCGCATCGCGGCGCCGTCGATCTTCGCGGAGAGATGCGCGCCGCGCAATTCGAGTCCGTCGAAGCGCAACCCGCCGCCGGGCAGCGAGGCGACCGCGCCGCCGAGCGTGAGGCGCTCGCCGAGCAGCTTCTCGAGCGCGGGCGCGGAGAGCGCTGGGGCGGCGAGCGTTCCGCTCAGCGTCGCGCTGATGCGCTCGTCCTTCGGCACGCCCTTCAGCGCAATGGAGAGATCGAGCGGCCGCGGCGTATTGTCGGAGCGGCTGCGAATGGCGACATCGCCCTCGAGCGCGCCATCGTCGCGCAAAGTCGCGGCGCCGGCGAGCTGCGTAACTCCTTCGAAGAGCGGTGCTGCCGCCGGCGGCAGCAATGACGCGACACGGACGCCCATGTCGAAATCGAGCCGCCGCGCCGCATCCTTGTGAATAATGCGCGCTGCGCCTTCGGCGTCGATCTTCTCTCCGGCCTTGGCGGCGAGATGCGCGGCGAAATCGTCGAGCGTTCCTTCGCCGGTCAGCGAAATATCGACCGGCGGCAGGCCGGGCAGAGCGGCGAGGCGGGCGATGGCGCCGCCCTCGGGCTCCTGCGCCGTGAGGGCGAGCGTGATCTTTTGGCCGCCCGTCGCGACATCGGCTTTCGCCGTAATGGCGCCCGGCGCGTCGAGCCGGCGAATGTCGAGCGCAAGATGCGCGCCTTTGTCGAGCGCCGCCTCGCCGGTCGCGGTGAATTGCGCCGCGGTTCCGAGAACGGGCGCGCCGAGCGACAGCGTTTCCAGCGCCAGCCGGCCGAGGCGGATGCGAATGGGCAGATCGGGTAGCGCGAAGCCGCCGCCGCTTTTCGGCTTCGTCGTCGTAGCCTGTGCGGGCGCTGGCAGGCGGGCGATGTCGATCGCGCCGATGGCGAGCTTCTCTATATCCAGGCGCAGCGAGAAGAGCGCGGAAGGCGACCAGTCCAGCGCGATCTGGTCGATCTTCAGATAGGGGCCGTCTCTATCGGCGATGGAAATATCGCGCAGCAGCGGATGCGCCGACAGCGGGTCCTCGAAAGCGCCTATGTCGACCTTCATATCGGGCGAGGAGGCGGCGCGCGAGACGAGATCGGCGAGGAAGCTCTTGCCCTCGCGCGTCTGCATACGCAGCGCGAGCGTTCCGGCGACGGCGAGCAGCGCCAGCGCTCCGAATCCATAGGCGAGAATGCGGCGAAAGCGCATCAGAACGACTCCCCGACGCCGATGAAGATCGCGAATTTATTCTCGCCGGGACGCCGGCCGAGCGGCGTCGCGAGATCGAGGCGCACGGGGCCGATGCCGGTGTAATAGCGCAGGCCTATGCCGACGGAGGAGCGCATGGACGATTGGAAGTCGGGGAACGGCGACGAAAAGGCGGAGCCGATATCGTAGAAGGGCACGATCCCAATGTCGCGCGTGACCTTTATGCGCGCCTCGGCCGAGCCTTCGAGCAGGCTGCGTCCGCCGACGGGAAAGCCGAGGCCGGCGTCCGGGCTCAGCGAGCGATAGCGATAGCCGCGCACCGAGCCGCCGCCGCCGGCGAAGAAGCGATGGCTCGCCGGAATATCCTCTATGCTCGCGCCGACGATGGAGCCCGCCGCCACGCGGCCGGCGAGCACATACCAGCCGTCTTCATCAAGAGATTTGTAGCCGGAAATCTGCGTCTTCGATTGCACCATGCCGACGCTGTCGCCGAAGGCCTTCACATAGGGCGTGACATTGGCGATGGCGCGAAATCCGTTGGTGGGCGCGAGGAGATCGTCGGTTCCGTCGTAATTGGCCGAGAGCGGAAAACCGAGCAGCGAATAGTCGTGCGGGCCGAAAGCGTCGAACGTATGCCCGCGCTCGAATTCGAGTCCCGCCTGCACGGACGCCGTATCGCTGAAGCGATGGCGGATCGCCGCCGAGCCATTGCCGTAATAGGCCCAGTAATAATCGGTCTTCTCGCGCACGAAGCCGGCGTCGAGCAGCAGATCGTTGCGCGAGCCGAACAGCGCCGGCTTCACGAAGCTCGCCTTGGCGCGGCCGATGACGTCGTTGAGGCGAATGGAAGAGAGGCCGTTATAGGTCGCCGAGCTGCCGAAGGGCGCAAGGCCGCCTTCGACATCGAAGCGCAGCCGCTCGGCGCCGCCGAAGAGATTGCGATCGGTCCAATAGGCGCGCAGCCCCGGCCCGTCGACATTGGAGAAGAAAGCGTCGGCGCCCACCGCATGGCGCTTGCGCTCGGCGGTCTGCACGAAGATCGGCAGATTGCCATTGGCGTCGAGCTTCTCGCCATCCTCCGCCTTCACCGAGCCGACCGCCTCGAGGCGGCCGATGGATTTGCGCAGCTCGGCGAGCTTCTTCGGACTATAGGGCTCGCCTTGCTCGAGATAGATGTAGGAGCGAATGACGTCCGGATCTATGCCCGGCGAGCCGCTGGTTCTCACTTCGCCTATGCCGGCGCGCGGGCCGGGATCGATCGTCACCACCACATCCATCGCCTTTTCGGGATGGATGATCGTCGGCTTCGCTGTCGTCACTTTGGCGAGCGGATAGGAATTGGCGCGCAGCGCGTCGATCCAGCCGGCCTGCATGGATTGCAGGGCGGCGGCGCGGGCCGGCTGCTCGGGGTCGCGCTCCAGCGATTTTTTCGTGAGCAGCGCTTCGTCGAGCGGCTGGCCGCTACGCGCGTCGAGAAGGGCGACCTTGCGCAAACGGAACAGCGGGCCGGGGGTGATCTCTATGCGGATGGGCGCGAGCGCCTGGCCGCGCAGACGCTCGGCGGCGGCTGCGGCGGCGTCGGCGCCATGCCCGTCCGGCCGCACCGGGACGCCGGCGACCGTCGCCCTTATCTCCGCGTCATAATAGCCGCTCGCCCACAGCGCCTCGGCGAGCTTCGGGAAATCGGCGACGACGCGCCGCGCGAGGCCAGCCCCCGTGGGTGGAGCCTGCAGCCGCAGCCGCCATGCGCTGGAGACGTCCTGCAGATTGCGCGCGAGGCCCTCGGCCTCGTCGAGGCCGGCGAATTCGATGCGATAGGGCAGGGCGTCGCTGCTCGGCTCCGGCGTCTCCTCGGCGGCGCCGAAGAGGCCGAAAAAATCGAATGCGCGGGCGGGCGAGGCCGCCTGCGGGGCGCCCAAAGCCAGGAGCGCCGTCACGCCCAGAAAACGCTTCACATATTTCACTTCGCCAACGACCCGAACCGAGGATTGCCGCACCATAAGCGGAGCTTGGCAAGCGGTCCATCGCGTTAAGCTTAACGATACAACCTATGGTTAAGCCTGTCTTAATGCGCCTCCTCGCGCATCTCAGAATTTGAAGCCGACCTTGGCGAGCACGGTGCGCGGCGCGCCCGGATAATAAATGCCGTTGGCGGAGGTCTGCTGATAATAGCCGCTGCTGATCTGGCCGATATAGGCGGTGTCGAACATATTCATGCAGGTGACGCTGGCGGTGACCGTTCCCCAGTCGATCTTGTGCTCATATTTCACGGTGAGATCGAAGGTGGAGTAGCCGGCGAGCGGCTGATAGCCGGATGTATCGCCGGCGCGCGAGCCGACGATATGCAGGATCGGCGTGATGGTGAATTCCTCTATGCGCAGATCGCCGCCGATCGTCGAGATGAAATAGGGCACGTCCGGCAATTGCTTGCCCTTCACCCGCGTCGACCAATAATTGGCCGCGGAGGCGCCGGGCAGCAGCGGCAGGTCTTCGACGAATTCGGCGCGCTGATAGCCGAGCGAAGCGAAAAGGCCGACGCTCTCCAGCGGGGAATAATGGACGACCGCCTGCGCGCCGTAATTCTGGCTCTCGCCGACATTGGCGCCATATTGCGTGCCGATGCCGGGATCGTAAGAAACGAGCTTGTTGTGATTGCGGGAGTAATAGATCGTCGGCTCCACATAGCCCGAGCCATAGGCGCCGTCGAAGGACCAGCGCAGGCCGAGATCGAGCTGCGTCGAGGTCTCCGGCTTCATCGAATGCCAGAATTGATCGGCGGTGATTCCCTTGGCGAGGAAGGTCGCCGAATTCTGCTGGAACACCGGCCAGGCGTCATAGCCCGGTCCGCCATAGCCGCCGCCGCCGCTGAATTTCAGCAATAGATCGTCGGTCAGCCGATAGGTGAGCGCGCCGAAGGGCAGAAAAGTGCCGATGGTGAAGGGCTTGACGCTGCGATTGGCGATGACTCCGGACGAGAGCGCCAGCGCCGTGTCATAGGGGACGTCGCCTATGCCGGTCGAATTATAGGCGTCTATGCCCGCCATGCGTTCCCAAATATAGCGCGCGCCGGCCTCCACATGCAGCGGACCGAAGTCGCGGCTCGCGATTCCATAGGCGGAATCGAACACATGCGGCGCGGTCTGCTTGCCGAGGATCGCCCAGCTCGGATTGATGAGGCCGCCGCCCGCATTGGGAGCGAAGACTTCCCAGGCCGTCGGCGGTCCGGGGGGATTTTGCACGCCATGCCAGAAGCCGAGCTTGGCGTCCGTGTCCAGCACGCGGGTCTGCAATTCGCTCACCACGCCCCACATGTCGTGGTCGATGATCCATTTGCGGATGCGGCCATTGTTCTGGCCATCGAGATAATAGCCGTCCTCGCGGAAATAATAGGGCTTGAAGACGAAGCGCGTCGTCTTGTCGACCTCTATGGCGATATTGCCGAATGCGGTCCAAGAGTCGAAATGCTGGAGATTATAGCCGTAGTAATTGATTTGGCTGGCCGTCGTCGGGCCTGGATAGGCGGCGAAATCATAGCGGCGGAAGGCGCCGAGATTGCTCGCCTGCTGATAATTCAGTCCCTGATAGCTGTGCTGGTCGAAGCTGCTCTTGGCGACGAAGAATTTCGCCTCCAGCCCATCGACGGGCTTGGTGTCTATGCCGACCGCAAAGCCGGATTTGCCCTGCGGGTCCTTGCCGGAGCCGCGCCATTTGTCGGCGTCGGTGAAGGAGCCGGAGACGAAGAGCTTGGTCGTGCCGTTCAAAATTTCGCCCGAGTCGATGCGGGCGAAAGTGCGCAGGAAGGAGAAGGAGCCGACGCTCTGCGAAATCTCGCCGCCGAATTTCTCCGCCGGCCAGCGCAGGCGGCTGTCGAAACTGCCGCCGGCGGTGAAATAAGAGTTCACATCGGAGGGCATGGGACCCTGCCGCAGCACGATCTTGCTCAGATTCTCATTGTCGATGAGCCAGGTGACGCCGGGCCCGGGATTTATGCCGGAGAGCGGCAAGCCCTCCACTGTGCCGATGCTGTTGCCGTGCTGGCTGACCTCGCCGCGAATGCGAATGCCCTTATTGCCGCCGGGAAGATTGGCGAGGCCATAAGGATCGATGGCCGGCGCATCGACGGAGGGGAGCCAGGAGATGCCGCGGATGGGATTGGAGCCGCCGCCGCCGCTGGCGAGATCGAGCCCGCGCGCATCCGCGGCATAGGCGGTGGATGAAACGGAGTCCGAGCCGATGACGCCGGGCTCGGGCTTTTTCTTCGGCGCGGGGGCGGTCGCCGCGCCGATCGAAATGTCCGGCAGCAGCGTGAAGGGTTCGGCGCTCGCGCTGTCGAGGGCGCCGAGCAGCGCGGCGAAAGACGCGCCGCCGAGAAGAAAGGAGAAGCCGCGTTTCTCGCGCACGCACATCGTCATTGCCGTCAGCCTTTCACCGCCCCGGGCCGACGCGCCGCTCGTCCGCCGCTCGATTCGTGATGTAAGACGATTACGTAATCAGATGCGCTCGTGGCGGCAAGTCTAATCTATTGGCAGATCGACGCATATTGCGTCACCATACGTGATATAGACTGCTTGTCGCATTTGCGATCATCGAGATTTTTTCGGCGTCTCGACGCCGATGGACTCCCATTGTCCATCGCCGATGCGGCGCAATGGCAGCACGGCGCGCCCCGCCGCGAGCTGCGGCCGCAGGCGACCATGGGTGTCGACCCAATCCTGCGGCGCCGGCGCCTCGGCGTCCGTCTCCAGCGAGACGGGAATCACGCCCATCGCTTTCAGTTCTCGCACTTGCACGGCGCGTTCGACGCCGCGCAGCCCGCCGGCGAATTCCAGCCAGCGCCCGGACCATCCGCGCGCTGTCAATCCGACGGCCGCCGCGGCGCCGATGAGGCCGCGGCGTGTGCGCGAGCCCGTGGCCCGCATATCTGCGAGCAGGGGCTCCAGCTCGTCGAAACGAACTTCACGCCGGCTCGCCTCGCAGCCGAAGGCCGCGAGGCTTTCGGCCTCCCCGCCGGCGGCGACGAGGATTCCGGAGGCGCTGGAAGGGGCGGCGTGTGTTTCGACATAGGCGGCGGCGCGCGCGAGGAGAAAGTCGCGCGCATCGGCGCGCTCGCTTTCGACGACGAGGCAGGAGGCCTTGTTGTTGGTCGTCGCCGCGACGCCGGCAAAGAGAATATGGCCGACCGAGCCGATGAAGCGCGCTTCGCCGTCCAGCGTGTCGCCGAATTCGCGCGCCAGCCGCGCCGTGCTCGCCGCCCAGCCGGCGCCGTCGGTGTCGTCTATGCCGATGAGAATGCGCATCAGTCGGCGACCTCCGCATCGCGCGGGCGCTTGCCGAGGGCGATCAGGCGGCCGTCCTCCTTCTCCTCGATCGGCGCGACGGCGCGCCCGCCCCACAGCCGCGGCGACAGCCAGCCGCCCGTATGGATCAGCGCTCGCGGGTCGAGCGCCTGCGCCTTTTTGTCGATCGCGACCGCCTCTATGCCCGCCTCCGCCAGAGCGGCGACCGAGATCGGATCGGGCAGGCGGCGCAGCCTTCCATATTCGAGAAAACGGCCGGACCAGCCATAGGCGGAGAGCCCGACCGCCGCCAATGCGCCGATGATTCCGTCATTGGTTCCGCCGAGGCCGAGCAGCGTGACGCCAGCGCGCGCGGCGACCGCTCGCGCATGATCCTGCGTCTCGATCTCATGCGTGCAGGAGAGGCCGAATTCGACGATTTCGGAAAGATCGTCGGTCTCCCGCGCGACGCAGAGGCCGGGGTCGGAGCCGTCGCTGGCGAACTCGGCGATATGTGCGATCGCGCGCGCGGTGAGCGCGGGAATCAGCGCTTCATCGTCGATCTCCACCACGGCGCAGGCCGGGCTGTTGTGCGAGGTGAAGGGAATGCGTGGATCGATGAGCAATTGATGCCGTAGCGCGCCCCAGAGCCGCGCGCCGTCGGGAAGCTTGCGCTCGAACATCCGCACCAGTCGCCCCGTGCCGATTTCGGCCCCGGCGACGTCGGTGTCGTCGAAACCCATATAGAGCTTCATCTCGGCGCTCCTTCTCGGCGCTCGACGATTGGCGCGAGACGCCGCGCGCCGAAAGGATCGTCGAAAACCGCCACTTCGACGCCATAGAGGCGCCGCATCCGCTCCGCCGTCACCACTTGCTGCGGCGGGCCGTCGGCCTCTATGCGGCCTTCGTGTAGAATAGCGATGCGCGTCGCGATCTGCATCGCATGTTCGGGATGATGCGTGCTGACCAGCACGCCGTGGCCATCGGCGGCGAGCGCCGACAAATGCCGCATCAGCCGCAGCTGATAGCCATAGTCGAGGCCCGTCGCGGGCTCGTCCATTACCAGAAGGCGCGCGCCTTGCGCCAAAGCGCGGGCGATGAGGGTGAGTTGCCGCTCGCCGCCGGAAATCTCCGTATAGGGCTGGTCGATCAGCCGCTCTATGCCGAGCCGCGAGATGATGGATTCGACGATCTCGCGATCTTCCGCGCGGGGCGCGCGCAAGAGCCCGGTCTCCGGCAGGCGGCCGAGCATGACCACCTCGCGCACCGTATAGGGAAAAGGCGTGACATGGCCTTGCGGCACATAGGCGACGCGCCGCGCGATCTCGCGCCGTGAGAAGGAGGAGAGCGGCGCGCCGTCGAGCCGAACCTCGCCGCGCTTCGCCGAGAGAAAGCCGAGCAGCAGGCGGAAGAGCGTGCTCTTGCCCGCGCCATTGGCGCCGAGCAGAGCGAGAATCTCCCCGGCGCCGAAGCCCAGCGTCGCCCCCTCCAGCACGCTCCGCTTTCCGCGCGCAAAATGCAGGTCGAGGCCCTGGAGCTGCGATCGAGGAGAGGGTTCTCTCACGGCCTGCTTCCTCTCCGGCGCTCGACCGCCTCCCGCCTCACGCCCAGGCCCTCCGCGCCCGGCCGAGGACGAGGATGAAGGCCGGAATGCCGAGCAGTTCGGTGACGACGCCGATCGGAATCTCCGCGCGGGTGATATTGCGCGCGACGCAATCGGCGGCGATCAGAAAGGCCGCGCCGAGCAGAGCGCTGGCCGGCAGCAGCCGGCTGTTGGTCGGCCCTATGGCGAGCCGCGCGACATGCGGCACGACCAGCCCCACCCAGCCGATCATGCCGGCGAGCGAGACGGACAGCGAGGAGGCCAGAGTCGCCGCGGCGATGACGCCATAGCGCGTCACATGAACCGGCACGCCGAGCGAGCGCGCCTCGTCGTCGCCCATGGAGAGCGCGTCCAGCGCCCGGCCGGCCAGCGTCAGCGCGCCGACGCCCAAGAGGATCGCCGGCGCCGCGCCCTTCAGCTGTTTCAGATCGACGGCGCCGAGGCTGCCCATCATCCAATAGACGATGGCGGGAAGCTGGTCGTAGGGATCGGCGGCATATTTGACGAGCGACAGCGCCGAGGTGAACAGGGCCCCGGAGATCATGCCGCCGAGCACCAGAGTGACCATGGAGGCGGAGCCGAAGAGATTGGAGATGAGGATGCCGACGCCGACCGCGACGAGCCCCATGACGAAGGCGGAGATTTGCACGGTGAGACTATCGCCCGAGAGCAGAATGCCGAGCGCCGCGCCGAAGCCGGCCCCGCCGAGCACGCCCAGAATGCCCGGCGAGACCAGAGGATTGCGAAACACCGCCTGAAAGGACGCGCCCGAGCTCGACAGCGCCGCGCCGATGAGTCCCGCCGCCAGCACGCGCGGCAGGCGGATTTCGACGATCAGATTGCGCAAGAGGTCGAAGCGCTCGGGCGGCAGATCGACGAGGCCGAGGCAGGCGCCGAGAAAGCCGAGAATATCGCTCGGCGCGAGCGGATAGCGCCCGACCGACAGAGCGATGAGAACGACCGCCAGCAGAAGGAAAGGGAGGAGAGCGAGGCGCATCGAGATCGCCGCTCACTCCATTATGCGCGAGAAATCGGCGTCGGAAATATCGACGCCGAGGAAGAGCCGGTAGAATTTCTTCGTCTCGGCCTTCAGATCGAGCGGAAAGCGGGTCGGATAGAAGAGATTGGCGAGCCATTGGACGCCGAGCGCGCGCATATAGCTCGGCGGACGGTCCAGCCAATTGAAGGGCGAATGCGGGACGTTCACGATGCGGCCGTTCTTCACCGCCTCCACATTGCGCCAGAGCTCGCCGCCCTCGGCCAGTGCGATGAAGCTCTTGTTTTGCGTCAATATCAGCGAGGGCTTCAGCGCGACGATCTGCTCGACGCTGATCTTCTCCATGCCGACATGCGAGGTCTGCTCGCAATGATAGACATTGTCGCCGCCGGCGATGAGGATCGGCTCGGTATGGAAGCTCTTGTCGCAATCGGTCGCGAGCCCGTCCGCGGATTCGGCGTAATAGACGCGCAGCTTCTCGGCCGGGGGAATATCGGCGGTCGCCTTGCGCACGCGGGCGAGCGCGTCGCGAATATAGGCGGCCATCTCATTCGCCTGCGCCTCGCGTCCGAACACGCGGCCGAGAAAGGCGAAGGCCTCCGCATAATCGTCGAGCGTATCGAGCTTCAGGAATATCACCGGAACTTTGATCTTGGCGAAGCTCGCCTCGACCTGGCTCTTCTCCTGATAGAAGCCGAGCCAGGCGATGACGAGATCGGGACGCATCGCCGCGATCTCCTCGAGATTGAGCTGGCGCCCCATGCCCGCATTGCTGCCGAGCACGGGCAGATCGAGCGCTTCCTTGCGATAGAGCGATTTCTCGTCGCCGCGCATGGGCACATTGACGCCGACGAGCCGTTCCGGCGCTATGGCGTAGAGCGTCGCCATGACCGGCGGCGCCGCGCCGAAAACGCGGCGAGGGTCGGCCGGAATGACGACTTTGCGGCCAGCCATATCGGTGATCTCGCGCGTCTCCGCGCGCGCGGGGGCGGTCGCGAGCGCGAGCAGCGCCAGCAGGGCGAAGAGGAAGCGCTCTCGAGAAAGAAGATGCGTCGAGGGCATGGACGGGGCCTTTCGACCTTCGGAGATGGGGGAAGACGCATACGATATGTATACGTCTTATATATATAATGACCATAGAGACCGAAGGCTGCGCCGCGCAAGGCCAAAATCAGCCCCGGCCGTCCTTTTCGACGCGCGTCCGGCTTTTCGGCCGATCGGCGGAAAAGAAAGAGCCAGAAGACTCGCGGCCCGGGGCGGGGATTGGACCACGAGCCGTCCGGCTCGCAGCGAGCTTCCCGAACGATCGTCTTTCGTATCGATATATTCGACGCATATGTTTCTGCGCGGCTGCGGCCATTCCCACGTATCTGCGGCATTCTGACGAGATTATAGGCGTCGCCTATGAAGCGACGATTTGCAGATATTGACAAAAACCTCCCCGTCTATCGTTATGTAATTTTACTACATCAAATCTGTCCGGCCTCGCGGGGACCAGAATCATGAGCCTCATCAAGGAAATCGACTATGGAACGCCGGCTTCCCGATCGCAGAAGGAAGTCACTCTGACCATCGACGGAACGGAGATCACGGTCCCGGAAGGCACGTCGATCATGCGCGCGGCGATGCAGATCGGCATAGAGATCCCCAAACTCTGCGCCTCGGACAATCTCCATTCCTTCGGCTCCTGCCGCCTCTGCCTCATCGAGATCGAGGGGCGCGGCAATCTCTCCGCCTCCTGCACCACGCCCGTCATGCCGGGCATTGCGGTGAAGACCTTTTCGCCGCGGCTCGACTCCATCCGCCGCGGCATAATGGAGCTCTATATTTCCGACCATCCGCTCGACTGTCTCACCTGCCCTGCGAATGGCGACTGCGAACTGCAGTCCATGGCCGGCGCGGTGAGCCTGCGCGAGGTGCGCTATGGCTATAGCGGGCGCAACCATGTGACGGCGCGGCGCGATGGCCGCCGCAATGAGGATTGGAAGCCCAAGGACAAATCCAATCCTTATTTCACTTACGATCCGTCCAAATGCATCGTCTGCAATCGCTGCGTGCGCGCCTGTCAGGAAGTGCAGGGCACATTCGCGCTGACGATCGAAGGCCGAGGCTTCGACAGCCGCGTCTCGCCCGGCGCCGGCGAGGCCTTCATGGAATCCGAATGCGTTTCCTGCGGCGCCTGCGTGCAGGCCTGCCCGACGGCGACGCTCATCGAGAATTCGGTGGTCGAGATCGGCCAGCCGGAACATTCGGCCGTCACCACTTGCGCCTATTGCGGCGTCGGCTGCACCTTCAAGGCGGAGATGCGCGGCGAGGAAATCGTGCGCATGGTCCCGTGGAAGGACGGCAAGGCCAATCACGGCCATAGCTGCATCAAGGGCCGCTTCGCCTATGGCTATGCGCTGCATCGCGACCGCGTGACCAGCCCGATGATCCGCGAGAAGATCACCGACCCCTGGCGCGAAGTGTCATGGGAGGAGGCGATCTCCCACGCCGCTTCCGAATTCAAGCGCATTCAGGCGAAATACGGCCGCCTCGCCGTCGGCGGCATCACCTCCTCGCGCTGCACCAGCGAGGAGACTTTTCTGGTGCAAAAGCTCATCCGCAGCGGCTTCGGCAATAATAATGTCGACACTTGCGCGCGCGTCTGCCATTCGCCGACCGGCTATGGCCTCAGCCAGGCTTTCGGCACGTCGGCCGGCACGCAGGATTTCGACTCGGTCGCCGAGGCCGATGTCGTGCTGATCATCGGCTGCAATCCGACCGACGCGCATCCTGTCGTCGGCGCGCAGATCAAGCGGCGTCTGCGCGAGGGCGCGAAACTCATCGTCGTCGATCCGCGCCGCACCGAGCTCGTGCGCTCGCCCCATATAGAAGCGGCGTTCCATCTGCCGCTGCGTCCGGGAACCAATGTCGCGATCGTCACCGCTCTCGCGCACGTGATCGTGAAGGAGGGGCTCGTCAACGTGGCCTTTGTGCGTGAGCGCTGCGATTTCGACGAATATCTCGAATGGGCCGCCTTCGTCGCCGAGGAGCGCAACAGCCCCGAGCAGATCGAGAAATTCACCGGCGTTCCGGCGCATCTGGTGCGCGGCGCGGCGCGTCTCTACGCCACCGGCGGCAACGCCACTATCTATTATGGCCTCGGCGTCACCGAGCACAGCCAGGGCTCGACGACTGTGATGGCCATCGCCAATCTCGCTATGGCGACCGGCAATCTCGGCCGCCGCGGCGTGGGCGTGAACCCGCTGCGTGGGCAGAACAATGTGCAGGGCTCCTGCGACATGGGCTCCTTTCCGCATGAGTTCCCCGGCTATCGCCATGTCTCTGACGACAATGTGCGCGAGCTCTTCGAGGAGGCGTGGGGCGTTCCATTGGACGGCGAGCCGGGGCTGCGCATTCCCAACATGTTCGACGCCGCCGTCGATGGCGTGTTCAAAGGCATGTATGTGCAAGGCGAGGATATTCTCCAATCCGACCCCGACATCAAGCATGTCTCCGCCGGTCTCGGCGCGCTGGAATGTCTCGTCGTGCAGGACCTCTTCCTCAATGAGACGGCCAATTACGCCCATGTGCTGCTGCCGGGCGCGAGCTTCCTCGAGAAGGACGGCGTCTTCATCAACGCCGAGCGGCGCATCCAGCGCGTGCGGCGCGTGATGAGCCCCAAGGCCGGCTATGCGGATTGGGAGGTGACGCAGCTTCTCGCCAATGCGCTCGGCTGCAATTGGACCTATACGCATCCGAGCCAGATCATGGACGAGATCGCACGGCTGACCCCGACGTTCAAAGGCGTCTCCTATGAGAAGCTCGAGCGGGACGGCTCGGTGCAATGGCCCTGCAACGATGCGACGCCGGAGGGTATGCCGATCATGCATATCGACGGCTTCGCGCGCGGCAAGGGCAAATTCGTCATCACCGAATATGTGCCGACGGAGGAGCGCGCCGGGCCACGTTTCCCGCTGCTGCTGACGACGGGGCGCATTCTCTCGCAGTATAATGTCGGCGCGCAGACGCGCCGCACGGAGAACAGCCAATGGCATCCAGAGGACGTGTTGGAAATCCATCCGCATGATGCGGAAGTGCGGGGCGTGCGCGAGGGCGATTGGGTGCGCGTGCAGAGCCGAGCCGGCGAGACGACGCTGCACGCCAAGATCACCGATCGCGTCGCGCCGAGCGTCGTCTACACGACCTTCCACCATCCTCTGTGCCAAACCAATGTCGTCACCACCGACAATTCCGATTGGGCGACCAATTGCCCGGAGTATAAGGTGACTGCGGTGCAGGTCTCGCCCTCCAACGGCCCCAATGAATGGCAGGAGCGCTATCGCGAAATGTCGGAGAAGAGCCGGCAGATCGTCGGCGCCGGCGAGGCGCGCTAGACGATCGCCCGGAGAGCGAACGCCGGGCGCAGACAGCGGGACGTGATTCGGGAATCGCCGTCTCGATTGTTTCGGCTCGAATGATTCCATTCGATCCTCGCGCCGGCGACGCTCGCGGACTTATCCACAAACAACGCTCTGCGAATCGGCGCCGATTGCGGCGGCGCATCATCGCGTTCCGATTTGGCTACGCTACGCCGATCATGGCGATGCGCCTCCCGCATCGTCCGATCGGACCGCCTTTCATTGTGCGCTGCAATCATTTTCCGAGCGATACCACGATATTGCGCGGCCATGCGCGGGCTCCGGCTTCGGCGTTGCGATCGTGATCGGCGCGAGCGTCCGTCTTTGGCCTTAGACGCCGGCCCGGAGTGACATTTCGAAAATTGCGGGCCAGTTTTCGATCGCATTCGGAGAATCTGCGCCATGCGATTGGCTTCCCCAGCATCGAGAGATCGCAATCATTTTCGAATCGAGACGGCGGATTTGCTGTTGGCGATCACGGCGCCTTTCGTCGCGCTCGCCCTGCGCGATCCCGTCTTGCTCGATCCGGGCGATTTTCCAGCGACCATTCCGGCGCCCTATCAATATGGCTTCGTTTCCGCAGCTTGCGCCATTCTTCTGATTCTCGCCTTTCGGCTCGGCGATCACATGGGGCAGTTCTTCTCGCTGCGCGACGCCTTCGCCGTCTGCGGCGCTTCGGCTTGCGCGGTCGCGCTCGGCTGCCTGCTCCTTTTCGGAGTCATGCGCATCGAGGGCGTGCCGCGTTCGACGCCCTTGATCTTCGGCCTCGTGCTGAGCGCCGGCATGATCGCGATACGCATCGCGGCGCGCGCCTTTCACAAGGATCTCTGGCCCGGGCGTGGGGCCGACCGCGACGCGGCGAAGGCCGATCCGCGGCGCGTGATCGTCGTCGGCGTCGACCGTCTCGCCTCGGCCGCGATCAAATTGACGGATGAGCTGCGGCCGCGAAAGGCGCAGGTCGTGGCGGCGCTCGATGCGCGTCCGCGTCTCCGCGGCCGCAAGATCGCCGGCGTCTCCATCGTCGGCGATCCGCGCGACATCGGCGCCGTCATCGACGAATACGCCATTCATGGCGTCGAAGTCGACGAGGTCTGGCTCGCCGAAGATCCGGCCTCCTCGCCCGTCGATCGCCTCGCTGCGATCGAGTCGCAATGCGCGGCGCGCGGGGTCGTCGCCATCGGAATTTCGCAGGCGTTGAATTTCATCGCTTCGCCGCAGGACGACGCGGCCGCCGCGGCGATCGAGAGCTATGAGACGCCGGCCTACTTCAAAGCGAAGCGGCTCATCGAGTTCTGCGCGGCGAGCGTGCTGCTCGTCGCCATGCTTCCTCTCGCGCTCTGCGTCGCCTATGTCGTCTATCTCGATGTCGGCGCGCCTCTGCTGTTCTGGCAGCAGCGCCTGGGGAGGAACGGCCAGAAGTTCCTGCTCTACAAATTCCGCACCTATCGCGCGCCTTTCGACGCACATGGCCGGCCGGCGCCGGAGAACACGCGACTCTCGCGCGTCGGGCGCTTGATCCGCGCGAGCCGTCTCGACGAGATTCCGCAGCTCTATAATGTGATCGTCGGGCATATGTCGCTGATCGGTCCGCGGCCTCTTTTGCCGCAAGATCAGCCGGACGATCCGGGGCCGCGCCTCAGCGTGCGCCCGGGCGTGACCGGATGGGCGCAGATCAATGGCGGCACCAGCGTCTCGCCGGAGGAAAAAAACGCGCTCGACCTCTGGTACATCAGGCACGCGTGCCTGCGCCTCGATCTCGAAATCATCGTCAGCACGATCCTCGTGGCGCTGACGGGGGAGCGGCTGAATGGGCGCGCGGTCGATCACGCGCTCAGCTGGTATCGACGGGAATTCGAAGCGCCGAGCCGCGACGCCGTCACGATGGGCGAAGCCCCGCGGGATCGCCGCCGGCGCGAGGAGGCCGCCCGCGCCGACAGGCGACGCGCCGTCGGCGCCGTGCGCATCGAATATCCTTATCGCGCCGTCGAGCCCAGCTGATTTCTCCGCCAGGTCGACGTCGCCGAGCTTCAGACGGCGGAGGAGAGATTTTCGATATGCGGCACGATACCGAGTTTCAGCAAAAGGCGCGCGAGGCGCTCGGCCTCGTCGATGTTCCGGGACTGCGATACGAAACCATCGACGAGACGCTGCGCGTCACAATATCCGATCCATCCAATCACAATGCGTTGACGAAATCCGCGATGGACGGTCTCTATGAGACGCTTCGCCGCTTTCGCGCGCTTCCTTTCGATAGGCTGGAGATCGATTTCGATACGGCCTCGGGCTCGGTCGCCTGCGCCGGCCTCAATCTCGAGGATTTCGAAGCGGCCGCCCGCCGATTGCGTCCCGGCGACGATCTGCTCGGAGCTGACAATTATTTCGTTCGCGCCGCCGCGGCTCTGCGCGGCCTGGGCGAGACGGTTCCGACGCGCGCCGTCGTCCGCGGGCACCTCGTCGGCGCCGGCGTCGAATTGGCGCTCAGCTGCGGCGAGATCGTCTGCGCGCGGGCAGACGCCAAAATTCTGCTGCCGCATTTGCGGATCGGCGTCCCCTATCATACTTCCGGCCTCTGCCATATGGCCGGCGTCATTGGCTGGGACGTGATGTCGCGCGCGATGGTGACGGATGCGATTCCGATTTTGCTGTCCGACGTTCTCGCCGATCGCGGCAAGGTTGAAGGGGCAACGCCCGCCGAGCGCATCGCCGACGCGAAAATCGCGCTCCAGCGAATGGCGGCGGTGTTTCACGGCCGGCCTGCGCGAATCGGCGACGCCTTTTTCGCCGTGCAAGATCGCACCGGAAGGACGCGCCATATCGCCGAAGCGCATCTGATGCAGATATTGTCGCATATCGCCTTCGCCGGCGAGATGGATGCGCTGCCCGATGCGCTGAGCGAGATCATAGACGCGCCGCGCCTGCGCGCCTCCTCGAGCGCCGAAGGCCGGCTGGCCGAGTCGATCGCGGCGCATCGACAAACGCCGAAGCGCCTCAATCGCCATTTTTCGAAAGCCATCGGCGCCAGCCTCGCCTCCGAGGAGCCGGGCGGCGACGAAATCACATTGTCCTTGTCCGATTGACGCGCCGCGGCTGCTCGATCGCCGGTGAGACGAAGAGGAGAATCGCAATGGAGGCGATCGGCCTCGAACGAGGATTGCGCGAGCGAAGGGCGATACGACATTACAGCGATTCGCGGGTCGACGACGCTCTGCTCGCGGAAATTATCGAGCTCGCGTCATGGGCTCCCTCGCCCGGCAACACGCAAGCGTGGAAAGTGATCGCGCTCGGTCACGACGCCTCGAAGGATGTGATCGCGCGTTTCGAGCTGGCCGGATGGGAATCCGTTTTTCCGGTGCTGGAACAGGTGTTGCGCAATGGCGCGGCGGAGCGCGCCTCGATCGCGCCGAAAAGCGATTTGGACGATGTGAGCCCGGCGACGGCCGACGAATGGGGCCGGCGCGTGATCGCCATGTATCGACAGCGCTTCGAGGTGCGCGGCTCGCCGAGGCTGGTCTTCGTATATCGCGTCGCCGATCGAAAGCGATATGTCGATCTCGCCTTTCTGTCTTTGTCGGCGCTGATCCGACGATCCCTTCGCAAGCCTTCGCCACTCGGAGCGATGCGCTGCTTTTTCGCAGCTTTGCGCGACATTCCCGTGCTTTTGCGCGTCAATGCGCTGACACGCACTTTCGGACTGGCCAATTTCACTTACGCGCTCACGCTCGCCGCCCATTCGCGCGGACTTTCGACCTGCATTCAATCCAATTATCTCAATGTGCAGCGCGATCTTCGACGCTATCTCGGCCTCGGCGCGGATGTCGATATCGTCGCCTCCATTTTGATCGGCTATGAGGCCGACGACGCGCCGCCGGCGCCCGAGATGTTCCGAACGCGCAAGCCCGTCGCGGTCGATTGGATCGAGACGACGCCCGGGACCGTCGCAGCGCGTCGCGGCGAGCGCGTCTTCGAGGCGGCGGAATGAGCGGGACGGCTCAGCCGCCCTTGCGCATCAGCATTCCTTTGGCGGGATCATAGGCGATGAGCGCGCCGGCGGAGAAGAGAATCGTATAGGCGGCGACCGCCGCGAGCGATTCCCAGGAGATTTTTTCATAGAAGGCGAAGCGGATCAGCTCCACCGCATGGGTGAAAGGATTGACGACGGAGAGCCAATAGAGAACCGGGCTCGACTCCTGCACGCGCCACAGCGGATAGAGAGCGGAAGAGGCGAAGAACATCGGGAAGATAACGAAATTCATCACGCCGGCGAAATTCTCGAGCTGCTTGATCGCGGAGGAGAGCAGCATTCCGAGCGCGCCGAACATCAGCCCCGCGAGCATGAGCGCAGGAAGAACGGTGAGATAGCCGAACGGCGTCGGCGGCTCGATCTCCCAGAAATAGGCGATGACGAGATAGGCGTAGACTTGCAATATCGAGACGGCGACGCCGGCGAAGAGCTTGGCGCCGAGCAGGAACCAGCGCGGAAAGGGCGAGACCAGCAGCGTGCGCATATTGCCCATCTCGCGGTCATAGACCATCGACAGAGAGGATTGCATTCCATTGAAGAGCTGGATCATCGCCATCAGGCCGGGCGTGATATAGACCTCGTAGAGAACATAGGTCTCATAGGGCGGGATGATGGAGACGCCGAGCACTTGGCGAAAGCCGGCGGCGAAGATCAGCAGCCACACCAAGGGACGCACCAGAGCGGAGACGAAGCGCTCGCGCTGATGCAGGAAGCGCAGAGCCTCGCGCCAGATCACGCCGGTGAGGCAGATGGCGTATTGGCGCGCGGTGAAGCCGCTGGTTTCGGTCGTCATCGAGATTCCATTCTGAGAGCGAGCCGTCAGGCTCGCATCGCAAGGGCGTCATGCCGCGTCCCGCGCCTTGGCGCCGGTCAATTGCTCGAATGCGGCGCCGATCGACTCTGTCGATGTCGCCGCCATTATATTCGCCGATGTGTCGGCGGCGAGAACCTTGCCCTGATGCAGCACGACGACATCATCGCTCGGCGTCACCTCGTCGATGAGATGCGTGGTCCACAGCACGGCGAGCCTGCGCTCGGCGACGAGCGTGCGCACTTGCGCGAGAATATCGGCGCGCGCCTTTATGTCGAGGCCGACGGTCGGCTCGTCGAGCAGCAGCAGGCGGGGCTCATGCAGCAGCGCGCGCAATATTTCGACGCGGCGCATCTGCCCGCCGGAGAGATCGCGCGCTTTGTCCTTGGCGCGATCGGCGAGGCCGGCGCGCTCCAGCAGCGCGGCGCCGCGGCGCTTCGCCTCCGCGGGGCCGATGCCGTGCAGCGCCGCGTGATAGATGAAATTCTGCGTCACGCTCAATTCGAGATCGAGCGTGCGCGCCTGGAAGACGACGCCGAGCCGGCGCAGCGCCGCGCCGCTCTCGCGCGCGACGTCATGGCCGAAGATCTCGATTTTGCCTTCGCGCGCGGCGTAGAGGCGCGTGATGAGCGAGAACAGCGTGCTCTTGCCGGCGCCATTGAGGCCGAGCAGGACGGTGAAGCTCCCCGCCGCGACGGAGAAGCTCACATCGTCCAGCGCGCGCCGCGCGCCATAGCTATGGCCGATATGCGCGACGTCGAGCGCGAGCGGTTCGGCGCTCACTTCGTCGCCACCGCAATGCCCCAGGGGAAGGCTCCCACGGGGATCGACTTCAGCACTTTCAGGCTGGCGGCCTCGACGATGGAAATATCATTGGAGACGCCATTGGCGGTCAAAAGATATTTCTCGTCCGGCGTGAAGGCGAGATGCCAGACGCGCTGGCCGACGAGCAGATATTTCTCGATTTTTTTCGTCGCCGTGTCGATGACCGCGACGCGATTGGCGGGGCCGAGAGCGACAAAGGCGCGCTTTCCGTCATTGGTGAAGGCGATGCCGATCGGCTGGATCGCCTCCTTGGAGAGGCCCGGAATCTCGAAGCGGATTTTCTGCGTCACCTTATGGCTCTGCGGATCGATGATCGCGACCGTGCCGCCGATCTCCGACGACACCCATAACTCGGAGGCGTCCGGCTTGAAGGCGGCGAAGCGCGGGCGCGCGTCGACCAGCACATTGGCTATGATCTGTTTCGTCTGCGTGTCGATGAGATGCGCCATATTGGTGGTCTCGGACGTATTGACGAGAATGCGTCCGTCCGGGCTCACCGCCATGCCTTCCGGCTCGACGCCCACAGGCACGTCGCCGATCCGGCGTTTCGTCTTGGTGTCGATCATGGTGACGAGATTGTCGTTCTCGTTCGACACATAGACGGTCTTGCCGTCGGGGCTCAATATCATCAGCTCGGGGTCGGGGCCGGAGGGCAGATTGCCGGTGATCTTGAGCGTCTTGGTGTCGAGCACTTGAATCGTGTCGTCGTCGCCGGCGCAGATATAGACCTCGGAATTGTCTTTCGAGATTTCGATGCCGCGCGGCCGGCGGCCGACTTTCACGGTTTTGATCGCCTCCATCTTGTCGGTGTCGATGACGGTGACGCTATTGCCTTTCTCATTGCTGACATAGGCGGTGAAGGCGTGAGCGGGCGAGGCGAGAAGCAGCGCCGCGATCGCAGCCGAGCGGAACGCGCGCGCTCGCTCCCACTCGAGGGAGAAGGCGTGCGAATGCGCGACGTTCGGGGAAGCTTCGAGGGCCCTCATCCGACCCCGTTTCGTGGGGCCACCTTCTCCCGCGAGCGGGAGAAGGAGTCGCGCACGAAGGCTATTGGGCAGCGTCGTCATTTTCATTTCAGCCTGCATTTGGTTTCGGGCTTGTCGACGCCCAATGTGTCGAGCTCGGAGGTCTGATGCAGGAAGCCGTCCTGCGGCGACACCGAAACAATCATGCGGCCGTCGCCGAGCAGGATAGGCTGGCGCAGCTGAAGATTCCAGGGCCGCAGCGACAGGCGCACGCCCTTGAAGGCCGCTATGTTGAAATCCGGCCCGGTGAGATAGGCGGCCAGCGTCTTCGGATCGGCGGAGGAGGCGCGCGTGACGGCTTCGCCGATCATGCGCGCGGCGATCCAGGCCTGATGATCGCGGGCGTTCATGCCGCGATGAAACTGCGCGCGGAAGCGGTTTTGCAGCTGCACCGCGCCCCATTGCTCATGCGAGGCGTCCCAGCTCGTCGGAACGAGGCCGGCAGAGCCGACGACCGGGCGAGGATCGAAAGTGCGATAGGGCAGATAATTGCCGAACACCTCGCTCTCGTCAGCGGCGATCAGCACGTCATAATTCGCGCCTTGCGTCAGCGGCGGAATCAGCCGCTGCGTCTGCACGCTGCCCGAATCGGAGCGGCGTCCGCCCTCCGTGTCGACATAGACGCGTTCGTCCACGATCTTCGCGCCGAATTTCTTGGCGCTGGCGCGATAGGCGGCGGCGAGCAACTCGTCCTGCGGATGCGAGCCCTTGATGATGAGCCAGCGGCGCCATTGCTTCCAGACGAGATATTGCGCGAGGCCGTCGGTCAGCATGGAGCGCGTCGGCGCGACATGAATCACATTGGCCCGGCAGTCCGCCTCGCGCAGCCGCTCGTCGGTCGCGCTCACATTGAAAAGCAGCGTCTCGCGCGATTTCAGCGTATCGGCGACATGCAGGAGGTCATCGGCGGGAAGATCGGCGAGAATGGCGACGGCGCCCTGGTCGAGCAGCTTTTGCGCGGCGGCGACGGCGTCATCGCCGGGCGCGAGCTTCTCGTCGATGGCCTCATAGCTCTGGCCCGTGAAGCGGCCGGTGGTGTTGTCGTCGGCGACGCCGATCAGCGCGCCGGCGAGCGTGTCGTCCTCGGCCGGCAGGTCGAGGATCGACAGAGTTTCGCTCGAATGTTGCTGGCGCAGCACGCCAAATTTCATCCGCAGCGGCTCGGCCGCGGCGGGCAGTATGGAGAGGATGGCGGCGACCGAAACGCCGATGACGCAACGCTTGATCATGACGCTAGTCGGCCGCTCCTTTTTTCGCTCAGCGAATCAGCTTCAGCAGCGCCTTGCCCGCCTTGGACTTCAGCTCCTTGGCGTCGAGCGTGCCTTCATCGTCCTTGTCCGCTGCTTTGAACAGCTTGCCGACGAGGGCGAGATATTCCTCTTTCGTGAGCGTTTTGTCATCGTCCGGATCGGCGGCGGCAAATTCTTTCTTGCCGATGCGCGCGCCGACCTCCTTGCGGTCGACGGTGCCGTCATTGTCCTTCTCGAGCTTGTCGAAGACGGCCGCGGCGGCCTTGCTCACTTCGGCGATGTCGAGCGTGCCGTCATTGTCCGTATCGAAAGTCTTTATGGGCGAGGGCGCGGCGATGGCCGGCTGCGCGGCGATGGGCGCGGCGAGGCAGAGACCTGCGCCGAGGGCGATCATTTGAAATTTCGAAACCATATGCGCCTCCTTGTCCTGTCGTAAATCGCGACAAATCGGAAATCAGAATCTCCGATTTTTCCCAATATAGACAGGCCCGGCGCTTCGCACAAAGGGGCCCGACGACAAGGTTGCGCTACAGATCGTCGCCCTCGCGCTCCTCGGCCTCGGGAAGCTCCTCCACTTCGGGAAGCGGCAGCAGCACCTCTATGCGCGTGCCGCCCTCCGGCCGGCGCTCCATGCGCATCACGCCGCCGAGCGTATGGACACGCTCGCTCATGCCGATGAGGCCGAGGCCGAATCTGTGCTCTTCCGGCAGGCCGACGCCATCGTCCTCCACCACCACGCGCAGCGCTTCGGCTGCGCCGGCGAGCTCGGGCGGCGCCTCGACGAATTCGAGACGCGCTTCGGCGTTGGCGGCGGAAGAGTGGCGGAAAATATTGGTGAGCGCCTCTTGCACCACGCGATAGGCGGTGAGCGCCGATCTTTCGTCGAGGCAGGAGAGATCATGGGCGATGCGCAGCGACAGCCGCACATCGGCGCGGCCGTCGCTCCAGGAGGCGACGAGTCCGCGCAAGGCGGTCTCGAGGCCGAGCTCGCTCATCGCCGGCGGGCGCAGTCGCTCGAGCATACGCCGCAGCAGCGTCTGCAACGCCTGCCCGGCGGCGTCTATATTGGCGCAGCTTCGCTGCAACAGATCACGATCGGGAAAATTTCCCGAAGCCGCAGCGGCGAGCGTCGCCGCGCCGGCGCGGATGGAGAAGAGGCAGGGGCCGGCTTCGTCATGCAGATCGCGGGCGATGTCGCGGCGCTCGGAATCCTGCACGGCGAAGAGGCGCTCGATGAGCGAGTGATTCTCCTCCTGCACGCGATCGAGCGTCGACGCCAGCGAATTGAGCTTTTGGGAAATATCCCTGAATTCGGACGCGCCGCGCAGATCGAGTCGCACCGCCGTCTCGCCCGCCTCGAGCCGCGCCAATCCACGTCCGAGCGAATCGAAGGGAGCGAGCGTTCGACGCAGCAGCGCCAGCACCAGCGCCAGCATCAGCAGCGTGACGGCGAGGCTGATCGCGCCGAGCCACAAAAGATCCGACCAGATTTCGGCGAGCTCGTCGACCGGATTGAAAATAATGGCAATATTGCCGTATTGCACGTCGCCGACGCGCGCTGGAATAATGTCCACTTTCGGCGCTGGCGCGACGAGGCTGACGAACCAATCCGGCACGCCGTTCTTGATTTCGGAGCGCAATTGCGAGTCGAAATTCGGCGCCGTGTCGTCATTCGGCAGAATCTCGATTTCGATGTGGCGCAGATTGCGCAGACTGTCGAAGAGCCGCCGCAGCGATGGGATCGGGTTCTTCGTCTCCTGTACGCTCGCGAGCGCCGTCTCGACCAGCTCATGCGACAAATGCTCTATGCTCTCCGCCTCGGCGCGCACGCGCGGGCCGGCATGGCCGATCATGATCGCGACATTGACCGCCAGCATGGCGGTGAGGACGATGGCGATGAGCCAGCCGAGCCTCGCCTTCAACGACATGGAATGCTCCCGGTTTCGCCGTGGACCCCGCGCGGGCCGGCGCGCGGGCCGGCGATTGACAAAGAAGATTTTGTATTCCCATAGTAATCTCGCTTACCAAGAGTGGCTATGCCCGATGCGCGTGCTGATCGTCGACGACCATCCCATGGTGATTGCCGGGTGCCGCGGCATGTTGTCCGGCCAATCGGACATTGAAGTGCTGGAGGCGCGCGACGCCGACGCCGCGCTCGAGGCGCACGCTTCCGCGCAGCCGGACGTCATCGTGCTGGATATAAATCTGCCGGGGCTTTCCGGATTCGAGCTGCTGCGACGAATGCTCAAGCGCAAGCCGGACACCAAGGCGATCGTCTTCACGATGAATGACGACCCCGTCTTCGCCGCGCGCTCCATAGAACATGGAGCCAAGGGCTATCTCGCGAAAAACGAAGATCCCGCGCAATTCCTCAAGGCGGTGCGCATGGTCGCCGCCGGAGAGCGCTATCTCTCCAACCAAGTGGCGCAAAAGCTCGCTTTTTTCGATCAGAAGCACGGCGCCAATCCGCTCGAAGGGCTCAACGGCCGCGAGCTGGAGATTTTGCGCCTGCTTGCGGAAGGCAAGGGCATGGCCGAGATCGCGCACATCATGCGCGTCTCCTACAAGACGGTGGCGAACAGCTGCTCTCTGCTCAAGCGCAAGCTCGGCGCCCGCTCGCGCGCCGATCTCATCCGCATCGCCGTCGAAAATAAGCTCGCGAAAGAATTGGTCTGAATCTCGGTGTGAGCTCCTTCTCCCGCTCGCCGGAGAAGGTGGCCCTCGCGTCAGCGAGGGTCGGATGAGGGCTCTGCGTGTTCAGAATTGCCGATTTATCCGGGAATTTTTAGACATTTCGTGCCGGAAAATTTAGAAAGAAAAATCCACGGACCCTCATCCGACCCCGCCTTCTCCCGAAGGCGGGAGAAGGAAGAGTCCCTCTCCTTCACGCCAATCGCTGCTCTATCGCGATGCGTACCAGATCCATCGGCGTGCGCGCGCCGAGCTTGCGCTTGAGCAGCGAGCATGTGTTGGCGATCGTCTTGTAGGACACATGCACAGCATCGGCGATTTCGGTCATGCTCGAGCCCTTGCCGAGCAGGCGCAAAATCTCGAGCTCGCGCGAACTCAGCTCCGCCAGCGGATTGGCGAGCGCGGAGGTTTTGTCGAAGGCGAGGCGATTGGCGAGCTTCGGCATCAGGAACATGCCGCCCGCCGCCACCTCGCGCACTGCGTGCAGCAGCAGAAACGGATCGTCGTTCTTCGTCACATAGCCGCGCGCGCCGGCCTCTATCGCCCGCGCGGCGAAGATCGGATCGTCATTCATCGAAAAAATGACGATGCGCGCCTCCTCGTCGTGACGCAGCATTCGGCGCGTCAGCTCGAAGCCCGAGGCGCCGGGCAGATTAATGTCCACGACGGCGACATCCGGCCGCCATTCCACGAAGAGCGTCAGGGCCGTCTCGGCGTCGCCGGCGTCGCGCGCTTCTATGTCGCCCTCGCCGGCGAGCATTGCCGCGCAGCCGGAGACGATGATCGGATGATCGTCGACGATCAGGACACGCATCTTTTTTTGAGCTCGCGACGCTGTGTTTCGAGGACGCTACGGCCGGAAGCGTCGGGACGGATTGACCAAGCGCTACCCTTACGTAAAGTCGCCGCGCATTGCAAAGGCGGGTCCCCATGCTGGAAAGTTTATCCTTGCGCGCCAGGCTGTTGGCGCTGCTCGGCGCGACGCTCGCGACCGGCCTCGCCCTCGGCGTCGGCCTGCTGATGCTGCACGCCGCCTCGCGCGTGCGGGCCGAATCGGACAGCACCGCCCGCCTCGCGCGGGAATTCGTGGCGACGGCGCTGGCCAGCGTGGCGGAGAGCGACGATCCGCTTTCCGCCCTTCGCGCCCGGCTCGCCGAGGTGGAGCGGCTGCGGCACATTCATATTTTCATGGCCGGCTCCGGCGCGGCGGGCGCGCCCGCGGGGGAGGGGCGGCGCGCGCCGGCCTGGTTCGCGGCGCTCGTCGCCGGGCCGCCGAGCGAGACGCGCATCGCCCTGGACGGCCGCGGCCGCCTGCGCGGCGAGCTGGCGCTGGCCGCCGATCCGGGCGACGAGATCGACGAGATATGGGAGGAGGCATGGCTGCTGGCGCTGGGCGCGGCGGCGCTCGCGCTCGCCGGCTTCGGCGTTGTGTCGATCGTCGTCTCGCGCGCGCTCGCGCCCGTTTCGACGCTCGCCGAGGCGCTGCATCGGCTCGAGCGCGGCGATCGCAGCGTGCGCATGGCGGCGGGCGATGCGCCGGAGTTCGTCGCCATCGCCTCGAGAGTGGATGCGCTGGCGCAGACGCTCGCGCGTCTGGACGCGGAGAATCGCGCGCTCGTCGAGCGCATCATCCATGTGCAGGACGCGGAGCGGCGCGACATCGCCCGCGATCTGCATGACGAGATCGGGCCGTTTCTGTTCAGCATTCGCGCCGGGCTCGGCGCGCTCGCGCGCAAGCTCGAGGGCGCACGTCGGGAAGATTGCCTGACCATCGACGCGCAGCTCGGCGCATTGCAGCAGGTCAATCGCCGCATCCTCGGCCGGCTGCGGCCGGCGGCGCTGGACGAAATGGGTCTCGAGGGGGCGTTGCAGGCGCTGGCCCAGGGCTGGCGCGATCTCGAGCCCGAGGTCGCCGTCGGTCTGCATGTCGCCGAGACCGGCGAGCCGCTCGACGAGACCATCGCGCTCACCGCCTATCGCATCGTGCAGGAGGGGCTGACCAATGTGTTTCGCCATGCGAGCGCCGCGCGGGTCGATGTGACGGTCGAGCGCATCGTCGCAGGCGCAGAGAGCGAATTGCGCATCCTCGTGCGCGACGACGGCGCCGGCGTTTCGGCAGGCGTGCGCGAAGGCATCGGCCTGCGTGGAATGGGCGAGCGCGTCGCCGCGTTGGGCGGCCGACTGACACTCGAATCGACATCGCCGCGCGGCGCCGCTCTGCAAGCGCGTCTTCCTCTGCCGACCGGGACGTCGCTCGAAACATTGTGCGACGCAAAATAGGATTGCGCGGCGCAGCAGTCATTTTATTTCGCGCTTACGCTCGCGGAGAGAAAAGCATTCGTGGCCATTTCGTGACTTTGTCTCGGCGCGACGTTCTGCCTCTCGCCAAGCCTCTTCGGATAGTTTATGTAGCAAAACGCACAAAGCGGGAGCAGCGCGGTCCGATCGCGCGGCAGTCCCGCGGGGCCAAGAGTATCGGCCCCCTATCGTGGTATGAAGGGTCGTCACATGAACTATCGGCGCTTTTTCGAGACGGCGGTCACTCGTCTCCAGGAGGAACGCCGGTACCGGGTCTTCGCCCATCTCGAACGCTGCGTCGAAACCTTTCCGCAGGCGGTCTGGCACCGGGACGACGGCTCCACCCGCGACGTGACGATCTGGTGCTCCAATGATTATCTCGGCATGGGCCAGCACCCCGAGGTGATCGCCGCAATGGTGGAGACCGCCTCGCGCGTCGGCGCCGGCGCCGGCGGCACGCGCAACATTTCCGGCACCAGCCACGCGATCGTGGAGCTCGAGAGCGAACTCGCCGATCTTCATGGCAAGGAGGCCGCGCTCGTCTTCACCTCGGGCTGGATCTCCAATCTCGCCGCTATATCGACGATCGCCGATCTTCTGCCCGATTGCGTCATTCTCTCCGACGCCTCCAATCACAATTCGATGATCGAGGGCGTGAAGCGCTCGCGCGCGGAGCGCAAGATCTTCCGCCACAATGATCTCGCCCATCTCGAGGAGCTGCTCGTCGAGGCCGGAAATCGGCCCAAGCTCATCGTCTTCGAGAGCCTCTATTCGATGAACGGCAATATTGCTCCGGTCGCCGAGATCGCGGCGCTCGCCGAGCGCTATGGCGCGATGACCTATATCGACGAGGTCCACGCCGTCGGCATGTATGGCGCGCGCGGCGGCGGCATCTGCGAGCGCGAGGGCGTGATGCATCGCATCGACGTCATCGAGGGCACGCTGGCCAAGGGCTTCGGCACACTGGGCGGCTATGTGGCGGGCGACCGCGTCGTCATCGACGCCATTCGCAGCTATGCGGCTTCCTTCATCTTCACCACCGCTCTGCCGCCCGCCGTCGCCGCCGCGGCGACGGCCGCCGTTCGTGTGCTCAAGGCGCGCTCCGATTTGCGCGCTGCGCATCAGCGCGCCTCGCATATCACCAAACATGCGCTGGCGGCGGCCGGCCTGCCGGTGCTGGAGAATGGCTCGCATATCGTGCCGGTGATGGTGCGCGACGCCGAGCTGTGCAAGGCGGCGAGCGACATGCTGCTCGAGCGCCACGACATCTACATTCAGCCGATCAATTATCCGACCGTGGCGCGCGGCTCGGAGCGTCTGCGCATCACGCCGACGCCGCGCCATACGCCGGAGCATATCGTCGCTCTGGTGGAGGCGGTGGCGGATGTGTGGCAGACGCTCGGCATTCCCTTCGTCGAGCCGCCGCAGCATCTGCATGTCGATCAGGAGAGCCGCGAGCGCTGTACCTATCCCGAGATCAAGCTCGCCGCGCAGTGAGCGGCGAGTTCTCTCGGGACAGATCGATCGAGATTTTAGGAAGGTTCGCGCCTTCCTTCTCCCGCCTGCGGGAGAAGGTGGTTCCGCGAAGCGGGGTCGGATGAGGGCTGCTGCGGGCTCTCAGGCGCGAAGACGGTTTTCGAAGAGGTCGCCTCGGCGGCGCGAACCCTCATCCGACCCTCGCTGACGCGAGGGCCACCTTCTCCCACGAGTGGGAGAAGGATTCGCGCCGAATGATTGCGCCTTACTGCACCAGCTTGGGCTGGCTCGGGCGGGGCGTCTCGTTCTCTTGCAGAATGCCGAGACGGCGCGCGACTTCCGTATAGGCCTCGACGAGGCCGCCCATGTCGCGGCGGAAGCGGTCCTTGTCCAGCTTGTCGTTGGACTTGATGTCCCACAGCCGGCAGGAGTCGGGGGAAATCTCGTCGGCGACGACGATGCGCATCATGTCGCCTTCCCACAGCCGCCCGCACTCCATCTTGAAGTCGACGAGGCGGATGCCGACGCCGAGGAAGAGGCCGGAGAGGAAATCATTGACGCGAATGGCCAAGGCCATGATGTCGTCGATCTCCTGCGGGCTCGCCCAGCCGAAAGCGGTGATGTGCTCCTCGGAGACCATCGGGTCGTCGAGCGCGTCGTTCTTGTAATAGAACTCGATGATGGAGCGCGGCAGCTGCGTGCCCTCCTCCATGCCGAGGCGCTTGGACAGCGAGCCGGCGGCGACATTGCGCACCACGATCTCGAGCGGAACGATCTCGACCTCGCGAATCAGCTGTTCGCGCATGTTCAACCTGCGGATGAAATGCGTCGGCACGCCGATATCGTTCAGATGCTGGAAAACGAATTCCGAGATCCGATTGTTGAGGACGCCCTTCCCGTCGATGACCTCGTGCTTCTTGGCGTTGAACGCGGTGGCGTCGTCCTTGAAGTGTTGGATCAACGTCCCGGGCTCCGGGCCCTCATAGAGGACCTTGGCCTTGCCTTCGTAGATGCGGCGGCGGCGATTCATCGGGATCAACCGGGGCTTGAGAAAATCCATTACGGGCCCGTGGCTCCTCGGTTCGGCTCCGGCGGCCGCCGCCTCGGCCAGAGCGGGAGCTCGGGAAAAGGGACGTTCGTCCGAAGCGGGCGTTGGTGACGGCCGCGGATGGAACCGGGTCCTATCCTGTTCCGGCGGTCGTTACAACCCGCGAAGCGAGACTAGCCGAATCGAGTGGCCGACACAACTTGACTGAAATTTTCGTTAATTGCGTGAACGTCACTGGATTTTCGACCGAATCGCCTACATCCAGACTTGCGCCGGGCCGAACGAGGCCGACGAAACATCCGAGGGTTGCAATGAGCACGTTCGACAATCGGGAAGAAGCTTTCGAGAAGCGCTACGTCCATGATCAGGAAATGGAATTCCGCGCGGCGGCGCGGCGAAACAAATTATTCGGCCTGTGGGCGGCCGAAAAGCTCGGCAAATCAGGGCCGGAAGCGGAGGCCTACGCCGAGGCGCTGGTGACCGCCGAGACGTCCGCCAATGCCGATGAGCTGGTTTTTTCCAAGGTGAAGGACGATTTCGCCGCCGCCGGCGTCGAGCAGTCCGACCATCAGCTGCGGCGCACGCTCGACGAATTGCTGGAGACGGCGCGGCGAGAGCTGACGAAGGGCTGACCCTTTACCCTTCCTTTATCGGCGCGCGCCACCACTTATGCCATGCGCGATTCCCCAAGAGCCGCAACCAAAAGATCGGGCGCCGCCTTTCTGGCGGCGCCCGATATCGTCTCGGCGGCCGAATCTTGGCTGGAGCATCTCTCCGGCGAGCGGCGCTGCTCGCGCCACACGCTCGACGCCTATGCGCGCGACACGCGGTTTTTTCTCGCCTTTCTCGCCGAGCGTCGCGGCGCGCCCGCCGACGCCGCCACATTGAGCGCGCTCGCTCCCGCCGACATACGCGCCTTCATGGCGCAGCGGCGGACCGAGGGGCTGGAAAATCGCTCGCTGCTGCGGGCGCTGGCCGCGGTGCGCTCGCTCATGCGCTTCCTCGAGAAAAAGGGCCTTGCCAAGACCGATGTCTTCGGCGCCGTCCATGCGCCGAAAAAGCCGCACAGCCTTCCCAAGGCGCTGAGCGTCGCCGACGCGCGCGATCTCACCCGCGCCGAGACCCGCGCCGGCGAGGCCCGCGAGCCCTGGATTTTGGCCCGCGACGCCGCCGCTCTGGCGCTGCTCTATGGCGCCGGCTTGCGCATTTCGGAGGCGCTGTCGATCGAGCGCGACCGCGCGCCCATCGGCGTCGTCGATCGCGTCTCCATCACCGGCAAGGGCGGCAAGACCCGCGTGGTCCCGGTCATCGAGCCCGTGCGGCGGGCCATAGAAGACTATATTTCGCTGTGTCCCTATCAGCTCGCCGGCGGGCCGCTCTTCGTCGGCGCGCGCGGCGGGCCGCTGTCGCCGCGCATATTGCAGCTCGCCGTGGAGCGAATGCGCGGCGCGTTGGGCCTGCCCGCGAGCGCCACGCCCCATGCGCTGCGCCATTCCTTCGCGACGCATCTGCTGGGCCGCGGCGGCGATCTGCGCAGCATTCAGGAGCTGCTCGGCCACGCCTCGCTCTCGACGACGCAGATCTACGCCGCCGTCGATAAAGCGCGGCTTCTCGACGCCTGGCGCTCGGCGCATCCGCGCGGCGCCCGCGTTTCGACGAAATCGAATTGATTTTGCTTCGATTGCAATCGATCTCGTCAAGCGCTTCCTCGCCGAAATTTTGATCTCGAGCGAGGTCTCGCCTTTTCTCGTCCCCGCCCTTCCTTCCTAGCGAACCTGCCGCCTTTTCGCTTCGTGCGCCCGCGCACGCGGACGTTTTTCGGGCTCGGGCAGGTTGCGGCGTCCGTTGAGGGGACGGGCGCCGGCGATCGGCAGGAGGGGAAAATGGGTCATACGCCGAGATTGTCGCTGCTCGGAGTCGTTCTCGTCATGGCTTTCGCCTATGGCGTCTGGATCATCGTCACATCTGGGCAGGCGGCTTCGGCCGACGCCTGTCTCGGCTATGCGCTCTGCCGCTGAGCGGCGGAGCGAAATGTCGAGCGGCGGAGCGAGATCGTCATGCCGCGCCGCGGCGGCGGACGAGAGCGCGCAGCAGGGCCAGCTTGCGCAGGAACAGCGAGCGGCCCTCCTCGCCCAGAGCGCGGGACAGCTGCGCCTTCAAATAATCCTTCGACTCGCGAATTTTCTGCTTGAACGGCTCGACCCGCTCATGCGCCCAGCGGCTGACGCGCAGCACGGCCGCATAGAGCTTCGCGAACCAGCCGATTTGCAAGAGCTTCTCGCGGCTGGCGTCGAAGAGGAAGGATGTGACGCCGAGCGCCAGCGTCTTGGCGGCGAGGATCACCGTGATCCCCGTCACCACATGGCCATGGGCGATGGCGGCGACCGCGAGCAGCTTCAACGGAAAAATCGTGATCGCCGGAAGGGCGAAGACGGCGAGCGTGGCGATGGGCGATAGGCCGGCGATGAATTCGCGCAGCCGCGCCTCCAGCTCCTTCACGCCGAACGCGGCCGCGAGCCGCAGGATCCATAGTTTCACATGGTCCCACAGCCAGCTCTCGATGAGGAAGAGAACCGCCAGCGTGAACCAGAAGGCGCGAATGAGGCGTTGCTTGACGGATTCCATCGGGCGTTCTTCTCCTATTGGGCCTCGAGCGCCATTATCGCGCGCCGGCCGTTTCTGCGATCCTCGCCGCCTCGGCCAGCGATTCCCCGAGACGAAGCCGCATTCGCGCGTCGAGCGCTGCGTCCCGCTCACGCGCTTCGCGGTCGAAAGCGAATTCGAGAAGCAGAATATAAGCGCCGTTCAAGGCGGCGCCGAGCGCTCCCTCGGCGTCGAAGCATAGCGCTTCCACTTCCTCGACGCTCGTTTCGCCGCCGTCGACGATGCGCATCAGCAAGCCGACGATGTCCTTCACATCCCGAACAGCGCGCATGTCGGCGTCTCCTGAGATCGCGACAGAAATATGCCGTCTCGGCAGGTTTCGCCACAAAGAGCCGGCCGATCGATCAGCACTCGCTCACGCTTGCTGCTAGCATATTGTTTTTAAAAGTTTATTCGGCATTGGCCTTGCATCTTTGTCGTGGTCGAACCTATCGTTCTCACGCGATCGAAGAGGAGGCGTCTCATGGCGTCGCGCGAATTTCGCCGTATGCTCGAAGGCTATGGGCTGACGACGGCCAATATTTTCTATCGTCTGCCCGATCACCCCGCGATCATGCAATCGTACATCTGGCAGGAATACGATTTGCAGCCCGAATTTCCGCAATTGCGGAAGTTTCTGGATTTTTGGCAGAGGAGCCTCGACGGCCGGCTCCATTCGGTGCAGGTGGCGCATAGCGGGCTCATTCGCCCGGCGGAAATCTCCTTGGTGGACAAGGAGTTCCGTTTGCACTGAGGGCGTAACTCCTTCTCCCGCAGGCGGGAGAAGGAGTGCGCGCTCTTCACAAATGGATCGAGCGCTTGGCGACGCCGAGCGCCGCTTCCTTGATCGCTTCCGACAGCGTCGGATGCGCATGGCAGGTGCGGGCGAGGTCTTCCGCCGCGCCGGAGAATTCCATCAGCACGCCGCCTTCGGCGATCAACTCGCCGGCGTCCGAGCCGAGAATATGCACGCCGATCACGCGGTCTGTGGCGGCGTCGGCCAGCACTTTGACGAATCCCTCCGTCTGCCGACTGGCGCGCGCGCGGCCATTGGCGGAGAAGGGGAATTTGCCGACATTATAGGCGATTCCGGCCGATTTCGCCTCTTCCTCGGTCAGGCCCACCCAGGCGACCTCCGGCATCGTATAGACCACAGACGGAATCACCCCGTAATTCACATGTCCCGCCTGACCGGCGAGGATCTCCGCCACGGCGACGCCCTCCTCCTCGGCCTTATGGGCGAGCATGGCGCCGCGCACCACATCGCCGATGGCGAAAATGCCCGCCACATTGGTGCGGAAATGCTCGTCGATGACGATTCGCCCGCGCTCGGTGGCGACGCCCGCCTCCTCGAGGCCGAGGCCCGCCGTATAGGGAATGCGCCCTGTGGCGATCAGCACGGCGTCGGCCGTTATCGGCGTGCCGCCGCCGCCCTTGGTGGAGGCGTAGGAGACGGAGACGCCCTCCGGCGTCTTGTCGATCTTGGTGACCTTGGCGGCGAGATGGAAGGCGAAGCCCTGCTTCTCCAGAATTTTCTGGAAGCGGGTCGCGACCTCGGCGTCGGCGCCCGGCAAAATGCGGTCGAGATATTCGATCACCGTCACCTGCGCGCCGAGCCGTCGCCAGACCGAGCCGAGCTCGAGACCGATGACGCCCGCGCCGACGACGACGAGATGTCTCGGAACCGATTCGAGCTCCAGCGCCCCGGTGGAGGAGAGGATCGTCTTCTCGTCGAAGGCGATCTCCTTGCCGTCGACATCGCGCAGCGGCGCCACGGCGGAGCCTGTCGCTATGACGATATATTGCGATTCGAGATTCTGCGTCGCGCCATTCTCGCCCGTCACCTCGACGCGCCCGGCGCCGAGAATGCGGCCGACGCCATGGAACGAATCGATCTTGTTCTTCTTGAACAGAAAGGCGACGCCGCCGACATTGGCGGCGACCGTGTCGGCCTTGTGCTTCATCATTTTCTCGAGATCGAGCCGCGGCGGCTCGACGATGACGCCGAGATCGGCGAGGCCGTGGCTCGTCTCCGCGAACATATGCGAGGCGTGCAGCAGCGCCTTGGAGGGAATGCAGCCGACATTGCCGCAAGTGCCGCCATGGGTGGCGCGCTTCTCGACGACGGCGGTCTTGAGGCCGAGCTGCGCCGCGCGAATCGCGCAGACATAGCCGCCCGGGCCCGTGCCGATGACGATGAGATCATATGCCATCCGCCAACTCCTTTGTCGCGCTGCGATCGATCCCTAGAATGTTTTTATGAAAGGAGAATATCCGGTTCATGGGGGTGAGGTCGAACCATTTCTTCCGCAGCCGCGTCACAGCGCGCGTCCGATGAGCAGCCGCTCATAGGCGTCGAGCGTCGCAGCGCACATGCGCTCGACGGAAAAATGCGACTGCACATGCCGCCGCGCGCGCGCCGTCAGCGCCTCGCGGGCGGAGGGGCGCAGCTCCAGCGCCTCGCGAATCGCCTGCGCCAGAGCGGCGGCGTCGCCGGCCGGCGTGCGCCAGCCGGTCGCCTGCGTCGCATCGACCTGCGGCGGCGCCAGCACGGTCTCGATCGCCGCGCCGAAATCGGAGACGATGACCGGCGCGCCCATCGCCTGCGCCTCTATGGCGACGCGGCCGAAAGCCTCGGGCGTCGTCGAGGGCGCGACGGCGACGGCGGCGGCGAGATAGGCGGCCGGCATATCGGCGCAATAGCCCGGCGCGCGCATGATTTCCTCGAGCCCGGCGCGCGCGATATGCGCCTCCACATTGGCGCGAAACGCGGCGTTGGGCGCATCGCCCGCCAGCACGAAGCGCACATCGGAAAATCCTTCGGCGAGGAGCAGCTTCGCCGCGTCGACGAGCGCGAGATGGCCCTTGCGCGCCGAGAGCCGCGCCGGCAACAGCACGACGCGCTCGTGTCGCGCGACGCCCCATGAGGCGCGCACGCGCTCGACGCGGGCGGGCTCGACGGCGGAGGGCGAGAAGGCGCGCAGATCGAGCCCGCGCGCGATGACGACGATGCGCTGTGTCGCCTGCGGATAGAGCTCGGCGATATGGCGGGCGGTGAAATGCGAATTGGCGATGACGAGATCGCCCGCCGCCATGATGGAATTATAGCGCTGCTTGATGGCGGAGGCGCCGCCGTAGATGCTGTGGAAGGTGGTGGCGAAGCGCGCGCCCGCGCGCCGCGCCGCGTGATGCGCGACCCAGGCGCAGGCGCGCGAGCGCGCATGGACGATATCCACGCGCTCCTCGCGCAGAATGCGGGCGAGGCGGAAGGAGTTCAGCGCCATGGCGAGCGGATTTTTGGTCGCGGCGGGAAAGGGCAGCCACACGCCGCCCTTGGCCTGCAGCTCGCTGACCATGCGGCCGCCCTCCGAGGCGACGAGCGCCCGGGCGCCCGCCATATGCAGCGCCTCGGCGATGTCGATGGTCGTACGTTCCGCGCCGCCCGATTGGAGATCGGGCACGATCTGCAAGATCGTCCGCCCGGCGAGAGGGCGGCTGGTCGAAGGGAAGGCGTGGAAATTCTCTAGCATGGAGCGATCTTGCCCAGTAAACGAGAACCTCGCCGCGGTCGAGAGAGGCCGGGGCCCTCTTCGCCGTAGAAATGAGCCAGCAATAAGGCCCGGCCGCCTCGGCCGCTGGAGCATGACTTTGAAGAAATGCACATTTTTCGTTAATAGCGAGAGCGGGCGCATTCGCCCGGCGGGGAGACGATGGCTGTGGACGGCGTCGAGGAGGGGCTGAGCTTCATCGAACTCGCCCTCGAGGGACGGGAGCCCTGGCGCATCGCCCGGCGCCTTCGCGCTGCGCATGGGGCTGGGGCGGAGCGTCCCGGCGTGATGCTGCTCGGCGGTTTCAAATCCGACATGCTGGGCTCCAAGGCCGCGCATCTCGACGCATGGGCGGAGCGCGAGGGGCGCGCTTTTCTGCGCTTCGATTATTCCGGCCATGGCGAATCGAGCGGACGCTTCGAGGATGGAACGATCGGCGATTGGCTGGCGCAGAGTCTCGCCGTCTTCGACGCTTCGACGCGCGGCCCGCAAATTCTCGTCGGCAGCTCCATGGGCGGCTGGCTCGCGCTGCTGATGGCGCGCCGACTCGCCGAGCAGGGCCGCCGCCTGCACGCTCTCGTGCTGATCGCGCCCGCCGTCGATTTCACCGAGGAACTCGTCTGGAACAATGCCGACGACGATATTCGTCGCGCCATTCTCGAAGAGGGCGCATGGTTACGGCCTTCGCCCTATTCGCCGGAGCCGACGCCGATCACGCGCCGGCTCATCGAGGACGGTCGCGCGCATCTCATGCTGGACGACGTCATCCGTGTGAATGCGCCCGTGCATATCTTGCAGGGGATGCGCGACGAGGATGTGCCCTATCGCCATGCGCTGCGGCTGATGGATTGTCTCGCGAGCGATCCCGTCGTGCTGACCTTGGTGATGGAAGGCGATCATCGCCTTTCGCGCAGCGAGGATCTCGCGCATCTCACAGCTACGATAGAGGCGCTCTGAAGCGCGTGCGCGAGCTGAGCAGTACCGCGCATTAGGCATAACGGCTTCTTTGCGAAGCGCGAAAGCATTCAATAAACATTGTCCCATTAACCTCCATTCTTAAGGAAGGCGCCATGTCAGGCGCACTTGATCGAGAGACGCGAATGTAACGCGGTCATTCCCGCGCGCGCCGTTCGATCGGGCCTGGGAATGAAGAGTCATGATGCTCTCGAAAACGGCTCTGCCGCTCGCATTGTGCGCGGCGCTCTGCTCGACGGCGCGCGCTGCCGATTGGTATACGGGCGTTCCCGCCGAGGCGCCGCCGCCGCCGGCGACGCCTCGGCCGACGGTCTCCATCGATCTTTCCGTCGACGGAACGTCGCGCAATTCGATCGCCGGCGCCGCCATCGGCAAGATCGCGCCTTTCGGATCGCTCGTGGAGAGCGGTCCACGCATTCGCGTCTCCACCGTCATCGGCAAATATGCTTATGACGCCAGCGATCTTCCGGTCTACATCCCCGTCGGCGCCGCTTTCATTCCCAGCAATTCCGGCTATGGCCGCGTGAATGGAACGCTCGAGGACGGCTCCTTCATGGTCGGCTACGAGGTCGTCTCCAATCAGGGCGGCGTCGCTTTCTATGTCGGCCCGGATGCGATGAATCACAGCCTGTCGCCTTTCGATCCGGGCAATCAAGTGCGCGGCGTTTCGGTCGGCGCCAAAGTCGGCGTCGAGGCCTTCGCGCGGCCGACCGAGTCCACCATGGTCGCGCTCATCGCCTATTATTCGACCGTGCATAATTCCTATTACACGCGGCTGAAATTCGGCCTGGAGCTCGCCGATTATGTCTATGTCGGACCGGAGGCGCTGGCGCTCGGCGATAATTATTTCGCGCAATGGCGCGCCGGCGCGCATCTCACCGGACTGAAATTCGGCGCGCTGCAGATCGGCCTCTCCAGCGGCTATCTGCGCGATCGCGTGCGCGGCGGCGGCGCCTATGGAATTCTGGACACGCATATCGCTTTCTAAAATCGACGGCCGCAGATTTCACGGCCGTACATTTTCATTGTTCGTCTTTGCTCGAAGGCGTCGCCATGTCTCTCTTGCGCTTCCTCTCCTTTCTCCTTCTCGGCGCCGTCGCCGTCGCGCTCGCCACACAGCCGGTCAGCGTGCAGGCGCAGCTGGCGACGAGCCTTTCGGTCATCTTCCTGCTGGCCTTTTTGTGGAGATTCGCGCGCGGCGCGGAAGCGCGCCAGCTGTTCATCGCGCTCGCGCTGTTCGTGGTGCTGCGCTATGTCTATTGGCGCGTCACCTCCACTCTGCCGCCGCTCTCCGATCCTGTCGGCTTCACTTGCGGCTCCATATTGCTCGCCGCCGAGCTCTATTGCGTGGCGATGCTGCTCCTCACCCTCGTCGTCAACGCCGAGCCGCTGAAGCGCGAGCCGGCGCCGCAGATAGAGGACGAGGCTCTGCCGGCGGTCGATGTGCTGGTCCCGAGCTATGACGAGAGCGCCTCCATTCTCGCGACGACTCTCGCCGCGGCGAAATCCATGGATTATCCCGCCGACCGGCTGAATGTCTTTCTGCTCGACGACGGCGGCACGGAGCAAAAATGCGCGCATCCCGATCCCGAGATCGCCGAGCGCGCCCGCGCCCGCCGCGCATCCTTGCAGGAGCTCTGCGCCGCGCTGGGCTGCTATTATCTCACCAGAGAGCATAACGAGCGCGCCAAGGCCGGCAATCTCAACGCTGCGCTCGAGCATATCGATGGCGACATCGTCGTCGTGCTGGACGCCGATCACGCGCCGTTTCGTTCTTTTCTGCGTGAGACGATCGGCTATTTCTTCGAGGATGATCGGCTCTTCCTCGTGCAGACGCCGCATGTCTTCCTCAATCCCGATCCGATCGAGCAGAATCTGCGCACCTTCCGCCATATGCCGTCCGAGAACGAGATGTTCTATGGCGTCACGCAGCGCGGATTGGACAAATGGAACGCCGCCTTCTTCTGCGGTTCGGCGGCTCTGCTGCGCCGCGCCGCGCTGGACGATGCCGGCGGCTTCTCCGGCGTCTCCGTCACCGAAGATTGCGAGACGGCGCTGGAGCTGCACGCACAGGGCTGGACCAGCGTCTATGTCGACAAGCCGCTCGTCGCGGGATTGCAGCCTCAGACTTTCGCCGCCTTCATCGGCCAGCGCGTGCGCTGGTGCCAGGGAATGCTGCAAATTCTGCTGCTGCGCAATCCGCTGCTGAAGCGCGGCCTCGAGCCCTTGCAGCGGCTCGGCTATCTGTCGAGCATGAGCTTCTGGTTCTTTCCCTTCCCGCGTCTGGTCTTCATGCTGGCGCCGCTCGCCTTCATTCTCTTCGACGTCAAGATTTTCGTCTCCAACATAGAAGAGGCGATCGCCTATACGGCGACCTATGTCGTCGTGAACGCGATGCTGCAGAATTATCTCTTCGGCCGCGTGCGCTGGCCCTGGGTGTCGGAACTCTACGAATATTGCCAGGGCGTGTTTTTGTCGAAAGCGATCCTCTCTGTGCTTCTGCGGCCGCACAGCCCATCCTTCCGCGTGACGGAGAAAGGCGCGACGCGAGCGCAGGATCGTCTCTCGGAGCTCGCCTGGCCTTTCTTCGCCATTTATGGGCTGCTCGCCATCGGCGCTGTCGTCGCCGTCTATCGTTGCGTGGCCGAGCCCGGCGTGCGCCAGCTGATCGTCTTCGTCGGCCTATGGAACTTCTTCAATCTCGTCACCGCCGGCGTCGCGCTCGGCGCCGTGGCGGAGCGTCGCCGCCGCGAGAAGCATCCGAGCCTTCCCGTCGAGCGGCGCGGCGCGCTCGCTCTCGGCGAGGAGCATGTTCGCGTCGCGATAGAGGAAGTCTCCGCCGGCGGCTGTCGCCTGCGCGCGGCGACAGAGGCGGACGCCGAAGCGCTCGCCGCGGCGAAACAGACGGAAGGGCGCCTCTTCATCGACTCGGTCGTCGACGCCGCGCGCCGTCCGAGCCTTTCCGCGCGCATCGTCGGCGTCGCGGCGGATGGGCGTCGCCACCTCGTCTTCGCGCTCACGCAGCCGCAGGATCATCTCGCGCTCGCCGATCTCATGTATGGCGACGCCACGGCGCTCGAGCGCTTCCAGGCCGCGCGGCGCAAGCATAAGGGCATTGTCGCCGGCACGGCGCAATTTCTCTGGTGGGGCGCGATCGAGCCCTTGCGCGCCTTCGCCTATCTGCGCCCCCGCGCAGGCGAGGCGGCGCGGAGCGAGCCGCCGCCCATCGCCGAGCTTCCGTCGATCTTCGGCCGCCGCCAGCCTCGCCTGCGGCCGCCGTCGAAAGTGAAAACGCCGCCCGCGATAGAGCGCGAGCGCTCCGTGAGACACGAAAGCGTCTGATCCTTTTCGCAAGTCCCTTCTCGACGACACGACCATTCTCGTAAAAATGAGCGCCAAAATGCAGTTCCGAGTCCTCGCCGCTCTGCTCGCGGCCACGACGGCGCTGACGCCGGCCGCGGCCTCCGCCCAGGCGATCTTCACGACGGCGCCGCAAGAGCAGCTGTTCCATCTGCAAGTCGAGCGGGCGCGGCCGGCCGCGCCCCGCCTCCAGCCCATCATCCCCGCGCGTTTCGCCGCGCGCGAGCCGTCCCGCATCGCGGCGGTGGAAACGCCGGCCGCAGCGCCTGTCGCGCCGCCGCGGCCGATCGTCGCCGGCGCGATGCTGCGGCATCTCACCAATAATATTCAAGGCTATCGCCTCGCCGGCGAGATCGGCTCGTCCGAATGGCCGATCTATGTCACCGAGGCGCAGGCGTCGCGCCGTCTGCAATTTCGCATCGGCTATCTCGCCGCCGTGTCGGTGATGCCGGAGGCCTCCGCGCTCACTCTGACGATCAACGATCAGACGATCGGCGACACGCCGATCCGCGCGGTGCAGGAAGTGGAGACCATCGTCTTCGACATTCCGCCGGGCGTGATGCGTCCCGGCTTCAATTCGGTGCGCATCGCGACGAGCCAGCGCCATCGCGTCGATTGCTCGCTCGAGGCGACCTATGAATTGTGGACGCAGATCGATCCGACCGAGACCGGCCTGGTGCTGCCGGAGGACGATCCGGGCGTCGTCAGCCTCTCCGATCTCGGCGCGCTGCCGCCGGACGAGCAGGGCGCGCTGCCGATCCGCGCCGTGCTCGGCGCCAACGCCAAGCCTCTCGAGATCGAGCGCATGTTGCGCGCGGCGCAAGCGATTTCGCTCGCCGGCCGTTTCGAGCAGCCGGTCGTCGACGCCGGCCCCGCCGCGGGCGGACGCTATGGCGTCAATCTCTTCGTCGGCGCCGCCGCCGAGTTCGCCGGCCGCGTCGATCTTTCGCGCGCCGGCCCCATAGACGAGCCGCGCGCCTTCGTGCTGCCGGCCGCGCCCGGCCGTCGCGCCGGCATTGTGGTGACGGGCGCGACATCCGCGCAAGTGGATGAGGCGATCCGCCGTCTCCTCGTGTCGGCCGCGCCCAAGGGATCGCCGCAGGGGCTGCGCGCGTCCGCCGCCTTTCCGGGCTATCGGCTCGACGGCGGCCGCAAGGTGAAGCTGCGCGATCTCGGCGTCGCCAGCGAGGAGTTCACCGGGCGTCTCTATCGCGCCGCCTTCAACATCGTCATGCCGCCGGATTTCTATGCGGCCGATTACGGCAATGCGCTGCTGCGCCTCGCCGGCGGCTATGCGGCGGGGCTCGACTCCAATGCGCAGATCGTCGTCAAGGTGGACGAGCGCACGGCGGTGAGCCTCAATCTCCTGAAGGCGTCGGGCGACGTCTTCCGCGACAATCCGCTGCCCTTGCCGCTGGGCTTTCTGAAGCCCGGCCTCAATCGCATCGAGATCGAGGCGCATGTGCCGACGCGTCAGGACGCCGATTGCGATCCGCTGGCGGCGATGCGCGCGGCCAAGCGCTTCCTCTTCCTCGACGAGACGGAGATCGAGCTGCCGCCGATCGCCCGCATCGCGCAAATGCCCGATCTCGCGGTGACGGCGTCCGGCGGCTTCCCTTATGCGGGCGCCAAGGGACGGCCGAAGCTCTATATGCCATCGCTCGATTCCGACGCTGTGGGCGCGGCGGCGACGATCGTCGCGCATTTCGCCATCGCCGCCGGCAAGCCGATCGATTTCGAGATCGTCGATACGCCGCCCGGCGAAGGCCAGGGGCCGACGCTCGCCGTCGCGCCGCTCGATTCCTTCGACGCCGCGCTGCTGCAACGTCTCGACATGCCGGCCGACACATTGCGCGAGGCATGGGGGCCGCATCTGACCGCCGATCGCCGCAAAGCGTCGGAGAAGCGGCTGTCGCCGCTCGAGATCGCGGCGCGCAATCGCTTTGTCCTGCAGCGCAATTTTCCCATGGCCTGCTATGCGCCGCGCAACATGCTCGACAAGACGATCACCGCGCAGTCGGGAGGAGCGAGCGCGCCGCCGCCTCCCTCCGGCGAGGCGGAGCGCGTCGATTTCGCGCCCGTCGGCACGGTGCGTGGCGGCCGTCTGGAGCGCCCTGATGGCGAGCGGGACCTGCTCGAGGCCTGGCGCGACGATCTGCGCCGCGAGGGCCATTGGGGTTATGGCGTCGTCGAGCGGCTGCGCGTCGCCGGCGTGTGGAGCGCGGCGCGCGTCGCCGACGCCGCGCAATGGCTGCGCGCCGGCTTCGAGGCGGAGGCCGCCGACCGCGTCGCTCCGCAGCACGCCTCGCTGGCGATGAGCCAGACGATCCTCGGCGACACGGCCAAGGATGTCTGGACCATCGTCACCGCGCCCAACGCCGCGACTCTGGCGGAGGCCTCCGCCTGTCTCGTCGATCCACGCGTCTCGCGCCGCGTGCAGGGCCAACTCGCGATGCTCGACATGACGGACGCCGCCGTCGCGGCGAGCGGCGCCGGCAGTCCGCGCTTCATCGTCACGCGGCCTTTGTCCTTCGGCAATCTTCGGCTCATCGCCGCCGGATGGATGTCGCTGCATCCTGGCGTTTATGTGGGCCTCGCAATTCTCGTCGCCGCGCTCTTCGCCGCCTCCACGCGATGGCTGACGCGCAATATCGGAAGGAGCTCGAGATGAGAATTGCGTCACTCGCCGTCGCCGCTCTCGGCCTCGCCGTCGCTCTCGGCCTCGCCGTCGCTCTCGCGCCGGCGGTCACGCGCGCCGAGCCGATCGCGGAAATCTCCGCCGCGATCGGCGTTCCGCTCTCGCTCGACGCGCATAAGATCAAGCTCGGCGGCGCGCTGAAATCGCCCGAGGCGTGGATGGCGTATAAAAAGCGCTTCATCGCCGAGCAGGGCCGCGTCATCGACACGGCCAATGACCATGTGAGCCACAGCGAGGGGCAGGGCTACGCCATGCTGCTCGCCGTCGCCGCCAATGATCGCGCCACATTCGATCGCCTGTGGGGCTGGACGCGCGCCAATCTCATGGTGCGCAACGACGAACTCGTCGCCTGGCGCTTCGATCCGCAGCATCGTCCCGCCGTCGGCGACATGAACAACGCGTCGGACGGCGATCTCCTGATCGCCTGGGCGCTCGCGGAGGCGGCGGAATATTGGGACGATTTGCCGCTGCGCATGGCGGCGCGGCGCATCGCCGTCGAGCTGTCGCGCAAAGTGGTGCTGTTCAAGACCAAGATGGGCGCGCTGCTGCTGCCGGCGGTCGCCGGCTTCAACGCCTCGGATCGCTCCGACGGGCCTGTGGTCAATCTCTCCTATTATGTTTTCCCGGCCTTGGCGCGGCTCGACAGCGTCGCGCCGGAGGTCGATTGGGCGGGCCTCACGCAGACCGGTCTCGATCTGCTCGAGGCGTCGCGGCCGACGCCGCAGACTCTGCCCGCCGATTGGATCGCGCTCGAGGGCTGGCGCGCGCGGCCGGCGGAAGGCTTCGCGCCGGAGTTCGCCTATAACGCCGTGCGCATTCCGCTCTATCTCGCCTGGGCCGGCGTCGGCGAGCGCGCCCATTATGCGCCCTTTCTCGCCTGGGCGCAGCGCGCCAAGGAGGCGCCGCCGATCGTCGACGTCGCCTCCGGCAAGGATGTCGGCCAGTTCGGCGGCGGCGGCATAGCGTCGATCGCCGCGCTCGTCTCCTGCGTCGTCGACGGCGGCAAGCTGCCCGCCGATTTCGCCGCGCCGAGAGCCAATGAAGACTATTACCCCGCCACTCTGCATCTGCTGGCGCTGCTCGCTGCGCAAATGAGGTATTCGTCGTGTCTCGCCAATTGAGAGCCCTCCTTCTCACGGCCTGCGCCGCCACTTCGTCGGCGGCCCCTTCGGCGCTCCACGCCGAGGGCGCCGCTCGGCAATCCATCGTCGTCGCATCGGCCGCGGCCGGCGCGACATCCGAGCGCGAAAAGCCCGACGATCTCGCATTGCGCTATTACGCTTCGCTCGATCAGCGCGCCCGCGTGCGCGCCGAATTCTCGCGGCTGCGTCGGCTCTATCCTAATTTCGAGCCGCCGGCCGATCTCTATGGCCCGCGTCGCGGCGACGTCGACGAGGCGGGTCTGTGGGAGCTGTTCGCTGCCGACAAGCTCGACGAATTGCACGAGATCATCCGAGCGCGCCGCAAGGACATGCCCGGCTGGCGCCCTTCCGCCGATCTCATGCGCAAGCTCGAGCAGAAGGAGCAGCGCAACAAAATATTCGCCTTCTGGCGCGAGGGGCGCTGGCTCGACATCGCCTCCTTCGCGCGCGACAGCCGCTTTTTCGCCGCCAACGCCGATGTCGAATCGCAATGGACGATCGCCGAAGCCTTCGCCCGCACAGGTCAGATCAGCGAGGCGATCGATGTGTATAAATCGATCTTCGCCTCCAATGAGGACAAGCATATTCGGCTCGCGACCATGCAGAAGGCGATGGCCGCGCTGCATATGGGCGATGTCGAGGCTCTGCTCGTCGAAGCGCGCAAGAGCTCCAAAGAGCCGGAGGACGAATTCGCCCCGGTGGCGATCGACATCACCCGCGCGCGCATCGTCGCCGTGCTGCGCGACGAGCGCAAGGACGAGATTTCGCCGCAGGAGCTGCAACGCTTCGAGAGCTTCGCCAAGCTGACGCGCGAGCCGCAGCAGCTCGGCCTCGTCGCCTGGCTGCAATATAAGCGCCGCGATTTCCGCGCCGCGCTCGAATCCTTCAAAGCGGCGATCGAGCATGGCGGCGACGCCATGATCGCGCATGGGCTCGCCCATACGCTGCGCGCGCTCGATCTGCGCCGCGAGGCGGAGGAGGTGGCCTATGCCTGGCGCGCGCCGCTGGTGAACAATGGCATTCTCTTTCTCGATCTTCTGGAGCGCGATCTCACCCAGGAGACGCCGCCCTATCTCGAGCCGGCGCGCCTCGCCCGCTATGCGGCGGTGACGATCGAATCGGCCTCCGGCGAAGGCGCGCAGGGCCTCGGCTGGTACGCCTATAATTCCTGCCAGTTCGACGTCGCGCGCTTCTGGTTCGAGCGCGCGGTCGCCTGGTTTCCGAAAGAGGCGACCGTCTATGGCTATGTGCTGACGTTGAAGCGTCTGCGCCAGGACAAGGAGGCGCTCGAGCTCATCAATCGCTATGACGGGCTGTTCCCCAAGCTCGTCGAGCTGCTGTTCCCAGATGATTATTATCATCCGCCTTTCCCCTGCGATTCGCGCATCGCCGCCAAGGCGCATGGGCCGGCGGTGAAGATGGCCGGCTATGTCGTGCCGGGGCCGGCCGGCCCGGCGCTCGCCGCCGAGCGCGATCGCCTGCGCGTCGAGGCCGACAAGAAAGAGGCGACGACGCCCGACGCCGCCAAGGTGGCGGCGCAGGCGCAGCAGCGCGAGCGCGTGCTGAAAGCCGTGCGCGGCAAGTTCCCCATCGCCGTCGCGGCGGAGAATCCGCTGCGCTTCCAGCCGCTGGCGCAGGCGCGCTCGGCCGCGGGCTCGCCGGCGCCTGTCGGCCTGAGGGCGGAGCCGCAGCCGGGCAAGGCGCCGCTTGTGGCGCGGCGCGTTCCAGGGGTCGGGCCCATGCCCTCCGAGCGCTATGGCTTTTTGCTCTCGCCGAGCTGGAACGCCGTCGATCTCGCCACTTGGCCGCCGGCCTCCGAGCAAGTGGCCCCCGTCGGCACGCAATGGGCCAATCAGGAGGCCGATCCGGCCTGGATCGGCCAGCAGAAGGCGGATGCCGGCGCCAAGCTGACGGCCGGCGCGGCCGAGCACGTCGCCACCGCAATGGCGCCGCGCACCCGCTACGGCGCCGCGCCGCCGCCGCCGAACCTCGCCGCCGTCCTCTCGCTGCCGACGTCCAAGCAGAGCCAGACTCGTTGATCCTTTCGGAGATTTCGTCATGAGACAATTTTTCAGACATTCGCCGCCGCTCTTTCTGCTCGCCCTCGGCCTTTCCGCCTGCTCGCCGACGCGCGGCATTCTGGCCGTCGATCCGACGCCCACCGGAGCCACCGCCGGCGCGCCGCCGGCGCGGGGCGTCGAGGCGCGCAGCGGCGCCGCCGCCATTCTGGCGCTGCCGGCCGAGGCGCGCGTGCGCGGCGGCCTCGAGGAGCGCCGCTACGCCAATGGCTGGCGCCAGAGCGTCGCGCTCGACCGCGCCGTGATGGGCAAGGGCTGGAACGAGATGACCGTCGACATTCGCACGGCGCCGGCCGGCGGCGGCCGCGAGGGCGAGATTCCCATGGGCAAGCCCACGGAGGAGGGCGTGCGCCAAGAGCTGTCGCTGCGCTTTCCGACGACGCGAATGCGCATCGTCGCCAAGCCGTTGCGCAATGATCTCGGACCCTTCGGCCTCGCCGTCGGGCCGGGGCCGGAAGGAACGCGCTGCGCCTTCGCCTGGCAATGGGTCGACGATCTGCGCGCTGTCGCCCGGCCCGAAGCCACGGCGACGACGATCGTCCGCGGCGATGAGATTCCCGCTTCGATCCGGCTGCGTCTGTGCCGCAAGGGCGTCACCGAACGGCAATTCGCCGATTGGTTCTCGCGGCTGCGCGCCGCCGAGGCCGCCACTGTCGAGCGAGTGGTCGAGGCCGCCCGCAGCGGCGGCGACGCGCCTTTCCCGGCTCCGGCGGTCGGCGACCGGCTCGCGTCGCCGACGACGGTGGCGAGCATCGCGCGTCCGGCGAAGCGGCCGCCCGTCCTGAAGGCGCGGTCGAGGCCGACGCTTCGCGAGACGATCCATGAGGAGACGACGACCCAAGTGCGCCGCTACAGTACGCCGCCGAAGCCGGTCGAAATCCGGGCCGCTTCGTCGGGCTTCGATCCCGGCCTGCCGCCGCAGGCTTTCGCCGGGCCGCCCAAATCTGGGGCGCGGTGAGCCCAGGACCCCGCTCCGGCGTGCTCGCGCCAGGGAGGGCTGCGCCGGCCATCGCTTGAGAGTGGAGCGTGAACGCCCCTTTCGGCGTTCACCGGGCGATCCGTCCCCGAGGCCGGTCGCCCGACACCCGAGGTCTTGACACTCTTCTCCCGGCCGTCGATGCTGCCGAACAAATTGTTCGGCATATCGAACAGGAGAGAAGAATTTGGCCAATGCGCTTCCCGCCATAGAGACGTTGTCCTCTTCGGACCCGCTCAATGGGCGCATCGTCGAGTTCCCGCCGGACCGGCCGCTCGTCACCGACGGCGGCGGCTGCGTCACGCCTTTGACGATCGCCTATCAGGCCTATGGCGAATTGAACGCAGAGCGTTCCAACGCCATTTTACTGTGCCATGCGCTGACCGGCGACCAGCACGCCGCCAATGTGCATCCGCTGACCGGCAAGCCGGGCTGGTGGGATGTGATGGTCGGCCCCGGCAAGCCTTTCGACACGGAGCGTTTTTTCATCGTCAGCTCCAATGTCGTCGGCGGTTGTCTCGGCTCTTCCGGGCCGTCCTCGATCAATCCCGCGACCGGCCGGCCCTATGGGCTCGATTTTCCGGTCGTCACCATTCGCGACATGGTGCGCGCCCAGGCGATGCTGATCGACCATTTGGGGATAGACCAGCTCTTTTGCGTCGCCGGCGGCTCCATGGGCGGAATGCAGGTGCTGCAATGGGCCGCGAGCTATCCCGAGCGCGTCTTCTCGGCCATGCCGATCGCGACGGCGCCCAAGCACTCGTCGCAGAATATCGCGTTTCACGAGGTCGGCCGGCAGGCGGTGATGGCCGATCCCGATTGGCGCGGCGGGCGTTATCTCGAGCAGGGCGTGCGGCCGGAGAAAGGCCTCGCCGTGGCGCGCATGGCGGCGCATATCACCTATCTCTCGGAGCCGGCGCTGCAACGCAAGTTCGGCCGCAAGCTGCAGGACCGCGCGGCGCCGACATTCTCCTTCGACGCGGATTTCCAGATCGAGAATTATCTGCGTTATCAGGGCATGGCCTTCGTCGATCGCTTCGACGCCAATTCCTATCTCTATGTCACGCGCGCCTGCGATTATTTCGATCTCGCGGCCGATTACGGCGGCTCGCTGGCGCAGGCGTTCAAGGGCACGAGGACGCGCTTTTGCGTCGTCTCCTTCAACACCGATTGGCTCTATCCGACCTCCGCCTCGCGCGCCATCGTCCATGCGCTCAACGCGGGCGGCGCCTCGGTCTCTTTCGTCGAGATCGACAGCGACAAAGGGCATGACGCCTTTCTCGTCTATGAGCCGGATTTCATTGCGACGACGCGCGGTTTCCTGGAGGCCGCCGCAGCGGCGCGCGGCCTGCCGCGGGCCGAGGAGGCTTAGCCGATGAACGCCCCCATTTTTCCGAAGAGCGCGCAGCAGCGCCCGGTTCGTCTCGATCTCGCCGCGGTCGCGGCGATGGTCGCGCCGGGCAGCCGCGTGCTCGATGTCGGCTGCGGCGACGGTGCGCTGCTGCAATTGCTGGCCGACACCAAGCAAGTGGACGGGCGCGGCGTGGAATTGTCGCAGCGCGGCGTCAATGATTGCGTGGCCAAAGGCTTGTCGGTGATTCAAGGCGACGCCGACACGGATCTGCGCGATTATCCGACCGACGGATTCGATTATGTGATTCTCTCGCAGACGCTGCAGGCGACGCATCATCCGCGTCAGGTGCTGGTCGAAATGCTGCGCATCGGCCGGCGCGCGATCGTGTCCTTCCCCAATTTCGGCCAATGGAAAGTGCGGCTGTCGCTATTGGCCAAAGGCCGGATGCCGCAGACCTCGACGCTGTCGCACGCCTGGTACGACACGCCGAACATACATCTTTGCACGATAAGAGATTTCGTCGATCTCGTCGAAGCGCTCGGCGCGCATATAGAGCGCGGCGTCGCGCTCGATCACGCCGGCGCGCCGATCCGCGTGAACGCGCCTTGGTGGGTGTGGAATCTGTTCGGCGCGCAGGCGATCTTCCTGCTCGAACGCGATGCGCCGAAAAAAATATCATGATTAGCTGCTGAAAATACTTAGGCGATTGAATTTCGCGGCGCTCCGCCGCTGCGCAATATTGCCGAGACAAAGCGCGCGCGATTGGCCGCACAGCGCCGCGCGATTTGCGAAAACGCTAGAAATTCAAAGCAGATCGCCGTTTTTATGCGGCGGGCGTCGGTCTGCGGCGCGCGCCGCGTGCGACCTCCTGTCCAGAACGACCGCTTTCCCGAGGGGAAGCTTCACGATAGATTGCTCGCAATGACCGACGGACAAGCGCCGATTTGCGCTGAACATCGTCGGCGACCGCGGGAGCGCGCTGATGCTGGAGCCGCCGTCTCTACGAGACGTGCCGATGTTTGCGACTGTCGACGCACAGTCGATGCAGCGGCTCACGCGCGACGCCAAATTAGAACAATTCGAAGACGGACAGACGATTTTTCGTCAAGGCGACCATGCGCTTCATGTGGCGATCGTGCTCGACGGATTCGTGAAGCTGACGCGCACCGCCGCCTGCGGCGACGAGACTCTCATCAATATCTGCAATGTCGGCGAGAGTCTCTATGAGGCGTTGACGCCGGACGGCGAAAGCTATCGCGTCGGCGCGGAAGCGATCGGCCAGGCCCATCTCATGAAGCTCTCGGCGCCGCGCTTTCGTTTCATGCTGCGCGAATCTCCCGCGCTCGCATCGGCGGTGATCGAAGAAGCGGCGCGCAAATTGAGCGGCCTCATCGGCGAGATCGAATCGCTCAAAGGGCAGACCGCCGAGCAGAGACTGGCGCGTTTTCTCTTGTCGCTATGTCCGCCGAACGCCGAAAGCTGCAGCGTGCGCTTGCCTTATGACAAGCGCCTCATCGCCGCGCGGCTCGGCGTCAAGCAGGAGACGCTGTCGCGCGCTTTCGCCAAGCTGCGTGAGATCGGCGTCCGCACGGAGACGCGCGATGTGTCGATCGAGAATGTCGCGCGCCTCTCCAGCGAATGTTGTGGCGGCGAGCGCGAGCCTTGCCTGCCCTCCGAGCGGCGCGATCTGATCGAGAGCCGCGGCGCGCTCGCCTGACTTCTGTTGCGTCCTCGCCTTGATTTCGGCGGGGCGCGCGATGATCCTCCACCACTCGCGCGCGACGCGCCGAGACGGAGGAATTGCGCATGAAACGGATTTTCTCGACGGCCCTTTTTGTTCTCGCGGCCAATGGCGCGGCGTTCGCCGGCGCCGCCACGACGGATGGAGCCGGCGCCTTGTCGCTCGCCGCGCTCGTCGGCAAATATGCGCCGGGCGTCACGCCGAAGGAGAAGACTGCGCTGGCGGCGCTCGCCGACGGCCATGCGAAAATCGCTTTTCCCAAGGGCAAGACCATAGAGGTCGCCGTCGACGCGATCAGCTGCCGCGCGAGCAATGTGGACATCACGCAGCACGCGTGCGAATTGACCTTCGGCGACAAGAAGGTCCAGGTCGCCGGCCGCCTCGCGCATGAAATCTTCGCGACGCTGCTCGAGGTCGGCGCGCCGCCCGAAGGCGCCGCCGGAACGATTTATGCTGCGGTCTCCGCGCTCGACTGCACGATCGACCCGGACGAGATCGCGCAAAAGGCCGGCGGCGGGGCCCAATGCAAATATGAGCCGCCCAAAATGTGAGCCGCCCGAGCGGCGGTGAAGGAGGTCATGTGAGCCAGCCGGAAACGACTGTCCCGAAAACGACTGTCTATGTATGCACTGTCTGCCGAGCCAAGGACGATCCTGAGGCGCGTCCGGGCAAGGCGCTGCTCGAGGCTTTCGACGCGCGCCTGTCCGCGGAGGATCGCGCGATCGTGACGGCCGAGCCGGTGGAGTGCCTCGGCGTCTGCTCGCGCCCCTGCACGGTCGCCATGGCCGCCCGCGGCAAATGGACCTATGTGCTGGGCGATTTCGACACTGCTGCCGATGTGGACGATCTCATCGAATCGGCGCGCCGCTATACGGCTTCGGAAACCGGCCTCGTGCCGAAGAAAGATCGGCCGGAGGCGATGCGGAAGGGCGTGATCTCGCGCACGCCGCCGGCGCCGAGGGGGTGAGCGAGTAGCGAAATAGCGAGCAGCGAATTAGTTTATGCTGCTCGCTACTCTCTATTCGCTCTCTGCTACTCGGCCTTTTTCGCCCGCTCGATCGCCTCGTTGATGATCTTTCGGGCCGCGTCCGCGTCGCCCCAGCCGGCCGCCTCGACCCATTTGCCGGGCTCGAGGTCCTTATAATGGGCGAAGAAATGCTCGATCTGCCGCGTCGTGATGTCGGGCAGGTCTGTGTAGTTCTCCACTTTGTCGTAGCGCTTGGTCAACTTGGGCGCGGGGACCGCGATGATCTTCTCGTCGCCGCCGGCCTCGTCGCGCATGTAGAGCACGCCGATCGGCCGCACCGCGATCAGCGCGCCGGGCGCGATCGGCCGCGTGTTGGCGACCAGCACGTCGCAGGGGTCGCCGTCTTCCGACAGAGTGTGCGGAATGAAGCCGTAATTGCCGGGATAGCGCATCGACGTATAGAGGAAACGGTCGACGACGAGCGTTCCAGAGGCTTTGTCGAGCTCATATTTGATCGGCTCGCCGCCGAGCGGCACTTCGATCACGACATTGACTTCGAATGGAGGATTCGCGCCGATTTCAATGGCGTCGAGACGCATCTAGCAGCTCCTGGAGGTGGGGATAAGTCAGCGGACGGGCGCGGAGACGAATCCGAAGGCGACGCGCGCCAGCATGTCGTCGCCGAAGCGCTCCTCCGCGCGGCGGACGGTGAGGCCGCCGAGCCGCCGATAAAAGGCGAGAGCCTTGTCGTTATCGGCCAAGGCCCAGACGATGGTGGAGAGATAGCCATGCGCGGCGAGCTCCTGCCGCGCGGCGTTGAACAGGCGACGGCCGAAGCCGAGGCCCTGATATTCGGGCAGAAGATAGATCTCGAAGATCTCGCCCGAATAGGGCATGGAGGGCACGCGATTGCGCCCATAGGTGACATAGCCGACGACGTCCTGGTCGAATTCGAGCACCAGAATGCCGCTGCCCCGCACGATCGCCCGCGCCCACCATTGCGGCCCGCGACGGGCGATCATGCGCTCGAGCTCCCCGCCCGGGATGACGCCGCGATAGGCGTCCCGCCAGGAGGCGTCGTGCACATGCGTGATCGCCTCGGCGTCGCCGGGTCCAGCATGGCGAATGAGGGTGGCGGTCTCGACCATGGTTCCGATGTTAGGTCCCGAGGGCCTGTTTGGGCAAGAGCCGGGCGCCGACAAAGCGAACAAAAATAAAAGATCGCGGCGCCGAAACGACCGAATCGGCGCCCCGTCCCTCGCCGCTCAGGACAGCAGGCCGGTGGCGGCTCCGGCGAGCAGAACCACGCCGATGAAGGCCCGGTAGGCGACGAAGGGCCATGTGGAGAAACGCTCCAGAAAGCGCATCAGCCCCCATATCGCCGCGAAGGCCGAAATGGAGGCAACGACGAGGCCGACCGCCAGCACCGACCAGCCATGGGCGTCGAGATGGGCCTTGTGCAGCTCGTAGAGCTCCTTGAGGCCCGCCAAAGTGATGGCCGGCAGGCCGAGCAGGAAGGAGAATTGCGCCGCCTGCTCGCGCTTGAGGTCCAGGAACAGGGCCGCGGTCAAGGTCGAGCCGGAGCGCGAGACGCCCGGCACCAGCGCGCCCACCTGGGCGAAGCCGACGACCAGCGCATCTTTGAGGCTCACATGGTCCAGCGTGCGGGAGTGGTTGCAATAGAGCTCGGCGATGGCGAGCAGGGCGGCCATGACGATGCAGGAGATGCCGATGACCGGCAGCGAGCGCAGCGGCGAGCCGCAAGTGTTGAGAACGCCCGACAAAGCGACGCCGGCGAGGCCGATGGGGATCGTCGCGAGGGCGATCCAGACGACGAAGCGGAAGCTCCAGTCGCTGAAATCGCGCCGCAGCGCAGCGCGAACGGAGCCGAAGGCCAGCGCGCGAATATCCTGCCAGAAATAGCTGACCACGGCGGCGAGCGCGGCGAGCTGCATGGCGGCCGAGAAGGCCGAGCCCGGATCCTTCCAGCCGAGCAGGGCGGGCACGATGCGCATATGCGCGGTGGAGGAGATCGGGAGCAGCTCGGTAATGCCCTGCACGACGCCGAGCGCCGCCACTTTCGCATAGCCGAGCTCGACGAAGCCGGTGTCGAGACCCGAAGTGCAAGCCAAGGCCATGAAACGTTCTCCGAAACGGGGCCGGCGGCCGCGCCTTCGAGGCGAATCGACTCCGCGCGGCGGTTGCGGTCTTGTCTCAGACAGATGGTTAAGGATTGCTCACGGCTCCGCCGTCAGGCGGCGCCGTAATAGTCGCGATACCAGTCGACAAAGGCCGAAACCCCTTCCTCCACCGAGGTTTGCGGCCGATAGCCGGTGAGCTGCTCGAGCAGCGAGCAATCGGCGAAAGTGCGGGGGACGTCGCCCTTCTGCATCTCGAGGTAGTTGCGGATCGCGGTCTTGCCCAATTTGCGCTCGATCGCCTCGATGAAATCGAGCAGGCCGATCGGCTCGCCGCGCCCGATGTTGACGACGCGGAAAGGCGCGACCGGCGAGACGGACGCGTCGGCGCCGATCGCCGGCGCCCGGTCGACGAGGCGCGTGATCGCCTCGACGAGGTCGCCGACATAGGTGAAGTCGCGCTGCATCTCGCCGCGATTGTAGATGTCGATCGGCCGGCCCTTCTCTATGGCGTCGACGAATTTGAACAGCGCCATATCCGGCCGGCCCCAGGGGCCGTAGACGGTGAAGAAGCGGAACATCGTCGTCGGAATCGCCCACAGATGCGCATAGGAATGCGCCATGGCCTCATTGGCCTTTTTCGTGGCGGCGTAGAGAGTGAGGGGAAAATCGGCGCGCTCGCTCTCCAGAAAGGGCACATCCTGATTGCCGCCATAGACGGAGCTGGTGGACGCCATCAGCAGATGCGCGACGCCCCGCATCCGCGCGACCTCGAGAATATTGAAGCCGCCGACGAGATTGGCGTCGACATAGGCGCGCGGATTCTCGAGGCTGTAGCGAACGCCGGCCTGCGCGGCGAGATGAACGATGACCTCGGGTTCCGCCGCCGTGACGGCGCGGGTCAGCGCCTCCATATCCTCGAGCATGGCGATATGGGGCCGAAAGCCGGGGGAACGCGCCAGCGCGGCGTGGCGCGCCTCTTTCAGCGTCACATCGTAATAAGGGGTCATCCCGTCGAAGCCGTCGACGCTGTGGCCGCGCTCGAGCAGTTTCCTTGCGAGATGGAAGCCGATGAATCCGGCTGTGCCGGTCACGAAGACGCGCATGAGGCCGCTCTCGTTGGAGACGGGCAAGCTCTGACGGAAAAGCCCCGTCGCTGTCAACTTCCGGCCCCCTACGGAGCTTCCGCGGCGGCGGCGGCCCTGCCCAAAATGCCGGTTTTCACTTCCGCCCAAAAGGCGCTAAACATCGCGCCCAGTTTCTTTCTCCAGCAGGACCGGATCACCCATGGCGCGGCAGTTCATCTATCATATGCAAGGTCTCACCAAGACCTATCCGGGCGGCAAGAAGGTCCTCGACAACGTCAATCTCTCCTTCTACCCGGACGCCAAGATCGGCGTGCTCGGCGTCAACGGCGCCGGCAAATCGACTCTGCTGCGCATCATGGCCGGCACGGACAAGGAGTTCACCGGCGAGGGCTTCGTCGCCGAGGGGGCGCGCGTGGGCTATTTGCCACAGGAGCCGCAGCTCGATCCAGAGCTCGACGTGCGCGGCAATGTGATGCTGGGCGTCGCCGAGAAGAAGGCCGTTCTCGATCGCTACAATGATCTCGCGGTGAATTATTCCGACGAGACGGCGGACGAGATGACCCGTCTGCAGGACGAGATCGAGGCCAAGGGCCTCTGGGATCTGGACAGCCAGGTCGATCAGGCGATGGAGGCATTGGGCTGCCCGCCCGACGACGCCGACGTCGCCAAGCTCTCTGGCGGCGAGCGGCGCCGCGTGGCGCTCTGCCGCCTGCTGCTCGAGCAGCCGGAAATGCTGCTGCTCGACGAGCCCACGAACCATCTCGACGCCGAGACGGTGAACTGGCTCGAGGGCCATTTGCGCAATTATCCGGGCGCGATATTGATCGTTACCCATGATCGCTACTTCCTCGACAATGTCACGGGTTGGATTCTCGAGCTCGATCGCGGCCGCGGCATTCCCTATGAGGGCAATTACACCAGCTGGCTGAAGCAGAAGCAGAAGCGCCTCGCGCAGGAGAGCAGCGAGGACAAGGCCCGCCAGCGCGCGCTCGAGGCGGAGAGCGAGTGGATCTCCTCCTCGCCGAAGGCCCGCCAGGCCAAATCCAAGGCGCGCATCCAGCGCTATGAGGAATTGGTCGCCAAGCAGAACGAGAAGGCGCCGACGACGGCGCAGATCGTCATTCCGGTGGCTGAGCGCCTCGGCGCCAATGTCATCGATATCGAGCATGTGTCCAAGGCCTTCGGCGATCGCCTGCTCATCGACGATCTCTCCTTCAAGCTGCCGCCCGGCGGCATCGTCGGCGTGATCGGCCCCAACGGCGCCGGCAAGACGACTTTGTTCCGCATGATCACCGGCCAGGAAAAGCCGGACAATGGCGCCGTCGCCGTCGGCGAGAGCGTGCAGCTCGGCTATGTCGATCAGTCGCGCGACGCGCTCGACGACAAGAAGACCGTGTGGGAAGAGATTTCCGGCGGCAATGACATCATCTATCTCGGCAAGCGCGAGATCAATTCGCGCGCCTATTGCGGCGCCTTCAACTTCAAGGGAACCGACCAGCAGAAGAAGGTCGGAATGCTCTCGGGCGGTGAGCGCAACCGCGTGCATCTCGCCAAAATCTTGAAGCAGGGCGCCAATGTTCTGCTGCTCGACGAGCCGACCAATGATCTCGACGTCGACACGCTTCGCGCGCTGGAAGAGGCGCTGGTGGATTACGCCGGCTGCGCGGTCATCATCTCGCATGACCGCTTCTTCCTCGACCGCATCGCGACGCATATGCTCGCCTTCGAGGGCGATTCGCACGTCGAATGGTTCGAGGGCAATTTCGCCGATTACGAAGAAGACAAGAAGCGCCGCCTGGGGCTCGACAGCGTCATCCCGCATCGGCTGAAATACAAGAAATTCTCGCGGTGAGCGGGGCGCTGCGCCCGCCGCGTTTTTCGTGGCGGGCGCGATGTCTTTTCGGCGCCGCTCCGTGACGGAGAGCCTGTTCCATACCCGAGTCCGTGATGGATCATGGAACCCAAATCATATCCGGGAACGCTATCCATCCCTTCACGCTCATGCATTGATTGAACGGCAAGCTCGTGCGCGGAAGCCAGCTCCGCAGTCGATCGTCGTCGAGGACGCTCATATCGGATAGCCGGTCTGGGTCGTTCTTTTCCACGCATTCTCGTAGAGCCTGGCGAAGATCGTCGACGCCGAGACGGCGAGTGATTGGAGGGACCGGACCCGGCAGCAGCTCATTTCCGGGTGACGTCGATTGCCACCAATGATAGCCGCCGCAGCCTTCGAGTAGAAGCGCGGCGCAAAGCAATAGTGCAAATCGCATTCTTCCAAACATCTCGAGACGCCTCTAGCGAAAAACCGTTAGAGCGAAAGTGTAGCTGAATTAGGATCGCGTCAGATCGAGCCGGCGGCTCACTCACTTCAAGCCGGCTCTCGCCCCTTCGCGCGCGTCGGCGCCGCCTCCGCCGGCCCCTCCACGACGGCCCGGCAAATCTCCACGATCTCGCGGCGCAGCCAGGCGTGCGCCGGCTCGCGGTCCTGCAGCGAGCGCCAGACCATCAACAGGTCATAGGTCGGAAAATCGATCGGTATCTCCAAAATCTTCAGCGGCGCGAGACGCACGAAATGCTCGGCGATGCGCAGCGGCAGCGAGAAGACGAGATCGGTGCTGGCCACGATCCAGGGCGCCGACAGAAAATTCGGCACGACGAGCGAGACCGTTCGCGCGAGACCGCGCTGCTCGAGCCAATCGTCTATGATCCCCGTGCCCGCCTCGCGGCGCGACATCAGCATATGTTTCGCCGCGACGAATTGCTCGAGCGTCGGCTCGGCGGTCGGAAAATCCGGATGGTCGCGCCGCGCCAGCGCGACGATGCGATCCGTGTAGAGCCGCTCGCGCCGCACATAGGGCGTCGAATCCAAAATCACGTCGAAGCCGATGACGAGATCGACCTCGCCGGCGTCCGCCGCCTCGCGTAGCGATCCCGACGTCTGCACGAGATGGATTTCCACATTGGGCGCCTGCCGGCTCACCGACCGCATCAGCGGCGGCAACAGGCAGAATTCGACGTAATCATTCGTCGCTATGGTGAAGCGCCGCTGCGTCGTCGCCGGCGAGAACTCCTTCGAGCCGCGGATCACCTGCTCGACCTCGTTCAATATGGAAGCGACCGGCTCGACCAGGGCGAGCGCGCGCTGCGTCGGCTTCATCCCTTGCGGCGTCTTCACCAGCACCGGATCGTCGAGCTGCTGGCGCAGGCGCTGCAGCACATGGCTCATCGCCGACTGGGTGATGAACATCTTCTGCGCCGCGCGCGAGACATTGCGCTCCTCCATCAGAAAGTTGAAGGCGACGAGAAGATTGAGATCGAAGTTTCGCAGCTCGGTCATGCGCCCGCCATTGGTCCCCGCGCAAAACGAGGATCGCTCGTGAAGATGACGCCAGAACGGCGCCGCCGACGCCACTGAAAATTTTCGATAGCACGATGAAAACAATGCATTTTACCAAAGAGAGAGGCGGACCTTACCTCTCCTTGCGGCCGTGCGGAAGCGGGCGCGGACGCAAGACGAAAAAAGGAGAGAGAAATGAGCCTCACGACGGAGACCGCCGGCAAGGCCGGCGTCGCGGACGACACGGATGTGATCGTCGATTTGAAGCTGTTCTGGATCGGCGCCGCGGCCCTTTGCACTTTCTATCTGATGGTGCGCATTTATGAGCAGATTTTCGGCTGGCGCGCCGGCCTCGATTCTTTCGCGCCGGAGTTCCAGACCTATTGGCTGACGATATTGTGGACCGAAATTCCGCTGGAGCTGGTCGCCGGCCTCGGCCTCGCCGGCTATTTGTGGAAGACGCGCACGCGCGACATGTCCAAGGTGACGCCGCGCCAAGAGCTGCGCGCGCTCGTCGACAATATGAAATGGCTGACGATCTACGCCATCGCCATCTATTGGGGCGCGAGCTTCTTCACCGAGCAGGACGGCACCTGGCATATGACGGTGATCCGCGACACGGATTTCACCCCGTCGCATATCATCGAATTCTACATGAGCTATCCGATCTACTCGATCATGGCGGTAGGCGCCTTCTTCCACGCCAAGACGCGCATCCCCTATTTCTCCAAGGGCTATTCGCTGGCCTATCTGATCGTCGCCGTCGGCCCCTTCATGATCATCCCCAATGTCGGCCTCAATGAATGGGGCCACACGTTCTGGTTCATGGAGGAGCTGTTCGTCGCGCCGCTGCATTGGGGCTTCGTCTTCTTCGGCTGGATGGCGCTCGGCGTGTTCGGCGTGGTTCTTCAGCTCTTGATGCGCGTCAAAGCGCTGCTCGGCGAGGATGGCGTGAAGGCCGTCATCGGCTGACCTCGCGGTCTCGCGCCCGCCATCCCCCTGGCGGCGGGCGCGGGACGGCTTTTCCGCATCGCCGCTCCGCGCCATCTCGCAACCGCGAAAAGGAGTCTGCGCAAGAATTGGACAATTGCGAAAAAACCCTGGTTTTCCGGGGGATTCGCGGCTGCGACTGCGGCTTGACACGAAATGGCGCTGCCCATATGTTGCGCGCGGCTCGAACGACTTGGCCGCCCGGCCGATATCGCGTCGCGTCGAAATCCCTTCCGTCGCCCCTGTCCGGGCGTTTCTTCGGCGATCATCTATGCTGCTCGCGCGTGCTCTGAAGCTTTTGCGCGAGGAGGAGAGCCGATGACGATGGACAAGAACGAGAGCGACCGAGACCTGCGCGCGCGGCTGGAGCGACTCCAGGCCGAGCTCGTCGGCAAGGAAGCGGAGCGACGCGCCGAGACAGGCGGCGGATTGCCGGTCGGCGGGTCGTTCGGAAAGGCGCTGAGCGCGGGCTTCACCGTGCTGTCCGAATTTGTCGCGGCGATTCTCGTCGGCGCGCTGATCGGATGGCAGGCGGATCGCTGGTTCGGCTCCGGGCCGTGGCTGCTGATCCTGTTTCTGGGGCTCGGCGTCGCCGCGGGCTTCTACAATGTGTTTCGCTTCGTCGCGCCGAAAGACGCGCGAGGCGGCGGATGAAACAGGCGGCCCGACTTCCTCGGCGCCGCGGAGATGAAGGGCCGGGCGTCGTCCGGATCGAGCGATGAATCCTACCGAGCAGTTCGAGCTCCAGCGTATTGCGCCTTACTTCATCAATGGCGTCGACGTCTCCTTCACCAACGCCTCGCTCTACATGCTGCTCGCCGCTTCGGCGGCCATCATTCTCACCATATTCGCGACGTCCAAGCGCGCGCTGGTGCCGGGCCGCGGACAGGCGCTCGCCGAGGTTCTCTACGAATTCGTGGCCAATACGGTGCGCTCCACGGCGGGCAAGGAAGGGATGCGCTTCTTCCCCTTCGTCTTCACGCTGTTCACCTTCATTCTGATGTCGAATCTGATCGGCCTCGTCCCCTACACCTATTCGCTGTCGAGCCAGATCGTCCTCACCTTCGCCTTCGCGGCCTTCGTTCTCATTCTGGTGATCCTCTACGGGCTCTACCGCCACGGTTTCGGCTTTCTGCGGCTGTTCGTGCCGCATGGCGTTCCCGCGCCGGTGCTGGTCATTCTGATCCCGATCGAGATCATCTCCTTCCTGTCGCGGCCGGTCTCGCTCTCGGTTCGTCTCTTCGCCAATATTCTCGCCGGCCATATCACGCTCGCCGTCTTCGGCGGTCTCGCCGTGATGCTGCTGGGCGCCGGCTCCTGGGCCGCGCTCGCGCCGGTTCCCGTGCTCGGCGTCGTCGTGCTCTACGCCCTGGAGCTGCTGGTCAATTGCCTCCAGGCGTTCGTCTTCACCGTCCTCACTTGCGTCTATCTCAATGACGCGATCCACCCGGGCCACTGATAAATATTCGAACAATAAATGGTCGCCCGCCCAAAAAGAGCAGGAGTTAACAATGGCTGATGTTTCCGTCTACGGCCCGATCGGCGCTGGTCTCGCCGCCATCGGAACGGGCGCCGCCGCGATCGGCGTCGCGATCATCTTCGGCAACTATCTCAATGGCGCGCTGCGCAATCCGTCGGCCGCGGCCGCTCAGTTCACCAACGCCATCATCGGCGCGGCGCTGGCCGAAGGTCTCGGCATCTTCGCGTTTCTGATCGCGATCCTGCTCTATCTCAAGGCCTGAGGCCGAATGAACGAAGGCTCGGGACGCGTCCCGAGCCTTTGTCGTCTCCCACGCAGACAAGAGGCTGGAAGCCGTCATGGCGAATATCGTTCTCGCCGCCGAAGAGGCGGCGCCGCATGGAGCCCGTGAGCCGAGCGCGACGCAAACGAGCGTCGAGCATCACGGTGGAGGCGAGTTTCCGCCGTTCCAGACGGAGAATTTCGTTCCGCAGCTCGTCTGGCTGGCGCTGACGTTCGGCGTTCTCTACATTCTCATGTCGCGCATCGCATTGCCGCGTATCGGCTCCATCCTGCACGACCGCGAGAGCCGCATCGAGAGCGATCTCTTCGCCTCGCGCGAGCTCCAGGCGAAGGCGCAGGAAGCCGCCGCCGCGCATGACGAGACATTGCGCGTCACCAAGGCGCAGGCGCAGGACATCGGCCGCGCCGCCCAGCAGCAGTCTGCGTCCGAGACCGCCTCGCGCCGCGCCAGCGAAGAGGCCGCCTTCGCCGAGAAGGTCGCCGCCGCGGAGGCGCAGATTCTCGCCGCCAAATCAGAGGCGTTGTCCAATGTCGAGGCGATCGCCACCGAAGCCGCCGGCGCGATCCTCGAGAAGTTGACGGGCGCCCGCGTCGCCGCCGAGACGCTGCAAGGCGAATTTCGTAACATCAAGGCGAGCTGAGAGGTCGAGCCATGCATTTCGACGCGGAAGTTTTCGTCGCCATCGGCTTCGGCATTTTCGTCTGCGTGCTCCTCTATGTGGGAGCGCATAAGAAGCTCGCGGCCGCGCTCGATTCGCGCGTGATTCGGATCAAGAGCGAGCTAGCCGAAGCCGAGCGCTTGCGCAGCGAGGCGGAGAGCCTGCTCGCCTCCTTCGAGAAGAAGCGCGAGGACGCCGAGGAAGAGGCCAAGGCGATCGTCGCTCAGGCCAAGAGCGAGGCCGAATTGCTGGCGAGCGAAGCGCGCCAGCGCCTCGAAGAGTATATTGCCCGCCGCACCAAGCAGGTCGAGGACAAGATTGCGCAGGCCGAGGCTCAGGCCGCCGCCGAGGTGCGCGCCAGCGCCGCCGACGCTGCGGTGAAGGTAGCCGAGGCGGTGCTGCGCAAGGGCGTCGCCGGCGCTGATTTCGTCTCCGCCGGCATTGCGGATGTGAAGTCGCTGGCGCACTGACGCGCAGCGGCGCCGCTCTCCCGATCAAAAAGGCCCGAAGTCGTGAGACTTCGGGCCTTTTTCTATTCCAGAATTCTATTCCGGGCTCTTGCTTTCGACCGCCCTTCCGACGCCGAACCGGCGTCCCCATCGGCAGGAAACGCTCTCTCTGCAGAAACGAATGCAGGCCTTTTCGGCGCGCCTTCTGCTTCGCCGATCAGGCGGCGCGCGCGAGCTCCCGCGCCCGCCGCGGCATCGCGACGGCGTCCCGCGCGCCCGCGCCGGAAACGCGGCCCTCGGCGCCCTCGAGCGCGCCTTTCGTCAGCTCCAGCCCGAGGAAGCGCTCGCGCTCCACCGGCCCGGGCAGGACGAGCTCTCGCGTGAAGCGGGCGTCGAAGCCGAAGCGCGCATAATAGGGCGCGTCGCCGACCAGCAGAACCGCGCGATGATTGCGCGCGGTCGCCCGGGCGAGGCCTTCCTCGATCATAGCGGCGCCGAGGCCGAGCGCGCGACAATCGCGCGCCACGGCCAACGGGCCCAGCAAAAGCGCGGGGCGTCCGGCGCCGGCGAATATCGGCCACATGCGCATCGTCGCGATGAGGCGGCCCTCGCCCTTGGCGACGAGCGCCAGCCCGCGCGCCGGAATGCGCCCTTCGCGCAGCCTCTCACAGGTCTTGAGAAAGCGCGCCGGGCCGAAGGCTTCGTCGAGCAGCGCTTCGCGGGCCGACACATCCTGCGGAGCCTCGTCGAGAATGTCGAAGGCCGCGCCGATATCGACCGGCGCTCCGACCCGCGCAAAGCCGTGCGAGGCGATCTGATGGTGAGGGAATTCAAAGGCCATCGGTTCCTCCCCTCGAGGACGGACGACCCTCGCGCCTGGCGCGCATCACTGCGCGCCCGCCGAACGGGACAAATTTTTGGGCGGGGGCCGCGGGCCCGAAGGCTCGCGGTCCGGAGGCGTCAGATGACGAAGGATTCGAGCGGCGGGAAGCCGTTGAAGCCGACCGACGAATAGGTCGTCGTATAGGCGCCGGTTCCCTCGATCAGCACTTTCGAGCCGATCTCCAGGCTGATGGGCAGGAGGTAGGGCTCCTTCTCATACAGCACGTCGACCGAATCGCAGCTCGGGCCGGCGATGACGCAAGGCGCGGTCGCTGAACCGTCCGCTGCGGTGCGGATCGGATAGCGGATCATCTCGTCGGTCGTCTCGGCGAGGCCATTGAACTTGCCGATGTCGAGATAGACCCAGCGAACCTCGTCCTCCTGCGACTTCTTCGACACCAGCACGACTTCGGCCTCGATCACGCCGGCGTTGCCGACCATGCCGCGGCCGGGCTCGATGATCGTCTCGGGAATGCGATTGCCGAAATGCTTCGACAGCGCCCGGAAGATCGCCTGGCCATAGGCCTTAACGGCCGGCACATTCTTGAGATAGCGGGTCGGAAATCCGCCGCCGAGATTGACCATCTGCAGCTGAATGCCCCGCTCGGCGAGATCGCGGAAGATCGACGAGGCCGACTTCAGCGCGCCATCCCACATGTTCGGATTGCCCTGCTGCGAGCCGACATGGAAGGAGACGCCATAGGCCGAAAGTCCGAGGCGATGAGCGTGCTCGAGGACGCGCGGCGCCATATCCGGCGTGCAGCCGAATTTGCGCGACAGCGGCCATTCGGCGCCGGTTCCGTCGCAGAGAATGCGGCAGAAAACCTTGGAGCCCGGGGCGGCGCGGGCGATCTTCTCGACCTCCGCCTCGCAATCGACCGCGAAGAGGCGCACGCCCAGCGCATAGGCGCGGGCGATGTCACGCTCCTTCTTGATCGTGTTGCCGAAGCTGATGCGATCCGGCGTCGCGCCAGCGGCCATGGCCTGCTCGATCTCGACGACCGAAGCCGTGTCGAAGCAGGAGCCGAGCGAGGCGAGAAGGGAGAGCACCTCCGGCGCCGGATTGGCCTTCACCGCGTAGAATACGCGCGTGTCCGGCAGCGCCTTGGCGAAGCTCGTGTAATTGTCGCGCACGACCTCGAGGTCGACGACGAGGCAGGGGCCGACATCGCGTCCGGCGCGACGACGGGCCTCCAAAAATTCGCGAATACGATCCGTCATTTGCGGCATCCCCAACGAAGTCGCGGCATAAAGAGCCGCGGAGTGGCCAAGGGCTTCGATCGGATGCACGCCGCCGTTTGCGCAGCACGCTGTGGAGGCGCGCTGAACATCGAGACGACTGCGTTCCATGACCGTCACGGCCTCGCTCGCGGCGAGGCGCAGGACGGTCGGGTGATGCGCCGTCGGCTAGACGAAGCACGGACGCGAATGCCCGGACGGACATCGAATCCGGTACGAATAGCCATCGCTTGGAAGGGGATTTTTCCCTTTCCGCACGCCCGGCAAGAAAGACAAGCCTCTTCGGTACGCCGACCTTTGGAGGGTCGACAGAGACGAAAAAGCCCGGTCCGTCGTTGCTTTAAGTCGCGATCCCTCGCTCAGGCGAGGTTCGCCGGTTTCGCCTCCGGCTGCCGGTTTTATTCCGACGGTTGACCGGCCTCTTGTCCGGATCCCCGCCGACCGACACACGACCACAGGCACGTGCGAAATTGGGCAAAGACGTAAATACGCGCTTTCACCGGCTCTGCAAGAGCTTTTTCGCGCCGAGACGAAATTTGTCCGCCTTCGGCCAATTTTACGCCTCTGACCGGGATTAGTCGGAGCGTCTTGCGGCCCGGCGCAAAGCCGGATAGGCAGAAGCTCGGACGGGGCCGAGCGGCGGGCCGCGCTCGTGAGGACGGGGCGGCGTCTCGAAGAACGCCCGATTCGTTCATGATGCGAAGACGGGCTCCCGCTCGTCGCTTTTTTCCGGAAACCGACTGAAATGATCGATATCACACGCCGCCGGCTTCTCGGCGCGATGGTCGCGGCGGGCGCTCAGGCCGCGCCGCTGGGGCGCGCGGTCGCACAATCCGTCCCCAATGGGCAACAGCCGCGTTTTGGTCTCGAGGATGTGACGCGCCGCGCCCGCGAACTCGCGGGCGCGCCCTTCGAGGCGGCGCCGCCGCAGCTGCCCGACGAATTGGCGAAGCTCGACTTCGACTCCTTCCGCGATCTGCGCTTCCGTCCGGAAAAAGCGCTGTTCTCCAATATTCCCGGCTCTTTCCGGCTGCACACCTTCCATCTCGGCTTTCTCTACAAGCGCCCGGTGACGGTGAACACGATCAGGGACGGCATTCCGACGCCTATCCCTTATTCGGCGTCGCTGTTCGACTACGGCCGCAACAAATTCGAGAAGACTCTGCCGATCAACATCGGCTTCGCCGGCTTCCGCCTGCATTTTCCGCTCAATGATCCGCATGTTCACGACGAGGTGATCTCCTTCCTCGGCGCGAGCTATTTTCGCTTTCTCGGTCGCGGCCAGCGCTACGGGCTTTCGGCGCGCGGGCTCTGCGTCGACTGCGGCGACAATACGGAGGTCTTCCCCTTCTTCCGCGAATTCTGGATCGAGACCCCGCAGCCGGGAAGCAATCGCATCACCATTTACGCGCTGCTCGACGGCGAGGCGGCGACCGGCGCCTATCGCTTCGATCTCGCGACGGGCCAGGACAGCACGATCGACGTGCAGGCGACGATCTTCCCGCGCCGCAAGGGGAAGTTCGGCCTCGCGCCGCTCACTTCAATGTATCTCACCGGCGAGAACGACCGCCGTATGCGCGACGGCTTCCGCACCGAGCTGCATGATTCGGACGGGCTGCTCGTCCATGGCGACTCGAAGGAATGGCTCTGGCGCCCGCTCGCCAATGCGCCGATCGCGCGGCTGACCACTTTCTCCGATCCAAATATTCGCGGCTTCGGGCTGATGCAGCGCGACCGCAATTTCGAGGCCTATCAGGACATCGACCTCGCCTATGAGCGCCGGCCGAGCTATTTCATCGAGCCGCAAGGCGCCTGGGGCGAGGGCGCCGTCGAGCTGCTGGAGCTTCCGACGCTCGACGAGACCAACGACAATATCGTCGCCGCCTTCGTCGGCGCGCAGCCGCTCGAGATCGGCAAGCCCTTCTCCTACGCCTATCGCATCACCTCGCTGCTCGATCAGCCGCGTCTGTCGCCCAATGGCCGCGCGGTGAATACTTTCGACACGCCGGCGCGAGCGCTCGGCTCGGGCGAGTCGACGGCGCCCGGCGCGCATCGCTTCCTCGTCGATTTCGCCGGCGGCGATCTCGCGTATTACGTCAATGATCCCTCGCAGGTGGAGGTGGTCGCCTCGGCCGCGAACGGCTCCGTCATTCGCTCGAGCGTCGCCGCCAATCCGCATATAGACGGGATACGCGTGATGTTCGACGTGGCGGCGAAATCGGGACAGACGGCGGATGTCCGCGTCTTCCTCAAGGCCGGTCCGCTCACGTTGACGGAGACGTGGACGTATCCGTGGACGCCGTGAGGAGCCGATGGAGGCCGGCGAATAGCGAGCAGGCGGCTCGCCGCCTGCTCGCTATTCGGGTCACACCCCCAAGCTCAGCTGCGAATCGACGGCTTCGCCCGCCGGCGCCAGCGACGAGAGCGTGACGCCGAGCAGGCGCACGCCCTTCGGCGAGGGAAACAGCGGATGCAGCAGCGCCCGCGCCGCCGCCTCCAGCGCGGCGCGCGAGGCGATCGGCGCCACGCTGGTGCTGCGCCGCGTGATCTGCTGAAAATCCGCATATTTGACTTTGACCGTAACCGTGCGTCCCGTGATTCGCGCGCCCTCGCAATGGGCGGCGACGCGCGTGACGATGGGCGCGAGAGCGGCGACGGCCTCGTCCAAAGCGAAGAGGTCCTGCGCGAAGGTCACTTCGGCGCCGATCGATTTTCGAATGCGGTCCGGTCGCACCTCGCGATCGTCGACGCCGCGCGCGATGCCGTAATAATAGCCGCCCGCTTTGCCGAAATGCATTTGCAGGAAAGGCAGCGTCTTGGCGCGCAGATCGAGGCCCGTCTCTATGCCGAGCGCATTCATTTTCTTCGTCGTCGCCGGCCCGACGCCGTGGAACTTGCCGATCGGCAGGGCGGCGACGAAATCGGCGCCCTTGTCCGGCGGGATGACGAAGAGACCATTCGGCTTGTTCTGGTCGGAAGCGAGCTTGGCGAGAAATTTGTTGTAGGAGACGCCGGCCGAGGCGGTGAGCCGCGTCTCCTCGCGAATGCGCGCTCTGATCTCTTCTGCGATACGAGTTGCGGAGGCGATGCGCTTGCGATTGTCGGTGACGTCGAGATAGGCCTCGTCCAGCGAGAGCGGCTCGACCAAGGGCGTATAGTCGAGAAAGATCGCGCGAATGCGGCGCGAGACCTCGCGATAGACGTCGAAGCGCGGCGGCGCGAAAACGAGATCGGGACAGCGCCTCATCGCAGTGACCGAGGGCATGGCCGAGCGCACGCCGAAAGCGCGCGCCTCATAGCTCGCCGCCGCCACGACGCCGCGCGCGCGCGGCGAGCCGACGGCGACGGGTCTTCCGCGCAATTGCGGATTATCGCGCTGTTCGACCGACGCATAGAAAGCGTCCATGTCGACATGAATGATCTTGCGTTGTGACGCCATATGGACGCTTTGTGAGCGAAACGCCGAGCGAGCCGCTGCGGGAGCGCGAAAAATCTCACGTCGGCGCGCGGGATTCAACCCGAGGGCGTCGCTGGCGACGCGGCCGCTCTTTCGAAAGGCGAGCTCGAGCGTCGCGCCGCCGCCCCTTGGAACCCCGGCCGCGCGCGACAGATGAAGGACGTCAGCCCCGACGTCGCGGCGCAGTCATGATCCGATTGGAGCATGTCAGTAAATGTTTCGGCGGCGCGCGCGTCGTCGACGACGTCACGCTGACGATAGAGCCCGCGCGCGCCACGGCGCTGATCGGCCCCTCCGGCTCCGGCAAATCCACGCTTCTTTCCATGATCGTCGGGCTCACGACGCCCGATGACGGCGAGATCGAGGTGGCGCGCCATCTGCTGACGCCGCTCTCGGCGGAGAAGCTCCGGCGCCTCATGGGCTATGTGATTCAGGAGGGCGGCCTTTTCCCGCATCTCACCGCGCGCCGTAACATTGAGCTGATGGCGCGCGAGACGGGCTGGCCGGCGGAGCGTCGCGCGGCGCGGCTCGAGGAGCTGCTGCAGCTCACGCGCTTTCCGGCCGAGGCGCTGGAGCGCTTTCCGGCCGAGCTCTCCGGCGGCCAGCGGCAGCGCGTGGCGCTGATGCGCGCACTGATGCTCGATCCCGAGATTTTGCTGATGGACGAGCCTCTCGGCGCGCTCGATCCGCTGATCCGCGCCGATCTTCAGGACGATCTCGCCGCGATTTTCGCGCGGCTGCGCAAGACCGTCGTCATCGTCACGCATGATCTCGCCGAGGCCGGCTTCTTCGCCGAGAGAATCGTGCTGATGAATCGCGGCCGCATCGTCCAGCAAGGACGCTTCGCCGATTTCGTCGAGCGGCCGGCGGAGGAATTCGTGACGCGCTTCGTGCGCGCCGGCGTGCGGCGGCTGTCCGATCTGCCGCTTCCGCCCGGGGGCGCGCGATGAGGCGCGCTCTCGCAATGCTGCTCGCGCTTCTTCTGCTCGGCGCCTGCGCGCGCGAGGGAGACGCTGTGCGCATCGGCTCGAAGACCTTCACCGAATCCGTCATTCTCTCGAACATTGTCGCCGATCTCGCCGCCGCCTCGGGCGCGCGCGTCATTCGCCGTCCGGCGCTCGGCGGCACGCGGCTCGTCTGGAATGCGCTGCTCTCCGGCGAGATCGACGCCTATCCCGAATATACGGGCACGCTGCGGCAGGAGATTCTCGCCGAGCTGCGGCTCGCCAATGATCGCCAGCTCGCCGACGCGCTCGGCGAGCTCGGCCTGCGCATGAGCCTGCCGCTCGGCTTCGGCAATGGCTATGCGCTGGGAATGCGGCGCGACAAGGCCGAGGCGCTGGGCGTTCGCGATATCTCCGATCTCGCGCGGCATCCTTCGCTCGTCTTCGGCTTGAGCGAGGAATTGCTCGCCCGCGCCGATGGCTGGCCGGCGCTGCGCGCCGCCTATGGGCTCGCCGCGGAGGATGTGCGCGGGCTCGATCACGACATCGCCTATAAGGGTCTCATCGAGGGCGCGATCGATGTCGTCGATCTCTACGCCACCGATCCGCAGATCGCCGATCGGCGCATTCTCGTGCTCATCGACGACCGCAAGCTCTTCGCGGAAAATCGCGCCGTCCTGCTCTATCGCGCCGATCTCGAGCAGCGCGCGCCGCGGGCGGTCATGTCCATGCTGCGGCTCGAGGGCCGCATCGACGCGCCGGCGATGATCGCGATGAATGTCGCGGTGAGGACGGGACTTCGCACAGAACGCGAGGCGGCGGCGAATTTCGTCGCTGCGCAATTCGGCGTCGAGGCGCCGGCGCCTTCGCAGAGCCTCGTCGAGCGCCTGTGGCGACGCACGCGCGAGCATCTCTTTCTCGTCGGCGTCTCGCTCGCGGCGGCGATCCTCGTCGCTGTGCCGCTCGGCGTCGCGGCGGCGAAGCGCCCGCGCCTCGGCCATGCGATTCTCGGCCTCGCCAGCGTGCTGCAGACGATTCCCTCGTTAGCTCTGCTCGTCTTCATGATTCCGCTGCTCGGCATCGGCGCGCCGCCTGCCATCGTCGCGCTCTTCCTCTATAGCCTGCTGCCGATCGTGCGGAATGTCGCGACCGGCCTCACGACGATTCCGCGCGCGATCGAAAATTCGGCGATCGCCATCGGCCTTTCGCCCTGGCGGCGCTTGCTTCTCGTCGAATTGCCGATGGCTTCGCCGGCGATACTCGCGGGGCTGAAGACGGCGGCGGTCATCAATGTCGGCACGGCGACTTTGGGCGCGCTCATCGGCGCCGGCGGCTATGGCCAGGCGATCTTCACCGGCGTGCGGCTGGACAATTTCGCGCTGATCCTCGAGGGCGCGATTCCGGCCGCGCTGATGGCGCTCGCCGTGCAAGGGCTGTTCGATCTCGCCGAGTCGTGGATCGTGCCGAGAGGCTTGCGGCTGAAGGCGAGCGGATGACCTTTTCGCGCAATGTCGGCCGCGTCACTCCTTCGGGAAATCCAGCCGCATCTCGCGATAGCGCTCGGGGTCGTCGGCCCAGTTCTCGCGCACCTTCACGAACAAGAAGAGATGCACCTTCTGCTCGGCGGCCTCCGCGATCTCGCGGCGCGCGGCTTGGCCGATCGCCTTTATGGTGCGGCCGCCTTCGCCGATGACGATCTTCTTCTGCCCGTCGCGTGTGACATAGATCGTCTGCTCTATGCGCGCCGAGCCGTCCTTCTGATTTTGCCAGGAATCGGTCTCGACCGTCGATTGATAGGGCAATTCGTCGTGCAGACGCTCGAAGATTTTTTCGCGCGTGATCTCGGCGGCGAGCAGCCGCAAAGGCGCGTCGGAGAGCTGGTCTTCGGGATAGAGCCAGGGCGAGGGCTTCATCAGCGCGGCGAGCTCGGCTTTGAGATCGGCGACGCCGTCGCCGTTCAGCGCCGAGATCATATAGGTCTCGATGAAATTCGCCTTTTGCGTGAGCGCCGCCGTGAGCGCCAGCAGAGAGTCGCGCGGCACGAGATCGATCTTGTTGAGCGCGAGAATCTTGGGCGCGGAGAGCGCGGCGAGCTTGGCGACGATCTCCTCCACCTCGGGCACGAGGCCGCGGCGCGCGTCGACCAGCAGCACGATGGCGTCGGCGTCGCCGGCGCCGGAGATGGCGCTCGCCACCATGGCGCGGTCCAGCCGACGCTTGGGCGCGAATATGCCGGGCGTGTCCACGAGGATGATCTGCGCCTCGCCCTCCAGCGCAATGCCGCGCACGAGGGCGCGCGTCGTCTGCGCCTTGCGGGAGACGATGGAGACTTTCGCGCCGACGAGCTGATTGAGCAGCGTCGATTTGCCGGCGTTGGGCGCGCCGACCAAGGCGACGAAGCCACAGCTTGTTTCGGTCACGAGAATGCGCCTTTCGATGTTGGCGTGAAGCCCTGGTTCAAGTCAGCGCCCTCACCTCGAGGAGCCGGCGTCTCGAAGGGTCGCGACGCCGCGCGCTGGAGCATCCTTCGAGGCTTTTTGCGTTCCGCAAAAAGCACCTCGGGATGAGGGGATTGTGTTTTCGTGGTCGCGGAGCTGTTTCTCACGCGTCCTCCCGCTCGATCCCCTCGCGGTCGAGAAAGGCTTGGGCGGCGGATTGCTCCGCGGCGCGCTTGGAGGCGCCGGCGCCGCGCGCGGCCTCGAAACCCTCCACCTCCACCGCCACCTCGAAGAAGGGCGCGTGATCCGGCCCGCTGCGCGCGGCCAGCAGATAGCGCGGCGTGGCGAGACGTCGGGCCTGCGCCCATTCCTGCAGCGCGGTCTTGGCGTCGCGCAGCCGGCGCCCCGGCGCGCGCATACGTTCGGCGAAAGCGGCGCGCACCACGGCCTCCGCCGCCTGCGGGCCGCCGTCGAGATAGACCGCGCCGATGATCGCCTCGCACATATCGCCCAATATGGCGCGTTTCTTCCGCCCGCCCGTTTGCGCCTCGCCGTCGCCGAGCCGCATGAAGGGGCCGACGCCCCAGCGCTCGGCGACTTCGGCGCAGGATTCCTTGCGCACGAGATCGGCGAGCCGCCGCGACAATTCGCCCTCGCTCTCCTGCGGGAAATGCTCATAGAGCATATGGGCGACGACGACGCCGAGCACGCGATCGCCGAGAAATTCCAGCCGCTCGTAAGATTCCGGTCGCGCGGCGGAGGCGCTGACATGGGTCAGCGCATGTTCCAGCAGGCCGCGATTGGCGAAGCCATGGCCGACATTCGCCTCGAGAACGGCGAGGTCCTCTCGACTGCGAGCACCCATTTGCGTCTGCTTTTTGCCGAGCGGCGTCAATGCGCCGGCTTGAACAGGCGATCCCATCTGACCGTCCATGGCCAGCGCCAGAAGGCCAGAGCATATTCGTCCTTCTGCACCGAGAAGAAGATGATCTCGGCGCGGCCCACCAGATTTTCGAAGGGCACATAGCCGACGCCGCCTTCTGCCGGCGCGAAGCGCGAATCGGTGGAATTGTCGCGATTGTCGCCCATCATGAAATAATTGTTCGGCGGCACCACGAAGAGTTCGGTGTTGTCCTTATAGCCGTGATCGCCGTCGATCTCGATGATCGTATGGGCGACGCCGCCGGGCAAGGTCTCGATATAGGTCGGGACCTCGGTCTCGCGGCCGTCGCGGCTCTCGTGCTTTTCCCGGGGCTTGGCCTCGCGCGGCACGATCTCGCCATTGAGATAGAGGCGGCCGTCGATCATCTGGACGCGGTCGCCGGGCAGACCGATCACGCGCTTGATGTAATCGGTCTCATTGTCGCGCGGCAGCTTGAACACGACGACGTCGCCGCGCTTGGGCTGCGAGCCGAGCACGCGGCCGGAGAAGAGATCGAGCCGCCAATCGAGATAAGGCACGGAGGGCAGCGAGTAGTTCGAATAGCCATAGGCGTATTTCGAGACGAAGACATAATCGCCGATCAGCAGCGTCGGGATCATCGAGCCCGAGGGAATGTTGAAGGGCTGAAACAGCAGCGTGCGAATGACGAGCGCTATGACCAGCGCCTGGACGATCACCTTGATCGTCTCGAGCAATCCACCTTCGTCGCGCCGTTCGGCGACCGAGACGTTCCTGCTCAAACTGCGTCACTCCCTTTTGGCCGAAGCCGCTTTCGGTCGTCCGTTTCGATTCGTGAGCGAGCCTGAAGGCTCGCGGTCCGGGGCGCGATGGACCGCGAGCCTTCAGGCTCGCTCGCATCGCTCGTCTATCACGTCAGCGCCTCTATGAGAACCTGGGCCTGCGCGAGCGGATATTCGTCGGTCAATGTGAGGTGAATGGCGATCCGCGCGCCCTGCGGCGCGATCTCGGCCAGACGCTCGGCGGCGGCGCCGGTCAGCTCGACCGTCGGCTTGCCGGAGGGCAGATTGACGACCCCCATGGTTTTCCAGGTAATTCCGTCGCTTATGCCGGTGCCGAGCGCCTTGGCGCAGGCCTCCTTGGCGGCGAAGCGCTTGGCGTAGGAGGCCGCGCGGGCGGCGCGTCCTTCCGATTTCTCGCGTTCGACATCGGTGAAGCAGCGGCGGATGAAGCGCTCGCCATAGCGCTCGAGCGCCTGCTCTATGCGGCGAATGTCGCAGAGATCGCTGCCGAAGCCGATGATCATGAATGCCTACTTTGAACTCGCTCGGATCATTTTGAAGTGTCTGAGCGCTGCTTCGATGTGCGGCCGAAACGCCGAGGGACACGGATGGACCCGAGCGGCTCGATCAAAACGGTTGGGAGCCTGCCCTCGCGTAAGTCCGAGTGACGCTTTTACATCAGCGATATAACAGGTCTTTGGAACTCGTCCGTAAGTCTCCTTCACGCGCTCGGCAATTGCTTGGTATGTGGCCATGCTTTCCTCCAAAAATGACTGCCTATAATCCCCGGTTCAAATTACGCCCGCGCCTTCGTCGATCGCCCGGCGCATGGCGCGGATCGATTCGGCGAGGCTGACGAAGACCGCCTCGCCGACGAGGAAATGGCCGATGTTCAGCTCGACGATCTGCGGCAGCGCCGCGATGCGCCGCGCCGTCGCATAGTCCAGCCCATGGCCGGCGTGGCACTCGAGCCCGCGCACCGTCGTATGGGCCGCGGCCGCCACGATGCGGGCGAACTCGCGCTCGGCTGCCTCGAGCTCCCCCACCTCTACCGCATGGCACCAGGCGCCCGTATGCAGCTCGACGACCGGCGCCTTGATCGAAGCCGCGGCGTCGATCGCCTCCGCGCTCGGCTCGATGAAGAGCGAGACGCGAATGCCGGCGCGATTCAGCTCGTCGACGAAGGGGACGAGATGGTCATGGCCGCCGATGACGTCGAGCCCGCCCTCGGTGGTGCGCTCGGTGCGGCGCTCTGGCACCAGGCAGACGGCGTGCGGCTTGGTCTGGAGCGCAATGTCGAGCATCTGCTCGGTCGCGGCCATTTCGAAATTGAGCGGCTTGGAGATTTCCGCCTTCAGCCGCGCCATGTCGGCGTCGCGAATATGGCGGCGATCCTCGCGCAAATGCGCGGTGACGCCGTCGGCGCCGGCCTCGATCGCCAGCAGAGCGGCGCGCACAGGGTCCGGCGAGAGGCCGCCGCGGGCGTTGCGAATGGTGGCGACGTGATCGACATTCACGCCGAGACGTATGCGGCGAGCAGTCATGTTTCCTCACCCGATGACGCGCTCGACCTTGCTGACCAGAGCGCTGGCCCGCAGCCGGGCGATGATGTCGTTCAAATGTTTCAAATCGGCGACTTCGAGATCGAATCGCATCTCACGGAAGTCTGGAGAATGAATGGCGAAGGCGACATTGTCGATATTGGCTCCCGTTTCGCCGATCAGCGTCGCCAGCCCGCCCAGCGTTCCCGGCTCGTTGATCGCCGTCACCACGAGCCGGGCCGGGAAGAGCTCCCGATTTTCCGGGTCGATGTCCCAGCGCACGTCGAGCCAGCGGTCCGGCTGATCGTCGAAGGCGGTCAGCGCCGGCGATTGGATGGGATAGATGGTGATGCCTTCGCCCGGCGTCAGTATGCCGACGATGCGGTCGCCCGGCACGGCGCCGCCCTCGGGCGCGAAGCGCACCGGAACGTCGCCGCGCAGGCCGCGGATCGGAATGGCGCTGGCCTGATCGGAGGCGCCCGGCGCCTTGAACACCACATTGACATTGGACTTCATGCCGAACCAGCCGGGCTCGCCCGGCTCGAGGCGCATCTGCGGGGCGGGTTTGCGCTCCTCGCTGAAATCCGGATAGACGGATTTCACCACATCGCCGGAATAGATCTCGCCGCGGCCGACGGCGGCGAAAGCGTCCTCCAGCGAGGCGCGGGCGAGCCGCGGCAGCGCGGCCTTGAGCTTCTCGTCCGAGACCGGACGCCCGGCGCGCTCGAAGGCGCGAGTGACGATCTGGCGCCCGAGCCCGGCATATTGCATCCGCACGGCCTCGCGCGTCGCGCGGCGGATGGCGGAGCGCGCCTTGCCGGTGACGACGAGCGACTCCCAGGCCGCCGGCGGCACATGGCTCTCGGCGCGAATGATCTCCACCTCGTCGCCATTCTGCAATTGCGACAGCACCGGCGCAATGCGTCCGTTGATCTTGGCGCCGACGGCGGAATCGCCGACGCGCGTATGCACGGCATAGGCGAAATCGATCGGCGTCGCGCCGCGCGGCAGCGCGATCAGCCCGCCCTTGGGCGTGAAGCAGAACACCTGGTCCTGAAACAATTCGAGCCGGGTATGCTCGAGAAACTCCTCCGGACTGTCGCCATGGGCGAGCAGCTCCAGCGTGTCCTGCAGCCATTTGAAGGCGCGGCTCTCCTTGGCCAGCTCCTCCTTGCCCTCGTCGCTGGAGGAATCCTTGTAGAGCGCATGGGCGGCGATGCCGAAACGCGCGATCTCATGCATGGTCGCGGTGCGGATCTGCAGCTCGACGCGCTGATGGCCGGGGCCGATCACAGTGGTGTGAATGGAGCGATAGTCGTTCTGCTTGGGCGTCGAAATATAATCCTTGAACCGCCCCGGCACGCTCGGCCATTTGGTGTGCACTATGCCGAGCGCGCGATAGCAATCCTCGACATCGTCGACGATGATGCGAAAGCCGAAAATATCGGAGAGCTGCTCGAAGGCGATCGACTTGCGCTCCATCTTGCGCCAGACGGAATAGGGCGTCTTCTGCCGCCCGGTGACGGCCGCGTGAATTCCGCGCGTGGCGAACTCCTGCGTCAGCTCCTTCTCGATCTTTTTGATGATGCGGCCATTTTTGGCGCGCAGATCGTGCAGGCGGGATTCGATCGCCTGATAGGCCTCCGGCGTCAAATGGCGGAAGGCGAGGCCTTCCAGCTCCTCGCGCAGGCGCTGCATACCCATGCGGCCGGCGAGCGGCGCATAAATGTCCAGCGTTTCCTGCGCGATGCGCGCGCGCTTTTCCGGCGGCACGAAATGCAGCGTGCGCATATTGTGCAGCCGGTCCGCGAGCTTGACCAGAAGCACGCGCACATCCTCGGCGACGGCGAGCAGGAGCTTGCGGAAATTCTCGCCCTGCGCGGCTTTTTTGGAGACGAGGTCGAGCTTTTCGATCTTGGTCAGCCCATCGACGAGCTTGCCGATCTGCGGGCCGAATAGACGGTTGATCTCGTCGAGCGTCGAGCTCGTGTCCTCCACCGTATCGTGCAGCACGGCGGCGACGATGGTGGCGTCGTCGAGCTTGAGGTCGGTGAGGATCGCCGCCACTTCGAGCGGATGCGAGAAATAAGGGTCGCCGGAGGCGCGCGTCTGCTGGCCATGCGCCTTCATGGCGTAGACATAGGCGCGATTGAGCAGATCCTCGTCGACCTGCGGATTATATTTTCGAACTCGCTCGACGAGCTCGTATTGGCGCATCATAGGCGTCGACCGGCGATCGGGTTGCGCGGATCGTCGGGAGGCGTCGCGGAGCTCACGGGGGAAGATCGGACGGGAGACGGCGCGAGCGCCCGAAACCGGCCGACGGCCGCATTCGAGTTCGATTGTAGAACAGCTCGTCGCCAGTCCCTAGCGTTTTCGGCGGGCGAGGGCGGGGCAATCGGATGAACGCCGAAAGGCGCGCGTCACCCTCCCCATCTCCCCGGCAAAGACTTAGGGTTTCATCCCCTCCCGAGCGCCTTTTCGGGAGCCCCCGCGACGTCATTGCCGGGCTCGCGGCGCGGAATGTGCGAGTTCGATCGCCGATCGGAAAAACGCCCTTTGGCGGGCGATTACTCGCCTTCGTCCTCGACCTCGGCCGGAGGCACGAGACCCTCGAGGCCGCGGAGAAGATCCTCCTCCGTCATACGGTCGAACTGCGCATCGCCGCCGCCGTCGGAATCCGGCACCGTGGCCAAAGACGGCACGGTCTCGGTCTCGGGCTCGTCGACCTCGACATGGCGTTGTAACGAATGGATGAAATCTTCCTTGAGATCATCCGGCGAAAGCGCGGTCTCGGCGATTTCGCGAAGCGCGACGACAGGGTTTTTGTCCTTGTCGCGCTCGACCAGGATCGACTGGCCCGAGGAGATCAGCCGCGCGCGATGCGCCGCGAGCAGGACCAGATCGAAGCGGTTCTCGATTTTGTCGATGCAGTCTTCGACGGTGACGCGCGCCATGACTTCTCGGACTCCTCTAGCGTTCGATCGGTCGGCCTGCTACACTAATTTTTCGGCTCTGGCAATGCGTGGCGTCGCCCCGGGTCTCCTCCCCCTATGGTCGCCGATGTCTATTGCTGTAGTATTTCTCTGCGGAATTTTTGCCTTCCCCTCTTGACGGCCGCCGATACATGGTCGATTTACGACCATAACGAAGGGCGTGACTGTAATGTGACCGATCCTGTACGCAAAAGGCGCGAGTTGCGGCGGCACGCTCGAGGAGCGTGAGGCGGGGGGAGCGACAGCGCTGGATTTGCGTCACTTTAAGAGTCGCGTCACTGTAGAGATGCGTGCTGCCAGTAGGGTCGACAGCGCGCGCGGCAAGCGGCGGCCCCTCGATACTGGACCCATAAGCGAGACCAACAACGATGGCAGACCCGGAACGAATTGCCTTATTCATTGATGGCGCCAACCTCTATGCGACAGCCAAATCGCTCGGATTCGATATCGACTACAAGCGGCTGCTGCGGGAGTTCCAGGGCAAGGGCCGGCTGATTCGCGCCTTCTACTACACGGCGCTGATCGAGGATCAGGAATATTCGTCGATCCGCCCGCTGATCGATTGGCTCGACTACAACGGCTACGCCGTCGTCACCAAGCCGACCAAGGAATTCGTCGATTCGCTCGGCCGCCGCAAGGTGAAGGGCAATATGGACATAGAGCTCGCCGTCGACGCGATGGAGATGGCCGAGCACATCGACCATATGGTGCTGTTCTCCGGCGACGGCGATTTCCGTTCGCTGGTCGAGGCGGTGCAGCGCAAAGGCGTGCGCGTTTCGGTGATCTCGACGATCACCACGCAGCCGCCGATGATCGCCGACGAGCTTCGCCGCCAGGCCGACGAATTCGTCGATCTTATCCATCTCGTCGGCAAGATCGGCCGCGATCCGGGTGAGCGCGCCGAGCGTATGCAGCGTTTCCAGGAGCGCCGGCCACAGCCGGTGACGCCGGGCGGCGCCCCCGACGACGATCACGACGCCTGATCGGCCTCGAAAATCGAATTCACGCGCGGACGAGCCGGGCCCTGATTGCCCGCTCTGTCCGCGCTTGGTCGCGTACAGGCTCGAGCTGCGGGAGCGCCATCCCGATTGGCATAATGCGCCGGTCGCCGAATTCGGGCCGCGAGACGCGCGAATGCTGGTGGTCGGCCTCGCGCCGGGGCGCATGGGCGCCAATCGCACCGGCCGCCCTTTCACCGGCGACGACGCCGGTCGTCTCCTCTATGCGACGCTCGCGGAATTCGGCTTCTGCAGCGGAGTCTATGACGCCCGCGCGGATGACGGCGTCGCGCTCGTCGATTGCCGAATCACCAATGTCCTGCGTTGCGTTCCGCCCGGCAACAAGCCGCTTCCTTCCGAGCTGTCCGCCTGTCGACCCTTTCTATTCGCGACATTTCGCCGGCTGAAACGGGTGCGGCTCATTGTCGCGCTCGGCCGCGTGGCGCATGAGGGCGTGCTGCGCGCCTTCGCGCTGAAGCCGGCCGATTTTCCTTTCGCCCATGGTCGCGAACATAAGATCACAGCGAATACTCGAAAACGATCGATTATTCTTATCGACAGCTATCATTGCTCGCGTCTCAACACCAATACGGGCGCGCTGACGCCGCAGATGTTCAGCGTGATCTTCGCGCGCGCTCGGGGAGTTTTGGACGAATTGCGCTGAGTCCTTCAGCCGCGGTCGCGCAGCAGCCGGCTCTTCTCGCGGCCCCAGTCGCGCTTCTTCTCGACCTCGCGCTTGTCGTGCAGCTTCTTGCCGCGGCCCAGCGCGATCTGCAGCTTGGCGCGGCCGCGCTCGTTGAAATAGAGCTTCATCGGCACGATGGTCATGCCCTCGCGCTCGACGCCCTGCGCCAGCTTGGCGATCTCGCGCTGCTTCAGCAGCAGCTTGCGCAGCCTTTTGGGCTCGTGATTGAAGCGATTGCCGGAGAGATATTCGGGAATAGTGGCGTTGACGAGCCAGACCTCGCCCTTGCGATCGACATGGGCGTAGCTCTCGGCGATGGTCGCCTTGCCGGTGCGCAAAGACTTCACCTCTGTGCCCATCAGCGACAGGCCGGCCTCGAAGGTCTCACCGATCTCATAATCGAAGCGCGCGCGCCGATTGTCGGCGACGACTTTGAAATTGGGCTTTTCCTTCTCGGCCACTTGTTTCGCTTCCCGCGGCTGTCCGCTCAGGCGTCCAGCACGCCGGCGACGACCATCGCGTCGCGAATGGCCTTTTTCGTCGGCTCTGAGGAGGGGACCAGCGGCAGCCGCACCTCTTCGTTCCCGCGGCCGAGCAGAGAGAGGGCGTATTTGGCCCCGGTCACGCCGGCCTCGAGGAAGACCGCCTGCTGCAGGGCGGTCAGGCGGTCCTGCAGCGCGAGAGCGGTTTTGAAATCGCCGGCAAGCGCCGCATTCTGCAGATCGGCGCAGAGCTTCGGCGCGATATTGGAGACCACGGAGATGACGCCGATCGCGCCCACGGCGACGCTCGCCAGAGCGAGAATGTCGTCGCCGGAGAACTGCACGAAGTCCGGCCCGCAGGCGGCGCGCTGCTGGAGAATGCGGCCGACATTGCCGGTCGCGTCCTTGACGCCGGCGATGTTCTCGAGCTCGGCGAGCCGGGCCATTGTGGCGACGCCGATATCGACCACGGAGCGCGGCGGGATGTTGTAGACGATGATCGGAATGGAGATCGCGTTCGCCACCGCCGCGAAGTGCTGGTAGAGGCCTTCCTGATTCGGCTTGTTGTAATAAGGCGTGACGACCAGCACGCCATCGGCGCCGGCTTCCTGCGCATGGCGGGCGAGCTCGATCGCCTCGCGCGTATTGTTGGAGCCCGCGCCGGCGATGACCGGGACGCGGCCGGCGGCCTGGCGGATCACGGTTTCGACGACGGCGCGATGTTCTTCATGGCTCAAAGTCGGGCTCTCGCCCGTCGTACCCACCGGAACCAGACCATGCGTCCCGCTCTCGATCTGCCAGTCGACAAGCGCGCGCAGGGCTGCGTGATCGACCGCGCCATCGGCGAAAGGCGTGACCAGAGCGGTGTAGGATCCTCGGAACACTGGCTTGTCGTTCATCTGCCGTCGCTTTCGCTGCGCCACGCGGGCGCCGTATTCGCCGCGCTTACTGATTGGGACTGGTACGGAGAAATTTTTCGGCTTTCCCGTGCGGCGCCGTTCCGCTCGGGCAGTCTGCGACTGTCATAGCGTCTGGGCGTTTAGGTGAAAAGGGTCCGCGGGCCCCTCCTCACGTTAATCGGCGATCAGCTCGAGCGGTCGGTCGACGCGGAGCGGAAAATTCGAAAATCCCGCGGCTTATCGATTTAGTTGACAGTTCCGCAACGAAATGGCCGCAGGCTGGCCAGGATCGAGTGTTCGGAGGTCGAGTGATCGGAGCGTGAGGCCGATGACGAATCGCCACAGGGGCGCAGCTCGCCTCGTTCTTATAGCGGCCGCCCTGGGCGCGGCGGCGGCCTTTTATCCGGCCATGCAGCGCTCCGACCGCCGCGGTGACGATCCGCCATCCCAGGCCGCCGCCTCGCCGGAGCCTTGGGCGCCGCGCAATTCTGCGCGCGAGGCGATGCATGATTTTCTCGGCGAGGGCGCGGCCGCTCCGGCCGACGCGCGCGCGGCGAGCGTCCTGCGCCGGCCGCCGGAGGGCGACGGCGCCTCTAAGCTGCTCTCCTACGCGCCGGCCGACGGCGGGCTCGATTTCGACGCCCGCGCGCCGCAGCCGCCGGAGGCCGCGGTTCTTCTCGGCCCGGATCAAGAAGCCTTCGGCCGCGCGCTCGCCGCCTACAAGGCCAATGATTTTTCCGGCGGCGATCAGGCGCTCGCGAGCGTCGAGTCGCCGCTCGCCCGCGCCGTCGCGCAATGGGCGGGCTTGCGGCTGCATCCGCGCGAGGCCGGATTCGCGCGCCTGTCGAAATTCCTCGCCGAGCATCCCGAATGGCCGGCTTCGGCCTGGCTGCGCCAGCGCGTCGAGGAGGCGCTCTATGGCGACAAGCATCAAGATCGGCTGATCCTCGATTATTTCGCCGAGCGCCCGCCCAAGACGCCGGCCGGACGGCTGGCGCTCGCCCGCGTCATGGCCCGCCGCGGCGAGCCGCTGGAGGTCGCGGCGCTGATCAAGCCCATGTGGCGGGAGGATGATTTCAACGAGGCGCTGGAAACGGCGGCGCGCAAGGAATTCGCCGATTATCTCGACGTCGCCGACCATAAATATCGCGCCGACCGGCTGCTCTACGCCGAGAAGACCGGGCCGGCGCTGCGCATCGCCGCCCATGCCGGCAAGGATGCGCTCGATCTCGCCCGCGCCCGCGCGCTGGCGATCAATGAGAGCGCCTCGGAAAAAACCTTTTCCGCCCTGCCGGCCGAGGCGCAGAAGGACCCCGGAATCCTCTTCGCGCGCATTCACATGCTGCGCCATCAAAAGAAGCTCGCCGAGGCGGCGGCGCTGCTGCGCACGGCGCCGCGCGATCCGCGCCTCATCGTCGATGGCGACGCCTGGTGGGTGGAGCGCCGGCTCATCTCGCGCAAGCTCATGGATCTCGGGCAATTCCCGCAAGCCTATGAGCTCTGCGCGCAGCATTCGGCGCGTTCGCTCTCCTATCGCGTCGAGGCGGAGTTTCACGCCGGCTGGATCGCCTTGCGCTTTTTGAAGGATCCGGCCAAGGCGCAGCGGCATTTCGAGGAGATCGCCCGCATCGCCGAGACGCCGATTCAAAAATCGCGCGGCGCCTATTGGCTCGCCCGCGCCAAAGAGGTCGATGGCGCGGCCGAGGCGGCGCGGGCTTCTTATGAGACCGCCGCGCTGCAATCGACGACATTCTATGGCCAGCTCGCCCACGCCCGGCTCGGCGGCCATGATTCGCCCTTGCGTCCGACGCCGGAGCCCGCCCGCGGCGACGCCCGCGACGAAGCGGTGCGCGCAGTGGAGCTGCTCTTTGCCGCCGGCGAGAAGGAGATCGCCGCGCAGCTCGCCGCCGACGCCGCCAAATCATTGGTGGGAGAGGCGCAGCTCTCGGCGCTGGCCGATGTGGCGCAACGCCGCCGCGAGGCCAAAATCTCCCTCACCCTCGGCAAGCTCGCCTCCTATCGCGGCATAGCGATAGACGACGCCGCCTTCCCTTCTTTCGGCATCCCCAGTTTCGCGGCGCTGCCGGGCTCGGCCTCGCGGGCCATCGTCTACGCCATCGCCCGGCAAGAGAGCGCCTTCGATCCCAAGGCCGTCTCCAGCGCCGGCGCCATGGGGCTGATGCAGATGATCGCCTCCACCGCGCGTCACACCGCGCAGCAGACGGGGGTCGGTTTCGATCTGAAGCGCATGATCGACGAGCCCGCCTTCAACGCGCGGCTCGGCGCGGCGCATCTCGGCATGCTGCTCGACGAGCACAAGGGCTCCTACATCCTCGCCTTCGCCGCCTATAACGCCGGCGGCAAGAGGGTGAAGGAGTGGATCGACGCCTATGGCGATCCGCGCAAGAACGAGGTTGATCCCATCGATTGGGTGGAGCGCATTCCGATCAGCGAGACGCGCAATTACGTTCAGCGGGTGATCGAGAATCTGACCGTCTATCGCGCCCGCTTCGGCGACCGCGACACACGCGCGCCGCAGGGCGATCTGTGGCGCAAGCAGGCGGCGAATTGAGGGGAGCAGATTTCTCTGCTCCTTTCATTGGCGCGGGCGCGGCCAGCCCCTATATCGAGGTCGCCGAATAATGTGTTTTCGAGCGAAGTGGGAACCGGTTCGCGTGGAGAAAACACGACAGAATAAAGGAATCGAGCGTTTTTCCGGTTCGATCTGAGCCGGAAAAACGCGAGTGGAGCGCACCGTGTCGCAGAAGCACGATATCGACAAGCCCGCCGAGATCGAGATCCTCCCGCCCGAGAGCGAGAGCCGTCCCCGCTACCGTTCGCGCACGCGCATATGGATCGGCGGGACCGAGGGCGTGAAGGTCATCAAGGTCGGGCCGGTGGGCGCCGCTCTGCTGACGCTCGCCAGCGCGGTGATTCTCGCAATGGGGCTCATCTTCTTCGCCAGCGCTTTTCTCGTGCTGCTGCCCATTGCGCTGGTCGTCGGGGCGATCGCCTATCTCACCGGCGCCGGCGGCAATCCCTTCCGCCGCGGCCACTGAGACCAGATTCCGGCTTTGCGGAGCGGGCCGGCGCTGGTAGATAGGGCCATGGTCCTGCGCCGCAGCATACGAATTATTGGCCCGGCCCGCGCTCGAGCGTGATCCAAGCTCGCGCGGCGACCGGGTTCTCGCGCCATTCGCGGCGCCCTTCCGCTTGTTTTCCCTCCCCTTTCGCGCGCCGCCCCGGCTCGGGGCGCAGCCCGCGAGCGCAGCGGTTTCCGATAAGATGAACGAGAAGACCAAAGACAAGGCCCAAGACGACAAAGGCCCCGATTTCTCCAAGAGCCTCTATCTCCCGCAGACGGATTTCCCCATGCGCGCCGGCCTGCCGCAGCGCGAGCCGGAAATCCTCGCGCGCTGGGAGAAGATCGGTCTCTACGCCAAGCTGCGCGAGACGGCCAAGGGACGGCCGAAATTCGTGCTGCATGACGGCCCGCCCTACGCCAATGGCAATATCCATATCGGCCATGCGCTGAACAAGATCCTCAAGGATCTCGTCACCCGCAGCCGTCAGATGGCCGGCAAGGACAGCAATTATGTCCCTGGCTGGGACTGCCATGGCCTGCCGATCGAATGGAAGATCGAGGAGGAGAACTACCGCTCCAAGGGCAAGAAGAAGCCCGACTTCGCCGATCCGGCGGCGATCGTCGCCTTCCGCCAGGAGTGCCGCGCCTATGCGGGGCATTGGCTCTCGGTGCAGCGCGAGGAGTTCAAGCGCCTCGGCGTGACGGGCGATTGGGCCAATCCCTACGCCACGATGAATTTTCCGGCCGAGGCGCATATCGCCCGCGAGTTGATGAAATTCGCCGAGAATGGATTGCTCTATCGCGGGTCCAAGCCGGTGATGTGGAGCGTGGTCGAGAAGACCGCGCTCGCGGAAGCGGAGGTGGAATATGAGGACCATGTCAGCGACACGGTGCATGTCGCCTTTCCGGTGAAGGATGGGCCGGGCGCCGTCGTCATCTGGACGACGACCCCCTGGACGCTGCCGGGTAATCGCGCGATCTCTTATTCGCACAAGATCGCCTATGGCCTCTATCGCGTGACCGCGGCGCCCGAGAATAATTGGGCGAAAGTCGGCGCGACTTATGTGCTCGCCGACAAGCTTGCCGAAGATGTGTTCAAAGCGGCGAAGGTGGACGCTTTCGAGCGTTTGCGCGACGTGCCGGCGCAAGAGCTTTCGAGCTTTGTCGCGGCGCATCCGCTCGCGCATTTGGGATATGATTTCAAAGTGCCGCTGCTCGACGGCGATCACGTCACCGACGACACCGGAACGGGCTTCGTTCATACCGCGCCCGGCCATGGCCGCGAGGACTTCGACATTTGGATGGCGAGCGGGCGTATGCTCGCCGAGCGCGGCATCGATGCGCGCATTCCCTATACGGTCGATGCCGATAGCTTCTATACCGATGAAGCGCCGGGCTTTCCCGGCAAGCGTGTGCTCACCGAGAAGGGCGACAAGGGCGACGCCAATGAGGCGGTGATCCAGGCGCTGGTCGCGGCGGGAAATCTCGTCGCGCGCGGACGGCTGAAGCATCAATATCCGCATTCATGGCGGTCGAAGAAGCCGGTCATCTTCCGCAACACGCCGCAATGGTTCATCGCGCTCGACAAGAAATTCGCGCAGGACGCTGGCGCCGTCGCGAAGGGCGAGGGCGCGCCCGGCGACAATGCGCCCACGCTGCGCGATATTGCGCTCGATGAAATCTCGCGCACGCAATGGGTTCCCGCTGCGGGCGAGAATCGCATTCGCGGCATGATCGCCAATCGGCCGGATTGGGTGGTCTCGCGCCAGCGCGCCTGGGGCGTGCCGATCGCCGTCTTCGTGAAGAAGGGCGGCCACGACATTCTCGTGGACTCGCGCGTGAACGCCCGCATCGTGGACGCCTTCGAGAAGGAGGGCGCCGACGCCTGGTACGAGGAGGGCGCGGCGAAGCGCTTCCTTTCGCCCGACTACGACCCCGAAGATTACGAGAAGATCGACGATGTTCTCGACGTCTGGTTCGACTCGGGCTCGACGCATTCCTTCACGCTCGAAGACCCGGTGCATTTCCCTGGCCTCGCCGGGATCAAACGCAAGCGCGACGGCGGCGCCGACGAGGTGCTCTATCTCGAGGGCTCGGATCAGCATCGCGGCTGGTTCCATTCCTCGCTGCTGGAATCCTGCGGCACGCGCGGCCGCGCGCCCTATGACATCGTGCTGACGCATGGCTTCACGCTCGACGAGCAGGGCCATAAAATGTCGAAGTCGAAGGGCAATGTCGTCGCGCCGCAAAAGGTCATCGCCGACGCCGGCGCCGATATATTGCGCCTGTGGGTGGCGAGCGTCGATTACAGCGATGATCAGCGCATCGGGCCGGAAATCCTCAAGAGCGTCACCGATAATTACCGCAAGCTGCGCAACACCATCCGCTGGATGCTGGGCACGCTCGCGCATTATCGCGCGGAGGAGCGCGTCGCCTATGCCGATCTGCCGGAGCTCGAGCGGCTCGTGCTGCATCGTCTGTCGGAACTCGGCGAGGAGGTCGCTGCGGCCTATGCGGAGTTCGATTACAAGAAGGTCGTCGCGCTGCTGACGCCCTTCCTGACCAGCGATCTCTCGGCCTTCTATTTCGACATTCGCAAGGACGCGCTCTATTGCGATCCGCCGTCGAGCGTGAAGCGCAAGGCGGCGCTGACCGTAGTGGAGGAAGTGTTTCGCGCGGTGACTTTGTGGCTCGCGCCCATCCTCGCCTTCACGGCGGAGGAATCGTGGCTGTCGCGCTACGCCGACGCGGTCTCCGTGCATCTTGAGACCTTCCCCGATCTGCCCGCCGTCTGGCGCGACGAAGCGCTCGCCGCGAAATGGGAGAAGCTGCGCGCCATCCGCTCCGTCGTCACTGGCGCGCTGGAGATCGAGCGCGCGCAAAAGCGCATCGGCTCCTCGCTGGAGGCGGCGCCGCTCGTCCATGTGACCGACGCCGATCTGCGCGCGGCGCTCACGGGTGTGGACTTCGCGGAAATCTGCATCGTGTCGGATATAACGATCGATGCGGGCGAGGGGCCGGCCGAGGCTTTCCGCCTGCCCGAGGTCGCGGGCGTGGCTGTGGTTCCGCGGCGGGCGGAGGGCGTCAAATGCGCCCGGTCCTGGAAATATTTCGACCCCGCGACGGCCGAGCCCGACTTCCCTGGCGTCACGCCCCGCGACGCGCAGGCGCTGCGGGAGCTGACGGCGGCGGGCAAATGGCCGGCGTAAGGGTTTCTTCGTCCCTGGCCGCTAGCCTCTATCTACGTGCGCGCCCCTTCTCCCACTCGTGGGAGAAGGGGCGCGCAAATCGACTCGGCCAGGGAGAGACGAAGTGAGGGTTCCTGTCGCTTTCCTCGCCGAGAGGATCGCTGATTTGTCAGTTGGCCTCTTCCTGCTCGCGGGTCTCGCGGCGCCCGCTTCCGCCGCCCCGATCTGCCGCCTCATCGTCGAGGCGGAGACCGGCGCTACGCTCGTGCGGGAAGGCGCCGAATGCGAGCGGCGCAACAGCCCGGCCTCGACTTTCAAGATACCGCTCGCGCTCATCGGTTATGAGGCCGGCCTTCTCATCGACGCGCATTCACCTGCGTTGCCTTACAAAGAAAAATACGCAGCTTGGCGCGAGAGCTGGAAAACGACGATCGACCCGACGAGCTGGCTGAGCGAATCCGTCGTCTGGTATTCCCAGGAACTCGCCGAGCGGCTCGGAGCCGCAGGTTTCAGTGAGGCCATCGAGAGACTCGGGTATGGCAATCGCGACGTCTCCGGCGATCCTGGTCGCAACAACGGCCTCACTCATGCCTGGCTCAGCTCGTCTCTGGCGATCTCGCCTGATGAGCAGGTCGCTTTTCTACGCAGGCTGCTCGACTATCGCCTTCCGTTTTCGAGACGCGCGATCGACCAGACGGTCGCGATCATTCCGAGCTTTCGGCTCGCCGACGGCGGGCTCGCGCGCGGCAAGACTGGAACCGGAACACCCACGGGTCCGCACGGCCCGAGCGCCGATCGCCAATTCGGCTGGTTCGTCGGCTGGGCGGAGAAAGGAGGCCGCAAAATCCTCTTTGCCGAGCTCATCGATGAGGTGGCGAAGAGCGAAGAGCCGGCTGGTTTTCGCGCGCGGGCCGATATGCTCGACTTTTTGCCGCGATTCTTGGAGACGCGATCCCTCGGAGCGACGAAGTGAAGGTTCTCGCCGCCTTCCTCGCCAACACCATCGCAAACTTCCTCATCGGCCTGCTCGTCGCCAAATTCCTCGGGCCGGAGGAATATGGCCGTTTCGCGCTCGCCTTCGCGATCGGCGTCGTCATTCAGACCGGCGCCTTCGACTGGATGCGCCTCTCGGCGACGCGCTTTTATTCGACGCGCGTGCGCGAGGCGGAGCCGGCCATACGTGCCACGCTGGATTTCGCCTATCTCGCGACCACGGCGGCGCTCATCCTCTGCGGCGGCCTCTTCCTCTTCATCGCGCCGCCCTTCGCGCTCGGCGACATTCTCATCGCTCTGGCCTTGGCGACGGCGGCGATCAATGGGCTCTTCGATTATTCCACCGCTCTGCTGCGCGCGCGCTTCGAGGACAAGAGCTATAGCCGCGTCGTTCTCGCCAAGAATATTCTCGCGCTCGCCCTCACTGGCGGCGGCGCGTTCCTCTTCCATTCGGCCGGAATGGCGATCGCCGGCAGCCTCGCCAGCCTCTTCGGCGCCGTGCTCACCGCGCGCGCCTCGCTGAAGGACCCCGGCGCCTCGCCGCGCGGCGCGCGCATGGCGACGGCGCGCACGCTCATCGCCTATAGCGCGCCCATCGTCGCGGCGAACATGCTCTATCAATCGGTGCCGCTGGCGGCGCGGGCGCTCGTCACCGCCTATTACGGCTTCGCCGAGACGGGGCAATTCTCGCTGGCCTATGATCTCGGCATTCGCGCCATTTTCGCCATGGGCTCGGCGCTGGATGTGCTGCTGTTCCAGATCGCCGTCGCCGCCCATGAGCGGCACGGCGCCGAGAAGGGCAAGGAGCAGATCGCCCGCAATATGACGATCGTCGCGGCCTTTCTGCTGCCCGCCTGCGCCGGCATCTGGCTCACAATGCCCTCGATCGAGGCGCTGATCGTGCCGCCGCAATTTCGCGGGCCGTTCGGCCATTATCTCGATTTGCTGCTGCCCGGCCTCTTCGCCATGGGGCTCATTCAATTCGCGGTCAATCCGGTGTTTCAGATCGAGAAGAAGACGGCGCCGCTCATCGGCGCGGCCTTTGTCGCGGTGGTCTCGGGTCTCGTCCTCGCCTTTCTCATCCCGCGCGGCGCGGACGCCTCCAGCCTGGCGCTCGCCCAATGCGGCGCCTATGTGGCGGCGCTCGTCACGCTGGTTCTCTTCGCGGCGCGCACCTCGCCGCAATGGCCGCGCGGACGCGACCTGTTCGGCGCGCTGGCGGCGACCGGGGGGATGGTTGCGGCGCTGCATCCGCTCGCCGGCCTCAAGCCCGGCATTCTCACTCTGCTCCTGCAGGTCGGGGTCGGCGGCTTCGTCTATTGCGGCGCAGTGCTGGCGCTCGACATAGCCGGGCTGCGCGGCCTCGCGCTCTCCCGCATCGGCCCCATATTGGCCAGAGCTCGGGCCGCGCTATAAATTGGGTCGAGGCCGAGCGGCATCGCTCGGAATCAGTGGCGGCGCAGCTGGGGGAGAATAGTCGAGATGGTGCTGCCGCTACACGACGACGCGCCGCTCCATTATGTGCGGCGGCCTTATGTCAATTGGACGCTGATGGCGATCAACATCGCCGTCTTCGTCGCCGTGTTCAGCGAATCTTTCGGCGATCCACTCACTGTGGTGCGCGGTTTCGGCCTCATACCGGCGGTGCTGTTCGGCCGCGCCGAGCTCGCCCCCTGGATCGTCACGCCGGGACCCGAGTGGACGCTGCTGACCAGCCTCTTTTTCCATTCCGGCCTGGGCCATCTCGCGGGAAACATGATCTTTCTCTATGTCTTCGGCGATAATGTCGAGGACGCCATGGGGTCCGCCGGCTATCTCGTCTTCTATATTCTGTGCGGCGTCTCCGCCGCCATGCTGTTCGCAGTGGGCGCGCCGCTCACCATCACGCCGCTCGTCGGCGCCTCCGGGGCGATCTCCGGCGTTTGCGCCGCCTTCATCCTGCTCTATCCGCGCTCGACCATTTTCGGCCTCGTCGCCGGGATCATTCCGATCCATGCGCCCGCCTCGCTGTTCGTCGGCACATGGATTCTCTTTCAGCTCTTCAATGCGCTGACCGACGATCAGGGCAATGTCGGCTGGTGGGCGCATATCGGCGGCATATTGGCCGGGCTCGTTCTGACGCCGCTGTTCAAGCGGCGCGGCGTGCAATGGTTCGGTCCGCGCAGATTCGAGGGGCCCTGGGGATGAAAAGCGCGGCGCCGAGAGTTTGACAGGGCAGCGAGCCGAGGCTACCAGAGCGTCTTCCGAGCTTTCCGCGCGCGCCTCGCGCCGCGCGGGGCTAATTCGTTCTCGACGCGGCGCTCGAAAAAGCCGATCGGGGCCTTTCGGCCACAGAGCGCGATTTTTCGAAACAATCGAGACGAAGGTCAATCTCGCCGGGAGTTGCGCGATGAAGGTTCTCGTGCCCGTCAAACGGGTGGTCGACTACAATGTGAAGATCAGGGTCAAGCCGGACGGTTCGGGCGTCGACGTCGCCAATGTGAAATTTTCGATGAATCCTTTCGACGAGATCGCCGTCGAGGAGGCCATTCGCCTGAAAGAGGCCGGCAAGGCGACGGAAGTCGTGCTCGTCACCATCGGCCCGGCCAAGGCGGACGAGACCTTGCGGTCCGGCATGGCCATCGGCGCCGACCGCGGCATTCACGTCAAGACCGACGAGCTGGTCGAGCCGCTCGCGGTGGCCAAGATTCTCGCCAAGATCGTCGCCGAGGAGGCTCCCGGCCTCGTCATTCTCGGCAAGCAGGCGATCGACGACGACAGCAACCAGACCGGCCAGATGCTCGCCGCTCTGCTCGGCTGGGGCCAGGGCACTTTCGCCTCCAAGGTGGAGATCACTGAGGGCTCCGTGGATGTGACGCGCGAGGTCGATGGCGGCCTGCAGACGGTGACGCTGAAGCTGCCGGCGGTGGTGACGACGGATCTGCGCCTCAACGAGCCGCGCTACGCCAGCCTGCCGAACATCATCAAGGCGAAGAAGAAAGAGGTCGCGGCCAAGACCCCGGCCGATTACGGCGTCGACATCACGCCGCGCCTCGAGGTGCTGAAGACGGCCGAGCCGCCGGCCCGCAAGGCCGGCATCAAGGTCGGCTCCGTCCCCGAATTGCTGGAAAAGCTCAAGACTGCGGGAGTTCTGTAAATGACGGCGCTCATCGTCGCGGAAGTCACAGAGTCCGCGCTCGCCCCCTCCACCGCCAAGGCGCTGACGGCGGCGCTGCAGATCGGCGGCGGCGTCCATATTCTCGTCGCGGGCAAGAATGTCGGCCCGGCGGCCGAGGCCGCGGCCAAGCTCTCGGGCGTCGAGAAAGTGCTCGTCGCCGACGGCGCGGCCTATGGCCATCATCTGGCCGAGCCGCTGGCGGCGCTGATCGTCGGCCTCGCCGGCGGTTATGACGCCATTCTCGCGCCTTCGACCTCCAGCTCGAAGAATGTGCTGCCGCGCGTCGCCGCTCTGCTCGACGTGGCGCAGGTATCGGACATCATCAAGGTCGTCTCCGCCGACACGTTCGAACGGCCGATCTACGCCGGCAACGCCATTCAGACCGTGCGGTCCAAGGACGCCAAAAAGGTCATCACCGTGCGCACCGCCTCCTTCACGGCGACGGGCGAGGGCGGCTCGGCGGCGATCGAGGCGATCGGCGCGGGCTCCGATCCTTCGGTGTCGAGCTTCAAGAGCGAGGCGCTGGCCAAGTCCGAGCGGCCGGAGCTGACGGCGGCCAAGATCATCGTCTCGGGCGGCCGCGGTCTCGCGAGCTCGGAGAATTTCAAGGAATATATCGAGCCTGTGGCGACCCGCCTCGGCGCGGCCATCGGCGCCTCGCGCGCGGCGGTCGACGCCGGCTATGCCCCCAATGATCTGCAGGTCGGCCAGACCGGCAAGGTGGTGGCGCCGGACCTCTATGTCGCCATCGGCATCTCTGGCGCGATCCAGCATCTCGCCGGCATGAAGGACTCCAAGGTCATCGTTGCGATCAACAAGGACGAGGAGGCGCCGATCTTCCAGGTGGCCGACTATGGCCTCGTGGCGGATCTCTTCCCGACCTTGAAGGAGCTCGACGCCGAGCTGGCCAAGGCCGGCCGCTGAGGGGGTTGGGGCTCTTTTCCCGCTCGCGCGCGCAGCGAGCGGCGGAAACCGGTGGGGGCGACGTCGCAAATATCTGGCGCCGCTCTCGATTCCCGGTCGGGCCGGCGGCCCGCCGGGATTGACGCCCTCCCAGGTCAGGGTGATGAAGCCGCTTGTTTCGCTGCGGTGCAAACGCCGGTTTTCACAAAGGCCGAACGCGCGCTATACTGAATTGGAAGCGTCCCGCTTCTCGCTGGTGGTGTTCGAAAGATGGGCTCTGAAATTCGCAAGATCGGCATTGTCGGCGCCGGGCAGATGGGCAAGGGCATCGCTCAGGTCTGCGCGGTCGCGGGTTTCGACGTGGCGCTCAACGACCTCTCCGAGAGCCGCATCGACGCTGGCCTGGACGATATAGCCTCGCATCTCGCCAAGGCGGTGGAGCGCGGCCAGATCGACGAGGACGCCCGCAAGGCCGCCGTCGCCCGCATCCATCCGGCCAAGGATTACGCGGCTTTTTCGGACAGCGACCTCGTGATCGAGGCCGCCACCGAGAATGAGGAGGTCAAGCGCGGCATCCTCACCGAGCTCGGCCCCAAGCTGCGGCCGGGCGCCTTCATCGGCACCAACACCTCCTCCATCTCCATCACCCGCCTCGCCGCGGTGACGGGACGGCCGGAACAGTTCATCGGCATTCATTTCATGAATCCGGTGCCGAAGATGCAGCTCGTCGAGGTGATTCGCGGCATCGCCACCGAGGATAAGACCTTCGAGGCGGCCAAGCAGTTCATCGGCGAGCTCGGCAAGACGGTGACGGTGTCGGAGGATTTTCCGGCCTTCATCGTCAATCGCATCCTGCTGCCGATGATAAACGAGGCGATCTACACGCTCTATGAGGGCGTCGGCTCGGTGGAGGCGATCGACACGGCGATGAAGCTCGGTGCCAATCATCCGATGGGCCCGCTGCAGCTCGCCGATTTCATCGGGCTCGACGTCTGCCTCTCGGTGATGCAGGTGCTGCACGAGGGGCTCGCCGATTCGAAATACCGCCCCTGCCCGCTGCTGGTGAAATATGTCGAGGCCGGCTGGCTCGGCCGCAAGACGCAGCGCGGCTTCTACGATTACCGCAGCGGCACGCCCGTCCCGACCCGCTGAGGCGGATTCCGGCTCATTCGGAGAAGCGAGCCCGAAGGCTCGCTCAAAAACCCTTCACTTTCGATGAAGCGGACGAGCGCGGCCGTCGCCGCGCGCCGGTCGACGACGACGCGCGGAGCCAGAGCGCGGCAATCGACCGCGGTTGCCGACGCCGCGCCGCCTTCCCAAATGGAGTCTCGTGGGCGTTCAACGAAAGACGAAAAACATGACCAATATTGCCGTTCACAATGGGGCCTGGGTTCTCGTCGGCGACGGCCGCAGGGCCTTGTTTCTGCAAAATCACGGCGATCCCGATCTGCTCGACCTGCGCGTCATGGAGGCGCGGGTGGATGAAAATCCGCCGACCCGCGAGCAGGGCAGCGATGCGCCGGGCCGCGCCTATGGCACGGCGGGCGCGCCGCGCAGCGCCGTCGAGAACGCCGATTGGCACGAGCTGGAGAAAGAGCATTTCGCTCGCGCGATCGCCGAGCGGATCAACACCGCCGCCGAGGCCGGCGAATTGAGCGAGATCGTCATCATCGCCCCGCCGCGCGTGCTCGGCGATCTGCGGCAGGAGTTGAGTCACAAGGCCAAGAGCAAAGTGAAGGGCGAGCTGGACAAGGATTTGACCCGCCATCCTCTGCCCGAGATCGAGAAGGCCCTGGCGCGCGAATTCCGCGCGGAAGGATGAGGCCGCCTTCGCCCCGCTCCTCGCTCATGCGGCGAGGGAGCGGGGATTCTCAATAAGGCCCCAGCGGAAAATATTTCAGATAGAGCTCGGCGTAGACGCCCTTCTGGGCGACGCGCGCGAGCGCGTAATCCAAGGCGCGGCGCAGCGCTATATTGTTCTTTTTCACGGCGACGCCGACGCCGTCGCCGAAAAAATTCGGATCGGAATAAGGCCCGTCCTTGAACATGCAGCAATCGGCGGCGTCGGCGCCGTTCAGCCAAAAGGCCAGCGATATGGCGTCGCCGAACATCGCATGGGCGCGGCCCTCCTTCAGCGCCGTGCGCGCCTGCTGCGCGGTGGGATAGGTCGCCAGCGTCGATTTGGGAAAGAATTTGCGCAGATAGGCCTCATGCGCGCTGTCGGCGGCGACCGCTATGGTGCGATCGGCGAGCGCTTCCGGCGCGGCGCCGGGAAGCGTCGAATCCGTGCGCGTCACGAAGCGGCCCGGCGTCGTGTAATAGGGCGCGGTGAAATCCATTTTCTTGCGCGTCTCGGCGGTGATGGCGAAGGAGGCGATGGCGGCGTCGCCGGCGTTCTCGTCGAGCGCTGCGGCCAGCGTGTCCCAGCGGCGGCGCTGAATGGTGCAGGGAAGCTCCAACTCCTCGCAAATGGCGCGCGCCAGATCGACATTGAAGCCGGCGATCGTTCCGTCCGGCAGAGCGAAATCGAAAGGCGGAAAATCATCCTCGGTGAGAAAGCGGATCTGCTTGATCGCGGAGAGGTCGGGTTTTTCTATTTTCCGCGACGGGTCCCAGAAGGAAGGAGCGGCCGCATTGGTCGTCTCCGCAGCGCGCGACGAAGCGCCCGCTAGTAATAAAATGACGAGCGCCGAGCGAAAGCTTGTCAAAATCGAGCTTCTGCGCCAAGCTTCCGCCACTGTTCTTTTCTCGCAGATCATTCGAGGCCTCGCAGCCGCACGGCGCGGCGGGAGCCCGCGCGTCGCGGAGATTAGCGTATGAGCGTGAATCCGGTCGATAGGGTTTCGCCGTATCCGCCGATTCCGCATCGCGACGACAGCGCCGGATTTGCGCGCCGGCGTGAGGCCGCGAGCGAATCCGCGCTCGCCCGCCAACGCGCGCGCCCAGCGCCGGAGACGCCGACGCCCGGCGCGGGCCGGCCGCTCCCCGCCGAGATCGCCTTTCTCGCCGCACATGGCGCGCCACTGGTTCTGCTGCAATATGGCGCGACCATCGCCCGCCGTCAGGGCGTCACGGCCGATGTCGCGCTGATCGCCGATGGGCTGATTCCCGAAGAGCGCTTCTATCGCATTCTGGCGACCGAGCTCAGCGTTCCCTATCTCGATCCTCCGCCCGCGCTCGAGCCCTCGGACAGCATCGAGCTGGATGTCGCGCGCGGCTACGCCCGTCTCGCCGAGGAGCCGAGGGGCCTGCGCTTTCTGTTCGCGCCGCGCGGCGACCAGATATCCCGGCTCGTCGGCGTGACGCGGTCCTCGGCCGGGCGGCCGCTCTTCGCGCTCACGCGCCCCTTCGTGTTCGAGGAGGCGTTGCGCCGCTGCTCGGCGCGCAAGCTCGCCGAGGCCGCCGCCTATTCGGTGGAGCGCGTCACGCCGGAGCTCGCCGCGCGGCGGGCGCTCCACGGCCGCGCGCCGCTCGGCTTCGCGCTCGGCAATCTCGCTCTGATCGCAGCTTGGCTCGCGCCGGCGCCGGCGATCGCCTCGAGCGTCGCGGCGCTGCTCGCTGCGCTGTTCCTCGCCAATATCGGCCTGCGTCTTCATGTCTGCGCGATGCGCGGCCGCGGGCGCGAGACGGCGCCCGCGCTGGAGGAGCGCGATCTCCCAGTCTATTCCATCGTCGTGGCGCTCTATGACGAGGCCGGCGTCGTTCCGCAATTGACCGAGGCGCTCCGCGCGATCGACTATCCGCCCGCCAAGCTCGACGTGAAATTCGTCGTCGAATGCGACGATCTCGAAACCACCGCGGCCCTGCGCGCCGCGCGTCTGCGGCCCGGCTGGGAGATTATCGTCGCGCCGCCCGGCGCGCCGCGCACCAAGCCGCGCGCGCTCAATATGGCGGTCCCCTTTTTGCGCGGCTCGCTGGTCGCCGTTTTCGACGCCGAGGATCTGCCCGATCGCCGCCAGCTGCGCGACGCCGCCGCGCTCTTCGCCGCGGCCGATGAAAATCTCGCCTGCCTGCAGGCCAGCCTCTTCATCCACAATCATCGGCGCAATTGGATGACGGCCATGTTCGGCATCGATTACGCCGTCTTGTTCGAGGTGATCGACAAGGGCGCCTCGGCGGCCGGCCTGCCCTTTTTCCTCGGCGGCTCCTCCAATCATTTTCGCCTTTCCGCGCTGCGCGCCGTCGGCGCCTGGGATGCGTTCAACGTGACGGAGGACGCCGATCTCGGCCTGCGGCTGCTGCGGCGCGGCTATGCGATCCGCACCTTCGCCTCGCGCACGCATGAGCAGGCGCCGATGCGCTTTTCGGCTCTGGTGGCGCAGCGCAGCCGCTGGATGAAAGGCTGGATGCAGACCGCCCTCGTCCATTGCCGCGAGCCTTCCGCCTATTTCGCCGATCTCGGCGTCCTGCGCGGCGCGGCGGCGCTGGTCCTGCTGGCGGGCGGCTTCGTCGCGCCGCTCCATGCGCCGTTTTTTTTGTCCTTTCTCGCCTATGACGCAGCCTTCGGCGCGCTGCTGGCGCCGTCGACGCTCGGCGACGGCCTCGCCAGCGGCCTTTATTGCGTCGTCGCCTGCGGCGGGCTCGCGGCGAGTGTTTGGCCGCGGCTCGTCGCCATGGGCGAGGCCGACATTCTCTGGCTCTGGCCGGCGCTGTTGCGCTGGCCGCTGTGGGGTCTGATGCTGTCCTTCGCCGCCTGGCGCGCCTTGCGCGAGCTGTGCGTCCGGCCCTTCTATTGGGACAAGACCGCGCATTTTGCCGTTTCCCGGAGCGCGGAGCCGATGAGACCGAAGCCGTTGAGACTGGAACCGACGAGACCATGATCAGACGCGCGCGCGCCAAAGACGCTTCGGCCGCGACATTCGACCCGGCCGCGGCGCAGGAGGATTCATCTTCCACGATCGCCAAACATTCGCTGGTCATCGCCGGCCACAGCACCAGCGTCTCGCTCGAGCGCGTGTTCTGGGAGGCGTTGAAGCGGGCGGCGGAGGAGGACGGCTGCTCGCTCGCCGGCCTCGTCGCGCGTGTGGACGCCGCCCGCGGCCGCGCCAATCTCTCCTCGGCGCTGCGCGTCTACGCAATGGAGCGGGCGCTCGGCCGCGGCTGACGCGCCGGTCCGATCACGACGCCGACGCAGTCCGCGCGCGGCGAGCGGCGGGAAGCGCCCGCGCCGCCAGCAGAGCGATTGTGGCGGCGGCGTAGAGCAGAGGCTCCGCCGGCCAGGATTTCACGATCAGCAGAAAATGCGCCGCCGCCAATATGGCCGCGACATAGACGAGCCGGTGCAGCCGCGCCCAGGCCGCGGCCCCGAGCCGGCGGATCGCGGCGTTGTTGGAGGTCGCGGCGAGCGGGACGAGGATGACGAAAGCCGCCATGCCGATCGTCACATAGGGCCGCTTCAAAATATCGCGGCCGATGGCGGTCCAGTCGAAGCCATGGTCCAGCGCGACATAGGCGGAAAGATGCAGCGCCGCATAATAAAAGGCGAGCAGCCCCAGCGCGCGGCGATAGCGCAAGAGATCGACGCCCGCACGGCGCAGCGGCGAGATCAGCAGGCACAGCAGCAGAAAGCGCAAGGACCACAGCCCGAGCTCCTGCTCCAGGGCCTTGATCGGCTCCGGCCCCAGCCGGTCCTGAAGGCCGAGATAAAAGGTCCAGGCCGCCGGGACCAGGCCCGCGACATAGACGACGAGCTTTGGGATGCGGAGAGCGGCGCGCATTTAAAAATACCGCTCGAGGTCCATGCCGCTATAGAGCGAGGCGACCTGATCGGCATAGCCATTGTACATCAGCGTCGGCCGCCTTTTGGCGAAGAGTCCGCCCTCGCCGATCCGCCGCTCTGTGGCCTGGCTCCAGCGCGGATGGTCGACGTTCGGATTGACGTTGGAATAGAAGCCGTATTCGCGTGGATTTTGAATGTTCCAGGACGTCTTGGGCTGCGTCTCGGTGAGCGAGATGCGCACGATGGATTTGATGCCCTTGAAGCCATATTTCCACGGAACCACCAGCCGCAGCGGCGCGCCATTCTGATTGGGCAGCGTCTCGCCATAGAGGCCGGTGGCGAGAATTGTGAGCGGATGCAGCGCCTCGTCGAGCCGCAGCCCCTCGACATAGGGCCAGGGCAGAAGCTGCAGCAGGCCCTTCTGGCCGGGCATTTCCTCCGGCCGCACCAGAGTCTCGAAGGCCACATATTTGGCGGAGCCCAGAGGCTCTACGCGCTTCAATATCTCCGAGAGGGGCGCGCCGATCCAGGGAATGACCATGGACCAGCCCTCGACGCAGCGCATTCGATAGACGCGCTCCTCGAGCGCGAGCGGTTTTATGAGGTCCTCGAGCCGATAATCCGCGGGCTTTGCGACGAGTCCGTCGATCCGCACCGTCCAGGGCTCGGTGGTCAGCGTATGAGCGTTGTCGGCCGGATCGCTCTTGCGGCCGCCGAACTCATAGAAATTATTATAGGCCAGCACATCCGCCCGCGGCGTCTTGGGCTCGTTGGTCGAGAAAGCGCTGCGCGCGGCGGCGAGCGCCGCCGCCTGCGCCGCGCCCGCGAAAGCGAGGCCCGCGCCGAAGCCGGCGAGAAACTCGCGCCGCCGCAGATAGAGGGAGCGCGGCGTGATCTCGGATGGGGCGATGTCGGGCGAATGGCGAATCAGCATTTGCGCCTCGGGCAAAAAGAAAGAGCGGCCGGCCCTCTCGGGTCCGCCGCTCCTATTTCGTCAGCCGGCGCGCGAGCGTTACGCCGCGCGCGTCTCGCGTCAGAGCGAGGCCGCGGGCAGCGCCTCGAGCCGCGCAATTCCGGCGCGCACCGCGGACTGCACCTTCTCGAAGGCGCGGACCTCGATTTGCCGCACGCGCTCGCGGGAGACGCCGAACTCCTCCGACAAATCCTCGAGCGTGACGGGATCGTCGGAGAGGCGGCGCGCCTCGAAGATGCGGCGCTCGCGCGGATTGAGAACCGTCAGCGCGCCGCGCAATGCGTCGAGCCGATTATTGCTCTCCTCCTGACGCAGGAGCACATGCTCTTGATCGGCGGACGAATCGTCGACGAGCCAGTCCTGCCACTCGCCTTCGCCTTCCTCGCGCAGCGGCGCATTGAGCGAGGCGTCGCCGGCCATACGGCGGTTCATCTCGATTACGTCCTGCTTGGAGACGCCGAGGCGGGTGGCGATCGTCTCGACATGCTCGGGCGTCAGATCGCCGTCCTCGAAGGCCGAAATCTTGCTCTTGGCCTTGCGGAGATTGAAGAACAGCTTCTTCTGGCTCGCGGTGGTGCCCATTTTCACGAGCGACCAGGAGCGCAGGATATATTCCTGGATCGAGGCGCGGATCCACCACATGGCGTAGGTGGCCAGCCGAAAGCCGCGGTCCGGCTCGAAGCGCTTGACCGCCTGCATCAGGCCGACATTGCCCTCGGACACGATCTCGCCGATCGGCAGGCCATAGCCGCGATAGCCCATGGCGATCTTGGCGACGAGCCGCAGATGGGAGGTGACGAGCTTTTGCGCGGCTTGCGGGTCCTCGTGCTCGCGCCAGCGCTTTGCGAGCATATATTCTTCCTGCGGCTCCAGCATGGGGAACCGGCGGATCTCGGCGAGGTATCGCGCGAGGCCGCTTTCACCGGAGACGATGGGCAGGGCGTTCGCCATTTTCACCTCCTGACGGGCCCCCGATATGCGGCGAGCCCGTAATGCGCGACCGCGAGCGCCGGCCGCAACGCCTCAATATAGACCGATCCGAGCATGGCCGAAAGATGGCTGTTCGCTAAGCGCCGAATGGCCGTCGGGTTAAATTTCTGTAATGTGCGTAGGGGCGGAGAATTCGCGCTCAACTAGCGCGCCGCGGCGCGAGGTCACGCCCTCGGAGCGCCGATCTTTTCTTCGAACGCGCTCACGCATCTTCCCCGGGTGGATCGCCGCAGCCTTCCAAATTGCTCGCGCTGGTCACATCGTCGCGCCGAGGCGTCACATCGGGCAGGGAAGACTTTGAAAAGTCGCGATGGAGATAGGGCCGGACGGCGACATAGGTCGCGACCGAGATCACGATGATTCCGGCGCCGACGCCCATGAGAATCGACAGCACACCAGACATGGCGCCTCTCGCGAATCGAATTAGGTCGCGAGCATAGGACGACACGGTGAAACAATCGCTCCATCGCACATCGACGCGAATTGTGAGCCTGAGGCTCGCGGTCCGGTGGAGAGCGGCCTGAAACGCGAGCCTTCGGGCTCGCAGCGCGCGGATTCGATTATTTCGCTGTGTCGCGTGAGAGATCGCGAGAAAGTCGAACGAGGCGATCAGACCGTGACGACGATCTTGCCGATCTGCTCGTTCGATTCGAGAAAGCGATGCGCTTCGACGATCTGCTCGAACGGGAAGCTGCGTGCGATGATCGGCGAAAGGCGCCCCGACTCCAATCCGTCGAGCACGAAGCGCACGCCGCGCTCGCGCTTTTGCGGATCGCGCGTCACCGAGAACAGCGTGTAGCCGCGCAGCGTGAGCTGCTTGCGAATGGCGGCGAACAAGGGAAAAGGCGTCGGCTCGCTGGAGAGCGCGCCATAGAGAAAAACAATTCCGCCGACGGCGGCCGCTTCGGCCAGCGCCGCGACGCCGGGCCCGCCGATCGGATCGAAGACGAGACGCACGCCTTCGCCTTCGGTGATGCGTTGCGTCTTTTCGACGAGGTCCTCGCTCTCGGTCACGACGACATGGCTCGCGCCGGCTTTCTGCAACGCCTCGCGCTTGGCGCTCTTGCGCGTGACGGCGATCGGCGTCGCGCCGGCGGCTCTGGCGATCTGTATGGCGGCGAGGCCGACGCTGCTCGACGCCGCGGTGACGATCACCGCATCGCCGGCGGAGACGCCGCCGATCTCGACCAGCGCGCCATAGGCGGTGAGATATTGCATCCAGATCGCCGCGGCCTCGCTCCAAGACAGCGATTTTGGATGCTTCACCACCGCATGAGCGGGGACGATTGCGGCGTCGCCATAGACGCCGTATTCGGTCATGGAGAAAGCCGGCATTGTGCTCACGGCGTCGCCGATGGAAAAGCCCGTCACGCCTTCGCCGATCGCCTCTATCTCGCCCGAGGCCTCATAGCCGAGCAGCGAAGGCAGGCGCGCCGTCTCGATATAGGCGCCGGAGCGGAACATGGATTCGGCGCGATTGAGGCCGATCGCGCGGACGCGCAGGCGAATCTCGCCGGCCTTCGGCACGCCGAGCTCGATCTCGTCGATCTGGAGAACTTCCGGGCCGCCGAGACGGTGAAAGCGAATGATTCGCGACATGCGTGGGTCTCCTCATGTGAAAATATCGGTCGATCTTAGCGATGGACGAGCGGAGCGAAAATTCGGCGAACGCTCACAAGATCTGTGCGATAATTCCCCGATGGATTGGGAGGACCTGCGCTTCTTTTTGGTGCTGTCGCGTTGCGGCTCGCTGTCGGCCGCGGCGCGCGAGCTCGATGTCGATCATGCGACGGTCGGACGCCGCATCGCCGCCCTGGAGGCGTCGCTGGGGCTGCGGCTGATCGATCGCCTGCCGCGCAGCCGGCCACTGACCGAAGATGGAGCGGCGATCGCCGCAGCGGCCGAGCGGATGGAGTCGCTCGCCGAAGACGTGCTGCGGCGCTCGCGCGGCGCGGCGCTGACGCTCGTCGGCGCGGTTCGCGTGTCGCTGCCGCCGGTGCTGGCGACGCTCTGCGTCGCGCCGCGCATAGAGGCGCTGCGGCGGGTCCATCCGCAATTGAAGCTGGTGCTGCTCGCCTCCGCCAGCTTTGCGGCGCTCGATCGCGGCGAGGCGGATATTGCGATCCGCATGAGCCGGCCGGAGGAGGAGACCGCCGTCGCGCGGCGCGTGGGCGCCATGCGCTTCGGCCTCTACGCCGGCGCCGATGTCGCGCGGCGGCCGCCGGAGCAATGGGAGTTCGTCGGTTTTGACGAATCGCTCGGCCATCTGGCGCAGCAGGCTTGGCTCCGCAAATTCGCGGGCGGGCGCGGCATCGTCTTCGAGGCCAATGATCTTTTCGCGCAGCAGGCCGCCGCGCGCGCCGGAACGGGAGCGGCTGTTCTGCCGGATTTCATGGGAGACGACGATCCGGCGCTCACGCGCTTGCCGATCGATCCGCCGCCGCCCGAGCGCGATCTCTGGCTGATCGCCTATCCTGATCTGCGCCGTTCGCCGGCGGTTCGCGCCGTCATGGATTTTCTCGCCGATTGCATCGCCGCCGAGCCGCGCCTGCGGCCGTGAGGCGGCGAAGCCGAACCGGTGTCCACTTCGGCTGGAAACGCTAGCCGGGCGGGGCGAGGCTCCAGAATTCCCCCGCTCCGGGCGGGAGCGTCGCCAATATGCGATCGAATTCCACCGCATCCACGCAGGTGCGCAGAGCGCCGGCGACATCGACGATGGCGCTGTCGGGCGAAAAATTATGGTCTCGCCGTAAGGATCGGACTTCCTCCGTCAGCGCCGCTCGGGACGAGAACGCGCGCAGCGGCTCTTCCATGTCCCAATCGGCGACGAAGATCGCGCGCAGCACCGGAGGAAGCACGCCGGCGAAGCGAATCGCCTCGGAAATTTCGAGGCGTCGGCGGAATGTCAGCAGGACGCTTTGCGCCGTCGTATAGGCCTGATTGCGCGTCGCCAACCCCGTTCGCTCGACGACGAGTCGCAGGAAGCGCTCGAACTCCTCGGAGGCGTGCTGATATTCCATCGGAATCGGCATGGCTCATCGTCTCGTCGTCGCGGGTCAGCTCGTTGCGAGCGCATTCTGCAAGGCCGTGAGGTCTTCCGGCAACTTACTCTCGAACATCAGCTCCTCGCGCGTCACCGGATGAGCGAAGCCGAGCGAGGCCGCGTGCAGCGCCTGGCGGCCGAGCGTCTCCACGGCGGCGCGGGCGGCAGGCGCGAGCAGCGCGGTCTTGGTCTTGAAGCCGGCGCCATAGGTCGCGTCGCCGATCAGAGGATGGCCGATATGGGCCATATGCACGCGAATCTGATGCGTGCGGCCGGTCTCCAGCTGGCAGGCCACGAGTGACGCAGGTCCGAAGCTCTCGACCAGCTCCCAATGCGTCACCGCCTCGCGGCCGCGCTCCTCGGGCACGACGGCCATTTTCTCGCGCTGCGTCGAGTGGCGGCCGATGGGCGCCTCGATCACGCCATGGCGACGCTCAGGCGCGCCCCAGACGAAGGCGAGATATTCGCGCACCAGATGCAGCTTGCGGCCGTGATCCTCGAAGAGGCGCGACAGGCCCTTATGCGCCGCGTCGGTCTTGGCGACGACCAGCAGGCCGGAGGTGTCCTTGTCGATGCGATGCACGATGCCGGGCTTTTTGACGCCGCCTATGCCCGAGAGGCTCGCGCCGCAATGGGCGAGCAGCGCGTTCACCAGCGTCCCGGTCTCATGGCCATGGGCGGGATGCACCACCAGCCCCGCGGGCTTGTCGACGACCAGCAGATGCGCGTCTTCGAACACCACATTCAGCGGAATATTTTCTGGCTGCGGCTCGGCGGGCTCGGGCGGCGGCACGGTGAGGGTGACGGAATCGCCCGCGGCGAGGCGGCGGCTGGCGTCGCGCGCGGCGCCGCCGCCGATCGTCAGCCGCCCGTCCTCGATCAGCACTTTCAGCCGCGTGCGGGAGAGATGGGCGGCGACGAGTTCCGGCCGCTCGGCGAGGAAGCGGTCGAGCCGCGCCCCCGCCGCCTCCGGCGGAACCTCGAAGGAGAACAGAATATCGTCTTCCTCTTCGATCAAAGTGATTTCTGCGGCGCCTTCGCGCATGGATTTCCTTCTCATGCTGTCGGCGTGCTAACCAGCGCGCCTGTCCTCGATTTCGTATCGGAGCCCGACCATCGCGCCCGCCCCATCCACGCCGAATTGCGTCATCGTCGGCGGCGGACCGGCCGGTCTCTTCGCCGCGGACCAGCTCGCGCAGCAGGGCGCGAGCGTCACCGTCTATGAGCGCAAGCCGAGCGCTGCCCGCAAATTTCTGATGGCCGGGCGCGGCGGCCTCAATATCACGCATAGCGAGCCGCTCGATAGGCTTATCGCCCGCTATGGCGAAGCCGCAGATCGGCTCGGCTCGATCATCCGCGCCTTTCCGCCGCAACGCTTGCGCGACTATTGCGCCGAACTCGGCGAAGAGACCTTCGTCGGCTCCAGCGGGCGCGTCTTCCCCAAGAGCTTCAAGGCCTCGCCGCTGCTGCGGGCGCTGCTGGCGCGGCTCGCCGCCAATGGCGTGCACATAGAAACGCGCGCGCGCTTCCTGGGCTTTGCGGAGAGCGGCGAGCCGCTGATCGAAGATGCGCAGGGCGCGCGGCGCGCCATCGCCGCCGATGCGACGATTTTGGCGCTCGGCGGCGCCTCCTGGCCGCGGCTCGGCGCCGATGGCGGCTGGGTCGAAATCCTGCGAGCGAAGGGAATCGAGATCGCGCCGCTCGCGCCCGCCAATTGCGGCGTGATGGTCGAATGGCCGGCGGAATTCCGCGCCGCTTTCGAAGGGACGCCATTGAAGACCATCGCTCTGCGCCATTGCGACGAGCGCGTCTTCGGCGACATTGTGATCACGCGAACGGGCCTCGAAGGCGGCCCGGTCTATGCGCTCGCCTCCGGCCTGCGCCGCGCGATCGCGCGCGACGGCGCCGCGACGCTGCATATCGATCTGCGTCCGAGCGGCGCCGTCGAAGAGATCGCGCAACGGCTCGCGCGCCCGCGCGAAAAGCAATCGCTCGCGACCTTTCTGCGCAAAACGCTGCGGCTGACGAAGCAGGAGATCGCGCTGCTGCGTTTGTCCGGGCCATTGCCGCAGGAGGCCGGAGCGCTCGCCGAGCGCGTGAAAAACCTCCCGCTCGCCATTGTCGGGACGGCTGGCCTCGAGCGCGCGATTTCCACCGCCGGCGGCGTGCGCTTCGCGGCGCTCGACGACGATCTGATGCTGAAAAAGCTTCCCGGCGTCTTCATCGCCGGCGAAATGCTGGATTTCGACGCGCCGACCGGCGGCTATCTGCTTCAGGCGAGCTTTTCGAGCGCTTTCGTCGCGGCTCGCGGCGCCGCGCGGGCGCTCGGCCTCGTCGGCCGGGGCGCGCATTTTTAAAAACGACCATCTGTCGAGCGAGGCCGCCGCAGTCGATTATTCTTCTGAGAGCGCCTGTCGCGACAAAGCGCAGCCTATCGGCAAAACGCGCGATTAAGCCTATTGCGTCTATAGGAATTATAATCTTTAATGCCGAATAAGGTTTCGAATGCGGGAGCTTTCCATGACAGCTGCGGCAGCACAATCGCTTATTCTCGGACGAGAGCCCATCGCGGCGACGCCTAATATCCGCGCCGCCCAATCTCTCTTGATCCCCAATGGCGACCGTCAGAATTATCCGGTGCGAATCGCCGCCATTCTCGCTTACGCGTTGCTGCTCGGCGCGGCGTTGACCTTCTCCGCGCCGCAGAACGAGCCGACCGTCGAGGAGCCCTTGGAGCTGGTGGTCGTTCCCAGTCCGGCGGTCGATCAGCCGCCGCCCGAAGAGATTCCTCCGCCCGAGGAGCTCGACGATACGCCGCCGCCGCCGGAGGCGATCGAGCCCGTCGCGCCGATCGAGCCGCCCAAGCCGCCGGCCCCCAAGCCCGTTCCCAAAGTGGTGGAGAAAAAGCCGCCGACGCCGCGCCCGACCGCTGCGCCGCGCCAGGAGGCCGCGCCCTCTCAGGGCGTCGCCACCAACGCCAATGCGCAGCAATCCATCGCCGCCAATCAATTCCTCTCCTGTATGCAGCGCTCGGCGCGCAACGCCGCGCCCGACTCCCCCATTCCCAAGCACGGGCGCGTCGCCTATCGCGCCATCTTCGGCGCCAATGGCGCGATGACCGGCTTCAACATCGTCTCCTCCTCCGGCAATCCCACGCTCGACGCCATTGCGACGCGGGTCGGCTCGCGGTGCGGATCATTGCCGGCGATCGGACGCGTCTTCGCCGTCAGCGGCGGCGTCGTCTTCTAGAGCGTTTCCAGCCGAAGCGGGCGCCGGTTCGGCGTTGGAAACGCATCAAAACAAAAGACTCTAACCAGAACCGCGGCGAGTTTCCCGCTGCATACCGTCTCTCCGCTCGACCAAGGACGAAACCAAAATGAGTGATCCAGCAATCGGCGCGGCCTCCGCCGCCGTCGCCCACGCCCTCTCGCCGATCGAGCTTTTTTTGCAGGCGGATTCGATCGTCAAGACCGTCATCGTGCTGCTGCTGCTCGCTTCGGCCTGGGGCTGGGCCGTGATCGCCGAAAAGCTCATTCGCTTGTCGCTGCTGCATCGCCGCGCCAGCGCGCTCATCGCGAGCGTTCAGAACGATCTTCCGGTGACGGAAGTGGCGCCGGCTTTCGCCGCCGCGCCGGCGAGCGATCCGCTCGCCCAGGTCTATAGAGCCGCGGTGGAGGAATATCAGCGCTCCGCCGATCTCGTCGCCTCCGAGGGCCAGCGCGACGCGCTGCAGGAGCGCGTGCATCGCGTCTCCGTGCTGGCCAGCGCCGCCGCGCTCGATCAGCTCCAGCAACGTCTGCCGGCGCTCGCCACCATCGGCGCCGTCGGGCCTTTCGTCGGCCTGTTCGGCACGGTTTGGGGAATTATGAACTCCTTCCAAGGCATCGCCGCTTCCAACAACACCAGCCTCGCCGTGGTCGCGCCCGGCATCGCCGAGGCGCTGTTCGCCACCGCGCTCGGCCTCGTCGCCGCTATCCCGGCGGTGGTCTTCTACAACCGCATCAGCGGCGACATCGGCGCTTACGGCAAGCGCGTGACCGCCTTCATCGGCGTCTTCGAGGTCGAGCTGTCCCGTCATCTGTCGCGCAAAGGGGAGCGTCATGGCCTTCGCGTTGCGTAAGCACGATTCGGAATTCGATTCTCAGCCGATCGCCGACATCAACGTCACGCCGCTCGTCGATGTGATGCTCGTCCTGCTCATCGTCTTCATGGTCGCCGCGCCGCTGATGACCTCCGGCATTCCGGTCGATCTGCCGAAGGTGCAAGCCAAGCAGCTCAACGATCAGAAGCCGCCGATCGTCGTCAGCGTCGATGCGGGCGGAGGCTTCTTCGTCGACAAGCGCGAGGTTCCGGCGGACGGATTGCTCGCCGCGCTCAGCGAGGGTAGCGACAACAGCAAGGATCGCCGTATCCATGTGCGCGCCGACAAGACCGTGCCTTACGGGCGCGTCGTGGAGGCCATGGGGGCGATCAATTCCGCCGGCTACTCCAAGGTGGCGCTGGTCTCCGAGGCGCCGACGGGCGGAGCGAAATCCGCCCCCGCGCCGTGATCCGACTTCCGTTCGTTCTGCTCGCGGCGATCGGCTTCACACATCACGAGACACGGCCGTCATGGCCGGGACAAGCCCGGCCATGACGTTGCGGGGGTGAGGTTGATTGCAACATCGACCTGTTTCGAGCCGCCCCGACTTTTCTAAATCCTCGACTTTTTTCGCATCCTCGACTTGGCCCGACTACGGGTCGTCGGCGCAACCCCTCCCCAGGCGCGCCGGCGACCCGGCTTTTCGTTGGGACCTCAAAACGCCGTGCGGCGCTCCAGCGCTGCCGCCAGCGTGCCTTCGTCGAGATAATCCAGCTCGCCGCCGACCGGCACGCCATGGGCGAGGCGCGTGGTCTTCACGCCGAGCGGGGCCAGCAGATCGGCGAGATAATGCGCCGTCGTCTGCCCATCGACCGTGGCGTTCACGGCGATGATCGCCTCGCGCACGGAGCCTTCGCTCACGCGCTGCATCAGGCTCGCAATGTTGAGCTCATTGGGGCCGACGCCATCCAGGGGCGACAGCACGCCGCCGAGCACATGATAGCGCGCCGCCAGCAGTCCGGCGCGCTCCAGCGCCCAGAGATCGGCCACCGTCTCGACAATGACCAGAATGCCGGCGTCGCGCCGCGTGTCGCGGCAGATGGCGCAGGGATCGCTGGTGTCGATATTGCCGCAGGTCGTGCAGGTGAGGATGCGCTCATGCGCGACGCGCATCGCCTCGCCGAGCGGGCCGAGCAATTCCTCGCGCTTGCGCATGAGATGCAGCACGGCGCGCCGCGCCGAACGCGGCCCGAGCCCGGGCAATCGCGCTAGCAATTGCACGAGCCGCTCGATCTCGGGTCCGGCGATGCGTTCGGCCACTTTGTTTCGCTCGGAGCGATCAGAACGGCAGCTTCAGCCCCGGCGGCAGCTGCAATCCGCCAGTCACTTCCTTCATCTTCTCGGCGAGCGTCTCCTCCGCCTTGGCGCGCGCCTGCGCATGGGCGGTGACGATCAGATCCTCGAGAATGTCGCTCTCTTCTGGATTCAGCAGGCTCGGATCGATGGCGAGGCGCTGCAGCGCGCCTTTGGCGGTCATCGTCACTTTCACGAGCCCGCCGCCGGCTTCGCCTTCCACCAGAGTCTGGTCGAGCTGCCCTTGCAGCTCGGCCATCTTCGATTGCATGGCCTGCGCCTGCTTCATCAGTCCCATGAAGTCGAGCATATTTCTCTCCTCGCGCGGCGACGTTTCAGACGTCGTCCGGCTCCTCGTCGTCATAAGCCAATTCGGCGCCGGCCGTCGCGGCCTGCTCCGTCTCCTTGCCGCGCACGGCGACGATCTCCGCGCCGGGAAACTGCGCCAATATGCTCGCCACCAGAGGATCGGCCTCGATCCCGGAGCGCTTCTCGCTCTCGCGGGCCAATGCTTCCTCGCGCAGCGTCGGCGCGCCGCCGGCGGCGAGCGCCACCAGCCAGCGCGTCCCGGTCCAGTCCTGCAGCTTCTGCATCAAGAGCTGCGGAAGCCGCGTCGAGCCGCCCGGCGCCAGCTCGAACTCGATGCACCCCTGCTCGAAGCGCACGAGGCGAACTTCCGTCTCGAGCGCGATCTTCAATTGTATGTCGCGCTTCTCGCCCGCCAGGGCCACGAGCGCGCGGAAATCGGCGATTTTCACCTCCGCCGCCGGGGCAGGCTCCGCCGCGCGGCGCTGCGCCGGCGCTGCGCTGGTCGCGAGTGCCGAAGGCGCCGGCGCGAGCGCGACCGGGGGCCGCTCGCCGGGCGCCGCCGCGGGGGCCGCGCCGGGCGCGGGCCGAGGCGCGCCGCCCTGGCCGAAGCCGAGCTTGCGCAGCGCCTCCTCCGGCGAGGGCATTTCGGCGGCATGGGTCAGACGCACCAGCACCATATCGGCGCTGGCGAGAGGACGCGGCGAGCTGCGCAGCTCATCGACGCCCTTCATCAAAATCTGCCACGCCCGCGTCAGCACGGAGATGGAGAGCGTCCCCGCCGCATCGCCGCCGCGGCGGCGCTCCTCCTCGGTCAGCGCATTGGATTGCGCAGCGTCCGGCGCGAGCTTCAGCCGCGTCACGAGATGGGTGAATTCGGCCAGCTCCAGCAGAACTTGCGCCGGATCGGCGCCGCCGTCGTATTGCTCCTGCAGCAGGGCGATGGCGGCGGCGATCTCGCCCTTCATCGCCGCCTCGAAGAGATCGATGACGCGCGATTTGTCGGCGACGCCGAGCATCAGCCGCAAATCCTGCGCGGCGATCGCGCCGCCGCCCGCCGCGCCATGGGCGATGGCCTGATCGAGCAGCGACAGCGCGTCACGCGCCGAGCCTTCCGCCGCGCGGGCGACCATGGCCAGCGCCTCATCCTCGATCGTCACGCTCTCGAGATCGCAAATCTTGCGCAAATGCGCGGCGAGCAGGCCGGCGTCTATGCGGCGCAGATCGAAGCGCTGGCAGCGCGAGCGCACGGTGACGGGAACCTTGTCGATCTCCGTCGTCGCGAAGATGAATTTCACATGCTCGGGCGGCTCTTCGAGCGTCTTCAGCAGGCCGTTGAAGGCGGCCTTGGAGAGCATGTGCACTTCGTCGATGATGTAGACTTTGACGCGCGCCATCACCGGCCGATAGCGCGCGTTCTCGATGATCTCGCGAATATCGTCGATGCCGGTGTGCGAGGCGGCGTCCATCTCCAGCACGTCGGGATGGCGCGAATCGATGATCGCCTGACAATGCGCGCCGAGCGCGTCCATATGGATCGTCGGGCGATCCACCGCCGCGCGGCCGTCCTGCGCGGGAAGCTCGTAATTGAAGGCGCGGGCGAGAATGCGCGCGGTGGTCGTCTTGCCGACGCCGCGCACGCCGGTCAGCAGATAGGCCTGATGGATGCGGTTCAGCTCGAAGGCGTTCTCGAGCGTGCGCACCATCGGCTCCTGGCCGATGAGATCGGAAAAGCCGGAGGGGCGATATTTGCGCGCCAGCACGCGATAGGCGGCTTGCCCCTCGCGCTTGGCCTGCGGCTCGGCGGGAAACAGGGCGTCGGATGGCGCAGAATGCTCGTCGTCCATCTCGTCGCCCGGAGGAGGGTCCGCCCTTTGGTTAGCGCCGGGGCGGCGGCGCGAAAAGTGGGAGGCTGGACGAAGACCCGCCCGGAACTCGTTAGGGCTGCTTCCTTCCGGACCTGACCCGGTTGGCGAGTGGAGCGTCCACCGCCAACCTCCCGCGCCCTATGTGGCAAAACTCGCGCGCCGGCGCAAGAGCGCCTTTGCTAATGCTCCCCGTTGCCCGCCTCGCGCGCCTTGGCGGCGAGCTTCTCGGTCTGCTCGCTGATGTCGGCGACGATCTTGCCGGTCGCCTCCGTCGCCGCCTTGGTCGCCTGCTCGCTCGCGCTCTGGGCGGAGACGAAGGCTTCCTTGGCGAGATTGGAGCACAGCTCGCCGACGCGCGAGGCGCGGGCGAAGAAATCGCCATAGGCGTTGCGGTAGAATTCCGACTGCAATTGCACGATGTCGTCGATCTTCTGCGCACGCATCAGCTTCTCGAAATAATTGCGGCTGTTGTCGAGCGATTGCTTGGAATAATCGGTCGCCTCCGCCGCTATGGCGCGCAGGCTCTTGGCCGTCGAGCTGGTCGCCGTGTTGAAGGCGTCGAGCTGATATTTTCCGAGATCGCGAAAATCGTCGAAATTCAGATTGGCCATCGGATCCTCCCGGCGGGTCGTCGCACGGGGAGGCGATGCGCTCCGACGCGACGCGCGCGACTCTGCTCGCTGTGCGATTCTCGGCAATGCGCGCCGCGAGGGCAAATCGTGGAATCCACGTAATCGCGCTCGCGTTCGCGGCGCCCCGCGAGGGCTCAGATCGTCAGCTGAGCGCCGAGCTCCACCACGCGGTCGGTCGGTATGGAGAAGAAGTCGGTGGCGTTGGCCGATTGCCGGGTCAAGGCCACGTAGAGCTTGTCCTGCCAGACCGGCATTTCGGAGGCCGGGCTCTCCTTGATCGAGCGGCGGCCGAGGAAGAAGGAGGTCGTCATAATATCGTATTTGACGCCGGCCTTGCGCATCGCCGCCAGCGCCGCCGGCACGCGCGGACTTTCCATGAAGCCGAAGTGCAAAGTCGCGCGGGTGAAGTCGGGCGCGAGCTTCTCGATCTCGAAGCGCTTGTCCGGCGCGACGCGCGGCGTGTCCTCCGTATTCACGCAAATGACCAGCACGCGCTCGTGCAGCACTTTATTGTGCTTGAGATTGTGCAGCAGCGCCGTGGGCGCGACCTCGGGGTCGCTGGTCAGGAAGACGGCCGTGCCGGGCACGCGCGTCGGCTTGGATTTCCCCAGCATTGCGATGAGATCGCGGATGGGGATCGAATCGCGATGCGTCTTCTCGGCGAGCAGCGATGTGCCGCGCACCCAGGTCCACATCACCACCATGGAGCCGCCGCCGAGCAACAGCGGAACCCAACCGCCCTCGACCACCTTCATCAGATTGGCGGCCAGAAAGGCGAGATCGACGGTCAGAAAGGCCAGGATGAACAGCGAGGCCGCCCACAGCGGCCAATGCCATTTGCGCCATACCACGATGAAGGCGAGCGCCGTCGTCGTCACCATCGTGCCGGTGACGGCGATGCCATAGGCGGAGGCGAGCGCGCTCGAGCTCTTGAAGGTCGTGACCAGCACCAGCACGCCGATCAGCAGCAGCCGATTGACGCGGCCGATATAGATCTGCCCCTCCTGCGTCGCGGAGGTGTGGGTGATCTCGAGACGCGGCAGCAGGCCGAGCTGTATCGCCTGGCGCACGATGGAGAAGGCGCCGGTGATCACCGCCTGGCTGGCGATGACCGTGGCGAGGGTCGAGAGAATGACGAGCGGCAGCAGCGCCCAGTCCGGCGCCAGCAGGAAGAAGGGATTCTCGATCGCCTTGGGATCGGCGAGGATCAGCGCGCCCTGGCCGAGATAATTGAGGAACAGCGCCGGCAGCACAAAGAAAATCCAGGCGATCTGGATCGGCGCGCGGCCGAAATGGCCCATGTCGGCGTAGAGCGCCTCGGCGCCGGTGACGACGAGGAAGACCGAGCCCAGCACGGCGAAGCCGATCCAGCCATGGGTCAGCAGAAACATGAAGCCATGGCGCGGATCGAAGGCGCGCAGCACCTGCGGGGCATCGCCGATATGGGAGGCGCCGAGCGCCGCCATCACGATGAAGAACACCGCCATCACCGGGCCGAACAGGGCGGCGACGCGCGCCGTGCCATGGCTCTGCCCCCAGAACAGCGAGACGAGAATCGCCACTGTGATGGGGAAGACGAATTCGCCGAATTTCGGATTGACGATCTCGAGGCCCTCGACCGCCGATAGCACGGAGATGGCCGGCGTGATGATGGCGTCGCCCGAGAACAGCGCCGCGCCGGCGACGCCGAGCAGGAAGACCGGGGTCGCGCGCCGCCCCAGCGCGCTCTGCGCCAGCGCCATCAGCGAGAGAATGCCGCCCTCGCCGCGGTTGTCGGCGCGCATCAGGAAGAACACATATTTCGCGGTGACGGTGAAGATCAGCGCGAAAATGAGCAGCGAGATCGTGCCGATGACGACATCCTCGCCGAGCCCGCCGGATTTGGCGTGGGCGAGCGACTCGCGCAGCGCATAGAGCGGGCTGGTGCCGATGTCGCCATAGACGACGCCGATCGAGCCGATGATGAGGCCGGCGGCGTTCGCCGAGCTGTGGCCCTCGGCGACGGGCGCCGGCTGCGTCGCCGCCGCGCCCTCCGTGTCGCATCGAGAGGAAGAGCCCGCCGCGTCGCGCGGCACATTGGGATCCATGGAAATTTCCTCGAAAGACATCGGAATGCGCGGGCTCCTCCGGCCCCTCGACATGCTGTTCGACAGGCTCGGACCCGGCTGCGCCGGCGCGGCGATATACGCCTGTTCCAGATAGAAGAGAAGCCGCCGCCGGCCATTTCTGAGGAAAATCCCGTAGACGCGGGCGCTTGCGACGCGCCGCCGTTGGCCGGGCTGGCCTCGCGGCCGCGGCGATGCTATGGCCGAGCTCTCGTCACATCGTCCCCGGCGGTCCCGGCGACGCGAACGCTCGAAAAATGATCGCGATTACCCTCGCCGGCGCCGGCCTCGTCATCTGGCTCTATCTCCTGCTCGGCAATGGTGGCTTCTGGCGCCTCACCGAGCACGACCGCCGTTTCGCGCCCACGGGGGCGCTGGTTCCCCAGGGCGCGCGCGTCGTCGCCGTCATTCCGGCGCGCGACGAGGCGGATGTCGTCGCCATCGGCCTTCGATCTTTGTTCCGGCAGGAGTTTTCCGGCCGGCTCGAGATCGTCCTCGTCGATGACGAGAGCTCCGACGGCACGGCCGAGGTCGCCTGCGCCTGCGCCCGCGAGGAGGGCGCCGAGGATCGCCTCACCGTGCTCCAAGGTCGCCCGGAACAGGGCTGGACCGGCAAGCTAGCGGCGATGGACCGCGGCTTCGCTCATGTGCTCTCCTGCGGGGTCTCTCCCGATTTCGTGCTGTTTTGTGACGCCGACATCGCCTTCGCCCCCGGCCTCGTCGAGCGGCTCGTCGCCGGGGCGGCGGCGCGCAGAACCGTGCTCTCCTCGCTGATGGTCAAGCTGCGCTGCGAGAGCCTCGCCGAGCGCTGGTTCGTGCCGGCCTTCGTCTTCTTCTTCCAGATGCTCTACCCCTTCCCGCGCGTGAACGACCCGAAAAGCCCGGTCGCCGGGGCGGCGGGCGGGGTGATGCTGGTCCGCCCCGCGGCGCTGGAGGAGGCAGGCGGCCTCCAGCAGATCCGCGGCGCGCTGATCGACGATTGCGCGCTCGGCAAGCTCATGAAGAAGCAGGGGCTGATCTGGCTCGGCCTCACCGACGACGCCTGGAGCCTGCGGCCCTATCCGCATTGGCGCGATATAGAGCAGATGGTGACGCGCTCCGCCTATGCGCAATTGGGCTATTCGCCCTGGCGGCTGGCCGGGGCGGTTCTCGGCATGGGCCTCGTCTATCTCGCGCCGCCCATTCTCGCCTTCGCGGCGCCGGAGCCGGCGGCTTATGTCGCGCTCGTCGCCTATCTATTGATGGCGCAGTCCTATATGCCGTCTCTGCGATTTTACGGACGCAATCGGCTCGGCGCCTTCGCCTTGCCGGCGGTCGCGGCCTGCTATACGTGGTTCACGCTATTGTCCGCGTGGCGGCACACACGCGGGCGCGGCGGCGCCTGGAAGGGCCGCTATCAGGCCCCCTGAGGAGGTTGAGCGAGATCACATGAGCGACATCGCCGCCACCGCTTCGGGGAAAGGCCATAAGGACGAGAATTTCCCCGTCGCCTCTCTGTTCGCGCCGCGCCATCGCGCGGCCGTCCTCGCCTTTTACGATTTCGTGCGCGCCGCGGACGATATCTCCGACCATGCGACGCTCCCCGGCGATCAGAAGATCGCCATGCTGGACCGCATGGAGGCGGCGCTGCTGGGCTCCGGCGAGGATATTCCCGTCGCCTCGCGGCTGCGCGCCGAGCTGGCCGAGCGCGGCCTCGAGCCCCGCCATGCGCAGGATCTGCTCATCGCCTTTCGCCGCGATGTGACGCAATTGCGCTATCGCGACTGGGACGATCTCATCGATTACTGCCGTTATTCGGCCATGCCGGTCGGCCGCTTCGTGCTGGACGTCCATGGCGAAGATCGCGCGCGGACATGGGGGCCGAACGACGCGCTCTGCGCCGCCTTGCAGATCATCAATCATCTGCAAGATTGCGCGAAAGATTATCGCAATCTCGATCGGGTCTATCTGCCGCAGGACATTCTCGCCGCCAATGGAGCCGGCGTCGAGATGCTCGCCGCCGAGCGCGCCTCGCCGCAGCTCGCCGCGACCTTGCGCGCGCTGGCCGAACGCACGCAGGAGCTGCTGAAGGAGAGCGCGCCTTTCGCCGATCTCATCGCCGACACGCGCCTCGCCATGGAAGTGGGCGCGATCCAGCGCCTCGCCGAGACTCTCACCGCACGGCTACGCGTCGCCGATCCGCTGAGCGAGAAGGTCCACGCCTCCAAGCGCCAATATCTCCTCACGGCGCTCGCCGGCGCCGGGACCACTCTGCTGCGCCGGCTCGTCTCGCCGCGCGTCGCCGCCGCGAGCGTCGCGCCATGAGCATGGAGACGATCGCCCCCGAGGCGCCGCGGGTCGCCGCGAAAAGCTCCTTCTATCTCGCCATGCGCATTCTCGAGCCCGAGCGGCGCGATGCGATGTATGCGATCTACGGCTTCTGCCGCGCCGTCGACGACATTGCGGATGAGGAGGGCGACCGCGCCCTGCGCCTCTCCCAGCTCGACGATTGGCGGCGCGATCTCGATGCGCTCTATGCCGGCCGCACGCATCAGCGCTGCGCCGATCTGGCGCGGCCGGTGCGCCGCTTCGGCCTCGAGCGCGCCGATTTCGAGGCGGTCATAGACGGCATGGCCATGGATGTCGTCGAGGACATTCGCGCCCCGGAATGGGATCGGCTCGATCTCTATTGCGATCATGTCGCGAGCGCCGTGGGGCGGCTCTCCGTGCGCGTCTTCGGTCTCGCCGACGAGGTGGACTGCGCCGCCGGCGCGTTGCCGACCAAGGCGCGAATGCTCGCCTATCACATGGGCCGCGCGCTGCAGCTCACCAATATTCTGCGCGATCTCGACGAGGACGAGGCGCGCGGGCGGCTCTATCTCCCGCGCGAGGCGCTGGAGGCCGCCGGCGTCGCGGATTTCTCGCGCGGCGCTGTGCTGGCGCATCCCGGCCTGCCGCAAGTCTGCGCGGCGGTGGCCGAGCGTGCGCGCAAGCATTATGCGGAGTCGGAGCTGCTGATGCGCGTCTCGCCGCAGAGCGCGGTGAAGGCGCCCTATCTGATGGCGACGGCCTATCGCTCGGTTCTCGACCGTCTGGTGGCGCGCGGCTTCGCGCCGCCGCGCGCGCCGGTCTCCGCCTCGCGGACGAAAGTCCTGCTGGCCCTGCTCAGATTCGCGCTGACGTGAGCGGAACCGCCCATATCATCGGCGCCGGTCTCGCCGGACTTTCCTGCGCCATTCGCCTGACCGATGAAGGCCGCAGCGTCGCGCTCTATGAGGCCGCGCGCATGGCGGGCGGGCGCTGCCGCTCCTATCATGATTCCAGCCTCGATCTCACTATCGACAATGGCAATCATCTGCTGCTCTCCGGCAACGCCACGGCGCTGGATTACGCCCGCCGCATTGGCTCGGTGGATGAGCTGGTCGGGCCGAAGGAATGCGCCTTCGACTTTTTGGACACGCGCGACGGAACGCGCTGGCGCATGAGGCCGAACGCCTCGCGCCTGCCCTGGTGGATTTTCGTGGCGGATCGGCGCGCGCCCGGCACGGCGCCGGGTGATTATCTCGGCGCGATCGGCATTCTCCTCGCCAAAAAGGGCGCGACCATCGGCGAGGCGATGAAATGCTCGGGCGTGCTCTATGAGCGGCTGTGGGGGCCGGTTCTGCTCTCCGCGCTCAACACGGAGCCGCGCTGCTCCTCCGCCGCTCTCGCCGCCGCCGTGCTGCGCGAGACGCTGGCCGCAGGCGGCGGCGCCTGCCGTCCGTTGGTCGCGCGGCGCGGGCTCGGAACGGCTTTCATCGAGCCGGCGCTGACCACTCTCGCCGCGCGCGGAGCCGCGCCGCGCTTCGCCGCGCGGCTGAAGGGAATCGAATTTTCGGGCGAGCGCGCCACAGCGCTCGATTTCGGCGACGAGAAAATCGCGCTCGGCGAGAATGATCGCATCGTTCTCGCCGTCCCGCCCTGGGCGGCGCAGGAGCTCGTTCCGGGCCTCGTCGCGCCGGATGATTTCCGCGGCATCGTCAATGCGCATTTCAAGATCGCGCCGCCCCCTGGCCAGCCGGCGCTGCTCGGCATGATCGGCTCGCTCACCGAATGGCTGTTCGCTTTCGAGGATCGCCTTTCGGTGACGATCAGCGGCGCCGATCGGCTGATGGACGATTCGCGCGAGAGCCTGGCCGAGCGCATATGGGCCGAGGTCGCCGCCGCTGCCGGCCTGCCGGCGGAGTTGCCGCAATGGCAGATCGTGAAGGAAAAGCGCGCCACTTTCGCCGCGACGCCGGCGCAGCAGGAGCGCCGCCCCGGCGCGGTGACGCGCTGGCGCAATCTCTTCCTTTCCGGCGATTGGACCGCGACCGGGCTTCCGGCGACGATCGAAGGCGCGATCAGATCGGGCTATCGCGCGGCGGAACTGGCGGCGCGGTCGTAAAAATCCCGGCTCCCCGGCAGGGAGCTGTCATCGGTAAGCGGCGAGACGCTCTGCGTCGCTGGCCGGCGCATTTTTCGAAAGGCGCGTGAGGCGCAGCGGCAGCCGGCCTTTCGGCCGCGTGGCGAAAGTCGGCGCCAGCTCCAGCCGATGGCCGGGAACGGTGTCGAAACGAAACTCGCGCAGCAGAGTGGCGACGATGGTCGCCATTTCGGTGAGCGCGAAGCCCATGCCGACGCAAATGCGCGGCCCCGCGCCGAAGGGCAGATAGGCGTAGCGATGGCGCGCCTTCACCTTCTCCGGCGCGAAACGGTCGGGATCGAAGCCGGTCGGCTCGTCCCACAGTTTCTCGTGCCGATGCAGGCACCAAGTGAGCACATAGACCGGCTCCTTCGCGGCGACGCGATAGGGGCCGAGCGTCGTATCCTCACGCGGCTGGCGGCCGAGCGCCGCGAAAGGCGGGAAGAGCCGCATCGATTCCTGCAGGACCTGCCGCGTGAAGGTGAGATTTTCGACCGTCTCCGGCGTGATCTCGCCGTCGCCGGCGACGCGCTCCGCCTCCTCGCGGGCGCGCTCCTGCGTCGCCTGATCCTTGGCCAGCAGCCAGAAGGTCCAGGCCAGCGCGACGGCGGAGGTCTCATGGCCGGCGAGCAGAAAGCCGTGCAGATTGGCGACGAGCTCGGAGTCGGTCATCACGCGCCCGCTCTCCGGGTCTTTGGCGGAGAGCAGCAGGCCCATTATGTCGCGCGTCGCCTCGGGCCGGGCGCGGCGCTCGGCGAGCAGCTTCACCGTCTCCTCATGCAGGAAGCGCGAGCCGGCGCGCGCCGAAAGCAGGCCCGGATAGGGCGCCCAATCCGGCGGCAGGCGGAACATCACCGCCAGCATTCGCCAACCGAAACTGCCGAGAACCGGCCGCAGCGCCGCGATGAAGCCCTCGCTGTCGAAATTCTCGGACGCGCCGAAGACGGCCTTCTCGATGACGGCGAAGGTCGTGCGCGACATGGCCTCGGTGATCTCCACCTCGGCGCCGTCGCCGAGCCGGCGCCATTCGGCGGCCTGCGCCCGCGCGCAGCCGACAAAAAAGGGCACGAGCGCCAGAATATTCTCGTAACGAAAGGCCGGCGAGATGGCGCGCCGCTGCCATTTCCATTCGGCGCCTTCCGAGAAGAACAGCGTGTCGCCCTCGACCGGCCCGCGCAGCGCCTTGCTCGCTATGTCGTCGCGGCGAAACGCCTCGGCGCGCGTGACCAGAAGCTCCTCGATCAGCTCGGGGCTGACGACATAATGCATTCGCGGGAAGAACGGCCAAAGCCCATCGGCGGAGAAAAAGTCGGTCCGATACGCCTCGGGCGCGTAATTCTCGAGGTAATTGCGCGATACGGCGAGAAACGAAGGCTTTTCCCGCGGCGTGAAAGGGGAAAAATCGGGATCGTGAAACATCGCTGGCTCTCCATCGAAAGCGTCGATCCCGCATACCATACCAAACAGTATGCTTTTGGCAACCGGCAGATTGGCATGTAACGTGGCGCGAGCACCGGGCCAGGACGAATGAGCAGCAGCGCGCGATTCAAAAAGGAGGATTGGCTGGGGCTCGGCGCCGGCCTGCTGGCCGAGGAGGGGCCGGCGGCGCTCACCGTCGAGCGGCTGACCGCGGCGGCGCGGCGCACCAAGGGCAGCTTCTACCATCATTTCGCCGATCGTGACGCCTTCCTGCGCGCGCTGATGGAGCGCTGGCGCGTTCAGGCGATCGATGTCGCCAGCGCCCGCTATGCGCAGGACACTTCGCCCAAGGCATGGCGAAAGCTGCTGCGCGAGGGGCCGTTCGAGATCGACTTTCGCTTCGAGCGCGAGGTGCGGCGGCTCGCGGCGAGCGAGCCGATCGTGCGGGCGATGCTCCACGAGATCGATCAATCCCGCATCCATGGCCTCGCCTGCGTGCTGACGCAGATGCGGCCGGACATAGACGATCCGCACGCTTTCGCCGCAATTCAATATGCGACCGTGGTCGGCCTGCAATGGTTGATCGACGACCCGCATGATCCGCGCATCGCAGCCATTTGCCGGACCGGAAACCGGCTGTTCGGCATAGACGAGCCGGACGCGGAATGACCGCCCGGGAGCCGTCTCCTTCCCGGAACGGTTGCGTCCTCCCGCGATTGGCGGCATTTAGAAAAAATCCTGTCACCCGCGGCCCGCCGGGCCCGCCCTTGAAAAGAGCGAGAGAGAATGAGCGCGACCGAGACCACCTCCACGAACTGGCTGCCCGACGCCAAGGCGGCTTTCGCCTCCGTGGAGGCGCTTTACGGCCGCGCGCTTGACGCCGTCCGCGCCCGCGTCACCAAGGACGGCAAGCTCTCCAATGAGCTGATCGAGGTGGAGCAGCACGCCGCCCACGGCCTCTCCTGGTTCGCCACCTATGTGCAGGGCCTGCGCGAGCTGCTCGCCTACGCCGACCGCCTCTCCGCCGAGGGCGCCTATGGCGAGGTGGAGAATCTCCTCACCCGCATCGGCTTCGCCGAATATCTGGCGCAGGTCTTCGGCGGCATTCCGATGAGCCAGGGCGAGTTCGTCCGCCTCTCCGATTTCGGCCTTTCGCCGGCCGACATCGCCGCCGCCCGCATTCCGCAAGTGGACGGCCTCGTCGCCTCCGGCCTCACCACCGCCAGCCGCGCCCGCCTCGCCGAGCTGATCGACCATCACGAGGCCGCCGAGACCATCGGCGCCACCGGCCTCGACGAGACGCTCGAAGCCATCCGCAGCGAGATGCGCAAATTCGCGTCCGACAATGTGACGCCGCACGCCCATGAATGGCATTTGAAGAATGATTACATCCCGCTCGAGGTCATTTCCGGCCTTTCCGAACTGGGCGTCTTCGGCCTCACCATTCCCGAGGAATATGGCGGCTCCGGCATGGGCAAGATCGCCATGTGCGTCGTCTCGGAGGAACTGTCGCGCGCTTACATCGGCGTCGGCTCGCTCGGCACGCGCTCGGAGATCGCCGGCGAATTGATCCTCGTCGGCGGCACGGAGGAGCAGAAGCAGAAATATCTGCCCAAGATCGCCAGCGGCGAAATCCTGCCCACCGCCGTCTTCACCGAGCCGAACAATGGCTCCGACCTCGCGAACCTCCGCACCCGCGCGACGCGCGAGGGCGATGTCTACAAGGTCGTCGGCAATAAGACTTGGATCACCCATCCGGTGCGCGCCGATGTGATGACGCTGCTGGTGCGCACCAATCCGAATGAGAAGGGCTATAAGGGCCTCTCCATGCTGCTCGCCGAAAAGCCGCGCGGCACGGATGAGACGCCCTTTCCGGCCAAGGGCATGACCGGTGGCGAGATCGAGGTGCTCGGCTATCGCGGCATGAAGGAGTTCGAGATCGGCTTCGACAATTTCGAGGTGCCGGCCGAAAATCTTCTCGGCGGCGAGGAGGGCAAGGGCTTCAAGCAGCTGATGGAGACCTTCGAATCGGCCCGCATTCAGACGGCGGCGCGCGCGCTCGGCGTCGCCCAGGCGGCGCTCGATCTCGGCCTGCGCTACGCCAAGGAGCGCGTGCAATTCGGCAAGCCGCTGTTCGCCTTCCCGCGCGTCTTCGACAAGATCGTCACAATGGCGGTCGAAATTCACGTCGCCCGCCAGATCACCTACTTTGCTGCGCGGGAAAAGGACGAGGGCAAGCGCTGCGATCTCGAGGCCGGCATGGCCAAGCTGCTCGGCGCGCGCGTCGCCTGGGCGGCTGCGGACAATGCGCTGCAGATTCACGGCGGCAATGGCTTCGCCTTGGAATATCCGGTCTCCCGCGTCCTCTGCGACGCGCGCATCCTCAACATCTTCGAGGGCGCGGCGGAGATTCAGGCGCAGGTCATCGCGCGGCGTCTGCTGGAAGGCTGAGGAAGTAAAGTAGAATTGAGGTGTTCACCCTCCCTCTTTAGGAGCCTTCAGGGGGAGGGTCGGACCGCGAAGCGATCCGGGGTGGGGTCGCCGGCAGACACTCGGGGCATCGCCCTTCGACATATCCGGACGAATGTCGTCGCGGGAAAGTTGAACGGAGCCGCCGACATGCTATCTTCTCGACTATGGCCGCTCTGACGATCGACACCCTCGCCATCGTGCAGGTTTTACGCAAGAGAGGCTTCTCGGAAGAGCAGGCCATCGGCGTCGTCGAGGCGTTTCGCGAGATCGATGCTGGCCTTCTCGCGACAAAATCGGACATTCGCGAGGTCGAGGCCAAGATCGAGAGCTCCTCCGCCAATCTCAAGGTGGACATTCTCCGCTGGCTCGTCGTCACGCAAATGGCGCTCGGCGGCTTCCTCCTCGCGGCGCTCAAGTTCTTGAGCTGACCCGCCGCCAGAGACCCCTACTTCCGCAGCCACTCCGGCACCGAATCCAGCGCGATGAGCTGCTCCACGCTCGGGCGCTCGCGCACTACGGCCCATTTCTCGCCCTCGACGAGGACCTCCGGCGCGAGCGGGCGACTGTTGTAGGTGCCCGCCTGCACAGCGCCATAGGCGCCGGCCGTCAGAATCGCCAGAAGATCGCCCTGCGCCGGCTCCGGGATCGAACGCCCGAGCGCGATGTAATCGCCCGTCTCGCAGACCGGCCCGACGACATCGGCGATAATGCGCGGATGCGACGGCGACGCCTGCGCGACCGGGATCAGCTCATGCCAGGCGTCATAGAGCGTCGGGCGCACGAGATCATTCATGCCGGCGTCGACGATGACGAAAGACTTGGCCTCGCCCTGCTTCACATAGAGCACGCGCGTGACCAATATTCCCGAATTGCCGACGATGAGCCGCCCCGGCTCGAACAGCAATTTGCACCCGAGCCCCGCCATATGGCGGCGCACGATCTCGGCGTAGCGATCCGGGTGATAGGAGGCCGGGTCCTCGCCCTCGTGATAGGGAATGCCGAGGCCGCCGCCGAGATCGACATGGGAGATTTCGTGCCCATCGGCGCGCAGCGCCGCGACCAGCTCGGCGAGCAGCGAGAAAGCCTCGTCGAAGGGCGAAAGATCGGTGATCTGCGAGCCGATATGCATATCGACGCCCGTGACCTCTATGCCCGGCAGCTTCGCCGCATGGGCGTAGATTTCGCGCGCGCGCGACAGCGGCACGCCGAATTTATTCTCGGCGAGGCCGGTCGAAATCTTGGCGTGGGTCTTGGCGTCGACGTCCGGATTGACGCGCAATGAAATATGCGCGCGCGCGCCCTTGGCGGAGGCGATGCGGGAAATCTCGGCGAGCTCGGGCTCGGATTCCACATTGAAGCAAAAAATGCCCTCGTCGATCGCCAGCGCGATTTCCGCCTGCGTCTTGCCGACGCCGGAAAAAGTGATCTTGCTCGCGGGAACGCCGGCGGCGCGGGCGCGCTTCAGCTCGCCGCCGGAGACGACGTCCATTCCGGCGCCGAGGCCGGCCAGCAGCGTCAGCACCGCCTGATTGGAATTGGCCTTCAGCGCATAGCAGACCAGCGCGTCGAGCCCGGCGAAGGCCGCCGAGAAGACCTGGAAATGCCGGCGGATCGTCGTCGCCGAATAGCAGTAGAAGGGCGTTCCGACCTGCTCGGCGATTTTCGCCAACGGAACCTCGTCGGCGTGCAGCGCGCCGGCGCGATAGTCGAAGTGATGCATGTCGTTCTTATCTAGTCCAGCAGAGGATCGAGGATGAAGGGATATTGCTCGGGCGGACGGAAACCCGGCGTGCCGGGGATATATTCCACCGCCTTCACATCCTCGGCGACCGGCGTCGCGCCGCCGACGGGGGTGAGCGTCGTCTTCTGCGCCACCACGGCCTTGGGCCGCGCCGCGACCTCGGGCGGATAATCGAGCGGGCCGCGCCGCCCGCATCCGGAGAGCGCGAGCGCGAGGATCAGAAGCGTCGCCGCCGAACGCGGCCGGAGCAGATCAGCCATAAGTCTCATCCATCGGAGCCCGAACGGGAGGGGGTGACACCCCTAAGTCTCGGGGACGCCCCAACCCCGGACCGCTTCGCGGTCCGACCCTCCCCCTCCAGGGGAGGGTGAAAGTGCGCGGCACTATAGACGAAAGCGCGCAGATGACGAGACCGCGCGCGCTCACTATTCAAAGCTGAAGGGGCGAGCTCCAGAAGACGGCGCCGACGGTTTCCCCGTCCTTCGAGACGGCGGCTGCGCAGCATCCTCAGGATGAGGGTTTGATCGAGGTGCGATCGGTCGGGCGGAGGCTCAGGCGAACAGCCATTGCTTGAGCGAAAAGCCGGAGCTCAGCGTTTTCCGATAATTCTCATAGAGCGCCAGATGGCCGGTCGCGGGCTTGGGCAGCTCGTTCTTCTTCAGCTTGCGGAAGAAGGGGCCGAGAATATCCTCGAAATTCTGCGTCGTGTAGCGCCCGCCATAGCGGTCGGAGACGCGCTCGGCGACATTGGCGAACAGCAGGATCAGCGCCTTGAACAGCGCCGGATTGACGATGTTCGCCTCCGCCCCGTGATAGCGCAGGCCATTGAGGCAGGCGCGCAAATAGGCGTTGAGCACCTGATAGACGTCCTGCGGCGAGGCGTCGACGAAAGCCTTGTCGATGGATTTCAGCGCGGCGTTGAAGGTCACGCGCGAGATTTTGCCCTTGCGCCGCTCCGAGGGGCTGAGCAGCCCGGCGAGCACGCTCTTCTCGTCATTGGAGAAGAGATCGAAGACATTGTGCAGCAGCGCTTCGGCCTCGGTCTCCGATTCGGAGAGGCGGCGAATGTCGAGCAGCAGCTCCGGCGGCACCGGGCGCTGCTTGGTGTTGATGTCCACGAACAGCTGACATTCCTGCGCGCGGGTCAGCCTGTTGTAGACGACGACCGGCACTTTCACGCTCTTGGCCGCGAGATTGAAGCCGTAGACGCGATGCTGCCCGTCGATGATGAGAAACGAACGCGGATCCTTGCGGAAGGTCAGCTCGCCGCTCTGGCGGTCGAAATGGAGCTGGGCGCGCGGCTGCGCGGAGAGAATGATCGCGCTCGGCACGCTGCCGAATCCGCTGTCGATATAATCGGCGATCTCTCTCGCGCGCTTCTTGTCGAGCAGGCGCTGAAAGCCGTCTATGGGATTGTCGAGCCGCGCCTCCACAGTGCAGGTGGCGGCGAGCAGATCGCTCGGCAAAACCAGCGTATAGAAGCGGTGCTTGCCCTGGGTGACGAGCAAGGCGGGGGCTTTGGCGAGGCGCGCATCGCCCGGCGGCCGTTGAAAATCCGTCTCATCGTCGCGCTGGCTCGGAAGCGCGGCTTCGAGCGCCGGCTCGACCTCGCTCGGCTCGGCCCGGTCGGATGGCGGCGCGTCGATCGGATTTTCCATGTTCTGATCCTCGGGAAAGCGCGCCGGAAGGGCCGGCGAATGTGTCGCATCGAACCGAATCGAACAGGTCCCGGCCAAATCCTAGCGAGGAGGCGGCAAAGAACAAGGCGAATTGCAGATATACTCGAAAAAAAAACCGGCTCCTTTCGGAGCCGGCTTGTTTTCTCTGCGCTTTGACGCCGCTCAATATTTGGCGAGCACCGGCTGCAGAAGGCCGCCGCCGAAGCGATAGGTGACGCCCGCCGAGACGACGATCGGATTGATCGGCAGCGACACTTTGACCGGAACGAAGATCGGTCCGAGCGCCGGCGCCCCCGGCACGAAAGCGACGGCCGTCGCGTGAACCATCGGATGAATGCCGATATATTTGAAGTCGACGTTCACGCCCCAATGCTCGTTGAACATATAGTCGAAGCCGACTTGGCCGACCGGACCCCAGGACGGCGCGACCGTCGCCCATTGGAAGGTGGCGAGCGCTCCGGGCAGGCCGAGACCGGCCAGCGCCGAGCCCGGCGCGAAGGGGATGCCCCAGACGTCGTTGTTGACGCGCGTGCCCCAGAAAGTCGTGAAGTTCACGCCGACGCCGAGATAGGGCTGGAACTGGCCGAAATTGGTGAAGTGATACTGCGCCATCAGGGACGGCGGGAACACCCAGGAGCGCGCGAAGTCGCTGGCGATCGTGCCCGTGCCCTGAATGTGATGCGGCGCGACGCAGCAGATCGCCTCGATCGCCCAGTTCTTCGTCAGGTAATAGGCGACGTCGAGCATGGGAATGACCGACGTCGAGGTGTTGGTGCTGGCGCCGGAGATCACGCCATTCGCGCCGGTGAGGCCCGAGAGGCGGCCGATGGAGCCGAGTGCCGGATGGGCGATGCCTTGATCATAGACAGTGCCATGGCCATCCAACGGAATGACGCTGCCGATCTTGAGGCGAACCTGGAAGGGCTGATAGCTGTCGACGAAGGCCGGCGGCGGCGGCTCCTTGAGCGACGACAGTCCGTCGGAACGCGAGACGAGGCCGGGCGCGAAGGGGTCGAAGTGCCAGTTGAGGCCGACGCGGACATTGTGGAAGCGGGTCGGCGAATTCTGCGTCGCGGCGAAGACGGGCGTCGTCGTGCCGAGGATTGCCGCCGTGCCGCCGTTCAGAGAGACGGAATTGGCGTTGGTCGAGCCGAGATCGACATAGAGATATTCGGCCTTGACCGACCAGTTCGGGATCGGAGACCACTCGACGCCGCCGCCCGCCGTCCAGCCGGTGCGCGTGTCGTCGGAATAGCCATGGCCGACGGCGCCTCCGGCGAAGCCCGCAGCGGCGGCGGCGGCGAAATTATCGGCGAAGCCGACATTGTGGATCACCTGGCCATAGGCGAAGCCGCCCGTGCCATAGATCATCAGATTGGGAATGGACGGAAGCACGAAGCCGACGCGGCCGCGCACGGTGCCGAACCAATCGACGGCTTTGGTCGAATCGGCGGTCTGCAGATGCGCGCCCGTGGCGTCGAAGACGCCGATCCCGGATTTCGCCTTGCTCTCCACGTCTGTGGCCTGAATATCGGCCTCGAGGCCGAGGACCAGCCAGGGGTTGACCTGATAATTATAGCCGACCTGTCCGCCGCCGATGACGCCGTGCAGATCCTGCGAGGCGCCCCAGGCCGAGCCCAGCGGCACGGCGGGAGCCAGAGAGCCGGGCGAAATATAGCCGAGACCGCCGGTCTCCCGGCTGGAATCGCCGAAGCCATAGCCGATGTTGATGCCGCCGTAGAGGCCAGTCCAGCTGAAGGCCGGAGGCGGCGGCGGCAGCGGCGCGCTCTTCATCGAGGGAAGATCGGCCGCCTGAGCCGTAGCGCTCGCTGCGGTCAAAACGGATGCGGCGAGCGCGCCGCGCAAAACTCTTCTCATCAGGCTCCCCCGTCTATTGCTCTCTCTAGGACCGGCGCGAAACACGTCCTTGTCCGAGTCGTGACCAAATTGCGCCGATTTTCTGCGGGAGGACTTGATCTAGATCAAAGATTGCGCCGTCTCACAATTCTTTCTTTCCCGCTGTGACTCTTTGGCAACAGGGGAGCAATGGGGCGTCGCTGTTGCCATCGCGCGGCGATCCTATTAATCGAGTGGCGAACCGCCGGATTCTTCGGCCTTTCCGGGCAGAATCGGGGGAATCGCGGCAGATTCGTCGGCAAACGGCCCGCGCGGAGCTCGGCCGAGGCTGCGACGATTTGACTTCCAGGCGACAGAGCCGAAACCCGCTCTCGAAGCGGCGCCGGCGGGGGAGAGACGATGCTCGAAGCGGCCTTGGCGCATGGGCTGAAGACAGAGGAATATGAGCGCATTGTCGCGCTGATCGGCCGCGCGCCGAGCCTCACCGAGCTCGGAATATTCTCGGCCATGTGGAACGAGCATTGTTCCTACAAGTCTTCGCGCATTCATCTGCGCAAGCTGCCGACCAAGGCGCCCTGGGTCATCAAAGGGCCGGGCGAGAACGCCGGCGTCATCGACATAGGCGGCGGCGACGCCTGCGTGTTCAAGATGGAGAGCCACAACCACCCGTCCTTCATCGAACCCTATCAAGGCGCCGCGACGGGCGTGGGCGGCATATTGCGCGATGTCTTCACAATGGGCGCGCGGCCGATCGCCTGTTTGAATCTCCTGCGTTTCGGCCGGCCGGCTCACCCCAAGACGCGGCGGCTCGTCGCCGGCGTGGTCGCAGGCGTCGGCGGCTATGGCAATTCCTTCGGCGTGCCGACAGTGGGCGGCTCGACCGAATTCGACGAATCCTATGACGGCAATATTCTCGTCAACGCCATGGCGGTCGGCCTCGCCCGCGCCGATTCCATTTTCTATTCGGCGGCGGCGGGCGTCGGCAATCCGATCGTCTATCTCGGCTCCAAGACCGGCCGCGACGGCATTCACGGCGCCAGCATGGCCTCCGCCTCCTTCGAGGCCGACGCCGAAGAGAAGCGCCCGACCGTGCAGGTCGGCGATCCTTTCTCGGAGAAGCTGCTGCTCGAGGCCTGTCTCGAGCTGATGGCCTCGGGTGCCGTCATCGCGATCCAGGACATGGGCGCGGCCGGCCTCACCTCCTCGGCGGTGGAGATGGGCGCCAAGGGCAATCTCGGCATAAGGCTCGATCTCGACGCCGTGCCCTGCCGCGAAGAGGGCATGACCGCCTATGAGATGATGCTCTCGGAGAGCCAGGAGCGTATGCTCATGGTGCTGAAGCCCGAGAAGGAGAAAGAGGCCGAGGCCATTTTCGTGAAATGGGGCCTCGATTTCGCGATCATCGGCAAGACCACCGATGATCTGCGCTTCCTGGTCGAGCACAAGGGCGTCGTCGAGGCCGATCTGCCGATCAAGGAGCTCGGCGACGAGGCGCCGGTCTATGACCGTCCCCATGTCCCGACGCCCAAGGCGCCGATTCTGGACGCCGACGCCATCGCCCCCGCTCGCTCGAACCGGGAGGCGCTGTTGGCCCTGCTGGCGACGCCGGACCTCTGCTCCAAGCGCTGGGTATGGGAGCAATACGACCATCTCATTCTCGGCAATACGGTGCGCGCGCCGGGCGGCGACGCCGCCGTGGTGCGCATTCGCGACGAGCGCAAGGGCCTGGTGCTGACCACCGACGTCACGGCGCGCTATTGCGCGGCCGATCCGGTCGAAGGCGGCCGCCAAGCGGTGGTCGAAGCCTGGCGCAATATTTCCGCGCGCGGCGGCCAGCCTCTGGCGCTCACCGACAATCTCAATTTCGGCAATCCCGAAAAGCCCGAGATCATGGGCCAGTTCGTCGGCTGCCTGCAAGGCATCGGCGAGGCGGCGCGTGCGCTCGACTTCCCGATCGTCTCCGGCAATGTCTCGCTCTACAATGAGACGCAGGGGACGGGCATTCTGCCGACTCCGGCGATCGGCGGCGTCGGCGTGATATCGGACGTCGCGCTCGCCTCCACCATCGCTCTGCCCGGGGGCGGCAAGACCATTCTGCTCATCGGCGAGACGAAAGGCTGGCTCGGCCAGTCGCTCTATCTGCGCGATCTTTCCGGCCGCCGCGACGGCGCGCCGCCGCCGGTCGATCTCGAGGCCGAGAAGCGCAATGGCGATTTCGTGCGCGCGCTCGTGCTCGAGCGGCGGGCGCTCGCCGTCCATGATCTCTCGGACGGCGGCCTCGCCGTGGCGCTCGCCGAAATGGCCATCGCCGGCGGCGTCGGCGCGACCATAGACAGCCTGCCGAGCGGGCCTGCCCATGCGGTCCTCTTCGGCGAGGATCAGGCGCGCTATCTGGTCGTGGCCGAGCCGGCGGAAGCGGCGGCGATCGAGGCCGATGCGAAGGCCGTGGGCGTCGCGGTTCTCGCTCTCGGCGCCACCGGCGGAAACGAGTTGAATCTCCCTGGTGAGGCGCCGATATTGCTTTGCGACGTGCAACATGCGCAGCAGGCGCCGTTGCCGGCCTATATGGCCGGGGACGACAGCGTCTTCGCTTAGAGGCTTTTAGGAGGTCGAAGCGCAATGGCGATGGAAAGAAGTGAAATCGAGCGTCTCATCAAGGCGGCCATTCCGGACGCCGTGATCGAGATCACCGCGCTCGCCGACGACGGCGATCATTGGGCCGCCTCGGTGAAGTCGGAAACCTTTCGCGGCAAGAGCCGCGTGCAGCAGCATCAGATGGTCAACAAGGCTTTCGGCGAGCGCCTCGGCGGCGAGCTGCACGCTCTGGCGCTGACCACGATCGCTCTATAAAACGTCTCCGCCCGGCGACGCCGGGACGCCTGCAACGGAACCTTGAATTCCGCTAGACGAGGTAATCCCATGTCCGACTCCACCACTGCCCAGATCAAGGCCGAAATCGACAGCGCCGACGTCGTGCTGTTCATGAAGGGCACGCCCGCCGCGCCGCAATGCGGCTTCTCCATGCAGGTCTGCCAGATTCTCGGCCATGTCGGCGTTCCCTTCAAGAGCGTCAATGTGCTGGCCGATCCCTTCATTCGCGACGGCATCAAGGCCTATTCGCAATGGCCGACCATTCCCCAGCTCTATGTGAAGGGCGAGTTCATCGGCGGCTGCGACATCACCCGCGAGATGTTCCAGTCGGGCGAGCTGACCGCGCTCTTCGACAAGGAAGGCATTCCGCACGCGCAGACGGCCAAGGCCTGACGTCTCGGTGTTTCTCCCTTCTCCCACGAGTGGGAGAAGGGAGAACCCTAACCGCCGATCTTGACGCCTTTCGTCTGCGCCAAAGCGACGATCAGCAGCCCGACATGCTGGCTGTTGATTATGCCGCCGCCGAGCGTCAACGCCAGCGCCTCCCGCCACGGGATGCGCTCGACGCGAATATCCTCGCCGCTGTCGAGCTTCAGAGGCGCAACCTCTTTCGCGCCCTCGCCATAGAGGACATGAATCCAATTGGAGTGGGTCGCCGGATTGGGCGAAAGACGCGCCAAATGTCGCAATGATGGCGCGGCGTGTCCGGTTTCTTCCAGCAGCTCGCGCGCGCCGGCGGCGACCGGGTCGCTCTCATGCGCGTCCAGCTTGCCGCCAGGCAGCTCCAGCGACGTCACGCCCGCGCCATGACGATATTGCCGCACCAGCAGCAGACGGTCCTCCTCGTCCAGAGCGACGACATGGACCCAATCTTCATATTCCAGCACATAATAGGGATCGAGCTGCGCGCCGCGCCGCGTCACGCAATGATCGGCGCGTAGATTGATCCAGCGGTCGCGAAGGAGAGTGCGGGACGATCGCACCTCCCAGGGCCGCAATATTTCGTCACTCAACAGATCATCCTCAAGGCGTCGTCGGCGTCGGCCGCGAGGAGATTTCCGCCGTGCGCGTCACCAGAGAGCGGCCCTCTTCCGAGTCCCAATTGGCCGGCCCCTGCATCAGGCCGATCTGGCAGCCGGAGCCGTCGATCAAAAAGGTCGTCGGCAGGCCCAGCGCCTGGCCGCTTTGGCGCAGCTGGAAGAAGATTTCCGCCTTGGGATCGGCGTAATAGGCGAGATTCTTCGCGCCGATCTCGCCGAGAAAAGCCTTGGGCCGTTCGAGCCTCGAGGTGTCGACATTGATCGTCACCACCTCGAACTTGTCGGAGCCGGCCGCCGCCTGCAGCCGATCGAGCGCGGCCATCTCGCCGCGGCAGGGCACGCACCATGTGGCCCACAGATTGAGCAGCACGGTCTTGCCCTTGAAATCCTCGAGCTTGCGCGGCTTTCCGTCCGGCCCGGTGAAGGTCACTTCGGGCATGGGCTCGGGCGCATTGGCGATCGACATGGCCGCGACCTCGCCCTTGGCGAGCGCCGACACGCGCTGCGAGGTCTCGCGCGAGGCGGCGCAAGCCTCACTCACCACGCTCGTCTTGCCGCTGCCGCCGCCGTTCACGTATAGAACGCCGGCGACGGCGGCGACGGCGAGAGTCGCGCCCGCGATTTTCGGCAGATTGCCTCGGCTGGAGCTTTCCATCTGGTCGGTCATCGATCCTGTTCCGCGAGGAGTTATGACGAGCAAAATATGGGGGGGCCGCTTTCAGAGCGCAACCGACGCGATCCTGGAGGCGATCAACGTCTCCATCGATTTCGACAAGCGCCTCGGCCCACAGGATGTGCGGGGCTCCCTCGCTCATGTCGCCATGCTGGCCGAAACCGGCATAATCTCGGCCGAGGACGCCGCCGCCATCACGCGCGGTCTAGAACAAATCCGCGGCGAAATCGAGGAGGGGCGCTTCACCTTCTCGCGCGCGCTCGAAGACATTCATATGAATGTCGAGTCGCGCCTCGCCGAGCTCATCGGCCCGGCGGCCGGGCGGCTGCATACGGCGCGCTCGCGCAACGACCAGGTGGCGACCGATTTCCGCCTCTATGTCCGCGACGCGATCGACGACATAGACGCGCAGCTCGCCGATCTCCAGCTCGCCCTCGCCGAGAAGGCGCTGGAGGAAGCGGGCAGCGTGATGCCGGGCTTCACCCATCTGCAATCGGCTCAGCCCGTCACTTTCGGGCATCATCTGCTCGCTTATGTCGAAATGCTGGCGCGCGACCGCGGCCGCTTCGCCGACGCCCGCGCGCGGCTGAACGAATCTCCGCTCGGCGCGGCGGCGCTGGCCGGCACGTCTTTCCCCATTGATCGCGAGAAGACGGCCAAGGCGCTCGGCTTCGCGCGGCCGACGGCCAATTCCTTGGACAGCGTCTCCGATCGCGATTTCGTGCTGGAGACGCTTTCCGCAATGGCGATCTCGGCGACGCATCTCTCGCGTTTCGCCGAGGAGATCGTGCTGTGGACGACCTCGCAATTCGCCTTTGTCGCGCTCTCCGACAAATTCACCACCGGCTCGTCGATCATGCCGCAGAAGCGCAATCCCGACGCCGCCGAGCTGGTGCGCGGCAAGACGGGACGCATCATCGGCGCGCTGCAGGCGATGCTCGTGGTGATGAAGGGCCTGCCGCTCGCTTATTCGAAGGATATGCAGGAGGATAAGGAAGGCACATTCGACGCGCTCGACAATTTCGCGCTCTGCGTGGCGGCGATGGCCGGCATGATTCGCGACATGAGCGTCGATCGCCCCCGAATGCGCAAGGCGGCGGGCGCGGGCTACGCCACGGCCACCGACCTCGCCGATTGGCTGGTGCGCGCGCTGAATCTGCCCTTCCGCGAGGCGCATCACGTGACCGGCCGCATCGTCGGAATCGCCGCCGAGCGCAGTGTCGGCCTCGAGAAGCTGCCGCTGGAGACGATGCAGGAGGTCGAGCCGCGCATCACAGAGGATGTGTTCAGCGTGCTCGGCGTCGAGAAATCGGTGAAGAGCCGGGTGAGCTATGGCGGCACGGCGCCGGAGAATGTGCGCAAGCAGGCGCGGCGCTGGCTGAAGCATTTGGCGAAGAAGTAAACGTCTGAAGCCGGGCAGTCGGGTGAAGGTTTCCCCACCCTCGCGAAGCGGGCGTCTCGAAGGATTGCGGCCGCTCGGTGCTGAAGCATCCTTCGAGGCTTTTTGCTGCGCAAAAAGCGTGTCGCATTTGGCCGGTATTATCGCTCCGGCTCGGATCGCGACCCTTGCAGCCGATGCGCGTCGAGCTTTTCTTTCTCGAGACGCGCTGTCGCTTCGTCGAGCGCTCGCTCGGACTTCATACGCCCATGGGCGAGGCGATTGGCGTCCGCCTCCGCCTCTTTGGCGCGTCTATCCCTGACCTTGCGGGCGCGTCGCAGATTGACGATCTCGCCCATGGCGAATCAGGTCTTTTTGCGGAAGGCGTCGATGGAGACGATTTTGGCGGCCTCGCCGCTCTCCTCCGCAGCGGCGGGCTCAGTCTCCTGACGCTTCTCGCTGCGGGCGGCGGGACGCGGGCCGTGCCGGGGCGGAGCCGCCTCGCCGGTGGGCTGCGGCCGGGCGGGAAAACGGGTCGGCTCCTCCTCGCGGGCGGGGGCGAGCTCGTCCACCTCCCATTTGAGGCCGAAATCGACGGAAGGGTCGGAGAAGACCGTCACCGCATCGAAGGGCACATAGAGCTGCTCGGGAATGCTGCGGAAGGACAGGCCCACCGAAAAGCCGCGCTCGTCGACGAGGAGATTGGAATATTGATGCTGCAGGATGATGGTCATCTCCTGCGGCCATTGCTCGGCGAGGCGCTTGGAGATTCTGACCCCCGGCGCCTTGGTGCGGAAGCTGATGGTGAAATGATGATCGCCCGGCAGACGGCCGGCCGCCGCCGCATCGGCGAGAACCTTGCGCATGACGCCGCGCAGCGCGTCCTGGACGAGAAGATCGTATCTGATGAGGTCGGTGGACATGACGCTCGCCGAGAACCCCTGTTCGCTCTGCCCCGTCGGGACGAAAGTGGAGGCTTCTGTTGCCAGGCGCCTCCGAGCCCCGCCTAGAAGTGCAACCCCCTAGGGCTTGAATCCCAGTACCTTCACTGCATTACGCAGCGACGGCCACCGGAGCATAGTTGTCGTTGGCAACTATAAGGTTTGACCCGATAACGGCGGTATCATGCCGAGCGAAAAAGCACCCTTTACGCCCTCGTCGATCCTATTTCGCCCCCGCCACAAGCCGCGACGTGAAGATTTCGCGTGACGGCCTCTGGTGGAGGCGCCGGGTACCGCCCCCGGGTCCGATAGGTTTATTACGGAGTTCGTTTATCGCCATAGCCGCCCCGAGAGGCGGCAGCTCACAATATACGCATTAAGGGACGATGCGGAAAGGGGCTGCGCGCAAAGCTTCGTCGATCTCCCCGACTTTCTGCACGGACGCCGAAAACGCCCGCCGAGGATCGGCGGGCGTTTCGCGAGCTGGCTCGGGGAGGTCGCCGGGCTCGGATCAGTTGTGCTTGGGCGCGTCCTTGACCGTCAGCCCGTCCTTGACCTGGGCGAACAGCGCATCGGTCAGAATGCGGTTCTTCACCAGCTCATCCGTGGATTTATAGGGCCGGCCCTTCACGATCGCCTCGGCCAGAGTGTGGGTGAGGCCCTTGACGGCGGAGAGCTGCTCCACCGTGGCGGCGTTGATGTCGAGCGGCGCGGAGACGGCGACGACTTGCTTGACCGGGGCGGCGACGGTGGAGGCGGGGCCCGCCGGGGCCTTGGCGGCAGGGGCGGTCGCGGTCTGGGCGAAAGCCGGAGCGGAAGCGAAAAGGGCGATGGCGAGAATGGCGTTGGTCTTCATGATGGCTGTCTCCTTGGACCGGGACATTTCCCCGATCGACGAGCGCATCATGCCGGCGCCCCGCTGAACCCGTTTTGAATGCGGCGTTCAGCTGAAATTCAGCCGCCGCGCCCGGGCTTCATTTGCTCTTCAGGCAGGAGACCGCCGCCGGCAGGCAGGCCGCGCCGACCATGGAGCAGGCCGCCGAGCCATCCTCCAGCCGGGCGCAGACGAGGCAGCCGTCGGTCCATTCGAGGCAGGACGGATGATCCTCGCCATAGGCTTGCGACGGCTTTTCCTCCACGGCGAAGGCCATGTTCGCGCAGAAAAACGCGAGGGCGAAGGCCGCGCGCGCAATCACGCTTCGCCCACGCGCTTGGGCGCGGCAAAGCCCGCGGCGTCCATGGCGAGATGAATCTTGTTCTGCAGGCCGGCGTCGTCGCCCTTTGCGATCAGCGCCGCATTGTCGGCCAGCGCGCCGCAGAGCGCCTTCACCCAGGGTTCCTCGCTCTTGGCGAAATCGCCCAAAACGTAAGAATGCACGCGGGCCTTGTCGCCCGGATGGCCGATGCCGAGCCGCATACGCTTGAAATCCTGCCCGATATGGGCGCCGATGGAGCGCAGGCCATTATGGCCGGCCGCGCCGCCGCCGATCTTCACGCGGCATTTGGCGGGGGCGAGATCGAGCTCGTCGTGAAAAACGACGACATCCGACAGCGCGATCTTGTGAAAGCGCAGCGCCTCGCCGACAGAGCGGCCCGACTCGTTCATATAGGTCTGCGGCAGCAGCGCCAGCACGCGCTCGCCGGCGATGGTCCCCTCGCGGACGAGGCCCTGGAAGCGGGAGCGCGGCGCGGAAAAGCCATGGGCGTCGGCGATCTTCTCGACCGCCATGAAGCCGATATTATGCCGGTTCCCGGCATATTCGCGGCCGGGATTGCCGAGGCCGACGAAGAGCAGCATGGCCGATTGGCTCCGTGCCGAAACAAGCGGGCGATCGGCGGCCTGCGCCGATCGCCCGTCTCGTTACTTCTTCGCGGGAGCGGCCTTGCCGCCCTTGCCCTTGACCGGAGCCGCGGCGGCGGCCGCAGCGGCCGCGATCTCCTCGGCCGTGATCACCGGCGGCGCGATCGACGCCACGGTGAAGTTCTTGTCGGGATTGGTCGGCTTGCAGTTCGGCGGCAGGGTGAACGCCGAGATCTGCAGCGAATCGTTGAAGTCGAGCCCGGTGAGATCGGCGGTGATGGCGTCGGGGATGTTGTCCGCCGGCACCCACATCTCGATCGCGTGGAAGACGATGTTGAGCGAGCCGCCGCGCTTGAGGCCCGGAGCCGCGTCATGATTGACGAAATGCACCGGCACGTCGACGCGCAGGCGCGAGCCGGCCTTCAGGCGCAGAAAGTCGACATGCAGCGGGAAGTCCTTGACGACGTCGAGCTGATAGTCGCGCGGAATGACGCGCTCGGGCTTGCCGTCTATGTCGAGCTCGAAGATCGTCGTGAGGAAATGCCCGGCGTAGATGAGCTTGGTCAGCTCTTTTTTGTCGAGCGACAGCGGCGTCGGCGCCTCGCCGCCGCCATAGACGACTCCTGGTATACGGCCCTCACGGCGAACGCTGCGGGCGGCCCCCTTGCCTGTCCCGCTGCGCACCGCGGCCGCGAGCTTCTTGATCTCGGCCATTTCGGTGTCCTTTTTTAAAAGAGAAAGCGCGCCTTTCGCCTCCAGGGGTGTCGGATGCCGGCGCGCCGCTGGCTTATAGGCGAGGGCCAATTTGGTGGCAAGGCTCGGGGCGCCGCATGAAGGGTTCGGTTTCCTTCATCGAGCCGTCGATGATTTCGAAAGGAGAAATTCATGGCGAAGCATAAGATTTATACGACCAGCTTCGCGAGCGTCTATCCGCTCTATGTCGCGAAAGCGGAGAAAAAGGGACGTACGCGAGAAGAGGTCGATCAGATCATTGCCTGGCTGACCGGCTATGATCCGCGCGAGCTGCGCGCTCGGCTGGAGGAGCAGACGGATTTCGAAACGTTCTTTGCGCTGGCGCCGCGGCTCAATCCGTCGCGCGTCGCGATCACGGGCATGATCTGCGGCGTCCGACTGGAGGATATAGAAGAGCCGACCATGCGCGAAATCAGATATTTGGACAAACTCATCGACGAGCTGGCGCGTGGCAGGCCGATAGAGAAAATACTTCGAGAGACTTGATCGCGAGCGAAGCCGAGAGGCAGAGCTTGACAGCGGATTTCCGGATCAGTTATATAACTTATTAGTTACATACATGGTAGGTAAATAATGCCCGACCCCCTCAGCGCCACCTTCGCCGCTCTGGCGGACCCTACGAGACGCGCCATACTCGCGCGGCTCGCACAGGGTGAAGCCTCCGTCGGCCAGCTGGCGGCTCCTTTTTCCATCAGCCAGCCGGCGGTCTCGAAGCATCTGAAGGTGCTCGAGCAGGCCGGCCTCATCACCCGCGGCCGCGCCGCCCAATCGCGTCCCTGCAAGCTGGACGTGGCGCGGCTCCGCGACGTTTCCGATTGGCTCGAGACCTATCGGCGTTTCTGGGACGAGAGCTTCGACCGGCTCGACGCCTATCTCGCCGAATTGCAGAAGGGCGACCCCGATGCTCAAAAGAATTGACGACGCCATCCCGCCGCTGACGATCACGCGCCGCTTCGCGGCGCCGCCGGCGCTCCTCTTCGACGCCTGGCTCGACCCCAAAGCCGTCGGACGCTGGCTGTTCCGCACGCCGACAGGCCAGTCGGCGCATGTCGAGATCGACGCCCGCGTCGGCGGCGGCTTCGCCATTCACGAGCAGCGCGGAGAAATTCTCGCGACGCATTTCGGCGAATATGTCGAGATCGAGCGACCGAGCCGCCTCGTCTTCACTCTGGGATTGCAACGCGAATGCTCGTCCACGCGGATCGCGATCGACATTCGCCCCGACGGCGTCGGCAGCCTGTTGACGCTGACGCATCATATGACGACGGAAGCGGCCGCCAAATCCTTCGCCATCCGCGCCGGCTGGGCCGGAATTCTCGAAGGTCTCGCGCGCGAGACGGGCGAGGCCGACGCCCCGCATCGGCTCATTCTGCTGCGCAAATTCGCGGCGCCGCGCGCGCTCGTCTTCAAATGCTTGACGGAGCCGCAGCATATGATGCGCTGGCTCTGCCCCGCGCGCTTCCAAGTGCTGTTCGCCGAGAATGATCTGCGCATCGGCGGCAAATGGCGCTCGGGCATGCGCTCGCCCGAAGGCGACGATTTCATTCATCACGGCGAATATCTCGAAATAGACGCGCCCGCGCGGCTCGTGATGACGCATCAATGGGAACGCAATCACCTCGAGCCGAAAGCGCTGACGACGCTGGAAATGGAGCTCGTCGAGCAAAACGGCGAGACCGAGATGACCTTCGTGCAGAGCGGCCTCGCCACGGCGGAATCCGCCGCCTCGCACAGCAATGGCTGGACCGGCGCTTTCGATTATCTCGCGGAGCTCGCGCGCGAGCTCGCCACCAGCGATCATTGAGCGGAAGAGTCGATCGCCGCTCGTTACCCGTCATGTGAGGACGATGATGAAGCCTACGCTCGCCGCACTTCGTTGGGTTCCTCCGGTCGCTCGCGGCTATGTTCGCGATCTGCGTGTGCGATGGGCGCTATTTGCAACGCTGGATGACGCGCCGCGGCTATCTCGAAGATGCGCGACTCTGCGATCTTGTACGAATTTCCCACTCTCGCGTCATATCGCGCCCGATGCGAGGCTCGTCCCGCCTTCGCGCGCGCTCGACGCGCAATTGAAAGACTATTGCGAGAACGCGTCGACAGCGTCGCAAACTTAGACGGCGAGTCTCGATCGGCGAAGCGTTCATCGAGGAGATGTCATGTCCGAAGAATTGTGCATTTCCATACCCCGCGACGTTCCAGAAATCTCCGACGTGCGCCTCTTCGCGGCGCCGCGCGCGCTGGTTTTCGACGCTTTCTCGTCGGCCGATCGACTCGCGCGATGGTTCGGGCCGAAGGGCTTCTCGCTGGCGATGCAGGCTTTCGAATTTTCGCCCGGTGGCGTCTGGCGTTTCGTCATGCATGGCCCGGACGGACGCGATTATGAGAATAAAATCGTCTTTCAGGAGATAAGAAGGCCCGAGCGCATCTCCTATGTTCATCCGGGCGACGACGGCGCAGAGCCGCTTCGCATGGAGGTGACGATCTCCTTTTCCGAGGAAGGCGAGAAGACGCGCATCGAGTGGCGCAATCGCTTTCCCACTCTCGCCGAGCGCGATCGCGTCGAGCGCGACTATGGGGCGGCGGTCGGCCTTTCCGAAAATCTCGATCGCCTCGGCGATTTCATCCTGGACTCGGCCGGCCCGATCTTCGAGACGTCGCGCCGCTTCGCCGCCTCGCGCGAGCGCCTGTGGAAGGCTCTTACCGAGCCGGAGCGCATGGCGCGATGGTTCGGGCCGAAAGGCGTTCCCGTCATCGCCTCGCAAATGGATTTCCGTCCCGGCGGCTCTTACCATTACGGCCTGCGCACGCCCGACGGCGGCGCCATATGGGGCCTCTTCGAATATAGCGAGATCGAGGCGCCGACGCGCATCGCGCTCGTCGCCTCCTTCTCGGATGAGAAACGCGGCCTCACGCGCCATCCGCTGAGCGCGACATGGCCGCTGAAGCTCGCGACCGTCTATCGCTTCGCGGAGCGAGACGGCGGCTGCGAATTGACGCTCGTCGCACGGCCGCACGAGGCCCGCGCCGAGGAGATCGCCACTTTCGCGGGCGCGCTCGACGCCATGACGCAGGGCTGGGCCGGCACATTCGAGCAGCTCGACGATTACCTCGCCGCGAGCTGATCGCGACACCCGGATCTTTTAAAACAGAAGGAGCAATCGATGCCGATCAAACCTTATCTTTTCTTCTCCGGCCGTGCGGACGAAGCCATCGCTTTCTACCAAAACGCGCTCGGCGCCGAGGTGAATTTCCTTCTGCGCTTCGACGAGAGCCCCGAGCCGCCGCCGCCCGGCGCGCTCGCGCCCGATTGGGGCAAGAAGATCATGCATTCCTGCCTTCGGATCGGCGATTCGGAAGTGTTCCTGTCGGACGGTTGCGGAACGGGTCCCGCCGGCTTCAACGGATTCGGCGTTTCGCTCGAGGCGAAGAGCGTGGCGGAGGCCGAGCGCATGTTCGGCGCGCTCGCCGATGGCGGCGAGGCGCGAATGCCCTTGGGCGAGACGTTTTTCGCCGTCACCTTCGGCATGGCGGTCGATCGCTTCGGCGTGCTCTGGATGATCATCGTCCCGAAGTGAAAAAGGTGCGGGACGGTTGACGAAGCGCTTTGCGCGGACATGATCTCCTCCCAGGAAACGAGCGTCCGTCCGCGACGCTCGCTGGGAGAAACATGATGTCGATTCAACCCTATCTGATCTTCGACGGCCGCGCCGAAGAAGCCGCCGCCTTTTATGAGAAGGCGCTCGGCGCGCAGATACAGATGCTGATGCGCTACAAGGACAGCCCTTTGCCCCAGCCGGAGGAAATGCTGCCGCCCGGCTGGAGCGCCAAGGTCATGCATATGGCGCTGAAGATCGGCGACACGATCGTCTTCGGCTCGGACGGCGACGGCGAGGAGACCGGCTTCAAGGGCTTCTCGCTGTCCTATAGCGCGAAGACGCAAGAGGAGGCCGAACGCGTCTTCGCCGCGCTCGCCGAGGGCGGCGAGACGAAGATGCGCTTGACCAGAACTTTCTTCTCACCCGCGTTCGGAATGCTCACCGACCGCTTCGGCGTGCCCTGGATGGTCGTGCTGCCGCAATGACGGCGCGCGGCGCTCTTTCGCTCGTGAGCGGGAGCGCCGCTCCGCTTTTTTTCGAGGTTCGACATGTTGGAAATCATCGGCGCCGGCGTCGCCGTCATCATCGCCGCAATTCTCGTCCTGGCCGCGCGCCAGCCGGACGTCTGCCACATCGCGCGCTCCATCTTCATCGCCGCGCCGCCGGAGCGAATATTTCCGCTGATCGACGATCCGCGCGCGAGCAATGAATGGAGTCCTTTCGTGAAGGATCCGAGCGTGAAGCTCTCCTACGCCGGGCCGGAACGCGGCGTCGGCGCGGCCTGTGATTTCGAAGGCAATGCGAAGGTCGGCGCGGGGCGAGTCGAGATCGTCGAATCCGTCGCGCCGTCGAAAGTGGTCGTCACATTACGCCTGGATCGGCCGATGAAATGCAGCAATCGCGTCGAATTCACCATTGCGCCGCAGAATGGCGGCTCGCTCGTCACCTGGGACATGAAAGGGCGCCAGCCCTTCCTCGGCAAGCTGTTCAGCCTCGTCATGCGGCCGGAAAAAATGGTCGGCGGCGCTTTCGAGCAAGGTCTCGGCGATCTCGAGCGCCTCGTCGAGACGGCCCGCGACGAGGCGGCGCCGACAGCGTGATGATGCGATGTCGAGAGAGGAGCCTTCGGCCGCGCCTCAATTGCGCCCGAAGGTCTCGTCGAAAGAATAGCCGGTGCCGCGCACAGTGCGGATCGGGTCCTTCTCGCGGCCGCGGATGATCGCCTTGCGCAGACGGCCGACATGGACGTCCACGGTGCGCTCGTCGATCTCCGCCGACAGCCCCCAGACGCTGTCGAGCAATTGCGCGCGCGAGAAGACGCGGCCGGGCTTTTCCATCAGATATTCCAGCAGGCGGAACTCCGTCGGGCCGAGATGAATCTCGCGCCCGCCACGCTTCACCCGCCGCGTCTCGCGGTCGAGGTCTATGTCCCCGGCGACGAGCCGCGTCGCCACGCGCTCCGGCCGCGCGCGGCGCAGCAGAGCGTGAACGCGCGCCATCAGCTCCGGCGTGGAGAAGGGCTTCACCACATAATCATCGGCGCCCACCGAGAGACCGCGCACGCGCTCGTTCTCGTCGCCGCGCGCGGTGAGCATGATGATCGGCATTGTGCGCGTGTCGTCGCGCGCGCGCAGCCGCCGGCAGATTTCCAGGCCGGAAACGCCGGGCAGCATCCAGTCGAGAATGACGAGATCGGGCACGGATTCGGCGAGGCGGATTTCCGCCTCGTCGCCGCGCTCGACATGTTCGACCTGGAAGCCTTCCGATTCGAGATTATAGGCGAGCAACAATGCGAGGGCCGCCTCGTCTTCCACGACGAGAATTCGCGGCGCCCGATCGTGCGGCGTCTCGCGCGGCGTTGCGACGCGAATCTCGTTCATTGCGAGGGCTCATCCGTTTCCACGCTGGGGGAGATGCTGGACGACTTGCCCTTGGGGCGGTCGGTCGGCATCGACTCGCCAGTGACGAGATAGACGATCGTCTCGGCGATATTGGTGGTGTGATCGCCGATCCGCTCTATATTCTTCGAGCAGAAGAGCAGATGCGTGCAGAAGGAGATATTGCGCGGATCCTCCATCATGAAGGTGAGGAGATCGCGGAACACCGAATCTTCCAGCGCGTCGAGCTCGCTGTCATTGGTCCACACGGCGCGGGCGCGCTCGACGTCGCGCTGGGCGTAGGCGTCGAGCACGTCCTTCAATTGCATGGCGGCCACTTCCGCCATCGTCTTGAGGCCGATGATGGCGCGCGGCACGCGCGCCTCGGAGAGGATTTTCACCGTGCGCTTGGCGATGCTCTTGGCGAGATCGCCGACGCGCTCGAGATCGGCGGCGATGCGCATCGCGGCGATGCATTCGCGCAGATCGATGGCGAGCGGCTGACGCCGCGCGATGGTGAGGATGGCGTTCTCCTCTATCTCCCGCTGCAGCGCGTCGAGGCGCTGATCGGTGGCGACGACGCGATGGGCGAGCTCAATGTCGAAATTGGCGAGCGCATCCATGGCTTCGGCGAGCATTTTCTCGGCGATGCCTCCCATCTCGGCGATACGGCGGCCGAGCACTTCGAGGTCGCGGTCATAGGAGCTGACGATATGTTCGCTCATGTCTCATAATCCTCGTGCGCGATCGCGCTCAGCCGAAGCGGCCGGTGATATAGTCCTGGGTCTTCTTGTTCTGCGGCGCGGTGAACAGATTGTTCGTCTCGCCGAATTCGACGAGATCGCCGAGATACATGAAAGCAGTGTAGTCGGAGACGCGCGCCGCCTGCTGCATATTGTGGGTGACGATGGCGATCGTGTAGCGCTCCGACAATTCGTCGATGAGCTCCTCGATCTTCGCCGTCGAGATCGGGTCCAGCGCCGAGCAGGGCTCGTCGAACAGGATCACCTCCGGCTGAATGGCGACGGTGCGCGCGATGCACAGGCGCTGCTGCTGACCGCCCGAGAGGCCGAGGCCGCTCGAATTCAGCTTGTCGCGCACTTCGTCCCACAGCGCCGCGCCACGCAGCGCCGCCTCGACGCGGCCGTCGAGCTCGCTGCGCGACAGCTTCTCATAGAGGCGAATGCCGAAGGCGATATTGTCGTAGATCGACATGGGGAAGGGCGTCGGCTTCTGGAACACCATGCCGACGCGCGAGCGCAGCAGGTTGAGGTCGATGCTCGGGTCGAGGATGTTCTCGCCGTCGAGCAGCACCTCGCCCTCGGCGCGCTGCCGCGGATAGAGGTCGTACATGCGGTTCAATATGCGCAGCAGAGTCGATTTGCCGCAGCCGGACGGGCCGATGAAGGCCGTCACCTTATTGGTGTAGAGCGGCAGCGAGATCGATTTCAGCGCTTTCGACGACCCGTAATAGAAATCCAGATCGCGAACCGAGACTTTGGTCGGAATGGAGGCTTCGACAACCGGCATGGCGGTCATTTTTGTGTTCCCTGGCTGCTGAGCGCGCGCGCGGTGATAGAGAGCAGAAGGACGGCGACGGTGACGAGCAGAGCGCCGGTCCAGGCGAGCTGCTGCCAATCCTTGTAGGGCGAGAGCGCGAATTGGAAGATGACGACGGGCAGGCTGGAGACCGGCGCGTTGAGATCCGTGCTCCAGAACTGATTGTTGAGCGAGGTGAAGAGCAGCGGCGCCGTCTCGCCGGAGACGCGGGCCACGGCCAGCAGCACGCCGGTGACGATGCCGGATTTCGCGGCGCGATAGGCGACGCGCATCAGCATATGGGAGCGCGGCAGGCCGAGCGCCGCCGCCGCCTCGCGCAGCGGGCTCGGCACCAGCAGCAGCATGTCCTCCGTCGTGCGCACGACGACCGGCACCACCAGCACGGCGAGCGCCAGAGCGCCGGCTATGCCGGAGAAATGTCCGACGCGGGCCACCACCACCGTATAGACGAAGAGGCCGATGACGATGGAGGGCGCGCTGAGCAGAATGTCGTTGATGAAGCGCACCACGGTGGCGAGCTTCGAGTAGCGGCCATATTCGGCCATGAAGGTGCCGGCGAGCATTCCGAGCGGCGTGCCGAGCAGCACGCCGATCACCGTCATCACCAGCGAGCCGGCGATGGCGTTGAGCAGACCGCCGCTGGAGCCGGGCGGCGGCGTCATTTCGGTGAAGACGGCCGGCGTGAGGCCGCGGGCGCCTTCATAGATCAGCGCGCCGAGGATCAGCACCAGCCAGGCGAGACCGAAAATCGTGCCGGTCCAGCACAGAGTGGTCGCGAGCGCATTGGTGCGTCGGCGGGAGGAATAGAGGGACAAAGGTCAGGCTCCCGATTTCTGCTCGATGCGCATCAGCATGAAGCGCGCCGCCGCCAGAACGAAGAAGGTGATGACGAAGAGGATGAGGCCGAGCTCGATCAGCGCCGACGTATAGAGATCGCCGACCGCCTCGGTGAATTCATTGGCGATGGTCGCCGAGATCGTCGTGCCCGGCGCGAGCAGAGAGCTCGACACTTTATGCGCATTGCCGATCACGAAGGTGACGGCCATCGTCTCGCCGAGCGCGCGGCCGAGGCCGAGCATCACGCCGCCGATGACGCCGACGCGCGTGTAGGGGATGACGACATAGCGCATCACTTCCCATGTCGTGCAGCCGACGCCCGAGGCCGCCTCCTTCAGCACCGGAGGCACGGTGTCGAACACGTCGCGCGAGATGGAGGTGATGAAGGGCAGCACCATGATGGCGAGGATGAAGCCCGCGGTCAGCATTCCGATGCCATAGGGCGGGCCGGCGAAGAGGCTCGACAGCACGGGAATGTCGCCGGTGAGCGAGATCAGCGCCGGCTGCACATGCTGCTGCAGGAAGGGGGCGAGCACGAACAGGCCCCAAATGCCGTAGATGATCGAGGGAATGCCGGCGAGCAGCTCGATGGCGACGCCGATCGGCCGGCGCAGCGCATGGGGGCAGAGCTCGGTGAGGAAAATGGCGATGCCGAGGCCGAGCGGCACGGCGATGACCATGGCGATGGTCGAGGTCACCACAGTGCCGTAGATGGGCGCGACGGCGCCGAATTTCTCGGTGACGGGATTCCAGGATTCCGTCGTCAGGAACCCGAGGCCGAAAGCCTGTATGGCCGGGAGCGAGCCATAGATGAGCGAGAAGATCACGCCGCCGAGGATCAAGAGAACGAGGATCGCCGCGGCGCGCGTCAAATTATGAAAAAAGAAGTCGAACAGGGCCATGCGGCCGAGCACTTTCCTGCGGTCGACTTCGGCGGCGCGGGGCGTCGCATCTACGATTGCTAGGTCGGACACGCTATTATCTCTCGTTTGGCGGTTGAAGCCGGCTTCCATCGCGCGCTCCCGAAGGCGGATTTTTCATGTGAGGTCATAGCGCAGGTCTCGGGAGAACTCACCGCGTCGAGAGGCTCCGCGTCGAAAAGAAGCGGACGGAGCCAGGTCTCGGGCAGGTCGTCTTGCGCCATTCACCAACCTGCGGTTCTCGCGCGTCTCGCGTCGAGCGGCGACGCCGGCGAAATGGTCTTTCGCCGGCGCGCAGAGATATTTTAGTTCGACGCCAGCGGCTTGCCGCTCGCATCCTTCACATTGGCGGTCCAGCTCTTCTTGATCAGAGCCACGACATTGGCCGGCAGCGGGATATAGTCGAGTTCCTCGGCCGCCTTGGCGCCCTTGGCGAAGGCCCAGCCGAAGAATTTCAGCGCCTCGGCCGCGGCCGCCGTATCCTGCGGCGCCTTGGGCAGCAGAATGAAGGTGGCGGCGGTGATCGGCCAGGACTGCGCGCCCGGCTGGTCGGTGAGGATCTGATAGAAGCCCGGCGCATTGGCCCAATCGGCGTTGGACGCCGCGGCCTGGAAGGTCGGCGTCGTCGGGGCGACCGTCTTGCCGTCCTTGTTGACCAGCTTGGTGTAGGTCAGCTTGTTCTGCTTGGCGTAGGCGTATTCGACATAGCCGACGGCGCCCTTGGTGTTGGCGACATTGTTGGCCACGCCCTCATTGCCCTTGGCGCCGATGCCGACCGGCCATTCGACCGAGGCGTTCTCGCCCACCTTGCTCTTCCAGTCGGCGCTGACCTTGGAGAGATAGTTGGTGAAGTTGAAGGTCGTGCCCGATCCGTCCGAACGATGCACCACGGCGATCGCCGCCGCGGGGAGCTTGGCCTTCGGATTGAGCTTCTTGATCGCGGCGTCGTCCCAGCTCTTGATCTCGCCGAGGAAGATGGACGCGAGCGTCTTGCCGTCGAGGACGAGCTCGCCGGAGGCGACGCCGTCCAGATTGACGACCGGCACGATGCCGCCGATCACCTGCGGCCATTGGGTGAGGCCGGCGGCCTCGAGGTCCTCGGCCTTCAGCGGCTGGTCGGAGGCGCCGAAGGTCACGGTGCGGGCCTTGATCTGCTTGATGCCGCCGCCCGAGCCGATCGACTGATAATTGAGGCCGTTGCCGGTCTCTTTCTTATAGCTGTCCGCCCATTTGGCGTAGATCGGATAGGGGAAAGTGGCGCCGGCGCCGGAGATGTCGATCGCAAAGGCGGCTCCGGCCGTCGCGACGGCCAGGGTCGTCGCCAGAGCGACACGATGGAGAACTTTGGAAAGCATGTCGGTCTCTTTCGAGCTCGAGGTTCACTGTGTCGGCGCGCAGCGAGCGCCCCAGCGAGGCGCACACTAGGGCCGCGCGACGAGGGTTTTACGACAGCTGGATGACTGTCACATGACATGTTATCAAATTGATATTATTATATTAATCGCCGAACATCAGGCGCTGTCGGCTTTTTCTGGCTCGATCAATGGCAAAAATACGCGAAAAGTGGCGCCTTTCCCTGGCGCGGAATCTATGGCGAGCCTGCCGCGGTGGCGAGCCACGATATGCTTGACGATGGCGAGCCCGAGGCCGGTGCCGCCCTTGGCGCGACTCTTGCCGGCGTCGACGCGATAGAAGCGTTCGGTGAGGCGCGGCAGATGCTCCGGCGCTATGCCCGGCCCATGGTCGCGCACCGAGAAGACGGCGGAGGCGCCGAGCGGGGAGAGCGAGATCTCCACCGGCCCGGACCCGTATTTGATCGCATTTTCGATGAGATTTTCGGCGACGCGGGCGAGTTCGTCGCGATCGCCCGGAACGACGACCTGGCCCGTCATGTCGACTTTCAGCTCGATCCCGCCATCCTCCGCCATAGGCGCGAGCGTATCGACGATATGGGCGACGAGAATGCCGAGGTCGACCGGCGTGTCCGGGCGCAGATGCAGATGCTGCTCGATGCGCGAGAGGGAGAGCAGATCGTCGACGAGGCGCGACATACGCTGCGCCTGCTCGCGCATGATGGAGAGGAAGCGGTCGCGCGCTTTGTCGTCGTCGCGCGCCGGCCCCTGCAGCGTCTCCACGAAGCCGAGCAGCGAGGCGAGCGGCGTGCGCAATTCATGGCTGGCGTTGGCGACGAAATCGACGCGCATCCGCTCGACGCGGCGCGATTCGGTCAAATCGCGCAGGCTCACCACGGCGGCGTTCTCATAGCCTTCGAGGCGCAAAGGCGCGATATGCACCTCGAACCAGCATTCCACCGGCAGGCGCTCGAGCCAGATGACCTTCTCCGGCTGGCCGCCGCGCAGCACGCGATCCAGCGCGTCGAGCACGTCGGGCGAGCGCAGGCTGCGCGCCAGCGGATCATTGGGCCGCAAGGATGGGAGCACGGAGCGCGCGGCGCTGTTGGAGGCGACGATGCGCGCCTCCGAATCGATCACGAAGACCGCCTCCGGCAGAGCGTCGATGACGAGGCCGAGCAGCGCTTCGCCCTGATAGCGTCGGCGTAGATCGGGCATTGATCCTCTCGGTCGAAATCAATCGCGACCGAAAGCGAGCCCGAAGGCTCGCGGTCCGGAGCGCGCATTGGACCGCGAGCCTTCGGGCTCGCATCGGAAACGGGCGGTTGCAAGAAGGATCACTCGCGCGCCTCCAATATGCGGGCGATGGTCTCGCGCAGGCTGTTCCAGCGCCGCGAGCCTTCGTCCGCCCCCAGAAGCGCCAGCGCGAAGATGAAGGGCAGGAAATAATAGATGACGCGGAACAGCAGGAGCGAGGCCAGCAGGCTCTCCTGCGAATGCGACGGCAGCGCGTTCAGCATCGTCGCCTCGAAAACGCCTATGCCGCCCGGCGCATGGCTGATGACGCCGAGAATGCAGGCGAAGACATAGACCGAGACGAAGGTGAGAAAGTCGAGATCGACGTCCCGTGGCAGCAGCGCATAGAGCGCGGCGGCGGCGCAGCAGAGATCGGCTATGCCGAGCAGCGTCTGGCCGCCGGTGGGCAGGAGTCCCGGCAGCTGAAAGAAATGGCCGCGCAGCCGCACCTGTCGCGGGCGGAGCGAGACCCAGACGAAATAATAGCCGACGCCTGCGCAGATCGCGAGGCCGAGGCCGAAGTTGAGGAAGGCCGGAAGCTTGTCGATGGCCCCGAGCTCGCCGGCGCGCGCCATGAGGCCGAAGCCGACGAAGGAGGTCATGCCGAGCCAGAAGGTGACGCCGGCGATGACGGTGATGTTGGCGACCTGCACGGCGGTGACGCCGACGCGGGCATAGATCCAATAACGGACCGCTGCGGCGGTGACGACGGGAAAGCCGAGATTGAACGAAAAAGCATAGCTCGCGAAAGAGGCGAGCGCGGCGATGCGATAGCGCACGCGCAGCCGCAGCTGGCGCAGCGCCAGCGCGTCATAGCCGGTGAGCGCGAGATAGGAGAGCGCGGTGAACAGCAGAGCCGCGAAAATCTGCTCCGCGCTCATCGCCGCTATCGCGCCGCGGACGTCGGAGAATTTGACGCTCGAGATCGCGCTCGCCAAAGCGAAGCCCGCCAGCGCGAAAACGGCGAGGCTGGCGACGCCGCCGAGAACTTTGCCGAGGCTCGGCGCGATGTAGCGCCGCGCCGTCGACAAGAAGCCCGGTCCGGCGCCCTGGTCGGAATTCGCCGTCTCTTCGGCGGGCGCGACGACGCCCGTCTCATCGAGTTCGCTGTCTGACCGCTTCAATTTCGCTTTGTCCTCGAGACGTCTTCGAATATGCGCGGAATAGGCTTCGATACGACGTCGGGCGGCGGAGTTCAAAGGCGACCGGCGGGCCTCGCGGCGTCCGTTCATAGGTTTTCCAGATCCTGTGTTGCGCCGCCCGCGAGGGCGACCGGATGAAGCGCCGCCGCAGAGCCCGCCCTTCCGTCTCCTTCATGCGGGTGTCGCAGGAAAACGTCGCGGGGAGAGCATGGTTCGGTTTCGTCTCGAAGCGTGACGATAAGATGACGCGTGGCCCGAGAACAAGCCGTCAGAAGAGGCCGTGCACGAACCAGCGCGGCGACGGGCTCTCGCGGCCGAAAAGCCCCTCGCGAAACAGCCAGAAGCGACCGCCTTCCCGATCTTCTACGTAGAAGTAGTCGCGCGTGGCGGCGTCTTCCGGCGCGCTCCACCATTGCGGCGCGATGCGCTCCGGCCCCTCATAGGCCGCGAGCTCGTGCAGCAGCCGCCGCCAGCGAAAACGCAGCGGCGGCCCGTCGGGCGTGAGCGCCACCGCCTCGATCGGCTCCGGCCGCTCGAACAACCGCAAAGGCCGCGCAGGAACGCCTTCACGAAGATAGGGCGGCGGCGCGGCTTCCGCCGCCGCGGGGGCGGAACCGGAGGCGGGCCGCAGCGCGACGGCGAGCTCTGGAATATGCGAGGCCTGCGGATAGGCCCGCAGCACGCGGCGGGGGCCGAGCCGCGCGCCGAGGCGATCGACGAGATCGTCCAGCCGCGCGTCATGCGCATTTTCCCGCCCGGCCAGGCCGAGATCCGCCTGCGGCGCATCGCAGCGCTCGACGCGCCCGGCGCCGAGTCGCAGCACGTCATATCCATAACCCGTGTCGAGCCCCTCCTCCGCCAGCACGGCGAGGCGCTCGCGCAGCAGCAGAGCGATCGTCCCGGGATCGCGCAGCGGCCGGCTGGTCCCCGTTTCTATATGCGCGACGGCGCCGTCGACGCGGTAGAAAACCGCCTCCAGCTCCCGTGCGCCGACGCCATGGCGCTCGAGCAGCAGGCACAGCTCTCGGGCGAGGCTATGAAGTGTGCGCTCTATGTCCTCCTGCCGCGTGAGCCCTTCGGGAAAACGGCGCTCGGCCATGAAATCCGGGGCCTCGAAACGCGGCGAGATCGGCTCGCGGCGGCGGCAGGCGATGGCGTCGAGCCGCGCCATGGCCTCCGCCCCGAGCCTTGCCGTGAGCGGCGCGCGCGGCCGCGCCAGCAAATCGCCGAGGCTGCGCAGCCCGGCGCGATCGAGCCTTTGCCGCGCCGCCGGGTCGAGATCGAGCGCGGCGATGGGCAAGCCGGCGGCGATCGCCTCCAGTTCCTCCGCGGTCGTCCCCTCCGCCACATGGCGCCGGCGGGAAAAGCGCGCCAGCGCCAGCGCCAGCGCCGGGCCGGGCGCGATCGCCCCTCTGGCTGCAAAGCCCTGGGCGGCGAGGCGGCGCTCGACCTCCGCCAGCAGCGCCGCCTCGCCGCCGAAGAGATGCGCCGCCCCCGAAATATCCAGGAGCAGCCCGTTCGGCGGATCGGCCGCGGCGAGTGGGGTGAAGCGGCGGCACCAATCGGCGATCCGTCCCAGCAGCTCGGCGTCGGCCCGCGGGTCGGCCTCGGCCAGCCGCAAGGCGGGGCGCATGGCGCGCGCGTCGGCCACCGCCATGCCGGGGGCGAGCCCGGCCTTTTCGGCGCGCGCGTCGACGGCGGTCAGCCGCTCGGCGCCGCCGAGCTTGGCCCAGACGGCGAAGGGCGCCTCCGCCTCATCGGGCGTGGGTGCGTTTTTGCGCGCGAACCGGTCGGTCGACAGGCGCGGCAGGAACACGGCGAGGCAGCGCATGGAAAGGCCACTCATGGAACTCGGCCTCCTGATGGTCGAAAACAATGTCGCGCCAAACCTGCGGGTCGAAGGCGCCGACGAGGCCGCGCGCCTTGACGACGCGCAGACGAAAAGCGAGCGGGCCGGGCAGGGGCCGCGGCGCGCCCTCGGCCCGGGGAGGCGGCGCGCCGGCGGCGATCTCGAAGCGCGCCTCGGCGGCGCTGGCGAGCCTTTGCGCGGCGCCCGCCGCGCGCGGCAGCAGCAGCAGGCCGGCGCAGTCGCCGCGGCGGGCGGCGAGCGCCAGACGGCGCGAGGCGGCGAGGTCATAGGCGCCCGCATCGGCCCAGCTCTCGGCGATGACGACGGCGGCGCCACTTTTCAGCGCCTCCTCCATGGCCCAGAGCGTCTCGCGCGGACGGTGCGTGCGCGCCAGCACCAGAAGCTCCGGCGGCAGGCCCGCCGCCTGCAGGCCCCGCCCATAGGGCAGGCCGAGCTCGCGGGCCGCCATATCCTCGGCGATCCAGACGATCCCGCCTTGTGGCCGCAGGCGCAGCCGGCGCAGCGCCAGAGCGAAGGCGAAGCCGGCCGCCGCCGCCGCGTCGGTCGGCCGCGCCGGCAGCGCCTCGCGCAGGCCGCCGCGGCCGGGATCGAACAGGCGCGACAGCCCCTCGTCCCGCGACGCCGGAACGGGCGCGGGCGCGCCGCCCGCTTCCAGTGCGGCGATCCGACGACGCAAAAAAACAATGCGTTCCGATGAGCCGCTGCGCGACATCGGGGCCCCGATCTCCAGAGTGTTGCCTATTTGTTCTCAAACTGACTCCGCTGAGGGGGAGAGTCAAGCGGGGTGAATTTGCGTTTCTCCTGCCCGCGGCCGCTTCCGTGACAAAGAAAAATGACCTATTTTCGTGGAAAATGACCAGATTGGAGCCTGCACATGCCCAGCTACTCCATCGCCAACGCCAAAGAGCAACTCTCGCGCTTGATCGACGAAACCCTGCGCGGCGAAACCGTCACGATCACGCGCCATGGCAAGCCCGTCGTCGAATTGCGCCCGAGCGCGGGCGCGCCGGATAGAATGACGGCCGAAGAAATGGCGCGGCTGCGCGCGCGCCGCGCCGCTCGTCCTCCGCTCGGCGAGGACGCCGTCACGATCATCCGCGAGATGCGGGACAGGGAACGGTGAGCTTCTATCTCGACGCCAATCTGCTCGTAGCGCTCTTCGCTGCGGACGTTCACTCGGCTGCGGCGGACGCCTGGATCGATTCAAATCCAAGAGAATTATGCGTCGGCGATTTCGCGAGAATCGAATTCGCCGCGGTCATGTCACGGCGTTTTCGCGTCGAGCCGGCGAGCGAGAAGCTCTTGCGCGAGGCGCTCGATGATTTCGATGAATGGACGCGGCGCATGACGATTCCGATCGACACTCTTCCGCGCGACATGACGCTGGCCGATCGTCTCGTGCGTGATTTTGACTTGAAACTATCCGCGCTAGACGCATTGCATCTGGCTCTCTGCAAAAATCGAAACGACACGCTCGTCACTTTCGACATGCGCCTCGCAGAGGCGGCGCGCCGCCGAGGCGTGCAGACGATCGCCCCCTCATGACGATGGGCGTCTCGGCTCCGCCACCCAATGACCAGGATGTCGCGGCTTCAAAATGCGGCCGCCTCCCCTGAAAACAAACATGCTTACGCCTCTCCCCGGGGGGAAACCCCGCCGGGGAGGGCCGCTCATATCGCCGACTATCTGGTCGCGTCTGGCGTCACGCAGGGACGCAAGTGTCGGGAACCGGACAAACCTCGGCGCAATGCGGAGACTCGCCGTCGCATTCCGTGCACTTCTTGGGGTCGATGATATAGGTGTCGCCCTTCATGCGAATGGCGGCGGTCGGACAGTCGAACTCGCAGGCGCCGCAGACGGTGCATTGCGACGCGATAATCTTCAAGGCCATTATACTCTCCCCGATCGGTTTGGGACGCGGCGCCCGCGAAACGGCGCCGCGCGTCTCGACGCGACAGACGGGGGTAAGCAAGAATCGTTTCAATTTACCGCGGGCCGCTGCGAGACGCTTCCGCTCGCGACGGATCGTCGCGCGGGCGGCGACCGGCGACGCCTTTAAACCCGACATTGCCCGTAGACTAATAATCCGGTTTAATCCGGCCCGCGAGTGCGCCGTGGCGCCAAAAAACGAGGACGGAAATGCCGATCGACAGCAAGCATCCCGAGACACTGGCCCTCCACGCCGGCTGGCGTTCCGATCCGACGACCGGCGCCGTCGCGCCGCCCATCTATCAGACGACCTCCTATCAGTTCCGCGACACCGAACACGCCGCAAATCTCTTCGCGCTGAAGGAGCTGGGCAATATTTACACGCGCATCGGCAATCCGACGACCTCCGTGCTCGAGGAGCGTCTCGCCGCGCTCGAGGGCGGAGTCGCGGCGCTCGCTCTTTCCTCGGGACAGGCGGCCTCGGCCTTCGCGCTGCAGAATCTGGCGCGCGCCGGCGACAATGTCGTCGCCTCCACCGATCTCTATGGCGGCACCTGGAATCTCTTCGCCAACACGCTGAAGGACCAGGGCCTCGAGGTGCGCTTCGTCGATCCGAGCGACCCGGAGAATTTTCGACGCGCCACCGATGATCGCACGCGCGCCTATTACGCCGAGACGCTGCCCAATCCCAAGCTCGTCGTTTTTCCCATTGCGGAAGTCGCCGCGATCGGCCGCGAATATGGCGTTCCGCTCATCGCCGACAATACGGCGGCGCCGCTATTGGTGAAGCCGCTCGAGCATGGCGCGGCGATCGTCGTCTATTCGACGACCAAATATATCGGCGGCCATGGCACGTCGATCGGCGGCGCCATCATCGACGGCGGCAATTTCGATTGGGAGAAATTTCCCGAGCGCCAGCCTGCGCTCAACACGCCGGACGCCAGCTATCACGGCGCCGTCTGGGTGGAGGCGGTGAAACCGCTCGGCCCCGTCGCCTATATCATCAAGGCGCGCACGACATTGCTGCGCGATCTCGGCTCCGCGCCGTCGCCTTTCAATTCTTTCCTCACGCTGCAGGGCATAGAGACTCTGCCGCTGCGCATCGAGCGGCACGTCTCCAATGCGCAGGCGGTCGCGGATTTTCTTTCGACGCGCGTCGAGGTCACGAAAGTGATTCATCCCTCGCGCCAGAGCGGCGCGGAGCGCGAGCGCGCCGACAAATATCTGAAGGGCAAATATGGCGCGCTGGTCGGCTTCGAGCTCGCCGGCGGTCTCGAGGCCGGGCGCAATTTCATCGATGCGCTGAAGCTCTTCTATCACGTCGCCAATATCGGCGATGCGCGCAGCCTCGCCATTCATCCGGCGACGACGACGCATTCGCAGCTCTCCGCCGAGGCGCAGCTCGCGACCGGCGTGACGCCCGGCTATGTGCGCCTGGCCATCGGCATAGAGCATATCGACGATATTCTCGCCGATCTCGATCAGGCGTTGAAGGCGGCGAGCTGACGCGCGGGAATGTGAGAGAGGGCGTGGACTCGCCCCCTCCCCGGCCCTCCCGCGAATAGCGCTATCGGATTCACACATCGCGAAACATCGCGACCGTCATGGCCGGGCTTGTCCCGGCCACCCACGCCAAGCAGCTGAGAAACCAAAGGAAAGCGCCCGCCATCGACGGATTCGTCCCCGGCTGGCGCCGCCTGAGCTTCGGCGTCACGCCAAACTTCTATGACGCCGCGGCGCACGTTGGCGTGGATGGCCGGGACAAGCCCGGCCAGGACGTCGCGGGGGCGAGGAGGATATGTGCGTTCGATAGCGGGGGAGAGGGCCTCCCGCGCCCTCACACCGCCTGCGCGTATCTCTCGGCCTGCTCGAGATCGACGGAGACGAGCTGCGAAATGCCGCGCTCCGCCTGCGTCACGCCGAACAGGCGATCCATGCGCGCCATTGTGATGGGATTATGCGTGATGGCGACGAAGCGCGTGTCGGTCTTCTTGCGCATATCCTCGAGCAGAGCGCAGAAGCGCTCGACATTGTAATCGTCGAGCGGCGCATCCACCTCGTCGAGCACGCAGATCGGCGACGGATTGGTGAGGAAGACCGCGAAGATCAGCGACATTGCGGTCAGCGCCTGCTCGCCGCCGGAGAGCAGCGTCATCGTCTGCGGCTTCTTGCCGGGCGGGCGCGCGAGAATGTCGAGGCCGGCCTCCAGCGGATCGTCGCTCTCTATGAGCTGCAATTCCGCCGTGCCGCCGCCGAACAGCAGGCTGAACAGCTCCTTGAAATGCGCGTTCACCTGCTCGAAGGCGACGAGCAGGCGCTCGCGGCCTTCCTTGTTGAGGCTGGCGATGGCGCCGCGCAATTTCTTGATCGCCTCGGCGAGGTCTTCGCGCTCGGCCATCATCTTGTCGCGCTGCGTCTCGATCTCGCCGAGCTCCTCCTCGGCGCGCAGATTCACCGCGCCCAATCTTTCGCGATCCGCCTTCAGCCCTTCGAGCTTGCGCTCGATATCGGGGATGGAGGGGAGCTGCGTCTCCTCGCCGGTGACGCCGGCGAGCTCGGCGAGCGAATGCTCCTCGCTCTCCAATTCCATTGCGATGGCGTGCTCGACATCGGCCGAGCGGCGGCGCGCGGCCTCGAGCTGCGCCTCGCTACGGGCTTTCTCCTCGCGCGCGGCGCTCATCGCCTCCAGCGCCATGCGGGCGGCGCGATCGGATTCCGCCTGCGCGGTCTCGCCGGTCGTGCGCGCATCGGCGGCGGCGCGGCGGGCGGCCTCGGCCTCCTCGATCGCCGAGAGAAGATTGCGGCGCTGGAGCAGGAAGGTCTCCGGCGAATCGATCAGCCGCTCCTGCTCGTCACGCGAATCCTCGAGGCGGCGCTCCAATTCGGCGATACGGTCCTGCGCGCGGTCGCGCCGCTCCATCCAGGAGGCGTTCTCGCGCAGGATCGCGGATTTGCGGGCGGCGCGCGTCTCGGCCTGATGGCGCAGCGAGGTGAGCGCGGCGCGCGCCTCGCCGGCCTGAGCGCGCTCGGCGGCGGCGCGGGAACGCACATGCTCCACCGCGCCGGCGAGCGAGGCCGGCTCGTCCAGCGCATCCAGCGCATGCGCGGCGCCCTCGCGCTTCATCGCCGCCTCGTCGCGATTGGCGAGAATTTGCGCCTTGGCCTCCTCGAGCGCCGAGAGGCGCTGGGCGATCTGGCCGAGCCGGCGCTCCGCCACGACATGACGCTCGCGCGCTTCCTCCACCACGGCGCGGGCGCGGCGCTGTCCCTCGCGGGCGGCGCTTTCGGCGAGCGCGGCGGCGCGGGCCTGCTCCTGCGCCGTCTGCGCCTCGTCGGCGAGGGCGTCGGCGGTCTCGCGGGCGGCGGCGGCCTCGAGGCGCAGATCGGCGAGGCGGTTCTTCTCGGCGAGGCGGCGGGCGGCCGGCGTCGGCGCCTCGGCGGCCTGGGTGAATCCGTCCCAGCGCCAGAGGTCGCCCTCCTTGGAGACGAGACGCTGGCCGGGCTTCAGCATGGAACGCAATGCTGCGCCCTCGCTGCGCAGCACGACGCCGATCTGCGCGAGGCGCCGGGCCAGCGCCGGCGGCGCCTGCACCATTTCGGCGAGCGTGCGCACGCCCGGCGGCAGCGAGGGGTCGCCGGCGCCGGAGGTGAGCGCCCAATGGGCCGGGGCGGAGGTCTCGACGGAGGCGTCGAGATCGTCGCCGAGCGCGGCGCCGAGCGCCGTCTCATAGCCCTTCTCGACGCTGACGCTCTCGACGATCGGCGCCCAGAGATCGCCGCCGCCCGATTCGAGCAGCTTCTCCAGCGTGCGCGCCTCGGTCTCGAGCCGGCCGGCGCGCTTCTCGGCCTCCGCCAGCGGCTGGCGCGATAGGCTCTCCGCCTCGCGCGCCTCGATCGCCGCTTCTTCGGCCATCAGCGCGGTCTCGTCGGCCTCACGCGCCTGCTCGTTCGCCATTTCCAGCGATTCGGCGAGGCGCTCCACCTCTTCCGCCGCGCCGCCCTGGCCGGCGATCAGCGCGAATTCGGTCTCGACGCGGGTCAGCTCCGCCTCGAAACGCGAGACGCGCTGCGTCTCCTCGCGCAGCGCCGCCTCCAGCGCGGCGCGCTGGGCGTTGACGCCGGCCAGCGATTGCTGCGCCTCGGAAAGCTCGGCCTCGGTGCGGGCCAGCGCCTCCTCTATCTCGGCGAGACGCTCGCGGGCGGCCTCCTCGCGCTCGGCGCCGATGGCGTCCTGCTCGGCCAGTTCGCCGCGCTCGTCCTCGAGCCGCTGCGTCACTTCCGCCGCGTCGTCGATCAGCGCGCGCTCGCGTTCGACGTCGCGGGCGAATTGCTCGGCGTGGCGGGTCAGCTCGGCGATGCGGTCCTTGGCGCGTTTCTCCTCGCCGTCCAGCGCATCGCGGGCCATGATCAACCGATGCAGCGCCGCGCCGGCCTCGGCCTCCCTGTCGCGGAGCTTCGGCAGCTCGAAGGCGGCGATCGCCTGCAATCGCGCGGCCTCGGCCTGCTGCAGCGTGCGCTCCTCGACGAGCTTCAAATCCTCTTCCAGCTTGCGCTCGGCGGCGGTCAGCTGCTCGCTCGCCTGGCGATGCGCGATGTAGGCAGCGAGCGCCTCATTCTTACGGATTTCCGCCGCCACGGCGCGATAGCGCTGCGCCTGCCGGGCCTGACGGCGCAGGCTCTCGGTCTGGCCGTCGACCTGTTTCAACACATCCTCGAGGCGGGTGAGATTTTCGGCCGCCGCGGTCAGCCGCAGCTCGGCCTCGTGCCGGCGGGAATGCAGGCCGGCGACGCCGGCGGCGTCTTCCAGAATGCGGCGGCGCGCCTGCGGCTTGGCCGAGATGATCTCGCCGATCTGCCCTTGGCGCACCAGCGCCGGCGAGCGCGCGCCGGTGGCGGCGTCGGCGAAGAGCAGCTGCACATCCTTGGCGCGCACCTCGCGGCCATTGATCCTATAGGTGGAGCCGGCCTCGCGCTCGATGCGGCGGGTGACTTCCAGCGTCTCGGCGTCGTTGAAGGCGGCCGGGGCGGTGCGGGAGCTATTGTCCAGCACGAGGCCGACCTCGGCGACATTGCGGGCCGGGCGCGAGCCGCCGCCGGAGAAGATGACGTCATCCATCCCCGAGCCGCGCATGTTTTTATAGGAGTTCTCGCCCATGACCCAGCGCAGGGCCTCGACGAGATTGGACTTGCCGCAGCCATTCGGACCGACGACGCCGGTCAGGCCGGGTTCGATCAGAAAATCTGTGGCCTCGCAGAAGCTCTTGAAGCCGAGAAGTCGGAGCCGCTGGAATTTCATGGCGGCAAGAGCGCCACAAAATAGCGGGGAAAGCAAGAACAGGGCCGCGATATGTTGTGGAGGCAGGGCCTCCCGGCGGGGGCGGGCGCGGCCTCTCCCGACTCACCCACGCCGTCCTGGCCGGGACTAGCCCGGCCAGGACGGCGCCTTATGGGTGTGCGAAGCGCTGACGCAGAAACAGGGAGCGATCACGCCCCCGCAGCGATGAATTGCGCCTTGGCGAGCGCGGCGAACAGCCCGCCTTTGGCCACCAGCTCGTCGAACGTCCCGCTCTCGACGATCTCGCCGCGATCCAGCACCAGAATGCGGTCCGCATGGCGCACCGTCGCCAGACGATGGGCGATGATGAAAGTGGTGCGGCCGGCGGTCGCGGCCTCCAGCGCCTTCTGCAACTGACGCTCCGTCGTCGCGTCCAGCGCGCTGGTCGCCTCGTCGAAGATCATGATCGGCGGGTCTTTCAGCAGAGCGCGGGCGATGGAGAGGCGCTGACGCTCGCCGCCCGACAGCGTGCGGCCGCGCTCGCCGACCAAGGTCGAAAGCCCCTCGCTCTGCCGCGCGACGAGATCGCGCGCCTGCGCCAGCTCCACCGCGCGGGCGATCTCTTCTTCATTCGCATCCGGCTTGCCGACGCGCAGATTCTCCTCGATCGAGCGGGCGAACAGCATAGGCTCCTGAAACACGACGCCTATGTTGCGGCGGAGCGAGGTCAGCGTCATGTCGCGAATGTCGACCCCGTCGATCGTCACGCGGCCTTGCGCGGGATCGAAGACGCGATGCAAGAGACCGAGCGTCGTCGATTTGCCGGAGCCCGTCGCGCCGACCAGCGCGATGGTCTCGCCCTGCCGCGCCGAGAAGGAGACGTCGCGCAGCGCGAGACGCTCGCCGCCATAAGAAAAGCTCACATTCTCGAAGGCCACCGCGCCCGCGAGCCGGCCGAGATCGCGCGCATCCTCGCGATCGGCGACCGTCGGGCGCGTGTCGAGGATCGAGAAGAATTCGGCGATTTTCGGCGCGAGCAGAAACAGCACGTTCAAAAAGCCGACCATTTGCTCGAGCCGGCCGATGAGCATGGTCGCAAAGCTCATGAAGGCGACGATCTCGCCGATGGAGGCGAGGCCCTGCAAATGCAGCCAGGCGCCGAGTAGAAAAATGACGAGCAGGGTGAGCGTCGCCGAGGCGCGGCTCGCCACTGCGGCGAGCGCCCACCAGGACAGCACGGGAATTTGCGCGGCGAGCAATTCGTCGATGATCCGCCGCAGCGCATTGGTCTCGCTCTGCACGCGCGTGAAGCTCTGCACCACGGCGACATTGCCCAAAGCGTCGGAGGCGTGCTCGGCGAGCGACGAATGATGACGCTCCACTTTGCTCTGCAATTGCTCGGTGCGGCGCAGGACGAAGGAGGTGAGCGCGCCGAAGACGATGACGAGCACGATGAGCGGCAGAGCGAGTCGCCAATTGACGAAGAGCGTCGCCGGCAGCAGCACGAAGAGTGCGACGAAGGAGGCGCAATTCTCGCGGAAGAAGGAGAGCCACAGCCCCGCCATGCCGGAGGCGCCCTCCAGCATCACCTTCAGCAGCCGGCCGGAATGCGCGCCGGCGTGAAAGCTCGACGGCAGATCGAGCACATGCTCGAAATAAGCGGCCATCACCGCGAGCCGGCTCCTATGCGCGAGGCGGTCGGCATGGAGCGCGACCAGCACAGAGGCAGCGATGGAGAAGAGGCCGAAGCCGGCCCAGGCCGCGAGCAGCGGCACGAGATCGCCCCAGGCGAGCTTGACGCCGGCCGCCTGCGCGCGCGTGAGCACGTCGATGACACGGCCGAACAGCATGGGCTCGGCGAATTGCGCGACGGCCACGGCGAGATTGGCGGCGACGAGGATCGCCGCGAGACGTTTCTGCGGCTTCAGCTGCGCGAGGACACGGAGATAGACGGCGAGGACGGACATGAGCAACTAAATGGGTGAGGCGATGACGCGGTCTATAGCGGGCGGGGCGGAGAGCGCAAGGCGGTCGTGTCTCGCCGCGGCCCGATTTGACGTAGATTTCTCGTGGTGACGCCGATGGCCGAAATTCGGGTCTGCGCGACACCCGCAATTGGCGGTCTCATAGATGCCGATCACATTTCGCATGTCGACAATCGATGATCTGAGCAAATTTCGCGCTTGGTTTCACGACGACGAACTTCGGCGCCGCCTGTCTTTTCCGACGGATGATTGGTTCGCCTATGTGACAGCCGGAGACGCCGCCCGTAGTTGGGCGGCTTTGTACGCCGGCGAGATTATCGCGCAAGTGCAGGTCGATCGGGAAAGCCCCGAGCGCGGCTGCCTCGCTTTCGCCATGCGTCCCGACCGCAGAGGGCGAGGATTAGGAAAGCGGGTGCTTTCTGCGTTTTTGTCGGGACCAGGGCTGGCCTATCCGGTTTTGGAAGGGCAAATAGAGTTCGACAATGTCGCAAGTCTCGCTTGCTGCAGGCGATGCGGTTTCACGATCGCGCATGAGCCCGACGCCGACGGCTTCATTCGCGCGTCCTATCGCTCCAAACAGTGACGCTCGCGGCGTGCGCGAGGCCGAGCGAGACGCGAGCTTTGCAGAATCTCGCCGGCCACGCTTGTATTATGCGCCCATATGCCCCACATACGGTCTATCGAGTTTTCGGCCGGTCGACTCCTGCTTCGCGCCTAACGGCGCCCCGGGCACTATGACTTCCTCTCCAGAACATCGATCAAGCAAGGCGTCGCATGTCGCGAACGCCCCAAATCCCCGTGTTCTTCGAAAGGACAAGTCATGCAGACCGGCATAGTGAAATGGTTCAATGCGCAAAAGGGTTTCGGCTTCATTCAGCCGGAGGCCGGCGGAGCCGACGTCTTCGTTCATATCAGCGCCGTCGAGCGCGCGGGCCTGCCCGGCCTCGCCGAAGGCCAGAAGCTCTCCTATGAGATCGTCGTCGACCGGCGCAGCGGCAAATCATCGGCGGATCAGCTGAAGGTCGACTGACCTCGAGCGATCGGGCCCTGCACGCCGACCGCGGATGTACCGGCGGCGAGCGCGGGGCCTTCTCCCCCGGTGGAGGCGCGTCGTTCCTCAAAGGATCGGCGCGTCGCACTCCATCCGAAAGGGCCCGACATTATGAGCGCGCATTCGAATGAGCTCTCCCGCCATCAGCGGCTTCGCAAAGAGGCGCCGACGCATAAGTTTCGTCTCGGCGCGCAAATCTATCACCGCATCGGCGCGCGATCGGAAAAAGAGACATTCCGGATCATGCGCCTGCTGCCCGACAGCGGCGCGGGATTCCAATATGTCATCAAAGGAGACCGGGACGGTCTCGAACGTGTCGTGACGGAAGCGGGAATGGAATTCGCCTGGTAGTTTCTCGCTTCGTCTCGTCCCACACAGGCCGCGCGGCGGCGCCGTGATCGATTTCGCGCCGAAAAGCGCGGACGACAGGGAGAAGAGCGATGAGCGCATTCGATTACGGCATGGAAGCCGGCCTTTTCTCGTCCAAGACTCTCGCCAAACGGTCGAGATCCTATCAGAACTCCGTCCAATTCCGGCGCTTCGCCCAGGCTGCGGAGGCGATTCGCTACGCCGTGGAGGACATGCCTCCCGCCATGCTGGGAAGCTGCTCGCTCGAAGTGGCGGAGGCGACATATTCCGGCGCGGCGATTCGCGGATTATATGAAAGCGCGGAATTTCCGCTGCCACGACGGGTCGACTCGAAAAAATAAATTCCGCGGCGTGAAGCGAGCCGTTTCAACTTTGCGCAGAGGCTTTCGGGACAAACCGCTTCACGGCGATCTGGTCGGAGCGGTCGCGCATGGCGCAGGCGTCGAACCACGCCTGCATCTTCAACAGAGTGTCCATGCTCATTCCGAACGCCTTCTCTATGCGCAGCGCCATTTCCGGCGATAAAGCCGCTTTGCCGTTCACGAGGTCGGACAAAGTGGCGCGGCGCACGCCCAGCGCATCGGCGGCCTGCGCGACCGAGAGATCGAGAGGCTCGAGGACCTCCTCGCGGATGAAAACGCCGGGATGCGGCGGCCTCATGCCTATGGTCACAGGCGCGTCGGTCATCAGTGATAATCCTCCATGTCGAGGTTGGTGATTTCGCCGCGGTCGAGTTCGAACGTAATGCGCCAATTGCCGGAAACGGAAATGCTCCAGGTTCCGGCCCTGTCCCAAAGTTGATGTATCCGCCAGCCCGGCGGGCCTTGCAGGCCCTCCATATTCGTCGCGGCGACGAGCGCGGCGAGAATGTTGCGCGTTCGGTTCACCAGATCGGGACGCAGCTCCCTCGGGTCGTCGCTCTCGATGAAGCGCCTCAGGCCTCGGTGCTTGATCGTGCGAAGGTTCATCGCAATTAATGTACGGCGTAACCGTACATACCGCAAGTGTTTTTCGCGCCGCGCCGCTGGAGCATCGCCGCGGCGCGCGATAGATTCCCGCCATGACCGCCCCGCTCACCCGCGACGATTGCGCCCTTTCCCTTCTCCCCCGGCCCGGTTCGCCCCCGGTGGAATGGGTCGTGACCCCCGGCCTCGTGGCCTATGAGGCCGCCGTCGCCGAGATGGAATCGCGCGTCGAGCGCATCGCCGAGGGCGCGGCTCCCGAGCGCGTCTGGCTCATCGAGCATCCGCCCGTCTATACCGCCGGAACTTCGGCCAAGGAGGCCGATCTCCTCGATGCGCGTTTTCCCGTGCATCGCAGCGGGCGCGGCGGGCAATTCACCTATCATGGGCCGGGACAGCGCGTCGCCTATGTGATGCTGAATCTGACGCGGCGCAAGCGCGATCTGCGCGCCTATGTGGCGGGGCTCGAGGCCTGGCTCATCGAAACGCTCGCTTCGCTCGGCGTCGCCGGCGAGCGGCGCGAGGATCGCGTCGGCGTGTGGACGCGCCGGCCGGACAAACCGGCGGGCCTCTTCGGCGAGCCGGCCGAGGACAAGATCGCCGCGATCGGCGTGCGCGTGCGGCGCTGGACCACTTTCCATGGATTGGCGCTGAATGTCGCGCCGGATCTCACGCATTTTTCCGGCATAGCGCCTTGCGGCGTGCGGCAATCGCATCTCGGCGTGACGAGCCTCGCCGATCTCGGCAAGGTCTCGGATATGGCCGCGGTGGACGTGGCGCTGCGCCACGCCTTCGAGCCTATTTTTGGAGCGACGACGCCTCAGCCCGCCGAGAGATGAGCGAAATCGCGCACCACGCGCTCATAGACGTCGCGCTTGAAGGGCACGATCAGCTCCGGCAATAGCGCCGCGCGCTCCCAGCGCCAGGCGTCGAATTCCGGCGCGTGCTGGCCGCCGCCGGGCCGCTCTATGTCGATCTCCGCCTCCTCGCCCTCGAAGCGGAAGGCGAACCATTTCTGCGTCTGGCCGCGATATTTGCCTTTCCAGCGCTTCGAGGCCTCGGGCGGCAGATCGTAGCTGTACCAATCCTGCGACTCGGCGAGCACGGAGACGCTGGTCACATTGGTCTCCTCGGCCAATTCGCGCAGCGCCGCGGCGAGCGGCTCCTCGCCCTCGTCTATGCCGCCTTGCGGCATTTGCCATTCATGCTCGATCACTTCCGGATCGGCGCGTTTGGAAAAGCGCCGGCCGAGGAAGACGAGGCCTTCGGCGTTGATCAGCATGACGCCGACGCAGGGTCTGTAGGCCAGCTCGCTCATTTCCACTTTCCGGCTCTCGCCTCTTTGTCCTCGACCCGCGACGCCAGCGCGCTCAGCGGGACGAGCGCTATTCCCTTGCGCTCGAGCTCACGCGCGAAACGCGCGAGGCGCGCCATCGTCCGCGGCAGCGCGCCAGCGACGATGATCGCCTGACCATTACGGCGCGCGAGCGCCTCGATCTGCGTCAAGGCCTTCTCCACAGCCTCGCCCGAAGCGCCCGCGTCGATCGCCACATCCGCCCGCGCCGCCGTCAAGGCGAGGCGCGGCGCCAGGCTCGCGACCAGCGAGCGCGGCGAGGTGCCGTCGTCGAGAAAGAGCAGCCCGCGCCCGGCTATGTCCGTGAGCGTCGGCGTCAGCGCCGTCTCGTCGGCGGTGAATTGCGCGCCGAGATAGTTCACGACGCCGATATAGCCGGAAAAGCGGCTCATCAGCCAGCGCAGATCGTCGAGCCCGGCGCCGCGCGTCGTCAGCAGCGTGTGCGGCCCCGGATTTTCGCGTGGATAATCGTAAGGCTCCATCGGCGCCTGCAGCAAAATCTCGTGACCGCGGTCGCGCGCCTTCGCCGCGACGCTCTCGGGGTCGGCGCCATAGGGCGCGAGCGCCAGCGTGACGGCGCCCGGCAATTCGTCGATGGCGCTCGCCGTGAGCTGCGCATTGAGCCCGACGCCGCCGACGACGAGCGCCACGCGCGGCGCGCCGGCCGGCAGACGCGCGCTGATGGCGGCGGGGCGGGCGTAGATTTCCATCGGCTTTTCGCCGCCGGCGCCGATCTTCGGCAGCGGGCCGTGGCGGCCCTTTTCCATCACGCGCTTGTCGGGCGCGGGCGCGAGCGCCGTATGCTGCTCGTCGAGCCTTATCACGAGAGCGCCGGGCGCCTCGGCGCCGCCGATGCGCGTGATCTTGACGCCGGAGCGCTTCTCTATGTCGGCAATCTCATCCGCGCGCTTGTCGGATTCTGTGGCGACATGTTCCGCGGGAGGGCTCGCCGGCGCCGGCGGCTCGACCGTCTCTATCCGCGCGACGGCGACGGGCCGGCCGGCCTGCGGGTCGCGCATCGTCGGCGCGAAGGCGGCGAGACAAGCGCCGCCGAGCAGCGCTGCGGCGAAGACGACGGCCCGTCCGCGCCGGCGGGGGGCGGGGCGCGGCTCCAGCGGCGCATTCAAGCCCAATGGCGCGTTCAATTCGTCGGTCATGGCCCGCGGCGGCTCCCTATTGCGGCGAGGCGCGATTCGCGGCGCCTCGATCATTCATAATGCGTCGAACCCGCGCCGGCTCACGAAACCGCCTGCGCCAGCGCCGCCTGCTGTTGCGTGGTCATGCCGGCGATCTGAGTCGTGGTGAAGGCGGCGATCTGATTGCCGTTGAGCGCCAGGAGTTCTGTCGTCGTCAATGCGGTGATGGCGGTCGCCGTCAGCGCGCCGACTTGCGTCGTCGTCAATCCGGCGAGCTGACGCGCATCGAACGACGCGATGACCGCGCCGTCGAGATTGCCGAGTTGCTGCGTGGTGAGCGCGCCGATCTGCGTGGAGGTCAGCGCATCGAATTGGGTGGGCGAGAGAGCGCCGAGCTCGGTGGTGGTGAGATTGACGATCTGCGTCGTCGCCAGCGATGAGATTTGCGTGGTGGTGAGCGCGCCGACCTGCGTCGTCGTCAGCGCGCGCAATTGCGGGCGCAGCAGGCCGCCGAGCTGGTCATCGGTCAGCGCCGCTATCTCGGTCGTCGTCACCGCCTGCATCTGCGTCGTCGTCAGCGCCGAAAATTGCGTGGCTTGCAGCCCCGCGAATTGCGTCGTCGTCAGATTGGCGATCTGCGACACAGAGAGGCCGGCGATTCCATCCGAGGAGACGGCGCCGATCTGCGTCGCGCTCAAAGCCGAGAGCTGCGTCGTCGTGAGCGAGGCGGCCTGCGTCGCGGTGAGGCCGCCGAGCTCCGTCGCGGAGAGCAGCGCGATCAGCGTCGAGGTGAGGCTCGCAAATTGCGACGATGTCAGCGCCGCAATGGCGGAAGCCGAGAGGCTCGCAAATTGCGTCGAGGTGAGCGAAGCGATTTCTGTGGTGCTGAGCCCCGCCACGGCGGACGGCGACAGGGCGCTGATCTGATTCGCCGAGAGCGCGGCCGATTGCGTGTCGGCGAGAGCGGCGATCTGCGTCTGGCCGAGACCCGAGACGCCGGTCGTCGAAAGATAGGAGATTTGCGCCGCGCTCAGCGCCGTCAAACGCTCTGTGCCGAGCGAGGCGACCTGCGCGGAGGTCAGACCATAAATTTCCTGCGCGGTGAGCAGCTTCAGCTGCGTCGTGGTGAGCGCGGCGAGCTGCGTGGTCGAGAGCGCGCCGATCTCGGTGGAGGAAAAGCTCTGCAATTGCGTCGTCGACAGCGCGCCGAGTTCCGTCGTCGTCAGCCCGCCGATTCCGGTCGTCGACAATGCGCCGATCTGCGCGGCGGTCAGCGCCGCGAATTGCGTGGAGCTCAACGCGCCGAGCTGCGTCTGCGTCAGCCCGCCGACGCCCGTCGTCGACAGCGCGGCGATCTGCGTCGCATTCAGCAGCGCGAGCTGCGTCGACGCCAGCGCCGCCACTTGCGTCGCGGCGAGGCCGCCGATCTGCGTGCTGGTCAAGAGGCCGATCTGCGCCGATGTGAGCGCCAGCACCTGCGTCGTCGTCAGCGCCGCCATTCCGGTGGAGGAGAAGCTGCGGAACTGCGTCGTCGTCAGCGCGCCGATCTCGTCGCTGTTCAGCCCCGCGATCGCGGTCGTCGAGAGGGCGGCGATCTGCGTCGCTGTGACGCTGGCGAGCTGCGTCGTGGTCAGCAATCCGATCTGCGTCGCGGTGAGGCCGGCGATCGCCGCGGCCGTCAGATATTTGATCGTCGTCGTCGTGAGCGCGCCGAGGCGCGTGGCGTCGAGCTGCGAAACTTCGGTGGAGGTCAGCCCGCGCGCCTGCGTCGCGGTGAGCGCGCCGACCTGCGTCGTCGTCAGCGAGGCGAGCTGCGCGCTGGTCAGCGCGGAAATCTGCGTGGCCGCCAGCGCGCCGAATTGCGTGGCGTTCAGAGCCTGGAGCTGCGTCGTCGTCAGGCCGCTGATCGCGGAGGTGGAGAGCGCCGAAATCTGCGTGGCGGCGAGCGCGTCGAATTGCGTTCCGGCAAGCGCCGCCGCCTGCGTCTGCGTGAGGCCTTGCAGCTCGAGCGTGGTGAGCGCGGCGATCTGCGTCGTCGCCAGCGCGGCGAGCTCCGTCGTGGTCAGCGCGCCGACCAGCGCCGCGGTGAGGCCGCGCAGCTGCGTCGTCGTCAGCGCCTGCAATTCGGTCAGAGTGAGGCCGGCGATCGTCGTCGTCGACAGGCCGGAGAGCTGCGTCGATGTGAGCCGCGCGAGCTGATCGAGGCTGAAGGCGGAAATCTGCGTCGCCGTGAGCGCCCCCGCCTGCGTCGAAGTCAGCGCGCCGATTTGCGTCGTGGCGAGCGCCGCGATCTCGAGAGTGTTGAGCGCCGCGACGGCGGTGGTGGCGAGCCCTCCGATCTGCGTGGTGGTGAGCGCGGCGATCTGCGTCGTCGAGAGCGCCGCCGCCTGAAGATCGGTGAGGCCGGCGAGCGCCGTCGTCGTCACCGCCGTCAATTGCGTCGTCGAAAGCGCGCCGAGCTGGGACGTCGTCAGCGCGGCGAGCTGCGTGCTGGCGAGGCCGCGCAGCTGTGTCGTGGTGAGAGCCTCTATGACGCCGGTCGAGAGGCTCGCCACCGAATCGGAGGAGAGGCCCCTGAGCTGCGTCGACGAGAAGGCGCCGATCTGCGTCAGATCGAGCGCCGCGATCTGCGTGTCGACCAGCGCGCTCATCTGCCCCGCGGTGAGAGCGGCGAGCTGCGTGGTCGCGAGCTCGGAGATTTCCGTCGCCGTCAGTCCGCCGATTCCGGTCGCGGAGAGCGCGGCGATCTGCGTCTTCTGGAGCGCGTAGATTTGGAGCGGCTGCAGAGCCGCGACCTGCGCGTCGTTCAGAGCGCGCATCTGCGTGGTGACGAGCGCGGCGATCTGCGTCGCCGCGAGGCTGGCGAACTGGCTCGCCGACAGGGCGGCGACCGCAGTCGTCGACAGGGCGGCGACCTGCGTCGTCTGCAAGGCGGAAATCTGCGTCCATGTCAGCGCGGCGATCTGCGCGGCGCCGAGGCCCGCGGCGCCGTCGCGGCTCAGAGCCGCGATCTGCGACTCGCCGAGCGCGGCGATCTGAGCATCCGACAAAGCCCCGGTCTGCGTCGCGGTGAGCGCGCCGATCTGACTCGTGGTGAGGCTCGCGACATCGTCTGCGGACAAGCCCGCAAATCCCGTCGCCGACAGAGCGGCGATCTGCGTCGCAGCGAGAACGCCGAGCTGCGCGGGAAGCAATGCGGAGACCTGCGTATCGCCGAGCGCGTGCAATTGCGTGGAGGTCAGCGCCTTCAATTGCGCGCTCGACAATTCGCCGATCTGGCTCTCCGCGAGACCGCCGAGCGCGATCGCGGACAGCGCGGAGATCTGCGTCGTCGTCAGCGCGTCGATCTGCGACAGCGTCAGCGCCGAAGCCTGAGTCGCGGTGAGAGCCGCGATTTCTGTCGTCGTCAATGCGGCGAGCTGAATCGAACTCAGAACATTGATCTGCGTCTCGGCGAGCGCGCGCATCTGCACGGCGCTGAAGGCCGCGATCTGCGCCGTCGTCAGCGCGGCGAGCTGGTCGCTGGTGAGGCCAGAGGCGCCGGTCGAGGTGATGGCGGCGAATTGCGTGGAGGTCATCGCCGCGATCTGCGTCACCGTCATCGCGGCGACCTGCGTGTCGACGAGGCCGGCGAAGGCGCGCGAGGACATGGCCGCGATCTGCGTCGCGCTCAGCGCGGCGATCTGGCTGGCGTCGAAAGAATTGAGCTCGCTCGAGGTGAGGCCGGCGATCTGCGTCGTCGTCAAGCCGGCGATCTGCGTCGCGCCGAAAGCGTCGAGCTGCGTCGTCGTCATCGCGGCGATCTGCGCCGAAGTGAGGCCGGAGAGCTGGTCGACGGAGAGATTGGCGAAAGCCGTCGCGCCGAGGCCGGCGATCTGCGCCGCGGCGAGCCGCGTGATCGTCAGCGCCTGAATCTCCGTCGTCGTCATATTGTCGAGCTGTGTCGTCGTCAGCCCGCGCGCCTGCGTCGTGGTGAGCGCGGAGAGCTGCGTCGTCGTCAGCCGGTCGATGGCTTGCGAGGACAGTCCGCCGATCTGCGCCGCAGTGAGCGCCGCCGCCTGCGTCGTCGTGAGATTCTGCAGCTCGGCCGTGGTCAGCTGATTGAGGAAAGTGGTGGTGAGCGCCGCGATCTGCGTGGAGGCGAGCGCGGCGACCTGCGCGCTGCTCAATCCGCCGGCGCTGCTCGAGACGAGCGCGGCGATCTGCGCGGCGGTGAGATTGGCGATGGGGAGCGCCTCGACCGCCGTCGTCGTCAAGGAGAGGAGCTGCGTCGTCGTCAGGCTGCGCGACTGTGTTATCACGAGCGCCGACAGCTGTGTCGTCGTCAGATTGCCGAGCTGCGTCGTGGTGAGGCCGGCGATCTGCGCGGCGCCGAGCCAATCGACCTGCGTCGTCGTCAGGCTCGCGATGAAGGTCGAGGAGAGAGCGTTCAGCAGCGTGGTGGTGAGCGCGCGGAACTGCGTCGCGGACATCTCCGAGAATTGCGTCTCGGAGAAATCGGCGAAAGTCGTCGCGCTCATCGCGGAAAATTGCGCCGCCGAGAATTCGGCTATGTCGAGCGATCGCAGCGCCGTCGTCGAGAGATTCGCGAGCTGCGTCGCCGTCAGGCCGCGCGTCTGCGTCGTCGTGAGATCGGCGAGCCGCGTCGTCGTCAGCTCGGCGAGCGTCGTGTCGGAGAGGCGGGCGACCTGCGCGGCGGAGAGGCCACGGAATTGCGTAGTCGTGAGCGCGCCGAGCCGCGTCTCCGAGAGGCTGTTCAGCGTCGTCGTGGAGATAACAGCGATTTGCGAGGAGGTGAGCGCCGAAAATTGCGTGTCCGAGAGATTTCCGAACGCAGCGGGGCCGAGCCCGGCGATCTGCGCATTGGAGAAATTCGCGACCGACAGCGCCTGAATCTCGGTGGGGGTCATGGCCGAGAGCTGCGTCGTCGTGAGCGCGCGCGTCTGTGTCGCGGTCAGAGCGGCGAGCTGCGTCGTGGTGAATTCGGCGAGGTCGGTCGTCGTCAGCGCCGCGACCTGCGTCGCCGCCACGCCGGCGATCTGCGTCGTCGTCAAAGATTCGATCGTCGTTTGCGAGAGGCTGTCGAAGGCCGTCGTCGTCAGCGCGCCGATCTGCGTCGAAGAGAGGGAGGAGATCTGCGTCGCGGAGAGACTGTCGACATCCGTCGCATTCAGCGACCGCACCTGCGCCGCGGTCAGGCTGGTCACTTGCAGCGCGACGATCTGATCGAGGCTCAGCGCGTCGAGCTGCGTCGCGGTGAGGCTGCGCACCTGCGTCGAGCTGAAGCTCCCGATCTGCGTCGTTGAGAGATTGGCGAGCTCCGTCGTCGAGAGGCCGGCGATCTGCGCCGCGGTCAGCGCCTGCAACCGCGTCGTGTCGAGACTGCCGATCTCGGTCTCGTCGAGCGCATTGAGCTCCGTTTTGGTGAGCGCGGAGAGTTGCGTCGTCGTGAAGGAGTCGAAGTCGCTTTCGGCGAGCGCCTGGAATTGCGACAGATCGAGCTGCGCGATCGCGCCGCGCGACAGCGAGGCGACCTGCGTCGTCACCAGCGCCTGCAGAGTGCTGGTCTGCATAGAATTGAGCTGCGTCGCCGTCAGCACGGCGATCTGCGTCGTGTCGAATCCCTCGATGTCCGAGGTTTCGAGCTCGCTCATGACAGTCGTCGTGAGACGGGCGATCTGCACGGTCGTGTATGACGAGTAGATCGACGTCATGACAGCCCTGCTCCACGCGCCTGTTCCCGAGCCGGCCCGAGGCGCGGCGGCGCGGCCGCGGCCGGCGCGACGATCTTTGCCGGGAGAGGCTTGCGTGAAACTGGGCTCGCAGTATCGGTCGCGGATCAGCGAGCGGCGGCGTCCCGCGCCGTCGCGCGCGCGGCCCAATCGAGATAGGCCGGATCGCCGGCGGAAACGTCGAGGCGCAATATTTCCGGAACCTCGTAAGAATGCGCGGCGCGAATGGCGGCGGCGAGCGCCTGGAAATCCTCGGTCCGCGCTTTCGCCTGCACGAGAAATTCGGGATCGGCGCGGGTTTCGCCATTCCACTGGTAGAAGCTGCGAATGGGGAAAATCTGGATGCAGGCGGCGAGCTTGGCGGCGAGCAGGGCGCGGGCGATGCGCTCGGCGCCCGCCTCATCGTCGATCGTCGTCTGGACGACGCAGAATTTCGGCTCTTTCGCGCTCACGGGGCGTGACTATGGGCGCGCCTCGGGCCGAAATCAACGCGGCGGGCCGCCATTCGGCGCTTTTCTTGCTGGGCGCGAGGCGAGCGGCCGCCGACCCGCGGCTACATCCGGAGACAAAAGGACATGTTCACCAGGGTCTGCAAGGAAGACACTGTTTTCGAAGGGGAAATGCGGCTCGTCATCGCCGATTCCCATGTGATCGTCCTCGCTTGGGCCTTCGGCGGGGAGATCAAGGCCTTTCAGGGCGTTTGCCCGCATACCAATGCGCCGCTGGACACCGCCGATTTCGACGGCGAGGTGCTCACCTGCCCGCTGCATAATTGGACCTGGGACTTGCGCACCGGCGATCCGATCCATCCTCAGGAAAGCCGGCTCGCCGAATATCCGGTCAAGATCGAGGACGGCGTGGTCTATATAGATACGGACGGCGTCGCGCCCTTCTTCGCCGAGCGGTGAGCGGGCGGCGCGGACTCGATCGGCCCCGTACGGCATCGCGAACGGGGTGAATTTCACAAGCGGTTGATCTCATTGCGCCGAGCGCTAGGCGCCGTTCGGCGCGCGCAGATCGACGAGATCGGCGTGAGGGGGCGCGCCCGCGCGAGGAGAAGATTCTGCTTTTGCCGAATCGACAAAATTCTCTATGTTTCGCGCTGGATGCGTCTCTAGGCCACGAAGAGAGGTAGGAGATGAACCTGTCCGAACAGCCCCCCGTCCCCGAGGAGGCTTCGAGCGGCGCCGACGCCGTGAGCCTGGACGCGCAGCTCGAGGCGATGACCGCCGAGCGTGATCGCCACGCCAAGGACAAGATCGAGCTCATCACCAAGGCGAGCGCTTTGGCGAAGGATCTCGAAGCCGTGCGCGCGGAACTCGCCGCCGCGACGGAGGAGAAGGATAGAGCGGTTTCGGCCGTCGCCGGCGAGCGTGACGGCGCGGTCCTGCATCGCGATCGGCTGAGCGCCGAGCTCGACGCCCTGCGCGCGGAGCTCTCCGCCGCCCATGGCGCCAAGGAGAAAGCCGCCGTGCTGGCCGCGCAGGCGAGCGCCGAGATTGCCTATTTGAAGGACAGGCTCGCCGCCGCCGGCTCGCCCGATCCGCTGGTCGTCTTCTGCGATTACGCGCGCGAGAAGACCATCGCGGCCGTCGCCTGGACGCGCGCGAAAATCCCGGAGGGCCATGCGGCGCTGCCCTGGTTCGACCGCATCGTCGAGGCGACCGCGACCGCCGGCCGGCTGACCGCGAGCTTCCTGCGCTGGCTCGCCCCACGGCTCGTCGAGGCCTATCAATGGGCCAAGCCGCGCGCGCTGGAACTCTACGCCAAGGCGAAGCACGAGATCGAGACGAGGTACAAGCAGAGCTGATCGCTCGGCCGGCCGCATTCGAAAAGGCGCGCGTCCCTGCGACGCGCGCCTTTTTCATTTTGCCGAGACGCCAACGCGCCTTTTTGCGGACGCCGGGGCCGCTTCGGCAAGCGACACAATTGCGACCTTCGACAGGATTCGACCGAACAGCATCGCAGTCCTCACTTCGCAGAAAAATCGACGAGCCGCCCGCGAGAAACAGAAATGTCGAAGCTGGCGATCGGCGTGAGGCGTCCATCGATCGTCTGGGATAATGTCACGATTCGGTTCAAAAGCTCATCGCCTCGCCCGTTTTTCAATTTGGCCACGCTCGCGATATAGAGCCCACCGTCGTGAAGGAAGGGAGCGAATTCTTCTGGGCCGTGCGATGCATTTTCCTCCCTTTCCTGTCCCGCGAGCTTTTTCAGCTCAAGATAAGCCTCGCTCTGCGACGGCGTCAAAGAGGCGGAATTGCGAGCGGTCAAAAAATCTTCGACGAACCGCACGGACGCGCGCCGCAGGCTGTCGCAATCGGAGCCTTCGCAACCTGTCCCGGCGTCCGGCCGTCCATTAGCCTCGCTAGCTTCCACCCGCGGTGAAAATTCGAGCGTAAGTCGACACTCCGGCGCAAAGCGATCGGCGATCCGACGCGCGACGGTCAGCTTAGCGGTCAGTGATCGTCCCGCTCTCCAATCGTCCTCGAACGCCGCCGGCGTTCCTTCGAAGCTGCCGAGCCAACGACCGACGCCACATTCCGCGTGGGTCGCATCCCATCCGTCGGGGCCGTCCTCCAAAAAGGCGCGCCCGTTCTCGACTCGAAAATAGCTCTGCGAAGTGCAATAGGCCGACCCCTGTATCACGCTCGCCGCGAAGTGGCCGGCAGGCGCTTCGTCGATGAAGGCCTCGCCGGAAGAACCCCACTCCTCGAGCGCCTTGCGCAAATCCTCTGCGAGCGTCAGATGGCCGGTCTTCGCCCAGGCGAAAATGGACCTCGGCCCGTCGAGCTCCGTTCGTCGCCCGAAAGAAAATTCGGAGCCGCTCGCTTTTGCGAGAAATTCGAGCGGTCTGTCGGCGGCTTTGGATTTGTCCGCCGCCGCCGCGAAAGCAACTGCGTAGCGAGCGCCGAGCCTGCGGCAGATGTCGTGCCGGTCTTCCGGCATCGGCGCTCGCAGCAGGTCGATTCGCTTTCTGTAGAGATCGAGAAGACAAGAACGCCTTCGCTCATAATCTCCAACACAGTTTCCGACCCTCCGCCAGCTCCAGTCGTCATGCGCGCGCAGCAGCGCCTCGCGACGAGATGGCGTGGCGGCCTTCTCCAGCTCTCGAGCGAGAGTCGCATCGAGCGTCATCAACGCCGGATCGAAGCAGATCAGCTTTGTATTCTCGCGCGCTCTCTCGGTCAGGGCGCAGTCGATAGAGCGGGGCAATCGCCTTTTTGCGGTTGTTTCCTGCAACTCGGCGATTCGAGCTTCATAGACGCCGGAGAGGCAGGCGGCGGCCTCGGCTCGTTGGGCGTCCACTCCTGCGAATGCGCCGCAACGGCTATCGCGCGCCTTCACCCATTGGCGCTGCTCCTTCAATAGCGCTTCGCGCCGCTCCGCTTCGGCGGCGAGGCTCTTTCTGACCTCGAGCGACAGCTCATAATCGAGATCGCCCAGTTTGCGCTCGCCGCAGATCGAGCGTTCGACCGCGGTCAACCCCTCCCCGCAATGGAAGCTCTGCGCGAGCGCCGCGACGGCAAACGTCACGAGCCCCGAAGAGACAGCGAAGCAAAGCCGCCGGAACATCGAAACTCCTCCCGCGCCGCGCAATGCTCCGCCGCCGATCGCGAATCGGCTCCAGGGCGCCGCTTCAATCCCGAAACGAGGCGATTCGTCCTTCCTCGCGCCCATGCGCCGCGTAATGAAAGGTGGGCCCGAGATTCGTTTGCGCCACGTCGGGATAGAGCCGTAGATAGGCGGCCTCGTCGAATTTCGCGCGACGCAGCCGCGCGGCCTCTCGCTTCAATCTCCACTTCGCCTTCACGCGGCGAATCGCCTCTTTGATGAAATCATTGCCGGCTTCGCCGCTGGATCGATCGAAAACAGGGGTGAGCCGCAGTAATTCGTCGCGCAGCCGGCGCGTCTCTCGCTCCAAAGCCAGATTTCTTTCCGTGAGCTCTTCATCCCGTCGGGCCGCGGCGTCGCGCAGCGCTTCGGCGTCCCGTTTCGCCTCTTCCTCGCGGCGTTCGGCTCGCGCGCGTTGGTTCTCGAGCTCCCCCAACGTCACGCCAGCCGCCGCGAGCTCCGCGCGCAGACCTTCGGCGTCGCGTTTCGCCTCTTCGGCGATACGTTCGGTTTCCGCGCGGCGGCTCTCGCGCTCGGCCAGCGCCGCATGGGCCGCCACGAGCTCCGCGCGCAGACTTTCGGCGTCCCCCTTCGCGTTCTCGGCGATGCGTTCGGCTTCCGCGCGGCGGCTCTCGCGATCCGCCAGCGCCGCATGGGAGGCGGCGAGTTCGCCGCGCAAAACTTCGGCGTCTCGCGCGACGCGTTCCAGCCCCTGCTGCGCATCCTCGCGGTCGCTATAGGCGCGCGTTCTTTCGCGGCCATTGGCGGCGAGCCATTCGTGGAGATATCTCTCCGCCAGCCCGCTTCCGGGAGAAAGCTCGTTCAAGAGCTCGCGCCGAGCGATGCAATAGAACTCCTTGTCGGGATGAAACTCCCAAGGGCCGCCATAAGGGGCGAAACGAGAGCCGAAGCAAATCTCCTCTGAAATCCGAATCATCCGCACGCCGGAATAATTCGAAAGGAAATCGTAAACGTCGGCCAGACGCGCGTTACGGCGTCTGATGTGGATGAACTCCTTGAAAGGCTCCGGCTCGCCTTTGACGAGCGCGAGCTCGGAAAGAAAATGACACAGAAATATGACCTTCTGACCGCCATAAATTTTTTGTTGCAATATGTCATGGTAGAGTTTGTCGAAATAATATTTCCACATATTCCAATAATGTTCACAATCAGCCCAAATTAACTTGTGCCCCTTCATCTCCGGAATGTCGTCCAAGGACAGGTCCGGCCATTTTTCAGCGAAGACACCGGTCCTGAAATCGGGAAATATGCTGTCTCCGACTGCGATATGGGCTGTCAAATAGTCTCCGGCGACGTCGAAGAGAAAAGCGTCCGCGTCGCTTTCGCGCAGCAGATCCGTGATCTGTTTTTCAGTTTCCCGTGTGAGAAAATCGGAGGCCTCTTTGAGAGGAAGAAACCTCGAACGAAGTTTCAGCTTTGACGAGGCGAGGCTCGGAATCGTCGCGCGCCAGATATGCTTGCCGTCGACCAGGTGGCCGATCTCCGCCAAAATGTGCTCTATATAGCAACTTCCGAAGCCGATGACGGACTTCATCATCGGCGGCGGCGCGATCGACGATCGAATATCTTGTATATTGTCAGAATTGTCGGTTGTCACGCTAACGATATTGTCCATAATTCGATCCGGCCCCTCCCTCGGACGGCTCGGGAACGGCGGTCCCCGGCCGTCGAGATGAATGCGTCGATAGTTTATCTGCGTAATTTTACCGAAAGACGACATGTCGGCGCGTCGTGGGGCGAATCGGCGCTGTCTCCGGCGGCTCGGCCGGGCGGAGGCAGTCAAATCGCCGCTTCCCTTCGCCCCCCGGCGCTGCTATCCCCGCCGCCATGACGACGCGCAAGATCGACACTATCCGCAATTTCTCCATCGTCGCGCATATCGACCACGGCAAGTCCACGCTCGCCGACCGGCTGATCCAGGCGACGGGGACCGTCGCCGCGCGCGACATGGTGGAGCAGGTGCTCGATTCGATGGATATCGAGCGCGAGCGCGGCATCACCATCAAGGCGCAGACGGTGCGCCTCGACTATAAGGCCAAGGACGGCAAGGATTACGTCCTGAACCTCATGGACACGCCCGGCCATGTCGACTTCGCCTATGAGGTCTCGCGCTCGCTGAAGGCCTGCGAAGGCTCGCTGCTCGTCGTCGACGCCAGCCAGGGCGTCGAGGCGCAGACGCTCGCCAATGTCTATCAGGCGCTCGACGCCGGCCATGAGATCGTGCCGGTCTTGAACAAGATCGACCTACCGGCGGCCGAACCCGACCGCATCCGGCAACAGATCGAGGACGTCATCGGCCTCGACGCCGCCGACGCCGTGCTGATCTCCGCCAAGACCGGCATCGGCATTCCCGATGTGCTGGAGGCGATCGTCACCCGCCTGCCGCCGCCGCAGGGCGACGAGGAGGCGCCGCTCAAGGCGATGCTGGTCGATTCTTGGTACGACGCCTATCTCGGCGTCGTCGTGCTGGTGCGCGTCATCGATGGGCGGATGCGCAAGGGTCAGAAGATTCTGATGATGGGCACGAACGCCCATTACGAGATCGACAAGATCGGCGTGTTCAAGCCCAAGATGCTGGATGTCGCCTCGCTCGGTCCCGGCGAGGTCGGCTTCATCACCGCGCAGATCAAGCAGGTGGCCGACACGCGCGTCGGCGACACCATCACCGAAGATAAAAAGCAATGCGCAGAGCCGCTGCCGGGCTTCAAGCCGGCGCAGCCGGTGGTGTTCTGCGGCCTCTTCCCGGTGGACGCGGCGGATTTCGAGGATTTGCGCGCCGCCATCGGCAAGCTGCGCCTCAATGACGCGAGCTTTTCCTACGAGATGGAGACCTCCGCGGCGCTCGGCTTCGGCTTCCGCTGCGGCTTCTTGGGCCTGCTGCATCTCGAGATCATTCAAGAGCGCTTGCGCCGCGAGTTCGATCTCGATCTCATCGCGACAGCGCCTTCGGTCGTCTATAAGATCAAGCTGACCAATGGCGAGGAGATCGAGCTGCACAATCCGGCCGATATGCCGGATGTCGTGAAGATCGACGAGATTCTCGAGCCCTGGATCCGTGCGACCATCATGACGCCGGATGATTATCTCGGCGCCGTGCTGAAACTCTGTCAGGATCGGCGCGGCGTGCAGATCGATCTCAATTATGTCGGCAAGCGCGCCATGGCGGTCTATGACCTGCCGCTCAACGAGGTGGTGTTCGACTTCTACGATCGCTTGAAGTCGATCTCCAAGGGCTACGCCAGCTTCGACTATCACATCACCGATTATCGCGTCGGCGATCTCGTCAAGATGAGCATATTGGTGAACGCCGAGCCGGTGGACGCTCTGTCCATGCTGGTGCATCGCACACGCGCCGATTCCCGCGGCCGGCAAATGTGCGAGAAGCTCAAGGAGCTGATCCCGCCGCATATGTTCCAAGTGCCGATTCAGGCGGCGATCGGCGGCAAGATCATCGCCCGCGAGACCGTGCGCGCCTTCCGCAAGGATGTGACGGCAAAATGCTATGGCGGCGACGCGACCCGCAAGCGCAAGCTGCTCGAGAAGCAGAAGGAAGGCAAAAAGAAGATGCGCCAGTTCGGCCGCGTGGAGATTCCGCAGGAGGCGTTTATCGCGGCGTTGAAGATGGAGGATTAGACTGCTAAAGGCGAAATTGCATTGTGCTATTTAGGGATTTGTTACGATGAGCGAGAGCCTGTCATCGATCGAGAAAGGAAAAGACTCGGCTTCCGGGGGGCATGACTATGCCGTTATGCTCCCATGCTCTCCAGACTCTTTTGGAGAGTTTATCTCTGGGCTTCTCGGAAAACCCCAGGTTATCGAAGGATACGTTGATGGGTATTTTGAATTATCCCGAGACGATATCGTAAACATATTTCACCTCGTGAATCAGCGCATCGCTCAGCAAAATGAAGCTCAGTTGATTCAATTTTCTGTGCTAATAAGCTACGACGACAATTCAACCGTTATATTGAACTCTCTGCAAGACTTTATGACGTATGCAGAAGTAAAATCTCGCGTATCAATCGGATTCCAATTGTCGTGGACATATCTTGTGAAGTTTATTGGGAAGCAGGTCCCCGAGAAGCAGACTATCGACGTTTCATACCGAACTGGCCGCCTCTCTCGATACTCGTCTCGCCTGACTACAAGTAGTGAGAAGGGAGAGTTATATAATGGGTTTTATTTCAGAATCTGTCATACTGCGCGAAGCTGGGGGGTTGACATAGAGTCTTTATTGACGGGCCACCTTGGCGCTCTTAAAAGAGCAAATACGTCTGATTTTCGGCTATGGATTTCCGAGCGTATCGGATTTATTTCATTCTTTATTTGTACAGTTCTATTTATTATTTCAAATATTGGCCTGATTTTTACGATTAAAACGCATAGCGAGACCCAAACACGTGAATTTTCCACGCGTCTTGCGAGTGTGTCGGATAAGAACGGCGAAGCAATCATGTATTTAGCGAGCCAGGGCATTGGCGGAGGAGTGGCGTCGTATTTAGTATATATACTTGTATATATGATGATAACAATAATATTTATTATATTCTTTGCAATTATATTAAGATCTGTATTGCACTATTCGCCAACTGGTGCGCTCCTTCTTACAAATCAGGCTGAATCAGAATATGAGTTCCAGCAACGTGAGCTTTCAAAGTCGTGGTTGGATTCCTCAATCGCGATTGTCGGGGCTCTAATCGTCGGCGTCGCGTCAAATTTCTTATTTTTGTGGATTACGACACATTGGATGTAGGTGCGGTGTCCCGGTTTCGAGCGCTCTTGGCCCGGAGCATGAGCCGCGTAACCAAATTTGTGGCTTGTTAATGTACCCGTTCGCGTACATATTCCCACCATGCGCACCACCTCCTACAGCGACCTCCGCAAGAATCTCGCCGCGACGCTCGACCGCGTGACCGAGGATCACGAGCCCGTGGTCATCACCCGTGACCGCGGCAAGCCGGCCGCCGTGCTCATCTCGCTCGAGGATTTCGCCTCCTATGAGGAGACCGCGCATCTGTTGAAGAGCCCGCGCAACGCCGAGCGGCTGCGCGCGGCGATCGAGCAGCTCGATGCTGGCCAGGGCAAAGAGCATAAGCTCTCGGAATGAAGCTCGTCTTCGCGGAGCAGGCCTGGGAGGATTACCTCTATTGGCAGGCGCAGGACGCAAAAATTCTCGAACGGCTGAACGCCCTCCTCAGGGAATGCCAACGCACGCCATTTGCAGGGACGGGAAAGCCGGAACCTGTGCGCGGCAATCTGCGCGGCTGGTGGTCCAGGCGCATCACGCTCGAGCACCGGCTGATTTATCGCGTGGAGGGCGAAAGCTTGTTGATCGCGCAGTGCCGGTATCGTTATTGATGGCGGGCGCATGGAGAAGCAGAAGGAAGGCGGCCGCGTGGAGATTCCGCAGGAAGCCTTCATCGCTGCGCTGAAGATGGAAGATTAGGGGCGCGGTCTCGGGCGCGTGTCACGAATGGAAATGCACGGGCGAGTGATCGGAAAGGCGCCGCGACCTCCCCCTCGATGCCTTTTCTCAATCCGATAGCGCGAAGCGGGGGAGGGCTGGGGAGGGGGCTTTAAGCCCGCCCCTCCACGCTCTTCTCGATGATCTGCGCGAGATCGGTCATGATCGCGTTGAGATCATAGTTCTTCGGCGTGTAGACGGCGGCCACGCCATTCTCGCGCAAGAGCTTCTCATCGGCCGGTGGAATGATGCCGCCGACGACGAGCGGCACTTCACTGAGGCCCTTTTCCTTCATCAGCCGCAGCACCTCATGGGCGAGCGTCACATGCGAGCCGGAGAGGATCGAAAGGCCGACACAATGCGCGCCTTCCTTCTGCGCCGTCTCGACCAGCTCGGCCGGGGTCGAGCGAATGCCGGCGTAGATCACCTCGAAGCCGGCGTCGCGGGCGCGCACGGCGATCTGCTCGGCGCCGTTGGAATGGCCGTCGAGGCCCGGCTTGCCGACCAGAAATTTGGCGCGCTGGCCGATCTTGGTGGAGACGCGCTGCACCTCCTCGCGCACCGCGTCGAGCTGGCCGCCGACCTGCCGCGCCGTGGAGGAGACGCCCGTCGGCGCGCGATATTCGCCGAACACGCCGCGCAGCACGGCGCCCCATTCGCCCGTCGTCACGCCCGCCTTGGCGGCGGCGATCGAGGGCTCGACCATATTGCGGCCTTCCTTGGCGGCGCGGACAAGCTCGTCCAGCGCAGCTTGCGCGGCCTTGGCGTCGCGCTGCGCGCGCCAGGCGTTCAGCCGCGCGATCTGCTCGGCCTCGACATGCTCGGGCACGACCATGATCTGATTGTCGCCCGCGGTGAGCGGCGAGGGCTCGCCCTCGGTGAATTTATTGACGCCGACGACGATCTGCTCGCCGGCCTCGATCGCCTCGAGCCGCGCAGTATTGCTCTCGACGAGCTTGGATTTCATATAACCGGCCTCGACCGCAGCGGCGGCGCCGCCCAGCTCGTCGATCTTCTTCAACTCGGCGACGGCCTCTTCCTTCAGCGCCGCGACCTTTTTGGCGATGGCTGGATTGCCGTCGAAAATATCGCCATATTCCAGCAGATCGGTCTCATAGGCCATGATCTGCTGCATGCGCAGCGACCATTGCTGATCGAAGGGTCGCGGCAGGCCGAGCGCCTCGTTCCACGCCGGCAGCTGAACGGCGCGGGCGCGCGCGTTCTTCGACAGCACGACGGCCAGCGACTCGATCAATATGCGATAGACGTTGTTCTCCGGCTGCTGCTCGGTGAGGCCGAGAGAATTCACCTGCACGCCATAGCGGAAGCGGCGGGATTTCTCGTCCGTGACGCCATAGCGGTCTCGCGTGATCTCGTCCCACAGCTCGACGAAAGCGCGCATCTTGCACAGCTCTGTGACGAAGCGCATCCCGGCGTTGACGAAGAAGGAGATGCGGCCGACCACCTCGGCGAAATCCTTTTCCGAGAGGCCGGCCGTCTTCACGCCGTCGAGAATGGCGCAAGCCGTCGCGAGCGCATAGGCCAGCTCCTGCGCCGGCGTCGCGCCGGCCTCCTGCAGATGGTAGGAGCAGACATTCATCGGGTTGAACTTCGGACACTCTTTCGTGGTGAAGAGGATGAGATCCTGCGTCAGCCGCAGCGATTGCGCCGGCGGGAACACATAAGAGCCGCGCGACAGATATTCCTTGATGATGTCGTTCTGCGTCGTGCCCTGCAGTTTTCCACGCGGCGCGCCTTGCTCGTCCGCCGCCGCAATGTAGAGCGCGAACAGCCAGACGGCGGTGGCGTTGATGGTCATCGACGTGTTCATATCCGCGATTGGAATGCCGTCGAACAGCGTGCGCATGTCGCCGAGATGCGACACCGGCACGCCGACCTTGCCGACCTCGCCGCGCGAGAGAATGTGATCGCTGTCATAGCCGGTCTGGGTCGGCAGATCGAAAGCGATGGAGAGACCCGTCTGGCCCTTGGCGAGGTTGGAGCGATAGAGGAGATTCGACTCCTTGGCCGTGGAATGGCCGGCATAGGTGCGGAACAGCCAGGGCTTGTCGTGACGCGGTGCGGATTCGGTCATGTGTTCGGTCCCTCCGGCCGGGTCGATAACACATGACGCTATTCAGGTGAAAGCGCTCCGGTGGAGCCGACCACTGGCGTTGGGGGTGGCGGCGCGGCCGGAACCGATCAATTACCTCGACTCTCTAAAATCGAAGTAGTGGCTGACGCCGATTCTCACGCTGTGCAGATTTGCAGAGATATTGTTGGCCGTAATATTAGCGCTGGTCGATATAAATAGTCCACTCCCCGAGGCTGCGCTCACATTGAAATTGGTCCAAACCGGTCTCGATTCGAATCTCGTGTGGCGATATTCAACCTTCAAACTCCACGATGGACTGAATACGCGCTCCCAGCCTGCGCCAAATGTTATGCCGTCGAGACCAAAATTCTCGTCTTGATAAATGAACTTGCCGTAAGTGTAGCCGGCCAACGCATAGACGAGGTCGGTCTGGTCGACAAGATAGCCTATTCGACCGAGCGCGCTCGCCATCCACGAGCTTTCCACCACGGCATGAGACGAACCAAAGCCAGCGCATGGGGAGGGGCTGCATGAATAATTGAGCTTGCTCTGGAAGCCTTTTGTCGGGACGTTGATGCGCGAAAGCGTCGTTTCGGCCTGTATTCCTAAAACAAAGTTCCCATCCAAAAGAAAATTATATCCCAAGTACATATCTGCGAGTGCGCCCCACGCCCGGCTTCCGGTCGACGTTCCAATCCTGTTGCTGCTCGAGTCGCTGCTCGGCGGGGGCGAAAAACAGCAACTCGGTCCTATCGGTCCTATATACGAACTGGCATACAGTTCTCGTTCGAAATGCGTTAGAGAGCTCGCGACCCCTCCAGGCCCAGCGGAAAACCCGACAAAAAAAGCGCTCCATCCCGGCGATTGCTCGGAGATAGGGATCGCCGTCGGGCGTGCATCAGAAGGAGGAAGCTGTCGGTTCGGCTCAGATTTGTTCGCGTCGCTCCCAGGCTCCGCCCGGCCGGAGTGAGCTCTCATTCGAGAGGCGTCTACCGTTTTTCTATTTGCCAATTCGATCTGCCGGATCCTGCTCTTTAGCGTCTTGTTTTCGTTTTCTAACGCTTCGAGACGGGCGTTGCGCTTTTCGAGCGCTTCCAGCCGTTGCGAAATCACATCCAAAGATCGCGATGCATCAGATGTTTCTGCGATGCCCGTGTTCAAAGTAAGGAGCGAATTGAGAAGGCCTATCGCCAGATAATGTTTGGCGCCCATTACCTACCCCTAATTCTTAGTCGAAACTTAATATACTCATGGTTCGGCGCCAGCGCTATGGTCGGGCTCCCGGCAACGCTGACGCTGGTACCTCATTTTGGTCTTCCTCGCCAGCGTTTTTTGCAGCGCCGAGCGGGCCCGCCAGAGGCCGCACGAAAACCGCTCTGTTCAGGCGAATGCCCGCCGTATATGTATGCCTGCCGCAATGTGCAGTCGGCCAAGAAGAATTCCCGAGGAGCCAGACGTTGACCGAACTGAAAGACCTCTACGACATCGGCGAGATTCCGCCGCTCGGCCATGTTCCCGCCAAGATGCACGCCTGGGTCGTCCGCAAGGAGCGGCACGGACCGCCCGAGGAGTCGATGCAGCTCGAGGTTGTTCCCACTTGGGAGCTCGACAGCCATGACGTGCTCGTTCTGGTGATGGCGGCGGGCGTCAATTACAATGGCGTCTGGGCGGCTCTCGGCCAGCCGATCTCCGTGCTCGACGTCCATAAGCTCCCCTATCATATCGCCGGCTCCGACGCCGCCGGCATCGTCTGGGCCGTCGGCTCCAAGGTGAAGCGCTGGAAGGTCGGCGACGAGGTCGTCGTCCACTGCAACCAGGACGATGGCGACGACGAGGAGTGCAATGGCGGCGATCCGATGTTCTCCGCCTCGCAGCGCATTTGGGGCTATGAGACGCCGGACGGCTCCTTCGCCCAATTCTGCCGCGTGCAGGACCGCCAGCTCATGGAGCGCCCCAAGCACCTCACTTGGGAAGAGTCGGCCTCTTATACGCTGACGCTGGCCACCGCCTATCGCATGCTGTTCGGCCATGAGCCGCACCGGCTGAAGCCCAGCGACAATGTCCTCATCTGGGGCGCCTCGGGCGGTCTCGGCGTGTTCGGCGTGCAGCTCTGCGCGGCGGCCGGCGCCAACGCCATCGGCGTGATCTCGGACGAGAGCAAGCGCGACTATGTGCTCTCGCTGGGCGCCAAGGGCGTCATCAACCGCAAGGATTTCAAGGGCTGCTGGGGCCAGCTGCCGACCGTCAACACGCCGGAGTTCAACGACTGGTCCAAGGCGGCCCGCAATTTCGGCAAGGCGATCTGGGACATCACCGGCAAGAAGGACGTCGACATCGTCTTCGAGCATCCGGGCGAGCAGACCTTCCCGCTCTCCTGCATGGTGGTGAAGCGCGGCGGCATGGTGGTGTTCTGCGCCGGCACGACGGGCTTCAACCTCACCTTCGACGCCCGCTATGTGTGGATGCGTCAGAAGCGCATTCAGGGCTCGCATTTCGCGCATCTGAAGCAGGCGGCCGCGGCCAATCGCTTCGTCGTGGACCGCCGCGTCGATCCCTGCCTGTCGGAAGTCTTCCCCTGGGCGAAGATCCCGCATGCGCACACGAAGATGTGGAAGAACGAGCACGCCCCCGGCAATATGGCCGTGCTGGTCAACGCCCCGACCACCGGCCTGCGCTCGCTCGAGGATGTGGTCGCGGCCTCGGTGAAGAAGTGACGTGAACAGCGTGTCGATCGCTCGGGCGACCTGAGTCCGAGCGATTGACCGCCGCGAAGTCATATGAGAGATTTTAATTAATTGCATACGACAGCACAGAGGCCAGCACAGCCGATCGGGCGTGACTGCGCTGTCGTATCGTGCGCGCGCGCGCCGATGTGATGCCGGGTCGGACGGGCGCTTCGAGGCGACTTCCCACGCTATGCGCGGAAAGCTGCGAGAACAGCCCTCGGCGTCGGGAGGCGATTTCGCATGTTGGAAGCGCGCGAGCTGACCAAGAGATATGAGGGCAAGGCGGATCGCCCCGCCCTCGACCGGCTGAATCTGCATATTCCCGGCGGCGAGGCGTTCTGTCTGCTCGGCCCCAATGGCGCCGGCAAGACGACGACCGTCAATCTCTTCCTCAATTTCATTGCGCCGACTTCCGGCCAGGCGCTCGTCGGCGGCGTCGATTCGGCGCGCGAGCCGCTCGAGGCGCGGCGTCGTCTCGCCTATATCCCTGAGACGGTGATGCTTTATGGCGCGCTCAGCGGGCTCGAGAATCTGGAATATTTCACCGAGATTTCCGGCGGCCGGCGCCTCGTGCGGGCGGAATTGCTCGCCCTGCTCGGCGAGGCCGGGCTCGCGGAGGAGGCGGCCTTTCGGCGCGTCTCGGGCTATTCCAAGGGCATGAGGCAGAAGGTCGGCGTCGCCGTCGCTCTGGCGCGGCGCGCGCAGGCGCTGCTGCTCGACGAGCCGACCTCAGGCCTCGATCCGCTCGCCGCCAATGAATTCGCCGCTCTGGTCGAGAAGCTGCGCAAGCAGGGCATGGCGATATTGATGGTCACGCACGACCTCTTCCTCGCCAAGCAATGCGGCACGCGCATCGGCGTGATGCAGGCGGGACGGCTCGTCTCCGTCTTCGGCGCCGATGACGTCGATCATCTCGGCCTCGAGCGCGCCTATCTCGAGCAGTTCAGAGGAGCGGCCGCATGAGCGAGATCGTCGTCGCGAAAGCGCGCGCCGCCCAGGAGCCCGCCGGCCGCTGGCGCGTCGCCCGCGCCGTGGCTCTCAAGGAATGGGCGGAGCTGCGCCGGGACAGCCGCCTCGCTTGGCTGTTCGGCCTCGTCTTCCTGCTGATGCTGGGCGCGCTCGCTTTCGGCGCCGCGCAGCATATGCGGCTGGATCGCGAGCGCGCCGCCGCCGCCGCGACCGACCGCGCGCTGTGGACAGGGCAGGGCGCGAAAAACCCGCACGCCGCCGCGCATTTCGGCCAATACGCGTTCAAGCCGCAGAGCCCGCTGGCGCTCGCCGATCCGGGCGTCGACGCCTATGTCGGCGAGGCCGTCTGGCTGGAGGCGCATAAGCAGAATGAGGCGCAATTTCGCGCGGCGCGCGACGCCGGCGTCGGCGCGCGGCTCGGGGGCCTCTCCTTCGCTTTCGTGCTGCAGACGATCATGCCGCTCGTCGCCGTGCTGCTCGGCTTCGCCGGTTTCGCCGGCGAGCGCGAGCGCGGCACATTGCGCCAGCTGATGAGCCTCGGCGCCTCGCCCGTCGATATTCTCGCCGGCAAGGCGCTCGCCGCGCTCGGCGCGCTTTCGGTCCTGCTCATTCCGGCTTTCGCCGCGGCCGTGCTGGCGACGCTCCTCCTCGCCGATCATGATTTCTCCGTCGCCGATCAGCTCGAGCGTCTTTTGGCGCTCTCCTTCGGCTATGGCCTCTATCTCGCCGGCTTCGTTTTTCTCGCGCTCGGCGTTTCGGCTTTCGCCAAATCCACGCGCACGGCGCTGGTGCTCCTGCTGGCCTTCTGGCTCGCCAATTGTTTTCTCGCGCCGCGCGTGATGACCGATGTCGCCAAGCGCGCCGCGCCGCTGCCCACCGCGCTCGAGTTCCGCAACACCATCGCCGAGGACAAGAACAAGACCTTCGGCCATGACGAGACGCATCCGAGCTTCATCGCCTTTCGCGACAGCGTGCTGGCGCAATATGGCGTCTCGCGCATAGAGGATCTGCCGGTCAATTTCCGCGGCCTCGCGCTGCGCAAGGACGACGAGAACGGCTTCGTCATTTTCGACAAGCATTTCGGCGCGCTGCAGGCCGCCTTCGACGCGCAGGACAGGCTGCGCGCGGCGCCGGGCTTTCTCTTCCCCGCGCTCGCCATGCAGCCCTTCTCGACGAGCTTCTCGGGAACGGATTCCTGGCATCAATATGATTTCGCCACCGCGGCGGAGGCGCACAGGCGCCGCATTCAGACGGCGGCGAGCGAGGACCTCATCCATAATGCGCGCTATGGCGACGCTTCCTATGTCGCGTCACGCGATATGTGGGAGCGCATTCCCTCCTTCGATTACGCCGCGCCGGCCGTCTCCTTCGCGCTCTCCCATGCGCGCGGCGATCTCGTCGCGCTCGCGCTCTGGGCCGTGCTGACCGCGGCGCTCGCCGGCTTCGCCGCGCGACGCCTCAGACCCCTGTGAGGCCCGCCATGACTCTCTCTGCATTTCTCGCCGCATGGCGGTTCGAATGGCGGCTTCTGCGGCGCGACGCCGCCGCATGGGCCGTGCTCGCGGCGATCGCGACAATGAGCGCGCTCGCCTTTTTCGACGGCGCCGAGCGCATCGCCGCGCAAAAAGCGGCGATAGAGGATGCGCGGCGCGACGAGACTCTGCGTCTCGATTCATTGCGCAAGACGCTCGCCGATTTGGACGCCGGCCGTGTGAAGGGCGAGACGCCGCCCTATCGCGATCCGCGCAACGCGGTCTTCGTCGGCGGCGGCTCTGCGGCGGCGGTGGCGGCGTTGGAGCCGACCCCGCTCGCGATCGTCGCCACAGGGCAGAGCGATCTTTTCCCCGCCGCGCTCAAAGTGACGAGCGGGACCAAGGACAGTTTCCTCTTCGCCGATGAGATCGAGAATCCGGCGCATCTCGCCAGCGGCTCGATCGATCTCTCCTTCGTGCTGGTCTTCGTCTTTCCTCTGGCGATTCTCGCGCTCTGCTTCGATCTTTCGGCCGGCGAGCGCGAGAAGGGCACGCTCGCTCTGAAGCTCGCCAGCGCGGAGAGCCCGACCGCCGTTCTGCTCGGCAAGCTCGCGGCGCGGGCCGGCCTGCCGATATTGGCGATGATCGCGGCGACCTGCGCCGGCGTCTATCTGCTGCGTGGGGCCGAGCCCTTCGCTTCCTGCGCCTTCGCGCTGCTCATCGCGGCGATCTTCGCCTATGGCGCCTTTTGGGCGTTGCTCGCGGCCGTCGTCGACAGTTTCGGCAAAAGCTCCGCCTATAATGCGCTGGCGCTCATCGCCGTCTGGGCCGGCCTCACAATGATCGCGCCCGCCGCCGTCAACACGCTCGCCGACGCGCTCTATCCAGCGCCTTCCCGCTCGGAAATGACGCTGGCCGCGCGCGCCGCCACGACCGACGCCGATCGCGAGCGCGACGCCGCTCTCGCCCGCTACGCCGAGGAGCACCCCGACGCCACGGCGACGGAGATGAAGCTGGGCGACGCCAAGGAGCGCACCATTCGCCGCCTCGCCGCGCTGGAGACGGCCAACGCCCGCGTCGAGGAAGTGATGGCGCGTCACGAGGCGCAGCTCGCCCGCCAGCGCGCGCTCGCCGATCAATTGTCCTTTCTCTCGCCGGCGCTGCTGATGTATCGCTCGGTCGCCGATATCGCCGGCGCGGGCGACCGCCGCTATGCGGAATTCTCCGCGCGGCTCGATGACTTCCACAAGCGCTGGCGCGATTTCTTCTGGTCGCGCGCCCATGCCGGCCAAGCGCTGACACAGGCCGATTACGCCGCTCTGCCGCGCTTCTCCGCGAGCGCGGATGTGGCGAGCGCTTCGGCCGGCGTCGCCTCGGCGCTCGCGGCCGGCGTCGGGCTGCCGGCTCTGCTGCTCGCCGTGCTGGCGTGGCGGGGGCTGCGGCGCTGCAAGGCGGCGTGAGCGACGCTGCGTCGCGGGCGTTTTGCGCGCCCGCTCCGCGAATTGTGCTATCCTGCCTCGTGAGGGAATAACCAAACAGGCGGGATTCGTCTTGCGATCGATCTTCCAAAAGCTCCTGCTCGCGGCGCTGGTCGCGCTTCTCGCCGTCGCGCCGGCGCGCGCGGCCGACCGGCTCCGCCTCGGGCTGCAGAAGACCGGCTCGGGCGTTTGGGAGCTCACCGTCGTCTCCGCCTTCGGGCTCGATAAGGAGGCGGGGCTCGAGCTGACGGTCACAGAGCTCGCCAACACCGACGCCGCCAAGATCGCCATTCAGAGCAGCTCCGTCGATATCGTCGTCTCCGACTGGCTGTGGGTGGCGCGCCAGCGCGCCGACGGCGCCAAGCTCACCTTCTATCCGCACTCCACCGCCATAGGCGCGCTGATGGCGCGCGACAAAGCGGTGAAGAGCGTCGCCGATCTCGCCGGCAAGAAGCTCGGCGTCGCCGGCGGCCCGCTCGACAAGAGCTGGCTGCTGCTGCGCGCCTATGCGCAACGTCAGGGCGTCGATCTCACCAAATCGGCGATCATCGTTTACGGCGCGCCGCCGCTCATCGCCGAGAAAGCCGCCGAGGGCGAGCTGGACGCCGCGCTCGAATTCTGGAATTTCGCCGCCGATCTCGAGGCGCGCGGCCTCTCCCGCGTCATCGATCTGCGCAAGGTGGAGACGGCGCTCGGCGCCAAGGGCGCGCCGGTCGTCACCGGCTATGTGTTCGACGAGGGCTTCGCCGCGAAAAGCCCCGCGCCGCTGCTCCGCTTCTTCGCCATGATCGACAAGGCGCGCCATCTGATCGCCGCCTCCGACGCCGCCTGGCGCGTCGCCATGCAACGCATTCCGACCAAGGACCCCGCCGTGCTCGCGCTCTATCGCAAGAGCTATGTGGAGGGCATTCCTGCCCGCAGCGTCGCGGAGGAGCGGGAGGACGCCGCGGGGCTCTACGCCACTCTCGCGGAGATCGGCGGCGCAGCGCTGGTCGGCTCGGCGAAAACCTTGCCCGCGGGCACTTTCTACGAGCCCGCGGCGAGCGCGGTGCGGTGATCCGCCTCCTGTCGCTGGCGCTGCTGCTGGCGTTCTGGCAGGGCGCGGCGCTGTTTTCCGATCCGCGCCGCCTGCCGGGGCCGCTGCCTGTCTTCGAGGCGATCGCGCATGAGGCCGAGAGCGGCGCGCTGTTCACCAATCTCGCGGCGACACTGGCGCGCGTCGCCGCCGCTTTTCTGCTGGCCATGAGTCTGGGCGCCGCGCTCGGCTACGCCATGGGACGACGGCCGGCGCTGGATCGGCTGTTCGATCCATGGCTGGTCATTCTCCTCAATCTGCCGGCGCTGGTCGTCATCGTGCTGGCCTATCTCTGGGCCGGCCTCACCGAGGCGGCGGCGGTGGGCGCGGTGGCGCTCAACAAGCTGCCCAACGCCATCGTCGTGATGCGGGAGGGCGCCCGCGCGCTCGACCACGAGCTGGATGAGATGGCCGATGTCTTCCGCCTGCGCCCGGCCGCGCGGCTGCGGCATATCGTCTTGCCGCAGCTCGCGCCCTATATCGCGGCGGCGACGCGCTCGGGCCTCTCGCTGGTCTGGAAGATCGTGCTGGTGGTGGAGCTGATCGGCCGCTCCAATGGCGTCGGCTTCGAGATCAATATGGCGTTTCAGCTTTTCGACGTGCGTTTGCTGCTCGCCTATGCGATTCCCTTCGTCCTGCTGATGCTCGCCGTCGAAACTCTCCTGGTGCAGCCCTTTGAACGACATGTCTCGCGATGGCGCCGCCGCCCTGCTCGAGGTCAGGGTTTCGCATAAGGATTATTCGAGCGCCGGCGCCCGGCCGCAGCGGGCGCTCGAAAACTTCGTGCTTTCGCTTCCCGTCGGCCGCGCCGGCGCGGTCGTCGGCCCGTCCGGCTGCGGCAAGACGACATTGCTGCGCATCATCGCCGGGCTCGACACGGAATTTTCCGGTGAGGTGACGCTTCCTGCGGGCGGGCGGCTCGGCATGGTGTTTCAAGAGCCGCGCCTTCTGCCCTGGCGCAGCGTCATCGACAATCTGCGCATCGCCGCGCCGCAGGCCAGCGAGGAGGCGCTCGCCGCTCTGCTCGCCGCGCTCGAGCTTTCCGAACATGCGCGCCATTTCCCCGGCGAATTGTCGCTCGGCCTCGCGCGCCGCGTCGCCATTGCGCGGGCGCTGGCGATCGAGCCCGATCTGCTGCTGCTGGACGAGCCTTTCGTCTCGCTCGACGACGCGCTGGCGCGCGATCTGCGCGCGCGCATCGCCGTGCTGATCGACGAGCGCCATGTGACGACGCTGATCGTTACCCATGATCTGCGCGAGGCGATCGAGCTCGCCGACGTAATTTTTCTTCTGTCGCCGCGCCCTTCGCGCGTCGGCGCGACGCTCAACGTGACGACGCCGCGCAAGCTGATGACGAAGGACGTCGCCGATGCGCTGGAAGCGCGGGCGCGCAAGGAGATCGAGGCGATGCGTGGGTGCTGACGCCCTCCCCCGCTTCGCTTCACGGAGAATTCGCGCGACGCCTGCCGCCTATCCTCTCCCGCGCTAGGGGGGAGGGTGAGGGAGGGGACGCTACAGCTTCGACAGAAAGCCCGCGAAGCGCAGCGAGCCCTCGGGCCAAGGCCCATGGCCGCTATCGGCGTTGATGTGTCCGGCCGCGCCGGCGTCCACCAGCTCCGCGCCTATGTCCTGCGCCAAGACCCTCGAGAAATCCGCCTCCGCATTAGGATCGTCGGAACTGGCGACGAGAAGCGCGGGAAAGCGCAGCCGCTCGCGCGGAATCGGCAGAAAGGCGGGATCGATCGCCGTCAGCTCGGCGATCGCGCGCTCGGAGGGCGGCGCGACGAGGAAGCCGGCGGCGATCTTGTCGCTGCCGCGCGCGGCGACATGCAGCGCCGCTATGCCGCCGAGCGAATGCGTGACCAGCACCACGGGGCGCGTCGCCGCGGCGATCTCGCGCTCTATGCTCTCGATCCAATCGGGAAAGCGCGGCGCATCGAAATCCGCCTGCGCCACGCAGCGCGCGGTGGAGAGCTTCTTCGCCCAGCGCGTTTGCCAGTGCTCGAGGCCGGAGCCGCCCAGCCCCGGCAGGATCAGAATATCCGCATCCGCAGCGCGCATGTTCGTCGCTCCTGTTCCCTTGCTCTAGGACATCGTCATCGCGAGGAGCGAAGCGAAGGAGCGAAGCGAAGAAGCGATCCAGAGGCCGCCTCATGGCTTCTGGATTGCTTCGCTTCGCTCGCAATGACAGCCGAAGCCAGCGGCGGCCTAAGCGGCCTTCGTCAACTCCCCGGCGAGCGCCTTGGCGATGAGGCCGCGCGTCTCCTCCACGCCGAACAGCGCGACGAAGGAGCCGAAGCGCGGGCCGCGGCTCTCGCCGAGCAGAACCTCATAGAGCATGTTGAAGAAATCATTCGACACGCCCGGCCGCTCCGGCGTCGCGCCTTTCGCCTTCAAATCCTGATAGCGCGGCACGGCGCGCGCGACGTCATAGAGGGCGGTCTGAATATCCTCGGCGCTGGCGTCTTTCGGCAGCGACGCCAGCGTCTCCGACAAAGTCGTCAGCACGTCGCGCTCCACATCGTCGGCGGCGCGATATTTTTTCGCCGGCCGCACGAAATCGCGAAAGTAAGCAACCGCATAGCCAACGAGCTTGTCCAGACGCGGATGATTCTGCGGCGACACATTCGGCGCATAGCGGCGCAGAAAGCCCCACAGCACCGACGAATCTTCGGCATTGGCGACGGTCGCCAGATTGAGCAGCATGGAGAAGGAGATTGCCGTCCCCTTGGCGTCGCCGTCATGGGCGAGCGTCTCCGGCGCCGGCGGCGCGCCGAAGTGAATGTGCCACGCCGGATTGCCGAGCCGCTCCTTCCACGCCTGCCGCTGATAGGCCTCGAGGAAGGAGAGGTAATCGTCGACATTGCGCGGAATGACGTCGAAATAGAGCTTCTTCGCCGCGCTCGGCTTTTGAAACATGAATTGCGCGAGGCTCTCCGGGCTGGCGTAGGTCAGCCACTCCTCGATCGTCAGACCATTGCCCTTGGACTTGGAAATCTTCTGGCCCTTCTCGTCGAGGAAGAGCTCGTAATTGAAGCCCTCCGGCGGGCGGCCGCCGAGCGCGCGCACGATGGCCGAGGACAGCTTCACTGAATCGATGAGGTCCTTGCCGGCCATCTCGTAATCGACGGAGAGCGCATACCAGCGCATCGCCCAATCGGGCTTCCACTGCAGCTTGCAATGGCCGCCGGTGACGGGCGTGACGAAGGCTTCGCCGCTCTCGGGATCGCGCCAGGAGATGGTGCCCGCTGTGGCGTCGATGGAATCGAGCGGAACCTGCATGACGATTCCCGTATGCGGGTGAATCGGCAGGAATGGGGAATATGTCGCCGCGCGCTCCTCGCGGAAGGTCGGCAGCATGATCTTCATCACCTCCTCATAGCGCGCCAGCATATGCAGCAGCGCCGCGTCGAAGCGGCCCGAGGCGTAATAGTCCGTCGAGGAGGCGAATTCGTAGCGGAAGCCGAAAGCGTCGAGAAAGGCGCGCAGCCGCGCATTGTTGTGCGCGCCGAAGCTCTCATGCGTGCCGAACGGGTCCGGCACCTTGGTCAGCGGCTTGCCGAGATGGGCGCGGACCAGCTCCTTATTGGGGATATTGTCGGGCACTTTGCGCAGCCCGTCCATATCGTCCGAGAAGGCGAGCAGGCGCGTCTCGATCTTTCCCTCGGTCAGCACTTCGAAGGCGTGGCGCACCATGGAGGTGCGCGCCACCTCGCCGAAGGTGCCGATATGCGGCAGGCCGGAGGGGCCATAGCCGGTCTCGAACAGAACTTTGGTCTGGCCGGTCTCGGCCACACGTTTGACGAGCTTGCGCGCCTCTTCGAACGGCCAGGCCGGCGAGACGCGGGCGGCTTCGAGGAGATCGGCGGGCAATGGCTCGGACGTGGGCATGATGCGGCTTTTGTTGCGGTTGCGAAGAGGGGCGCACACTATGGGCGCCGGGCGGAGGCGTCAACGCGCGGGGGGACGAGGATCTCTATTCGTCTAAAGTTATCCGCCACATACAATCGCGGCCACCTTCGAGCCACCATCCCTCCAACACGTCGTCATCTGGCTTCATATGGAGAGTGGCCTTCACTTTTTGAGCGGAATCCTTAAGTCAAAGTGGCCTGCAGCGATTTCATGGCCAAAGCAAACGTAATTTATGTTTTCGTAGCGAAATGAAATGACAATACTCGGCCCATCAATTCTTGCTTCACAGGAATGGTTTCTTACTATTCCTGAATCCGTATACCAATCGATTGTGGATCCTTTAAAGACCGACATGGAAACCTCACGTTCGCTTTCGTCGCTTTTATTCCGAAATGAGAAAGCACTTCATAACACAGCGACTCCCTACTCCCTGCCTTCCCTCACCCCCAGCTCGTATCCCGTCCACAGCGCGACCGCGGCGAGCGCGACATCCGTGAGCGCCACGGGCCAATAGGGCATCACCTCGGCGACGCGCGGCTGCAGCCAGTGCATGGCGCCCGCCACCAGCGCGACGAAGGGCGGGAGTCCGGCCAGCAGCAGCGGCGCGGGACGGCCGAGCGCGCGGAAGCGCTTGGCCGAGAGATTCACGAAGCTCACCGCGATCAGCAGAATCGCCAGCGCATAGAAGGTGAGATAGGCGTAGGCGGCCACCGTCTGCCAAACGAAGAACGGGTCCTTCGCGAGGTCGTGATCCGTATAGGGGAAGAGCGCCAGCCAGATCAGCGTCAGCGGGACGAGCGCGGCGAGGAGGCCGGCTGCGCCGCAGCGCCAGCCGGCGCGGTCGAGGCTTCCCTCCTCCGTGCGATAGAGGAAGCTCAGGCGCTCGCGCGAGGGAAGCTCCATCAGTCCCTCAGCAGCTCGTTGATCGCCGTCTTGCCGCGCGTCTGCGCGTCGACGGTCTTCACAATGACGGCGCAATAGAGCGACGGCCCGGCCGAGCCGTCCGGCAGCGGCTTGCCCGGCAGATTGCCCGACACCACCACCGAATAGGGCGGCACATAGCCGATGTGAATCTGGCCGGTGGCGCGGTCGATTACCTTGGTCGAGGCGCCGATGAAGACGCCCATGGAAATCACCGAGCCTTGGCCGACGACGACGCCCTCGACGATCTCCGAGCGCGCGCCGATGAAGCAATCGTCCTCGATGATGGTGGGGCCGGCCTGCAGCGGCTCCAGCACGCCGCCGATGCCGACGCCGCCGGAAAGATGCACATTCTTGCCGATCTGCGCGCAGGAGCCGACCGTCGCCCAAGTGTCGACCATGGTCCCGGCGTCCACATGGGCGCCGAGATTGACGAAGGAGGGCATCAGAATCACGCCCGGCGCGACGAAGGCGGAGTGACGCACGATCGCGCCCGGCACGGAGCGAAAGCCCGCGGCCTTATGCTCGGCCGCGCCCCAGCCGGCGAATTTGGAGGGAACCTTGTCCCACCAGCTCGCGCCGCCGGGACCGCCCTCGATCACGCTCATATCATTGAGGCGGAAGGAGAGGAGGACCGCCTTCTTCAGCCATTGATTGACCTTCCAGGAGCCGGGGCCGGTCGCGCCCTCGACCTTCTCGGCGACGCGCAGCTTGCCCGAATCGAGCAGACGCAGCGCGCTCTCGACCGCGTGGCGAATGTCGCCCTGCGTGGAGGCGTCGATATTGGCCCTGTCTTCGAAGGCGGTGGTGATGAGGTTCTCGAGACCAGTGTGCGGCATGAAATCGTCCAGCTCCGAGAGGTCGCGGGCAGGCGGCCCGCAGAAAGGGTCAGGGCTATAGGCGGCAAGGCCGCCGCCCTGTCAATCGCGGAAATAGGGCCTATCGCCGCGTCGGCGGCGGGACGTCTTTCCTGCCTGCGGCGCATTCTTTCCCGCGGCCGTGGACGCGTGGCGGGGGTAGGCTCGCCCGCCGTCGCCACAGAAGCGACGCAGAGCGAGGGAGCCTTCACCATGTCCTCGGCCCGAGCGAGACGCCTTTTGGCCGCCGTCCTCCTGATTCTCATGCCGCCGGCGGCCGCGGCGGCGGACCGAAGCCGCGCCGATATAGAGCAGCTGATCGCCGCTTCCGCCGGAAAGCCAGTGGCGCTCACCGATCTCGACCTCTCCGGCCTCGATCTCTCGGGGCTCGATCTTCGACGCGCCGATCTCTTCGCCACGCGGCTCGCCGGGGCGAAGCTCGTCGGCGCAAGGCTCGGCGAGGCCAATCTCACTCGCGCCGATCTGCGCGAGGCCGATCTGTCGGGCGCCGATCTTTCCGGCGCGATCCTCTATGCGGCTATTCTCGACGAGGCGGATTTTTCCGGCGCCGATCTGACGCGCGCCCGCATCATCGGCGGCGGCCGCGGCGCGCGCTTCGCGAAGGCGAAGCTCGTCGAGGCCGACCTCGGCGCCGATCCTGCGAATCAGGGCATGGTCCCGGTGCGCGCCGATCTCACCGCCGCGATCTTCGACGGCGCCGATCTGACCGGCGCCAATCTCACCCATGCGGTGCTGGCCTCGGCGCGCTTTGCCGGCGCGAGCCTGCGCAATGCGCGGCTCGATCATGCCAAGCTCGGCGACGCCGATCTCTCGGGCGCCGATGTCACAGGCGCGAGCTTCCACGGCGCCGATCTCGACAGCGCGCGGCTGCCGGCGGGCGTCGGGCGCTAGGCCCTGCGCGGGACCGCCAGAGCCGGCGCCCGGCGCTCGCCGAGCTTACGCTTGAGCCGTCGCCAGCCGATGACGATTCCGGTGACGCTGAGCGCAAAGCCCGCGCCATTGAGCGCCAGCATGAGCGCATCCCACAAGGGCCGCGCCGCGAGCAGCGCCGGCGCGTCCCAGCTGTGCAGAAAGGCGAACAGCCAGCGGCTCGTGCGGCGCCCGGAATCCAGCTTGCCGAGCACGGCGCCCGTATGCGGGTCGATATGCGCCCAGGTTCCGGCGGCGTCGTCGAACTCGAGCCGCAGCACAGGCAGGCGCTTGTCGACATCGCCATGCATCGTGTGTGGCGCGCGCGCGAAATAATAGAAGTCGTAGGTCTCCATGACGGTCGCGGCGGTGATCTTCGCGCTGGGCACGAGCCGCGCGCCGAGCCGTTTCAATTCGTCGAATGGCAGGGTGAAGGCGGGGGCGGCGTCGGCCTCCGCGCGCAAGATGCGCGTCGCGCCGCCGGCGCCAAAGCCGACATAATATCCGGCGCCGTCGATGACGCGCAGCTCGAGCTCGCGCGTTGCGAGGCCGTCATCGGCGAATTTCGTCAGCGCTTGCGCGATGGAAAGACGGAATCGTTCGGGCGCGAGCGCGCCGCCATAATAGGGCTTGGCGTCGAAGGCCGATTTGGTCTCGAAGATTTTCCAAGGGTTCACCGACATCATGCCGCTGAACACGAAAGTGACCGCCGTCGCGCCGCCGATGAGGCCGACGATATGGTGCCATTTCATCATGCCTTCGCGATAGGGCGTGCGCGCGCCGGTCTTATAGGGCGCGCGAAAGCGCCAGCGCATCACTCCGACGACGAGGCCGGTGACGGCGAGCACGGTTCCGATGAGCGAGGAATAGACGACGATATCGTGCCAATAGGCCTCGAACCAGCCGCCGCGAAACGGATAGAGCCAATGGATCCAGGCGCCGGCCCAGTTCCACAGACGTTCCGTTCGCGTCGCGTCGCGGACCACTTCGCCGGTGACGGAGGAGACATAGAGCAGCGTCGAATCCACATCCGACATGAAGACGCGGTGCAATGGGCGCAGACCGTCGAGACCTTTGGAATGCGTCCATTGGTCTTCGACGATGACGCCGTCATAGCTCGCCTCGCCGTCGAGAAAGGCGCGCGCGGCGGCGATGGCGTTTTCTTCTGAAACGCGGGTCACGCGCGCGCCGTCGCTGGCGCGCACCGCCGTGAATTGCGGGCCGCTGTCCTTCGCGCGCCGCTCGAAAATGAAAGTCGGCGCGCCGGCGATGCGGGTGAGGCGGACGGATTGTGGCGCGCCGCCCTCTCCCGCGGCGGCGAAAGCGCGAGAGAGATCGACGCCGCTCGCGGCCGCATCGAGCGGCGGCAGCGCCGCCAGCCGCTCCGACGGCAAGAGCTTCGGATAGCCGACATACATCATGACGACGCCCGAAAAGAACCACATGGCCATGAAGAGACAGAGCCCGATCCCGAGCCAGCGATGAGCGAGATAGAGATATCTCTTCATGTCCGCCTCCTCAGAAGGTCATCTTCAGCGACAATTCGAAAGTGCGCGGCTGGCCGAGCCGCAGTAGCGGTCCAGTGCCGCCCGTCGCCCACTCGACATAAGCGGCGTCGGTCATGTTCTTCAGCATGGCGGTCAGCTTGGCGTTCGGCGTTATGCGCCAGGAGAGGCCGGCGTCGAAGGTCGTAAAGGCCGGTATGCGCATCGTATTGGCGTTGTCGGCGAAGCGATCGCCGACGAAGCGCGCCGCGAAGGTCGCCTGCCAATCGGGCAGGAAATCCCAGGTGATCCAGCCATTGGCGATCCAGCGCGCCATATTGGTCGGCCGATTGCCGGCGCGCGACACGCGCAGCGTCGTTCCGGCGATCGTCGCCGCCTCCTCGAAGGATTCGAATTTCGGATTGATCCAGGCGGCGTTGCCCTGCACGCTGAGATTATCCAACACCTGCACGCCGACATTGGCCTCTATGCCATTCGACGATTGCTTACCGACATTGATGACATTGTTGGGATTGGCGGGATCGGAAGTCGTCAGATTGCTGCGCTCGATGAAATAGCCGGCGACGGTCGCCGAGCCTCTGCCCTCCCAGAAATCGAGCTTCGTTCCCGCCTCCACCTGCCAGCCGGTGGTGAGCTCGAAATTGCGCAAATTGCCGGCGCTGTTGGTGAGCAGAATGCCAGAGGGCGGATCGGCCGCCGTGCTGTAGGAGACGTAGACATTCGCCTCCTTGGTCACGTCGTACATCAGCGCGGCGCGCCAGGTGATCGGCTCGTATCCTTTGCCGAAATAGGCGGGATTGCCATAAGGGTTCGAGGCGCTGGGCAGGGTCGGAATACGGTAATTGAAGCGCTCGAGGCTGATCTTCTCCCAGCGCAGGCCGGTCACGAGATGTAGCTGCTGCGTCAGCGACAGCCGGTTCTCGGCGAAGAGCGCCAGCGTGTAGAGCTTGCTGCGGGCGTCGCCCACATAGCTCGTCGCCGCCGGATTGTCCTGATAGAGCTTATAGGCCGAATAGCCATAGGGCTCGACCGTGTCGACGGCCAGTCCCGACTCGAGGCTTCCGTTGCGCGTCTGCTGATTGAGCGAAAAGTCTATGCCCGCGACCGTCTTCGATTCGAGGCCGAATAGCGTCGTCGCATTCGTCGCCTCCAGCCTGTCGCCGACGAGGCTCTGGACGTGCCGGGTGGCGAAAGATCCGCTGCGCTCGATGAGCGTGTTGGTCGCATCGTAGCGATAGGATTCGACGTTTTGATATTGCCGGTCGGCGCGATAGAGATAGAAGGTGTTTTTGAAGCTCGTCTCCTCGTCGAGCTTATATTCCGCAATATCGCGCACCCACAGCACCTGCTGGTCGAAGACCGGCTTCAGGCTGTTGTAGTTCTTGAAGCGCACGCCGGGATCGAATTTGAGATCGAGAACCGGCAGGCCGAAGGTTCCCCAGGCAATCGTGCCCGTTCCGCCGAGCGGACGCGGAACCGGCGTGCCCCAATAGGCGTCGCGCTGCTCGCTCTGGAATTCCACCGCGACAGTGTTGGAGAGGCCGGGCGCGATATCGGTGAGCCAGGAGATGGAGCCGGCGCCGGAATTGTGATTGGAATTCTCGACCCAGCCTTGCGAGCCCTTGTAGCTCAGATCGAATTGCAGCCAATTAGTCTCGTCGAGCTGCTTGTTGAAGCCATAGGAGGCGCGGCGGTTGAACCACATGCCGCCCATCAGCAGCGCCTCATTGCGCTCTTCGCCGCGCGTGGCGATCTTGCTGACGTAGTTCACCGCGCCGCCGACGGCGCCCTGGCCGTAGAGATAAGAGGAGGCGCCGCCGAGAAGCTCGATGCGGTCGTAGAGCCAGCTGTCGACGGGGCGTCCGGCGATGGCGTCATATTGCACGGTGATGCCGTTGAACATCTGCGTCACCGACGACGCGCCGAAGCCGCGCAGGCTGATCGCGCCGGCCGAGCCCGGCGGGTCCGAGGTGACGACGCCGGGCATTCGCTGAATAACCTCCTGCGTCGTCTGCGCGCCGCGCGCCTCGATCGTCGCGCGATCGACGATGGAGACGGAGGAGGGCGTCTCGCGCGGCGTCAGGCCGAGGCGGCTGCCGGTCTGCGAGGCGACATCGAGCTGCAGCTTGCCGTTCGGCGGCTGCAATTTCCCGCGCGAGGGACCGGCGACGGGGCGCTGCTCGCCGGAGATGTCGATGGTGGGCAGGGCTTCCTGCGCTGCGGCGGATGAAAAGACGACGAAAGACAGCGCGCCGGCGGATGCGCCGCGCATGAGGGCGTTGCGAGACATGGGCAAAGACTCCTGGCGCGACGCGTCGAACATGCGCGCGATTCCGATGGAAAGATGCGGCGAGAGAGCCGCGATTCGTTTCGGATCAGGAGAGGGAAGGCGGCGCGCGCGACGACCAGCTGCTGGCCCAGCCGAGCGGCGTCGTGGGTTGGGCGGCGTCGGCGCTGCGTGGCGCAAGGCGCGAATCCGGTTCCGGCGGCGAGACCGCCGTAAGGCGCCAGAGCGCTGCGAGAGTCGGCATGACGCCGCGTGCGCCGAGCGTGCAGAACATGCAGCGCTCGCAGGAGGAATGGTCGCTCAGCGGATTTTCGGCGCCGTTCTGGCCAGCGCAGCGCCCGGTCGCCGGCGCATGAGCTTCGCTCCAGCCGGCGGCGTCGGCCGTTCGCTCGGCGAGACTCGGTCCCGCAGCGACAATGAAGCCTTGCAGCATGAGCAAGCAGGCGAGCGCGCGCGCGATCACGCTCGCTCTCAAACGCCGATGTGCCCCCGCTCGCATCATTGCCGCATTGAAGAGAGCGGGCGCTCTACAGTCAAGGCGACGTTGCAAAGAATGCCGCTCCGTTGCGGAAATGTGACAGTTTCTGAACGGGATGGGAAATCGGCTCTACGACGCGGCGTCCCGGTCGTAGGCTTCTAAGCTGTAGATAAGCGAGGTTTCCTGATGCGAGCGATCGTCGAAAAATGGGGCAGCTCCGCAGCCGTGCGCATAGCTTCGGCCGTCATGGAGCAGGCGCGCCTCGAGATCGGCCAGACTGTCGAGTTGCGCGTCGAAGGCGGCCGCGTTGTGATCGAGCCGCTTACAGCGCCCGAATGCTCTCTCGATGATCTACTCGCCGGGGTGACGCCGGAAAACCTGCATGACGAGGAAAGCTTCGGGCCGCCTGCTGTCCGATGACGGCGAAGATCAGGCCTCTACTGGGGTTGTGACGTCGCCGTCAGCCCCTCTAAAAATCCCGCGAGATCATTGGTCGTAAAATCCACATGCGGCTCGCGACCATGGGCGATCTCCCAGGATTCGCGCTTTTCCTCATGGCCGGCTTCCGGCGTCACCAGCACGGTGGTCATGCCGCGCGCATGGGGGATGATGAGATTGCGCGCTATGTCCTCGAAAAGGGCGGAGCGCTTCGGCTCGATGGCGTGGCGATCGAAGAAGCGCTCATAGGCGCCCTCATGCGGCTTGGCGATGAAATCGGCCGCGACGATATCGAACACATCCTCGAAAATATGATCGATGGCGAGCTGCTTCGCCGTATCGAGCGCATGTTCGCGCGAGCCATTGGTGAGGATGAGCTTGCGGCCCGGCAGCGCCGCGATCGCCGCCGCCAGCGAATGATTTGGCGGCAGCGACGAGCGATCGATGTCATGGACGAATTTCAAAAATGCGTCGGCGTCGACGCCATGCTCGGTCATCAGCCCGCGCAGCGTCGTGCCGTAATGCTTGTAATAATGCTTCTGCAGCGCGCGCGACGACATTCCGTCGAGGCCGAACAGGCGGATCATGAACAAAGTGATTCGATGATCGATCTTCGGCCAGAGGTCCGACGACGCCGGATAGAGCGTGTTGTCGAGGTCGAAGACCCATGTGTCGACATGGGCGAAGCGATTGGCGATGGTCAGCAGGCGCGGCTCGTCGGCGGGCTCCGTCATCGTGCGCGCCGCCCCGTGCGTGGGGCGACGCGATCCGGAGCCGTGAGGCGGCTCCAGGATCGCATCGTCGCCACGCGCTTCGCCGTCAACGCTTCACCTCGTTATCAGCGTGCCGGCGCCATGGTCGGTCAAAAGCTCGATCAGCACAGCATGAGGCAGCTTGCCGTCGAGAATGACGACGCCTTCGACGCCGCGCTCGATCGCATACATGCAGGTCTCGACCTTGGGGATCATGCCGCCGGTGATGGTGCCGTCGGCGACGAGGCCTGGAATATCCTCGACCTTCAGCTCCTTGATGAGCTGCTTGTTCTTGTCCAGCACGCCGGGAACGTCGGTGAGGAACAAGAGCCGCTTGGCGCCGAGCGCGCCGGCGATGGCGCCGGCGAAAGTGTCGGCGTTGATATTATAGGTCTCGCCGTCGAGGCCCTGCGCGACTGGCGCGAGCACGGGAATCAGCTCGCGGCCGAGCAGCTGGCCGAGCACTGTGGTGTCGACCTTGGACACTTCGCCGACGAAGCCGAGATCGATCGCCTTGCCGTCCTCGTGATTGGGGCGCGAGAGCTTCTCGGCCGTCACCATGCGGCCATCCTTGCCGCAGAGGCCGATGGCGCGGCCGCCCTCGGAATTGATGAAGCCGACGATCTGCTTGTTGATATAGCCGGCGAGCACCATTTCGACGATTTCCATCGTCGCCTTGTCGGTGACGCGCAGGCCATCGGCGAATTCGGATTTTATGCCGAGCTTGCCGAGCATGGCGCCGATCTGCGGGCCGCCGCCATGCACCACGACGGGGTTCACGCCCGATTGCTCGAGCAGCACCATGTCGCGGGAGAAGTCGCGCGCGACCTTGTCGTCACCCATGGCGTGGCCGCCATATTTCACCACGACTGTCGCTTCGTCATAGCGCAGCATATGGGGCAGCGCCTGCATCAGAATACGGGCTTGCTGGAGCGCGCTGTCGGCCGAATCCTCGGTCATGGGTCCGCCTGTGGTGAGAGAACACGCCAATCGAGCGAATGACAGACGCTCACCTCCCCCTGGAGGGGGAGGTTGAGCGCCGGAGGCGCTCGGG
>NZ_PUIV01000042.1 GCF_003113265.1 Methylosinus sporium
TTTTCACCGCGCCGAGCATTGGATCGTGGTGAAGGGCACGGCGGAAGTGGGCCGCGATCAGGAGACCTTGCTCGTGCATGAGAACGAGTCGGTCTATCTGCCGATCGGCTGCATTCACCGGCTGACCAATCCGGGCAAGATCGACCTTGAGATCATCGAGGTGCAGACCGGCTCCTATCTCGGCGAGGACGATATCGTCCGCCTGCAGGACGTCTATAATCGCGGCTAAAAGCAATCCGCCGAGGCGGAGTGAGCACATTAAGAGGGGTGGATGACCAAACGCGCGCTGTTGACGGGCATTACCGGACAGGACGGAGCCTATCTCGCACAGCTTCTGCTCGGCAAAGGCTATGAAGTCTATGGCGTGATCCGCCGCTCCTCGCATCGCGGCGTCGAGGATCATCGGCTGCGCTGGCTCGGCGTCGCAAATGACGTGCAGCTGCTCGACGGCGACCTCGGCGATCTCTCCAGCCTGCTGCGCATCGTGCAGGAAGTGAAGCCCGACGAAATCTACAATCTCGCCGCGCAATCCTTCGTCGCCTCCTCCTGGCGGCAGCCCATTCTCACCGCCAATATCACCGCCGTCGCCGTCGCCAACATGCTCGAGGCGATGCGCATCGGCGCCCCCGGCGCGCGCTTCTATCAGGCCTCCTCCTCCGAAATGTACGGCCTCATTCAGGAGCCCATGCAGAGCGAGAAGACGCCCTTCTATCCGCGCTCGCCTTACGCCGTCGCCAAGCTCTACGGCCATTGGATCACGGTCAATTACCGCGAGAGCTTCGGCCTGCACGCCTCCTCGGGCATTCTCTTCAATCACGAGAGCCCGCTGCGCGGCATAGAATTCGTCACCCGCAAGGTGACCGACGGCGTGGCGCGCATAAAGCTCGGCCTCGCCAAAGAGCTGCGCCTCGGCAATATAGACGCCAAGCGCGACTGGGGCCATGCGCGCGATTATGTGCGGGCCATGTGGCTGATGCTGCAGCAGGAGACGCCGGACGATTATGTGGTGGCGACGGGCGTCACCACCACTGTGCGCGACATGTGCCGCATCGCTTTCGCCCATGCCGGCCTCGACATGGAGGCGCATATCGTGATCGACCCGAAATTCTACCGCCCGGCGGAGGTCGACATTCTGCTCGGCGACTCGAGCAAGGCGCGCGCGGCGCTGGGCTGGGCGCCCGAGACGTCGCTCGATCAGCTCATCCGCGAAATGGTCGACGCCGATCTCGAGCGGCTGAAGCATCAGGCGAACGCCTGAGGGCGCGCGAGCGTCCATTCGGGGATCGGCGATGGCCGGATCGAAGAACGAGCAGCGAGACGGCGTGGCTCTGTCCTCGGACAGCCTCGCCGCTTTCGTTTCTACGAAGGGCGCGGAGCTGCAATCGCTGCGCACGCGCGACGGCGTGGATTATCTCTGGAGCGGCGAAGAGATCTGGCCCAAGCATAGTCCGCTGCTGTTTCCCATCGTCGGCCGGCTGGCGCAGGACCGCTATGAGCATCGCGGCGAGAGCTATGCGATGGTCAAGCACGGCTTCGCGCGCGACAGCCTGTTCGAGATCGTCGAGGCCTCGCCGCATTCGGCGCGTTTCGCCTTGCGCGCCAACGACGCGACGCGCGCGGTTTTCCCTTTCGAATTTCTGCTCGAGGTGGAATTCGCCCTCGACGGCGCGCGTCTCGACATTCGCCATGGCGTGACCAATCTCGGCGACGCGGACATGTATTTTTCCATCGGCGCGCATCCGGCCTTTCGCTGGCCGCTCGGCGACGCAGCCAAGGATCAGAGCCGCATAAATTTCGAGCGCCATGAGCCGGCGCCGATCCGCAAGCTTGCCGGCGGGCTTCTCGGCCGCATGAAGGATTCGCCCGTAGAGGGACGAACGCTGTCGCTGCGGGAGGAGCTGTTCGTCGATGACGCGATCATCTTCGACACTCTGGCGAGCGAGAGCCTCGTCTATTGCTGCGGCAGCGGGCGATCCGTCGCGATCGAATGGGAAGGCTTCCGGCATCTCGGCCTATGGTCCAAGCCGGGCGCGGATTTTCTCTGCATCGAGCCGTGGCATGGCTATGATTCGCCGGTCGGCTTTCGCGGCCCGCTCGAGGAGAAGCCCGGGATCGCCTGCGCGCGTCCGGGCGAGACGCTCGATTTCACGCTGCGCATAGAGATCGGGTGAAGATCATGGGCGTCGCCAAGCGCCATGCGATAAAGCTGCTTCGCCGCGCGGTCGGTCTTCCGACAGGCGATCTCGACATCGTCGGTCGCCTCGACGGATTCGAGAATGACGTCGTTCACGGCTGGGCCCATTGGCCGAGACAAAAGGGACGCCGCGTGATCGTCGATATTTTCGCAGACGACGTCTTCGTCTGCGAGAGAGCGGCGGATATGCTGCGAGACGATCTCGCCGCCAATGGTATAGGCGACGGCCGCCATGGCTTCGACGTGAAAATCCCTCCGGCGTTTTCGCGCGGAGCAAAGACGCGGATTCGCGTGCGCCCCGTCACGGATGCGCCGCTCGAGCTGACCGCGAGCGACGAGCGCGCGCTTTTTGCGCGCAGCATCGGCCGTAACGACTATCTTCGCGCGACTTTCGCCGAGGCTTTCGACAGTGAGCGAGCGCGCGCCGCGCCAGCCGCGCCGCAGCCGTCGCAGAAGACAGAGCTTCTATTCGCGCCGACGCCGGTCTCATCGCCGCCGCCTGTTCTCGGCGAAGCGCTCTGCGCCTATCTCGACCAGAATCGCTACAAATGGGACCTCGCCGATAAATTCGACGCGACCCTCTCGATCGCCGATCGCGAGGCTTTTCTCGCGCATTATGTCGAGTTCTACGGCCGCGCGCGGCGCCCTTTGCGCATCCCGCTCTCGGCGCGCGACATAGAATTTCTCAATGAAGGCCCCACTCCGCAGGAGCGCCTCGCGCCGAGCCGGGCGATGCGCCTTTTCGCCCAGACGCCGGGCGAAGACGCGCGCGACGACGAGCGGCTCGCGGCGATTTTCCGCTGGGCCGCTTTCGGCGCCGCGGCTTTCAATGTCGAGGACTGCCTCATCGCCTCCGCGCATGAGGACGCGCTGCGACATTGCGACGACGCCGATATTCCTTTCCCGCTCTCCACTTTCATGAAGCGTTTTCTCGACGCGCATCCGATGCTGCGCGGCGCGAATGTCGCACGAGAGAACGAGCGGCGCGCCGCCTATTTCGCCATTCTGCTGTTCGCAGCGCGGGCGCCGCATTATCTGCGCTTCGTTCCAGCCGATTGGCTCGAGGCTTTTCTGTCGCCGCGCGCCGGCGCCGCGCCCTTCGAGGACGAATCCCGCCGCCTCTTCGGCGCCGGCGGCGTCACCATCGCGTGCTGGCGCGCCGCGATCGGCGCGCTCGGCTATGACGACGAAGCGAAGCGCTTTCGCACGCGCACGCCTTCGGGACATCGCGCGCATTCCGCGGCTCTGCCGGCGCCGGCGGGCGAGACGGTCGATATTCAGCTCATCGGCCCGTTCAGCCGACAGCTCGGCATAGCGGACAGCTGCCGCGCGCTCGCCGCCGCGCTCCAGCAACTCGATTATTCCGTTCGGCTCTGCGACTTCACGCTCGATTATCCCAATCGCATTCGCGCCGACGCCACGCCTCTGCCGACTTCGCCGGCGCGCGCGAAGATCAATATTCTTCATCTCAATCTCGAAGAGCTGCCGAGCGCCATCGCCTATCTGCCGGATATATGGTCGCAGGGTCGGCTCGTCGGCTTTCCCTATCTCGAAATGCCGACGCCGCATCCGGCGCAAATGCTCGGCCTCGCGCTCGTCGACGAGCTCTGGTCCGCGTCGGATTTCACGACGCAGGCGCTCGCCGGCCATAGGCCCTGCCATACAGTCGGCACATCGGCGCGCCCGGCGCGCAGGCGAGGACGAAGCGCAGCGCGCGCGCGCGTCTACGAGGATATAGCGGGCGCGGATGATTTCGTCTTTCTCGCTTCCTGCGACGCGCTCTCCGGCGCCTTTCGCAAAAATCCGCTCGGGACGATACGCGCCTTTCTCGCGGCCTTTCCGAACGATGCGAAGGTCAAGCTCGTCATCAAGACGCATAGCGTCGACCGCGTGCGAGCGGAGCGCGAGACGAATGTGTGGCGCTCCATTCGCAATATCGTCGCGGAATGCGAGCGCGTCCTGCTCATCGATCGCATTCTCGACGACGACGAGCAGATGGCGCTGATCGAAGGCGCCGATTGCTATGTCTCTCTGCATCGCGCCGAAGGCTTCGGCTATCATATGCTGGAGGCGATGGCGTTGGAGACGCCGGTGATCGCGACCGCCTATTCCGGCAATATGGGTTTTTGCGACGAGCAAACGGCCTTTCTCATTCCCTATCGGCTCATTCCCGTCGGCCCCGGCGAATATCCGCGCACGCGCGGCGATCAGCTGTGGGCGGAGCCGGATTTCACGGCCGCCGTCGACGCGATGCGCGCCGTGTTCGGCGATCGCGATTTGCGGGAGCGCAAGGTCGCGGCGGCTCGCGTGATCGCGGAGACGCAATTTTCGACCGAGGCCTTCGCCCGCCGCCTCGACGCGCGCATCGACGAGATATTGTCGCGACGCCGATGAGCGATAGAGTGTTTTCGAGCGAAGTGGGAACCGCTTCGCGTGCAGAAAACACGGCACAACGGAAAAATCGAGAGTCATTCCGGTTCGATCTGCCGGTTCGATCTGAACCGGAATGACTCTCGCGCGGCTCAATAGCCGCGCGCCGAGCCCGCCGCGGAGCGCGGATCATTGACGCCGATCATCTCGCCGTCTCTGATCTCTATCGCCTCCGATGCGCCGAAAGGCGCGTGATCCTCGATTTTATGTCCCATCGCCTCGAGCCGCCGGCGCGTCTCCTCCGAGAGCGCGCCCGGCTCGGCCAGCACGACATCCGGCAGCCATTGATGATGAAGGCGCGGCGCGGCCACCGCCTGCGCCAGCGACATATGATGATCGATCACATTGAGCGCCGTCTGCAGCGTCACCGAAATGATGCGCGGCCCATTAGGGCTGCCGAGAACCAGCGCGACCTTGCCGTCCTTCATCACAATGGTCGGCGACATGGAGGAGAGCGGCCTTTTGCCGGGCGCGATGGCGTTGGCGCTTCCCTGCACCAGGCCGAAGCCATTGGCGGCGCCGGGCGCGGCGGAGAAATCATCCATCTCGTCATTGAGCAGCACGCCCGTCTCCGGCGCCATGACCTGCGCGCCGAAATAGCCGTTGAGCGTGTAGGTGACGGAGACCGCGCCGCCCTCGCCGTCGACGATGGAATAATGCGTCGTCTGCAAACGCTCGCGCGGCGCGGCGCCTTGCGCGAGATCGGTGGAGCGCGTCGCATGATCGGCGGCGATCTTCGCGCGCTGCGCCTCCGCATAGGATCGCGCGGTGAGACGCGCGACCGGATTGCTCACGAAGTCGGGATCGCCGAGCGAATTGTTGCGATCGAAGAAGGCGCGACGTTCCGCCTCGATGAGAAGATGCGAGGATTGCGGCGTGTGAAAGCCGAGCGCGGCGAGATCATAGCCCTCGAGAATGGTCAATATTTCGCACAGCGCGACGCCGCCGGAACTCGGCGGCGCGGAAGAATAGACATCATAGCCACGATAGGCGCAATGAATCGGCGAGCGCTCCATGACGTCATAGAGCGCGAAATCCTGCGCCGCGATCACGCCCTTTTCCGCCTGCGCGGCGCGCTCGATCGCCTGCGGAACGCGCCCTTCATAAAAGGCGCGCGGCCCCTGCGCGGCGATCTCGCGCAACAGACGCGCGAGATCGCTCTGAATCAGCCGATCGCCGGCCTGCAAAGGCGAGCCGTCCGCGCGGGAAAAGATTTTCGCAGCGGCGGGACTGTCCTTCAGCCGCGTCGCCGCGCGAATGAGACGAATGTCGGCCTCGTCGAGAACAAAGCCGCGCTCGGCGAGCGCGATCGCCGGCGCGATGATTTTCTCGCGCGGCAGGCGGCCATATTTGGCGTGGGCGGTCTCCAGCCCCATCACCGTTCCGGGAACCGCCACGGCGCGATAGCCGATGCGGCTCGCCTGCGGATCGACCGCGCCTTTCGCGTCGAGAAACATATCGGCGGTCGCCGCCATGGGCGCCGTCTCGCGAAAATCGAGAAAGCGCTCGCCCTGCCCCGGCAGATGCGCCAGCAGAAAGCCGCCGCCGCCGAGATTGCCGCAGCAAGGATAGGCGACGGCGAGCGCATAGCCGACGGCGGCGGCGGCGTCGATGGCGTTGCCGCCCGCCTTCAATATGTCGAGCCCTATGTCGCTGGCCAGATGATGCTCGCTCACCACCATGCCGCGCCGCCCGCTCGCGACGGGCTCGGCGGCGGCGGCGAAGGCGAGAAGGGAGAAGCCGAGAGCAACAATAGATCGCATTCGCGCATCGCTCATTTTTCGCTGCCTATTCCCGCCGGCGGGCCGATGAGCACGTAGCCGCGGCTGCGTCCTTCATTGCCGGCGTCGATCGTGTTCATCGCGTCGAAGAGATCGGCCGCCGCGACCCACACGGGCGGATATTTGTAGCGCGCGACATCGAGCAGCAGAAAGCGATCCGTCTTGGCGTCATAGGCGGCGAGCGGCGAAATGTGCCCGCTGCGCGTCTGGCCGAGCGCAGCGCGCTGATAATTGACGACGACATGCCGCCGCTTGCGCGAGAGCTGCTCGATCGCGCTGGCGCGAAACTCCGCCAGCGAGCTCTGCGCCGCATGAGTGACCTTCGCCTCGAGGCCGAAGCTGGCGACGAGGCCGCCGAACTCGTCCAGCGTCATGCCCCGGCGCAGAATGCTCTCCTGCTTCACCACCGTTTCGGTCCTCTCGCTGAACAGATTGTCCTGCGAGAAGCTCCCCTGCCCCTCGCCGCCGGCGGGCGCGGGAATGTCGAGCGCATTGAGCAGCATCGCCAGAGTGGCGACGCCGCAGAAGGAGCCGTTCTTCTGCGTGACGAATTCCGAGGAGAGCGGCCAATAGGCCTCGCGCGCCTCCGATTCGAGAAACCATTCGCGCCCCTGCGCGCTGCGCAGATCGACGAGATTGTCCGAGAGCGGCAGCCGTTCCGCCAGCGCCGGCGAGACTGCGGCGACGATCGCGCAAAAGAGAAGCGCGAGAACAGCGGCCGAGCGCCGCCGCGAGATCGACGTCTTCGTCATTTCGCCCCCGGGAAGGCGCGCCGTCGCGATAGACGGCCGCGCTGCGACAGAATAGCGGCGCGCGAGGCGCCATGCAATTTTTGTCCCGCAAAGGCGGCTTTATTGCGCCTCGAGCGCGGCCAATAGGCTCGCCTGATCCGGCGCCGCGGCGACGCGCACATTGGCGCAACCGGCGGCGCGCAGCACACGCGCGACATCCTCCGACAGCGCGAAATGCGTGACGCGCGCGCGAAGCGTGGCCGGGCCGCCGGCGGCATCCGCCAGAGCGAGGAAGATCGATGCGCTGCGCGCCGAATAATGCAGCGCGGCCTCTACCTCGCCGGCGGCCAGAGCGGCGCGGGCTTCTTCCCCAAGAGCGGCGACGGCGCGCGCCTCATAGGTCTCGACCACTGTCGCCGCATGGCCGCGCGCGCGCAAAAAACTTTCGAGATCGTCCTTACGATCATGGCCGGCGAGATAGAGGAAACGCGCCGGCGCCGCAAAGCGCGCGCCGAGCAGAAGCGTCAGCGCCGCCACATCGGGCGCGCTCGCCTCCACCTGCGCGCCGCGCGCGGAGAGCGCCTGCGCCGTCTTGCCGCCGACGACGAAAAAAGGCGCGCGCAAGGCCGCGAGCCCTTCGACAAACTGGATCGCGCGGGCGCTGGTCGCCAGAACCGCGTCGAAAGTCTCGGTCGGGATCGGCGCGCCCGTGGCGGCGATCTCCAGAACCGGCGCGATCAGCGGCGCAAAGCCGCGCCGCCGCAATTCTTCCGCCGTGCGCTCGGCGTCCTCTCTCGCCCGCGTGACGAGAACGCGCCTCATGTGAGACCCGCGACTCCATTGGGCAGGCGCAGCAAAATCTCATTGGCGGCGGCGTCGCCGATCAGCGCCGCGTCCATGGACGGCCCGCGCCGACGCGCCTCATAAACCGCAGAGCCATCCGCCCGCAGCGCCATGCCGTGGAATTCGATCTCCTCGCCAATGAGCTTCGCATGGGCGGCGATGGGCGTGCGGCAGGAGCCGTCCAGCACGGTGAGAAAGGCGCGCTCGGCGGCGAGCGCGGCGGCGGTCGCCGGATCGAGAATGGCGGCCAGAGCCTCGCGGACACGCGCATCGCCGGCGCGCTTGGTGACGGCTATGGCGCCCTGCCCGGCGGCAGGAAGAAAATCCTCTATCGGCAGAATGGCGGTGGCGTGGCGCTCGAGGCCGAGCCGCTTGAGCCCGGCGAGCGCCAGCAGCGTGCCGTCCACCTCGCCGCTCTCCACCTTGCGCAGCCTGGTCTCGACATTGCCGCGCAGCAGCACGAGGGAGACATCCGGCCGCAGCCGCTTCACCTGCGCGCCGCGCCGCAGCGAGGCCGTGCCCACCACGGCGCCCTCGGGCAGCGCGTCGAGCGTCGCGCCATTGCGGCCGATCCAGGCGTCGCGCACATCCTCGCGCGGCAGATATCCGGCGATGGCGATTTCCGGCGGCAGATGCGTCGGCAAATCCTTGGAGGAATGCACGGCGAGATCGATGCGCCCCTCGATGAGGGCGACGTCCAACTCCTTGGTGAACAGCCCTTTGCCGCCCGATTCCGAGAGCGGCCGGTCCTGGATGATGTCCCCCGTGGTGCGGATGACCTCGATCGGCAGCGTCTCCGCCTCGAGGCCGAGCGCCGCGGCCAGCAAGGCCCGCAGCTGCCGCGTCTGCGCCAGAGCGAGAGGGCTGCCGCGTGTGCCGATGCGCAATCGTGTGGTCGTCATAGCCTCGTCCGCCGTGGGAATTGTCGAGGCGGACTATAGGGAAAAGCGGCCGGGCTACAAGCGGGCGGGAGGGGGGAGTGGAAATCCCGGGTAACGCGACCTAGGCCGCTTCCTTTCTCAGAATATGCTCGCCGATCTCTTCAACCGTGTTTAACGGACGCAGACGAAGCTGCTCTTGATCCGCCTGCTTTTCGAGTTCATTCAGAGCCTCTTCCATCCGCTCGACTTGGTTCGCTGTAAGCTGAGGGTCGTTTCGTTTTGGATATTGCACGATCATCTCGTGCTCCCTCTCCGCGAGCCCTTCTTGCTCTCCGTCTCGATCTACCTTCAGATCCCAAAGCCGCATCTTAATCCGTCCGACAGACGCGGTGAGCTTGCTCGCAGCCAAGGTACCGAAATTGGCAACAAAACGTGATCCGGCGAAGTCGATTATGACACCATGCGCGTTGCGGCGTCTGTGGCGGCTCTCCCGGATATCTTCGCTAAAACACCGATCAAGACCGGGACGCTTTCCCTTAATGTAATCCAAAACAAGCGCAGGAAGCCGATCGGCAGTCTCGCGATTGGCGGCGGCATCTAGATCGAAGTCGCCCCGCTCCACCAGTTGCAGCACCGAGCGTCTATCGTACAAAGACGACATAGCAGCCATCCAAGAAGCGCCAATCTGCTGCAACGACAGCCCCTCGGCCTCCCTGATGTCACCCAGCGCGACACCCGAAAAGAGTGGCTTGAAGTCGGTCAGCGCGGCAATAGACCTATTCAGCAAATCACTCTCTATGGCGTTCAAATTCGCCTCGGCCGCCAAGATCGCCACAACTGATTGGTCAGCGAAAACGCAACGCAGGCGGGCAAGCTGGTTTGCCCGCTCAAGATGAATGCCGCCCGCTCCCGCGACAGCGATTCCGATCACGAATTGCTCCGGCGATCCGAGAATCGGCCGAAAGAGCACAGGAGCCCAAACAGCCTTTTGTAGCCGTTCTGCGCTCGGAAATTGGTTTGCGTTCAACGAGATCATGTCACGCCAACCTAGGCTCGTCCAACGCGCCTCCAGCAGCGCGCGGGACGTGCGGAATCCTCTCCAGGAGGAAGACAACGAGCGCTTGGAAGTCAACGTCGTCGAGAAGCCCGTTAACTCGATTCTGTATCCCGACATCCCGAACGTCAATGCGTTGAAGTCGAGTGACTAACGCACCCGCTTCAGCTGCCAGCCTCTTTCGCTGATCCACCTGAAGAAACGGCGTTACCCACTCTTTCAGTCGATGCCGGAAATTGCCGGCAGGAACAAGATCTGCAGGAACCCAGGTCGGACCTGTGTAACAATGCCCATGATCGATGATCCAAGCAGTCCCTGCGCCGAAAAGAATATTGCCAGGATGCCGGTCAATGTTCGCTGCCCAAGCATCGAAACCGTAGAGATCTCCAAGCCAAGCCTGTTTGATCAAAACAGCGACAATGGCCTCAAGGTGAGCCAACATCTGTAGCTCCGTCGGCACGGCCTTTATGAGCTGCGCGACAGATGGCGAGCCGACATCAGCGCTTGCGAACATGAGCCCCGTGCCATCAGGAAGTCGACATTGCGAAGCACAATCGCTGTTAGGTGCTGTGATCCCGATGAAAGCCGGGGGAACCGGCAACCCGATGAGCGAGGCGAGACCTGCGGCCAAGACTTCGTTCGCAAGCTGTTTGGGAGAAAGGTCTTTAAGAATAGCGGTTTTTACTTCGTCACCCTCGGTCAAGATTTGACCGCGATACGTATCGTTCACATTGGCGATTCCGGAATCTTTGAAGCTCGTAGCTCCTGCCATGACGCGGGCAAGTCCAACAACGCCTCCGCCGCCCTGTGCTTCGGCCACCGGTTCTGAATCGTCACGCATTCGGGATCTGCCGGCTTCGCGCTTAATTTATACATGTAGTGTCATAGCGCTACGCGAGCGTCACCTGCGGGTCAAGCCGATCAATGTCAAAGCGTAAATTGTACGCATCGGTTGTCGCCGAGAAGAGTCCTGAACGGACTCCGTCCGCCCCAACCGCCCGCCTTGACACACCCTGAACATATTCCTATATCCCTCCCACTCCCGCCCACAAAGGGCGCGCTCCTCGGGTCGTGGGGCGCGGGCGGGGGGCGGCTCCATCCGGGATGGCGACCCCCGTCCATGGACAGGCAGCGCGTCGCCGGGCGGCGTTCTTCTCCCGTCCATAGGGAGAAAAAAGAACCGCTCCGTGATCCCAGGCCGTCGGACTCGATCGCGTCTTGATCGAGAAACCCCAGGATTCGCGGGTTCGACCAAGCCTCGGGATGTCGACGAGAACGACAACCGCGTTTCGGGACGCTCTGGACCCGATCGAATTTTTTCGCGCAACGGCCGTAAGGGGCCGGAGCGTCCCGAAACGCCCTTTCCCACCCCCGCGCAGCAAAGCGCCGGGGCGCGCTCGCGCGGACGAAGCAACAGTCCCTCGCCCTGAGGAGTCCGCGAAGCGGGCGTCTCGAAGGGTCGCACGTTCGCGCGGAGCATCCTTCGAGGCTTTTTGCGTTCCGCAAAAAGCGCCTCAGGATGAGGGGATTGTTTTCCTACATCACCAAAAGCTCTGTGGATCGACATCCGCCGCCGCGCGGCAAAGGCGCCGCCGCCGGCGTCGCGCGCCCGGACAGGCCTGCAAATCGGCGCGAACTTAACCGCGCCTTAACTGCGATCGCATACACCAAAATCCAGCGCGGCGAGTCGAATGAGCGTCCCCGCGCGAGGCGTGCATCTCATGTTCCCCACCGAATTTCAGCGTCTCGTTCTCCCGCGTCTCGCCGTTCCGCTGCTCGGCGGATTGCTGCTCGCCGCGGCCCAGGGCGGCGCCCGCGCCGTCGAAGCGCCGAAGAATGTCTATTTGATTTCCGGCCACGAAGGCTATGGCGTCGTCGAATGCATCACGCAGAAGAAAGATTGCGGGAAGATCGTCGCCGACAGCTGGTGCGAGTCGCACGGCCACGGCCCCGCGGTGGCCTTCGGCCGCGCCGACGACGTGACCTCCGCTATCGGTCCGGCCTCGGCGCGCCGGCCGCTGACGGCGGAGGCCGCCGTCGTCTCTTGCCAGGACTGACGCGGCAAGAATCGCCGCCGTCGCCGCGACCGGGAGCGGGCGGGCGCAGGCCCGCCGGCCGCTCATTTCTTCAGAAATTCGCCGCATTGCGCGACATCGCCCGCGCCCCAAGGCTGAATCGGCACGCCGGAGGTGGAATTCTCCGGAGAGCCTTCGATCAGCCGGTCGGAATAGGCCATATAGACCAGCGCATTGCGCTTGGCGTCGCAGCCGCGCACGATATGCAGCCGCTTCCACAGCGCCGAGCGGCGCTCGCTGAACACTTCGTCGCCTTGGCCGAATTTCTCCTTGAATTTCACCGGCCCGTATTGGCGGCAGGAGAGCGACACGTCGGAGGTCTGCTCCGCCACGCCGAACATTCCCGCGACGCCGCCCTTCTCATGCACCGTGTAATAGCAGGCGATTCCGTCGACATCGGGGTCGTCGAGCACATAGGTCGCCAGCTTGTCGTTCGGGGTCAGCAGCTTGAAGTCGGTGGACTTGCGGAAAATGAGGTCCGGCCCGTCGGCGCGGGCGGGCGCCGCGCCCGCGATGGCGAAAAGCCCCGTGGCGAGGAGAGCGGACAGGACGAATTTGGACGGCTTCATAAGTGCGTTCCTCCAGAGCGCCGGGAAATTCCCTCGACAAATGTCGTGATGCGCCTTGTTCGCGACAAGAAGCTCGCGACAATCGCGAGCCGATTGATCGGGCGGGCGATATGCCCGATATGGTCTCGAGCTCGACGGTTTCGGATTCGCCGGCCTCCGGCGCCCCGCTTTTCGAATCGCGTGATATAGGACCAATGTCGGCGAAACATATCACCAACGGGACGCCTTCGCGGAAGGGGCCTTTGCCGCGAAAGGGGCCTTTGCGCCGCCTCTCGGGCGCGCTGGTCGCGTTCGCCATGCTGTTCTCCTCGCAGGCGATGGCGCAATCGGCCTATTGCGACAATCTGCGCGCGCAGATCGCCGCCGCCGGCAATAGCGCCGGCTCGGCCCGCTATCGCGCCGCCGCGGCGACCCAGCAGAAAGAGATCGACCGCACCGTCGCCTATGGGCGTTCCATCGGCTGCGATCGGCAGCAATTCCTCTTTTTCGGCAATGCGCCGCCGCCGCAATGCGGCGCGATCAACAGCCGCGTCGCGCAGATGCGCGCCAATCTCGCCTCGCTCCATCAGGGGTCCGGCGACGGCCAGCGGCAGGCGCTGCAGGCGCGTTTCGATCAGCAGTGCCGGCAGCAGCCGGTGCGTGTCGCCTCGCGCCAGCGCAATATTTTCGAGGAGCTGTTCGGCGCCCAGGAGGAGGAGCCGACGCCCGTCCGCGAGCTCCCCATGTCGCCGCAGGATCGCGACTTGGACGAGAATGGCGCGCCGTTCGCGCGCGGCGGCTCCATGGCGGTCTGCGTGCGCGCCTGCGACGGCGGCTTTTTCCCGGTGAGCTATTCGGCGCGGCGCGCCAATCTCGCCGATCTCGCCGAGCTGTGCCGGGCGCAATGTCCCAATCTCGAAGTGGCGCTCTACACACGCTCGCCCTCGCGCGACATGGAGACCGCCGTGTCGATGGACGGCGAAGCCTATGCCGACCATCCCAATGCGCTGAAATTCACCAAGAGCTATGATCCGACCTGCTCCTGCCGGCCGCCCGGCCGCAGCTGGGCGGAAACGCTCACCGAGGCCGAGCGGCTGCTGGCCGAGCGCAACAAGGACGATCTCGTCGTCTCGGCGGAAAAGGCGGAGGAGATGTCGCGGCCGGTCATCGCGCGCACGGCGCGCGGCGCGGTCTCGCCCAATCTTCCCGCCACGGAGGCGACGCAACCGGAGAAGCGCCCGGTCGACGCGCATGAGACGACGCGGGAAATCGTCGGCGCCGACGGCGTCAAGAAGCGCGTCCGCGTCATCGCGCCGACCTTGTGATCTCGGCCTCTGGATTCGTTTCCCGCTCATAGAGCGTCCAGGCGAATCCCGAGAGGCCCGAGACCGGGAAATAGCCGCGGCGCAGGAAGGCCGCGCGGCAATCCTGCGGCCCGGCGGAGCGCCGCTCCGCATGGTCGGCGCGTGAATCCGGCAGATCGACCACCAGCAGGAAGGCCGGCGGGCTCGCGCACCATTCGGCGAGAGAGACGGCGGTCGCGACGACGCCGAGCTTGCGGGCGTGATAGGCGACGACCGCCTTGGTCTCGCCGCGGGCGAAATCGACGGCGTAACGCGCCTCTTTCCGCTCGGCCATGATCCTCACCGCATCGGCGTAATGGCCGCGGCCGAGGCGGTAGAAATCGGCGAGCTGGACGGCCCCGCCGATGGCGAAAGCGCCGAGCAGGATCGCCGCCGCCCGGCGCCGCCGCGCGCCGGCGCGCCAGAGGGCGGCGCAGCCTTCGGCGGCGAGCAGAGCCAGGCCGATCGCCGCGGTCGAGTGAAAACGCGGATATTGCTGGCTCGGCAGGCCGGCGGCGATATGCAGCAGCGGCAAGCCGAAGACGGCGATGGCCGGGAAAATCCGCCGCTCCGCCGGCAGAACCGCCAGCAGGCCGAGGGCGAGCAGGCCCGCGGCGCCGAGAAGGGCGAAATCATCGACGCCGCGCGGAAAGCCCAGCGTCGCCCTCGCCATTCCGGCGACGCCCTCGGCGAAGATCGCCGGGCTCAGCGGAACCATGGCCCCGACCTGAAAATCCGGCGCCAGCGCGCCATAGGCGAAGCAGAACAGCGCCGGAAGGCTGGCGAGCCCGGCGACCGCCCCCACCGCGACCACGCGGCCGAGACCGCAGTGGCGAAAGCGCAGCAACGCCGAGAGCGCCAGCGCGCCGCTCGCCTCGATCATGGTGAGATGGGAGAAGGTCCCGAAGCCGATCGCCGCCGCCAGCGCCAGCAGACGGCGCCGAGAGGCGCCCTCGGCCAGAATGGCGTCCACGAGACCATAGGCCAGCAGCACGGCGAGCGTCATGCCGGCATAGCCGCGCGCCTCAGAACCGTAATGGACGAAGAAATAGGAGATCGCGAAGACGAAGGCGGCCAAAAGGCCGGCGGCGTCGCAATAGCGGCGGCTCGCGGCCGCGGCGGCGGGAATGGCCAGCGTCCCGAGCGCGACCGCGGCCAGCCGCATCAGCGGAACCGGCGCGTTCGGCCCGATGAAATAGAGCCAGGCGGAATTGGCGACGTGATTATTGTCGTGATGCAGGCCGATGAAGACATCGCCGAAGGAATGCGCCCGCTCGAGCAGGTTCAGCGTCCAGATTTCGTCGAGCCAGAGATCGCCCTGCGCGGCGTAGAGGCGCAGAGCGGCGCCGAGCAGGGTGAGGGCGATGAGCGCGTAACGAAAGACCCCGAGCCCTCCTCCCTCCCCCGCTTCGCGGGAGAAGGGGGCGGCGACGTTACGCGAAACGTCGATGAAGCGCCGAATCTGCTCCCTCTCCCGCAAAGCGGGGGAGGGTTGGGGAGGGGGCGCAACTTCGGTTTCGCATCGCATCGGCGACACAGTCGCACAAAGCCGTCAACGAAAGCTCACGCCTCCGCCCTCAGCGGCCGCATCAGCAGCGCCTCTATCGCCTGATCGACTCCGATCGCGCCCGACAGGATCGCATCCACCGCCTCGGCGATCGGCATTTCGACGCCGCGCTCCTTGGCCATGGCCACGAGGGCGGAGGCAGTGAAGGCGCCCTCGGCGAGCTTGCCATGGGCGGCCTCGAGCGGCGCCTCGCCGCGTCCCAGCGCCGCGCCCAGCGCGAAATTGCGCGATTGCGCCGAGCCGCAGGTGAGCACCAGATCGCCGAGGCCGGAGAGGCCCATCAAAGTCTCCTGATTGACGCCATAGGCGCGGCCGAGGCGCGTCAGCTCGGCGAAGCCGCGCGCGATCAGCGCAGCGCCGGCGCTGGCGCCGAGCGCCCTGCCCGCCGCCATGCCGCTGGCGATGGCGAGAACATTCTTCGCCGCGCCGCCGATCTCGACGCCCAGAACATCGGTGGAGCGATAGAGCCGGAAGGCGCGCGTCGACAATGTTTCGCACAGGCGCTTGGCCAGAGCCTCGTCGCGCGCGGCGAGCGTCACCGCCGTCGGCAGCCCGCGGCAGACATCGGCGGCGAAGCTCGGCCCGGAGAGAATGGCGATCCGCGCCTGCGGCAATTCCTGCGCCGCCACCTCGCTCATGAAGCAGCGCGTGCCGCGCTCTATGCCTTTGGAGCAGATGACGAAAGCCGTTCCCGGCGCGAGAATGTCGCGAAAGCGCCGCGCCACTTCGCGCATCGCCTGCGCTGGAACGACGGAGAGCACGACGCCTGCCCCCGCCACGGCCGAAAGATCGGCGTGAGGCGCGACGCCCGCCGCCAGCGGCAGGCCCGGCAGATAGGCGCGGTTCTCGCGGTCGCGCGAGAGAGCGGCGATATGGGCGGGATCATGGCCCCAGAGCACGACGCCGTCACGCCCGGTCGCGGCCACATTGGCGAGCGCCGTGCCCCAGGCGCCGGCGCCCAACACGGCGATCTTCTCCTCGCTGCTCATCGCATCCCGATCTTCTGATTGTCCGAACGCGCCCATAGCCGCTCGAAAGTCTCCTCGAATTGCGCGACCGCGGCCGGGCTCTCGATCAATATGAGGTCATTGTCCTGGAATTCGGCGCCCGAGACCGAAAAATTGGCCGAGCCGCTGCGCAGCGCCCGGCCATCCACCTGATAGGACTTCAAATGCATGAGGTCGCGCGAGCGGCCCTTGCGCTTGATCTGCATGTTGCGCGCCGCGGCTATCGCCTCAATGGCCGGGCTGAGGCCGCCGCGCTCCTCGCCATCGATATAGATGCGCACGCGCACGCCGCGCATGGCTGCGGCGCCGAGAGCCGAGATCACCGCGCGATCGGTGAGAACATAGGCGGCCATGTCGATGGATTTTCGCGCGCCGCCGATGAGCCGCAGATCGAGATCCTCGAAGCCGGCGCGCGGCCCGTAGAAAACGCGCACGCCGACGGCGAGCGGCTCCTGCGATAGCAGGCCGCCGGGCTGCGACGGAACCGAGAAGGTCGCCGCCGCGGCCAGCAAGAGCCGCTTCATCTCACCCGCTCAGCCGAAGGCATGGCCCGCTCACGCCTTGCCGTGGTGCAGCGAGCCGGCGTTGGCGTCGAGCGGCCAGCGCGGGCGGGCGGCGAAGGTGAGATCATCCGTCATGCCGCGCGCAAAGCGCTCGAGCCCGGCCCAGGCCACCACGGCGCCATTGTCCGAGCACAGGCCCGGCGGCGGCGAGACGAAGCGCAGCCCGGTCTCGGCGCAAAGACGGGTGAGCGCGCGGCGGATCGCGCCATTGGCGCCGACGCCGCCGCCGATGACGAGGCCATTGGGCTGGCCGCCGCTCTGCGTGAAGATGCGCAGGCCGGAACGCACGCGATCGACTAGAACGTCGACGATCGCCGCCTGGAAGGAGGCCGCGAGATCGGCGACGTCGCGCTCGGTCGGCGTTCCGATCCGGGCGATCTCCTGCCGCACCGCGGTCTTGAGGCCGGAGAGCGAGAAATCCGCCCCCTCGCGGCCGAACATGGGACGCGGAAAATCGAAACGGGCCGGATCGCCCTCCTCCGCCAAACGCTCGATATGCGGGCCGCCTGGATAGGGAAGGCCGAGCATTTTCGCGACCTTGTCGAAGGCCTCGCCGGCCGCGTCGTCGACTGTGGAGCCGAGCCGCTTGTAATCGCCGACGCCCAATACGGCGACGAGCTGCGTATGGCCGCCCGAGACCAGCAGAGCGAGATAGGGGAAGTCCAGCCGCTCGGTCAGCCGGCCGGTGAGCGCATGGGCCTCGAGGTGATTGACGGCGATGAAGGGCTTGTCGGCGGCCAGCGCAAGCGCCTTGGCCGCAGTGAGGCCGACGAGAATACCGCCGATGAGGCCCGGCCCGGCCGAGGCCGCTATAGCGTCGACGCCGGCGATGTCGGTTCCCGCCGCGTCCAGCGCGCGGACGATCAGGCGCTCCAGCACATCGATATGGGCGCGGGCCGCGATCTCCGGCACGACGCCGCCATAGGCCGCGTGCTGGGCGATCTGGCTCATCACCTCATTGGAGAGAATGTCCCCGCCATCGCCGCCGATGCGCGAGGCCACGACGGCGACCGCCGTCTCGTCGCAGGTGGTTTCAATGCCGAGAACGCGCATGGACGGGTCCTTGAACGCCAGCGCGCGAATCGCGGCGCCGACGGGAGCGAAAACAGGCGCCAACCTATAGGCGCGCGGGCAGGCAAAGCAAATCGCCCCCGACCGTGTCTATTTTTTGAAAAAAGCGTCGGCGGCGGCGAGCGAGGCCGCCTTGGCGGCGCGCGCCCGCTCCAGCCGCTCGATCTCGTCGCGCAGCAGAGCGATGCGCGCGTCGAACTCCGCGACGGAGAGCGCGTCCAGCGGCTGGCCGATTTCGTGGGAAGCGGTCTTGCCGCTGCCCGGCCCCGAGCGCGGGCGGTCGTCTTGCTCCGTCATGGTCGCGGCTCTTTCGTCGTCTCTTGCGTCTCGGAGAAGCGAGCTTCGCGTCAATCCGGCTCGTCGGCGACGCCGCCGCGCAGATCGCCCGGCGTCACGAAACGCTCGAGATGGCCGGCGCCTTCGCCGACCAGCGCCCAATCCTCGGCGTCGAAATCCAGCACGGCCAGCGCCGCGGTCGGATATTTGGAGCGCATTCTGGTGAGCGCCTCGGGCTCGCCGTCGGCGGCGAGGGCGGAGGCGAGTTCGGCGAAGCCGGGATTATGGCCGATGGCGAGCAGAGTGGAGATTTCGGCCGGCGTCTGCCGCACGGCGTCCAGCAGGCGGTCGGGCGTCGCCAGATAGAATTCGTCGTCCAGTCGGCGCTCGACCTCGCGCGGAAACGCCTCCAGAGCGAGGTCCAGCGTCCGCTTGGCGCGGCGCGCGTCAGAGGCGACGGCGAAATCCGGCGCCAGCCCGGCCTCGGCCAGATAGCGGCCGACGGAGCGGGCGTCCTCCTCGCCGCGCTTGGTCAGCGGGCGCTGGCGGTCGCCCCCCGCGGAATGGGCGTCGGCTTTGGCGTGGCGCAGCAAGATGAGACGTCGCATCATTCGTTCGGTCCGATCGCTAGACGGCGGCCCGGAGCGGGAGCGCCCCGAGTGGCACAATTTTCCTAAAATCGCCACGTCGGCGCGCCGGAGCCTGTCCGGCCAAAAATCACTCTTTGCCGATCATAGCGAAAGTTTCGCGACGCGGCGCGCCCATATGGGCGGCGCCGAGCGCCGGTCCGGCGAGCGAATTGCCGCGGCGATCCGCTCGCGCGCGAGGTTTTCGAAGCGTCTCTGTTGCGCTATAGCATTTTCCCCGATGGCGCTTCGCAGCCATCCCGCGCCCGCGAGGACGGAATCTCGCGCGCGCGGCGGAGATCGACGATTGCGGCGCTCGCGCCGTGGGAACTGGGGGAAGGAAACGCATGATCCGCGAATTCCAATATCGTGGCGAAACTTTCAGGGTCAACGCGCATGGCGTCGCCGGTCACGAGGAGGTGTTCATCATGCACCTCGTCGACGGCGAAGAAGAGGGCGAGATCTCCATCGACCGCATGACCGAGGAGAACGACACCAGCGCGCCGATCGACGCCATCTGCGTGATGCTGTGTGACAAGCTCATCATCGAGAACAGCATCGACGTCGCCGATCCGGACGGAGCCTTCGCCTGGGTCGAGATGAAGACGCTGCGCGACGTTCTGCCCACCCGCGACGACTGGGCGACGCACTGAGACGGCGCCGGTCCGCCGCGAGAGTGGGCCGGCGGCGCGTATTCTTTGTCGAGAGGCCGCCTCGCGCGGCTTCTCGACGAAATGCGGCGCAGCCGCGCTTCGGATTTCACGCATGAGCTCCGACCCCGCCGCGCCTGCGGCAGAACGGATCGATTTCACGCATTTTGCGGCCGTCGACATTCGCATCGGCACGATCGTCGCCGCCCATGCTTTTCCCGAGGCGCGCAAGCCCGCCTATAAGCTCGAGATCGATTTCGGCCCTGGCCTCGGCGTCAAATGCTCCAGCGCGCAGATCACGGCGCATTACGATATTTCGACGCTGATCGGGCGTCAGGTGGCGGCGGTGGTGAATTTCCCGCCGCGGCAGATCGGCAAATTCATGTCCGAGGTGCTAGTGCTCGGCTTTCCCGACGAAAATGGCGATGTGGTGCTGGTCGCGCCGGAGCGGGCCGTGCCGAATGGGGCGCGGTTGTATTGAGGGGCTGGCGGCTCGCCGCTTTATTTGAAGACGTTGAGCCAACCGAACAAATCGACCAGAGACTCGAATGTCTCCAGCCAGCCGTTCCAAGCGAATATTCGCTCTCGAATCGTCGGTGGTTCTTGTTCCGACATCGTCGTGGCGGCGTCGTCCCGCTCCCTTCGAATTGAAGTTTCGAGTGCGAGTGCGAATGCTATTGTCATACGCATGAAAGAGCAATCCGCGGCGACCTCCGTCCTGAGCGTGAGGGTCTCACCCAATGAGCGTGCGCTGCTCGAAGAGGCGGCGTCCCAGTCGCGCATGACCTTGAGCGAATTCATGCGTCGCAAGGCGGTGGAGGCGGCGGAGGCGGAGGTGCTCGAGCGCGGGGTCGTCACCATACCGGCGAAAGATTGGGAAGCGTTCGAGGCGTGGCTCGAACGTCCCGCCGAGCCGATCGCTGCGCTTTCGGCGTTGGCGCGGCGACGACAATGCGCGCAGCTTTTACGCGCGATGGGGGGTTTTGCGATCTGCCCTATGATCCGCGCCGCGCGATGATCATTCGCATGGCCGATCTGCGACTGAGCTTCACGGAGCGTCGCTGATTTAGCGGCTCGTCTCACGTCTGCCCCGGCCGCAGCCGATAGAAGATATGATTGCCGATCTTATCCATCTTCTTCAACTGTTTAGCCCAACGCGGCTTCACATAATTCGCATGGTAATGCGTCGAGCGGCCCACATCCGAAATATAGGTGTGGCCGTTCATCACCTCGTCGGCGATGCGCTGGGCTGTGGCCCAGGAGTCGGGCTCGGTGACGCGCAGCTTGCGGCCCTCGCAGGCGAAGGAGAATTGGCAGGCCTTGTAATGGCTGCGGTTCTGATAGACGACGCCGCAGACGCTGGTCGGATAGAGGCCCGAGGACACGCGGTTCAGCACCACTTGCGCCACCGCCGCCTGCCCGGCCTCCGGCTCGCTGCGCGATTCGAAATAGACCGCCTCGGCGAGGCAGCGCTTCTCGCGCGCCAGCTTGTCCGGGTCGATGAGCGAAGCGTAATCGGGCGGCGTCTTCGGATTCCGCAGAGCGCGCGAAGGCGCGAAGGAGGCGACGGCGATCGGCACAGCGTCGGGCTGCGCCGGCGTCGAGGAGGCGAGCGCCGCGGCGCGCGCGACCTGCGGCGTGGCGCCATGGGCGGCGCGCTCGCGCATCGCCTGCGAGATGCGCTGCGTCGTCGCCGAGCCGCGCTGCGTCGGCGATACTTGGCCATTGCCGCGCTGCGTGGTCGGCGCGCCGCTCGAATCGGCGAGAAGATCGGCTTCCGGCCCGGCGGGGGAGACGGTCGTCGTCTCGCCATCGGCGCCGAGCGAGACCTCCACCGTCTCGCCGTCGTCGCGCCGCGTGTCGAAAGACGGGCGCATGGCGATGATGGGATCGCCCTTCCTGGTGCGATCGACCTCGGGGAAAGCCTCGGCGTGGGGCTTGAGCGCGGCATGAGGCTCGCGCTCGTCCGGCCGCGCGTGAATATCCTCCGGCGAGCCGACCGACAGGCGCGCCGTTTGAAGGCGCGCGAGATGCGGCGGAATATTCCAGCCTTGCGAAGGGTCCTGGCCCGCCGCGGCGGTGAAGGACACCAATAGGCCAGCGCCCAGCCACCAGGGCGCGATGACGCCTATGGCCCAGCTCACTCCCGAACGACGACCCATACGCTCAACGCCCCGTCTCGACCCGCGAAAAAGCGTGGCCGAAGCGCCACACGCAAACGCAGAAAAGCTCACGGGGAAAATTTATCGCAGATTAGGCTTGCAGGTCGGTTAAGGCGGCGCTCGTCGGGCGTCCCGCTTTGGATCATTCGCCGAGAAGATGCGCGACGAGCTCGCGCGTCTGCGCGCCATGGCGATGCTCGAAGAGATAGATCGCCTGCCACGTCCCCAGAACCAGAGCGCCGCGCGACAGCGGTATGGAGAGCTGCGTCTGCGTCAGCGCCGTGCGTATATGGGCGGGCATGTCGTCGGGGCCTTCCGTGTCATGCTCATAGAGGCCTTCGCCCTCGGGCGCGAGGCCGGCGAAGACGCGCTCGAGGTCGCGCAACACGGCGGGGTCGGCGTTTTCCTGAATGGTGAGCGAGGCCGATGTGTGTCGGCAGAACAACGTCAGCAGCCCGGCGGTCAGGCCCTGGCCGTTCGCCCAGGCGGAGACGACGCGGGTGACGTCGTAAAAGCCCTTGCCGCGGGTCTCGACATGGAAAGGATGGAGCGACTGGCGCATGGCGGGAAATGTGCGGGCGAAGCGTGGAGAAGTCCAGCACTCCGCGCGGCTCACGCCGTGCTCACCGCCTCCTTGCCGAGCGCCGCCTGCGCGGCGGCGAGGCGGGCGATCGGCACGCGATAGGGCGAGCAGGAGACGTAATCGAGGCCGACGCTCTCGAAGAAGGCGATGGAGGCGGGATCGCCGCCATGCTCGCCGCAAATGCCGAGCTTGATCGTGGGGCGCTGCGCGCGGGCGCGCGTCGCGGCGAGGCGCACCAATTCGCCGACGCCCTCCTGATCGATGGTCACGAAAGGATCGGAGGGCAAAATGCCCTTTTGCGCATAGGCGCCGAGGAAAGAGCCGGCGTCGTCGCGCGAGACGCCGAGCGCCGTCTGCGTGAGGTCATTGGTGCCGAAGGAGAAGAACTCGGCCGTCTCGGCGATCTCGGCGGCGCGCAGGCAGGCGCGCGGCAGCTCGATCATCGTGCCGATGTGATATTTGGGCGAAAGGCCGGTTTCGTCCGCCACGGCCTTCGCCGTCGCGGCGATGCGCTCGGCGACGAAATCCAGCTCCGCCTTGGAGAAGACCAGCGGCACCATGATCTCTATGGCCGCGGGAACGCCGGTCTGTGCGGCGGAGGCGATCGCCGCCTCGAAGATCGCGCGCGCCTGCATTTCGGCGATCTCGGGAAAGGCGACGGCGAGGCGCACGCCGCGAAAACCGAGCATGGGGTTGAACTCGGAGAGCTCCTTGGCGCGCTGGCGCAGCTTGGCCGGATCCGCGCCCATGGCCTGCGCCACATCGGCGATCTCCGATTCCGTATGCGGCAGGAATTCGTGCAGCGGCGGGTCGAGCAGGCGGATCGTCACCGGCAGACCGGCCATGATCTCGAACAGCTCTTGAAAATCGCCGCGCTGGATCGGCAGCAGCTTGGCGAGGGCGGCGCGGCGTCCCGCGGCGTCATCCGCGAGGATCATCTCGCGCACCGCGATGATGCGGTCGTCCTCGAAGAACATATGCTCGGTGCGGGCGAGGCCGACGCCCTCGGCGCCGAAGCGGCGGGCGGCGCGGGCGTCGACGGGCGTCTCGGCGTTGGCGCGCACGCGCATCCGGCGCGCGGCATCGGCCCAGGACATCAGCACGGCGAATTCGCCGGTGAGCTCGGGCTGGCGCATCTTCACCGCGCCGGCGATGACGCGCCCGGCCGAGCCGTCTATGGTGACGAGATCGCCCTTGGAAAAGCGCCGCCCGGCGACGGAAAAGCTCTGCTCCTCGTAATTGACGCGGATCGCGCCGACGCCGCAGACGCAGGGCTTGCCCATGCCGCGCGCCACCACGGCGGCGTGCGAGGTCATGCCGCCGCGCGTCGTCAATATGCCCTGCGCGGCGTGCATTCCGCCGATATCCTCGGGGCTCGTCTCGACACGCACCAGAATGATCTTGCGCCCCTGCGCGGCGAGCGCTTCCGCCTCCGCGGCGTCGAAGACGATCTCGCCGACGGCGGCGCCGGGCGAGGCCGGAAGGCCGGTCGCCAAAATCGTCGGCTTCACATCCGGGTCGATGGTGGGATGCAGCAATTGGTCGAGCGACAGCGGATCGATGCGCAAAATCGCTTCTTCGCGCGTGATCAGCCCGTCATCGGCCATGTCCACGGCGATTTTCAGCGCGGCCGGCGCGGTGCGCTTGCCGGTGCGCGTCTGCAGCATCCAGAGCTTCCCGCGCTCGACGGTGAACTCCATATCTTGCATGTCGCGATAATGTTTTTCGAGAAGTTCGGAGACGCGGCGAAACTCTTCGAACACATCTGGAAGCGCCGCTTCCATCGAGGGTCGGCTGGAGCCGCCGGCGCGGCGCGCCGCCTCGGTGATCGGCTGCGGCGTGCGAATGCCGGCGACGACATCCTCGCCCTGGGCGTTGATGAGGAACTCGCCATAGAGCTCGCGCGCCCCGGTCGAGGGATTGCGGGTGAAGGCGACGCCGGTCGCGGAATTGTCGTCCATATTGCCGAAGACCATGGCCTGCACATTGACGGCCGTGCCCCAATCCTCGGGAATATTGTGCAGCTGCCGATAGATGACGGCGCGGTGATTCATCCAGGACGAGAAGACGGCGCCGATCGCGCCCCATAATTGCGCGCGCGGCTCCTGCGGAAAGGGGCGGGAAGTCGCTTTCTCGACAATCGTCTTGAATGTCCCGACGATAGTGCGCCAGTCCGCGGCCGAGAGGTCCGTGTCGAGCGAGAGATCCTTGCCGGCCTTGTAATGCTCGAGCGCGTCCTCGAATTCATGATGCTCGAGGCCGAGCACCACGGTCGCGTACATTTCGATGAAACGGCGATAGGAATCATAGGCGAAGCGCTCATTGCCGGCGATCGTCGCCAGCGCTCCGACGGTCTCGTCGTTGAGGCCGAGATTCAGCACCGTATCCATCATGCCGGGCATGGAGGCGCGGGCGCCCGAGCGCACCGAGACCAGCAGAGGCCATTTCGCCTCGCCGAAACTGTGCCCCGCGAGCTGGCCGAGGCGGTCCAGCGCCGCATCGATCTGCGGCCCGAGCTCGGCCGGATAGGTCTTGCCATGCGCATAGAAATGCGCGCAGACCTCGGTGGTTATGGTGAAGCCAGGGGGGACCGGCAGGCCGAGTCCGGCCATTTCGGCGAGATTGGCTCCCTTGCCGCCCAGCAGATTCTTCATCGCGGCCGCGCCTTCGGCCGCGCCGCCGCCGAAATTATAGACCCATTTGGTCATAGCATCATTTTCCGGGCGCCACGCTGCGGCGCAACATACAAGAACCGGACCGCCGAGAGCTTCCCCCGAAGGTTTCGCATATTCGAGCTCTGGCTCGCAACCGGCGGAGCCGGAACAAAGCCGCGTCGAGCCCGGCTCTGTGACAAAATAGGTCGGCCGAGACGAATATTCCGTGAACGCGGCGCCCGGAAAATCGCGCGGCGGCGCTCGCGCCCCGGCCGAACCCGGATGCGGCGTGTTTGATCGCGCGCCCGCTACCCAAATCGCCGGCCGCTTGTTACACGAAGAGCGACCCCGCACGCCCGAGCCGCCACCTTGTCGCAGATTTCCGATCTTCTCTTCGACACCGCCGTCGCCGCCGCCAGCCTCAAGGACTTTCTGGCGGGCGGACGCTTGCGGCTCGGCGTCACCGGCCTGTCGCGCTCCGGCAAGACGGTGTTCATCACCTCGCTGGTGCATCATCTGACCCGCGCCGTCGCCGCGCGCGACGCCGCGCATGGCCGCAAGAATCAGCTGCCCGTCTTCCGCGTCGCCGCCGAAAATCGCCTGCGCAGCGCCCATCTCGACCCGCAGCCGGACGACGCTGTGCCGCGCTTCTCCTATGAGGAGCATCTGTCCGCGCTGACCGGCGTCGATCGCCATTGGCCGCAATCGACGCGGCGCATCTCCGAGCTGCGCGTCACGCTGGAATATGACCGCAAATCCGCCGGGCTGCTGTCGAGCTTCCGCCCTGGTCCGGCGCGGCTGGACATAGATATCGTCGATTATCCCGGGGAATGGCTGCTCGACCTGCCGCTACTCGAGAAATCCTATGCGCAATGGTCGCGCGAGACGCTGGAGGCCGCCTCGGCGGCGGCGCGCGCGACCATCGCCGCCGATTGGCGCGGCGCCACGGCGGGGATCGATCCGCTCGGCCGCGCCTCGGAAGACGATGCGCGCAAGCTCGCGGCGCTATTCACCAATTATCTGCGTTCCGCCAAGACCGAGCGCTTCGCCCTCTCGACGCTGCCGCCGGGGCGCTTTCTGATGCCGGGCGAGCTCGAGGGCTCGCCTGCGCTGACCTTCGCGCCGCTGCCGGTGGAGGAAGGCTCGGCGCCCCCGTCCGGGAGCCTCGCCGCGATGATGGAGCGCCGCTACGAGGCCTATAAGACCCATGTGGTGCGGCCCTTCTTCCGCGATCATTTCGCGCGGCTCGATCGGCAGATCGTGCTGGTCGATGCGCTCGCCGCGCTCAACTCCGGCCCCGCCGCCGTGCGCGATCTCGAGACCGCGCTCGCCGATGTGCTGACGGCCTTCCGCACCGGCCGCTCCAATCTGCTCTCGACCATCTTCCGCCCGAAGATCGACCGCATCCTCTTCGCGGCCACCAAGGCGGACCATCTCCACCATACGAGCCATGATCGGCTCGAGGCCGTGCTGCGGCATCTCACTTCGCGCGCGATCGAGCGGGCCGAGGGCGTCGGCGCGACCATAGACGTGATCGCGCTCGCCGCCGTGCGTGCGACGCGCGAGGCCATCGTCAAGCATGACGGCGAGCAGCTCGCCGCCATCGTCGGCACGCCCATCGAGGGCGAACGCATCGGCGACGACGTGTTCGACGGCGTGGCGGAGGGCGCGATCTTCCCCGGCGAATTGCCGGCCGATCCACGCCATGTCTTCCGCGGCGACGCTCTGGCGCTGGCCGAGGAGGACGCCGATTTCCGCTTTCTGAAGTTCCGCCCGCCGATCGCCTCCCTCGGCCGCGACAAGGAGCCTCTCCCGCTGCCGCATATTCGGCTGGATCGGGCGATGGAGTTTTTGTTCGGGGATCGGTTGGGGTGAGACAACGCAATCGTGCGGGGTCGACGAGACGGCCAGGTCGTTCTATATTCGTTCTTTGATGCCGTCTCGACTGCGGCGACGAAACATATTGTCAATTCGCTCTATGGTAGTACGGGAGGCGAGAAGGCGTAACGAAATGAGCGGCGAATACCAATTCCGCATCGCGGATAGTTACACGCCTGCAACGCTCCCGATGGAGCGTCTTGCGGAATACATGACTGCGCTCGCTAGGCTGCTCGGCGAGGGTGCGCACGTTCATTTCCAAGCAATCATCCCAGGATCAGTCAGGCTGAAGGCCCGGGTGGATGAGCCCGCTCAACTCAAAGTTCGCGAGCGCGTTTATGCGGTTCGAGATGGTGGCGGCCCGAAGGATGCGCGTAAGGCATACGACGCGCTCGACGAATTACTCCGCAAGGACAACGCCAGTGGCGCACTCGCGGGCGATGACGGCGCGATCATAATTCCCTTCCCTGGCCGCACGCGCTCGGAACCGCTTGTCTTTGGCCCGTTTCGTCAAGACAGCACATTGGATGGGCAAATTTTCCGAATCGGCGGCAAGGACGATACCAAGCACGTCCTCATTCGCGACGGCGCGATGGAGTTCACCGACCTTGTGGCTAGCGAGTCGATCGCTCTACGGCTGCGGCACCATTTGTTCGGCGCGACTCTTCGCTTTCACGGCGAGGGTACATGGTTCCGTCATGGCGACGGCACATGGGAATTGAAAAGTTTCAGGATCAATGATTTCGAGGAACTCGAAGACAGGCCGTTGTCGGAGGTCGTCGCGAGTTTGCGCAAGGTGAAGGGCAGCACATGGCGTGAGGTTCCAGATCCTATTCGCGAGCTTCTCGAGGATCGTCACGGCAACGGAGACGCCAATTGATCGTCGCCTTCGATACGAACATTCTCGTCTATTTCTTCGACGAACAAGGCCAAAGCTCCGATTGACGCCGCTACGGGCGCGCCTGTCTCCAGCTGCAAAAATCGCCTAGATTTCTTGATCACGACGCTACAGCAGAACAGAGCCAAGATCATCATCCCGACGCCCGCTCTCGGCGAGCTCCTCGTCAAGGGGCGGGAAGCCGCGCCGGAGTGGCTCGCGATTCTCCACAAATCGCGACACTTCCGCATTTCAGGAGTAAGCGTTCACCCGGCGCCATTCTGGCGGCGCATGGCGTGGAAGTGGTAGCGGTTGGACATGGATAGCAACATCTATGTCTACGCCTATGCGCAGAAC
>NZ_PUIV01000043.1 GCF_003113265.1 Methylosinus sporium
CGGCGGCTGGGGTGGCGGCTGGGGTGGCTGGGGGCGTCGCGGCTGGTGGTGAGCCAGTCGTCCTAGCCTCCCGTAGCGAGGCGCCCCAGCCTGTCTAGGGCGCCTTGCAGAATATAGGCCGCGGCCATGCGATCCACGACCTCGGCCCTTTTGGCGCGCGACACGTCCTGCGCCAGCAGCTCTCTGGTGACGGCGGCGGTGGAAAGCCGTTCGTCCCAGAAGGCGTAGGGCGTGCGGCGCATCGCGTCGAAATTGCGCATGAAGGCCCGCGTCGCTTGCGCCCGCGGGCCTTCGGACCCGTCCATGTTGAGCGGCAGGCCGACGATCAGCGCGGCGATCTCATGCTGCGCGATCAAGGCGACGAGCCGCTCGGCGTCCTTGGTGAATTTCACGCGGCGGATCGTCTCGAGCGGCGTCGCGAGGCGGCGCTCGACGTCCGACAGCGCGAGCCCTACGGTCTTCGTGCCGACATCGAGCCCGATCAGCCTGCTTTTTGGCGGCAGCAGAGCGGCGAGCTCCTCGAGCGTCTTTTGTCCGGCGGTCATGCCTATTCGCCTAGCACGACGCGCGGCATTCTGGAAATCCGGCGCGCTCGTTGCATCACGGGCGGACGCGCGCATTGCGCCCTCGAAGCTGCGAGTGGTATAGCGCGCGGGACGAAGTCGGAACGGAGCTCCATAAAATGTCCGTCGATCAGGCGACTGTCCGCCGCATCGCCCATCTCGCGCGCATCGCCGTCGAGGACCAAGAGGTCGAGCGCCTCGGCGCGGAGCTCAACGCCATATTGGATTTCGTCGCCGAGCTGTCGAGCGTCGATGTCGCGGGCGTCGAGCCTTTGACCTCCGTTCTGCCCATGCAAATGAAGAAACGGCAGGACGTCGTCACCGACGGCGGCTTCGCCGACGCCATTCTGGCCAATGCGCCGGAAAAGGACGACCATTATTTCGTCGTGCCCAAGGTCGTGGAATAAACGCCTTCCGCAAAGACGAGCGACGCCTGCCACATGCGGGCCTTTGAATAAGACACGAACGAGCGAAACGCATTCATGTCCGATCCTACGCATTTGTCCCTCGCCGAGGCGCGTGACGCGCTCGTTGCGAAGAAGCTGTCGGCGACGGAGCTGACCAAGGCCCATATAGAGGCGATAGAGAAAGCGCGCGCGCTCAATGCTTTTCTCACCGAGACGCCAGAGCTCGCGCTCGAGGCCGCGCGCGACAGCGACGCGCGCATCGCGCGCGGCGAGGCGCGCCCGCTCGAGGGCCTGCCGCTCGGCATTAAGGACCTCTATTGCACCAAAGGCGTGCGCACCACGGCGGCGAGCCGCATCCTCGACGATTTCACGCCCACTTATGAATCGACCGTCTCCGCCAATCTGTGGCGCGACGGCGCACTGATGCTGGGCAAGCTCAATCTCGACGAATTCGCCATGGGCTCCTCCAATGAGACCAGCGCCTTCGGCCCCGTCGTCTCGCCCTGGCGGCGCAAGAAGGGCGATGGCTTCGACGACGCCAAGATCGTTCCCGGCGGCTCTTCCGGCGGCTCTTCCGCAGCCGTCGCGGCGCGATTGGCGCTCGGCGCCACGGCGACGGACACGGGCGGCTCCATTCGCCAGCCGGCGGCTTTCACCGGCACGGTCGGCATAAAGCCGACCTATGGCCGCTGCTCGCGCTGGGGCATTGTCGCTTTCGCCTCCTCGCTCGATCAGGCGGGGCCGATCACGCGCACTGTGCGCGACGCGGCGATCATGCTGCGCTCCATGGCGGGCCATGATCCCAAGGACACGACCAGCGTCGATGCGCCGGTTCCCGATTATGAGGCGGCGATCGGCGCCTCGGTGAAGGGCCGCCGCATCGGAATCCCCAAGGAATATCGTATCGGCGGCGGCGCCGAGATCGATGCGCTCTGGGACCAGGGCGTCGCCTGGCTGCGCGACGCGGGCGCCGAGATCGTCGAGATTTCCCTGCCGCATACGCGTTTCGCGCTGCCGGCCTATTACATCATCGCGCCGGCGGAGGCCTCCTCCAATCTCGCGCGCTATGACGGCGTGCGCTACGGCCTGCGCGAGAAGGGCCGCGACATCGCCGACATGTATGAGAAGACGCGCGCCAAAGGCTTCGGGGCCGAGGTGCGCCGCCGCGTGATGATCGGCGCCTATGTGCTCTCGCACGGCTATTACGACGCCTATTATGTGCGCGCGCAGAAGATCCGCAGCCTCATCAAGCGCGATTTCGACGAGGCTTTCGCGGCCGGCGTCGACGCCGTGCTGACGCCGGCGACGCCGTCCACGGCTTTCGCGCAAGGCGAGAAGGGCGCGGCCGATCCGGTTGAAATGTATCTGAACGACATTTTCACCGTGACGGTGAACATGGCCGGCCTGCCGGGCATAGCCGTGCCGGGCGGTCTCGGCGCCGACGGATTGCCGCTCGGCCTGCAGCTCATCGGCCGCCCCTTCGACGAGGCGACCTTGTTCTCGCTCGCCGCGGCGCTGGAGAGCGCGGCGCCGAAGATCGAATTCCCGCAGCCCTGGTGGACAGAGGCGAAATGACGCGCAGAGCAGAGGCCGCAAAGCTCGAACCGCGCGACGAAATGTCGGACGTGCGCGCCACCATAGACGCGCTCGACGACGAGCTCGTCGCTCTGCTCGCCCGCCGCCAGCGCCAGATCGAGCGCGCCGCCGCGGTGAAACCCTCGCTCGGCATTCCGGCGCGCGTGCCCGAGCGTGTAGACGAAGTGCTGGCGCGCGTCGCCGCGGCCTCGCAACGCGAGGGGCTCGATGTTGAACTGGGGCAAGCGCTTTGGCGCGCGCTGATCGAATGGTCGATCGGCTATGAAGTTGGACTGATGGGTTCCGACGCCTCTGAGAACGGGACGCCGACGAAAATATCCGAGTGATCCGTTGGTGTCGTGGCGCCGACACTGCGTGTAAACAAGCACTTTGTTAATTCATTTATCGTCTCGATTTGCCGTCAGGAGCGTATCGTGAGGAGTTATTTTGTCATTGTCGGCGCGCTTTTTGCGCTGTCGATTGTGAGTTACAATCGCGTCATCTTGCTTTTCTCTATTATATTTGTAGTTCCCGGCGTCATCCTATTCGTCGCGAGCACTGCGTTATTTTACGCGCTCGGCGCTGGACCGGCCGCCTATTTATGGTGCTCTCAGCGACCGCGAGCCGCATTGGTTGTCGGAGTGCTTTGCGAAGCGGCGGTGGCTCTCGGCCCGGGTTACCGAGGTCGACAGGAACTCGAGGCTTTCGAAGCGTCCGCGATCACAGGAGATTTTGCGCGCGAGCCGACACTGCGCGCGAAGAGCTTCGAAATTCCCTTGGACGGGTGGGCGCCGTCCGATGATCTGGTTACGCGGTCGCCGGATTGCAGCATTCTCTGTCGGGACCTGCTGTATCGCGCGGGCGTCGAATCCGTATTCGTCGAAGCAAATGGCAGCTTGTGGCGATACCGGCTCGACTGGCGAGACCGGTGTTCCGTGCGATATCGAGACCTGCGGGAGTTTGGAGCGAGCGCTTCTGTAGATGGCAAGTGTCTGGTCGGAGAACAGGTCGCGGTCGATGGCGCCGATGTGAAACTGAGATTCGATCCTCGTCGCGATCTCATCCCGCCGGGTTTTAGCGAGAGGTCGACGTTCTGGCGGGTCGTCTTGCCGCCGCAGACATGGGAGGTCGCCGAGCGGATCGGCGACGGTTTTCAACTCGTCGAGCGACGAACGGCGATGCAGGGGGCCTATGCGCCGACGCCGCTCTATGTTTTGTTTACGCCGGAAAGCCCTGTCCCGAACGATTATCGACCGCTCGTCGCGTCGCGGCTCGCCGTCGGTCGAACAGCGGATTGGCGAGAGATCGTAAGCCGCCGCTATGGACTGAGCTTCGACAGTTCGGCGCTCGCCGAGCGCCCCGTAACCTTCGCCGAAGTGGACGCTGCGAGGCGCGTGCTGACGCGCGCCTCGGGGAACGACAATGATCTTTCCCGCGACGACTTGGCGCTGGTGCGTCAAGTCGCCGAGAAGGTGGTGAGGCAGTCGTCCTTCGGTCCCGACGATACGGATTTTTTGCGGATGCTCCTGCGGCACCCGCTTCTCGATGGAGCAAAATTCGATCTGGGCGCCGTCGATGTCGGGCGCCATGCGTCTGCCTGGCGCGATTTGTTGCCAGACATTGTCTCGCTGTTCGAAACGCCATCTTCCGTGGGCGATCATGATTTCCGGCGGGTCATGAGCAGCGTGCTGGAGCAGTTGCCACGCGCGGCGCTCCGTATCTATCAGTCGCGCTTCGAACGAATTTTGTCGGACCCGTCTCGAGCACGCGATTTGCCCGGAGTCGTTCGTCGCTGGGGTGAAGTTTCCGACATGCCGAAGCCTGTGTTGCTTCGTCTGCTCGAGGATGAGGGCGTGCGAGGGGCAGCGATGGTCGGTCTCTGCCGGATCGCTCTGCCGCATGATGACGAGATCGTCGAAAAGCTCTTCGACCTTCTTCCCCGTATGAGGCGTTTCGATTTCGCGGCCGGTGACGCGAGCGGAGTAGCCACCCTCCTTCTGGCCGGCGAACGCCGTCGACTGCAGGCGTTATCGACCTCTTTCGCCGACGTCGAGGGCGCTCGGGAACTCTCGAGCTTGCTGAAATGGATAGAGGCCGAAGCGCGCATAGTTCAATGCGGCTGACAAGGCAGATCGCCCGACGATGACCGGTTTCTCGATGAACATTGGGCGAGTTCTGGCAAATTGGGCGAATCTAGGCAAACAAGCGTCGGCGCGGCGACGTGTCTAGGGTCGGGCGAAGCTCTCGAGGTCCTCGGGGCGCAAATCTTCGCGGGCGGCGGACGCCTGCGCGATCGACGACGCGGAAAACTTCCGCGGCCGGCGCTTTCGGCTATAATCCCCGCCGACATTCAGCGAGCATCTCGCCGCAAGCCTTCGAGGACGCCATGACCGCAGCCGTTTCCCCCAATCCCGCGAAGCTCATCAAAGGCGCAACCGGCGACTGGGAAGTCGTCGTCGGCATGGAGATTCACGCCCAGGTGACGAGCAAGGCCAAGCTCTTCTCCGGCGCTTCCGCCGAATATGGCGGCGAGCCCAACGACCATGTCTCGCTCGTCGACGCCGCCATGCCGGGAATGCTGCCGGTCATCAATGAGGAATGCGTCAAGCAGGCCATTCGCACCGGCCTCGGCCTGCAAGCGCAGATCAATCTGCGCTCCGTCTTCGATCGGAAAAATTATTTCTATCCCGATCTGCCGCAGGGCTATCAGATTTCCCAGTACAAGCATCCGATCGTCGGCGAGGGCGAGGTCATCGTCGATGTGACGCCGACCGAGCGCATCACCGTCGGCATCGAGCGTCTGCATCTCGAGCAGGACGCCGGCAAGTCCATCCACGACCTTTCCGCCACCGAGAGCCATGTCGACCTCAACCGCTCCGGCGTCGCGCTGATGGAGATCGTCTCCAAGCCGGACATTCGCTCGGCGGAGGAGGCGCGCGCCTATGTCTCCAAGCTGCGCACCATTCTGCGCTATATCGGCTCCTGCGACGGCAATATGGAGCAGGGCTCGCTGCGCGCCGACGTGAACGTCTCCGTGCGCAAGCCCGGCGCGCCCTTCGGCACGCGCTGCGAGATCAAGAACGTCAACTCCATCCGCTTCATCGGCCAGGCGGTGGAGGTGGAGGCGCGCCGCCAGATCGGCATTCTCGAGGATGGCGGCGTCATCGCTCAGGAGACGCGCCTCTTCGATCCCGGCAAGGGCGAGACGCGCTCCATGCGCTCCAAGGAGGAGGCGCACGATTATCGCTATTTCCCGGACCCCGATCTGCTGCCGCTGGAATTCGATCAGGCCTATGTCGACGCGCTGAAGGTCGAACTGCCGGAGCTGCCGGACGAGAAGCGCGCACGCTTCGTCGCCGATTACGGCCTGCCGCCCTATGACGCCGGCGTGCTCGTCGCCGAGCGCGCGAGCGCGGACTTCTTCGAGGAGGCGGCGAAAGGCCGCGACGCCAAGCTCGTCGCCAATTGGGTGATCAACGAGCTGTTCGGCCGCCTCAACAAGGAAGGGCTCGACATTACGCGTTCGCCCGTGTCCGCGCAGGCGATCGGCGCCATCGTCGATCTCATCTCCACCAGCGTCATCTCGGGCAAGATCGGCAAGGATCTGTTCGAGATCGTCTGGCAGGAGGGCGGCGATCCGCGCGAGATCGTCGAGACGCGCGGCTTGAAGCAGGTGACGGACACCGGCGCGATCGAGAAGGCGATCGATGAGATCATCGCCGCCAATCCGGACAAGGTCGCGCAAGCCAAGGCGAAGCCGACCATGCTCGGCTGGTTCGTCGGCCAGGTGATGAAAGCGACTGGCGGCAAAGCCAATCCGCAAGCCGTCAATGATCTGCTGAAGAGCCGTCTCGGCGTCTGAGACGCTTCCGATATAGCCGAAACTCGAATCACGACGGAGTCGATTCGATCGAATCGACTCCGCGCGAAGGCCGCAGCGAGGCTTTCGCGAAGGCCATCGCGCGCGCTGCGCACAATTTTTTTTTCATGCGTTCCGCGACGCCGCCGGAGCGTGCGCGACGGCTGCGCGAAGCGCGGCGCCGACGTCCTCGCACATGCGTCGAGACTTGCGATCGGATCGACGAGAGAGCGTCGGCGACAGCATGAAACGAAAGCGCGAAATCTCCTTCGGTCACGCGGGCGTTGTCGCGCGCATGTCGGTATCGAGATCGAACGCGTCCTAGTTTTTGAAGAAAAACAATAGATTGAATGGTTTCCTCATGGGCCGCGCGCGGCGCGTCGCGGCGACGAAGATGCAGCTTCGCCATTGCGCGACGCGCTTTTCGGATATGGCCGGGATCATTGTCGTCACGCCGCGAATGCGCGGTGTCGCGCGCTTCGTCGATGTGCGCTTCGACGTCGCGCGCATGGCGCATTCGCGCTTGTTTCGCGATTTGCGACATCGTTTTCGCGAGCAATTCGTGAAAGCGCCACTTGAACGACTATTTAACCACGTTACGCTATTGCCGCCTATTGTCGGTCATAGCGACATTCCGACGATATGGATCAAGGGGACTGAAGATGGCGAAACCAACGACGAAGCGTAAGCCTGCGAAAAAGGCGGCCGCGAAGAAGGGTGCTCGTAAGACTGCGACCAAGAAAGCGGCGACCAAGAAAGCCGCGACCAAGAAGGCCGCCGCCAAGAAGGCCACGCGGAAGGTCGCGCGCAAGGCCGCTTCGAAGAAGGTCGCTCGCAAGACCACGCGCAAGACGGCGACGAAGAAGCGCGTTGCGACGAAGAAGCGCGTCGCCACGAAGAAGCGCACCGCTACGAAGAAGACCGCGACGAAGAAGGCTGTGCGCAAGGCGCCAGTCAAGCGTCGCGCTCCGCGCAAGCCCAAGGAGACTCCTCCGGCGCCGGAAAGCTCGGAAGCGGTCTGACGAAAGACCCGCGGACGAAACGCGTTCGCCATGCGCAGTCGAACTCTCGCATCGTGAACGCGTTTCGCAGCCATTTTCTCGCCCGGGCCGGCTCGGCCCGCGCTTCTCTCGACATCGGCGCGCGATCTCTCTCCGGCGCGCTCTGCTAGTCGGCGCCCGCTGTTTCCGGCGTGCTGTTTCGGCGGGAGATGCGGCTTCAGGCCGTCAACGGGTCAGGCAACGCGTCGCGAATTCGCGCCAGCTCGTTCCCGCCGTTCGACCTTCCTGCCTGATCTTCATCCATTGCGTCGCGCATTGGCGCATACGCTCGCGCGAGGCGCGCGGCAGCGATGGCGGCGGCGTCGATGTGTCGAGCGGCGGCAATTCCTGCGGCATGGCCGGCGGCGCCTCCATCGCCGGCGGCTGCGGCGCGCGCTGCTCGGGCGGACGCTTCGGGGGCGTGGGCGCGCGCGGCGCGCGGCGCGCCGCCTGTTGCGGACGATCGGCGGATGGCATCGGCCGAGGCGCGGCCACGGCCAGGGTCGCGAATGCGCATAGCGAGGCGAGGATCGCCGCATAGGCGCTTCGCCGCCGAGAGGAAGCGCCGGGCTCTCTTGCGATCACTCGTTCAGCCATCGGCTCCCATTGATGCGTCGCGTGTGACGACGGCTCTTGGAGTCTTTCCGTGTTTCATTGAAACGCGGAAAGACTCTAGGCCTTTTGTTTTGACGCGTTTCCAACGCCGAACCGGTGTCCACATCGGCTGGAAACGCTCTAGACCGGAACGCTGTGGGGCGTCAATGTTGGGCGATTTCGCGGCTTGTTTCGCGGTCTTCCCATTGTTGCGAGCGGCGTGTTACAGCGTTGTTCGATCCAATTGGATCGAACAACGCTCTCGTTTCCGTTCGGTGCAGAGCGCTCTCGCCGCGGTTTCGGCTCCCACGGGCCGCGCTGGAGGTCGATATGGATTCTCCTGAAAACAAGCTCGCCGCCTCTTCCGCTCGGCTCGCGCTCACCGCGCGCCCGCGCCGCAATCGCAAGAGCGAATGGGCGCGCCGTCTCGTGCGCGAGACGCGACTCTCCGCCGACGATCTCATCTGGCCGCTGTTTCTGCTCGATGGGGCAGGGCGCTGCGAGCCGATCGCATCCATGCCCGGCGTCTATCGCTATTCGATCGACACGGCGCTGGAGGCGATCGAGGAGGCGGCCTCGCTCGGCGTGCCGGCGGTGGCGCTCTTTCCCAACACCGATCCGGCGTTGCGCGATCCGCATGGCTCGGCCGCGCTCGATCCGGAAAATCTCGTCTGCCTCGCCTGCTGCGCGATCAAAAGAGCGGTTCCGGGCATAGGCGTCATCACCGATGTCGCGCTCGACCCCTATACGAGCCACGGTCATGACGGGCTGCTGGTCGGCGATGAGATCGTCAATGACGAGACCGTCGCCGTGCTGGCGGCGCAGGCGGTCAATCAGGCGCGCGCCGGCGCCGATATCATCGCGCCCTCGGACATGATGGACGGCCGCATCGGCGCGATCCGCGCCGCTCTCGACGCCGAAGGCTTCGAGAGCGTCCAGATCATGAGCTACGCCGCCAAATACGCCTCCGCCTTCTATGGGCCGTTCCGCGACGCCATCGGCACCAATAAGACTCTGCGCGGCGACAAGCGGACCTATCAGATGGACCCCGCCAACAGCGACGAGGCGCTGCGCGAAGTGGCGCTCGATCTCGAGCAGGGCGCCGATATGGTGATGGTCAAGCCGGGAATGCCTTATCTCGACATTGTGCGCCGCGTCGTCGACGCCTTTCATGCGCCGACCTTCGCCTATCAGGTGTCGGGCGAATATTCGATGATCGAGGCCGCCGTCGCCAATGGCTGGCTCGACGGCGAGCGCGCGATGATGGAGAGCCTCACCGCCTTCAAGCGCGCGGGCGCGGCCGGCGTTCTCACTTATTACGCGCCGCGCGCCGCCGCTCTGCTGCGCCGCGGTTGACGCCGCGGCCGCCCGTCACCACTCGGCCTTCACCAGCGGCAGCTTCTGCTTCAGCCGCGTGATGAGGTCGGTCAGGCTCCGGCGATTGGTCTTGTCGCAGAGCTGCGCGTCGAGATCGGCCTGCACCGATTGCGACAGCCACCAGCTCATCGAGACCTTGGACATGGACAAGGTCTGGCCCTCGAAGCGCGCGCATGTCTTGTCGAGCAGCGGATCGTCGCCGCCGTCGGCGACCAGCACGGGCTGCACGCGCACGCCGATCTGGAAGAAGCTCGCGGTCATGTCGCCGGCGTAGCGGTCGGTGTCGGCGTTCATCTCGACGAGGCTGCGCTGCGCCAGCGCGGCCTGTTCCGCCGCATGGCCGGCGCGCGTCGCCAGCAGAGCGTCGACCGGCGCGGCGACGAGGCCGAAGAGATCCGAAACGAAGCCGACTCCCGTCGCGCCGAGCCGCGGCGTCCCCGCCGCGCGGGGCGGCAGCGTGTTGTCGGTCAGCGCGCCCACAGGATCGTTCTGCACCCAGAGGATCAGCGGTGTGATCCCCTCATTCTTGAGCGCGCGCGCCACATCGAGCGCCGAGGCGAGGCCGGCGTTGTCGAAATAGCCGCCGTCGACGATGCGGTCGCCATGCGTCGCGTCATTCTTGGCGCGCAGCGTTCCCGCCGGCGAGATGACGGGGAAGCGCGCGCTGAGCAGCGCCGCGGTGGAGAGAAGAATGTCGGGGCCGTCGCGCAGCGCCGCGACGTCCTTGTCGCCCTGCGCTGCCGCGGGGCACATATCGCCCCGCGGCGATTTGCAGGGCGTCGAGATCATCTCGAAGAAATCATAGGCGGCGGGATAGAGCGGCGCGCGCGAATTGGTCGCCGGGGCGGGGCGCGTCGAAACGAGATCGGTTCCGATGATGCGCGCTCCGCTGTCCACCGACGTGCCGTTGAGCAGCAGCAGCGGCGCCCATTTGCCGGCCGGCGTCGCCCGCGCATAGCCCAATTTGCGGCACATGCCGGTCGCAGCGCCATTGGCGCAGGGCTCGCCGGTCTGGATCAGCTCGCCGGTCCAATAGTCGTTTTTATAGGCCGGGTTGGTCACGAAATCATAGTGACGCTCCCAGGATTTCTCGAGCAGAGCGGCGCGATCCTCCATCCAGCTCTCCTCGCCCACGAAAAATTTGCGTGGCGAGAAATTGTCGCGAAAGCCGAGGCCGACGAAAGCCGGCGAGAGATAATCGCCGGCGACCAGCAATTGCAGACAATTGCGCCAGCTCGTCGTCGGATCGCGGCCCTCATGGGCGCCGACCCAGACGCGCGCCGTATTGACGCAGGGCGGTGTCGCCACGCCTTTTTCCGCGACGTCGGCGAGAGCGGCGCGGAAAATCGCCGAGCCGAAGGCGCCGCCGGAGACGCCGGAGAAAGCGAAGACGCGACGTCCGGGCGAGGTCAGCGTTGGCGCGTCGTGGAGATCGCCGTCGCGATCGATCAAATGGCCGATGACTGTCGCCGCCATATAGGCGGCGCGGCTCGCGCCGCCTTCCGCCGCGACGATGAGCGCCGGCGGACATTCCGTCTCGGTGCAGCCATTGGCGGCTTTCCAATTTTTCACCGCCGCGGCGATGTCGATCTGCCGCTCCTCCTTGGACTGCGCGCCGGCTGTCACGGGCAGGGGCTCGGGCAGGGTGCGCACATCGTCGAGACGTGTGTTCGCGGCCGTGATCGCGGCGGCGAACAGGACCGCGATCAGCAGCAGTGGGCGGCCTGTCTCATAGCCCTTGCGCACCAGCCAGCTCGCACCCAGCACTAGGCTGCCCAGCAGAAAGGGAACCAGCAGCGCGCGCGGCGCATGATCGGACAAGAAGAACGGCCAAATCAGCGCCGAGACGAAAACCGCCATGGTGGCGTGCAGAGAGACGGAGGTCAGCAGGCGCAAATCCATGTTGGCGCCGATGAATTTGGCGATGCGCCGGCGTTTGACGACAAAAAGGACGAAAGCGGCGGCGGCAGCCGCGTCGAGCGCCAGCAGCGCATTGATCTGATCGCGCGTCGCCGTCGCCTCTTGCAGAATGGCGGCGTTCTCGATCGAGGCCTGCGCGCCCATGAGGCCGAGCGCCACTGCGACGAATGGTATGAGCCCGAGAAGTCGCGGCGTCCAGGAAATGACGCGGCCGAAGCGTCGATGAACATGGTCGCGCACCGAACGAATGTCGTTGTCGCGCATCTCGACGCGCAGCAGATAGGGGATCATCCAGGCCGAATCGGCGTCGTCGAGCACGCGGCGCGCGCCGTAATGGACCGGAAAAGCCCAGACCAGGAATATCGCGGCGAAGACCGAGAGCCAATAATGCGCGCCGTAGAACAAAGCGTCGAAGGAGCGGTCGGCGAAGAGATTTTGCGCCTGATCGACGAGGCCGAAGAGCAGCAGGCCGGCCAGCGCGCTGGCGACGCTCACCCGGCAGGCCCAGAGAATGCGCATTATCCAGTAGAAGTCCGTCTTCCATTGCGGGGCCGGCGGCGCGACCTCCTGGTGAAGCTCTGTTTTCGTCTCGAGCAATTGCGACATGATGCGCTCCATCGAAAAAATCTTGTCGGAACCACGACGGTTCCGCAGGAAATCCTGTCTCGAAGTTTACGCTAGGCCGCGACGGTGACAAGACGGTCACGCCAGCGGCGCGCGGCGCGGCGGGGCTCGGTCCGCCGGTTCGGCTCGGCTCGGGCGGTTCGGTCGGGCGGCTCGGTCGGGGTAGACAAAGCGGCCGTCCCGTGGTTTGGCTGTGTGAGCGCCGGGCCGCCGGCCCGCGTCGCCGCTCTTCGATCTCTCTCGCGACTGTCTTTCCTATGTCCGGCCGCACGACTCGCCTTGTGATCATTTCGTGTTGTCTTTGCGCTATATCCGCGGCGAGGGCGGATTTTCGCCTGTGCAACAACACGACCAGCAGGGTGAGCGTGGCCTTGGCCTATACGGATGGACGCAATTGGCTGTCGGAAGGGTGGTGGAATTTGCACGCCTCCGCCTGCGAGACTTTGTTGCGTGGACCACTCGCGGCGCAGTACTACTACGTATATGCGATGGACGAGCGCGGCGGAGAGTGGAAGGGCAAGGCGTTCATGTGCACGCGCGATCACGAGTTTCGCATCGATGGGCGGGACGATTGTTTCGCGCGCGGCTTCGACCGCACGGGATTCTTCGAGATAGACACAGGGCGCGACGCCAAGAACTGGACGGTGCAGCTCACCGATCCGACGCCGTCCTCGACGCAATGACGAGGATGGCCGCGCGGCTCTGACAAAAGAGGATTGGGCGAGAAAATGAGAAGGTTGCGGCGCGTGAAGATCATCGCGACGCTCGGTCCGGCGAGCGTCGAGAAGACCGTCGTGGCTGGCCTGTCGACGGCCGGCGCCGATGTGTTTCGGATCAATATGAGCCACACCGATCATGCCGGGCTCGCCGCCTATGTGCGCATGATCCGCGAGATCGAGGCCGAGACCGGCCGCGCCATCGGCATATTGGTCGATTTGCAGGGACCCAAGCTGCGCATCGGCGCCTTCGCAGACGGGCCGGTGCATTTGCGCAAGGGCGATCATTTCCTGCTCGACGCCGATCCGACGCCGGGCGACGCCACCCGCGTGCAGCTTCCGCATCCCGAGATTCTGCAGGCGCTGAAGGTCGGCGACGCCATTCTGATCGACGACGGCAAGGTGCGGCTGCATGTGGTCGAGACGTCGGACGTCATGGCCCGCGCCGTCGTCGACATCGGCGGCCGCGTCTCCAATCGCAAGGGCGTGAGCCTGCCGGACACGGATATTCCGATCACCTCGATGACGCCCAAGGACCGCGCCGATCTCGACGCGGCGCTGATCGAGGGCGTCGATTGGGTGGCGATCTCCTTCGTGCAGCGCGCCGAGGATGTGCTCGAGGTCAAGCGCGTCGTCGGCTCGCGCGCGCTGGTCATGGCCAAGATCGAGAAGCCGCAGGCCATCGCGCGGCTCGACGAAATCATCGAGCACGCCGATGCGCTGATGGTGGCGCGCGGCGATCTCGGCGTCGAAGTGCCGCTCGAGAAAGTGCCGAGCCTGCAGAAGCGAATCACTCGCGCGGCGCGCCGGCTCGGCAAGCCCGTCGTGGTGGCGACTCAAATGCTGGAATCGATGATTTTGGCTCCGCTGCCGACCCGCGCCGAGGTCTCCGACGTCGCCACCGCCGTCTATGAGGGCGCCGACGCCGTCATGCTCTCGGCCGAGAGCGCCGCCGGCCAATATCCGATCGAGGCCGTGGCAACGATGAGCCGCATCGCGGAAGAGGTCGAGACCGACGGGGTCTATCGCTCCATCCTCAACGCCCAGCGCAATGCGCCGCCCAATCCGACCGCCGCCGACGCAATCGCCGTCGCCGCCCGCGATGTGGCCGAGACGCTCGACTCCATGGCCATTTGCGCCTGGACCGCCTCCGGCGCGACGGCGCTGCGCATCGCCCGCGAGCGGCCGCGGCCGCCGATTCTGGCGCTGACGCCCAATCGTGACACCGCCCGCCGGCTGGCGCTGGTGTGGGGCGTCCATGCGCTCGAGACTCAGGACGCCCGCGACGTCGAGGATATGGTCGACCGCGCCTGCGTCAATTCCCTCCGCGAGGGCTTCGCCTCGCCCGGCGATCGCGTCATCATCGTCGCCGGAATGCCCTTCGGCTCGCCGGGCGCCACTAATATGGTGCGGCTGGCGCTGGTCGGCGAGGAGGGCGGGGTCTGAGCCCGCTCAGGACTTCGGCGCGCCGTCCGTGGTCCATTCCATGATCGAGGTGGGCCGGCCCGAGAGGCTCGGCCCGCCTTCGGCGATGCGCATGAAGCCCTCGCGCTCGTAGAAGGCGACGGCGCGTCTATTGTCCTGATTGACGTCGAGCCGCAGCCGCGCGGGCGAGAGGCTGCGCGCCGCCTCGATCAGCGCCTCCGCGGCGCCGGAGCCGAAACGGTCCGGGCGCACGCAGAGCTGGTCGAGCCAATGCGTTCGCGGATCGACAGTGACGAAGCCGATGAGCGCGCGCCCGGCGCCCTCGAGCAGCAGCAGCGTTTGCGCGCCGCTGCGCTCGAGCTGGACGAGGCGATCCCGCAGCCAGTCGCGGCGCGCCTCGAAATCAATGTCCGCATAGGTCGTCCGCCAGGCGGCGACCCAGAGATCGAGAAGCGCCGGCCAGTCCGAATCCCGACGCGCGACGATGCGTGGGGCGATGATCGGTCCGCCGCCGCTCATGCTCAGGCCTTGCGCACAGTGTCGAGCAAGAGGCGGTGGATCGCCTCATTGCCGGCGCAGATCGCACCCTTGGGCAGCATGTCGGAGCCGCCGTCGAGATCGCTGACGAAGCCGCCGGCCTCGCGCACCAGCACGATTCCCGCGGCTATGTCCCAGGGCTTGATGCCGCGCTCCCAATAGCCGTCGCAGCGGCCGGCGGCGACCGAGGCGAGATCGAGCGCGGCCGCGCCCATGCGGCGAATATTTCCGGTCTTGGCCATGACGGCGGCGAGCTCCGTCTGGAAACGGGCGTGGCGGGCGACCGCGGCGAGGGGTGGGATGCCGCAGGCGACGAGTGAGTCGCTCAGCCCCTTGCGCGAGGCGACCCTCATGCGCCGATTGTTGAAATAGGCGCCCTGACCCTTCTCTGCGACGAACATGTCGTCGGTCGCCGGATTATAGACGACGCCGGCGACGAGCTGGCCCTCCCGCTCGAGCCCGATCGACACTGCGAAAACGGGAATGCCGTGGAGGAAGTTGGAGGTGCCGTCCAGAGGATCGATATGCCAGGTGTGGGTCTTGTCGCTGCCCTCGACGGCGCCGCTCTCCTCCATGAGAAAGCTGTAGCCCGGACGGGCGCGCGACAATTCCTCGAAGACGATCTTCTCGGCGCGGCGGTCGGCGGCCGAGACGAAATCGCCGGGGCCCTTCACGGACACCTGCAGATTCTCGACCTCGCCGAAGTCGCGCTTCAGGCTGCGCCCCGCCTTTATGGCTGCGGCAGTCATAACGTTCATCAAAGCGGAGCGGATCATGGAGTCCTGAGGAAAATCGCGTGGGGGAGGAGGAGCGAGGCCTCAAATGACAGGCCGGCGGCGGGCGCGTCAAGCATCATGCGCATTTCGTCGTCCCGGCTTTAACCAGCGATAAACCCTGCCGGCTACGCCTGTCGTGGCCTTCACCGTTTCGAAAGCGCTGTTTTGCCAGAGTGAGGCCTTCGGCCGCGTCGATGGAGATTATGCCCGTGCCGTTCGAAACTGTGGACATCGTCGAGACGAAAGGCGGCTCGCGCGCGCGGAGCGGCCGACCGACGCCCTCGAAAGGCCAATTGCTGCGCGTCGGTCTGATGTTGGCGATCGCCGCGCTCTGCGTCGCCTCCCTCGAGGCCGGCCTCGGACGAAGGGTCGCCGGGGCCGAGCGCGCAGCCGCGCCACAGACCTCCGGCAAAACTGTGAGAACTTGAGCTAAGCCACGAATATACGACGGCTTTTCAACTGTGCTCCGCCTCGGAACAGCGGAGTGTTCGAGCGACGGTTAAAGCAGATCGATAAAGCTGGATATTTCATTTATTTAAACAGCTGATCTAATATTCTGCATCAGCATTGGCGGCCTTGAAGCGAGCGGGCCGCGGCTGCCGCGCGAGCGCGCCGCTCACCGTGAACTGAGGTATATTACGTACGGACTCGAAGATTAAGGTTAAGCAAAACCTAATAAGGCGCGCCCCGCATTTTTGCGTTACATAGGGATCCATTGGAGCGGCGCGTATCGATCGCCGCCGTTCGAGCGTTCGAGAGCGTCGTATGATGGGGCAAGCGTCGGATTCGGTGGGAAGCGTTCAGACGACGGTCTCCTTCGTGGAGAAGCTGGCCGGGTCTGAGGCCTTTGGGGCCATGTTTCGCGAGGGCATGGCGCTGGTCGAGGAGGCGGCCGGCTATCTCGACGGCGCCGGCCGGGACGACGCCAAATCGCTGCCGCGCCCGGAGGCGCTCGCTTATGCGGCCGAAAGCATGAGGCTGACGACGCGGCTGATGCAGATCGCCTCCTGGCTGCTGCTGCAGCGGGCGGTCAATCAGGGCGAGATCACGAGAGCCCAGGCCGCGAGCGACAAGCACAAGGTGCGGCTGTCGCAGCAGGAGCTGGCGTCGAACCCGGACGTCTTCGCCCATCTGCCGCAGAAGTTGCGCGACCTCGCCATTCACTCGCTGCGCCTGCAGGCGCGCGTGATCCATCTCGATCAGCTGATCTACGGGTCCGAGGCGGGCTATCCGCCAAATCGCGCGGAGAGTCCGGTCGAGGCGCAGCTCCGGCGCCTGCGCAACGCCTTCGCTCCAGGCCTTTGAGGGCTCGGAATCGTCCAACCGGCGTCCGCTTCGGCTGGAGACGCTTTCAAACGAAAAAAGCCGCGCTCGAGAAGCGCGGCTTTTTTTTTTATGGCGCCGGCGTCGGCCGGGCGCTCACTTCTTGCCGAAAGACATATTGCCGAAGCGCGAGTTGAAGCGCGACAGGCGGCCGCCGCGGTCGAGCAGCTGCGCGGAGCCGCCGGTCCAGGCCGGATGCGTCTTGGGGTCGATGTCGAGATTGAGCGTGTCGCCCTCGGAGCCCCAGGTCGAGCGGGTGAAATATTCCGACCCGTCGGTCATCACGACCCTGATCGTGTGATAGTCGGGATGGATTTCCTTTTTCATCGTCATTCCTCGAAATGAGAGCCGCGCCGACGCCGGCGTTTGGCGGCGCTCATAGCGCATGGCGCGCAAAGGAGCAAGCGCGCGGCGCGTGGATCTGTCAGGCGGCGAGCAGGCGCTGCACCTCGTTGACGAGGTCCTTGAGGTGGAAAGGCTTGGAGAGGATTTTCGCCTGGCGCGGGGCCTGATTGTCGGGATTGAGAGCGACGGCCGCAAAGCCCGTGATGAACATCACCTTTATGTCGGGGTCGAGCTCGGTGGCGCGGCGCGCGAGCTCTATGCCGTCCATCTCCGGCATGACGATATCGGTGAGCAGCAGCTCGAACGGCTCCACGCGGAGCTGGTCATAGGCGGAGAGCCCATTGTCGAAGGACGTCACCGAGAAGCCGGCCGTCTGCAGCGCGCGCACCAGAAAGCGGCGCATATCGGTGTCATCCTCCGCCAGCAGGATTTTTGCGGCAATCTTGTCGGTCATATCGCTCCTCGCATGTTCTATGACATAAGGGCGCATCTGGGTAAAAATCGGGTGAAAATAAGGACCCGCTCACGCCCTGCCGGGAAATTCTGGCCCTTGTTTCGCATGAACCGAAATTTTCGGGAATATGCGCGCCGAAGAGTCTATGCTGCTCGACCTCGATAGGTGCGTGGGCGGGGGCGACGAGAGTGAGAGCGATGAGGCGCCGACGATGAGCAATGACGAGCGGGCCGCGAGCCCCACGCCCGCCGATCCCGAGCTCCATGTTCCGTTCGAGCTGGTCGAGCCCGCCGAGCTCTCCTCGCCGCTGGTGTTCTCCTCGCCGCATTCCGGCGACATCTATCCGGCGAGCTTCCTCGCCAGCTCGCGGCTCGACATTTCGAGCCTGCGCCGCTCGGAAGACGCGCATGTGCACGAGCTCTTCGCCCTCGCGCCGACGCTCGGGGCGCCGCTGCTCAAAGCCAATTTCCCGCGCGCCTTTCTCGATCTGAACCGCGAGCCCTATGAGCTCGACCCGCGCATGTTCGAGGATGCGCTGCCCGAATTCGCCAATACGCGCTCGCTGCGCGTGGCGGCGGGCCTCGGCGCCATTCCTCGCGTCGTCGCCGACGCCCGCGAGATCTATTCCGGCCGCCTGCGCGTGGCCGAGGCGCTGCATCGCATCGAGAGCCTGCACAAGCCCTACCACGCCGCTCTGCGCTCGCTGATGGAGCGCGCCCGCGACAAATTCGGCGCGGCGCTGCTCGTCGACTGCCACTCCATGCCCTCCAGCGTCGCCAAGGAGAGCGCCGCCGGCCGCGGCGAGAAGCGCAAGCCGGATTTCGTGCTCGGCGATCGTTTCGGCGCGAGCTGCTCGGGGGACATCGTCGAAGCCCTGGAGGCGCGGTTGCGGCAATGGGGCTATCATGTGCAGCGCAATCGGCCCTACGCCGGCGGCTATATCACCGAGCATTACGGCAAGCCGGGCTCCGGCTGGCACGCGGTGCAGATCGAAATTTCGCGCAATCTCTACATGAACGAGGCCGATCTGCGCCGCAATCTCGATTTCGATCTGCTGGCCTCCCGGCTCGGCGAGATCGTCCGGCTGCTGACGCAGACCTTCGGCCCGCGCGAGCAACGCGCCGCCGCCGAATAATCTCACCGCCCGGAGAGGCAATGACCGCCGTCGATTTCGAGAAATTCGTCGAACGCCTCGCCGACGCCTCTGGCGAGGCGATCCTGCCCTTTTTTCGCACCAGCCTCGCGGCGGAGGACAAAGCCCCCGGCGGCGCCTTCGATCCGGTGACGGAGGCCGATCGCGCCGCCGAGATCGCCATGCGACGGCTCATCGAGTCGACCTTTCCGAGCCATGGAATCATCGGCGAGGAATTCGGCGATCTCCGCGCCGACGCCGAATATGTCTGGGTGCTCGATCCCATAGACGGCACCAAGAGCTTCATCTGCGGCCTGCCGCTGTGGGGCACGCTCATCGGCCTCCAGCATCGCGGCCGGCCCTGCTACGGGCTTATGCACCAGCCCTTCACGCGCGAACGCTTCTCCGGCGATGGCGAGGCCGCCTATTGGCGCGGGCCGGCGCGACATCACCATGTCGAGCCCAGCTGGAAGGCGCAGCCGCCCGCGCCGACCGAGGAGCGTCGCAAGCTGCAGACGCGCCCCTGCGCCACGCTCGCCGAGGCGACATTGATGACCACCTCGCCGAGGCTCATCGACGAGCGCCTCCGCGATGATTTTTTCCGAGTGGAGGCGCAAACTCGGCTCTCGCGCTATGGCGGCGATTGCTACGCCTATTGCGCGCTGGCCGCCGGACATGTGGATTTGGTCATCGAGACCAATCTCAACCCTTACGACATTGTCGCGCTGATCCCGATCGTCGAAGGCGCGGGTGGCGTCGTCACCACTTGGGACGGCGGCCCGGCCGCGCAGGGCGGCGCGATCATCGCCGCGGGCGACAGACGCGTGCATGAGGCCGCGATGCGGGCGCTCTCTGCGGGATGACCGCAGCCGCCGCCTCTCGACCGCGCCTCGACGAGACGCTACCCTCTCGGCGTCCTTATTCGAGGTATCGTCATGCGGAATATTTTGCGCCTTTGCCTTCTCGTCCTTCTCTCGACCTTCGCCGCCGCCGCGCTGGCGCAGGCGCCTGCGACCTCCATCGCCAAAGTGGGCAAGAGCGCGCCCGCCCAGCAGCAGCCCGCGACGCCGGCGCCCGAGCCCGCCAAAGAGTCGCCAGCCAAAGACGCCGCTCCCAAGCCGGCGGAGCTTCTCGACATCAACTCGGCGACCAAGGAGGAACTGGACGCGCTGCCCGGCATAGGCGAGGCGCGCTCCGTGGCGATCATCAAGGGGAGGCCCTATAAGGGCAAGGACGAGCTCTATCAGAAGAACATCCTCCCCAAAGGCGTCTATGAGAAGATCAAGGACAAGATCATCGCCAAGCAGAAGTGAGCGCGCCCCGCGCGGTTGTGGTTTGCAGCGAATTCTGATCGCTCGAACGATCCGTTCGAGCGGAAAGCGCTGTGACGCGCGGACGCTTCCTTGATCGCATTTACCGATAAGCTGCCGATCGACGAGGTTCTGCCGCGCGTGACGGCGGCGCTCGCCCAAGGGCGCAATCTCGTCGTGGTGGCGCCGCCCGGCGCCGGCAAGACGACGCGCATTCCGCTCGCTCTGCTGGACGCCGATTGGGCGAAAGGCGGCAAGATCATCCTGCTCGAGCCGCGTCGGCTCGCCGCGCGCGCCGCCGCCGCGCGCATGGCCGCGAGCCTGCGCGAATCCGTCGGCGATACCGTCGGCCTGCGGATGCGGCTCGAGTCGAAAATCTCCGCGAAGACGCGCGTGGAGGTCGTCACCGAAGGCGTTTTCGCGCGCATGATCCTCGATGATCCCATGCTCGAGGGCGTCGTCGCCGTGCTCTTCGACGAGTTTCACGAGCGCTCGCTCGACGCCGATGTCGGCCTCGCTCTGGCGCTCGACGCGCAAGCGGGGCTGCGCGACGATCTGCGCATCATCGCAATGTCGGCGACGCTCGACGGCGCGCGCGTCGCGGGGTTGATGGGCGGTGCGGAAATCGTCGAGAGCGAGGGCCGCGCCTTTCCTGTGGAGACGCGCTATCTCGGGCGCGACTCCAATGAGCGCCTGGAAGAGGCCGTCATCCGCGCCGTGACGCGCGCGCTGGCGGAGGAGAGGGGCTCGATTCTGGTTTTCCTGCCGGGGCAGGGCGAGATTCAGCGCGTCGCCAACTTTCTCTCCGAGCGGCGCCTTCCCGCAGACGTCGATATAGCGCCGCTGTTCGGCGCCATGGATCGCAAGGAGCAGGACCTCGCCGTCGCGCCCGCCGCGCCGGGACGCCGCAAGGTGACGCTCGCCACCTCCATCGCCGAGACCTCGCTGACCATCGAAGGGGTGCGCGTCGTCATCGACAGCGGCCTCTCGCGCGTCGCGGTCTTCGAGCCCGATCTCGGCCTCACGCGGCTCGAGACCGTGCGCGCGGCGCGGGCCAGCGTCGATCAGCGGCGGGGCAGGGCGGGGCGCACAGAGGCGGGCGTCTGCTATCGCCTGTGGGACGAGGCCGCGACCGTCTCGCTGCCCGCTTTCGCCGCGCCGGAAATCCTCGCCGCCGATCTCTCCGGCCTCGCGCTCGATCTGCGCTCCTGGGGCCTCGACGATCCGGGCAAGCTCGCCTGGCTCGATCCGCCGCCGGCGCCGGCCTGGAAGGAGGCGGTCGCTCTGCTGCGCGCGCTCGGCGCTCTGGACGAGACGGGCGCGCTCACTGCGACCGGCCGCGCGATCCGCTCGCTGCCGCTGGCGCCGCGCCTCGCGCGCATGATCTTGGAGGCGGCGCGCCATGGCGAGGCCGAACGCGCCGCCGATCTCGCTCTGCTGCTCTCCGAGCGCGGGCTCGGTGGGACATCCAGCGATCTCTCGGACCGCCTCGATCGCTTCCGTTCCGACGGCTCGCGCCGCGCTCGCGATGCGCAGCGGCTCGCCGCGAGCTGGGCTAAACAGGCGAAAGCCGCCGTCCGGCGCGAGGCGGAAGCCGATCTCTCCCATGGCGCGCTCATTTCCATGGCCTATCCCGATCGCATCGCCAAAGCGCGCGGCGCCGGCGGCGAATTTCTGATGGCCAATGGCCGCGCCGCCGCCGTGCCGTCGCATGACGTTCTCGCCAAGGCGTCTTTTCTGGCGATCGCCGAGATTACCGGCCGCGCCGCGCAGGCGCGCATTCTCGCCGCTTGCGCGCTCTCGGCCGAAGAGGTGGAGCGCATCGCCGCCGATCGCATCGAGACGCGCGACGAAACAATTTTCGACGCGCAGAGCGCGAGCCTGCGGCGACGGCGTTTCCGCAGGCTCGGGGCGATCCGCCTCGCCGAGCAGAATCTTTCGGTCGAAGCCAGCGAGGAGAATGCGGCCATTCTCGCGCGCGGCGTCGCCGGGCTCGGCGTCGCGCGTCTGCCTTGGAGCAAGGCGCAGGAGCAATTGCGCGACCGCATCGCCTTTCTGCGCCGCGCCGAAGGCGACGATTGGCCGGATGTCAGCGACGAAGGCCTCGCGCAGAGCGTCGAAGATTGGCTCGCGCCTTTCATTCTCGGCCGCGCCAGCGTCGCCGCCATAACGGCCGATGATCTCGGCGCCGCGCTATCGGCGTTGCTCCCCTATGAGTTGACGCGGCGGCTCGACCTCGAGGCGCCCGCCTTTTTCGAGACGCCCGCCGGCTCGCGCCATGCGCTCGATTATTCGGCAGCCAATGGGCCGCTCTTATCGGTGCGCGTGCAGGAGCTGTTCGGCCTCTCTGCGCATCCGGCGCTCGCCAAGGGCCGCGTTCCCTTGACGCTGGAGCTCTTGTCGCCGGCGCATCGCCCCATTCAGACGACGCGCGATCTGCCGGGATTCTGGGCCGGCTCCTGGAGCGAGGTGAAGCGCGAGATGAAGGGCCGCTATCCGCGCCATCCCTGGCCCGACGATCCCGCCGGCGCAGCGCCGACGACGCGGGCGAAGCCGCGAGGGACGTGAGCAAAGACGGCTTGATACTGCCGGCCGGCGCGACAGATACGACGGCCTGCAAGGAATCTCGCCAATGACCGAGGTTCAGACGCTCGCGGAATTCGTCGATCGGGCGCAGCTCGAGGAGATGAGCGAGGCCGCGCTGGGGCAATTGAAAATCCGCGTTCTCGACACGATCGGCGTCGCCATAGGCGCGCTCGACGCGGCTCCGATAAAGGCGATCCGCGAGATGACGCTGGCGCTCGGCGGCGCGCCGATTTCGACGCTCATCGGCGGCGGCAAGACCGCGCCCGATCGCGCCGCCTTCTACAATGGCGCGCTGTCGCGCTATCTCGATTTCATGGACAGCTATCTCGCGCCGGGCGAGACCTGCCATCCCTCCGACAATCTCGGCGCCGTTCTCGCCGCGGCGGAAATGCGCGACGCCAGCGGCGCGGAATTTTTAGCGGCGCTCGCCGTCGCCTATCAGGTGCATACGCGCTTGAGCGATGTCGCGCCGGTGCGGGCGCGCGGCTTCGACCATACGGTGCAGGGCGCTTATGCGGCCGCCGCTGGCGTCGCCAAGGCGCTGCGTCTTTCGCCCGAGCAAATCGCCAACGCCATCGCCATCAGCGGCACGGCGAACAACGCCTTGCGCGTGACCCGCACCGGCGCGCTCTCGCATTGGAAGGGCCTCGCCTATCCCAATACGGCGATGGCGGCGACCCATGCGGCGCTGCTCGCCGCGCATGGTATCACCGGACCGGCGGAAGTTTTCGAAGGCAATAAGGGCTTTGAGGAGACGATCGCCGGGCATTTCGAAATCGATTGGCCGCGCGAGGATTTGGAGAGCGTGACGCGCACGATTCTCAAGAAGCACAATGCCGAGATTCATTCGCAATCGGCGATCGACGCGGCGCTCGACATTCGCGCGCGGCCGGGGTTTTCGGCGGCTTCTGTGCGTGAGGCGCGGCTCGAGACTTTCGCGGTGGCCTTTCAGATCATCGGCGGCGGCGAGGAGGGCGACAAGCGTCTGGTGCGCAATAAGGAGGAGGCCGATCACAGCCTTCCCTATATGCTCGCCGTCGCGCTCATCGACGGCGAGGTGCAGCCGGAACAATATGCGCCGCAGCGCATTCTCGCCGAGGATGTTCAAACGCTGCTGCGCAAGGTGATGATCGCCCCTTCGCCGGAGCTCTCCACTTTGTTTCCGAAATTTTTGCCGGCGCGGCTCGCGATCGAGCTCGAGAATGGGCGCCTGCTCGCCTGTTCGCGCGATGATTATCACGGCTTCTATACCGATCCCTTCGATTGGGAGGCGGCTCGACGAAAATTCGATCGCGTCACGCGCGAGAAGACGAGCGAGATCGAGCGCGACGCCATCGCCAATGTGATCGAGACGCTCGAGCGGCGGCGCGTCGCGGAGCTGACGGGACTGCTCGGGCGGATCGGCGGATCGACGGAGGGAGAGCGACGAATGCGAGCCTGAAGGCTCGCAGTCCAGGGAGCGCATTGGACCGCGAGCCTTCAGGCTCGCACTCGAGCACATTAGGGGAAACGCCATGGCAGAGACGACATTTTCCTTCATTCCCCGCGCCGCGCGCACGGCCAAGCCGCGCCAGCGCGGGCTCACCGAAATTCGCGGGCCTTATTACAGCGCCTATGGAAAACGGCATCTCGCCGATCTCTTCGAAACGATGGGCCCCTGGATCGACGGCGTGAAATATGCCGGCGGCTCCTTCGCACTGATGCCGCCCGAGGCGGTGCGGAGCTTCAACAAGACCGCGCATGACCATGGCGCCTATATCTCGACCGGCGGCTGGCTGGAGAATGTGATGCGCTTCGGCCCCGACGCCATCGGCCGCTATATCGAGGAAGCGAAATCGCTCGGCTTCGATGTGGTGGAGATATCGGCGGGCTTCGTCAGCCTGCCGACCGACAGCCTGCTGCGGCTGGTGCGCATGGTGAAGAAGGCGGGGCTCAAGGCCAAGCCCGAGGTCGGCATTCAATTCGGCGCCGGCGGCGATACTTCGGCGGCGGAATTGGAGGCGGAGGGAACGCGCGACGTCTCCTGGCTCATCGCGCAGGCCGAGCGCGCACTCGACGCCGGCGCCGACATCATCATGATCGAGAGCGAAGGGATCACCGAGAATGTGAAGCGCTGGCGCACTGATGTCGCTGCGCACGTGATCGACAAGCTCGGGCTCGAGAAAGTGATGTTCGAGGCCGCCGATCCGCCAGTCTTCGAATGGTACGTCAAGAATTACGGCAATGAGGTCAATCTCTTCGTCGACCATTCGCAGATCGTGCAATTGGAGGCGCTGCGCCAGGGCATTTGGGGCACGAAGAGCACTTGGGGCCGCATTCAGAATGTCGGCGGGTGAGGAGGCCGCGACGGGACGTACGAGTTGCAACGGATTGATAGGCTGCAACTTGCGGTTTATAAAAAGACTCAAATCAAGCTTTATTTCGATTATCGGATTTAATTCGAGGTTTCGGTCGAGACAAACGTCTCCCATTCTTCTGGATTTTAGTCCTCTCTGTAGTGTTGGTATGGTGATCAAGATGGGCACTTCTACAGTAAATTATACGATTCCCGCCAATGTGGCGGAGGGAACTCCCGGCATCGACGTCACGCTCAATCTGACTTACGCCGATGCGGTCAATTCCGACGGCTCGCACACCGTGACGAGCGCGACCGGGACCTACACCGTCAACGGAACGGTCTATAATGTTGTCGGCGTCGTCGACCCGAGCGGATCGCCCGAGGGCGCCGACAATCATTTCTGGCCGGGCGGCGATGGGCCGAATGGCGCCTATGTCGATTACAGCGGCGTCAATTTCATTACCGATTATCCCGCCGCCAATGGCAATCAGACCGGCGGAAACGGCAGCTATGTCGGACCCAATGTCGATCTCTACTATGATCCGCGCCAACAGTCCTATCTGCAGGACACGGGCGTTCAGAAGAGTCCGCTCGCCGCGACCAATTTCAGCGCGACCGTGACCTGCTTCGTCACTGGCACACGCATTCGAACGACGCGCGGCGAAATTGCTGTCGAGAATCTTCGCGTCGGCGATCTCGTCGTGACGACGGAAGGGCGCGAACGTCCGATCGTGTGGATCGGCCATCGCAAGATCGATTGCACGGGGCGCGCGCAGCCGCGCGACGCCTGGCCGGTGCGCATCGCGGCGGGCGCTTTCGGCGAAAATCGCCCGGCGCGCGATCTCTATGTGTCGCCCGGCCACGGGCTCTGCGTCGAATGCGTCGGCGAGGCGCTGATTCACGCGCAAAGCCTCGTCAATGGCGCGACGATCACCCGCGTCCCGGTCGAGACGGTCGATTATTGGCATGTCGAACTGGAAAGCCATGATATTCTGATCGCCGAAAATCTGCCCTCCGAGAGTTATAGCGCGACTGGCGAGCGTGGATTCTTTCTCCATATGCAAGGTTCGCCGGCGTCGGAGCGGCGCCTCGACTCCGACTTCTGCCGTCCCTTCGCTTCACCGGCGATGATCGCGGCCGTGCGCGAGCGGCTCGTGGCTCGCGCCGAGCGTTCGGGCTATTCGCGCGAATTCGATCCCGACGTGCGGCTTCTGGTCGATGGCGCGGAGATCGCTCCGATCCGCGCCAATGGCTCGGCGATCTTCTCGTTTCCGCGTGCGGCGCAGGACATTCGGCTCGTCTCGACGAGCTTCGTTCCGGCCGATGATTCAGGGCTCGGCGGCGACACGCGCCGGCTCGGCGTCTCGCTGAGCGGCCTCGTGGCGACCGACGGTCGCGAGATCGCGCGCATTCCGTTCGATGACCCGCAGCTCGCCGCTTTCTTCCATCCCGAGGAGGCGAGCGAGCAACGCCCCTGGCGCTGGACTCTCGAAGAGGGGCTCGCGCTGCCGCCGTCGCTCTTCGCGCAATTGAGCGGCGCGCAGATCGCGCTGGTCGTCGCTTATAATTGCGATGAGATGCGCGGCTGGGCGCCGCCTCTGTCGCAACGCGAGGCGGAGGAGCGCGCGCTTCGCGGCGTCGACGTCTTGATCGCCGAGGGCCGTGAGGCGGCCTGACGATCATGGCGCAGGATCGGCCGGTCAGGCCGGCCCTGCGCGGAAGGTCCACAGGCGGTTGCCGAGATAGGACCAGAAGAAGACGATCCCCGTGGTGACGATCTGCGCCGGAAGATAGGGAGCGCCCATGCGTTCGATGAAGAGATTCATGAATCCATAGGTGAGGCAGAAGCCGACGAAGGCGACGAGGGCGAAACGCCATGTCGTTTCTTCATGCGGGCGGTCGCTCTCGAATGTGTGACGGCGATTGAGGATGTAGGAGACGATTCCGCCGGAGAGATAGCCGGCGAGCGCGCCCGGCACCGGCGGCCAGGCCAAAAGCTCGACGAGCCCGACGAGCACGCCATAATGGAGCGCGGTCGCGACGACGCCCACCAGAGCGAAGACGGAGAGCTGGCGGGGGAGCGACATGCGCGGACAATCGCATGTTTTCCGCTCCCGCGCGAGAGGCCGGGCCCACGGATGAGACCGGGAGGCGCTCCGCGCCTACTGACGCAGAACCAGCTTTCCGTTTCCCGCCTCGATACGGGACAGGCGCGACAGAAAGGTCATGCCGAGCAGGCTGGCGCCGAGGGCGCCGCGCTCGGCCACATAGGCGTCGACGTCGCGCAGCGCGACCTGACCGAGACGGGCCTCGCGCAGCTTCACCCGCGCCATATGGGCGACGCCATTTGCGGTCTGGGCGGGATATTTGAAATCCGCGGGCGCCGGCAGACAGCCGATCGCTGCGGCGTCTTCATAGGACAGCACGACCGTGCTCGCGCCCGTGTCCACCAGCATTCGGACGCGCTGGCCTTCGATTTCGACATTGGCGGAATATTGGCCGAGACGATCGGCGGGAATGATCGCCTCGCCGATCACGGCGTTCGGCGTCGCCGGCGCGACGGGCGCATAGGCGCGCATCGGGGCGGCATATTCCGCCTGAGGGCGGTAGGGCGCCGTTTTGGCCTGCACCTGGGTGAGAATGTGAACGAGCGATTGAGAGGCGACGAGCGTGAAAAATGCCCCGCCGATGGCGGTGCGGAGGATAGAGCTGGACATCGGCATGGTCCCTGAACGCCGGCGACACACCGCCGGCCACGGAGGGCAGACTAGCCGAGGGACCCTGATCAATACTTAAGCAGACCGTGTGGAAACGCTTCGCCGTGAGCAGAAGCCGCCGTTCAGTGGCTGGCGACAGCGGGTTTTCGTGCCGCCGGTGGAAATCTCGCCCCTCG
>NZ_PUIV01000044.1 GCF_003113265.1 Methylosinus sporium
GCCCGGGCATCATCGGCGCCGCCGCCGAAGCCGATGTTCAGCGCGCCGCCGAGAAGACCGGCGCCGGCGCCGATGATGCCCGGGCCGCCGCCGCCATAGCCATATCCATAGGAGGGATAGGCGTAGCTGGCCGCGACGACCGGCACGACGACCGCAGTCGCCACCGGAGCCGCGACATAGGCCGTGCGGCGCTCATACAACGGATAGTAGGCGGTGCGGCGCTCGATGATGCGGCGCACATAGACCGTGCGATGCTCGATGCGACGCGGCGGGCAATAATGGGCGGAACGGCCCTCGCGATGACGACGGTAATGAACCTCGTCCGTCGACGCCGGAAGCGACACGGACGCGACATTCGCCATGCCGACCGGTCCGGCCACCGCCGCGCCGGGCGCGGCGAAGCCGATCACGGCGCCAGCAGCGCCGAGCAGAGACAACTTCACAACCTTGCTCATGACCCAAGCTCCTCGTGGCTCTCGCCCCCCTTTCCCGCCGCCCGAACCAGGCGGCCGGAACCTTTCGTCGCGGCGCGCGAGCGCCGGCGAGACGTTTCATCATGTAACGGCGGTCACGATGGCGCGGACGACCGGATGCGCCGGGAGGAGCGCGGTCGGTGAAGACAAGCCAACGCACATATCAGTCCCCCAACGCATCGGTCGCTCAAGTCGCGCCTCGAGAAAAATTCCAATTACGCCGCCGTTCCGATGGAAGAACAGCGGTCCAGGTGAAGGGGAACTAAGGCGCGCTTACTTTCCGTCCAGACCGTCGAGCGTCAAAAAAAACGCCCCGTTAACGCTGCTGTCGTCTAAGCGCGCCCGAAATATGAAAACTTTGAGTTGTATCTCGCCGAATTTCTTCGGCCGCCGCCACGGCGCCGACCCTCCACGAAGGCTTGACAGCGAGCTCGGCGGCGCGACGAAACGCGGCTCCGGCCTCGTTGACAATGCATCGTCAGCGAGGCATTTTACGACTATAGGTTGAAAATTCGAATTGCCGGCGCGCGCCTCGCGCCGAGGCGAGGAAAATATGTCCGACAGTCGAGACGTCATCCCCACACAGTCGGAAGCGACGATCGCGTCTCTCGCCAATTACATTGCCGAAATGGCGGGCGAGCTGGCGACGATGGCGAATCGGTCCGAGCTGACGATGCTCGCCTATTTCCTCAATCTGGCGCGTGTCGAGGCGGAGACGAAATCGCGCGAGGCGGCCGCCGTCGGCGACGGGCGCTGACGCGATCGGCGCGACGCGCGCTCACGCCAGCGAGACGAGATTGGAGCCGTGTCGCACGAGACGTCCGGCGAGATCGAGCTCCAGCAACGCGGCGTTGACCTCGCGCGCGGGAAGCCCCGCCGCGCGCACGAGATCGTCGATCGCGACAGGCGCCGGGCCGAGCAACGCCGTGACGCGCGTCACCGGATCGACCGTGTCTGTCGTCTCGTCGTCCGTGGCCGGCTCTCCGTTTCGCGATGCGCTCTCGGCGGGCTCTGGAGCCACGGACACGAGAGCCAGGGGCGCAGCGCGATCATGCGCGAAGGCGCTCGTTCGCTCCTGCAGCGAGAAGAGATCGTCCATCTCTTCCCAGAACGGCTCCTCGGCGGGCGCGTCCCCTTCGCCGAAGAGATCGCCCTGGCGCCCGGCGCCGGCGGCGAGCGCGCGCGTGACATCGTCCGGCCCGATGCAGAGAGTGGCGCCCTGGCGCAGGAGATCATTGGTCCCCTCGGCGCGCGGATCGAGCGGCGAGCCGGGAACGGCGAAGATTTCGCGGCCCTGCTCCATAGCGAAGCGCGCGGTGATGAGCGAGCCGGAGCGACGCGCCGCCTCCACCACGACGACGCCGCGCGACAGGCCCGAGACGATGCGGTTGCGACGCGGAAAATCGCGGCCGCGCGGCTCCCATTCGAGCGGCATTTCCGTCACCACGGCGCCGCCGCGCGCGATGATCTCCTCGATCAGCGGCCGATGCTCGGAAGGGTATGGCCGCGAATGGCCGCCCGCGAGCACGGCGATGGTTCCCGCGGCGAGGCTCGCGCGATGGGCGGAGAGATCGACGCCGCGCGCGAGGCCGGAGACGATGACGTAATTTTCGCGCGCGAGGCCCTGCGCCAGACGTTCGGCGAAAGTCAGTCCCGCGGCCGAGGCGTTGCGCGAGCCGACGATGGCGACGCAGGGACGCGACAAAATCTCCGCCGAGCCACGCAGCGCGAGCAGCGGCGGCGCCGCCTCGATCGCGCGCAACGGCGCGGGATAATCGGCGTCGCCGAGCGACACGAAACGAACGCCGAGCTGCTTCGCGCGCTCCATCTCCGCGCGCACGTCGTCCGGCTCGGCGATGCGGATCATTCGTCCATGGGCGGAGCGCGCGAGAAGAGCGGGAAGCGCCTCCAGCGCGGCCTGCGCGCCGCCGAATTTATTGACGAGCTGACGAAATGTGCGCGGCCCGACGTTCTCGGAACGTATCAGCCGCAGCCAATGAAAGAGCTGCTCCTCCGTCAATCGCGAAGCGGAGGACGGCTCGCTCATGCCTTCTGCCCGATGCGGCTCTCGCTGCCGGCGAGCAGACGGCGTATATTATCGCGATGCTTCCACCACAGCATCGCCGCCATTGCGGCGAAGACGATCGCCTCGCGGTGATGGCCGCCGGCTGCGAGAACGAGCGGCGAAGCCAGGCTCGCCGCGAGCGCCGAGAGCGACGAGTAACGGAACAGCGCCGCCATCGACAGCCACACGCCGGCGAAGGCGAGGCCCGCCGGCCAGGAGAGGCCGAACAGCGCGCCGAGAAATGTCGCAACGCCCTTGCCGCCGCGAAAGCTCAGCCAGACGGGAGCGATATGGCCGACGAAGGCCGCCGCGGCGGCGATTACGGCGCCGTCGGGCGCGATCATCCCGCCGATCAGCGCGGCGGCCGCGCCTTTCAACGCGTCGAGCAGCAAGGTCGCGGCGGCGAGATCCTTGCGCCCTGTGCGCAGCACATTGGTCGCGCCGATATTGCCCGAGCCGATGGAGCGAATATCCGTTGTCCCGGCGAGCCGCGTCAGCAGCAGGCCGAACGGGATCGAGCCGAGCAGATAGCCGACCGCCAGCGCGCCGAGTTCCGGAAATGAAAAGAACGCCAAGGAATAAAGACCCGCGTCGTGCGGCCGGCGCCTTTCGCCGAACGCGGCGCGCAAACTAGTCGAGCGCGCCGTTCCCCGCAAGACGAAGAGCCGATCGACGAAAACCAGATCGAGTTCGGCCGAGCTCCTATCGCCCCCCTCGGCCGAGATTGGCTCGGAAGCTGCTCCACCAGTTTACGTGTAGTTTCTCGCCTCGAAACGTTATATTCGCTGTCGAGTTCCGCCATGACCGCTTCCGACCGCCTCATCGATGACATCTATCGCGCCGCCACCGATCCCGATCTGTGGCCGCAGGTGATGCATGATCTCGCCGCCTCGGCCGACGCCGCGGGCGGCGTCATCCTCACGCGACGCAGCGACGCCTGGGCCGGCTGGCGCTTTTCCGCCGGAATGGTCGGGGTCGACGAATATCTCCGATCGCCGGAGGTCGCGCGCAGCGAGTCGCCCACGCGGCTGCTCGCGGCGAATCGGGCCGGCTTCGTCGACGCCGCCGAAGTCTTCACGGCGGAGGAATGGCTCGCCGATCCGGTGATGACGCATTGGGGAACTCCCAATGGCCTGCACCATGCCGCGGCGATGGCTATGCCCATGCCGACCGACGATTTCGTGGTGGTCCATCTGGCGCGCCGCGCCGGCCGGCCGCGCTTCGAGCCGGACGCCATCGCGCGCCTCGACTCCTTTCGCCCGCATCTCGCCCGCGCCGGACTTCTGGCGGCGCGTTGGCGGCTCGAGCGGCTGCGCGCCGCCACCGAGGCGTTGTCGCTGATCGGACTTCCCGCCGTGATCCTCGATTTGCGCGGCCGGGCGCTGGTCGCCAACGCCCTCATCGAGAAGCTGACGCGCTATGTCAAATGGCTGCCCGGCGATCGCGTCGCGCTCGCCGACGCCGCCGCCGACGCCCTGCTGCGGCGAGGTCTCGCCGATATTTCCGCTCCCGCCGCCGTGACGGCGCGCTCTTTTCCCGCCCGTGGCCGCGCCGAGGTCACGGTCCTCGTCCATCTCGTTCCGATGATCGCCGATGCGCGCGATTTCTTCGACGGCGGCTACAGCCTGATGGTGGTCACGCCGCTCACGAGGAGCTGCGCGCCCGATACGGCGCTGATCCGCGGACTCTTCGATCTCACCGCCGCCGAAGCGAATGTCGCCGGCGCGATCGCCGAGGGCCTGTCGCCGGAGCAGATCGCCGAACGGCACGGCACGACCTCGGCGACCGTTCGCTCGCATCTCAAAAGCGTGTTCGCCAAGACCGGCGTCACTCGCCAGTCTCAGCTCGCCGCCCTGCTCGCGCGCCAGATCGAGCTGCCCTTTCCGCCGGTCGAATAGCGCGATCCGCGCCGCGCATTCGTGCTAATTTCGCGCCATGTCTCGCGCCGGCCGCCTCTTCGAAATCCTGCAGCTGCTGCGCGGCCGCCGACATCCCGTCGCCGGCGCAGAACTCGCGCGCGAGGCGGGCGTCTCCTTGCGCACGCTCTATCGCGACATCGCCGCGCTGCAGGCCATGGGCGCGGAGATCGATGGCGAGCCGGGCGTCGGCTATGTTCTGCGTCCCGGCTTTTTGATGCCGCCGCTGATGTTCTCCGAAGAAGAGATCGAGGCGCTGGCGCTCGGCGCCGCATGGGTCGCGCGTCGCACCGACGACGGGCTATCGCGCGCCGCGAATAGCGCCATGGCGAAAATATCCGCGGTTCTACCGCAAGGGTTGCGGATGCGATCGCAGGACGAGGCGCTCATCATCGGCCCGCCTTGGCGCAAGGCCCAATCCGGGGAGCTGAAGCTGCTGCGCGGCGCGCTGCGCGAGGAGCGCAAGCTCGCCATCTCCTACAACGACGGAAAAGGCGCGCGCACCCAGCGCGTCGTCTGGCCCGTGGCGCTCGGCTTTTTCGAATCCGTCCGCGTGCTCGTCGCTTGGTGCGAACTCCGCGGCGACTTCCGCCATTTCCGCGCCGACCGGATCGAGGCTGCGACCCTGCTGGACGAACGCCCGCCGCGCCGGCGTTCGGCGCTGCAAAAAGAATGGCGCCGCTCCATACTGACAGAATCTGACAGGGCCTCGGCTTATGCACGTTCCATATCGGGACGAACCAAGGGAGACCTCATGTCCGATGCGCTCACTTTCTACACAAATCCGCAATCGCGCGGCATGATCGTCCATTGGTTGCTCGAGGAGATCGGCGCGCCCTATGAGATCGAGATCGAGGATTATGGGAAGTCGATCAAATCGCCGGAATTTCTCGCGATCAATCCGATGGGCAAGGTGCCGGCGATCCGCCACGGCGACAAAGTGGTGACCGAAGCGGCGGCCATCTGCGCCTATCTCGCCGACGCTTTTCCGCAGGCGGGCCTCGCGCCGCCGCCGGCCGAGCGCGGCGCCTATTATCGCTGGCTGTTCTTCGCCGCCGGCTGCGTGGAGCCGGCGATGACCAACCATTCCGTCGGCTGGGACCCCGCCGCCGACATGCAGCGCCGTTTCGGCTACGGCTCCTACGCCGCCGTGGTGGACACGCTGGCGGCGGCCTTGGCCGGCCGGCGCTATATAGCGGGCGACGCCTTCAGCGCGGCCGACGTCTATGTGGGCTCGATGATCGGCTTCGGGATGCGCTTCGGCGTATTGGAGAAGAGACCGGAGTTCGAAGCCTATTGGGGCGGCCTCGAGAACCGCCCGGCGCGGCTGCGGGCGGTCGAACAGAATGAAAAGCTCGCCGCACGGCAGGCCTGGGCTCCCGCCTGAGCCGTCCGGCGGGGGCTGAGGGAGCGCGCCCCGCCCCCGCTGATTTCTGTCGAGAGCTCGGCGCGCGCGGCAATTTTCCCGAGCGGGGCGCACGCCCATGCGCTAGAAAGCTGCGGGGCGAAAGCGCTATCGAAGCGACAGAGATGACGGAACCAGAACGCAGACCGCGCCCGCGCGCCTTTCGCCTCGACGGCGAGCAGATCGTTCCGCCCAAGAGCGCGCGGCCCGCGAGCGCGCGGCCCCAGGAGGCGGAGCGCGCCCAGCCGAGCATGGTCGAGGCGCAGATCGACGTCTTCGCGCTGGAGGCCGAGACGCCGCGCGATTTCGTCGAGGAGGAGAAGGCGATCGAGGCCGCGCAGAAGCGCGGAGTCCTGCGCAGTATGCTGGTCTCCTGGGGCGGCTTGTTCGTCTCGGCCTTGGCCGGCCTGCTGTCGCTGGCCGGCGGCATGTGGCTCACCAATCTCGTCGAGGACCTCTTCGCCCATTCGGCGCTGCTCGGAACGGTCGGGCTCGCCCTCGCCGGCGCGGCGCTGGTCGCGGCGCTGGCGATGCTCGCCAAGGAAATCGTCGCCATCGCGCGGCAGAACCGAGTCGCCCGGCTGCATATCGCCCTCGCCGAGGCGCGCCGGCGCGACGACATCAAAGCCGCACGCGAACATGTGAAAGAGCTGTGCAAGCTCTATGAGGACCGCCCCGAGACCGGCCGCGCGCGCGCGCTGGTGCTGGAATTTTCGCAGCAGATCATCGACGGGCGCGATCTCGTCGATCTCGCCGAGCGCCATATCGCGCATCCGCTGGACGCGCAGGCGCGCCGCGAGATCGCCGACGCCTCCAAGCGCGTCTCCATCGTCACCACGGTCAGCCCGCGCGCGCTGCTCGACGTGCTGTTCGTCGCCGCGCAGGCGATCAGGCTGATGCGCCGCATCGCCGAAATCTATGGCGGACGGCCGGGAATGCTGGGCTTTTTCAAGCTCGCGCGCTCGGTCGGCGCGCATCTCGCCATCACCGGCGGGCTCGCCATCGGCGATTCGATCCTGCAGCAGGTGGTCGGCCACGGCATCGCCGCCAAGCTCTCCGCCAAGCTCGGCGAAGGCGTGCTCAACGGCCTGCTGACGGCGCGCGTCGGCCTCTCGGCCATGGCGGTCTGCCGTCCCATGCCCTTCAGCGCCGAAAAGCCGCCCGGCGTCGCCGACGTGGCGCCTTTCTTGTTCGGCGACCGCAGCGGCGGCTGATTGAACGGCGGCGCGGATTTTCCCTCTCGAGAAAACGACAAGCGGATGAAGATCACCACCTGGAACATCAATTCCGTGCGCCTGCGAATGCCGATCGTCGCGCAATTCTTGAAGGAGCACGCGCCGGACGCGATCTGCCTGCAGGAGACCAAGTGCCGCAACGCCGAATTCCCCTATTCGGATTTTCGCGCGCTCGGCTATGAGCATTTCGCCATCAATGGCCAGAAGGGCTATCACGGCGTCGCCATCGTCTCGAAACAGCCGATGGAACTGCTGGAGACGCGCGATTTCTGCGAGAAAGGCGACGCGCGCCATGTGTCCGTCGGCTTCGCCAATGGCGGGACGCCGCTCACCATTCATAATTTCTACGTGCCGGCCGGCGGCGACGAGCCCGATCGCGAGATCAATCCGAAATTCGCGCATAAGCTCGATTTTCTCGACGAGATGGCCGAATGGATTCAGCGTGATCGCGTGACCGACGGCCGCGTGATCCTCGTCGGCGATCTCAATATCGCGCCGCTGGAGCAGGACGTCTGGAGCCACAAGGCGCTGCTCCAAGTGGTGAGCCATACGCCGATCGAGGTCGAGAAGCTCGGCCGCGTCATCGACGCAGGACGCTGGATCGACACCATGCGTCGCTTCGTGCCCAAGGAGGAGAAGCTCTATACGTGGTGGAGCTATCGCGCCTCGGATTGGGAGAAATCCGACCGCGGCCGCCGGCTCGATCACATTTGGGCGAGCGAGGCGCTCTCCGAAACGCTCGAACAGATGCATGTGCTGCGCGAAGCGCGCAATTGGACGCGCCCCTCGGACCATGTGCCGGTGACAATATCGCTCGCGATCTGAGACGTCACGCGCCGACCTGCGCCCTCAGTTCGGAAAGCGAAGCGAAGCGCCGCACGCGGCTCTCGTCGCGAATCTCGACCGAGCCGTCCGAAAACATCACGTAGAGCGCGCCGCCATTCTCGTAGCGGTCGACCTCGACCGGCTCTTCCGCGACGAAACGTTTCGGCGCATAGGCCTCGAATCCCGGCGGCGACGCCACGGCCGGAGTCGCCGTGGCCGGCGGCGGGACGGGAGCAGGCGGTTCTGCGGCGGCGGCCGGGACCGCGACGCGCGGAGCGAGCGTCGCCAGCGCATGATCGAGCCGCGACAGAGCGGCGGCGATCGCCAGCGTCACCACGCCTCCAGAAACCGCCACGGCGCCCGAGATGAACAGGCTCCAGCCGCGCTCGATCTGGATTTTGTCCCAGCCTTCGAACATCGCCGCCACGCCCCAGAGCGCGAGCGTCAGGCCGAGCCCCGCCACGCCCCAACGCGACAGACGAAAGAACCAGACGCCTCGCATGTTCCGCCTCTTTGCTCTCGCATGACGCAATCGCGTCGTCCCGTTCTGTTAGCACGCCAGCCCGCGCGTCGCTCCGACGGTTTTCATCTGCCATTCGGCGCGAGAATTCCGGCGCGATTATGGAGAGGCTTCACGCGCCCCGCGACCGGCGCCGGCGGATAATATTCAAGCCCCTCGAAAACAACAAATATGCGTCGTAACGCCACATGGAATTCGTGGTCACCAAACCAAACATCAAAAGGGGAGACGGAAGTCTCCATAACGAAGATCGGCGACGATCCGCCTCATTCAGGGGAGTCGAAACCATGGATACGCGCTCTATGAGGCGTAGCTTATTTGCACTTGTCTTGGTATCAGCCTCGGCAACGACCGGTTCTGCTTTGGCGCATGGTGGCGTAAAGCTCGAGCAGGACGAATGCGTGGCGACGGTCGGCCCGGTGAAAGTGCATTTCATCGGCTATCAGCGCAAAGGCGAGCCCGAAGAATTCTGCGACGATATCGTCAGAACCGGCCAGACGGTGATCGCGCTGACCGCCGTGGAGTCTGGACGACTCCCCGATTCCTACATGGCGCAGAATCAGGCGTCCAATGCGGCGCCCCCGGCTCCGGCCGTGGATGTGCGCGACATCGCCATCGGCGTGCGCATCGTCAAGGATGTCGGCGAGGCCGGCGACAGCGCCACGGCGACCGAGTTCTACGCGCCGCCGAAAATCCATCGCAACGCCACCATGACCTTCGAGCACGACTTCAAGGAGGCGGGAAATTATGTGGCCATCATCACCGTCGCCGATCGCGACGGCCATGAGTGGAGCTCGCGCTTTCCCTTCCGCGTCGGCGTGCTCAGCCTGTGGAACATGATCGAATATGTCCTCTATGGAATCGGATTTCTGGCGCTCTCCGCCGGCCTCTGGCTGATCGCCTGGCGACGCCCGCCGACCGAGCCCGGCGCAGACGGCGCCCTTCACCACGCCGAGTGAGAAACCGCCCCTTCGAGCCCGCCCGATCCCCATCGGGCGGGTTTTTTCGCGCCCGGAATGCGCTTGTCGTCCGAGCTTTGCACGAAAATTGTTAGACTGCGGCCGTGCGAGATTGCTTGGAGCCCTGCCGGGTTCTAGGTAGAGGCGAGCGGAGAATGCTGCGCTCGCGAACCCAAGTCAGGAGCAAGGATTATGAGCTTCACCCTTCCCGACCTTCCCTACGCCTATGATGCGCTGCAGCCCTATTTGTCGAAGGAATCCTTCGAGTATCATCACGACAAGCATCATGCGACCTATGTCACCAACGCCAATAATCTGATCAAAGGCACCGAGTTCGAGGGCAAGCCGATCGAGGAGATCATTGTCGCCTCCTATGGCAAAAACGTGCCGATCTTCAACAATGTGGCGCAGATCTACAACCACTCCGAATATTGGAAGTGGCTGAAGCCCAATGGCGGCGGCGCGATTCCCGCCAAGGTGGAGAAGGCGATCGTCGAGTCCTTCGGCTCGGTCGACAAGTTCAAGGAAGAGTTCCAGACCCAGGGTCTCGGCCAGTTCGGCTCGGGCTGGGTGTGGCTCGAGATCAAGGACGGCAAACTCGCCGTGCGCAAGACCCCGAACGCCGAAAACCCGCTGGTGTTCGGCGCCAAGCCACTACTGGTCGCCGATGTGTGGGAACACGCCTATTACATCGACTACCGCAACCGCCGCGCCGACTTCCTCAAGGCCTTCCTCGAGCATCTCGTGAATTGGGAATATGTCGAGGAGCTCTACGAGGCCTCGACGAAATAAGACGTTTTCATACGGCGGCGGCGCGATGCGTCGCCGCCGTCAAATTTTTCTATAGACCGCGCCCGCGTCGTCGCTTGCGCTCGCCGACGAAAGACGCGGCCACGAAGCCGCCCGCGTCCCGCGCGCCGCGGAGAATGCTGTTTCGCTGCATCGATAGCGCCGCGACGAAAGCCAAACCCGCGCCGGCGAAACCCATATCGACAGGATGCGCGCAGAGCGAGCCGACGAAGCGCGTCGCTTCGTCCGGCCCCGGCCATTGGATTTTGCAGACATCCGGGAGCGCGCCTCCCCAGATTTTCACGGCCGACAGCGTGAGCCCCGCGTCGAGAGAAGCGAGCAGAACGCCCGCCCACGCCGCTCCGCGGCGCACCGAAAGAAGAAGGTCGATGATCTTCACCAGCGTGAAAAAGCCGAGAATGACGCCGCCCGCCACGATCAGCGCGGTTCGATCGCGCGGCGCGCCGCCGATCGTCCAGGCCGCAGCGCCCGCGAATGCGAGCGCGACATAACAATTGGCCTTGGCGAATTCGGGAAATTTGCAGCGCAAGACGACGGACTCGAGCCGCGCCGAGAGATCGAGAAGCGCGCAGACGATGAAGCCGGCCGCAAAGCCCCCGAAATGCGCGCGCCAATCGATATTCGGCACGGTCGTGGAAAGCGCGAAATTCAGACCGAAATTCACCAGAAAAAATGTGGCGTCGAGCTCGCTCTCGCCGAGCACGAAAAGCGCGAAGAGCGCCGCGAGCAGGCCGGAGACAGCGCCCGACGCGCCGACGGTGAGGAATGGACCCGGCTGCGTCTCATGCGTGACGACGCCGCCGCCGATGAGCGAAACGAGATAGATCAGCAGGAAATTGCTGAAGCCGACGCGCCGCTCGAGATGCGGCCCCCAGAGGACGAGCGCCAGCATATTGCCGAGCAGATGACCGGGATTTGCGTGCAGAAAACCATAGGAGACCGCACGCCAATACTCCTGCGCGACGAAAGCCCCAGAATGAAGCGCGCCCATGCGCAGCAGAACATCCGCCGGGATAACGAGCTGGCCAGAAAGTGCGACGCTGACGAGAAAGCCGATGCTATTTGCCGCGAGGAGGAGCAGAACAGCCCCGCCGGGCGCGACGAAGAAGGCGTTCATTTGTAAACCTGCGAACAAACATGATCGAAAACCAAGTCACAACCGACTCGCATCTCGCGAATATCAGGCTCGTGACCGTCACGAATGCGTGGGATTATAGAGCCTCTCCGGCGAAAACTCTTCGCGCTCCAGTGTGAGCGCGAGAAGAGCTTTCAGATCGTCGTCCGGATCATAGTCGGGTTTTTCAGCCGGCTTCAGCAGTTCCACAGTCTCGAAGAAGAAAGCGTCGGCTCCCAGACGATTCCAATCGTCCTGCAAGGCGCGGTTGCGATGCGAGCCCAGCCGAAGCTCGGTCTGGTGCCGATTGAGACGCGCATGGATGTCGCGTCCGCATTCGAGCAGCGAAAAACCGGACTCTTTGTTCAAGACGCGGAAAACGCCCATCTCCTTGGGCGTTTCCAAAAATTGGCGCTTGAGTTCTCTTTTCCGATCCATTGCCTCGCTCCGCGTTTCTCGCGACGGAGACCGCCGTCGCGAGAAAGCCAGGCGGCTCGATCTCAGACCAAGCTCGCGCAGAACCTCTGTATCTTCGTGCAGGCGTCCTCGAGCGTCGCGTTCGACGCCGCATAGGAGACGCGGAAATTCGGTCCCGTGCCGAAGGCCGAGCCCTGCACCACGGCGACGCCTTCCGCCTCCAGCAGAGCGGTGACGAAATCGACGTCGCTCTCGATCACCTTGCCCTCCGGCGTTTTGCGGCCGATCGCCTCCTTGCAGGAGGGGAAGACATAGAAGGCGCCCTCGGGCGAGGGGCATTGCAGATATTTCGCCTGGCCGAGCATGGAGACGACGAGATCGCGCCGCTCCTGAAACGCTTTGCGGAACACGGCGAGATGATCCTGCGGGCCTTCCAGCGCCGCGAGCGCCGCCCATTGCGCGATGGAGCAGGCGCCCGAGGTCTGCTGGCCCTGCAGCATGTCCATGGCCTTGATGAGCGCGGCCGGGCCTGCGGCGAAGCCGATGCGCCAGCCGGTCATCGCATAGGCTTTGGAGACACCGTTCATCGTCAGCGTGCGCTCGAAGAGGCCCGGCTCCACCTGCGCGATGGTGGCGAATTTGAAATCGCCATAGACGAGATGCTCATAGATGTCGTCGGTGAGAATATGCACCTGCGGATGGCGCAGCAGCACTTCGGCGACCTGTTTCAGCTCGTCATGCGTATAGGCGGCGCCGGACGGGTTGGAGGGCGAGTTCAGCACCAGCCATTTGGTGCGCGGCGTGATGGCGCGCTCGAGGTCCGCCGCCTGCAGCTTGAAGCCATGCTCCATCGTCGTGTCGACGAAGACGGTGCTTCCGCCGCAAATGGCGACCATCTCGGGATAGCTGACCCAATAGGGCGCCGGGACGATCACCTCGTCGCCGGGATTGATCGTCGCCAGAAAGGCGTTGAAGAGGATGTGCTTGCCGCCCGTGGCGACGATCACGTCCGAGGCCTTGTAGTCGAGGCCGTTCTCGCGCTTGAACTTCTTGGCCACGGCCTCGCGCAGCTGCGGAATGCCGAGCACCGGCGGATAGCGCGTCTCCCCGCGGCGGATCGCCTCGACGGCGGCGTCGCAAATATGCGTCGGCGTGTCGAAGTCCGGCTCGCCCACCGAGAGCGAGATGACCTCCCTGCCCTGCGCTTTGAGGTCACGCGCCTTCTGCGTCACGGCGATCGTGGCGGAAGGTTTCACGCGTGACAAAGCGTCGGCGATAAAGGCCATTTGGGATGCTCCTCTGGAGGAAGTGTGCGCTGCACAATCGCAGTCTCGAAGATAGACGCCGCGGCGGCGCCGGGCAATCGAAAATCCACCTCCGCCCCCGCGTCGAAACGAAGCGATTAACCTCTCGCGCCTAAGCTCGCTCCGACGCCGAACCGGCGGGAAGGCACTGGAAGGGCGCGGAACATGTGGGAGAAGTTGCGCAGCGGCGACTGGCTCGACGCGGAGCGCCTGCGCGTCTATCCCGCCATGCTGCTGCTGCTCGCGATCGGCTGTATCGCGGCCGTGCTGATGACTGCCAATGGCCGCTTCGACGCCAATGGCCATCCCCTCGGCACGGATTTCAGCCAGGTCTGGGTGGCGGGCCTCGAGACTTTGCGCGGCCATCCGGAAGCGCCTTTCGACCTCGAGCGCCATATCGCCGCGCAGCGCGCGGAATTCGGCGCCGATAGCGACGTCTTCGGCTGGCATTATCCGCCTTATTTTCTCGCGCCAGCGGCGGCGCTCGCGCATCTCCCCTATCTCGAGGCGCTGGCCCTCTGGCAAATGGCGACGCTCGCGCTCTATCTCGTCGCCCTGCTCGCGCTCATGCGCTGCGCCGCCACGAGCGTCGAGGGCTGGCGCGTCGCGCTGCTGGCGCTCGCCTTTCCGGCGGCGCTGGTCAATCTCGGCCATGGGCAGAACGGCTTTTTGACCGCCGCTCTGCTCGGCTTCGGCTTTCTCGCTCTAGAGCGCCGGCCGGCGCTCGCCGGCCTCGCCTTCGCGCTGCTCGCCTATAAGCCGCAATTTGCGCTCGCGCTGCCGGTGGCGCTCATGGTCGGCGGCCATTGGCGGGCGCTCGCCTTCGCCGCCGCCGCGCTCGCCGTCATGACGCTCGCCAGCCTCTCCCTCTTCGGAGCCGAGAGCTGGGTCGCCTTCGCGCAGAATCTCGACGTCACGCGCGATCTCGTCGTCGAGCGCGGCGCTGCGGGCTTTCCGAAAATCCAGAGCGTCTTCGCTGCGGCCCGCCTGCTCGGCGCCGACATCTCGACCGCCTATGCCGCGCAGACGCTGGTCACGGCGACGACGCTCGCCGCGCTCGTCTGGCTGTGGCGCAGCAGGGCCGATGATCGCGCCAAAGCCGCCGGAGCGATCGTCGCGACATTCCTCACGACGCCCTATTGTCTCGATTACGATATGACGGCGCTCGCGCCCGCCTTCGCTCTGCTCGCGTCTCTCGGACTCGAGCGGGGCTTCGGCCCTTATATGAAGAGCGCGCTCGCCGCGGCCTTTGTCATTCCTCTCGTGGCGCGTCCGATAGCGACAGCGCTGTCGCTCCCTCTCGGGGCGATCACTCTGGCGACATTGTTCGCGCTAATTGTCTCAAATGCGCGCGACGCATGTTTTCGCCATGCGGGCGCCGCTGCGCCGCTACGATCGACGCTTTGACGACCACAAAAAATTCACCTCGCCAAAAAAATTGCCGCCCACTGCTCCCGACGTGAAACTTTTCGGCGCGCGCCGCCGTTTATTCTTCGCCGAGCGATCGTGGGAGCGGTCGCGACGCGTCGGACGTTCGGGGGAGCGTCCCGGAGAGGGTGCGTCATGTCGTTGGTGGACAAGTTCGAAGACCGTATGGAGCCGGCTTTTACGCGCAGCTTCGATCCGGAGTCGGCGCGGCGTCAGTTCAGGGTTTCTCTTTTCCTGGTCGCCGCTATGGCGCTCGCAGCCTTTGTCCTGGGCTTCGCCCTGCCGCTCAACGCCCCGCGCAGTTCGCCGCCGACGCCCGCCGTCTCCTCCGACGCGAGCGATTTTTCCGGCCGTCTGCTCAGCTTGGATTCGACCGACTGAGGTCGTGAGAAGCGCGGCCCGGCCGAGGCCGAACCGCGCATCGAATCACGATGGCCGGACGATCATTTCATGTCCTTGGACGTGTGATCGCCGTGGTCGTGATGATCGTGGTGATGCCCTTGCTCTTTGGCGTCGCCGGCCGGCGAGGTCACGCCGCCTTCCGGATGGGCCTTTTCCCAGCGCTGCATCGCCTCGGCGTCATGCGCATGTTTGGCGTCGGGCGCGTCGACGGCCGCGTCCACCGTCACTTCGCCCGCCTTCTCGAAAACGAGAACGAGCTCCATTCCCCAGCCGACGGGGTTGATCTTCTTGACCTCAGCCAGCACGACATGCGGGCCTTCGGGCGAGAGTGTCGTGGTCTTATCGGCCGCGATGGCGATGCCGCCTTGCGCGATCGTATGCTTGGCGTCGGAGTGCAAAGTGACCTTACCGACATTCGGCGATTTCACCGCGATGAGCTTGTCGGCGCCGCCCTTATTGTGGATGAAGGCGTAGAAATAAGCCGTGGTCTCGCCGTCCTTGGGCGCGCGCACCCAGGGATGCTCGATCGTCAGCTTGCCGAGCTCATATTCGTGAGCCTGCGCCGAGCGCATCGGAGTCGAGACGCCCAACGCCGCGCCGCCCAATAGAGCGCCGCCCGCCGCCAATAGATCACGCCGCTTGATCATCATGTGCGTTCTCCCTTACACGCCGACGAAGCCGTCGGACTTTGCATTCGTCGCTTGATTGTCTGCGGGGCCTTCGGCCCCGTCCGCCGCATCGCGACCATACGACGAATTGCGCGCCATTTCGTCTCGCCTCTCAATGCTGATGCGGCGAGACATAGACGATCGGCTCTTTCGCGGTCAGCGCGATCTGCGCTTTCAGCAAGGCGAGATTGCCGTCGTCGGTCCCAAAATGGCGGAAGCGGGCTCGAACATAGCCGGAGCGATCGATCAGGAAATGACCTTCCGGAATCTCATTGACGACCGGCTCGTCGAGATAATGGTTGATGAGAGAATAGGTGAGCTCCGTGGCGTCGGGATGACTGGGCGTCAGCGCGCTCGGATCGGCCGGGCATTCACCGAAATAATCGGTGACATGATGCGCGCCCATCGCCTTCACCGTCTCGGCGGCGGCGTTCAGGCTCGCGACGCGATCTGCAAAACCCGCCTCTTCCGGCTTGCAGCGCGCAAAGGAGACCAGCGTCGGCACGCCGCGCAGCTTTTCGACATCGTCGATCTCGCCCTTGGGATCGTCCAGCGCGAAATTGGGCGCGACGAGCCATTGAATCACGCCCTTGGGGCTCAAGAATCGCGACTGGTTCGAGTTCGACAGAACGGTGAGAAAATTGATGAGGTCCCAGCGCTCGTCCTCTGTGACCGTATCGGCGAAGGCCGGCATGACGCCGCTCTGCCCGCCATAGGTCAGCCAATGGAAAATATCGCCGAGCGTATGCGTCGCGACATGTGGCGCGGTGAGATCGGCGGGCGCCACAGGCAGACCCTTGGCCATGGGCCCATTGCCCTCGCCGGTGACGCCGTGACAGGCGATGCAATTGGCCTGGAACGTCTCATAGCCGCGCTTCACCGAGGCGGCCGTGTAAGCGATGGGCGGATCGGTATAGGTCTCGGGATAGGCTTGCACCGACAGCGAGACCGTGCCGCAGACCGCCGCCGCCAGCGCCAGCGCCGATGTCGAATATTTTCGCCAATCGCGCAGCCGCGGCAAAGGCGCGAAACCCATGGCGGCGGCAAGCGCAGGCGCGAACCAGGCCAGGCCGGCGACGACCGCCAAGGCCGCGCCGGCGACGCCCCATTGCCAGGTGGGATCGATCCAGGGCGTGACCTTGAGGCCCCAAGTGCCGGCCCAAGTGACGCGGAATGGCAGCGGCCAATAGACATTGGTCTCATGCGCCGCCGGCGTGATGGTGGCGATCCAGCCGGCGATGAACAAAAGGCCGAGCGCGCACGCCCCCTCGAAGCCGCCGATCTTGCCGTACCAGGCGAAATCGAAGCTCTTTTTGGAGCCGGCGAGCGTCAGATAGCGCGCCAGCGAAAGGGCGAGCAGCAAGGCCGCGCAGAGCAGCGCCAATTTGACGGTGAGCAGACGCCCATAGGGCGTCGCCAGCATGAAGCCGAAGCTTCCGACCGTCTCCCAGGCCAGGACAAGGCCGCTGATCAGCACGATGACCATGGCCGCCTTGGCGACGAGCGACCAGCGCTCGGCGAGGCGCCACGCCTCCTCCGGCGGCTTGCCGCGGCCGGTGATCATCCAATAGACGAGGCCGAGCAGGCCGCCGATCCAAGTGAGGCCCGCCAGAGTATGGAAAGGGAAGCTCAGCTGCGTATAGATCGGCAGGCTGTCGTCCACCGCATGGCCGGTGACGGAGACGACCGCGAGCACCGCGAGCCCGAGCCCGAGAGTCGCGCGATCGAGCCAGAGATTTTTCACCCGCAGCCGCAGCAATGCCGCCGCGGCGAAAACGGCGGCGAGAACCTGCGTCGCCACCCAGGCCTTGCCGATCAGCGTGCCGAAGATGAATTGAAGCAGCGCCGCTGAATCGAGCGGCCGTCCCGCCGGGATAATGTTGCGCGCCGAAGCGACGATGAGGCCGAAGCCGAGCAGCAGGCGCAGGACCGCCGCCGCCGCGACCGGCTTTTTGAAACGCGCGCCATCCTCCTCTATGAGGCGCGGCAGCAGCAATAGTCCGACGGCGAGAGCGGACAGAACGCTCTCCACGAAGCGAAGCGTCGCCAATTCCATGAGTTTCGACTTCCGTTACGCTCACGAACGCGGCGCGGCGCCCCGCCGATCGGCGCCGCCCGCTTTCATTTTTGTTCGAGAGCCAGAGTTAGCGAGCGTCGACCGTGAATTCGTATTTCCCCTCGACGATGTGGCCATCCGAGGAGAGAACGCGATATTTCACGGTATATTTGCCGGCCGAAAGATCGGGCGCGTCGAGCGTCAGCTCGCGCGGCTTCTCGGGCGCGCCCTTCGCGCCTTCGACGACCGTCTTGCCATTGGCGTCGATGATCGAGATCGTCGAATAATTGGGCTCCACGCCGCCGCCGAAGCGCAGCTTCACGATCTTGGGGGAAGCGGCGACATGATCCTTGGCCGACGGAGACGCGTCGACCAGAAAGGAATGGGCGAACGCCGCGCCGGCGCTCACGCATAGAAACGCCGCCACGAGACCGGCTCCGAGCTTCACCTTCATCGTCGCTCCTCCATATTATTGGCTTATTCACATCATGATCTGGTCAGTCGACTGCATCCGTTCAAGACGACTTCATCGCGTCGACGGGATTCGCGCTTTTCGGCGTCGATTTGCTGTGGCGCCAATAGACGCCCACCATGAGCGCGATCAGCACGGCGCCGAGCGCCTGCGGCACGAAGGACCACAGCGTCTGACCGACCATGAATTTGAACTGCTGGGTCTCTTTCTCGCCATTCGCTCGGGTGAGCGTCACATAGCCGATGAAATGACCCTTATCGGTGAATTTGTGCTCGAAGTTGAAGGTGCCGGTCTTATACAGCTTCGCCGGCAGATGAATGATGGTGAGCGGATCGAGATCCGTATCTGCGGAGATCGGCGTCAGCGGATCGCGAATGATGCGCAGTTCGAGCGGCAGGTCGCGAAAATCCGGATTGGCGATATCGAAAGTGAAGATGACGCGACCGACGAAGGGAATGTGCTCGCAATATTGCTCACGCGCGCCTTCGGCCTCATAGGCCGTGATGTGGATCATGTCATATCCGAACATGACCATGCACATATTGTCCATGACCATCGCTTCCGGGCCGTCGCCCCCGGCGCGAGCCGGAGTCGCGGAGAAGGATGCGAAGAGCAACGCGAGCGCCAGCAGACACGAATTCACGGAACGAACGATCATCGCTTTCCTTCCTCCCGACCACGCGCGCCTCGAGGGTCGCCGCGTCGCCTTTTTTTTGATTCGAGCATCGAGAGGCGAAAATCCTCGCCCTCGCTTGTCCCGATTTTCTTAGTGCAAAAAGGAATCGATTTGAAATCGCTATTTCGTCGACCTGTCGCGGCGTCGCTCGCGCCTGCGAGCCCTCGGCCGATGCGAGACTCTATGCATAAATTCTATGCGCCTTCGGGCGCAGACGCGACAATTTCTCCTGCGTCCAAACGCCGCATATATCGCACTGCGATATAACTGCCGCCTTCACGCCCGCGACTCGCGCTGCGACGCCCCGACACTTCGGAGCGCAAAGAAAAACCGGCCGGGCGCGAGGCCCGGCCGGCGTTGTTATCAGGCTATTCGAGGTTCGATCAGGGCATGTCGCCGGCGACGAACTTCG
>NZ_PUIV01000045.1 GCF_003113265.1 Methylosinus sporium
GAGCCGCCCCTCCTCCCCCGCCGCCGCGAGGCGCCGGGCGCTTCGGCGTGGGCGGATGTTGATCCTATTTGAAGCCGGCGCGCAGCCGTCCTGGCCGAGACGTCGCGGGGTGGGGAGGATGTGGCATTCGATAGCCCCTCGAGGGGCAGGGGGCGCGCGCCCGGCGCGAGAGACGCCGCTACCCCTCGCCGCCCTTTCCCCCTAACCTCCCGCCATGACGGAAGAGACGATTCGCATTCTCGGCATAGACCCGGGCCTTCGCAACACGGGCTGGGGGGTCGTCGAGGCGTCGCGCGGCTCGCGGCTCTCCTTTGTCGCTTGCGGCTCGCTGCATTCGGACGGCGACGCCTCCATGGGCGAGCGGCTCGCGCAATTGCAGCGCGGCCTCGCGCGCATCATCGCGGATTATGCGCCGCATGAGGCGGCGATCGAGGAGACTTTCGTCAATCGCGATCCGCAATCGGCGTTGAAGCTCGGACAGGCGCGCGGCGTCGCTCTGGCGGCGCCGGCGCTCGCCGGGCTCGAGGTGGAGGAATATGCCGCCAATGTCGTCAAAAAGACCGTGGTCGGCAATGGCCATGCCGATAAGGCGCAGATCGGCATGATGGTGCGCGTGCTGCTGCCGCTGAGCCGGGCCGAGAGCCCCGACGCCGCCGACGCCCTGGCCGTCGCCATCTGCCACGCCCATCATCGCGCCGGCCGCATCGCCGCGCGCAAGCTCGCTGCGGGGGCGCGATGATCGGCTTTCGTTCGAGGAGCGAGCCTGAAGGCTCGCGGTCCGGCAACAATCACCCTCGCCCTCATGCTGAGGAGGTCGCGCAGCGACCGTCTCGAAGCACGAGGGCGAGATCCAGAAGGCGGCGCGTGACGCTTCCCTCGTCCTTCGAGACGCGGCCTGCGGCCGCTCCTCAGGATGAGGGAAGCTTCACCCCATCATCCGGTGGACGCATCGGATCGGCCTTCATCGCGGGGGCGAGATGATCGGCAAGCTCAAGGGAATCGTCGATTCCTATGGCGAGGATCACGTCATCATCGACGTGCATGGCGTCGGCTATGTGGTGAATTGCTCGGCGCGCACGCTGCAAAAGCTCGCGCCTGTGGGCGAGGCGGCCTCGCTCGCCATAGAGACGCAGGTGCGCGAGGACGCGATACGCCTGTTCGGCTTCTCGACGGAGGCGGAGCGCGATTGGTTCCGCCTGCTGCAGAGCGTGCAGGGGGTGGGCTCGAAAGTGGCGCTCGCCATTTTGTCCATTCTCTCGCCGGGCGAACTGGCCTCGGCCATTGCGGGGCAGGACAAGGCGATGGTGGCGCGCGCCTCCGGCGTCGGCCCCAAGCTGGCCGCGCGCATCGTCGCCGAGCTGAAGGACAAGGCCCCGGCCTTCGCCGGAATCGATCCGGTGGTGGCGCGGCTTTCCGGCGAGGAGCCGGCGGCGGCGCCCCAGGCGGCGCAGGACGCGATTTCGGCGCTGGTCAATCTCGGCTATGGGCGCCCGCAGGCGGCGGCGGCCGTCGCCAAGAGCCTCGAGGCGATGGGCGAGGGAGCGGATACGGGCGCGCTCATCCGCCGCGGGCTGAAGGAGCTGGCGGGCTGACGGGTGCGGTCACTCCCCGCTAATCATGTCCCGCGCTCGCGCTGGAGGGGCGCGGGCGCCGCTCCATTTGACACTCTCGGCCGGTTCGCGGCCTCGAGGGGTCCAAAATGTCACGAGCAGATTTGGGCGCGCGTCAGATCGGCGCGCTTTTTGTCGCCTTCTCGGCGCTCGTCTTCTTCACCATCGTCGTGCTGATGGAGCGCGCCTGCGCGGCGCCGCCCCCAGCCTATCGCATTCCGCTCTTCGTCCAATGCGGGCTCGAGGGGCTGACGCCGGAGCCGGGCGCGGAAAAGCTCGCCCTGCGCGAGACGAGGGAGGGGCGGTCGGCCGCTTTCCAGAGCTGGGCGGCCTCGGCGCGGCCGGTGACGCCCGCGCGGCTCGCCTTCGGCCCGCGGCTGGACGTTTTCCCGGCGGCGCTCTCCGCCGGGGTCGATCGCAAGGCGCGCTATTGTCCCTCGGGCGCGCGGATCTGAGCCTGGCTCAGGCCGCGACTTTGCGCTCGAGCTCGCGCAGACAGGCGACGATGGCGCCGATGGAGGCGAAATTGCGGCGGCGCAGCATATGCTCGGGGAATTGGACGCCATAGGCGTTCTCGAGCGCGAGCATGATGCGCACCGCCGCGAAGGAGGTGAGGCCGAGCTCATAGAGGTCGGAATTGACGCCGAGTTCACGCGCCGGCGCCGACAGGCGTCCATGCTCGTCGATGGCTTGCCGAACGAGGTCGATCACTTTTACGCTCCGCTCCTTTGCCGCGCCGGGGGCGGTTGCGCCCCTTCGTCGCGGACCACGATCATTCGACGACAATTCGACGCTATGATCGTGAATCCGACGCTAAGATCGCGGCGCCGGCATGAATGCGGCGTGAACCGGAGCGGCCTTTCGAATTGTAGAGGTTAGGAAATCCTTTCTTTCTCGGTAATTACTTATGGCCCATAGCGTGATCCGCCATTGCCGGGCGCGTTTCGGCCCTCTATGTTCTCCGGCATCGATTTTCGGCCGGCGACTTGCGCGCGCTTCGGAGACGGAGCCGCTGACGACCTCTCCCTGACATCGATCGACCCGGCCCCGCGCAGGCGGGCCTTCTCCTCTATGTTCGGAGAGACGAATGGCGACTGGAACGGTAAAGTGGTTCAACGCCCAAAAGGGCTATGGCTTCATTCAGCCCGACGGCGATGACAAGGACGTCTTCGTCCACATCAGCGCGGTGGAGCGCGCCGGCCTGCGCGACCTGCGCGAGGGCCAGAAGGTGAGCTTCGAGATCGCGCAGGACCGCCGCACCGGCAAGTCCTCGGCGGACCAGCTCAAGGCTCTCTGAGGCTTTCGGCGCTCTGAGGCTTTCGACAAGAGGGCCGCCGCATCGTGGCGGCCCTTTTGGTCATTTTCATCGTTCTCGCCTTTTTTGTCTCGTTCATCGTTATTGTCTCGCGGCCGGCGCCTGCGCTACAGTCGCCTCATGCGCCTCGCGCCTTCATCCCGATCTCTCGCCGCAATGCTCGCGGCTATGGTTGTCGCCGCGCCCGGCGCGCTCGCCGCAGGGGCGGAGCAGCAATTCATCGAGATTCCGGGCATAGGACGCATTCCAATTCCCTTGCCGCCCGGCGCGCGCGTGTTCTCGCCGCAGCGCCGTCCGGCGCCGCCGGTCGAGCCGGAGCCCGAGCGGGCGCCGCAATTCGCGCGCGATTCCCTCGACGATCTCATCCGCCGCCTGTCGCTCGCCGAGAGCGAGGAGGAGGAGGCCGCGCTCGCCCAGGCGATCGGCCGGCTTTGGGCGCGGTCGGGCTCGCCCACGGCCGATCTGTTGATGCGCCGCGCGCTCGCCGCCGTGAGCGTCGGCGGCGAATCTCTCGCGCTCGATCTCTTCGACCGCCTGGTCACGCTCGAGCCGCAATGGGCGGAGGCGCTGGTCGGCCGCGCCAGCGTCCGCATCGCGCTCGGCGATCTCGACGGCGCCGAGCGTGATCTCGAATCCGCCGTGCGGCTGGAGCCGCGCCGTTTCGACGCGTTCGGAACGCTCGGCGCTCTGCGGGAGCGCATCGGCGCGCCGGCGCGCGCGCTCGAGGCCTATCGCCGCGCCCGCGCGCTCGATCCGCGCCGCGAGGACTGGCGCAAGGCGGAGGAGCGCCTGCATTTCGAGGTCGAGGGCCGCGACATCTGAGCCGGCTCTGCGTTCTTTCGTCGAAACGAGGAGCGAATGAGATGGCGCCGGATGGATTTTCGCATCGCGAGACTTTGAGCGCGGAGGCGCTCGCCCAGCTCTTCACAGAGGCGCGCACCCATAATGGCTGGGTGGATCGGGACGTCCCGGACGCGCTGCTGCAGCAGGCGGTCCGGCTGGCGCTCTTCGGCCCGACCAGCGCTAATTGTCTGCCGGCGCGTTTCGTCTTCGTGCGCTCGGCGGCGGGCAAGGCGCGGCTGGCGCCGGCGCTCGCGCCCGGCAATCTCGACAAGACGCTGGCGGCGCCGGCGACGGCGATCGTCGCCCATGACATGCAATTCTACGAGCATTTGCCGCGCCTCTATCCGGCGACCGACGCGCGCGCCTGGTTCGTCGGCGACGCCCCGCTGATCGAGACGACGGCCTTTCGCAACGGCACGCTGCAAGGCGCTTACTTTCTGCTGGCGCTGCGGGCCGTGGGGCTCGACGCCGGGCCGATGAGCGGCTTCGACAATGCGAAGGTGGACGCCGAATTCTTCCCCGGCGGGACGGTCAAATCGAATTTCCTGATCAACATCGGCTATGGCGATCCGGCGAAGCTCTATCCGAGGGGGCCGCGTTTCGCTTTCGAAGAGGTCGCCTCGATCGTCTAAACTCTCAAAGACGTTCCGCCTGCAGGCCCGAGCGAATATTCGGATTTTTTACACTATAGGCGACCGGCGGCGGCAACCATGCCGTGCGGAAACTCGGCTCACGTCGCATGGGCTCGGAACCCGCTCCCGTCATCGAAAATGCGGAGCATCGAACGAAAACGGCCGCGCTCGTCGCGCGGCCGTGAAATTCCAGCGGGCGGGCCGAAAGGCCCGAAGCCTCAGCGGATCACGTAAGGCAGAAGGCCGAGGAAGCGGGCGCGCTTGATGGCCTGGGCCAATTCGCGTTGCTTCTTGGCCGAGACGGCCGTGATGCGCGAGGGCACGATCTTGCCGCGCTCGGAGATGTAGCGCGAGAGCAGACGCGTGTCCTTATAGTCGATCTTCGGGGCGTTGGCGCCGGAGAAGGGGCAGGACTTGCGGCGGCGGAAGAAGGGGCGGCGGGCTGCAGCGCTCATCAGAAAGTCTCTCCTTCGGCGCGGGGTTCGTCACGGCGCGGGCGGCGGTCGCCACGGTCGCCTCTATCGCCACGGTCGGGGCGCGGGCCGCCGGGGCCGCGGCGGTCGCCACGGTCGTCGTCGTCACGCTTGCGCAGCTGGGCGGAGGGGCCTTCCTCCAGCGCCTCGACGCGCAGAGTGAGGAAGCGCAGAACGTCCTCACTGAGGCCCTGCTGACGCTCGACCTCGGCGAGGGCCGCCGGCGGGGCGTCGATGTTGAGAAGGGTGAAATGCGCCTTGCGGTTCTTCTTGATCCGATAGGCGAGGGACTTCACGCCCCAATATTCGGTCTTGGTCACCTTGCCGCCGAGCGAGGCGATGATGCCCTTGAACTGCGTCGTCAGCGCTTCCACCTGCTGGGGCGAAACGTCCTGGCGCGCAAGATAGATATGCTCGTAGAGAGCCATTCTCTTGCCTTTCCTCATCGTCGCGAGCCCGCTCTCGGCGCAGAGCCCTTCGAGCCTTCAAAGGAAAGGCTCGATCGGGAAGTTCGAAGGCGGAGACACTGGAAGACGGGCGAACCCTGCCTGTGGCGGAGCCAAAGGCCTTCCGTTCAGCCCCCGGCCGGAAGCGTCGCGAAGCGCGCTTTATAGCGGCGTGGGCGCAGGATGCAAGGGCCGCCCCTCAGCGGCCGTCGAACCAGGCCTTCCATTGCGGGACCGCGGTCGCGAAAGTGCCGCGATGCGTCGTCGGTCCGGTGGAGACGGCCTCGACGACCTTATTGCCGGAGCCGAAAGCCTGCGCATAGGTCATCGCCATGCGGCCGACGCCTTGGGTGATCGCCTCGTCCGCCTCGCCGTAATAGTTGCGAACCGGCGATTTTATCACCCAGCGATAGGCCTGCGTCGCCGCAATGAGCCGGCCGAAGGCCGAATTGGCGAAGTAATGCGGATCGAAATAATCGGGTTTGATGAGCTTGTGCAGATCGGTCGGCACGGCGGCCGCATCGATCGGCTGGCGATCATAGGCCTTTTTGGCGATGTCGTAATGCTCCTCGGCGAAGAGCGAGCGGGCGAGGCCCGGAACGCCATAGTAGTTCTCGTAGGAAAAGGCCGACAGGATGAAGATGCTGTTCAGCCAGACGGCGTCGTTCGGCCGCGGAAAGTCGAGAAAGCCCTCCATGGCGGCGTAGAGATCCAGCGGCGCGCTGGCGGTGGCCGCACCGCGCACGGCGACGCCCGCGCTCTCGAGCTTCTCCAGAAAGGCCATGGTGACGAAGCCGCCCTGCGACCAGCCCGAGAGGAAGAGTTTGTCGCTCTTCAACTTCAAATGGTCGAGCACGCTATGGCTGGCGATCAGCAGATCGTAGCAGGCCTGCTGATGGCTGGCCTTCACCATATAGCCCTCGGGCTCCTGCGAGACGCCGAGGCCGAAATAATCGGCGCCGATCACGGCATAGCCCTGCCCGGCGAATTGCGCGATCATAAGCTGCGTCTCGGGCGACTCCTCGGCGAAGGAGGGAACCTCGTGGCGCCCATAGATGGTGCCATGCTGATAGGAGACCATCGGAAACGAGGTCTCCTTCGTGTCCGGCACGGCGAGCAGGCCGGAGGCGACGGTCGGGGCGTTGCCCTTCTCCGGTATGACGGAGGAATAAGTGATTCTGTAGAGCCTCACGCCATTGCGCGCCGGCGTGTAGTCCACTTTGACGCCCGCGAATTTCGGCGTGTCGGTCTCCAATATCTGGTTCAGCCGATGTGCGTCCCAGCGCGCCACGAGCTCGTATTTCACGCCGGAAGTGACTTCGACCGGCGCATTTCGCGAGGCGGGCGCCGCCTGCGCGGCGGCGCCGAAGAGCAGCGCCGAGACGAGGATCAACGCGCGAAGAGTGATCGGCATGAGGGAGCCTTTTCGGTTTCGGGGGTAAGCAGGTCGTCGGCGCGCCGAGGCGCAAACGACGTATAGACCGCAATATTTTCCAAATCGCATCCGTCGCCGGAAACGCGCCGTCGGCCTCGCCATCCCATTTCGGCCGCATTTGCTCCCGAGAAACGACGCGGGCGTAAACGGAACGGAGAGCAATGGGCATGATCTCGACCTGGGCGCGCTGCGCGGGAGCTATCGCATTCGGCCTCGTCCTCGCGGGAGAGGCGCAGGCGGCCAATTTCCTTGATCGCGGCCCGGTCGCGGATTTCGTCAATAATTTCCGCCTGCAGTCGATCCCGAGCCAGGAGGTGGCGTGGAGCCATCCGCAATATAAGAAGGGCACGATCGTCGTCTCCACCAAAGAGCGGCGGCTCTACTATGTGCTCGGCCCCACGCGCGCGATCGAATATGGCGTCGGCGTCGGCCGCGAGGGCTTCACTTGGTCCGGCGTGAAGACGATTACCGCCAAGAAGGAATGGCCCGATTGGCGCCCGCCCGCCGCCATGCTGAAGCGCCGACCCGACCTGCCCCGCCATATGGAGGGCGGCCAGGACAATCCGCTCGGCGCGAGAGCGCTCTATCTCGGCTCCAGCGAATATCGCATCCATGGCTCCAATGAGGGCGACACCATCGGCGAGGCCGTCTCCTCCGGCTGCATCCGCATGACCAATCGCGACGTCGCCGATCTCTATGACCGGGTGAAGGTCGGAACCCGCGTGGTCGTGCTGAAATGACAGGGGCGCCCTTCTCGAGCTATTAACCCGCGCAGCCCTAGTGTGGCGGCGGCGGCGGAGTTTCGAGGAACAGGATCATGCGCAAGCTCTGCATTCTGGCGGGTCTAGTCGCCGCCTATGCGCTGCTCGCGGGTTGCGACAAATGCACCCACGAGCTGCAGGACATACGCCTGCCCCTGCCGCCGCAGGCCTGCGCGCGCTGAACGCTTTTTCTGCGGGTCCCTTTGCTCTATAGAGCGCCCTGACGCGGATCGAGGACGGTGAGCGCAGATGGCGGCTGGCCATTTCGTCGAGATGAAGAAGCGCGGCGAGAAATTCGTCGTGCTGACCGCCTATGACGCGCCGACCGCCCGGCTCGAGGCGGAGGCCGGCGTCGATATCATCATGGTCGGCGACAGCGTCGGCACCAATGTGCTGGGCTACGCCAGCGAGCGCGAGGTGACGCTGGACGATATGGCGCATCACATCGCCGCCGTGCGCCGCGGCGCGCCGGGCGTCTATCTCATCGGCGACCTCCCCTACGCCACCTATGACAGCGAGGCGCAAGCTCTCGCCAGCGCGGCGCGGCTCGCGCAGGCCGGCGCCGATTGCGTGAAATTCGAAGGCGCGCAGCCTGACATCGTGCGCGCTCTGAAGCGCGAGGGCTATGAGGTGTGCTGCCACATCGGCCTCGAGTCGCAGCATCAAGAGGGTAAGCGCCGCCAGGGCAAGACCGCCGAAGCGGCGGCCAAGCTCCTCGCCGACGCGCTGGCGCTGGACGCGGCGGGCGCTGATTTCCTTGTCCTCGAGCTCATCCCGCGCGAGCTTGCGGCGAAGATCACAGAGCGTCTGCGCGCGCCGACGATCGGCATCGGCGCCGGCGCCGATTGCGACGCGCAAGTGCTGGTCGTGCATGATCTCGCTGCATTGGGAACGCGCGACTTCAAGCATAATCGCCGCTATGTGGAGCTGGGCGCGGCGCTGCGCGCGGCCGTCGCCGCTTATGCGCGCGATGTGCGCGAGGGGCGCTTTCCCGCCGAGGAGAATGGCTTCTCGCTGGAGGCGGCGGAACTCGCGGCTCTGGAAAAGATCATCGCATGAGCGCGTCTCGCATCGGGCTTCTGCTCGTCAATCTCGGCACGCCGCAGGGCGCCGATTATTGGTCGGTGCGGCGCTATTTACGCGAGTTTCTGTCGGATCGGCGCGTCGTCGATCTGCCGCCCGTGCTGTGGCGTCCCATTCTCGAGAGTTTCGTGCTCACCTTTCGGCCACGCCGCTCCGCGCGCGCCTATCGCTCCGTCTGGAACGAAGAGCGCGACGAAGGTCCGCTGAAGACCATCACGCGCGCGCAGGCGGAAAAGCTCGGCGCTCGCTTTGCCGAGCGAAACGTCATCGTCGATTTCGCCATGCGCTACGCCGGGCCGTCCATCGGCGAGAAGATCGACGCGCTGCGCGCAAATGGCTGCGAGCGCATCCTGATGTTTCCGCTCTATCCGCAATATGCGGCCTCGACGACCGCCTCCGTCGTGGACGAGGCCGCCCGCGCGCTGGCGCTGCTGCGCGAGCAGCCGACATTGCGCATCGTCCCGCCCTTCTATGACGATCCCGCCTATATAGAAGCGCTCGCCGCCTCGACGCGCGCGCAGCTCGCTGCACTCGATTTCGAGCCGGAAATTCTGGTCGCCTCTTTCCACGGCCTGCCGCAGGCGCAGATCGACCGGGGCGATCCCTATCGCCGCCATTGCGAGGCGACGCTCGACGCTTTGCGTTCCGCGCTCGGCATGTCGCCGGAGCGTCTGCGTCTCGCCTTTCAATCGCGCTTCGGCCGCACGCAATGGACCGGCCCCTATACGGCGAATGTGCTGCAGGAGCTGGCGCAGAGCGGCGTGAAACGCGTCGCCGTGCTGACGCCGGGCTTCGTCTCCGACTGTCTGGAAACGCTCGAGGAAATCGGCGTCGAGCTGCGTCATTCCTATCTCGCCGAAGGCGGCGAAAATTTCGCGCGGCTCGATTGCCTCAATGACAGCGAGGACGGCCTGCGCGCGCTGGAGACGATCGCGCGACGGGAGCTGTCGGGCTGGCTGTGACGCGCCTCGGGCGCGTCGAAAGCGCGGCCGCCGCAGGGTTATCGGTGAACGAGACGCGCGTCCAACCCCACCCCGGACCGCTTCGCGGTCCGACCTCCCCCCTGCTTCTGTCGTTCACCCGGACCGCCGCTATTCCTGCGGAGCGCGGGCGGTGATCGTCAGGGCGTGAACGCGGGTCGCCAGTTCCTCGGCGAGCAGCGTGTTGACGATGCGATGGCGCTCCACGAGCTTCTTGCCGGCGAATGCCTCGCTCACCACCTCGACCCGGAAATGGCTTTCGCCATCTTGATGATGGCCGCCATGCCCGGCGTGCTTGTCGGACTCGTCGATCACCTTCAAGGCGAGGGGCGCGAGCCCTTCGGTCAGCTTCGAACGGATGCGGGCCTGGACGGCGCCGATATTGCCTTGCTCGGCCATGTATGGACTCCTTCTCGTCGCCGAGGCCCAAGCAAAATTCCCGCCGAGTGAAATTGGCGACGGGTTCCGCTTGCAGCCTGCGTCCAGTCTACCATAATGCAGCGCCATGGATTTGAATTCGCCCCTCTTCGATCGCATACGCGTCAAGCCCGAGCAGAGGCAGGAGCGCCGCGAGACTCGTTTTCGCTGCGACGCCCCCGGCTGCGAGGCGGCGGGGGAATATCGCGCGCCCATGGGCCGGCTGCGCGAGGGGCAATATTTCTGCTTCTGCCTGGAGCACGTGCGGGAATATAACAATTCCTACAATTACTTCAACGGAATGAGCGACGAGGCCGTCGCCCGCTATCTGAAGGACGACGCCACCACCGGCCATCGCCCCACCTGGTCCATGGGCGTGAAGCGCGGACAGGCCTCCTTCCGCGAGGACCCGCTGCGGCCCGAGAATTTTGCCGATCCTATGGGCCTCTACCGGCAGAGGGCGCATCGCGCCCGGCCGCAGGCGGAGGCGAGCCCGCGCTATTCGGCAGTGACGATCAAGGCGCTGAATGCTCTCGGTCTCGATGAGACCGCCGGTGCGGAGGCGATAAAGACGCGCTATAAGGAGCTCGTCAAACGTCACCATCCCGACGCCAATGGCGGAGATCGCTCCTGCGAGGAAAGACTGCGGGAGATCATTCACGCATATAAGACGTTGCGGGCCGCCAAGCTCGTTTGAACAAGCGTTTGACCAGGCCTTGCCGGCGCGAATGTCGCGAGCGCGCGTCGGCGAAACGGAGGATCAATGTCAACCCCAAGCGACAAAGCGGCCGGGTCCGCGCCCCTGCCGGACCTAAAAGTTTCCGTGCGCCAGCTGTTCGGCATCGACTCCGATCTCGAGGTTCCCGCCTATTCCGAGCGGACCGAGCATGTCCCGGACAAGGACCCCGACTATCTCTTCGACCGCGAGACGACGCTCGCCATTCTTGCCGGTTTCGCCCGCAACCGCCGCGTGATGGTCACGGGCTATCACGGCACCGGCAAATCGACGCATATCGAGCAGGTGGCGGCGCGGCTCAACTGGCCCTGCGTGCGCGTCAATCTCGACAGCCATGTCTCGCGCATCGATCTCGTCGGCAAGGACGCGATCGTGCTGAAGGACGGCAAGCAAGTGACGGAGTTCCGCGACGGCATTCTGCCCTGGGCGCTCCAGCACAATATCGCGCTCTGCTTCGACGAATATGACGCTGGCCGCCCGGATGTGATGTTCGTCATTCAGCGCGTGCTGGAAGTCTCCGGCCGGCTGACGCTGCTCGATCAGAACCGCGTCATTCGTCCGCATCCCGCCTTCCGCCTCTTCGCCACCGCCAACACGGTCGGCCTCGGCGACACATCCGGCCTCTATCACGGCACGCAGCAGATCAATCAGGGCCAGATGGACCGCTGGTCCATCGTCTCGACGCTCAATTATCTGCCGCATGACGCGGAGACCAATATTGTGCTCGCCAAGGTGAAGAGCTTCAATGCGACCAAGGAAGGCCGCGACGCCATCAATAAGATGGTGCGCGTCGCCGACCTCTCACGCAACGCCTTCATGTCCGGCGATCTCTCCACCGTGATGAGCCCGCGCACGGTGATCACCTGGGCGGAGAATTCCGAGATATTCGGCGATGTCGGCTTCGCCTTCCGGCTCACCTTCCTGAACAAATGCGACGAGCTCGAGCGCCCGCTGGTCGCAGAGTTCTACCAGCGCTGCTTCGGCAAGGAATTGCCCGAGAGCGCGGTGAATGTGGTGATGTCCTGAACAGCGCTTTTCCGTAGCGACGAAGCAATCCAGGGCCGCCCCACGGCCCTGGATTGCTTCGCTTCGCTCGCAATGACGAAAAAAGCATCGCGCCTGATCGCAGTCAGCGCTTCTTTCCATCCCGCGCCAGCAAATCCGGCCGCCGCGCGCGCGTCAGCTCGAGGGCGCGCTCATGGCGCCAGCGTGCGATCTTGGCGTGATCGCCGCAGAGCAGAATGTCGGGAATGGCGCGGCCCTCGAAATCGCGCGGCCGCGTATATTGCGGATATTCGAGAAGACCGCTCTCGAAGCTCTCCTCCTCGCCCGAGGCCTCCCCTCCCATAATGCCGGGAAGCAGCCGCACGCAGGCGTCGAGCAACGCCATCGCCGCGATCTCGCCGCCCGACAGCACATAATCGCCGATCGAAACCTCCTCGAGCGCACGCGCCGCGATGATGCGCTCGTCGACGCCCTCGAACCGCCCGCACAAAATGACGACGCCCTCGCCGGCGACGAATTCCCGCACGCGCTTTTGCGTGAGCGGCGCGCCGCGCGGGCTCATCAACAGGCGCGGCCGCGCGTCATCCGCCGGCGCGGCGGCGTCGATCGCGGCGGCGAGAACATCGGCGCGCATCACCATGCCGGGACCGCCGCCGGCGGGCGTGTCGTCGACGGCGCGATGGCGACCGAGGCCATGCTCGCGAATATTGCGCGCCTCCAGCGACCAGAGGCCCTGCGCGAGCCCTTCGCCCGCGAGCGACAAGCCCAGCGGGCCGGGAAACATTTCCGGAAACAGGGTGAGAATGGTCGCGCGCCACATGCGGCGGTTATGACACGAGGACGGAGAGCGGAAAAGGCGGCGCGCTTTCGCTTTCGGCTCATGCGCGCTAGGCTGACGAAGTCGCATCGCGACGCCGACGGGATCTTTTCGAAATGAATTTCTTGCAGATCGTCGTGCGCGGAAAGGTCTGGAGATATCCCGGCAAGGGCGGCTGGTTCTTCGTGTCCCTGAGCGAAACGGATTCGCGCGCCCTGAAGGACGAGAGGCGCATCGATCGCACCGGCTATGGCTATGTGCCCGTCACCGCCTCGCTGGGCTCGACCGTCTGGAGCACGACATTGTTCCCCTCCAAGGACGGCCCCTATCTGCTCGCGATCAAAGCAGATGTCCGCACGAAAGAGCGCGTCTCAATCGGCGAGGAGGTCATCGTCGAATGCCGCGTCGCGCTCTCGAAACGAGAGCAGGACATCCCCTGAGCGCGGCGAAGCGAGTCCGACCGAACCGCTCGGGCTCTGCAGAGCCATTGTCGCCGGGACCGGCCGCGGCCCAGCCAGATTAGGTACGATTACGCATTCTTTGGCTTTTTAACTGTCCATTCAGGAAGATCGCAGCAGCCTTTTAGCGTTTTCTTCTCACTTTTTGGAGCACGGTCATGTGGCGACTTTTCAATGTTCTAAGCATGCTGTCCGTCGTGATTCTGCTGGGCCTGCACGGCGGACAGGCGCGATCCTCGCCGGAACAGCCGCAGTCGGACCGCGACCGCATGGAATGCGCCACGCTCGATCATGGCGCTTTCGGCGTCTCCGCCAGATCCCTGCACGGCGCCTTCTCGACCTGGACTCCTCCGGCCGAGATCGAGACCAGAGCCATCGCCGCCGCGGGCGCTCGTCTCTGGAAGCCTCCCGGAGAAATCGCCTCGGCGCGCCCCCTCGAGACGCCTGATTTCGTCGCGACTTTGGAACGCGCCTCGAGCTGGGCTCCTCCCGCCGAGATCGCCGCGAAAAACATCCGACCCGCTTCCGCCGAGCGCCCTCTCGTCTGGCTGCCTCCGGCCGAGATCGCCGCCGATCGCCGCAATGTCGCGGCCGCCCTCCCCGCCTCGGCGGAAGCGCCTGCCGCGAAATGGGCGCGGCCGAGGGAGACCGCAGCCGAGGCTCCGGTCATCGAGCACAGATCCGCATTCGCCGGCACGCGTGACTGGTCGCCGCCGAAGGAGATCGCCCCCATGAAAACGGCCGACGATCACGTGGCCACGGGGCTCGTCGCCCCCCGCGCTTCGGCGCCAAATCGTCCCCGCTCGAATTGGGCGCTCCCGGTCGAGATCGCCCAGCGCCTGCCGACGCCGCGCGGCTCCGCGGTCGCGCGGAGCGCCCTGGTCTGGCTGCCGCCGGAGGAGATCGCGACGCCCAGGATCGCACTGAAGTGAGATTCAACGCTGGCGGCCGTTTCTCGCACAGCCGCGCCTACCGAGCCTCGTCTTCGGATGCGTCTTCGTCATAGGTCGGCGGCTCCGCGACAATGCGGCCGCCCGCCACATCGACGATGGGAACCACCGCCTTGGTGAAAGGCAGCAGCAGCGACTCGCCGCCGTCCGGCGGGCGCACTTCCAACAGATCGCCCGCGCCGAAATTGCGCACGGCGATCACCACGCCGAGCGTCTCGCCGGTAGGGGTTTCCGCGCGCAGACCTTCGAGATCGGCGAGATAGAATTCGTCTTCATCTGGCGCTGGCAGCGCCTCGCGCGGCAGATAGAGCTCGACGCCGGTCAGGGCCGCGGCGGCGTCGCGGTCGGCGACGCCCTCGAGGCGCGCGACGAACATGTCCTTGGCGACGGGCCGCAGCGCCGAGATGACGAAGCGGCGCCTGCCGCTCGCGTCGAACAGTGGGCCGTACGTCGCAATCGCCGAAGGATCGGCGGTGAAGCTCTGCAGGCGGATTTCGCCGCGCACGCCATGCGCGGCGCCGAGCCGGCCGAGGAGAACGGCGTTTTTCATGCGCGACCGAAAGCGAGCCGGAAGACTCGCGTTCCGAAGCGTTGCGAAAGCGGCGAAGCGCTCCAGAGGCCGCCGCGCGGCCCAGGGTCGCTTCGCTTCGCTCGCGAGGACGGCGTCATCAGGCCGAGGCGGCCTCGGCGGCGGCGGCCGCAGCGGCGGCGCGCTCCTGCGCCTTCTTCTTCGGCTGGGCCTTCTGCGGATTGCTGCGCGTCTCGCGCTTGCCGACGCCGACGCTCTCGAGCAGACGGGCGACGCGATCGGTCGCCTGCGCGCCCTTGGCGATCCACTCCTTCGCCTTCTCGGCGTCGAGCACGAGACGATCGGCGGCGTCCTTCGGCTTCAACGGATCGAAAGTGCCGAGACGCTCGATGAAACGGCCGTCGCGGGGCGAGCGCGAATCGGCGACGACGACGCGATAGAAGGGACGCTTCTTGGCGCCGCCGCGGGAGAGTCTGATCTTCAGGGACATTTCATTTTCCTTTTTCGCGAGTGGTCGGATGCGAGCAGCGAGCGGCGTCGTTCACGACGCGCCGCTCATCGCGCGCTGTTTCATTTCTTCTTCCCGAACGGATTGAGCCCGCTCAGGAAACCTCCGCCGCCGCCGAGCCCGGGCAGGGTCGGCTTGGCGGAGAATGCGGAAGCCGGCGGCGCAGCGGGAATGCTGGGTCCGGCGCCGGGCGGCAGGGCGCCGCCCATTTTCTTCTGCAATTGCGCGAGCTGCTCGGGCGAAGGCGCCTGCATCCCGCCCATGCCCATCATCTGCGCGGCCTTGGCCATCATGCCGCCGCCCTTGCCGCCGCCCATGGCCTTCATCATGTCGGCCATCTGGCGGTGCTGTTTCAGCAGCTTGTTGATCTCCTCCACCTTCGCGCCGGAGCCCGCCGCGATGCGGCGCTTGCGCGAGGCTTTGAGAATGTCGGGATTGCGCCGCTCCTTGGGCGTCATCGACAGAATGATCGCGCGCTGGCGCTTGAACATTTTGTCGTCGATGTTGGCGGAGGCGATCTGCTCCTTCATCTTGGCGACGCCGGGCAGCAAGCCCATTATGCCGCCGAAGCCGCCGACCTTCTCCATCATGGCGAGCTGATCGGCCAAATCCTGCAGATCGAACTTGCCTTTCGCCATGCGCTCGGCGGCGCGCTGCGCTTGCTCCTGATCGACCGCGGCGGCGGCTTTCTCCACCAGCGCGACAATGTCGCCCATGCCGAGAATGCGATTGGCGATGCGCTGCGGCGAGAATTCGTCGAGCGCATCCATCTTCTCGCCGGTGGCGATCAGCTTGATCGGCTTGCCGGTGACGGCGCGCATGGAGAGCGCCGCGCCGCCGCGGCCATCGCCGTCGACGCGCGTCAGCACAATGCCGGTGAGCCCGACGCGATCGTCGAAATTCTTAGCGAGATTGACCGCGTCCTGACCGGTCAGCGCATCGACGACGAGCAATATCTCATGCGGCTTGGAGACGGCCTTGATCTGCGCCATCTCCTCCATCAGCGGCTCGTCTATGTGCGTGCGGCCCGCCGTGTCGAGCAGCACCACATCATAGCCTTCGCGCCGCGCCGTCTCCTCGGCGCGCTTGGCGATCTTCACCGGGTCCTGGCCCGGCACGATCGACAGAGTGTCGACCTCCACCTGCCGGCCGAGAATGGCGAGCTGCTCCTGGGCGGCCGGGCGCTTGACGTCCAGCGAGGCCATCAGCACGCGCTTGCCGTGGCGCTCTTTCAGGCGCTTGGCGATCTTGGCGGCGGTGGTCGTCTTGCCGGCGCCCTGCAGGCCGACCAGCATGATGGCGACGGGCGGCGCGGCGTCGAGGTCGATCGGCTGCGCGGTGGAGCCCAGAGTCTCGACCAGCACGTCATTGACGATCTTGACGACCATCTGGCCGGGCGAGACCGACTTCACCACATTGGCGCCGACGGCCTTGGCCTGCACGCTGTCGGTGAATGTGCGCACGACATCGAGCGCGACATCCGCCTCGAGCAGAGCGCGGCGCACCTCGCGCAGAGCCTCGGCGACATCGGCCTCCGAAAGGGCGCCGCGCCGCGTGAGCTTGTCGAATATGCCGGAGAGCTTGTCGGAAAGGCCCTCGAACATGCGGTTCTCCCAGGGAGCGAGTAGCGAATAGGAAGTAGCGAGTAGAGCCGAAGCTCGATCTCTTCGCTACTGCCTATTCGCCACGCGCCCGTCCAAAGCAAAGCGCGCCCGGGGGCGCTCAGCGCTGCCGGACGTTGGCCCCACGCCTCTTGGGCGAATGGGCGGATCATAGGTCATCTCTGACGAGATTGGCGCGTTTTTAGGCGCTGGGGACCGGGAAGTCAACGCGGCGTGTGGCGGGCGATCGGGTGAAGGACAACAATCCTCCCCCTCATGCCGAGGAGGCTCCGCAGGAGCCGTCTTAAAAGCACGAGGGGGAGTTCCAGATGACCGCGCATGAAGGTTTCCTCGTCCTTCGAGACGCCGCTTCGCGGCTCCCCAGGATGAGGAAACCTTCACTCGATCGCCCTGGCGATAGGATTATCATCCGCCCGCGCCGAAGCGCCCGGCGCCTCGCGGCGGCGGGGGAGGAAGGGCGGTTCGGGACGCTCCGGCCCCTTTCGGCCGCAGCGCGAAGAGATATTCGTCGGTTCCGGAGCGTCCCGAAACGCGGCTTTGCCTTCTCGTCGACGTCCCGAGGCGCATTCAGACCCGCGAATCCTGGGCTTTCGCATTCAAGATCCGATCGCTTCCGAAGGCTTGGGCTCACGGAACGGCTCTCGCTCTTCCCTGTGGACGGGAGAGAAACACCGGTCCGGCGACGCGCCGCCTGTCCA
>NZ_PUIV01000003.1 GCF_003113265.1 Methylosinus sporium
AAGAACCCTTCAATCATCTGTGGAAAAGCGCCAAATCATCAGCTTCGCAACATAATCAGCACCGCGACATAATCGGTCTTATGTGCAGTTGAACATAAGGTCGACGCCGCGACGGGCGAGCACGGCGATCTGCTCGACGTCATCCAGGAGAGTTGCGGCTTCGCCGATTTCAAGAACACTGTTGATGAGGCGCGCTCGTTCCTGAGACTGCCGCTTCAGGAGCCGGCGTTGATGAAGAACAGGACGAGATCACTTTCGAAACCTGTCGACTCGCGGGAGTCGGCAAGGCGGCTTTTCGCTATATCGCAGCCGATTTCCGGGACTCTCGCAGAAGCGTATCTGCGCAAACGCGGCATTACGGCTTTGCACGAAGCCGGATCGCTCCGCTTTCATCCGCAATGTTATCACCGGCCGGACGAGCATTCCCCGACCGAAATCTGGCCGGCGATGATCGCTTCCGTGACCGACCTCGATGGGCGCCTGACCGGCGTGCATCGCACATGGCTCGATCCTCGCGGCTTCTCGGAGACGACGCTCGGAAAGGCGCCGATCGAAACGCCGAGGCGGGCGATGGGCGATCTCAACGGCCATGCGGTCCGTTTCGGCGTGGCAGGCGAGGTCATGGCGGCGGGCGAAGGCGTCGAAACCGTTCTGTCGCTGCGATCGGCGCTTCCCACCATGCCGATGGCCGCGGCGCTGTCGGCGGCGCATCTCTCCGCCATCATCTTCTCCGACACATTGCGCCGGCTCTACATCGCGCGAGACGACGATCCGGCTGGCGACGGCGCGGTGACGGCGTTGATCGACCGGGCTCAGCAGCTCGGTATCGAGGCGATCGTGCTGTCTCCTGCGCTCAGCGACTTCAACGAAGATCTGCGGCTGCTCGGGCTCGATGCGCTTCGGGCCGCCGTGCGTGTGCAGATCGCCCCGCAGGACGTCGCACGCTTCATGGAGCTGGCGGCATAGGCTCGGGCTGACAGGCGAACGCTCGCTGCCGGCGGATTCACGCCACGACAAATGATGACACTTCCTGAATTGTCGGAGAGGTCCGCCCCCACGGCCTTCTTCAGAGGGCGATCGATCGGCAGGCGGCTCGGATCGGCAACGGATGCGGCCGACTATTTTCCGGCGCGGCCTGCGGCCGCTTTCCATCGCGAGACAAAATAGCCGGCCTTCGCCGTCCTCCGCTGCGCTGCGGCCCTTCGCTTCACTGCGGGTGCAGGTCCGCTCCGCCCGCCGCTTTCGTCGCCATGAAGGCCGCGATGGGCGCGGTCGATCCGACGAAAGGAAGCGCCATGATCACCGATCGCGACGATGACCGCCACGAGCCGCCGCACGCGCCATCCCCGACCGACCATATCCTCCAGGAATTGCAGCTCTACGGCTATCGCCCCTTTCAGGACGAACCCGATCCGAGGCCATTGCCGGAAGGGCGCATCGTCTCGGGCGCCGTCGCCGACATCTTCGACGCGCTGATCGCGGCATTGCAGGACACCCGCCTCGAGCCGGATCTCGGCGACGTGCTCTGGTCGACCGTCAATCTCTTTCACCGCGCCGTGGAGCGGATCGAGCGCGAGCTCGACGGCAATGAGCAGGCGCAACGTCGATCGCAGCGCGAGCAGGATGGCGGCGAGGTGAAATCCGTCGAACTGGAACGCCTCACGGCTGAAGGTCAGACTCTCCTCGAGCGCCGGGACGCTTTCGAGCTGATGCGCGATCAGGCCGCCGAGCATTACGAACGCCACACCGGATCGTCCTGGCGACCGCGCGGCGGATCGATGGTCAATCACCGCAATCTCACTTCGGCAATGATCGACAGCCGGGACTTCCTCGCAGCGAAGAAGCGCGCAGAAAACGAGGTGCTGTTGCCCCCCGGTCCGAAGATCGCCGTCACCGGAGGCCTCGACTTCAACGACCATCGCCTGATCTGGGCAAAGCTCGACCAAGTCCACGCCAAGCATCCAGACATGGTGCTGCTGCATGGCGGCAGTCCGAAAGGCGCCGAACGAATCGCCGCCCGCTGGGCCGATCACCGCAAGGTTCCGCAGATCGCCTTCAAGCCCGACTGGACCAAGCACGCGAAGGCGGCGCCCTTCAAGCGCAACGATGCGATGCTGGAAATCTTGCCGATCGGCGTCATCGCCTTTCCCGGAACCGGCATCCAGGAAAACCTCGCCGACAAGGCGCGCAAGCTCGGCATTCCGGTTTGGCGCTTCGGCGCAGGCGGCGCGTGAGCGCCGCCGACCATCAGAGCTGGAAATGCGCCGAAACGCAAAAGCGTGTCGCCGCGTTTCCGTAAAGCCTTGTTTCAGTCGGGCGCGCCGATCATGGCGATCCTCGCCGCGCGCGCGTAATACGCCAATTCCGTATCGTTCTCGATGATCTCGTCGAGCAATGCCTTCATGTCGCTCAAATCCGAGCCGGACTGAAACGGCCCCGGCTGCCCCTCGATCGCCAGCGCCGCGATGGCGAGCGCCTTCTTCACGAGATGGAGATCTCGTCCCGTGAACTCCGCCATGCCGACCTCCCGAGCCGTTCGCTCCGCAGATGCACTGTGGTCGGCCGACAATAGACGTGGTTCGCGCGATCCGCGACCGGGCTTCATGACTTCGAAACAATCGACTCCTGCCAGCGAGCGCCACCCCGCTCTGATCGGCGCTGATCCTCTATCCGACCGATGGCCTGACGCCATCAACCCACGAGGGGTCGGCTACGCGAGCGTGCCGCCGCTTCGGTTTCACCTGCGCGGTGATCGCGGCCATCGGCCGGACACATCGGGCGCCTGTCGCGCGGGGATGCCCCCCGCCTCAGCACAGGAGCCGATCGATGTCTCGAAACCTTACATTCGCCCACGCTCGCGGTTGGGACCTCGCGAACACCCTCATGATCTGCGTCGTCGTCTTCCATGACGGCGCGGGAGACTACGGCGTCATGCCGTCGACCGAATACGACGGCGATCCCACCGCCATCGTGCATGAATTCGATCCCTTCCCATCATGAAGGAATCTGCCACCATGAGCAGCGAAAATCCCGCGGGATTTTCGCTCGCCCTGTCTCATCTTTCCGGCTAGACTCGCCGCTGCGCCGTGGTGGTGGTGGAAGGCGCGCTCGTCAGACCTTTGTCTCACGGAGACCACCGCTATGATCATCTTCGGACCGCTGCTCGTCATCGCCGGCATCGGTTTTTTCTGCTGGTTTCTGTTCACGCTCGCCGTTTTCGCGCTTCCCTTCTATGCGGGCCTGACGGTCGGCGCCTGGGCTTTTCACACGGGCGCCGGATGGCTCGGCGGAGCAATCGTTGGCGTCATCGCCGCAGGCGGGACATTCGGCGTCGGGCAATTGGCGCTCGCTTTCGTTCCCTGGACCTGGCTCCGGCTCGCCATTGTACTCGTCTATGCTGCGCCGGCGACGGTCGCCGGCTATTATGCCACTCACGGAATTGCCCAGATGGTTATGCCCTCCACGACATGGCAGATGATTTTTTCGCTCGTCGGCGCGGTCGCGGTCGGCATCAGCGCGTTGATCCGCATCACTGGAGCGATCCCGCTGGACCGGGAAGAAACGCGTCTCGCGCGGGCCTGACACCGTTGCAATTGCTTCTATCAGCGCACGTCGATCTGCATCTCTCCGAGTTCATCGTCGTGACACGGCGGCAATGATGGTGGCGATCCTTTGGCGAGAGCGATCTCACTGCGTCCGACAATCAGCGGGTGGGAGAGATTTCGATAAGCGGCTCGGAAGCGACGACGAAATTATGCAGACGGACAGAGGATTGTCATCATCGTCGGCGCTCGTCGCCGAATCTTTACGGTCGCACACCGTCGCCGAACTCTCCCCGATACCCGTCAGCCCGAGCGCTCCATAACGGCCTCTTTGATGGGCGGATCTGGCCGAAGGCCGGCTGCGCCTCGATCGCCTATGCGGCAATGGCGTCGATCGACTTTCTTCCCCTGACGGCTGCGCCGTCATTCCTCGCGAGACAACAAAGTCGCTCTTGCGCCATCCTCCGCTGACGCTGCGGTCGCGAGCGATGCCGCGTCGATCGCCTCCGGCCCTTCGATCGCCATCGAGGCCGCAATAGCGCGGGCTCGGAAATTCAGATCGAGGAGAATTCAAATGGCGACCATCGGCACCTTCAAGAAGACCGGCAACAACGAGTTCACCGGCGAAATCGTGACCCTCTCGGTCCAGGCGAAGAATGTTCGCATCGTCCCCGAAACCAGCCGCTCCGGCGAGAACGCGCCCAGCCACCGCGTGTATGTCGGCAGAGTGGAGATCGGAGCCGCCTGGTCCAAGCGCTCCAACGAGGGCCGCGATTATCTCGGCCTCAAGCTCGACGATCCGAGCTTCACCGCCCCGATTTTCGCCAACCTGTTCGACGACGAGAGCGGCGATGGCTACAGCCTGATCTGGTCGCGCCCGAGCCGCCGCAACGGCGACTGACCGATATCGCGCCCCGCCTTCCCGACGGGGCGCGTCCCTTGCAATCGAGCGCGCCTTGGCTCCACGAAAGCGAAAAAATGACCGATTGTGGTTGAAAAACTCGAAAATTGGAGCGCGCCAAAAATCGAGGCGAAATGCGAAATTTCTCAGAGTCGCCCTTTGGCAACCTCTCATTCAGGCTAGGAGAGTCACTCGTTCGATCGTCGCAGTGAAAGGTAGGGGCCCACTCCTTTTCCCCGCTACCGCGCCAATTTCCGCAGGAATTTTGCAAGGGGTCCCCGAAATTAGGTTTTCAACAGCATCGACCCGTTGCGGACTTCCCGGGCCACGCCGAGAATGACCGCTTCGCGCCTCATATCCGGTCGTTCGAACCGGTTTGCCGCGTTCCCGAAAGCGGACATGGGATCGATCTCAGTTAAACGTCCAAAACGACGGATACCCCGGAACGGCAGGTTATGGAGCCCAGCTCGGGATTGCTGTAGCTTAATGCGGTTGACCGTCAGGACAGTTTCGCGTCCCGATGTCGGCCGCTCTGCGTCGTCCCAGACGACCCCGAAGGCAGCCGTTAGCTCACGCGCCGCCCGCTATGGTGATAATTATCGGCAGGTCGAAACGTGAAGCGGAGATAGAGCATCGGTCCCGAATGGAAGCGCCAGCCTACTTATCCTCTTATCTTCGGCGGAAGAATGTTTTATAAAGATTCTCGTTTTCAAAAGGGGGCAAATTTGGCCGAAGTTGTGATGAACACGCACGCGATTGAGGCGGGCGAGAACTACATTGCTGTTTACGTCGATTGCTCCAGGGGCGTTGGTCAATCCATCGTCGCCGAAATGGAGATGGATCTTACCGGCCCCGTGACGGCCGATGTCGCGCAACCGCGAAAATTGAGCGGCTTTGAACTCCCCGCGCTGGAACTCCTGCATCTCGCGCAGCAACGCGCGGGAGAGCGCGGCGTGAAAAAGATTCTACTCGTCGATCCCCAGGGATTTCTGAGGCTGGCGCGAACCAATCGTTACGCGCGCCGCTGAATGCCCACAGAAAGGTGTCGAGCACGTGTCTGATGGACAGCGTAGGGCCTTGGCGACAGACCGCTTTTCATGCAGATAGCCGTCATGGGGGCTAAGAAAAGAAAGAGCGCGAAAAACGCGAAAGCTGGCGGTAGCGACGCGGCCAGGGAAGAGTTGCTACAAGACGCTGGTGGCTTCGATTGGGGCTGGCCCGCCCTTGAAGTCGTCATGGCGAGCACTGAGCTCACGCGCCGCCTCATAGCCGGCGGTTTCTCGGGCTGTGGCTATGGTATCATCCCACCCGATGGCCCGCCCTTTCTTTCGCTATTCGGCGACAATCTCCCGGGAATGAAGTCGGCGCTCGCGCTCATGAAGGAATGGACGTCCATGTCCGGTCCGAACGCCATTCGCATCGAAATCGCTTATGATGGGCCGGGCTATGTGCTCGCCATCTCGCAGCAGATCGATCTACTTCGCTGGCGCCTTTCCGGCATCGATACCGTACGCCAGCCGCTCATCATGGCGACAAGCCACATCAAGCGCATGGACTCGCGGCACCCAAACCTCGATCTGCTCGCGGATTATGCGCAGCAGCCGGTCGCACCGCTGTGGCTGGTTGTCGATGAATTACCCCGCAGTGTCGCGCGCGCGGGCGGTAGCCGCAGCTACGCCTTCACGCCACAATGGGACAACGCCATCCTCCTGCCCGGCATCGACATCTATCGACAACTTGACGATCGCCCGGTGGATACCATGGCGAAAACCGAAGCCGAGTTCGAATCCAGGACAAAAGAGGGAGCCGGCGCCGATTGGCCTCCCGAGCCGGAGCGGGATCCCGTGAGCGTTGCGGCGGCGCGCGAGCGGCGTCTCGCAGCGTCGGTGCCGAAGACGCTGCACGTGTTGCGCAACACTAATCGTGGCGCCGCGCTCCTGGCTCACGGCCACGCACTGGGATGCGCAAAATGGCAGGTGGAGCAGGCGATTTGCAATCTTCGATCGGCCGATTTCCTCGCCTATCAGCCTAGCAGCGTCGGAAAACGGCTCGCCATGATCGAAGCGGTGCGCAACCGGGTGCTGGAACCCGCGTCGATGGATGTCGATCTCGCCAGCATCACGGTCGACCAGCTCACCACCCAGATCGCGCTCGACGCCGCGCATCTATTGCGGCGTCTTGAGCCCGACCGCGAGATGGCGGAGGCGACCGGCGATCGGATCCGGCGTCTGCAGGAGCTCGGCTATGGCTGACATGCTGACGGCCGACCGCCTGCGCGTCTTCATCAGCTCGACGATCGGTGAGTGCGCGAAGGAACGCGAAGCCGCGCGCAGCGCCATCAGAGGTTTGAACTTCGAGCCGGTCCAGTTTGAGCGGGAAGGAGCGCGGGCGGAGGCCCCGCGCGATTTCTATCTGCGCAAGCTCCAGGATTCGCACATTGTCCTCGCTATCTACCGCGACTCCTATGGCTGGACCGACCAGGCCAAGGGGATGACGATTTCGGGGCTCGAGGACGAGTTCCGCGAGGCCCAGCGGCTTGGCAAGGATTTCCTCGCATATGTATTGAAATCCGCACCTAATCGTGACTCCCGGCTCGAAACCCTGGTCCAACAAATGATGGGCGGTCCTCACGTCCTCTATTTCTTCGAGGAGGGCGAGGATCTCGAAGCGCGATTTCGCGACGATCTGACGGCGTTGGTCACCGATCGCGTCACACGGGCGCAGACACCGTCGCCGAACGTCGGCACGGCGGACGCGACACTCGCTGCCATTTTCCGCGATGGCGCGCTGCGGGTGCGTCGCAACGGCCTGCTCGATAAATTGTCGCACGCGGCGGCACAAGCCCGCATCGTCTGGGTGACAGGGTCATCTGGTGCCGGCAAAACCGCGCTTGTCGCGGAATGGTCGCAAGAACGCGAGGCTGCTTATGTCAATGCGCGCGGCATGGATGCGCGCACAGCGCTACTCGCGGCGGCCGAGAGACTGGGTCTCGCGAGCGGTCCGGAGCTTGCGACGCCGTTGTTCGATGATGTCCGCTCGATGCTGCTCGCCCGGTGGCGAAACGGCAGTGGCTGGCCATTGATCCTGGACGACCCGGACGATGCCGATGCGGTCTGGTCGGTGCTCAGTGCCTGCCTGGCGCAGAGCGGAACAGGCTCCGTCCTAATCGTCACCCGGGAGCGCCCCGAGGGTGCTTCCGCTGAGACGTTGGCAGTGCCGGGCTTCACCAGTGACGAGCTGGAGGCACTGCGCGTCATCGCGGGAGCCGCCGTACCGGTAGATCCCGGCGACCTGCCAGTTTTGCTCCGCAAGAAAGCGGCAGCGATCCCCGGCGGCCAGCGGTTCGAAGGTCTGGATGCGACCTCGCGCGAAATACTCGGCTATCTTTCGCTCGCGCCGGTCATTCTCACTTTGCCCGACATGCAGACCCTACTTGGTGGCGCGGCAAGAACGGCGACCGAGATCACCGAGCGTGTCGCGGCGATGGGCGATCTCCTGATGGAGACCGTGGCCGGCTATGGTTTCATCCACGAGAGCCTGCGCGAGGAGATCGAACAGCACGTAGCCGGACGCCCGCAGCTGCATGGCCTGCTCGTCGATCGGTTGTCGAACCTGTTGGCCCGAACGGGACGGTCTTGGGCGGCCTTTAGTCTGCGCCGAGCCGAGACGACCGAGCGGGTCGCGCGGCTTGCCAACCGTGCTGTCTCAGAGGCCGTGTTCAGCGGATCGAAACGGCACCTGACTGAAGCGCTCGATTATCTCGTCGACTATTATCGGTCGCGCTCAGAGAAGGGGCGGCTCATGTCCGTCCTCATGGCGCTGGGCGACGCGCGCGCGAACCAGGGCCGTGCGAGCGCGGCGAACCTGCTGTTGCAGGAGGCTCGCGAGGTCGCAGAGCAAATCGGCGATCGCGAAGCCGAGCAAATGATCGAAATCCTGCAGGCGTCGATCGATCTCAGACGGTCCGCGTCGGCCGCCGCGCTCGCGCGTGTCCGCGCGCTCCGCGAGGCCGCCAAGGTGGACGGGCGCAGCGATCGCGAAGGGCGGTTGTTGCTCGACGAGGGTGTCGCGTACCTCAGCGTGAACGATACCGACGCATCCGCGCCGCTCTTTCGACGCGCGCGCGAGATTTTTAAAGAGCTCGAGGACGATTACGGTTTCGATGTCGCGAGCCGCAACCTGATTGCGTCGCTATCGATGTCGAAAGAAGGGCGAGCCGAAGCGGAGGCGTTGAGAGCTAAGCTGGACGTCAAGGAGCCGGATTCTCCGCGTCATCGCGCTTGGCTGTGCAATCTGAACGTGCCGCGCCTACGGATCGAGAAGAGGTATGAGGAAGCCGAGGCTTTAGCGCGCGAAGCGATCGCTATCGGCGGTGAGCTGGGCGACGGGTATCTTGTCGCGATCAATCAGATTGTGCTCGGTAACGTCTTGCGCGACGCTGGCGATCTCGATGGGGCGCGGGCGGCCTATGCCGAGGGCGGCAAACTCGGGAAGTCGGCCGGCCGGCCGGACGTGGAAGGACGCAGCTCGCGCCTTTTGGCGGCGGTCGACAATCAAGCGGCCGATGCCGCGGAGGAAAGCGAGAAGCGCTCGCTTGCAGCGCGCGCCGAGCACTATGCGACTCATGCAGCCGGGCTGTTAGCGGACAGCTTCGCCTGGGTCGAGCAGGCGTTCGCGCTGGAGGAGCGTGGCGACGCGCGCCGGCTGCAAGGTCGCAATCGGGAGGCGATGGCCGACTATGCGCTTGCCATAAGGGGATTTCTACGCGGCTGCGATGTGCCCGAAGGCGAACGCTTGCTGCGTTTCTTCGTGCCCTATATCGCGGATGAGAAGGACGCGGCGACACTGATCGCGCAAGCTTTCGATGGTCGCAACGACCTTTCGGCCTCGAGCGCCTGGGTTGAGGCGATGACGGTGGCACTGTCGCGCTGCCCAAGCGCGGTCGCGCCGAGCGTGCTCGGGTGCCTCATCCGAGCATTCCTACCGCAGCAATCGGGTGCCTTCTGGTTCGATTGCCTAGTCAGGTGCCTATTTGTTGTCGACGACAAACGAGGACGCAGAAAGCACGGGACGCTCGGCTCAATGCTGCTGCTCGCGATCCTCGGCTTCGGTCGTTATCGGGCGTTCACCACAACGGAACTTCTGACGTTGACGGGAATCTGCGCGAGCGGGTCCGATCATATGGTCGTGCGTCACAGGCCCGGCGACGATCTGGATCTCGTCATCCATCTCGGAGCAACGCGACGCCTGCTCTTCACCGTTCGAACCGAGCCCAAGAAACCGGAGGCGGTGTTCGTAGCGCTAGTGATCGGCTCCTTCCTCGACGCCTTTGCTGATGAGCTTTCCGAAATTCTCTCGCCTGATCTGTTGGGGGAAGGCGCCGCGATCGACGTCCATGTCTTTCCCGAAGCGGTCGAAAGCAAGGCGGTAGCGGACTTCTTCCGGGAGGGTCTCAAGGACAAGCCGGTTGCGACCGCAAGGATAATCGCGGAGGATGGGGAGGAGCCCCCGATCGTGGTCGTTGCGCGATTCGACACGATTGAGGCGTTGAAGGCGAGCGAGGAACGGGGAGGAGAGCTTGAAATCATGCTCGCGCGCTTCCTTGATGAAGTCATCTTTGTGACCACAGGTCGAGGTATCGACGATGCGATCTTCTCAACGAAGATACGGGATCTGCTAATCTCGGTGTTGCGATAGGTGAGATTTATTCTCGGTGTCCACGAAACCGGCAGTAGCTGAGTCTTCGAGCTGCCTCCTCACTCGACGGCGACATAGAAGGGCTCGCTCTTCGAGACTAGTAGATCATCCCTTCGGCGAATGATGAACGCTTCGGCCATGTGAACACCGTGGTATTGCGTTTGCTCCCAGTTGGTCGACTGGCTGCTGCTATCGTAGAACGCGCCTCGGAGCTGTCTGGCTGCGGTGGCGTCCGGTCCGGTGTTGGTGATGCGCCAGCGAACGTCGAACTCGCGCGGCAAAGGCGCACCAGTTTGGGTGACGGCCGTAAATTTGATCCAATAGTTCTTCGGGATAATCTGCCAGGGGGATAGCGTCCCGATCGCGGTGCCGTCCCGGCTCTTGTGCAGAGTGGCGGTGATCAGCGTCGTGAAGAGTTGAGGGGTGGATCGCCATGGCGGACGCTTCATGTGCGGCAGATGCTCGAAGAGGGATCTCGGAATCAGTTGTGATCCATTGCTCTTCAGGACTGAGATGATGTCCGGACCAAGAGGACGTCCCGCGCTCTGAGACGCGATCTCAACTGCTCGCTTGTTGACGGACTGAGCCTCTTCAAGAGCGACCTTGGAAGCGAAGTCTTCCCCGAATACACGACGCCACTTGCCGATGCTCTCGTCGCGGTCAGCCTCGGTGTAAGCGTCGTCGACCCATTCGCGATACAGGTGTATTTTGTCACGGAAGTTAGAATATTTTGTATCGTCCCAACTGTCGCTAAACAGTTCGCTTTCGTACTTCGGGTTCCGAACATCCGGTTTGGTTGTGTTGGTTTGGAGCCAATCGTCCAGACGGTCGAAGAGGACTTTGAATGTGGTCGGCGTGTCCGGGTACGTGTTCGAAGTATCCAAGATGCTGATCCGTTGGGCGAGGATCGTCGTAAGTAGGACAGACTGACACGTGAAGTTGCCCTTGATGTCCCTCATATACTTAAATAGGCGCGTTGCCTTGCGGAACTGGTTGTTCCCTGTCCGAGTGTTCTTCTCGATGAGCCAATCCGTATATGCGCGGGGAGCAGTCCCTTCAAACTGGTTCGTATTTCTATTGCAGACTTCGTAGGACTCTGAGAGCAGCCCCGCCCTGACAATGCACGGTGCAATATCAAGGCGACGCTCTTTGGCATACTCCAATGTCACACAGTGCGAATAGCGGCGCGCCATGTCCTTGTATATACCACTGTCCTTAAATATATCATACAAGGTGTTGAGGTAGTCGCTGGCTTTCCAGTCATCGACGGGCTCGACGTACACGAGAAGATCCGCATCATACTCCTTGTCAGGGAGTGGCTTGATGATTGTCTTGTGCGCCCAAGACCCTTGCGGGGCGAACTCCCTGATCTGCGGACTCCAACTCGACTCGCGGATAAATTTCTTCACCGCATCGATGCTGTCTTCGAGCAAGCCGAGGCGAGTGGTGTTGAGGTTGACCTCATCGCGAAGGAAATCGTTAAAGTGCTCGATGAGCTTCATTGAAAGTCCGTATCAGGCGATTTCACGCCATTCTTTGTTGAGTTGGGTCGAAAAGAATTTATACGCGTAGGGGAAGTTCAAGGGGCCAGACTCAACGGCAGCATTGTAATCGTTCATGGCCAGTAGCAAGTCGGAAAGCGGGTAGTCCGTTGCCGAGATCGTGCGGAGCCTTGCTCGCACATCTTCAATAGCATTTATTGCTGCCAGGTGACCTTGGATAGCGCCCCATACATCGGTCGACAAGAGGAAAGTCAGGAAGGCCAAGAACACACGCACGGCAGTCACCATTTGCTCGTGCTTTGCGATCGGAAATGCGATCAGTCCGACGACAAGTGTACCGATCACGATGACCACGAACATTCCGATCATGAGTGTGACACTTTTTGATTGCAAGCGAGATGTCCAAAAAGCAGACTCAGCCAACATCTCTGTCAGTCTCTTAGGACCTGCGGGAGCCTTCGCAGCAAAATATTTCGGGTCTTCGTATTTGGACGCTTTTTCTGCCGGAACGATGAATGCTTCTTTGAGAATTGCCAACTCACTTTGGGAGACAGGGTGGCCCAGACCATCAATGAGCAATGTGGCCCGTCTGCCGCGTTCCGCTGCCTCTCGATGCTTTCGATAGCTTCGCTCCGCCATCACCCAAGCGACAAGTAGCACCGCGCCTGCGACGCCGAGGAAATAGAGGTCGGTATGATCATCCGTGAGAACCGCGGCAGCGGCTGCTGCTGCAACGAGGAATTGCAGAGCAATCATCCAAAGTCGGCGGTTTGAGGCGATTGTGAACTCGGCGAGCTGGTATCCGATGAGTTGTTGTGATGTAAGCGCCACAAAAACCTCCAAAATACGAAGCAAAGCGGCTACTGTTGGAACGTGGCCGCACTCTCACCGGACTCTGCCATACTTATCTTTGTTCTGAATATCCTACTCCATCCACTGTAGAAGCTCACTTTTAGAAAGGCGACTATCCCCAAGGACCATTTCCGAGCCGTAAGAGCCTCCGAAACGTGCTGGCGGCGGTGAGTCGCCCGAGAAGAGTGAGAATACAGCATTAGGTGCTTCATGTCATTGACGAGACCTACCATCTCAAAGGGTGGGACCGTACGGAAGGCCGGCTGACAGAATCAGCGCTGAACTTCCGAAAGGACGATGGCATTTTGGCAATGATAGTCGATTGAGTAACGTCGAAGGCCAGAAATCGGTCGAACGGAGACGTTGATGGCAGATCGGCAGAACGTCAGGTATTGGTGCCAAATAGACGTCACGCCAGTTCCGGCCGGCCTTCGGCCTGGCGAGTTCAGCCACGAATTTTCGGCTTGCTGCGCTTGAGAAGCTCGGCAGGTTCAACGCCGAACGCGTCAGCGATCCGTCCTATAATGCTCACCCTCGCAGACACATTGGCGCGCTCGATCGCACCGACATAGCGAGAGCTCAGCTGCGCCTTCTCGGCAAGCGCTTCCTGCGTCCATTTCCTGGCATTACGCAGGCGACGGATATTCGTCGCTATGACCTCCTCGATTTCCATGGCGGCATGGAAGCCGAGTCAGGAATGTTCATTCCAGGAACGAACATTCCGATTCGTCCGCAACCATGCTAAGTATGGCGTCCGCCGATCCGGTGGGTCCTCCATCCCAGCGAACAACGCGATGCGCCAATTGCATCACTGTTGGAATAGAACGCCATTCAATCCTGGGATATAATCCTGTCGTCTCGCCATGAATTCGCCGGCATAGAGCGACAGGCAGGTCCGCAATGAGCACGCCAGCCTTCGAAGATCGTCCACCGCTCACCGAGCACGTGAACGCTTACGACGAGCGTCACCTCACGACCTATCTGCGGCTGCTGGACGCCGCCGACGAAGGCGCCGACTGGGGCGAGGTCGTCGCGGTGATTTTCGGGATCGATCCAGAGCGCGAGCCGGAACGGGCGAAGACCATCTACGAAAGCCATTTGGCCAGAGCGAGATGGATGTCCGCAGCCGGCTATCGGCAGCTTTTGGGCACGCGCCTGCAATAATCTCTCTTCTCGCGTGCCATAAAAAGGTCACGGGCGCTCGCGGCACGCGATGCAACCCTTTGGGCTAGTTTTGGTTCTGCCATTCCGGGATCGTCGAAGTCGCCGCTCGAGCTACGAGGCCAAGCCGAGGAGCGCTTCATGCCAACGAATTTTTGGAAATCTCCCGATTCTATCAAGCAATTGAACGACCTGGACCCTTCCGGGTTCGCGCTCGAATTCCTGCGTCGGAACCCCAAATATCGCCAGGATTATCGCGAGACGTTGAGGCGGATCGAACGCGGCGTCGTCGACGAAGCGACTGCCCTTTCGAGCCTTGCGCGTCGCTGGGGGTTGCAGTTTCGCTCATGACCCGAAATCTCCGGCAGGAAGGGAGCCAGCATTCTGGCTCCCCGAGATCGACCCCGGCACGCTGATCATCGCTTCAGCGCCGCCCCGTTTCGCGGCAGACGAGACCCTCGATCCGACCACCTTAGGCAAGGTCGTCGCCGACAGGTCCGACGACGGCGACAGGCGGGTCGTGATCGGTGACGCCCGAGGCAAGATTCATCTTTGGATGAACGACGGCGCGCCGAGTCGCCCCGCGATCATCTTGCCGCTGGACGCGTCACTCGAAATCCGGCTCGAAGTCGCGTCGCGATTCGTTCGTCTTCTTCAAGGCAGCGACGCAGGGCCGCTTCCTCGCGCGCTGCAATTGACCGCGCAGCGCCGCGCGCGTCTCATCCTGTTGCTGCACGCGCTGGATTTCCGGCTCGGCGGCGCGGGGCCACGCGACATCGCCGCGTCCCTGATCGACGCCGAGGACGCCGCGCTTCCCGCGCTCGAGTGGAAGAGTTCATCGACGCGCCGCAAGGCGAACCGCCTTATCCACGATTCCATGGCGCTGATGAACGGCGGCTACAAGCGGCTGCTACGCGGTGATTGACGGTCCCTCCGCTTTCTCCGTCTGCTAGCACATCCCAGCGTGCGCCTCGCGGAAGGGGGGACACGGATCGGCCCCAAAACTTCGTCCTCCCCCTGCGCTTCTCTTCTCCGCCACGGTGATCTCGAAGCGTCGCGACCTCCCTGCGGCGCACCTCACCGCTACGGAGGCGTCTCTTGCGCGACAAATCACCCGAGGGCGCCACGCGCTTCGTCCGGACGCACGAAGCCGCGCGAATGCTCAGCCTCTCCGCGCGCACACTCGAAAAATACCGCTGTCACGGCGCCGGCCCGACGTTCCGCAAGCTCGGCGGCCGTGTCGTCTACGCGATCGAGGATTTGCAGGCCTGGGCCGACGGCGCCGCCTGCCGCTCCACGTCCGATCCGCAATATGTCGAAGCGCGCGACGCCGTCCGCGTCGATACCGGCGTGCGCATCGCCCGCTCGAATTCCTACCGCTGAGGCGACGCCGCCATGTCGCGCCTCCTCCCCGTCACCTCGAGCGAGCGAAGCCGGCTCCACCCCTTCGTCGTCGCGACGGGGGACGCATCCCCTCGCGATCAGCGCGATCTCATGGAGAGGCCGTTCTTCTCGCTCGCCAAGGCGAAGCGCACGACGCCGATCCTCTACGAAGCGGCCGGCGCGCGCGTGGAAGTCTTCGCCATGCCCGAGCATGGCATGGCGACCATCTGGGACGCCGACGTGCTGATCTGGGCGGCTAGCCAGATCGTCGAGGCCGAGAACCAGGGCCTCACCACGTCCCGCTTCCTGCGCTTCACGCCCTATCAGCTCCTCAAGGCGGTCGGACGGGCGACCGGCGCCCGCGAGTACAAGCTCCTGAAGGGCGCGCTCACCCGCCTGCAATCGACGGCCATCTGCACCACCATTCGCAACGGCGAGCACTGGCGTCGCAGCCAGTTCTCCTGGATCAACGAATGGGAGGAGTGCGTGACGCGCGACGGCCGCGTCGAAGGCATGGAATTCGTTCTCCCGGAATGGTTCTACCGCGGCGTCGTCGACAGATCTCTCGTGCTCGCCATCGATCCTGCCTATTTCCGGCTGACGGGCGGCGTCGAGCGCTGGCTCTATCGCGTGGCCCGCAAGCACGCCGGTCGACAGAGGCAGGGCTGGACCTTCGATATCCCGCATCTGCATCAAAAATCCGGCAGCCTCGCGACGCTCAGAAGTTTCGCCTTCGACATCCGACTCATCGTTCACCGGCAACCGCTCCCCGGTTATCGCCTGCGGATCGAGCGCGAAGGTCGGCACGAGCTGCTTCGCATCTTGCCGATCGACTTATCCACAGCCCCTGTGGATAAGCCTGTGGAAACGCTCGGGACTTCGGGAACGCATGGTATCGGGACTTCGGGAGCAGCCCTATCGGGACTTCGGGAACGCGAAGGCCAGCTAACCCTATGGCCCGAAGGAAAAATCCGCGCTGCTAACTTAGAGTCTAACAGAGACTCTAACTTTTGTTTGCGCCCGGCGAGCGTGGAAAACTCATCGGAAAGTTCCCGCGCACCGAAACTTTCGTCTGAAAAGACTACACCTGATACGACTTTCCGTAAATCCGGCTTTACGGACGATGCAACTTCCGAAGCGCCTCTTCCTTTCGTCTAAAGCGAAGGACGCGCGTCATGATCGTCGCGCTGCTCAACCAGAAGGGCGGCGTCGGCAAGACGACGCTCGCGCTGCATCTCGCCGGCGAATGGGCTCGGCAGGGAAAGCGCGTCACGCTGATCGACGCCGATCCGCAAGGCTCGGCGTTGGACTGGTCACAGCAGCGCGCGCGTGAAAACCTCTCACGACTGTTCACCGTCGTCGGCCTGCCGCGCGACACGCTCCACCGTGAGGCGCCCGAGCTGGCGCGCGGCGTCGACCATCTCGTCATCGACGGTCCCCCGCGCGTCGCCGGCCTGATGCGTTCGGCGCTGCTCGCCGCCGATCTTGCGCTGATCCCGGTGCAGCCATCGCCCTTCGACGGCTGGGCGTCTGCCGAGATGCTGGCGTTGCTTGGCGAGGCGCGCATCTATCGCCCGCAGCTCGCCGCCCGCTTCATCCTGAATCGCTATGCGGCGCGCACCGTCATCGCGCGCGAAACGGTCGAGACGCTCGCCGATCATGATCCGCCGGCGCTCTTCGCCACCATAGGTCAGCGCATCGCCTTCGCCGACGCCGCGCAGACGGGGAGGCTCGTCTGCGAGCTCGCCGACGACACGCCGGCGGCGCGCGAGATCGTCGCGCTCGCCGCCGAGGTCGGGAGGATCGCGCCATGACGATCTTTGCCGATGTGGATGGCGATCCCTCGTCGTTCCATGACGGAGGCGCTGCATGAACGAGCGCCCTGCAAAGCGCGGCTTCGCGGCGCGTCCCGGCGACGCCGAGGGCTGGATCAGATCGGCCGAGGCTCCCGCCCGGCGCGCGAACGACGCCGGCAGATTCACCGCGCGCCTGACGATCGACGTCACGCCAGCGCAGCGCGGCCGCATCAAGGTCGCCGCCTTTCGGCGCGGCGTCACCGTCGCCGACATGCTGCGCGACCTGCTTGCACGTGAATTTCCCGACGATCCCGGAGAGACATCATGAACGACAACGAGCCGCAATCCGCTCGCGTCGAAGCGCAGCCGCGTCGCGCCGCCACGCCTCTCACCCATGTCGAGCTGACCTGGATCGAGAAGAAGATCGAGTTCCGAATTCGCTTCGGCCATCGCGCGGCGGACAAGATTGTCGACCGCCGCCGCCGCATCGCCAGCTTCGCTCCCGGCAGCATCTTCTGCTTCGTCCGATGGGCGTCGAACGACTATGGGACGGTGATTTCGCGGATGGACATCGTGCGCGCGGTCGGAGCCGGCGAGCGCTATCAGACGCTCCCTTTCGTTCGGCCCGGCGGCGAGATCCTGCTCCGCGTCGACGCCTGGCCGAGGGTCGAGCGAGCGCTCCAGGCGATCGACGCTATAGACGCGATCGGCGTCGATCCGGCAGACGCGTCGCCCGACTATTGGCAGCATTTGCACAACCGTCTCGCTGTCGGCGACGAGCCGCGGGCCTATACGCGCGAGCAGCATGACGCCTGGCTGAAGCGCCGGAGCGTCGCGTTATGATCCGCCTCGGCTATGTCACGGCGACGGTCTCCTCTATGCTGCTGATCGTCGGCCAGTCCCTGGTTCCTGTCACGCCATGGTTCGTCTGGAACGCCACGGCGAGCACGCCGACGGGGCTCTATGCGCTTCAGGCCACGGGCCGACTCCGCGCTATGCAGTTGGTGGCAGTCCGTCCGCCCGAACCCATCGCGAGCTTCCTCGTCGACGGCGGCTTCCTGCCGAAGGGCGCGCTGCTCTTGAAGCATGTCTTGGCGCTCCCCGGACAGTCTGTATGCCGCGCCGGCCCCGCCGTCACCGTTGATGGCGTCGACGTCGGTGTAGCGCGAGATCGCGATCGTCTCGGTCGTCCGCTGCCGCGCTGGAGCGGCTGCCGGACACTTCGGCCCGACGACGTCTTTCTCATGAATCCGACCGTCCAGGACAGCCTCGACGGGCGTTACTTCGGTCCATTCCCCGCCGCGTCGATCGTCGCTCGCGCGATTCCGATCTGGACCGACGAAGAGGGCGACGGCCGTTTCGTCTGGCGCGCAGCCGTCGACTGACGCCCGCAGTACTTTACCAATCATGGAGAATTCCGATGACGCAGATCGGTCGATTCATGCGCACCAAATCAGGCTATTCGGGCGCTATCCGCACGCTGTCGCTCGACGCCCAGATCGCTCTCGTTCCCTCCGACCATGGCATCACGGAGAACGCGCCGGATTATCGCATCCTGCTCGGCGATGACGAAGGACCAGAGATCGGGGCGGCACGGAAACGCGTCGGCGAAAAGGCCGGCGACTATGTCTCGCTGCTCCTCGACGATCCAGCCCTGACGCAGCCCATGCGCGCCAATCTGTTCCGGTCGAGCGAAAACAAGTCCAGCTGGGTTCTGCACTGGACCCGACTCCAGAAGCGCAACGAGCGGGACTGATGACATGCGTCCCGCATTCCCGCTCATGATCAAATCGGACCGCCTGAACCGGGCCTGCACGCGCGCGCGATTCACGCTCCTTTTCCTTATCGGCCTCGTTCCGGCCTGCACACTGGGCGGACTCCTGCCCGCAAAGGCAGCGCCGATCGAGCGCCCGACGGATGGCGATCCCTATGCCGTCCATGTCGCAGAAGCGGCGCGGCGCTTCGGCATTCCCGCGGCATGGATCCGGGCCGTTATGAAGATCGAAAGCCGCGCCCAGCAAGGCGCCGTCTCGACCAAAGGCGCAACGGGACTCATGCAGATCATGCCCGACACCTGGTCGGAGCTGCGCGCTCGTTACGCACTTGCCGGCGATCCCTTCGACCCGCGCGACAACATTCTCGCCGGCGCGGCCTATCTTCGCGAGCTGCACGATCGCTACGGCTCGCCCGAGTTCCTCGCGGCCTATAATGCGGGACCGCACCGCTACGAGGATTATCTCGACGGGCGCCGTTCATTGCCATCCGAGACCGTCGCCTATGTCACGGCGCTCGCCCCTCTCATCGAGGGAAATGGCAGCGCTCAACCCGCCATTCGCTCCCTCCCTGGTCTGTCGCTCTGGACGACGGCGCCGCTGTTCGTCGGGCGGGACGACAGCAGACGCGCCGCCATTCATCCGGCGCCAAGTCGGACCGCAACCGACACGACAGCTGTCGCCGTCACGCGCGATCTGTCCGTCACCGCGCATCGCTCCGACGGCCTGTTCGTCGCGCTCTCGTCGACGGAGCACGCGCAATGAACCAGCATCGTTGTTGCAGTCGGACTGCCGACCTTCGCGCATCGACGGGCCTCATCGCCGTCCTTCGCCCGGCGTTGAAAACGTGCAAACGCATTGTGAGCGCCATTCGCGGCGGCTTCGCACTCCAGCGTTTCAGAGCGCAATGTCGCGAAGAGAGAACGGCGGAAGGCAATTCAGCGCAAAACACGACCGGACTACGGCGAGATAAAAGCGCCTGCCACGCCGCCAGACAAGTCGCTGGCGCGACTCGTCTTTCGTCTGGCAGGCCGGTCGGTCATTGGCAGGTTTCGGCAAATTCTCGTGAAATCACAACGCGTCGACCTGCACACAACGTTCTCGCAGCTGCCGATCGCCTCGGCGAGGCGCTCCGATGAGCCGGGAGGAGAAGGATTTCCGCGTCCGTCCGGGACGGGTCCGCACGACACGCGCGCCGAAGCCGAAGAGCTTCGTCGCAGAGGTTCTGAAAGCCGCGCGCAAGGCGGGACCTGCGACGCCGCATAGCGGCGCGCAATCCGCTGCCCCCGGCGGCTCCGGCTTCGGGCGCGGGCGCGCCGCCTTCGGCCGCGCCCGCCTCTTCGATCCGGGTCGACGCGTCGTCGTCAAGGCGCGCGTCGTCCGCCACAAAGGCCGCAGCTTTCGATCGGCGCCACTCTCCGCACATTTTTCCTATCTGAAGCGCGAGGGCATCAGCCGCGACGGAGAGAAGGGCGTCATGTTCGACGCCGCGAACGATCGCGCCGACGATCGGGCCTTCATCGAGCGATGCGAAGACGACCGGCATCATTTCCGCTTCATCATCTCGCCCGAGGACGCCGCCGAGATGACCGACCTCAAAGCGTTCACTCGCGATCTCGCCGGGCGGATGGAGGCCGATCTTGGAACGAAGCTCGACTGGGTCGCCGTCGATCATTGGAACACCGACAACCCGCATATCCATCTGCTGGTGCGCGGCGTGGACGAGACCGGCGGCGATCTCGTCATCGCCCGCGATTACATCAGCTGCGGCCTGCGCTCGCGCGCGGAAGACCTCGTCGCCGTCGAGCTCGGCCCGCGTCCCGAACATGCGATCCGCTCGGCGCTCGAGCGCGAGGTCGACGCCGACCGCTGGACACGGCTCGACGCCGCCATCCGCTTCGCCGCCGACGAAACGGGTCTGGTCGACCTGCGTCCGGCCAGTCCTGGTCCCGACGATCCTGAATTGCGCCGCCTGATGGTCGGCCGCGCTCAGAAGCTCGAGCGAATGGGCCTCGCCGCCTCCGCTGGTCCCGGCCGATGGATGATCGGCCTGGAGGCCGAACGCACGCTGCGCGATCTCGGAATGCGCGGCGACATCATCAAGACCATGCATCGCGCCTTCGCCGAGCGTGGCCAGGACCGCGGCGTCGGTGATTATGCCATCGATGCGGCGCCTTCGGGGTCGCCGATCGTCGGGCGGCTGGTCGGCAAGGGACTGCACGACGAGCTGAACGGAGAAGCCTATGCCGTGATCGACGGGACTGACGGACGCGCCCATCATGTCCGCTTCCGCGGCGTCGAGGCGCTCAACCATGGTCCGCCGATCGGCGGCGTCGTCGAGGTGCGGCGCTTCGGCGGCGCCGACGATCCGAAGCCGACGCTCATCCTGGCGACGCGCTCGGACTTCGATCTTGATCGCCAGATCGGCGCGTCGGGGGCGACCTGGCTCGATCATCGCCTCGTGGAGCGCACGCCGACGCCGCTCGCCATGGGCGGATTCGGCGGCGAGGTCCGCGAGGCGATGAAGGCGCGCACCGAGCATCTCATCGCCGAGGGACTGGCTCTGCGCCGAGGCGGGCAGGTCATTTTCCAGCGCGACCTGCTCGCGACGCTGCGTGGCCGCGAGCTGAATGACGCCGCTGCGAAGCTCTCTGCCGAGACCGGCCTTCCGCGCACGCAGGCCGCGGCTGGCAATCAAATCTCCGGCGTCTATCGTCAGCGCCTCGTGCTCGCTTCGGGGCGCTTCGCCATGATCGACGACGGTCTCGGCTTCCAGCTCGTGCCGTGGTCGCCGACGCTCGAGAAAAAGCTCGGCCAGCATGTCTCCGGGACGGCGCGAGACGGCGGTGGCATCGAATGGAGCATCGGCCGAAAGCATGGATTGGGCTTGTGACGATCGACCAGCGTCGATCGCCGGTTCGCGACGCCAGTATTTTTTCGTCTCGGTTCGCCACGCTACGATCGCAACACGAACACGCTTGAACCCTCTCAAACCGCGTCTTTGTCTCGACGCCTCGCTCTATTCGAATGGAGGCGTCCTTGTCCGCGACCAGGATTCTCTGGGGCCAGATCCTTGTCGTATCGCTCATCGTTCTGACGACGATATGGACGGCGACCGAATGGACCGCATGGCGCCTCGGCTTCCAGCCGCAGCTCGGACATGCCTGGTTCGAGCTGGCCCATTTCCCCTTCTATCCGCCGCCCGCATTCTTTTGGTGGTGGTACGCCTTCGACGCCTACGCGCCGGCAGTCTTCGTCGAAGGCGGCTATATCGCAGCCTCGGCCGGACCACTCTCCATCGCGGCGGCGATCGCCATGTCGATCTGGCGCGCGCGCGAGGCCGACGACGCCGAGACTTATGGGTCCGCCCGCTGGGCGCGGCCCGACGAGATGGAGGCCGCTGGCCTGCTCGGCCCCGACGGAGTCGTGCTCGGCCGGCATGAGACCTCATATCTGCGGCATGACGGACCGGAGCATGTCCTCTGCTTCGCCCCGACACGGTCCGGCAAGGGCGTGGGCCTTGTCGTGCCGACGCTGCTCACCTGGCCGGGCTCGGCCATCGTCCACGACATCAAGGGCGAGAACTGGCAGCTCACCGCCGGCTTTCGCGCCCGCCATGGCCGCGCGCTGCTGTTCGATCCGACCAACGGCGAATCGTCGGCCTATAATCCGCTGCTCGAAGTGCGCAAAGGAGAGTGGGAAGTCCGCGACGTGCAGAATGTCGCCGACGTGCTGGTCGACCCGGAAGGATCGCTCGAGCGCCGGAACCATTGGGAGAAGACCAGCCACTCCCTGCTGGTCGGCGCCATCCTCCACGTCCTCTACGCCGAAGCCGACAAGACGCTCGCCGGCGTCGCCGCCTTCCTCTCCGATCCGAACCGGCCGATCGAGACGACCTTGCTAGCGATGATGACCACCCACCATCTCCGCGACGGCGGTCCTCATCCCGTCGTCGCCTCGGCGGCTCGCGAGCTGCTCAACAAATCCGACAATGAGCGTTCCGGTGTCCTCAGCACTGCCATGTCGTTCCTGGGACTCTATCGCGATCCCGTCGTGGCGAGAGTGACCCGGCAATGCGACTGGCGGATCGCCGATCTCGTTTCCGGCGCGCGTCCGGCCACGCTCTATCTCGTGGTGCCGCCCTCCGACATCAGCCGCACCAAGCCGCTCATCCGACTGGTGCTCAATCAAATCGGACGACGCCTGACCGAGGAATTGCGCCCGCCGGGCCGCCGTCACAGAATGCTGCTGATGCTCGACGAATTCCCGGCGCTGGGACGGCTCGACTTCTTCGAGAGCGCGCTGGCCTTCATGGCGGGCTATGGCTTGAAGAGTTTCCTGATCGCGCAATCCCTCAACCAGATCGAGAAGTCCTATGGGGCGAATAATTCCATCCTCGACAATTGCCATGTGCGCGTGTCCTTCGCCACCAATGACGAGCGGACCGCGAAGCGGGTGAGCGACGCGCTCGGCGCCGCGACCGAGATGAAGGCGATGAAGAACTATGCCGGCCATCGGCTTTCGCCGTGGCTCGGTCACCTGATGGTGTCGCGCTCCGAGACGGCGCGTCCACTGCTCACCCCCGGCGAGATCATGCAGCTTCCGCCTTCCGATGAGATTGTCATGATGTCGGGCCTGCATCCAGTCCGCGCGAAGAAAGCGCGCTATTATGAGGACCGCCGCTTCGCCGAGCGGATTCTGCCGGCGCCGAAAGGCGCGCCTCACGCGCCCCGACCCGACGACTGGTCGGCTCTCCCGGTCCAACGCCCGGCAACCGATCTACTCACGCGGTCGATAGCCGAGGACGAGGCCAATGGTGGGTTGAGGCGCGAGCCGGAGCTGCCCGATCATGTCGCGATCGTGAAGGAGACGACGCCGTCGCGTCGGGACAGAAACGAATTCGCCATCGTCGACGATACGCCCGAGCAGGCGGCGCGCCAGCAAGAAATCGTTCGACAGCGCATCGGCGGCCTCGCGCGTCAGGGCGCGATGGACCCGGCTGACGGCCTCGAGCTGTAGGAAGCGATGATGCGCGACCGCCTCAATGTCTCGCTTCCCGTGGAGATGATCGTGAGGATCAACGAGCTCGCTACGCAAAAGCGTTTGACGCGCTCCGCCATCGTCGAGGCTGCGGTCGCATCCTTTCTGTCGCCCGACGGCGCAGACCGCATGGAGGCCGCCTTCACGCGGCGGCTAGACCGGCTGACGCGTCAGGTTCAACGCCTCGAGCGCAACAGCGGTCTCGCGACCGAAGCGCTCGCGCTATTTGTCCGCTTCTGGTTGACCGTCACGCCGCCTTTGCCGCCGGAGGCGCAGGCCAGCGCCCAGGTGAAAGGGCGCGAACGCTACGAGGGCTTCATCGAGGCGCTGGGGCGACGACTCAATCAAGGACGGACGCTTCTCGACGAGATTCCGCGCGACATGCTCGACACAGAGCCGTCAAAGGAAGTCTCGAAGCAGACGACGGACTAGACTGCATGGACGAATTCGCAGTCCCGACGCTTGATTGAAGATCGTCCGACTATTCAAAATCTCGCCTGTCGAGAGTGAGTTGGGGAAACGGAGTTAGAGGTCCTATCGGCGAAGCGCGATCCGAAAGAGTCATGCCCATCCACTGGACGTCACGCCACTCCCCGAACTTGAAGCCGACCTCTCGATAGATACCGATTTCTCTCATGCCCAATGCGCGATGGAGTCCGACGCTGGCGTCGTTGGGCAAGGTTATTCCAGCGAACAGGCTGTGGACGCCTTGCCGCCTCAGAATTGCGAAGAGCGTTTGGTAGAGATGTCTTCCGACGCGCTTGCGATGGTAATCCGGATGCAAATAAACGGTCACCTCGACAGCCCAATCGTACGCAGCGCGGCCGCTGTAACGGCCGGCATAGGCGTAACCTGCGATCCTCCCACCGTCCTCGGCGACGAGCCACGGGTAGACGGCCATACAAGCCGTCATCCGCCGAGACATTTCCTCCGTGTCTGGAGGCGTGATCTCGAAGGAGATCGCTGTTTCGCTCACATACGGAGCATAGACCGCTGCAATGGCCGCGGCATCCTCCGGGCGGGCGGGGCGAATCGTCGGCATTGGGAATAGCCTCGGCTTGATCGGGAACTTGATCAGATATATGAGACGATATGTCTAATATAATGGATAACGTCGATCAAGCCCTCGCAGAGCGCATCCGGAACGAACGCCAAGCGCGCCGCTGGTCGCTCGCAGAGCTGGCGACCCACTCTGGCGTCTCCAAGGCGATGCTGAGCAAGATCGAACGCGTCGAGGCCAGCCCGACAGCAAATACTCTCGCCAGGATCGCCACGGCGTTTGGTCTGACTCTCGCTGAACTCCTGAGTTTCGAGCGAGCGTCGCCTCCCATCCGCTTGATGCGGGCGGACGCCCAGCCAACTTGGCGGGATCCAGAAACAAATTACGTGCGACGGCAAATTTTTGTCGATCCGCGTGTGCCTTTCGAGATGGTCGAGATCATGTTGCCTGCCGGCAAAAGCGTGTCGTTTCCAGCGAGCACTTACATCGACCGTCAGCATGTCGTCTGGATGCTGTCGGGAGAATTGAATCTGAGGGAAGGCGACGAAGAGCATTTCCTGTCCACCGGCGACCGCCTTCAATTCCGCGAGCCGAGGGATGTGACCTATCGAAACGCTACTCTAAAGCCGTGTCGTTATCTCGTGGCGATCCAGCTGAGATAGGCATCGACGCGCGCACGCTCCCGCCCCACGAACAAGTATTTTTTCGCTGGACTACGACCGGCTGCTACGACGACCGAAGCCTTGTTGATTACGCCCGTTCTTTGCCTTTTCTAATCATCCCCGCAGCCGTTCGCCCTCGCGCGATCGACTGAAGCGGGGGCGGGTTTGGCGGCATCTCTTCTTCATTCTCAGGCTCACGCGCGCGGCGCACGCATGTTGCGCACCGCGCTCGGACCAGCCGTCGCGAGCTTCCTCGAAGATCCGTCCGTCGTCGAGGTGATGCTCAACCCAGACGGGAGGCTCTGGATCGACAGATTGTCGAGCGGCCTCGAGGATAGCGGCTGCAAAATGTCGGCGGCCGACGGCGAGCGCATCGTGCGGCTCGTCGCCCATCATGTCGGCGCCGAGGTGCATCCGGGATCGCCGCGCGTCTCGGCCGAACTGCCCGAGACGGGAGAAAGGTTCGAAGGACTGCTTCCGCCCGTCGTGGCGGCGCCCGCCTTCGCGATCCGAAAGCCCGCCGTCGCGGTGTTCACGCTCGATGACTACGCGCGCGCCGGCGTTATGACAGACGGTCAGGCCGACGCGCTGCGCAAGGCCGTCGCAGATCGCAAGAACATTCTCGTCGTCGGCGCCACATCGACCGGCAAAACGACGCTCGCCAATGCGCTGCTCGCCGAGATAGCGCATACATCAGATCGCGTCGTGCTGATCGAGGATACGCGCGAGCTGCAATGCCGCGCGCCGAACCTCGTCGCTCTTCGCACGAAGGATGGCGTCGTCTCCCTTTCCGATCTCGTGCGCTCGTCGCTTCGACTGCGGCCAGACCGTATTCCGATCGGCGAGGTCCGCGGCGCGGAAGCCCTCGACCTGCTGAAGGCCTGGGGCACCGGACATCCCGGCGGCATCGCCACCATTCACGCCGGCACTGCGCTCGGCGCGCTGCGCCGTCTCGAGCAGCTCATTCAGGAAGCCGTGATCACAGTGCCGCGCGCGCTGATCGCCGAGACCATCGATGTCATCGCCGTTCTGCAAGGCCGCGGCGGCGAGCGGCGCCTCGCCGAGCTCGCGACCGTCGACGGCCTCGATCCATCCACCGGCGATTACCGAGTCCTTTCGATCGCTGCACATGTCGCAGGAGACCCATCATGACGCCCATTGCTCCCAATAGCCGATTTGGCCGACGCATTACCATCCTCGCTGCCATCGTCGGCGGCGCGGTGATCTCTTCTTCGTCGGCCCACGCCTCCGGCTCCTCTATGCCGTGGGAGACGCCGCTCAACCAAATTCTCGAATCGATTCAGGGCCCAGTCGCCAAGATCATCTCGGTCATCATCATCACGGTGACCGGCCTCACGCTCGCCTTCGGCGACACGTCGGGCGGCTTCCGCCGTCTGATCCAGATCGTCTTCGGCCTCTCGATCGCTTTCGCCGCCAGCTCCTTCTTCCTCTCTTTCTTCTCCTTCTCCGGCGGAGCGCTGATCTGATGAGCGGGTTCAACAGCGCCGAGGACGTGCCCGGCTTCTTCGTCCCCGTGCATCGGGCGTTGACCGATCCGATCCTGCTCGGCGGCGCGCCGCGAGCGGTCGCGATCGCCAATGGCACGCTCGCAGCGGCGATCGCGCTCGGCCTTCGCCTTTGGCTTCCCGGCGCTCTGTTCTGGGCTGTCAGCCACAGCGCCGCGGTCTGGGCGGCGAAGCGCGACCCGCAATTCGTCGAGGTCGTGCGCCGCCACCTGCGCTATCCCGCTTATTTCGGCGTGTGAGGCTGCCATGTTGAACCTCGCCGAATATCGTGGCCGCCCCGCGGGCCTTGCTGATTTCCTGCCCTGGGCCGCTCTCGTCGTCGAAGGCGTCGTCCTCAACAAGGACGGCTCGTTTCAGCGCACCGCGCGCTTCCGCGGACCCGATCTAGACAGCGCGACGCCGGCGGAGCTCGTCGGCGTGACCGCGCGCCTCAACAATGCGCTGCGCCGTCTCGGCTCCGGCTGGGCGATCTTCGTCGAAGCCGATCGCTTGCCGGCGCAGCATTATCCGCACGACCGCTTTCCCGACGCAGCCTCGGCGCTCGTCGACCTCGAGCGACAAAACGCCTTCGAGGAGGCGGGCGCACATTTCGAAAGTCGGTATTTCCTGACGCTCCTCTGGCTACCGCCGGAGGAGGACGCGTCGCGCGCCGAGAATTGGCTCTATGAAGGCCGCGCCCAGGATGACGTCGATCCTTGGGAACTGCTGCGCGGCTTCGTCGATCGCACGAACCGCGTGCTGCAATTGGTCGAGAGCTTCATGCCCGAGATCGAATGGCTCGACGACGGCGAGACGCTGACTTTCCTGCATTCGACGATGTCGACGCGCCGGCAGCGCGTCCGCGTCCCGGAAACGCCGATGCATCTCGACGCGCTGCTCGCCGACGAGCCGCTCACCGGCGGGCTGGAGCCACGCCTCGGAAACGCGCATCTGCGCATTCTGACCATCGTCGGCTTTCCGAGCGTGACCTATCCCGGCATTCTCGACGAGCTCAACCGTCTTGCGTTCCCCTATCGCTGGTCGACGCGCGCCATACTGCTCGACAAGACGGAAGCGGTTCGACTGTTGACGAAGATCCGGCGGCAGTGGTTCGCCAAGCGTAAATCCGTCGCCGCCATCATCAAGGAGGTGATGACCAATGAGGCTTCGACCCTCGTCGACTCCGACGCGGCGAACAAGGCGGCCGACGCCGATGTCGCGTTGCAGGAGCTCGGCGCCGACGATGTCGGCGAAGCCTATGTGACCGCTACCGTCGCCGTCTGGGACGAAGACCCGGCGATTGCAACGGAAAGGCTGCGCCTCGTCGAGAAGGCGATCCAGGGCCGCGATTTCACCTGCATAGCGGAAGGCGTGAATTCGGTCGAAGCCTGGCTCGGCTCCCTTCCCGGTCACGCCTACGCCAATGTCCGCCAGGCGCCGATCTCGACGCTCAATCTTGCCCATATGATTCCGCTCTCCGCCATCTGGGCGGGAGCAGACGGAGACGAGCATCTTCGTGGCTCTCCCTTGCTATTCGGAAAGACCGACGGCTCGACGCCCTTCCGCTTCTCTCTCCATGTCGGCGACGTCGGCCATACGTTGATCGTCGGTCCGACCGGCGCAGGTAAATCTGTGCTGCTGTCGCTGATGGCGATGCAGTTTCGCCGCTACGCACGCGCGCAGATCTTCGCCTTCGATTTCGGCGGCTCGATCCGCGCGGCGGCGCTCGCCTGCGGCGGCGATTGGCACGATCTCGGCGGCGGCCTATCGGCCGGCTCGGAGGACAGCGTGTCGCTGCAACCGCTCGCCCGCATCGACGACGCGGCCGAGCGCGCCTGGGCGGCGGAATGGGTAGCCGCCATCCTCATCAAGGAAGGCGCCGCCATCGACCCGGCGGCGAAGGAGCATGTCTGGTCGGCGCTCACCTCGCTTGCCTCGTCACCGCCCAATGAACGAACGCTCACCGGTCTCGCCGTCTTGTTGCAATCGACGGCCCTGAAGCAGGCGCTTCAGCCCTATTGCGTCGGCGGTCCCTTCGGCCGGCTGCTCGACGCCGAAGAGGAACACCTCGGCTATTCGAACTTCCAGGCGTTCGAGACGGAAGGGCTCATCGGCGCCGGCGCCGCCGCTGCCGTGCTCACCTATCTTTTCCATCGCCTCGAGCAGCGCCTCGACGGAAGGCCGACCTTGCTCGTCATCGACGAGGGCTGGCTCGTGCTCGACGATCCCGCCTTCGCGCGCCAGCTGCGCGAATGGCTGAAAACCTTACGAAAGAAGAATGCCTCCGTCGTCTTCGCCACGCAGTCGCTCTCCGACATCGACAATAGCCCGATCGCACCGGCGATCGTCGAGAGCTGTCCGACCCGCATCTTCCTTCCGAATGAGCGCGCAATCGAGCCGCAAATCACCGCGATCTATCGCCGCTTCGGGCTCAACGACCGCCAGATCGAGATCATCGCCCGCGCGACGCCCAAGCGCGACTATTACTGCCAATCGCGGCGAGGCAATCGCCTCTTCGAACTGGGGCTTGGACCGATCGGCCTCGCCTTCTGCGCCGCTTCCTCCAAGGCCGATCACGCCGCGATCGAGCGCATTCTCGCCGAGCACAGGCCGGATGGATTCCTGCGCGCCTGGCTGATCGAGCGCGGGCTCGAATGGGCAGCCGACGTCATCCCCGACCTCACCAATCTGGAATTTTCCTGATGGTCGCTCGTCATTGTCATCGCGCCGCGCTGTTCGGCGCCGCGGCTCTTTGCTTCTCGCTCGTCGCCGATCCGGCGCCTGCGCAGATCGTCGTCTACGATCCGACCAACTTCTCGCAGAACGTGCTCACCGCCGCGCGCGAGCTGCAGCAGATCAATAATCAAATCCAGAGCCTCGCCAATGAGGCTCAGATGCTGACCAATCAGGCGCGCAATCTCGCGAGTCTGCCGCTCTCGACGCTGAACCAACTCCAGACGACGATCCAGAAGACGCAATCTCTGCTCTCTCAGGCGCAGCACGTCGCCTTCGACGTTCAGCAGATCGAATCCGCCTTCGCGACGACCTATGGTTCGGCGTCGACGAGCGCCTCCAGCTCGGGACTGATCGCCACGGCGCAGACGCGTTGGCGCAATTCGGTCGCCGCCTTCGAGGATTCGTTGAAGGTACAGGCTGGCGTCGTCGGCAACATCTCGAGCAACGGCTCCGCCATGTCGTCGCTGACCTCCGCCAGCCAGACGGCGACCGGCGCGCTGCAGGCGGCGCAGGCCGGGAATCAGCTGCTCGCGCTGCAATCGCAGCAGCTTTCCGATCTCGTCGCCGTGGTCGCGGCGAAGAGCCGCGCCGATGCGCTGGAACAATCGCGCATCACGGCGACCGAGGCGCAGGGACAGGAGCAGTATCGTCGCTTTTCGACGCGCTCCGGCTATCAGCCGGGCAATGTCACCATGTTCCACGGCAATTGAGGCGCGCTGATGGGACGATGGGACATATGGCGCGCCGGCGCGATCCTCATTCTGATCGCCACATTGGTCGCGACTCTCTCCGCGATCGATTTCGATGCGCCTGCGCCAGTCGTCCGTGACGCTGGCGCGTCCTACGGCATCGTTCCCGACGATCTTTCCGCCGAGCTGCGCCGCTGCGGCGCGCTCGCGCTCCAGAATGCCGAAGACCAGCGCTGTGAGGCGGTCTGGACGAAGAACCGCCGCCGCTTCTTCGGCAGGCCGGCGCGGCCGACGCCTCCCACGGCCGCGCCGGCCGCTGCTACATCGAAAGGCGCCGCGCCATGAATATCGGCGTCATCGACACCTTTCTGAACACCTTCACGACCTATATCGATTCCGGCTTCGGCCTGCTGAAGGGCGATGTCGCCTATCTCTCCTCCACGCTGATCGCGATCGACATCACGCTCGCCAGCCTGTTCTGGGCCTGGGGCGCCGACGAGGATGTGATCCAGCGACTCGTGAGGAAGACGCTCTACATCGGCTTTTTCGCGTTTCTGATCACCAATTTCAACAAGCTCTCGGGAATCGTCTTCAATAGCTTCGCCGGCGTCGGCCTCAAGGCCGGCGGCTCCTCAGTGTCGACCGCCGATTTCCTGCGGCCCGGCCGTCTCGCCCAGGTCGGCCTCGACGCCGGTCAGCCCCGCTGCTCGACGCCGCGAGCCAGATGATGGGCTTTGCCTCCTTCTTCGCCAATTTCGTTCAGATCGCCGTGCTGATGATCTCCTGGCTGCTGATCATCATCGCCTTCTTCATTCTCTCCGTGCAGCTCTTCGTCACGCTGATCGAGTTCAAGCTGACGACGCTCGCCGGCTTTGTGCTCATTCCATTCGCGCTCTTCAACAAGACCGCTTTTCTCGCCGAGAAGGTGCTCGGCAATATCGTCGCCTCGGGCGTGAAGGTGATGACGCTCGCCGTCATCGTCGGCGTCGGCTCTGGACTCTTCTCGCAATTCACGACGAGCTACGGGGGCGAGCAGCCGACGATCGAGCAGACGCTCTCCGTCGTGCTCGCCGCGCTTGCAATGCTCGGCCTCGGCATATTCGGTCCAGGCATCGCCACCGGCCTCGTCTCCGGCGCGCCGCAGCTCGGCGCCGGCGCGGCGGTCGGAACCGGCGTCGCCGTCGCGGGCGCCGGAATGCTCGGAGGCGCGGCGCTCGGCCTCGCCGGAAAGGGAGCGACGGCCGCCGCCTCGGGAGCCGCCGCCACCGCGCGCGGCGGGGCGAGGCTCGCCGGAGGAGCGGCGTCGGCTTATGCGCTCGGCTCGGCCGGCGAGTCGGGGCCGTCGGCTGTCGCCGGAGGCCTCGCCGGCGTCGGTCGAGCGGCGGGCGCCGTCGCAGCGGCTCCCTTCCGGCGCGCGGCCGCTCGCGTGACGAACTCCTTGGCCGAGAACTATTCCGCCGGCGCTCGCGCCGCCTTCGCAGCGACCGGCGGCTCATCGACGACAGGCGCGGTCGGCGATGGCGCAACCAGCGCTCCGCCAGGGAATGCGCCGCCGGCCTGGGCGCGGCGCATGAAACGCAATCAGCTCGCGAGCCACGGCGCGACGACCGCCGCGCATGTCATTCAGTCCGGCGACAGCCACGGCGGCGGCCATTCCGTCGATCTCTCACAAGAGGAATAGACCCATGTTCCGACGCGCCTCGGTGCGCTATGGCCGCACGCCCGAACCGGAGACGCCCTATCAGCGAGCCGCACAAATCTGGGACGAGCGCATCGGCTCCGCACGCGTCCAGGCCAAGAACTGGCGGCTGATGGCTTTCGGCTCGCTGCTCTTGTCCTGCGGCCTCGCGGCTGGCCTCGTCTGGCAGTCGACGCATGGAACCGTCGTCCCGTGGGTCGTTCAAATCGATCAACTCGGCGAGGCGCGCGCCATCGCGCCGGCGACGGCGGACTACACGCCGTCCGATCCGCAGATCGCCTGGTATCTCGCCCGCTTCATCAAGGATGTGCGCGCCGCTCCGGCCGACCCTGTCGTCGTCCGGCAGAGTTGGCTGCAGGCCTACGACTTCACGACGACGGCCGGCGCCGCCGCGCTCAACGACTATGCGCGCGCCAACGACCCTTTCGCCAAGCTCGGCAAGCAGCAGATCGCCGTCGACGTCTCCAGTGTCATTCGCGCCTCTGCCGACTCGTTCCGCGTCGCCTGGATCGAGCGCCGCTATCAAGACGGCGCGCTCGCCGACACCACGCGATGGACGGCAATCCTCACGATCATAATCCAGCCGCCGACCGACGCCGATCGCCTCCGCAAGAATCCTCTCGGCGTCTACGTCAACGCCATCAACTGGTCGAAGGAGCTCGGACAATGACCCGGCCGAATTTCCTGAATGCCGGCGATCCGGCTTCGCACATCGCCGTGAACGTGCTGTCCCGGAAAGAACGAAAAGCGTCTTTCCGTAAGGCCGGCTTTGCGATTCTCCTCATCTCCGCGCCCTCGCTCGCCGGATGCACGAAATTCATTCCGCCGGACATCGATTATGATGACGCCGCGCCCGCGCGGCTCTCCGCCGATCCGCCGGCGCCGGTGAAAATCGTCACCCTCGCCAAGCCGCTTCCCTTGCCGGGCCAATTGAAGCCGCTGCATGTGGGCAAAGCCCCGCCCGAGCCCGCCGATCCGGCCGTGCGCGTCAATCAGGCCAACGCCGCCGCCCGCGTGCAGCCGGTGCGCGATGGATTCATCAACGCCGTGCAGGTCTATCCCTTCTCGGGCGGCGCGCTCTATCAAGTCTACGCGGCACCCGGACAGATCACAGATGTCGCGCTGCAGGAGGGCGAACAGCTCGTCGGCTCTGGACCAGTTGCAGCCGGCGACACTGTGCGCTGGATCATCGGCGACACGGAGAGCGGCGCGGGAGCGACGAAAAAGATCCATATTTTGGTCAAGCCGACGCGGCCCGACCTCGTCACCAATCTCGTCGTCAACACGGATCGGCGCACCTATCTGCTGGAGCTGCGATCGACCGAGAAGACCTATATGGCCTCGGTTTCCTGGCAGTATCCAGAAGACCAGCTCATCGCCTTGCGTCGTCAGAACGCGATCGCCGAATCTGCCGCGCCGATCGCGACGGGCGTCGACGCTTCCGCGCTGAATTTCCGCTACGCCATCCAGGGCGACAATCCCGCCTGGCGGCCGCTACGCGCCTTCGATGATGGATCGAAGGTCTATATCGAATTCCCGACCGGCATTCGCCAGGGCGAGACGCCGCCGCTCTTCGTCATCGGTCCGGCCGGCGGCTCGGAGCTGGTCAATTATCGTGTCAGCAGCAATTACTACATCGTCGATCGCCTCTTCGCCGCCGCGGAACTGCGCCTCGGCGACGCGGACAGCGAACGGCGCGTGCGCATCGTCCGCACCGACGGAAGGCCGCGGTCATGACGCCGGATGCGAATGACGAGCGGTTCGCCGCGTCGCCGCCGATCACGCCCGACCTTCGCCTCCGAGGCGAACGCCCGCGCGTGACGCGCCTTTCGCGCAAGGTGCTGATCGGCATGGCGAGCGTCGCCGCCCTCGCGATCGCCGGCGCGCTCGGCTACGCGCTGCAGCCGCGCGACAGAAGCGGCGCGGCCCAGGAACTCTACAATACGCAGAATCGTCCCGCCGCCGACGGTCTCGCGAACCTGCCCAAGGATTATGCCGGATTGCCGCGCCCGGCGCCGCCGCTCGGGCCGCCTCTGCCGGGCGATCTCGGGCGGCCGATTTTGAACGCTGGCGCGGCAGGCAATACGACGATCGTCGGCGCCTCGGCGTCCGATCCAGAAGCGCAGCGCCGCGCGCAGGAAGGTGAGGCCGCGCGCGTGAGCCGCCTCTTTACTCAGACGAGTGAGCACGAGAGGCCGGTCACCCCGATCGCTCCGACCATAATCGCCGCGGGCGACGCTGGCGCCGTCGCGACGCCGTCTGTCGACGCCGGCTCTGCGCAGAACATGCAGGATCGCAAAACGGCTTTTCTGACCGCGGCGACGGATCGTCGAACCGTCAGTCCGGATCGGCTCGTCAAGCCTGCGTCGCCCTATGTCGTCCAGGCCGGCACTGTCATCCCGGCCGCGCTCATCACCGGCCTCCGCTCCGATCTGCCCGGACAGATCACCGCGCAAGTGACCGAAGCGGTCTACGATAGTCCCACGGGGAAATTTCTGCTCATCCCACAGGGCGCGAAGCTCATTGGCCAATACGACAGCTCCGTCGCCTACGGCCAGAGGCGCGTGCTCCTCGCCTGGACACGGCTCATCATGCCCAATGGAACCTCGATCGTGCTGGAACGGCAACCGGGCGCCGATGCGGCCGGCTATGCCGGCCTCGAGGACGAGGTCGACAATCATTGGGACATGCTGCTCAAAGGAGCCGCGCTCTCGACGCTGCTCAGCATCGGCGCCGAAGCCGGAACAACGGGCAGCGAGAACAGCCTCATCCAGGCGATCCGCCGCGGCGGCTCCAACAGCGCGAGCCAGACCGGGCAATTGCTCGTTCAACGCCAGCTCAATGTCCAGCCCACTCTCACCATCCGGCCGGGCTTCCCCGTTCGCGTGCTCGTGACGCGGGATCTCCTATTGGCTCCATACAAGGAAGGAATGGCGCCGTGACGAAATTGAAGCTCGGTCCGCTCGCCGACGACAAGCCCGTCAAAGTCACCGTCGAGATTCCCGCCTCTCTGCATCGCGATCTCACCGCCTATGCCGACGCGCTCGGCCGAGCCAATGGGCAGACCATCGCCGATCCGCTCAAGCTGATCGTCCCGATGCTCCAGCGCTTCATCGCCACCGACAGAGCCTTCGCGAAGACTCGGACGCGTTCGAAAACTCAACCCGATGTCGCGGGAGCCGAAAGGTCAGGATAGCGGGCGCGCAACAGATCGAGAAATCGCTGCAGCATCGGGCTGCTGTTCGTCTCTTTCCAATAGGCCGCGAACTGAAGCCGCATTTGCCCACAGTCGCCATGCAGCTCGCGATGAGTCACTCCGGGGCAGCCAAATCCGGCGGCGCCCTCGAGCAGTGGCGCGACGCCATAGCCGGCGCCGACGAGGCTCAGCAGCCTGTCGAGGCTGACATCCTGATAGCTGATGCGCAAAGAACCCGAGCCGCCCACCTTCACGCTCAGCAATTGCTCGAGCTCGGAATCGACGCCGCTCCGCGTCAGCAATATCCGATTGTCGCAAAGCTCCCGCCATTGGATTGCTGGCCGACTATTGAGCGGGTGATTTTCCTGGACGGCGACGACGACCCGTTCGCCCCAGAGCGGCAGAACGTGGTCGTTCCATCTTCCGCCGCCGGAGGTCAATATGGCGACGTCGATCGCGCCCGCGGCGACCTCACCGAGCAATCCCACCTTGGCGCCGTCGACCAGGAGAATATCCGCATCCGCAATCTGGCGGCACAACTCCGCGAGCGTCTCCCGCAGATTGCCGGCCGAAAGCGACGAGCAAATCCCTATTCGCAATGGCCTGCTTCCGCCATTGCGGCGCGTCTTGAATGTGAGGAAGAGACGGTCCGCTTCGTCGACAATGGGCCGCGCCGCATCCAGAAATTCGCGACCCACCGGCGTGAGCTTCGTTCCACCCGTCGTGCGCTCGAACAAGTCCACGCCGAGCTCACATTCGAGATCGTGCAATCGACGGCTGAGGGTGGATTGACGCGTGTTCAGCGTCTCCGCCGCTTGTCGAAGGCTTCGATGCCGCGAGGCGACAAGAGCCCATTTCAAATCTCGTAGCTCCGAATTCACCTGAAAAGCCCGGTTTCACAAGCTGATTTTCAGAATCGGATGTGCCGGCGACAGGGCCGCCATCGGCCGTCCTAATGCTTCCTACTTCATTGAAAATAAATGGCCTTTTAAAGGCCGCCGATCGAACGGCTATCGCTTTGCAAGCTATGGGTTTTTTTGACGAACGGACCCGATTCCTCCTTAATCGATGCGCCGTCTCGAACAGCCCGACCGCTTTGCGGCGCAACGCTACGGACGCCTACGCTTCCAATATACGTTGCTAAAACGTTCTCCCCGGCTTACCTTCTCCCGGCTGCTATTTCATGAGCAGCGGCCGAACGGGATGTTGGAGCATCCCGCCCGGCCTGACCACAACCCATGCTTTAGAGGAGCTTGGATCATGGCTGATTCTGAAGATAGCACGACTCCGCCCGCCGTTAGCTGGCGCGCCATTCTGCGAGGAACCGGCGCTTTGCCGCCTGCGAAAAAGACTGGAGGGGCGCCGTCCGACCCCGCGCTGCAGCTCTGGCGGAACTGGCAAGTCAATCACACTCAGGTCGTCGCGCTGACGCGCCAGTGGCAGCGGATCGAGAAGCAGCTCATTCACTCGGTCGGCATCCCCGAGGTCACTATCCGCCTTTCCGGCGCGGAGGAGCCGAAAATCGCTCAATCGATCGACGAGATCGAGGAGTTGGTCGCGAACGAGCCGACGATCGAGAGAGAAGCGCTGATCGCGGCGTTCGACGAGCGGCAAAAGCGATGGGACGAGGCGGCGGCAGCGCTCGGCTTCGACGCAGTCGACACGGAACTCCGCGCCGCTCTCGGCAAGGAGCGCGACTTTGTGTCTTCGGTCCCGAAGACGAAAGCCGCCAGCCTGCCGGGCGTCGCGGCCAAGCTCGCGATCCTCATTCAGCTCGGCGAGCCGAGCCCGACAGATGCGGAGTTTCCCTGGCCGGAACTGCGCTCAGCTTTGGCGGATATCGCCCGGCTGGCGTCGCCGGAAGCCGCCGTCTCGCCGATGTGATCCTCATGCTCGGGTCCATCGCCGCTCGGCTATGGACCCGGCTCCTTTCGAGCAGTAGCCCGCCTTTGCGCCGGCCCCTCGCTTTTCCGAGACGGCTTTGCGCCTTTCTTGGGCTGCCCCTTCGTGCCGGCGCCTTCAGCCGATGTCGCGGATGACGATTTCGCCTCCGCGATTTCGCTCGCAGGCCTCAAAAGCTCGAGCGCCGGGATTCCGAGAGCGTCGGCGAGGCGGCCGACGACGTCCACCGTCGCCGAATAGACGCAGCGTTCGATCGAGCTGATATAGGTGCGGTCGAGCTCGGCTCGATGGCCGAGCTCTTCCTGCGACAGGCGTTGCGCCCGTCGATATTTCCTCAGATTGCGCGCCAGCGTCTCTCGCATTTCCATGACGAGAACCAGCCAGCTTGAAGAGTATTTATCTACGGAGTATACTCTACAAATGGTAGCCGCTGGTTCGAGGAAGGGAAGCGCCGGCGCGGCAGAGGGGGCGAGTCCGGAACCGACCGAGAGTCCGAAAATGCGTGAGAAGCATCTGGGTCACGCCGTCTCTTTGGCGACGATTTTGTTGAGCACGCGCGAGCAGTTCGCTCGCGCGCTGCGCGACGCTGCGATGGCGAGCATCAGAGCGAGATCGAGAGGCGCGGGTTTCGACCAGCCGATCATCTCCCGCTACTTCCTCGAGTCGCACGTCGACGACGCTCTCTATCTGATCGGCAGAGACGGGCTCGACGCGCTCGAGAGCAATGTCCGCTTCGCGGTCGACGAAATGATCCGAGAGGCGTTGGAAAACGTGAGAATGCGGCGAACGGATAATTAGTGATCGCGTTTTCGGTGCGCCGGCTACGGCGACGCATTGCGCTTGCGCCAACAGGAGGCGACGTTTCCTGACTAGCAGCACGGTTGACGTCGATCACATTTCAAGGATTTTGTTCTGGGAGCATTGTCGTGGAAAGACGAATAACTCTCACTGACATAGACCGCCCTGGAGAGGCGCTCGAAGTCGATATTATCGCCGCCGACGAGACGTCTTTGACGCTGGCGGTGCCGAACACATCCGTGCAATTTCGATTATTTCGCCACAGCCGCAACGCTCCCTATCAAGGATCGCTGGGCGGACGGAACTTTTGCTTCGTTCCCCTTGCTGGCGAAGCCAAAAAAGGCCCACGTGGAGCGTCCGACGAAATTCACGGCGCGCGATCCACCCGGCAACGCCAAACTTGATTGCACTGCAATCATTGCCAATTTTGCTAACGACGCCATGCTGGAGGCTGTCGTGGCAAGCATCACAATCCGCAATCTGGACGACGATTTGAAGCGCCGCTTACGTATGCGCGCGGCTGAACATGGCCGCTCCATGGAAGAAGAAGCGCGGGAAATCCTGCGTCGCGCGATCGGCGGCATCATCGCGCCGAAGAATCTCGGCCACGCTATTCACGCCCGCTTCGCTGCTATCGGCGGCGTGGACTTGGAGCTTCCCGCGCGCGGCCTGATGCGCGAACCGCCATCGTTCTCATGAACGAGGCCGTCATCCTGCTCGACATCAACGTCGCCTCCGAGCTGATGCGGCCTAAGCCCGCGCAGACGGTCTTGGACTGGTTCACCGCGCAGGACTCGACCAAGCTGTTTTTCAGCGCGGTGGCCGAATTGCGCACGGACGCGGCGATCCTTCCGACCGGGAAGCGCAGCGACAGTCTGACGGCCACCATCGACATCATGATCACCGAGAATTTCGCGGGCCGCGGCCCGCTCTTCGAAAGCGCAGCTGCGAAAGCCTACGCAATCATCGCCGCGAACCGTCGGACCGCTAGCCAACCGATCCTGGAAGCCGATTGCCAGATCGCCGCCATCACCCGTGTCCGCGGAGCTACGGTGGCAACCCGCAATGTTCGTGATTTCGAGGGATACAACCTTGCGATTGTCGATCCATTCCATGTTCCGTGAGATTCGAGCCACTTTATTTGCAGGGGATCGGCTGCGGCTATGAGGGCGCCGACGACCTCCACTTCGTGGCGAACTCGGGCGCCGAGCGGGCTCCCCTTTCTGAGGCGGAAACGAAGGCCGGCCGCAGGGGAAGCGGCCGGCCCGCGCATCTCACATCGGCTCGGAACCGGTCATTCAGGAGCCGGAGACACCGGCGTTCCAAATCTTCCCGCTAGCCGGAATCGTCTCGTGACAGGAATATGGGCTGACCTTGTTTTCCGCGATCCAGCGCTTCTCCGCGACGGATTCGAAGGGGGGCGGAATCTGGCCTTGAATCGACCAGAGGTCGGCGGGAAGCTCATCAACAGTGACCTCCCAGTCGAATCCGCGATCCTTGACCCAAGGGGCGATAAAGGTGTCGATGGTGTGAACCCACCAGCTTCTCACCACAGCTCCGTTCGCCGTTCGGGCCATCTGGTCGATTTTGAACCGCACGAACTTCGGGTGTGGCTTACCGCCGACGAAAATATTATTCGCCGCCACCTCTTCGAAGATGACCACGACGTAAAACGCTGGAATCGGAACCGTGCCGTACGCTTCAGTGATCTTCGCCACGAACTCCGCCTTGTCGGCATCCGAGTAGGCCCCGACCGGAGTGTAGACCTTCCATAGCGGCATTGTGCTTCCTCCCTCGATGTTATGGCTGCGCCCCGCGTCTTCCGGGCAGGCGTCAGCCGGATTGGACCGGTCCCCACGGTGGGGAGCCAGCCTGAACGACGGTGACCAGCTTGCGATTGACGAACTCACCGAAGCCCAATTCCGACAGCTCGCGGCCGTAGCCCGAACGCTTGACGCCGCCGAATGGCAGCTCGGGGGTCGTCCAGGCAGGCTGGTTCACGAAGACCATTCCGCTCTCGATCCGATCGGCGATCGCGCGACCGCGCGCTGTATCGCCGGCGAAGACCGAGCCGCCGAGACCGAATGGGCTGGCGTTGGCGAGGGCGATCGCCTCCTCCTCGGTGTCAACGACGAAAAGGGACGCGACGGGACCGAACAACTCCTGCGAATAAACCGGGTTTTCGGAGGTTATGTCCGTCAGGACCGTCGCTTGCAGATAGAAGCCCGGCCGGTCGATGCGTTCGCCGCCGACCACGACTTTGGCACCACCCTTCTTGGCCGCGCTGATCTGGTCGAGCAGAAGGTTCAATGCGCGTTCAGAGGACATCGGCCCGAGCCCTGTGTCTTCCGCTGTCGGCTCGCCGACTTTCAGTCCCGCTATGCCGCTGACAAAGGCGTCCTGGAACGCTTGTCCGCGCGCCTGGCCGACCACGATGATGCGCTTGGACGACACGCAGCTTTGGCCCGTGTTGAACATCCGGCCGAAGATGGCGCTCTCGACGGTGGACGCCAGCGGCGCATCGTCGAGGACGATGAGCGGGTCGCTGCCGCCCAGCTCGGCGACAACCTTTTTCAGATTGCGTCCAGCCCGCTCGGCCACGGCGGCGCCGGCGCGCTCGCTGCCGGTGATGGTCACCCCGACGATGCGGGGGTCGTCGATCAGGCGCCCGATCTGTTCGATGCTGGCGAAGAGGTTGGTGAAAACGCCCGCAGGCGCTCCGGCGTCGCGCATCAGCCGCTCGAACGCCAGCGCGCATTGCGGCACGCTTTCGGCGTGCTTGAGCAGCACGACATTGCCCGCGGCGAGTTGCGGGCCGACGACGCGAGCCACTTGGTAATAGGGGAAGTTCCAAGGCTCGATCGCCAGGATCACGCCGATCGGGCGGGTCTCGAGCACGCTGTCGGGGAAGCCGGAAAAGGTCTTCGGCCGCGAGAATTCCTCGGCGTGGCTGGCGTAATAGTCGAGGATCGCCGCGGAGAGCTGGACCTCCGCCCGGGCCGCGTCCGAGAGCTTGCCCATCTCGAGGGTGACGTAGCCGGCGTATTCATCCGCTCGCTCCCGCAGCAGCGCCGCCGCCTTCGAAAGGACCCGGGCGCGCTCCGCCACCGGGCGATCGCGCCAGTCCGTCTGGTAGGCCCGTCGAGCGGTGGCGATGGCCGTTTCGAGCGCCGCCTCGGAGATGTCGTCGAAGGACTTCAAACGCGCTCCCGACGCTGGGTTCACAGTTGCGTAGGCCATGTGTGTTCCTCCGTCGTTTCGAGAGCCACGACGGCTCTCGCTGCTCTTGCTCGTCCGTCTCATCGCGGAGCTTAGGCGCTCGCGACTTCGTCGGATAACGCTGAACTCTGCCAATCTAGGCGTTCGAATGTGCCAGTCGGCTCTGCGCCGCCTATTGATTTGTCGCCTCCTGTCGAGCCTCTGATCGGCCTGTCGCGGCCGGATCATCCGTTGCGCGGCGGCAGAAGAGGTGGTGAAGTCGTGCCAATGTCCCGAACGGGGAGGAGGGATCGTTGAAAGCGATCAAGATCGTGCATCCGCTGCCGGACGACCACGACGCTCCAACGCAAAGCCTGCTCGGGTTGAGCGCGCTCGCCGCGGAATTGGGCGCGCAGGGCGTCTCCGTCGAAGATCTTTTCGCGCGGACGGGTATCCGGCCTTGCCAGTTGGAGGACCCGAAAGCGCGCATGTCGCACCGCCAGCGGCTGGCCATTTACGCCAATGCCCGCCGGCTGGCGACGCGACCGGAGATCGGCCTGCTCGCCGGCGCGCGGCAGCGGCTGAGCGATTATGGCATCTACGGTTACGCCATGGTCAGCAGCGCGACCTTCGGCCAGGCGCTGCTGCTCTCGGTCGAACATGTGACCATGGCGGGGCCGGCGGTGAGGCAGATCAGCTTCAGCATCGAAAACAACACCGCCATTCTGCGCAGCCACGGCGTGGAGGCGCTCGGCGACCTGCTGCCCTTCGCCGCCGAGTTCTGGCGCAGCTCGATGACGTCGCTGTTCAGCCACGTCCTGGGAGCGCCCTTTCCCACCAAGCGAATGATTTTCACATTCCCGCGCCCGCAATATTGGCGGCTCTACGAGCGGATGTTTAATTGTCCGATCGAGTTCGGCCGCGAGACCATGGAGTGGCGTTTCGACCCCGCCGTCCTCGATCGAGCCTGCCCGAACGCCAATCCGATCACCGCCCAGGTGTGCCAGCAATTCTGCGATCGGGTGTTGACCGAGACGACCGGCGGCGCCGATTTGGCGCGACAGATCCGCGTCGTCTGCCTCAACAGCTCGCAGCAATTTCCGCCCGCCCGGGAGGTCGCGGACAAGCTGGGCCTTTCTTTGCGCACCCTGCATCGGCGGCTCTCGGAGAGCGGCGTGTCGTATCAGGGAATCATCGACGACCTGCGCCGATCGATCGCCACCGAATATCTGGAGAACACGAGGCTGCAGATCGAAGAAGTCGCCGAACGCGTGGGCTTCGCGGATGCTACGAGCTTCCGCAAGGCCTTCAAGAAGTGGACGGGACATGCGCCGAGTGTCTATCGCGGCGGTCTGCAGGTGGGGCCCGACGGGATCCTCTCCAAGGTCGAATAAGAGGCCATAAAGCCTCGCGCTTGGCGTGATTTGACCCGTTATGATCACCTTGCGTGCGATGGTCGCGAAGGCTGGACGACCAACGAATATGAAAACGAGATGTGGGGTCCGACTGGCAGTTTCGAATGCGAAAATTGGCAGAGTCGGACATGGCTGGTTCGCCGGTTCACCGGCACACTCCCTCCCAGCGACGCCGCGAGGCGAAGCGCCAGCGTTCCAGTCAGCGGCGACGCGACTGTGGAACACAGGGAGATAGGGAATGACGTCGACAGCCGTCCAGGACTCCCGAACGCCGGCGGCCGACGCGCCCGTCCAATGGACGCTCGACGGCGCAGTCGCCGTGGTGACGATGATCAAACCGCCGCACAACCTTCTCGACGACGCCATGCTCGAGGCCCTCGTCGCAGCCTATCGGGCGGCGGTCGAGGCCGGCGCGCGCGCCATTCTGCTGCGCAGCGCCCTGCGCCACTTCTGCGCGGGCGCGGAGGTCGAGACCTTCGGCGTCACGACGGTCATACACACCGATCCCGTCAAATTCGCCGCCCTCATGGAGGGTCTGGAGAGCATCCCGGTCCCGACCATCGCCGCTCTGAACGGCGGCGTGCTGGGCGGCGGCCTGGAGATCGCGTTGACCTGCGACATGATCCTGGCCGCGGACTCCGCCTTCGTGGGCCAGGTCGAGGTCGCGGTCGGTCTACACCCGATGCTCGGCGGAACCCAGCGCCTGGTGCAGCGCGCCGGCGTCGCGCGCGCCAAGGAGATCGCGATGCTCGGCCGCCGCCACTCGCCGCAGGCCTTCGAGCGGTGGGGCGTCATCAATCTGGTCGTTCCCGAAGAGGAGCTCGGCACGGTCTCCCTGACCTGGGCCCGACAGCTCGCCGCGGGCCCGACGCGGATTCTCGGCGGCATCAAGATGCTGGCCAATGAATCGGCGCGCGCGGGCATTGCCGCGGCCGACCGACGGCAAGTCGAGATCAACGAGGCGATATGGGCGACCGAAGACCGGAAACGCGGGATCGAGGCGTTCCTGAAGACTGGGCCGGGCACGGCCGTCTACGATGGAAACTGAGATGTCGGCGCCCCTGCAAGGCCTGCGCGTCGTCGACTTCACCCGCGTTCTCGCCGGCCCCCATTGCACCAAGGCACTACGCGACCTCGGCGCGGACGTCATCAAGATCGAGCCCCCGTCGGGCGACATCGGTCGCAAGGGCCTGCCGCACATCGGCGAGATGGGCCTCTATTTCGCCCAGCAGAACGCCGGCAAACGCAACCTCAGCCTCGACCTCAACTGGAAAGAGGCGCGGGAGATCGTCACGGAGCTCTGCCGCCACGCCGACATCATCGTGGAGAACTTCCGCCCAGGCACGCTCGCGCGCTTCGGCCTCTCTTACGAGGACGTGAGCGCCTACAATCCCCGTATCGTTTATGTGTCGATTAGCGGTTACGGCCAATCCACTTCCTGGCGCGGCCGGCCCGCCTTCGCGCCCACGGTGCAATGCGAGACGGGCCATACTTCGATTGTCCACGCCCATTACGGCGCCGCTCTCAGCGCGCCGATGAACGACGCCGCGAGCCACGCCGACGTTTATACCGGGCTGCAGGGCGTGATCGCGGTGCTGGCCGCCCTCGAGCACCGGCACAAGACCGAGAAAGGCCAGCACGTCGACGTCTCGATGGCCGCCACCATGCTCTCGGTTAACGAGCGCGCCGGCGCTCTGCTGTCGGCGATCGACACCGAGGGCGAGCCGATCGCCCTCTCGGCCAATGAATCCCACATCTACGAGCTGCCCGGAGGCAAACGGCTGACGATCGCCGCCAGCCCGATCTACACGCCGATGTTCATGAGCTATTGCGGGATGATGCGGCGGACGGATCTGCTGGTCGATCCGCGGTTCGCCACGGCGCGGCTCCGGCGGACCAATCTCGACGCCCTCCTCGCCGAGGTGCGGGCCTGGATCCTGACCTTCGAGGATCTGGCGCAGCTGCAGACCCAGGTCAGTGAAGCCGGCCTCGCGGTGGGCGAAGTCCGTTCGATCACCGAGTTCGCGGAGACGGACTGGGTCAGGGAATGGAACGCCATCGTCGAGGTCGACGATCGCAATGGCGGCACGACGCCGATGCCGGGCGCTCCGTGGATCTTCAGCGGCGCCGAGCTGCCGACGCCGGGTGCGCCGGCCTTTCAGGGCGAGCACAATGCCGAGATCTGCGCGGAAGCCAATGTGGCGCCCGAGGCCATCCAGAGCTTGAAGGACCGACGCATCCTTCTGAGCCGCCGCAGCATCACGGGCGGTTTCGATTGAGGTCATCATGATCGCGATCAACCACACGCACGACAAGGCCGCCCGCAGCTGGGTGGCTGGCGCCAACGGGCCGGACGGGGACTTCCCGATCCAGAATCTCCCTTTCGCGGTGTTTCGACGCGCGGGCGAGCAGCATCATTGGCGGGGCGGCGTCGCAATCGGCGACCACATCGTCGACATGCATGCGCTTGGCGACGCCGCATTGCTCGAGGGCGCCGCCGCCGCTGCCGCGCGCGCCTGCGTCTCGCCGTCCCTGAACGCCCTCTTCCGGCTCGGGCCCACCGCCTGGCGAGCGCTGCGCCACGGCCTGTTCGATCTCCTGAAGGAAGGCGCTCCGCCGGCCGAGCGCGACGCCGTGGCTGCATGTCTGGTTCCGCGGGAGGACGCGATCTTCAAGGTCGCGACCGACATCGGCGACTATACCGATTTCTATACCTCGCTGTTTCACGCGGACAACATCGGCCGGGCGATGGGCCTCGAGCTGGTCACGCCGAATTTTCGCTGGATGCCGCTCGCCTACCACGGCCGGGCGTCGAGCATCGGCGTCAGCGGGCGTCCGGTCCGCCGGCCCCTCGGGCAGGCCAAGCCTCCCGGCGCGGTCGTCCCGCAGCTCCAGGCGTGCCGGAGGCTGGACTACGAGGCAGAGCTAGCGATCTACATCGGCCAGGGCAATGCGGCGGGCGAGCGGGTCCCGATCGACGAGGCCGAGGACAAGGTGTTCGGCATCGGTCTGCTCAATGATTGGTCGGCCCGCGACATCCAGGTCTGGGAGCAGGCGCCGCTCGGACCGTTCCTGGCGAAGAACTTCGCGACCGGCGTGTCGCCGTGGATTGTCACCCTGGAGGCGCTGGCGCCGTTTCGCGCGGCGGCGCCACGCCCGGAGGGCGATCCCGCGCCACTGCCCTATCTCGACAGCGATCAGAACCGAATGTCCGGCGGCTTTGACATCGTCCTGGAAGTCCGCTTGGGCACGGCGCGTCAGCGAGAGGCCGGCCGCTTGCCGCGGCGCGTCTCGGTCACCAGCTTTCGTCACCAATATTGGACGGTGGCGCAGATGATCGCCCACCATACGGTGAACGGCTGCAATTTGCAGATCGGCGATGTGATCGGCAGCGGCACGGTTTCCGGCCCCGGCGAAGGGGAGGCGGGGGCGCTGAGCGAACTGAGCAAGGCCGGAAGCGCTCCCGTGCCACTGGACGCCGGCGAGGAGCGCGCCTTCCTCGAAGACGGCGACACCGTCATCTTGTCCGGCTATTGCGCCAAGGACGGTTTCGCTCGGATCGGCTTTGGCGACTGCGCCGGCGAAGTGCAGCCAGCGCCCACTTTGTAGAAGCCGCCCGCGACGGCGGCGCCACGCAGTCGTGTCAGGCGTTGCGATGATTGCGGCGCAAGTGCGCATCACGCTCGTCGGGCAGCGTCGGCAAGGGAGATACGCGAATGTTCTCGATCCGCCGAAGGCAGTGTGCAAATTCACCATGAGGCGGCCATGATCGATAGCTTCACCGTCGAGCACCATGAGCATGTCAGCCATCGCTCCTTCGCGGAGGTCGTCGCGGCCTTCGAGGCTGAGCTCGGCAGTGTCGAGGACGGCGCGCTTCCAAGGGAAGTGGCCGCAGCGACGAGTCGAACCGACTTCGAGACGCGCATCAGGCGCTACGAGGGTCGGAGCGGTTTCATGCGCTTCTTGACCAATGATCACGGCGCCTGGATGGGGAGGATGGGCACGGACGCTAAAATTCGTTCGTATGTCATCGGCAACCCGCTGGTCGCGCAGACCATGATCACCCACGACCCCGGCGTCGGGCTCAACGTCCCGATACGAGTCGCGATCTTCCAAACGTCAACGGGCGAGGTTCGTCTGGCCTATGATCTGCCGTCATCTCTGATGAGCCGGCTCCACAACGAAGACGTATCCGCCGCCGCTCTCGAGCTCGACGCCAAGCTCCGCGCTTTGGCCGAGCGCGCGACAGGCGCTGTCGCGTGAAATCGACACGGACGCAGTCTGCTTATGTTTCCCTGACCAACCGGAGGATGACATGACCGACCTCGACGCAGCGACATCCGAGCGCGCGACGCTGGAAACCGCGCCCACACGTTACATCGAAGGCGATGGCATCCGCTTCGCCTATCGCCAGCTTGGTCCTTCGACTGGAACACCACTTGTTTTGTTGCAGCATTTCTCGGGCAACATCGACGCATGGGATCCCGCCGTCGTGAACGCCCTGGCGTCGGATCGTTCGGTGATCGCGTTCGACAACGCCGGCGTCGGCCGTTCCACGGGCAAGACACCGGACAATGTTGTGGCCATGGCCCGCGACGCCGTGACATTCCTCGACCTTCTCGGCTTCTCGAAAGTCGATCTGCTGGGATATTCGCTCGGCGGCTGCGTCGCTCAGCAGATCGCGCCGGAGCACAGCTCCCTCGTCCGGAAGCTGATCCTCGTCGGCACCGCGCCACAGGGCGGCGAAGAGCATTTGCTGGCGGTTCTCGAAGAGGCTTTCTCCCACACCGAAGCGCCAGATCCGCGGCTGCCGCTGTTCTTCACCCAATCGGCGGCGAGCCAAGCCGCTGGCAAGGCGTTTCTCGACCGCGTCTACACCCGGAAGGAAGATCGGGACATCGATAACGGCAGCGCCGTAACCGATCCACAGGCGAAGGCGCTGATCACCTGGTGCGCAACGCCCGATCCCGAGCACGCGCTCCTACGAGCGATCGAGCAGCCCAGCCTGGTGGTGAGCGGCAGCCATGACACCATGCTGCCAGCGGGCAACGCTTATGCGATGTTCAAAGCGATGAGCAATGCTCAGCTCATTCTATATCCCGACTCCGGCCATGGGGCACTCTTCCAGCACCACTCGCTGTTCGTGAGCCAAGCACGAGCATTTCTGGACGCCTAGGAGCGTAATGAAAGTGGGCGATACGGAGCCCCGATAAAATTGGGACGCGCGACGCCGAATAGCTGTGACCATTGTCGTGTTGCTCTCAAGTCGGCTCTGCTTCACTCTCGGCGCAAGCCGCGATTTTGCTCCCGCGCTCGGCGCCATCTCGATCTGGGCGAGAGCCAGCCGGCTTTCCGAGGGGCGGTTCGAGAGACGGCGCTCGCAACGCGCAGACAAAGTCGACGCGCTCGATTCGCTTCACGACCGCCTCGCCGGCTTCTTCGACTCGATCAATCGGTGACGCTATTTTCGGCAAATCCTCGTCACTGGCGCTCACCGATAACCGCATATCGGCCGCCCCGGAAGCTAGGCCGGCTTGGCCCTTGGCAGCCCCTTGCTAGGATTTTCTCTACTTGTATTAAATGGCTGTATTTCAACGTCAAAAATAGGTCTGTAATTCGCGACTGAAAAGCGCGGGTCTCGACCGATCAGTCAATTCCGCGGTTTCCTGGAATTTTACATTGACGACGTTCTCTCTGCTCAATTCGCTGACGGCGATCCTGGAGGTTGCAATAGCCAACATAACAATTCCAATCTGGACGACGGCTTGAAGCGCCGCTTGCGTGTGCAAGCGGCCGAACACAGCCACTCCACGGAAGAGGAAGCGCGAGAACTCCGACGGGAGGCCGTCAGCGGGGCGAGCGCACCGAAAAATGTCGGCCGGGCGATTCATACCCGCTTTGGCTATCGGCGGCGTAGGGCTGGAGCTTCCTACACGGGGCCCGGTGCACGAATCGTTGACATTCTCGTGTACGATGCCGTTACCGCGCTCGACGCCAATACGGTCTCCGAGCCAAAGCGGCCGAAATCCGCGTCCGGCGGTTTTGATCCGAGTGCATAGATTCCGTTTGGAGCAACCGAGAGTTCAGGCATTCTAAGCAGAAACGGCCCCGAAGGGCCGTTGCTAACTATCAGATTGCCATTGCGATTTTTTGGAGCGGGCGAAGGGATTCGAACCCTCGACCCCAACCTTGGCAAGCCTGGACAAGCTTTGGGGCCGAATTTGGTGACAAGGTGGTGACTTGAAAACCCGCGTCGAGTTGTTGCTCGGCTACTCACAAGGAATAATGCTTATTTTTCAGGTGTTTAATTGGTGCCGGTTGCAGGATTCGAACCCGCGACCTACTGATTACAAATCAGTTGCTCTACCAGCTGAGCTAAACCGGCGTTTGGACGTCGGGCTCTCTATACGCCGACGCGCTTCGCCAGAAAAGAGCGCGGGCGGCCGGTTCGAAACCGGCCGGCCAGTGTCTCGGCGCTACGAGCCGAACCGGCAGCGTTGCGCCAGGGAGAGCGAAATGCTATCTGGACACCTCACGCCGCGACGAATCGAAATTCGAGAACTTGCCGCTTTTTGTGAGATCATCCCGGGCGTCACATGGAAAATCGCAGGATTTTGGTCACTGGCGGCGCGGGGTTTCTCGGTTCCCATCTGTGCGAGCGGCTGATCGCGGCCGGGCACGAGGTCCTCTGCGTCGATAATTTCTTCACCGGCCAGCGTAAAAATATTCACCATCTGCTCGATCACGACAATTTCGAGCTGCTGCGCCACGACATCACCTTTCCATTATTCGTCGAGGTCGACGAGATCTATAATCTCGCTTGTCCCGCTTCGCCGATCCATTATCAATTCGATCCCGTGCAGACGACCAAGACCAGCGTCCTCGGCGCGATCAACATGCTCGGCCTCGCCAAACGGCTCAAGGTCAAAGTATTCCAGGCATCGACTTCGGAAGTCTATGGCGATCCTTCCGTCCATCCGCAGCCGGAATCCTATTGGGGCAATGTCAATCCGCTCGGGCCGCGCGCCTGTTACGACGAAGGCAAGCGCTGCGCCGAGACTTTGTTCTTCGATTATCATCGGCAGCATCGGCTGAAAATCAAAGTCGTGCGCATCTTCAATACTTATGGCCCGCGTATGCACGCCCGCGACGGACGCGTCGTCTCCAACTTCATCGTGCAGGCGCTCAAGGGCGAGCCGATCACCATTTATGGCGAAGGCCAGCAGACGCGCTCCTTCTGCTATGTCGACGATCTCATCGGCGGCTTCACGTCGCTGATGGATTCGCCCGACAATATCGTCGGTCCGATCAACATCGGCAATCCGAATGAATTCACCATTCGCCAGCTCGCCGAGCAGGTGATCGACCTCACCGGCTCCGCCTCCAAGCTCGTCTTCGAGCCGTTGCCGGCCGACGACCCCAAGCAACGCCGGCCCGATATTTCCGCGGCGGAGAGCCTGCTCGGCTGGGCGCCCACAGTTCAATTGCGCGAGGGCCTCCTGCGCACCATCGCCTATTTCGACGAGACGCTGGGCCGGCCTCGCCGAGCATAGCGACGCGGTAGCGCGTTTCCAGCCGAAGCGGACGCCGGTTCGGTGTAGGAAACGGAAAGGTTTCAGCGCGCGGCGGAGCGTCTCTCTTTCGAGGTCGCGCGACGGACATCTCGCGTCCCTCGCTCATGACCGGCGGACGTCGTCCAATGTCGAGAGTCGATCAGTCGAAATTCGAAGCCTTGGCCGACCGAATCTACGAGGCCGCCGTCGTTCCGGAACTCTGGCCGGAGCTGCTCGAAACGATCGGCGCGCTCAGCGGCGCTTTCGGCGGCGTTCTCTTCGCGAGCAATCCGCAATTTTCCGGCTGGACGGCGTCGCCGCGCATCGCGCCCATGTTCGCCGAATTCGTCGAGAAGGGATGGGCGGCGCGCAATCCGCGTCCGGCGCGCGGCCTCGCCTTCGGCGCCGGCGGCTTCGTCGGCGATCACGAGCTTTTCTCGCCGGAGGAAATGGACGCCGATCCCACCTATGGCTATTTGCGCGGCCAGGGGATGGGCTGGTGCGCCGGCAAGATCGCCGCCCCGCCCTCGGGCGATATGCTGGTCTTCAGCTGGGAAAGGCGCTTCGTCGACGGCCCCTTCGATCGCGCGACGCTCGACGCTTTGAACGCCATCGGCGGCCATCTCGCCCGCGCGGCGCTCATCGCCGCGCGGCTCGGCCTCGAGCGCGCGCGCATGGCCGCCGAGACGATGCGCGCGCTCGGCCTGCCAGCGGCGGTATTGTCACGCTCGCATCGGCTGCTGCTCGCCAATGATCTGTTCACGCGCTTCGCGCCATCGCTGGTCCAGGATCGGCGCGAGCGCGTAGTCATCGCCGATCCACGCGCCGACGCGCTGTTCGAGCAGGCGCTCGCCCGTTTGCGCGTGATCGGCGCGCCGGCCGGCGTCCAATCGCTGCCGATTCCCGCCCGCGAGGGCAGCCGGCCGCTGATCCTGCATCTCGCGCCGATTCGCGGCGCGGCGCAGGATGTGTTCGCCGCCGGCGAATTGCTGCTGGTCGTCACCGAAGTGACCTTGGGAGCGGCGCCCAGCGCCAGCCTGCTGCAAGGCCTGTTCGATCTCACCCCCGCAGAGGCGCGCGTCGCCCGCGCCATCGCCGCGGGCCGGCCCGCCTCGGAAATCGCCAGGGAGCACGGCGTCTCGGGGGAGACCATTCGCACTCAGCTCAGATCGGTCTTCGCCAAGACCGGCGTGTCGCGCCAGGTCGATCTCGTCCGCCTGCTCGCCGGCGCCACTCTGCCATGAGCCCATTCTCCTCCGATCGGGGGAGACGCCGGAAGCGCGACCCATATAGGGAGTGCATGCGGCGCTCTCGGCGCGGGTCGAGAGGGTTCGGGGAAACGCATGTCCAGTCTCGACGATCGCAGGAGGAACGCTCCGAGAGCGAGCGACGCCGCGGCCGGCCGTGGGCGTAGTCGATAGCGCTGCGGCTGTGTGCGGAAACCAATGTGATCGACAGCCGACTTGATGATGACGAATGGCGCTCTGCGCGAGCTTCGTCATTGAGACTGGTGCAAAACGCGGACGACCGCCGCGCGATCGTCGCCGCGTCATCGACGGCGTGCTCTGGGTCGCGCTGACCGGCGGCGCCTGGCGCGAGCTGCCGGCAGAATATAGCAATTGGAGAGGGGCGGCCGATGGCGCCTTTCTGCGCATGGCAAGCAGGATGCGGAAGCAGGCCGCGCTCGCCGCCGTCTGCGCGCTGCCCGGCCGGCGAGCGGCGCGCTGACGCCTCAAAAGCTCGGCTCTATGCCGCCCGTCGCCAGAAAATGCTCGAGCCAGTGAATGTCGTAGACGCCATTCTGGACATCGGCGTTGCGCACCAGCGTGCGGAACAGCGGCAAGGTCGTGTCGACCCCATCGATGATGAACTCGTCCAGCGAGCGTCGCAGGCGCATCAGCGCCTCGGTGCGGTTGCGGCCGTGGACGATGAGCTTGCCGATCAGCGAATCATAATTGGGCGGGATCGTGTAGCCCTGATAGGCCGAGGAATCGACGCGCACGCCGACGCCGCCCGGCGGATGATAATAGGCGATGCGCCCGGGCGAGGGCCGAAAGCTCGACGGATGCTCGGCGTTCACGCGGCATTCGATCGCATGGCCCCAGAACCAGATATCCTCCTGCCGCAGCGACAGTGGCGAGCCGGCGGCGACGCGGATCTGCTCGCTGACGAGATCGACGCCGGTCACGGCCTCCGTCACCGGATGCTCGACCTGGATGCGCGTGTTCATCTCGATGAAATAAAAGGCGCCGTTCTCATAGAGAAACTCGATCGTGCCGGCGCCGGCATATTTCAGCTCGCGCATCGCATTGGCGCAGATTTCGCCAATCTCGGCGCGCTGCTCGTCGTTGAGCGCGGGCGAAGGGCTCTCTTCCCACACCTTCTGGTGGCGGCGCTGCAGCGAGCAATCGCGCTCGCCGAGGTGGATCGCCTGGCCCTTGCCGTCGCCGAACACCTGAATTTCGATGTGGCGCGGCTTGTCGAGATATTTCTCGAGATAGACGGTGTCGTCGCCGAAAGCGGCCTTGGCCTCGGCGCGCGCGGTCGCGAGCGCGGAATGCAGCTCGGCCTCGCTGCGGGCGACCTTCATGCCGCGGCCGCCGCCGCCGGAAGCCGCTTTCACCAGCACCGGATAGCCGATCTTCGCCGCGACTTTCGCGCCCTCTTTATCGTCGGTGATCGGCCCGTCGGAGCCGGGCACGCAAGGGATGCCAAGGCGCTTGGCGGTGGCCTTGGCCTCGATTTTGTCGCCCATCAGGCGGATATGCTCCGCCTTGGGGCCGATGAAGGTGAGGCCGTGCTCGGAGACGATCTCGGCGAAACGGGCGTTCTCGGAGAGAAAGCCATAGCCCGGATGCACAGCGTCGGCGCCGGTGATCTCGCAGGCCGACAGCAGCGCCGGAATATTGAGATAGGATTCGCGCGCCGCCGGCGGGCCGATGCAGACCGATTCATCGGCGAGCTTCACATGCATGGCGTCGGCGTCGGCCGTCGAATGCACGGCGACCGTCGCTATGCCGAGCTCCTTGGCCGCGCGCAGCACGCGAAGCGCGATTTCGCCGCGATTGGCGATGAGGATTTTGTCGAACATCGCGCGCCCTACTCGATCACGAGGAGCGGTTCGCCATATTCGACCGGCTGTCCGTCTTCGACCAGAATGGCCGTCACCACGCCGCCCTTGGGGGCGACAATGTCGTTGAAGGTCTTCATCGCCTCGATGAGCAGCAGCTTGTCGCCGGCGGTGACGCGGGCGCCGACCTCGACGAAGGGCTTGGCGTCCGGGCTCGGCCGCAGATAGGCGGTGCCGACCATGGGCGATTTCAGCGCGTCGGCGTGCTCGGCCGCCGCGGCGGGGGCCGGCGCGGCAGGTCTGGCAGCGGGCGCCGGCGCGGCGACAGGGGCCGGCGCATAGGCTGCGGCCGGCAGAGCGATGGTCGCATGGGCAGGCGCCACGACGGCCGGCGTGCGCGCGGCGCGAATACGCAGATCGCCCTTCTGGACCTCGATCTCGGTCAGATCGCTCTCGCCGAGCAGGCGTGCGATCTCACGCAGCAGCTCGGTGTCGACGCCGGCGGCTCCGGCGGCGACTTTCGGTTTTGCGGCAGTGGTGGAAGGGCGACGAGTTTGGGCTTTGCGCGCCATGATTGCTCAGGTCTTTCTTTCTTCTCGATCGAACAATGCGTCCAGCGCCAGAACGTAGGAATCGGCTCCGAAACCGGCGATGACGCCGCGAGCCACTGGCGCGATGAAGGAGTGACGCCGAAAATTCTCCCGCGCATGAACATTGGAGAGATGCACTTCGACGACTGTCGCTCCCGAGCCTTTGATGGCGTCATGGAGCGCGATCGACGTATGGGTGAAGGCACCGGCGTTGAGGATCACCGCCGCGCCGACTTTGCCCGCCTCCTGAATCCAGTCCACGAGGTCGCCCTCGTGATTGGACTGCCGGAACACGAGATCGAGCCCGCGGGCGGCGCAAATCTCGGCCAGCCGCGCCTTTATATCGTCGAGCGTCGCGCGGCCGTAGACATCGGGCTCGCGCGTCCCGAGCAGATTGAGGTTTGGACCGTTGAGAACATGGACGGCGGGCATGAGGGTCCTGAACGAAGGGCGGGTCCTGAACGAAGGGCGCGCGCCGCCCCGGCGGGGCCTCTTCTAGCCTCATTGCCGCCGCGAAGGAAGCCCCGCCCCCGTCAGCAGACCGTCTTGCCGCACTTGCGCGTGTTGTCGATCTTGGCTTTGAGCTGCTGATAGCCGACCGCGCCGACGATCACCTCCTTGCCCAGCACCCAGGACGGCGTGCCGCTCAGATTGAGGCTGTCGGCGAGTTCCATGACCTCCTTGATGGACGCCTTGCTCTCGGGGCTTTTGGCGTCCTTCTCGAGCTTGGCCGGATCGGCGCCAAGCTCCTTGGCGACGGCGATCGCCTGCGCCTTGCCGACCGCGCCGCGCGTGTTGAGCAGCTTGCGATGGAATTCGTAGAATTTCTCCGGCTTGAGCTGCAGGCGCGCCGCGCCGGCGACCTCGGCCGCCTCGACCGAGCCGGCGCCGAGCACGGGGAAATCCTTCAGCACGACGCGCAGCTTGGGGTCGCCGTCGATGAGCTTGGCGATATCGTCCAGCGCGCGTTTGCAATAGCCGCAGTTATAGTCGAAGAACTCGACCAGAGTGACGTCGCCCGCCGGATTGCCGATCACCGCCTGATTGGCGGAATTGAACAATTTATCCGCGCCCTGAGTGACCGCCTTTTGCCGCGAATCCGCCTCGGCGACCTTCTGGCGGCGCTCGAGCTCGTCGATGGCGTCGCGAATCACCTCTGGATTGGCAATGAGATAATCATGGACGATTTTCTCGATCTCGGCCTTTTGCGGGACCGCGAGCTCGGCGCGCAGCGGCGTGGCGACGGCGGCGAGGCCGACCGCCGCGACGGCCGCGGCGCGGACGAGAGCGCCGAGGTCGAAAATTTGGGCGAGCCGCAGCGACATGGCAATCTCCTCGAGGGGTTCGGAACGTCCTCTTCGACGTTCGCGCGTCAGGGCTGGGTGCGCACGCCGTCGTTGAGCTGAAGCGAGCCGAGCCCATAGTTGAATTTGGCGTCGCCGAGCGTGCGCAATTGCAACGACACCATGATGGTCTGGTTCCGCGAGAGCCCGGTCGAGGTGTTCCCTTGGAAGACCGACGAATAATTGACGGAGACGGTGGTGCATTCGTCGTGGTAGCCGCCCCCGAGGCCCAGCGCGGCGACCGAGAACAGCGGCGCCGATCCGGTGATCGTGCTGCCCGTCAGCGTGATATTCGTCGCCGGCGAGACGGTCAAGGAATTGTAGAGATAGCGGCTCATGTCGAAAGTGGCGGAGCCGGTGAGAAAATAATTCTTGGTGATGTCGTAGCGGCCATTCACCGACATGCCCTGGCGGCGCTGGTCGAAGCCGATCACCGGCTGCGACGCGTAATTGGCGTATTGCAGATTGACGGTGAGCGGATCGAGCTTGAACGAGGCGATGACGTCTATGCGGCGGCCGCGCAATCCGTCCGGATCGAACCGCCCTTTGCCGACGATGCTGAAGAACGACGAAGGCGCGATGGCGAGACGGCCGACCCAATCCGAAGTGCGCGTGTCGAGGCCCGAAGAAAGGCCGACATTGGCGGCGTCGGCGGTGGAATAGCCGTTCTTGCCGGCCAGCTGCCGCGACTGGCCGACGAGGGCGTTGATGAAGCCGCCATTGGCGAAGGTCAGCGTGCCCTGCCCGCCGTAATTGATGCGCGTGCCGGTCTCGAAGCGGTCGTAGCCGGAATATTTGCTCCATTCGAACAGGTTGGAATCGTCGAAGACGAGGCTCTGCGCGTCCATGTTGACGAGCGAGGGGATCGACGACTGGTTCGGCCGCGCCACCACTTGCGCGATCGGTTCGACCACGAGATCGCCGAGATTGCTGCGCGCGAGAATGGGATAGCGCCATTCGACGCCGCCGCCCGGCGTCGCCTGTCCCCGAAACACGCTGTCCGCGCCATTGACGAACAGCGACTGCGCAGAATTGGGAATCGGCTGCCCGACGCTGTTGTAGGCGGCGTAGGAATTCGTCGAGTCGTAATTGAGATAGGAGCCGGTCACGCGGGTGAAGGCGAAGGGCGTCCAGGCGCCGCCGATCGGGTCGATGAAGCGGCGCTGCCAGGAGGCCATCGCCGTCGCATGTTGATAGTCGCCGCCGACGCCGCGCAGCAGGCAGCCGCTCTTGTACGGATCGACGGAGGGCGAGTAGAGCTGGCAGACGTTATAGAGGCCATAGAGCGAATCGAGCGTGCGCGGCTGGATCGACTCGTAATTGGCGATGCTGGCGGAGGTGCTGGTGAAATTGGCGTCCAGCGTGATCTGGCCGCCGATGCCGAAGGTCTTGGCCGGGTCCACGGCGAAAGAGCGATTATAGTCGAGCAGAGGATGCACGACCGGCTGCTGCGCCTGCACGTCGCTGGCCGACAGGCCCTGGAAGTAATAGCCGCGCAGATCGAAATAACTGCGCGGCCCCTGCCCGGTCAAATAGACGGTCGAAGACGCCTCGCGGAAGAAGTAGTTCTGCAGGAAACTGTTGTACTGCTTGTAATCCTGCAGGAAATAGCGGTCGCTGAGCACGGTGGCGTCCCAGCCGAAGCGCCAATAATCGTTGATGGCGAATTCGCCATTCGAATAGATCGAGCCGCGCCAGCGCTCGTTGCGCGCGCCATAGGGCGCGATGGTGAAGGCGCTGGGGTCGCTGACATGCGTCCCCTCGGCGCGGATGACATAGGAGCCGTTCTCGAGCCGATGACGGAACTCGGCCGCGAGGAAGGGGCCCTGCCGCGTGAAGCCGGTCGGCGTGATGGTGAGATCGTAATTGGGCGCAATCGCCCAATAATAAGGCACGCCGACGCCGAAGCCGAGCTGCTGGCGATAGGTCAGCTGCGGGTTGAGAAAGCCGGACTTGCGCTTCACCGATGGATCGGCCGACCAGAAATAGGGGACATAGGCGATCGGCGTCCCGAACAGTTCCAGCGAGGCGTCCTCGTAATAGATCACCTTCTCGTCATTGTCGTGGATGATGCGCTTGGCGTGGACGGTCCACAGCCGGGGCTTGCTCGGATCGTTCTGGCAGGCGTCGCAGGCGGTATAGGCGCCTTGCTCGAAGGTCGTGACCTCGCCCGCGCGCTCGGCGCGCGGCGAGGTGAAATGCGTGCTCTCGGCGCTCTCGACCTGCAGGCTGTCGATAAAGCCGTTCTTGAAGTCGTCGGTGAAGTCGAAGCGATCGGCATAGGCGATCGATCCGTCCTTCTCGGTGAGCTTGGCGTGGCCTTCGGCGAAGACGCGCTGCGTGTTGCGGTCATAGACGACGCGGTCCGCCTCCAGCACCCGGCCCTTGTAGAAAATCTGCACGGAGCCGCGCGCTGTGACGACGTTACGGCGCTCGTCATAGGCGAGCTCCTTGGCCTCCACCACCATGCGCTGCGCGCTCTCGGGCGGCGGCGCGGCCAGCGGCTGCGCGCGACCCACGACCGGGGCCGCGAAGAGAAGAACAGCGAGGGCCGGAGAGAGCCGGGAAAGAAGGCGCGACGACGCCGGCCCGGAGCGGATTCGCTCCGGCCCCGGCCTAGATTCGCGAGAGCGACGACGGGACTCCATCAGCCGTCCTCCGAATGCAGTAGAACGAGCGCACCCAACATGCTTCCGACGAGAGCAGGCGACCAAGCAGCGACCAGCGGGCTGATGACGCCCGCGCCGCCCAGATCGGAAAAGATTTTCGAGCCGATATAAAGCACGAAGCCCGAGACGACGCCACCCGAAATGGTCCGTGCGATTCCGCCAAATCGAAAGAATCTTAATGAAAAGGAAGCGGCGACGAGAACCATGGCGACCAGCAGCAGGGGCCGCGCCAGAAGCGTTTGAAATTGCAGCGTATACCCGGTCGGGTCGAGGCCTGCGTCGCGGCTGCTGTCGCCGAGCCGCGGCAGATCCCAGAAGGGCGCGCCCTGCGGCGGCGTCGCCGCCGAGGCGAGCTGCTCGGGCGTCAGATCGGTGGCCAAAAGATAGGAGCCGACGGCCCGCGATGCTTCGCCCGGGGCGCTGACGCGGGCGTCTTCGAGCACGAAAACGCCGGCGAGCAGCCGCGCCCGCGCCGCCTCGACGCGCTCGAGGAAGACCCCGTCCTTCTGATAGACATTGACGCTGACGCCATCGAGCGCGAGGCCGCCGGCCCGCACATCGACCGCATGCATGATCGCCTGACCGTCGACGCCATTGAGGCGGAACCATTTGCCGTGATCGATGCGCACGCTGCCTTCCACGCCGAACAGATCGAGCTCCATCTGGTCGGAGCGCATCTTCATCATCGCCGAGACCGGATTATAAAGTGTGACCGAAACGATCCCGATCGTCGCCGCGACGAGCGCCGGCGGCAGCAGGAACTGCCAGACCGACATGCCCGAGGCGCGCGCGACGACGAGCTCGAGCTTGCGGGTGAGGTCGACGAAGGTCGCCATGGAGCCGAACAGCACGGCGAAGGGGAGAATCAATTCCGCCGTCGCCGGGACGCGCAGCAGGGTCATCAGCGCCACAGTGCCGGCGCCCGCCTGCGGAATGTCGCCGGCGCGCCGCAGCAGCTCCACGAAATAGACGACGAACATGAGACAGAACATGGCGACGAAGATCGCCATGATCGTCTTGGTGAATCGCGCGGCGAGATAGCGCGTGATGGTGACGCCGATCATCCGACCCTCGCGCGCGAATCGAAATCGGAGAGGCGGAACGAGGCCGGCACATGTCGCGCAGAATCGATCGCCATCGCCTGTCGTCGCCCTCCCCCCGATGCGCCCTGCCGACGCGACCTGTTCCGCACCGCTTGGCTAGACGCTCCGACGGCTCGGCGCAAGCCGAGGCCGGCGCGAGGGTCGATCGACGCGGTCGATCGAAGCTGCCCTGCCCTCGAGGCTTTTCCTGGGCGAAGCCGCGCCGCCCCCGCCTCACCGGCTCGCGCGCTCTTCGACCGAAGGGTCGATGCATCCGACCGAGACCATTCGTCGACCTCCCCTGACGCGCGCCTCTCGCCCATCGTTTCGTAACCTTCCGCCGCTAGCTTGCGAATTTGCTCGACGAAGCGCGCGCCTCCTGCGCCGCCCGCCAGCCGCATAGAAATGGGCGTCGATGCGAGAATCTCGGATCGCCTGGGTCGACAATGCAAAAGGAATGAGCGTCATCCTCGTCGTCATGATGCATTCCGCGCTCGGCGTCGGAGAGGCGATGGGGGACGAGGGGCTGCTGCATTGGATCGTGGCTTTCGCCAAGCCGTTTCGCATCCCCGGCTTTTTTTTCATCGCCGGGCTTTTCCTGTCCCGCGGAATCGATCGCGACTGGCGCGCCTATCTCGATACGAAGCTCGTCCATTTCGCTTATTTTTATTTTCTGTGGCTCTTCGTCCAATGGCTGTTCAAGAGCGGACTGTGGTCGGGAGCCGATCCGCTGAACGCGTTTCGGCAATTGGCGCTCGCCACGATCGAGCCGTTCGGCACATTGTGGTTCATTTATCTGCTGCCGATCTTTTTCGTCGTCGCCAAGCTGCTGCGCGGCGTTCCGCCGCCGATCCTGCTGCTGGCGGCCGCGCTGCTGGAGACCGCCCGCATCGAGAGCGGCTGGACCGCGCCGGACGAATTCGCCGCTCGCTTCTTCTTTTTCCTGGCCGGTCATATGTTGGCGCCGCAGGTCTTCGCCCTGGCCGAATCGGCGAGGCGGGCTCCGCGCGCGGCGCTGACATGGCTGCTCGGCTGGGCTGCGGCCGAAGCCGCATTGGCCTTCTCGCCGGCCCCGATCGCCGGCTATTCCACGCTCGCATCGCTGCCGCTGATGAGCCTCACGGCCGGCTTGGCGGGCGCGGCGGCCGTCATCGCCGGCGCCGCGCTCGCCTGCGATCTTCCGGCAATGGGATGGCTACGCTATTGCGGCGCCAATTCACTGGCGATCTATCTCGGATTTTTTCTGCCTATGGCGGCCGCGCGCAAGCTCATCGTCGATCATGATCTCGTCGCAAATGTGGACATGGCCTCGCTCATCGTCACGCTGACCGCGGTGGGCGGCCCCCTGCTCCTGCAAAAAATGACGAAGCGCGGGCGATTTCGCTTTCTCTTCGAAAGGCCGGCATTCTTCCGGCTCGCGGCGAGATCTCGCGAGATCGAGCGGGACGCCCGCCAGGACGCTCTCTGAGCTCCGATTTCCGACCCTGTTCGACGAGGGAAGGCCGAGAGGGCCCGATCGCCCTGCGCTTTCGCCGCCAGCGCCTAGAGGGGACGAAAGTCCCACAGGGCGCGCCTATCCTCGATATTCGATTGAGCGACCTGAGACATGGGTGACAGTTTGTTCCGGACACATGGGCCACGCCTCCACATTTTGTTCGCTTTCATCGCCGAGATGAAAACCGCGTCCGGGATTCAGCGTCGCCTCTGTTCTATCAGCGCTTCGAGCTCGGCGATTCGCCGATCCCGCTTCGCCAGCATATCGTCGACCTCATCGGCGTCGATCTTGCGCGGAATGTGCTGGGGGCAGTTGGCGTCCCAGGCCGACACACTGAACAGAAGCACGCGCTCGGGCGCCGCGGCGTGGTCATCGGGCGTCACTGATCGGAGCAAAGCGTCATCTCCTTCCACCATGGAGGCCTCGCCCCAGATCTTGATCCGGCGCCGGTTCGCATAGTCCATCAGAAAAATGAACGCCTTGCAGTTGTCGAGCAGATTGCCCTGCGAGATGAACTGACGGTTGCCTCTGAAATCGGCCATCGCCAAACTGTGCTCGTCGATCGGCATGAGGAAGCCGCGCGGCCCGCCGCGATGCTGGATATAGGGTTGTCCCTCGGCGTTCACGGTCGCGAGGTAGAAGCTGTTCTGCTGGGCGATGAACGCCGCCAGTTGGGGGGTGATGCGGTCCTGCCAGCCACGCGCCTCCATTTTGGCATAGGCGTCGCGCGAGCCGTTTCGGCGCTGAAGCTGCTTCACCGTCTCGGTGAAGGCGATGTCGCTGTTGGGGCGTTGGTTGTCCATGATCGATCCCTTGGCAGAGTCGAGGGAGCGGGCGCCCGGCCGCGAATGCGGCCGGGCGCGGAACGAAGATCAGAATGTGACGAGGCTGTAGCCCTGGTCGAGGTAGCTCGACAGATCGAGCACGCCCGGCGTTCCGGGAATCGCCTTTTCGTAATCGAGCTTCAGTCCGGTCTTGCGAGCGTCCTCTGTGGCGCCGAAAACATCCGCGCAGCCGCCGCAGACGCCCGCGACGACGTCCTTCACCGCTTCATAGAGAGCATGCGCCGCGTGGTCGGCTCGAACGAGCTGAGCCGGCCAGCGCGTGCCGGCGCCCTGGAAGACGACAGCGACGTCTTTGCCTTTCTCCTTGAGCTCGTAAGCGAGAAACAGGCCGTTGAAGAGGCGGCCGAGCGCTTCCTCGGAGCCGGACTTCGGATCGGAATAGATGATGATGGCGGTCTTGCTCATGGGGTTTCTCCTGACGATTGCCGAATGGTTTCGAAGCGAGCCTGAAGGCTCGCGGTCCGATGCGCGCCCTGGACCGCGAGCCTTCAGGCTCGCTCTTGTCCGCCAGCGACGTCATGAACGACGCGAATCGAGTCCGCTCGCCGTCAGAGGCCGAGATCGCTCAAGCTCGGATGATCGTCCGGACGCCTGCCGAGCGGCCATTGAAATTTCCGATCGGCGGCGGAGATCGGAAGATCATTGATGCTGGCGATGCGCAGGCGCATGAGGCCCTGCGCGTCGAACTCCCAATTTTCATTGCCGTAGGAGCGAAACCAATTCCCGCTGTCGTCGCGCCATTCATAGGCGAAACGGACGGCGATCCGATTCTCGCGGAACGCCCAAAGCTCCTTGATGAGCCGGTACTCCAGCTCTCGCGACCATTTGCGTTGGAGAAAGGCCTCGATCCGATCGCGGCCGACGATGAATTCGGCGCGATTGCGCCAGTGGCTGTCGATCGAATAGGCCTGCGCGACGCGTTCCGGATCGCGGCTGTTCCAGGCGTCCTCGGCGAGGCGCACTTTTTGGGCGGCGGTTTCGGCGGTGAAAGGCGGTAGCGGCGGTCTCGACATGATTTCCTCCTCCGATTGGCGCATGTGAGCGAGGCGTTTTGCCTGTCACCCGGAAAATGATAGATGACGATCGAAACGATAATCGCCTTTCTCGGCACGACATCGTTGCGGCAGGCGCAGCAATCCGATGGACCGCTTCGACACGATCACGGCCTTCATCGCGGTCGTCGACCATAAGGGCTTTGCGCCGGCCGCGCGAAGCCTCGGCGTCTCGGCGTCTTTGGTGACGCGGCTCGTCGCCGCGCTCGAGGAGCGGCTCGGCGTACGGCTTCTGCAACGAACGACCCGCTCCGTCGGCTTGACGGATGCGGGCGCGCGCTTTCTCGAGCGCGCCCGACGGATCGTCGCCGATCTCGAGGAGGCCGAGCGCGTCGCGGAGAATGAGCAGAGCGCGCCGAGAGGACGGCTGAGCCTGTCCGCGCCGCTGATGTTCGGTCGCATGCACATAGGGCCGTTGATCGGCCGCTATATGAACGCGCATCCGCGGCTATCGGTCGAGCTGTCGCTCTCCGATCGCTTCGTCGATCTCGTGGAGGAAGGATTCGATCTCGCTCTGCGCATCGGCCACTTGTCCGACTCCGCGCTGGTCGCGCGCAAGATGGGCGCGACGCGGCGGGTCGTCGTCGGCTCTCCGGCCTATCTCGAGACGAGACACAAGCCCACGACGCCCGCCGATCTCGAGCGCCATCGGTTGATTTCCTGCACGTCCCTGACGCCGGCCGGCCGCTGGCGCTTCTGGTCGGGCGGCGAACGCTTCGACGTCGATGCGGCGCCCGCCTATGTGACGAACAGCGCCGAGGCGGCGATCTGGCATGCCGAGAACAATGGCGGACTGACCATCGCCGCCGGCTATCAGATCATCGAGCTGGTCCGCGCCGGCAGGCTCGCGGTCGTGCTCGCCGATTATGAGCCGGCGCCGCTGCCGATCCATTTCGTCTATCCGAGCGCGCGGCTTCTGTCGGCGAAAGTCCGATCTCTGATCGACCTCGCGGCGCGGGAATGCGATTGGACCTTCGTGGATTTCTGACGCTCGCCCGATGGGCGGCGGGGCGATGTCTCTATCGGTCAGCGCCGCGCGAAATGCGTGTCGAGCAAACCTCGCTGGCGCAGACGGATGAAGGATCGCGCATCGTCCACATCCTCGGCCAAGTCGAGCAGCGCAACCGATGATCCGAGCCGACCAGCGTCGAACAATCTTGGCCTTTCCGACCTGCCGATAGCGCGAGCTTGCCCGCATTTTCTTGCGCCGAGGCCCTTGACCCGGTAGCTCATGCGCCGTAGGTATGTGTGCACATACTTACATACGAGGCGACATGCACTCCGACGACATAGTCCGCAAGCCCCGAGCTCGCGACCGCCAAGCCACTCGCGACGCTCTGATCGCGGCCGCAGCGACGGCGTTCGCCGAATGCGGCTACGAGGGAGCGACGACGCGCGCCATCGCCGACGCCGCAGGATGCTCGGAGGCCCTGATCCAGCGATATTTCAGCGGCAAGGAAGGCCTGCTGCTCGCGGTGCTCGACAAGGAGGATGACCGCTCCGACGCGGCGCTCTTCCTGGGGCGCCCGCTTTGTTCGACCATGGCGCAAGAAGCGCGCGAGATGCTCGCGCATTTGGTCGAGAAAATCTCGGAACGTTCGGACCGAATTCGCATCGTGATCTCGAGAGCCCTGCTCGATCGAGCCTTCAAAACGCATTTGAACCGCATCTGGATCCGTGAAGAAATCAGGAGTGGCCTCGAGGCGCGGCTCGCTCTCTACGTCGACGCTGGAATTGCCGAACCTGATCTCGATGTCGGCTCCGCCGCCGAAATGCTGCTGAGCCTGGGCTTCGAGCTGGGTTTCGTCCATCGCGAGATTCTCGAAACTTCACCCGAAATGACGAGGCGGCTTCTGGAACAGTTCGCGGACATGTTCGGTCGAGCGGTTTCGGCGCCGCCCTACCGCGGTTCTCCCGCGGAGGCCCAGAAAGGCAAGGAATGAGGGACCTCGGTCGCTCCCGAAGCCCTACGACGAAAAGCGCTATGTTTTCCCCACTCTCTCGAGCGAAGCCGCACATGATCCCGACGCGTCACCGAGTCCCTTCGTCGCCTTCGATCGTCACGACTCCTGAAGCACGGATTTCGCGCTCGGCCGCAGCAGGCCTGTTCGGCGCTTACTTCGCGCTGCTTTCTATGGCGGTCGCCGCGAGCTGCGAACGAGCGCTGGCCGCAGAGCCGGCGCGTCCGCCTGCGCAGGCGGGCTATGTCGTCGTCCATCTCCAACCGATCACGCGCGTGACGGAATTGCCCGGCCGCACGACCGCCGTTCTAACCGCAGAGGTGCGGCCCCAAGTCAATGGGGTGGTCCTGAAACGGCTCTTCGAAGAGGGCAGCGAGGTCAAAGAAGGCCAACAACTCTATCAGATCGATCCGGCTCTCTACCAAGCATCCTATGACAGCGCGGTCGCCACATTGGCGCGCAATCAGGCGACTCTCCAGGCGGCAAACGCGAAAGCCGCTCGTTACAAGTCGCTGTCCTCCTTGAAAGCCGTGAGCAAGCAAGACGTCGAGGACGCCGTCGCGGCCGCGCAACAAGCGGAGGCCGATATCGCCATCGCCCGAGCGAGCATCTCCCAGGCGAAGATCAATCTTTCCTATACGAAAGTTCTTGCGCCCATCTCCGGCCGTATCGGTCGATCCACAGTCACGCCGGGCGCGCTCGTGATCGCCAATCAGAGCAATGTTCTCGCGACTGTCACGCAGCTCGACCCGATCTATGTCGATGTGACGCAATCGGCGACGACGCTATTGCGTCTGCGGAAGGCGCTGGCGAGCGGCGGGCTCGAAAGCATCGGCAATGGCGCGGCGAAGGTCACTTTGAAGCTCGAAGACAACAGCACATATGATGTCGCGGGAAAGCTGCAGTTTTCGGAAGTCACCGTCGACGAGGGGACGGGCACGGTTCTCATGCGGGCGATTTTCCCCAACCCCAAACACCTCCTGTTGCCGGGCATGTATGTACATGCCTCCCTTCAGGAAGGGGTGGATCGAAACGGCGTTCTGATACCGCAGCAAGCAGTCTCCCGCAATACGCATGGAGACGCGACCGTCCTACTGATCGGAGACGACGACAAGGCGAGCCTGCGCATCATACAAACAGGTCAAGCGATCGGCGATCAATGGATCGTCATCGGCGGCCTCCGCGCGGGCGAGCGCGTGATCGTCGATGGATTGCAGAACATACGTCCCGGCGATGTCGTTCGACCCGTCGCGGTCGAAGACGCGGCGATCCGCGCCGACAAACGGTCCTGACGTTTCGCCACGGGGATTCCATCGATGTCACGCTTCTTCATCGACCGTCCGGTCTTCGCATGGGTTCTCGGCCTGATCGTGATGCTGCTCGGCGGCATCTTGATCTTTCGGTTGCCGATCGCGCAATATCCCAGCATCGCTCCGCCGCAAATCTCGATCACGGTCACCTATCCGGGCGCTTCCGCTCAGACGGTCATGGATACTGTGGTAAGACCCATTCTCCAACAAATGTCGGGCCTCGATGGCTTGGAATATCTACTTTCGACCGCCCAATCGAACGGATCGATGGAAATCGACCTGACATTCGTGCAAGGCACGGATCCGAACATCGCGCAGGTGCAAGTTCAGAACAAGCTGTCTCTCGCCCAGCCGAATCTGCCGACCGAAGTCACCCAGCAGGGGATCAAGGTCAACAAATCGGTCAAAAGCTTCATGTTGATCGTCGGCGTCTATTCCGACGACGGCGCGATGTCGGCCGTCGACATCGACGACTATGTCTCTTCCAACCTCAAGGATCCGTTGACGCGCATCACCGGCGTCGGCGACTTCACCTCGTTCGGATCCGAATACGCAATGCGCATCTGGCTCGATCCGGACAAGCTCAACAAATATTCGCTGACCGTCGGCGATGTCACGAGCGCGCTCACCGCGCAGAATGTGCAAGTCTCGTCAGGAGAGCTCGGCGGACTGCCGGCCAGCAGAGGCAATCGGCTCGACGCCGCAATCATCGGACCGGCCCGGCTCGAAACGCCCGAGCAATTCGAGGAAATCCTGCTCAAAGTGAATCCCAGCGGCTCACAGGTGAGATTAAAGGACGTCGCGCGCGTCGAGATCGGCGCGCAGTCCTATTCGACGGCATCGCTCTATAATGGCAAGCCCTTCGGCGCTCTCGCGCTCAAGCTCGCCCCGGGAGCCAACCAGCTTTCCACGGAAGCAGCCGTGCGCGCCGAGCTGGACCGCCTCGAAACATTTTTCCCTCCCGGCCTCAAGCTCGCCTATCCGCTCGACACCGAGCCCTTCATCACGCTTTCCATCGAGGAGGTGGTGAAGACGCTATTCGAGGCCGTCGCGCTGGTCTTCGTGGTCATGCTCGTCTTCCTGCAAAACTTTCGCGCGACGCTCATTCCGACGATCGCTGTGCCGATCGTGCTGCTCGGCACATTCGGCGTGCTCGCCGCTCTCGGCTATTCGATCAATACGCTGACGATGCTCGCAATGGTGCTCGCCGTCGGCCTCCTCGTCGATGACGCCATTGTCGTCGTCGAAAACGTCGAACGGCTCATGAGCGAAAAAGGTCTGTCGCCTCGAGACGCCACGCGCGCGTCGATGGACGAGATATCGGGAGCGCTCGTCGGCATCGCCCTGGTGCTCTCGGCGGTGTTTCTGCCTATGGCCTTTTTCGGCGGCTCGACCGGCGTGATCTATCGTCAGTTCTCGGTCACGATCGTGTCGGCGATGGCGCTCTCCGTGCTGGTCGCGTTGATTCTCACTCCGGCGCTCTGCGCGACGCTGTTGAAAGAGCCGGCGCGGGAAAGCGGTCCCAGGGCCGGCTTCTTCGCATGGTTCAATCGCACATTCGCTCGACTCACCGAGCGCTACAAAAACGGCGTCCACAATCTGATCGCGCGTCCGCGCGCGTTCATTATGACCTTCATGGCGATCACCGTAGCGGCGGTCGTGCTGTTCAACCGAATCCCGACCGGCTTTCTTCCCGACGAGGATCAGGCGCTGCTCTTCGGCCAAGTGACGATGCCGCCTGGAGCCACCGCCGAACAAACGGCGGCATTGAACAAGCAGATGGCCGATTATTTGCTGACCGCCGAAAAGGAGAATGTCGAATCGGTGCTGACCGTCTCGGGGTTCAATTTCGCCGGTCAGGCCCAGAACGCCGGCTTCGCGGCGATCAAGCTGAAGGATTGGTCGGAAAGACCGAGCCCCCGACAGAGCGGCGCAGCCGTCGCCGGCCGCGCGATGCAACATTTTGCCGGGAGTCGCGACGGCCGAGTCTTCGTTTTCCAGCCGCCGGCGGTGATGGAGCTCGGCAATGCGACGGGCTTCGACCTCCAGCTCGAAGACCGGGGCCAACTCGGGCGTGACAAATTTCTCGCCGCGCGCGACCAACTGCTCGGAATGGCCGCGCAGGACGTTACACTTGCCGGCGTGCGCCCGAACGGGCTCGAAGACGCACCCCAGTACCGGCTGAAGATCGACCGCGAAAAAGCCAATGCGCTCGGCGTCTCGGTGAGCGACCTCAACGCGACCATACAGGGCGCTCTCGGCTCGCAATATGTCAATCAGTTCCTGCGAGCGGGACGTGTGAAGCAGGTCTATGTCCAGGGTGACACGGCTTCGCGAATGTCGCCGAGCGACCTCGCGCGTTGGCGCGTGCGCAACTCGTCGGGAAAAATGGTTCCGTTCGACGCCTTCCTCGACGGCGAGTGGACATTGGGCCCACAAAAAGTGGAAAGCTACAATGGTCTCACATCCTTTGAAATTCTCGGCGCCCCCGCGCCCGGCCACAGCACTGGCGAAGCCATGGCGGCGATGCAACGCCTCATCGAGAAGCTTCCTCCGGGAGTCGGCTACGAATGGACCGGCCTCTCCTATGAAGAACAGAAATCCGGCTCGCAGACAGCCGCGCTCTACGCCATCTCCCTGACGGTCGTGGTGCTCTGTCTCGCCGCTCTCTACGAGAGCTGGGCGATCCCTCTTTCCGTCATACTGGTCGTTCCCCTCGGCGTCATCGGCGCGATCACGGCGACATTGAGCAGCGGACTGGCCAATGACGTCTATTTTCAGGTCGGCCTGCTCACGACGGTCGGCCTCGCGGTGAAGAACGCGATCCTCATCGTCGAATTCGCAAAAGCGTTCTTCGACAATGGAGCCACGCTGGCGGAGGCCGCGATCGCCGCCGCCGGAGAGCGGCTGCGGCCGATATTGATGACGTCCATCGCCTTCGTGGCCGGCACTCTGCCTCTCGTCTTCGCGACCGGCGCCGGTTCGGCCAGCCGCATCGCGATCGGCACGGCGGTCGTCGGCGGCATGCTCAGCGCGACGCTTCTGGCGATCTATTTCGTACCGGCGTTCTTCGTCACGGTCTCGAGCGCTTTTCGGGTCAGACCGAACGGAGTTGTCGAGCCTCGAGCTCCCGTGACGCGGGACATATCGAGCGAGCATTCATGGTGAGGCAGCCCATACAAAACGTACGCAGGCCTCGATGAGGCGGCAATGAGATGCGAAGACCGCGCCGATCGCCGCGATCCAGAGATCGAGAAGGGCGCGCTGAGCAGACCCGTGGCCGCGAACATGGAATTCGGCCCCGCTCCGATACGCCGCGAAGGCGACGGTCGTCTTTCCAAATAAGCGCGGGAGGCGCGCGGAACAGCCCGAGGACCATCGATGGGACGAATTTTCGAGAAGATCGGGCGATCCGGCTGCGCCATCGAAGGTCCGCGTCGGATCGAAATCGGCGGCGGCGCCTATCGGGGCGGGAATCGCGTGGCGGAGGGAGCGGGATTCGAACCCGCGATACGGTTTCCCGTATACACACTTTCCAGGCGTGCGCCTTCAACCACTCGGCCACCCCTCCGTAAATCCCGGCCGGCTCAGATTCGGCCTCGGATCGGCGCGCACTATATTCACAAGCCGCCAGAGTGCAAATCATTCCGTAAGTCGTCCACGCTCAAACTTTCGGCTCCCGCCCAGTCGCGCCCGGAAAACAGCGACGCTCGCCGATTCAGCGGGCGCGGCCCCATTGCGACGCGCGGATTCGGCCGTATAAGCGGCCAGATGACCGAGGACAGAGCCCGTTATCGCGCGGAGCGCGGCGAGGAAACGAATCAGGGGCCGTCCCACGGCTTCGGATCGCCCGCCCGCAATGAGGCGGAGGCGACGCTCAAATCCGTGGCCGATCTGGTCGCCGCCGGGCTCATGGATCCGGCGAGCGCGGAAGCGCTGCGCGCCGTCGAGGCCCGCTATGGCGTCGCCGTGACGCCGGAAATCGCCGCGCTGATCGACCGCGCCGACCCCGCCGATCCGATCGCCCGGCAATTTCTGCCGGACCCGCGCGAGTTGGAAACGCGCCCGGAGGAGCGCTCCGATCCGATCGGCGACGACGCCTTCAGCCCGGCCGAAGGGCTGGTGCATCGCTATCCCGATCGCGTGCTGCTGAAGCTGCTCTCGGTATGCCCGGTCTATTGCCGCTTCTGCTTCCGCCGCGAGACCGTCGGCCTCGGCAAGGGCGCGACGCTCTCCGACGAGGCGCTGGCGCGGGCGCTGGCCTATGTCGCGGAGCGGCCGCAGATTTTCGAGGTCATTCTCACTGGCGGCGATCCGCTGGCGCTCTCGGCGCGGCGTCTCGCCGCAGTGGCCGAAAAGCTCGCCGCCATTCCCCATGTCGCCGTGCTGCGCATCCATACGCGCGCGCCGACCGCGGCGCCGCGCCTCGTGACGGCGGAACGGCTCGCGGCGCTGAAGGCGAGCGGCAAGGCCGTCTATATGGTGATGCATGTCGATCACGCGCGCGAGCTCTCGGCTCCGGCGCGCGCGGCCGTCGGCCGCATCCAGAGCGCTGGGATTTCGACGCTGGCGCAGACCGTGCTGCTCGCCGGCGTCAATGATGCGGTCGATACTCTGGAAGAGCTGATGCGCGCTCTGGTGCGGGCGCAGATCGAGCCGTACTATCTGCATCATCCCGATCTCGCGCCCGGAACCGGGCATTTCCGCCTCTCGCTGGAGCGCGGGCGCGCGCTCTACGCCGAGCTGGCGCGGCGGCTCTCGGGAATCGCGCTGCCCTCTTACGTTCTCGACATTCCCGGCGGCTTCGGTAAGGTTCCGCTCCAGCAATCGCATCTGGAGCAGGACGAGGACGGCGGCTGGCGCGTCCGCGACCGCGCCGGAGGGCGGCATCGCTACCCAGCGGGAGACTGATAGTCCCGCGCGAGCAGCGGAACTCTCGCCGCCGCCGCAAGATTGGCGAATTTTTCGTCTCATTGCTCATATGGCTCGTCTCACCACCGAAAGCTCCGCCTTGCGCCGGTTTCTCGCCCTCTGCCTGATCCTCTTCGTCACGAGCGCGGCCTTCGCCGCCGAGCCCTCCTCCTCGCTGGAGCAGTTCAACGCGCGGCTCGACGTCGCCCGCGCGACGCTCGACGAGGTGGAGGCGGCCCTCGCCGACCCCTCGCTCAACGACGCCACGCTCAAGAGCCTGCGCGATCGGGTCGATGCGCTCCCGGCCGAGCTGCAGGATGTGGTCGAGCGGCTGACGCCGCGCCTCGCGGCGCTGCAGGCGCGGCTCGACGAGCTCTCGGGCCCCGCTAAGCCCACGAGCGAGACGAAGGAGGCTCCAGCCGCCGCGCCGGCTCCGGTTCCGGCCGAGGCTCCGCCCAAGAAGGAGGAGCCCGCCCCGGGCAAGGGCGCGCGCGCGCCCGGCAACGGCCGGGCGGTCATCGCCAAGGCCTCGGCCGAAATGCGTTCCTCGCCCGCCGCCAATCCGGCGCCGGCTCCGGCCGTGGACAGCGGCTCGCTGGCGACGGCGAGCGTCAACGCCGAATGGGCGGAACAGAAAAAGCTCTATGAGGAGGTGGACGCCACGCTGAAGCGGGCGCGGGCGCTATCGATCGAGACGCGGCAGACCGCTCTGGCGATCCGCGCGCGGCAGCGGGCGCTCTTCGCCAAGACCTTGTTCCTGCGCACCAGCGGGCTGTTCTCGCCGGCGCTGTGGAGCTCCGCTCTGCAGGAGCTGCCCTATGACGCCAAGGTTTTCGGCCTGCTGCTGGAGCAGCGCGGCGCGGCGGTTTCGGCGCGGCTGCGCAATGGGCAGATCGAGAGCTTTCTGGCGACCATATTCTGCGTGCTGCTGCTCGCCGTCCCGGCGACTTTCTTCGCCCGCCGCTTCGCGAAGCGCGAGGCCTCCGTCGAGGCGCCGGATCGTTTCCACAAGGCCGCGGCGGCGGTGACGACGACCATTGTGACGGCGGCGCTGCCGATCGCCGTCGTCGCGGCCGTCGCCCTCGCGCTCGACGCCTTTCAGCTCGATGACCCGGTTCTCGCGCCGCTCGGTCGGCGGCTGTCCGAATCGGTGACATTCGTCGCCGTCTCCTATGGGCTGGCGCGCGGGCTGCTGGCGCCGGGCCTACCGCAATGGCGGCTCGTCGGCCTGGGCGACCGGCTCTCGCGGCGGATGCTCTATCTCGCGGTTCTCGTCGGCTTCGTCGCCGCGGCGACGCGCGTTCTGGAGCAGATCGCCGAATTCGTTCAGGCGAGCCTTCCGGTCATCGTGCTGACGCGCGGCGCGGGAGCCTTGTTCATCGCCATCGTCTTTCTCATCGTCACCGTCGCGACGCGCCATGAGACATGCGAGGGCGACCCCGGCGCCGTTCTCGACGGGCGCGATGCGAATTATGCGCTGCGCCTGCTGGCCTGGGTGGAGATCGTCGTGATCGCCGTCGCGCTAGCGGCCGGCTATGTGGCCTTCGCCAATTTTCTGGTGTTGCAGCTCGCCTGGCTCGCGGCGGTCGGCGCGGCGCTCTATCTGCTGCTCGCCTTTGTCGAAACCGGCCTCACGCGCGCCTTCCAGCCGGAAACGCCGCTCGGCCGCGCGCTCGTCTCCGGTTTCGGCGCGAGGCAGGAATCGCTCTGCCAGATCGCCGTGCTGCTGACCGGGCTCGCGACGCTCGGCCTCTACGCCTTCGCGCTCTTCGTCGCTCTGGTCCCTTACGGTTTCCAATCCGGCGATTTCTTCGGCAATCTCCAGACCGCCTATGCCGGTTTCAAAATCGGCGAGGTCACCATCTCGCCGGCCGGAATGGCGACGGCGCTCGCCCTTTTCGCGCTCACTTACGGGGCGACCAAGGCGTTGCGCCGCTGGCTCGATCAGCGCCTGCTGCCGCTGACGCGGCTCGACATGGGCCTGCGCCATTCCATCGGCGCCAGCCTCGGCTACGCCGGATTCATTCTGGCGGTCGCCGTGGCGCTGGCCGAGCTCGGCCTCGGCCTCGAGCGGCTCGCCATCGTCGCCGGCGCGCTGTCGGTCGGCATCGGCTTCGGCCTGCAATCGATCGTCAATAATTTCGTCTCCGGCCTCATCCTGCTGTGGGAGCGGGCGATCCGAGTCGGCGATTGGGTCGTGCTCGGCGAGGAGCAGGGCTATGTGAAGCGCATCAATGTGCGCTCCACCGAGATCGAGACCTTCGACCGCGCCACGATGATCGTGCCCAATTCCAATCTCGTCTCCGGCGTCGTCAAGAATTGGTTGCGCAATGATCGCATCGGCCGCATCAAAATCGCCATCGCCCCGCATTCGGGCGTCGATCCCGAGCAGATCCGCGAGCTGCTGCTCGCCGCCGCCAAGGCTCAGGACGGGCTGCTGCGCATTCCGGCGCCGCAAGTGATGTTCCTCTCCATGGAGCAGACGGCCTTCCGCTTCGAGCTCTGGTGCTATGTCGAGGATGTCGAGCAGGCGACGCGGGTGAAGAGCGATCTTCTCTTCGACATCTACCGCCGCTTCGCCGAGGCGGAGGTGAAGATTTCCGCCCCCGCGCCGGCGCCGGCGGTGGTGCAGGTGATGGGGCTGGAGCCTTTCGCGCCCTCGCCGCGCGCGCTGGAGAGCGGACGCGAGCGGGACTATGCGGTGGCCGGCGAATGAGTGTAGAAGGCGCGCGCATTCCGTTTCGTTCCACTCACAGACGAAAGCCGCATGTCTCGCTCCCTTCGCTTCCTCGCGCCGGCCGCGGCGCTTCTCGCGCTCGCCTCTTGCACGAGCGAGAGCCGCCTGCCGAAAGAGCCCGAGCAGCCGAGCTTCTATCGCTCGCTCGCTGCGCCGAACGCGCGCGTCGACGCGCAGGCGGCGCGGGAGATGATCTCGCTCTATCGCGGCAACAACGGGCTCTCGGCGCTGGCGCTGGACCCCACATTGCAAGAGGCCGCGCAGGCGCAAGCGAGCGCCATGGCGAGCGCCAATTCGTTGAGCCATGAGGTGCGCGGAACGCTGGACATGCGCCTCACCGCGCGCGGGATGCGCAGCGTCAGCGCCGCGGAGAATGTCTCGGCCGGCTATCACACGCTCGCCGAAGCTTTCTCTGGATGGCGGCAGTCGCCGCCGCACAATAAGAATTTGCTGATGAAGAAAGCGACGCGTATGGGAATCGCGACCGCCTATGCGCCCAATGCGAAATACAAGGTCTATTGGGCGCTGATTCTCGCCGACTGAGGCGTCACGCCCGGCGTTTGCGCTTGCGGCCGCCGCTCGACGCCTTGCCGCCGCCGCCCGGCGTTTTGGTCGCCGCCTCCTCCGGCCGCACATAGCGCACGCCCAGAAAGAAAAGAATTTGCGCCTCGCCGACGATGGGCGGCGCAGCGGCCGCCGGTCTCGCCCTCGCGGAAAAATCTATCAATTCGCCCATTTCATCGCCCCCGCAATGAAGCGCGCAAATCGCGCGTCAGGTCGATGGCGCGATTAGGGGACGCCGAGGGTTAATGTTGCGTCAATGTCCGCACGCTAATATCGCCGATCGTGTATTTAGTTTGCGATTGGTGCGTATATGCCACGAGGCGAAAGCGAAAGGCGGAAGGCCGAGGCGGTCCTGTTCCGCGAGATCGTCGACCAGTTCGTCGCGCGTCCGCTGCATCCGGCCGCCGATGTCGAGCAGTTCGAGACGCTGGTCGGAGGCTTCATCGAGATGCTCGACGCCGATGTGGTGGCCGAGCGGGCTCTGGAACTGTGTCGCCATCCGGACACGCCGCGCGGGATCATCGCGCGGCTTCTCGACAAGGGCGGGCGCGTCTCGCGCATCGCCATAGAATATGCGCCGTCGATCCACGCCGGCCTCGTCCGCGCGCTGGCCGAGCATGGCTCGGCCGAGCTCGCCATCGCCATCGCCCGCCGCTCCTCTCTCGAGCGCAAGATCGCCGCCGGCCTCGCCTCGCGCGGCGAGAGCGAGGTGCTCTGCGCGCTCGCCGCCAATCGCCGCCTGCATCTCGATCAAGCGGCGCGGCGCTCGCTGCTGCAGGCCGCGCGCGACGATCTGCGGCTCGCCCGCATATTGCTGGACCGCGCCGATCTCGCGCTCGACCCGGAGGCGCTGTTCCTCGCCGCCGACGCCGGCGAGCGCTCGCGCATTCTGCTGGAGGCGGCGACGCGGGCGCTCGTCTCCAACGGGCCGGAATATGTCGCGCGGCCGACGCCGGCGCTGGCCGAGGAGATCGACGCCTGCGCCCTAGCCCGCGATTTCGAGGGACTGGCCGAGGCGCTCGCGGAAGCGCTCGACTGCCGCAAATCGCGCGCGCGCGCCATTCTCGCCGACAAGGGCGGCGAAGCGCTGGCGCTCGCCCTTCTCGCGCTCGGCGTTTCGGAGGATACGGCGATCCGCATCTTCTTGGGCGCGGATCGCGAGGCCCCGGATGTGGAGCGCATACGCTCGCTCGTCGCCCTGATGCGCTCGACGCCGCCGCGCGCCGCGCAGAGGCTCGTCGCCGCGATGACTGGCTCGCTGCGCCAGGAGAAGGAGCGCGCCGCCGCCGCTTCCGCGCGCCCCGGCGCATTGGAGCAAAAGCGCAGGCGCAAGCAGACGAGCCAGACGGCCAAAGCGCAGGCGTGAAGCCGCGATGCCAGCCTTCAGGCCCGCTCTCGTCTCGCCCTTAAGGCCGCATCATGCCGCAGCGGCGATTCGTCCTTTATTGACGCCCGTCAACGACGCGCGGCGACATGATCTTTACGCGACTCTTCGTTCGGTCGCGGCGCGCCTCGATCGAACCAATCATTCGATGGAGGAAAAGGCATGTCGCTCATCACCTGGACGCCCGAGCAATTCGCCACCAACGTCTCCAAGCATGACATAGAGCATCAGGAAATTTTCAGACTGCTGAATGTTCTCGGCGATTCGGTCGCGAGCGGCGACCGCGACGCCGTCGGCCGCGACCTCGACGCGCTCATCGCTTATGTAGCCGAGCATTTCGCCTCGGAAGAAGCGAATTTCGAAGCCTATGGTTATCCCGCCTATCCGGGCCACAAGGCCGAGCACGACAAGCTGGTCGCCGCCGCGCTCGATCTGCAGAAGAAATTTCACGCCGGCGAGACGGAAGTGACCGCCGATACGGCGGCCTTTCTCGTCGGCTGGCTGACCGATCATATTCCGAAGATCGACAAGCTCTACGGCTCCTTCCTCAACGAGAAGGGCGTGGCGTAAATCGCGCTCGCTTTTCCTCTCCCCGCGCCGGCGGGGAGAGGACGAAATCGCCCTCTACCGTCGCGGTTTCGGGAATCCGCCTCGCTATGTCATAAGACCCGCGCAATTCACAGATAAGCGCGCGGACATGATACGCCTCGAGAACATCAGCAAGCAGAACGGCCAGCAGCTCCTCTTCATCGAAACGTCGGCGGCGCTGCTTCCCGGCGAGAAGGTCGGACTGGTCGGCCCCAATGGCGCCGGCAAGACGACACTCTTCCGCATGATCGCGGGCCAGGAGCAGCCGGATGAAGGCCAGGTGTCGGTCGATCGCGGCGTCACCATCGGCTATTTCAACCAGGATGTCGGAGAAATGGCCGGCCGCAGCGCCGTCGCCGAGGTGATGGACGGCGCCGGCCCGGTGAGCGCCGTCGCCGCCGAGCTGGCCGAGCTCGAGGCCGCCATGGCCGATCCCGACGCGGCGGAGAATTTCGACGCGATCCTCGAGCGCTATGGCGAAGTCCAGGCGCGTTTCGAGGAGCTGGACGGCTATGCGCTGGACGGCCGCGCGCGCGAGGTGCTGGCGGGGCTCGGCTTTTCCCAGGAAATGATGGACGGCGACGTCGGCGCGCTCTCCGGCGGCTGGAAGATGCGCGTCGCGCTGGCGCGCATTCTCTTGATGCGCCCGGACGCCATGCTGCTCGACGAGCCGAGCAACCATCTCGATATCGAAAGCCTGATCTGGCTCGAAGGATTTTTGAAAGGCTACCCCGGCGCGCTGCTGATGACCTCGCATGATCGCGAGTTCATGAATCGCATCGTCGGCAAGATCATCGAGATCGACGGCGGCTCGCTCAACTCCTATTCTGGCGATTACGAATTCTACGAGCGCCAGCGCGCGCAGAATGAATTGCAGCAGCAGGCGCAATTCGAGCGGCAGCAGGCCATGCTCGCCAAGGAGATCAAATTCATCGAGCGCTTCAAGGCGCGCGCCTCGCACGCCGCGCAGGTGCAGAGCCGCGTGAAGAAGCTCGACAAGATCGAGCGCGTCGAGCCGCCGCGCCGGCGCCAATCGGTCGCTTTCGAATTCGCCCCGGCGCCGCGCTCCGGCGAGGAGGTGGCGACGCTCTCGCGCGTCTCCAAGCGCTATGGCTCGCGCAGCATTTATGAGGGGCTGGATTTTCAGGTGCGGCGCAAGGAGCGCTGGTGCGTGATGGGCGTCAATGGCGCGGGAAAATCCACGCTGCTGAAGCTCATCGCCGGCGCCGCCCAGCCGGACGAAGGCGCGGCGGCGCTCGGCGCCAATGTGAAGATGGGCTATTTCGCGCAGCACGCCATGGAGCTGCTGAATGGCGAGCACAGCGTCTTCGAGGCGCTGGAGGACGCTTTTCCGCAAGCGGGACAAGGCTCGCTGCGCACGCTCGCCGGCTGCTTCGGCTTTTCCGGCGACGACGTGGAGAAGAAATGCCGCGTGCTCTCCGGCGGCGAGAAGGCGCGGCTGGTGATGGCGAAGATGCTCTACGATCCGCCGAATTTCCTGGTGCTGGACGAGCCGACGAACCATCTCGATCTCGGCACCAAGGAGATGCTGGTCGAGGCGCTCGCGGCCTATGAGGGCGCCATGCTGTTCGTCTCGCACGACCGACGCTTTCTGGCGGCGCTCTCCAATCGCGTGCTGGAGGTGACGCCGGAGGGCGTGCACCAGTTCGGCGGCGGCTATACGGAATATGTCGCCCGCACCGGGCGCGAGGCGCCGGGCGTGCACGGGTGAGCATGGCCTCGCTCAGCGCCCGAGATGCTGGTCGAAAAAGGCTTTCACCTTGGCGACGGCGAGGCGCGATTCCGGCGCGTTCGGAATCTGCCCCTGGAACACATGCGGCATTCCTTCATAGACGTCGAGCTTGGCGGTTCCCCCCGCCGCTTCGATCGCCTGATACAGCCGCACCGAATCGCTGAGCAGAATTTCCCGCGTGCCCACCTGAATGAGAGCGGGCGGAAAGCCTTTCGCGAAATCGCCATGGACCGGCGAGACATGAGGATGCGCCCAATCCTTCTCGTCCGCATAGGCGAGCATTGCGTTTTTGATCTGGCGCTCATAGGACATGATCGGATCGGCGTCGCGCAACGTGACGCGCGTGTCGGCGGCGTTGCGGAAATCGGCCGTGAGCGACCATGTCGCCACGGCGCCCGGCAGGCCGAGGCCTTCGTCACGCATTTTCAGCGTCGTCGCGACCGCGAGATTGCCGCCGGCGGAATCGCCGAACATGGCGATGCGCCGCATTTGCGCGCCGCCGGCGAGCAGGCGCTTCACGACGGCGACCACATCTCCCGTGATCTGCGGCCATTTCGCCGCAGGCGCGAGGCGATAATCGACGACGACGATGCGACGGCCGAAGACGCGCGCGAGTTTCGCCATTCCCTCGAGCGCGCCGCGCGCGTCGAAATACACGAAGGCGCCGCCATGGAGATAGACGACGACCGATCCGTCATCGACGAGCCCGTTCGGCGCAATGTCGAAATAGGAGACGCCGTCGGTCTCGATCCGCGATACGGCGACGCCCTTCGCCCGCACAGCGGCGAGATCGACCTCGCGCGCCGCCGCCGCGGCCGCCTGCAGCCGCGCCCAGCCATCATGATCGCCGGGCTCCGGCAAAGTGGGGATGATGGCGTGATCGCCGCCGATTTTCGCCAGCAGCCGCTGGCCGTCCGTCGAAATCGTCTCGGGAACCCAAGCATAGGCGGAGGCGCGGGCCGGATCGGCTCCCGACGTCGGCCGCAGCAGCGCGACCAGCAGTAGTCCGGCCGCAGCGCAATGTGTGAGCGATTCCTTCAAGCTCCCACTCCGATCGGAGGACGGGCGAGGCCCGCGCGCTGCACAGTGCCTCGAACATTTTTCCGGTTCTTTGCTCGACCGCGGCGACTGTTTCCACTCGGCGACTTGTCGGCGCCGATTGAAAGAGGGCGCTGTTTCTCGAAGGACGAGCGAAGCGTCGGGCGCCGCCTCAGGAAGCTTCCCGCGTTTCCTCCTTCACCTTCCCATCCAGCAGGCAGCTCACCGTTACATCGCCCATCACATTGATCGCGGTGCGGCAGCGGTCCAAGAGCCAGTCGATCGTCAGCAGCAGCGCGATATAATCCGTCGGCAGCGCGACGGCGCGAAACACCATGGTCATGGTCACGAGGCCTGCCTCTGGAATGCCGGCCGCGCCCACGGAGGCGACGACCGAGGTCAGCACCACCAGAATCTGCTGCGTGAAGGTCAGATGCATTCCCAGCAATTGCGCGACGAAGAGCGCGGCCATCGCCTCATAGAGCGCCGTGCCGTCATTGTTGAAATTGGAGCCGATCAGCGCGCCCATGCTGGCTGATCGCTCGCGCAGGCCGACGCGTTCGCGCAGCAGCTCATAGGTGAGCGGCATGGTCGCCGTGGAGCTGCCGGTCGAAAAGGCCATCAGCAGCGCATCGCGCACGCCGGCGACCACATGCAGCGGGTTCGCCCAGGAGCCGAGCCATATGCGCAGCGCATAATAGAGAAATTGCAGCGCCAGCGCCGTCAGCACGGCGATGAAAAATCCGCCGAGCGCCAGAAAATCCCGAAAGCCGCTGACGCCGACGATGCTGGCGATGAGGCCGAAGACGGCGAGCGGCACGACGTCGATGATCCAATGCAGAATGGCGATGAGGCTCGAAAGCGCCACATGCACGAGATCCTCCACCGTGCGCACTTCGTGAGTCCGCAGTCCGCGCAGCGCGACGCCGAAGGCGACGGCGATGAAGATGACGCCCATCACCGCGCCATTGTCGCCGAAAGGCCCCAGAATGCTCTTCGGCACGCTGTCGAGAAATTGCATCAGCGGATCGGCCGCACCGCCCGAAGATTTCGCCGGCGCGCCGGGAGCGGCCGTCGTCCAGGCGCCCGGCTGCAGCACATTGGCCACCGCGAGTCCGATGAAGATCGCCGCCAGAGTATTGGTGAGGAGCAGAGCGACGAGGCGTAGCGCCTGCCCGCCGGCGAGATGCGCGCGCATGAGCGCCTGGACGATGGCGAGCAGGATCAGCGGCGGCGCCAACGCGCCCAGCAGGCGCAGGACGAGCTTGGCCGGCGTCTCGAGGATATGCGCCGAATCGCCGAGCGCGAGGCCGGCGACGACGCCGAGCGCCACGGCGACGATGATGCGCGCATAGAGCGGTATGGCGCGCCAATGCGCGATGAGGCCGGTCGTCGTCTCTCTCTCATTCGATCGCAATCTTTCGTCCTCCAGTGATCGCCGACATGAAAATGACGCGAATTGTCAACCTTATAGGTCTATTCCCGGCGTCTCGGGAGACCTATGCTCGGCGCGTCCTACGCTCTCATCGTCAATATCATGATCGCGGCGCTGTTCGCTGCGAGCTTCGCCTTCGTCGCTCTGGCCAATCCGGCCGACCGCCGGGCGTTGTGGTTCGCCGCGAGCTATATGCTCGGAATGTCGGCCCCGCTGTGCCTTTTCGTCGTTCACCTGGGAGTCTGGCCCGATTTCTTCGGCGCACTGAACTATGTGGGCTTTTGCGCGGGCCTGTTTTTGATGACGGCCTCTCTCGCCCGCTTCTACGATCGCGGCCCACGCTGGAGCGCGGTCGCCGGGCTCTACTGCGCGGCGCTGCTCAGCGGCGCGGCGATCGGCGAATGGCCGCAAGACCGTCTCGCCTTCAACCTCGTCTATCAGACGCCCTATGCTCTGGCGACCGCCTGCTGCGGCTGGATCATCCTGCTCGCGAGCGGACGCGGGGCGCTCGAGATCGCGCTCGCCGGCCTCTATGGGGTGATCGCCGCGCATTTCATCGCAAAGCCCTTTTTCGCGACGGCCTACGGCGTCGGCCGCACGTCGAGCGAATATGTCGCGAGCTCCTACGCGATCATCTCGCAATCGGTGACGGGCGTTCTGCTGATCGCGGCCGGGCTGCTCACCTTGCTCCTGGTCGCGCAGCGAGCGATCTCGGAGGCTCGCCGCGCGGCGGAGACCGATCAATTGACCGGGCTGTTGAACCGGCGCGGATTCGACCTCGCTTGCGCGCCTTTGCTGGCGCGCGCCCGCGCCGAGGGCGATCCGGCGACGGTCGCCCTCGTCGATCTCGATTATTTCAAACGGGTCAACGATCGATTCGGCCATGCGGTCGGCGACGAGGTCTTGAGATATTTCGCCGCGCTGCTGCGGCTGACGACTCCCGAAGGCGCGCTCGTCGGCCGCCTGGGCGGAGAGGAATTCGTTGTTTTCCTGGATGGAGCGCCGCGCGCGCAAGGGCGGCGCGTCGCCGAGATGATCCGGCAGGCGGCCGCGCTGCATGTCACGCCGCGCCTACCCCCGATCACGGTCAGCATAGGCGTCGCCGAAATCGCCGAGGATGAAACCTTCCTCCAAGCGATGCGCCGCGCGGACGAAGCGCTCTATCGCGCCAAGACGCTGGGCCGCGATCGCGTCTGCGTCGCCCGCCGGGCGAGCCTGAAGGAAATCCATAGCTAGACGAAAGTCGATCATCGCGCCGCCTTTCTTCGGCCGCTATATAGTCGCCGCACCACGTCGCATCGAAAGGCCGAGCCGGCATGATCCGCGGAATAACCCTTTCTCTTCTCGCACTCGCCTCTCTCGCCTCCGCCGCCCCCGCCGCGGAGCTGAAATCGCAATACACGTCTCTCCAGAACTGCCCCGCCGTCGATCGGCTGAAACTCGCGAATCGGACGCTGGAAAAGAGCGACAGGACCGCGATTTTCCGCTGCGCCGGCGTCGGCGGCTTTTCCGTCTATGTCGTGGACGATGATCCGCGCAGCTTCCTCGTGCTGGAGCGCGGCAAAACGCTTTATTCGCTGGAACGGCCCATGGCCTCGGCCTTCTCGCTCGGCAATTTTCCCAATGTCACGGGCGCGAAACAGGCCGAGTGGCGGCTCGATCCCACCGGCGCGCCCGCGGGGCTGATCGTGCGCATCGCCTATCAGCGCGCCGACGGCGCCGCGGCCTCCACGCTCATGGTCTTCGATCTGCGCGGCGAGCCCATGGTCATCGGCGCGGCGAAGACGAATGAGGAGGCGCGCGACCTGATCGACGGCGCGCTCGTCGCCAGAACGCTGGAGGAAAAACTGTCGCGCGAATGCAATGCGATCTATGTCTCGCTCTGCAAGGGATTTCCGCCCGGCCCGGAAATGCTCGGCGCCTGCTTCGACGCGCGGCCCGAGATCGCCGACGAGGTTCCGCAAAAATGCGTCGCCGATTTCCAGACCAATGTGGAGAATTATCACGAGGCCAAGGGCGGCCATTGACCGAGGCCGCGCGACGAGATCACGCCGCCTTCTTCTTCTCCGCGATCGACACCAGCGTGCGCAATATGCGGCGCGCGCCCTCGAGCCGGCTCTTCATATCGGCGAAATCGCGGATGAAGACGATTCGCATATCCGGGCGCACCTTGGCCTGCGCGCTCGGCTCCATGATGAAGCGCGCGAGGCCGGCGGGATCGGCGAAATTGCCGTCGCGGAAGGCGATGATGACGCCCTTCGGCCCCGCCTCCAGCTTCTCCACATGCGCTCTTCGGCACAGCGCCTTGATGGCGACGATCTTGAGCAGCAGCTCCACTTCCGGCGGCGTCGGGCCGAAACGGTCGATCAATTCCGCCGCGAAGGATTCGATGTCCTGATCCGTCTCCAGCGTCGAGAGACGCCGATAGAGCTGCAGGCGCAGAGTGAGGTCCTGCACATAATCTTCCGGTATCGTCACCGGCGCGCCTATGGCGATGGTCGGCGACCACGCCTCCTCCTCCGGCTCCTCTATGCCGGCCTTCAGCAGCGTGATCGCATCGCCGAGCATCTGCTGATAGAGTTCGTAGCCGACCTCCTTGATATGGCCGGACTGCTCCTCGCCCAAGAGATTGCCGGCGCCGCGAATGTCGAGATCGTGGCTCGCGAGCTGGAAGCCGGCGCCGAGCGTGTCGAGGCTCTGCAGCACTTCGAGACGCTTCTGCGCTTGCGGCGTGATGGTCTTATTGGCGGGCGTGGTGAACAGCGCATAGGCGCGCGTCTTGGCGCGGCCGACGCGCCCGCGCAGCTGATAGAGCTGCGCGAGGCCGAACATATCGGCGCGCCAGACAATGAGCGTATTGGCCGTCGGAATGTCGAGGCCCGATTCGACGATGGTCGTCGAGAGGAGAATGTCGAATTTCCCCTCGTAGAAAGCCGTCATGCGCTCTTCGAGATCGCCGGCCGCCATTTGCCCATGCGCCATGACGAATTTCGCCTCCGGCACGGCCTCGCGCAAAAATGCGGCGGCGTCCTCCAGATCTTCGATGCGCGGACAGACGAAGAAGGCTTGTCCGCCGCGATAGCGCTCGCGCAGCAGCGCCTCGCGCACGATGAGCGGATCGAAGGGAGAAACGAAGCTGCGGACGGCGAGGCGATCGACCGGCGCGGTGGCGATGAGCGACAATTCGCGCACGCCGGTCATGGCGAGCTGCAAAGTGCGCGGAATGGGCGTCGCGGAGAGCGTCAGCACATGCACCTCGGCGCGCAGCTCCTTCAATCGCTCCTTATGGCCGACGCCGAAGTGCTGTTCCTCGTCGATGATGACGAGGCCGAGATCTTTAAAAGAGATCGCCTTGCCGAGCACGGCATGTGTGCCGACGGCGATGTCGACGGTTCCGTCCGCAATGCCCGCTTTGGCGAGGCGCATGTCGGAGGCGTGAGTCATGCGCGACAATTGCGCGACGCGAATCGGCAGGCCGGAGAAGCGCGTGGAAAACGTCTTGTAATGCTGGCGCGCGAGCAGAGTCGTCGGCACGACGACCGCCACTTGTCGGCCGTTGATCGCCGCGCAAAAGGCGGCGCGCAGCGCCACCTCTGTCTTGCCGAAGCCGACATCGCCGCAAACGAGCCGATCCATCGGACGGCCAGAAGCCAGATCGTCGAGCACTGCCTCGATCGCCGCGGCCTGATCCTCCGTCTCGTCATAGGGGAAGCGCGCGCAAAATTCGTCGTAGAGCCCTTCCGGCGGGACGAGCTTGGTCGCCTGCCGAAGACTGCGCTGCGCAGCGATCGCGATGAGGCCCTTGGCCATCTCGCGAATGCGATTCTTCATCCGCGCCTTGCGCGTCTGCCAGCCGACGCCGCCGAGCTTGTCGAGAACGGCCTCCGTATCCTCGGAGCCGTAGCGCGTCAGCAGCTCGATATTCTCGACCGGCAGATAGAGCTTGTCGCCGCCGGCATAGTGAATCTCGAGGCAATCATGCGGCGCGCCGGCGGCGGTGATCGTCTCGAGGCCGATGAAGCGGCCGATGCCGTGATCGACATGCACGACGAGATCGCCGGCCGAGAGCGCCGCCACCTCGCCGAGCAGATTCTCCGTATGCTTGGTCTTGCGCCGGCGGCGCACGAGGCGGTCGCCGAGAATGTCCTGCTCGCCGAGAATGGCGAGGCCTTGCGTCTCGAAACCATGCTCCACGCCGAGCACGGCGAGCGCCGCCGCGCCCTTGCCGAGCGAAAGAGCGGCAGGAAGAGAGGACACCGTCTTCAGGTCGCGCAAGCCATGCTCGGCGAGCACGCTGCCGAGACGCTCGCAGGAGCCGTCCGACCAGCCGGCGACGACGACGGTTCTGCCGGCGCCGCGCAGCGCCTTCACATGCTCGACGGCGGCCTCGAAGACATTGGCGTTTTCGTCATTGCGCTCGGGCGCGAAATCGCGGCCGGCGCGGGCGGCGCAATCGATCGTCTCCTTGCCGGCGCCGTCGGGCGCGGCGAAGGGTGAGAAGGTCGCGAGGCTGCGCCCCTCGAGCTTGCCGCGCCATTCCTCTATTGTGAGATAGAGCTGATCCGGGGGCAGCGGCTTGTAATTGGAGTCGGCCGGGGCGGCGTCATAGGCGAATTTGCGGGCGTCGTAATAATCGGCGATCTGCGTCAGCCGCTCGCCGGCGGCCTCCTCGACCAGCGGATCGAGCAGCAGCGGCGCCTCACCCACATAATCGAAGACGCTGCCCATGCGCGCATAAAACAGCGGCAGCCAATGTTCGGCGCCCTGATGGCGGCGGCCTTCGCTGATCGCCTCATAGAGCGCGTCGCCGCGCGTCTGGCCGCCGAAGCGCGTGGTGTAGGCCTGGCGGAAGCGCCGCATCGTGTCGCTGGTGAGCCGCAGCTCGCTCATCGGCACGAGATCGAGCGAGCGCAGCTGTCCCGTGGTGCGCTGGCTCTCGGGATCGAAGCTGCGAATCGATTCGAGCGTGTCGCCGAAGAAATCGAGACGAATCGGCCCCGGCATTCCCGGCGCATAGAGATCGACGATGCCGCCGCGCTGCGCGTATTCGCCGGTCTCGCGCACGGTGGAGGAGCGCAGAAAGCCGTTGGTCTCGAGCCACAGCGCCAGCTCGTCGAGACGCACGACATTGCCGGGCGCCGCGGAGAAAGTGTCGGCGGCGACATTTTCCAGCGGCGGGACACGCTGCAGCAGGCAATCCACCGTGGCCATGACGACTCGCGGCCGCTCGGCCGAGGATTTGGAGCGGGCGAGACGCGCCAGCGCCGTCATGCGGCGGGCGGAAATGGCGGCGTTGGGCGAGACGCGATCATAGGGCTGGCAATCCCAGCCGGGAAAATCCAGCGCCTCCACCTCGGGCGCGGCGAATCGCAGCGCCTCGCGAAAAGCCGCCGAGCGCTGCGCATCGCGCGCCACATGGACGAAGACGGCCGGCCGCCCCTCCGCGACGCGGGCCAGCGCGCGGGTGAGATCGGCGGCGACGAAAGCGTCGAAACCGTCCGGGACATTCACGAAGCGGAGCTTGTCGCCTTTTTCCAGGCGGGCGACCGCGGATTTGAGATCGGTCATTTCGGGAACATGCTCTCAAAGATCGAGCGGTTTCTCATGCGTATGGAAAGCCGCGATCCGGCGGAAGAGGGGCGTGTCGTAGCAGGCGGGAACCGGCTCGGCGCGCGACAGCCAGCGAAAAACCTCGTCGTCCTGCGCGTCCAGCAACGCTTCGAGATCGTCGAGCTCGGCCTCGGGCAGAGAGTTGATCGTCGCGTCGACGAAACGGCCCATCAATATGTCCATTTCGCGCATACCGCGGCGCCATGCGCGAATTTTTATGCGCCGGCGGCGAATGTCGGGATCGTCTCGGGTCGAAGCGCTCAAGGGCGGAAATCCGCTCGCGGAGGGACGGAGTACAAGAATTCGCGCGCCGGGCCGCCCCTTCGGGCGCCGGCGCGGAGCCAGAGGAATTAGCGCAGCCGGCGGGGAAAAGATAGGTCATCCACAGCCTGTGCGAAGCCGTTCGAGATCGTCGCCGAGACAGTTGCAATCACGCTTCGATTGCGGCATAAGGACCCCGTCGCGTCGCCGCGACATGGATGCGGGTGTAGCTCAGGGGTAGAGCACAACCTTGCCAAGGTTGGGGTCGAGGGTTCGAATCCCTTCGCCCGCTCCAAAATAGCCAATATATTCCAGAGCGTTATGAAAAGGCCGCCGCAAGGTGGCCTTTCGCTTTTCCAAGGTGGCGTTCACATGGTGTCCACCACCTTGGAGCCGGCCGGCCGCGTCACTGACTCACTCTGGCGATCCTTCATCGTCGACAAGCGGTCCTATGTCGCGCTCCACCTCAGCCCGTGCATGGCGCAACCCAGCGACCTTGCTCCGGCGCTCAGCGGAACGAAAAAGCGGCGACCGCTATGGCGTGACGATCCGAGTCGGCCACCTCGGTGACGGGCGCCAGCTTCTGGCGCGCCCGGGCGCGCATGGCTTGCCGCTATCTGCCCGGGCGAGAGGAATCCCACCTGCGAGGCGTCAATGGCGAGCGCCATGAGCGCGCGCAGTGCGGGAAGATCTTCGCAGGACGCCCAGCGCGTCGAAAAGCGTATCGTCATCGCTTGCCGTCCAAACGCTCCCACGCCACGATCGACACCGGGAAATGGAACAGGATGCCAGCGTGCGTGCGCCGAGCTCCAACGCCGATGCGATCCTGCCCAGAGGCAATGTCGGCATCGAACATCGCCGCCAGCGCCGGCATGTCGGATGGATCCGCGAGAGTGGAGAGCTCCGCCTCCAGCCGATAGCCGTCGACGACGACCTCGCGCAGTCCCGCCTCCCGGCCGATCTCTCGGAGCTGCTCCAGGGTGAGCGCGCTCGTATGGGACGGATCGCGCAATCGCTCCATGGCGTCATAGGCCGCCTGGGTTTCCGGCGAGGGCGTCGCGTCGATGACGACAATGCGCCCCCCGGAACGGCAAACGCGAACCATCTCCGCGAGCGTGGCGGCAGGATCGCGCATATGGTGGAAGCTGTACCGCGTCGTCACCCGATCGAAGCTCGCGCTCTCGAAGGGTAGCGCGGTCGCATCGCCGACATGCCAGGCCATGTTCTCCAGCCCGGCTGCGGCTTGCCGCGCTCGCGCCTGCTCGATCATGGCGGGCGTGATGTCGATGCCGGTCACGGCGCGTGCATGGGGCGCCTGCGCGCAGGCGAGGATGCCGGGTCCGCAGGCCACATCGAGCGCGTCCGTGTCCGGCGTCAGGGCGCAGGCTCGGAGCGTGCGCGCCATCGCGTCCGCTTCCGCGTGAATGGGCAGTTCGGAGAAGGGCTTGGCCCAGCGGGTGAACTGGTCGACGATGCGCTGATTGTGCGTGGCGACGGTCATATCATCCTCCTCGATCAAAGGGGACTATAGACATCGCCACCTTGGCCGACTAACGCTGTACGGCCATAGTTGAGCGGATATCGGCCATGCGAGCCTTGGACGACGCCGAAACCCAAAACGCCATACACGCCCACGGGCTCGATCGGCCCACCGGCATCGGCTTCGCATTCTTGGGCGCCGCCTGCAACATCCTCTACGATTGGCACGCGCACGACTACCATCAACTGATGTATGCTGCGGGTGGGGTCGCCCAGATCGAGACGGATCGCGGTCTCCATATTCTTCCGCAAGGCCGGGCTGTCTGGATACCGGCGAAAACGAGACATCGCTCCCTGATCACGGATGGCGGCGGCGCCTCATTGCATTTTTCGCCGGAAGCCGTCGAGGATCGCTCGCGGCATGTGCGGATCGTGGTCGCGAGCCCATTGATGCGGGAGATGATCCTGTTCGCGACCCGCTGGCCGCTCGGCGCCAGCGAGACCGATCCGCTCGCGGACGCCTTCCTACGCGCATTGGCGCTCCTGTGCGGCGAGTGGCTGCAAAGTGAGCTTCCGCTGTTCTTGCCGAGCGCGGCGCACCCCTCCATCCGCCGCGCCCTGGATTATGCCTCGGCCGACCTCGCCGCCGCGACATTGACCGAAGCCCTCCGCCACGCTGCTCTTTCCGAACGCACGTTCCGCCGCCTGTTCGCGCGCGAGACGGGACTGACATGGCAGAACTGGCTCGGCCAAGCGCGGATTCAGATGGCAATGGGACTGTTGATCCAGGGTCGAAGGATAACCGACGTCGCGGCCGATGTGGGCTATGCGTCCCTCAGCGCCTTCGCGAAGGCGTTCGCGCAGATCGCCGGCGAAGGGCCGGCCCAATTCCGGCAGCGGCACCGCTCAGGGGCGAGTTGATGCTCGCCGTCGGGCGACAGATCATTCGACACGCCGATCATCCCGGGACCGAATTCGTCCACCTGATTCCTTTGCTGTCACCGATAGGCGCATGCGCTCGCGGAGTGGCGGAATCCTGCTAGCACAGTTAAGGAACGAGCAGGTAGATCGTAAGACCATATGACGTGGCGCTCGCGATAATCGGCGGATTCGACGCTCCGCGGCGGATCGACAATATCGAGAGCGGCGCGGATATGGGCGAGCTTCTGGGCACGGCGGGCGTTAGCGAGAAACCCGAAACGACGAATGCGCCGAAGCCCCTCGGGCAAGACGTGCATGAGTGAGCGGCGCACGAACTCGTCAGCGTCGAGGGTCATTGCCTCGGATTTGTCGTTGGCGCGATAATCTTTCCCCTGATAAGCGCACGACGCCGCGCTACGCCGTTTAAAATTTGTCCAGGCCATGGCCTCGCTTTTTTCGACGAAGCTGCCCGCTCTTCCCGGCCATCTCTCGTCCGTTTCCGCCGCATTCATCGGCGCATCCATTCGCGCTCGCCCTCGAATATCCGACGCACGGCGACGAACAGCAGGGGAACGAAGAAGATGGCGAGCGCCGTCGCCGCGGTCATGCCGCCCATGACGCCGACGCCGATCGCGTTTTGGGCGGACGAACCGGCGCCGCCGGCGAAAGCGAGCGGCGCGACGCCGAGAATGAAGGCGAAGGAGGTCATGACGATCGGGCGCAGCCGTTGGCGCGCCGCGAGCAGCGTCGCTTCGATCACATCCATGCCCGCCCTTTGATGGTCGATGGCGAATTCGACGATCAAAATGGCGTTCTTGGCGACGAGCCCTATGGTCGTCAGCAGGCCGACCTTGAAATAGACGTCATTGGCCTGTCCGAACATCAGCGCCGCAACGAGCGCGCCGAGCACGCCGATCGGCGCGCACAGCATGACGGCGAGCGGGACCGTCCAGCTCTCATAGAGCGCGGCGAGGCATAGGAAGACGACGAGGACCGAGATCGCATAGAGCGACGTGGCCTGATTGCCCGAGAGACGCTCCTGCCGCGACAGGCTGGTCCATTCATGAGCGAATCCAGACGGCAGACCGGCGACCAGACGGTCGATCTCCATCATGGCGTCGCCAGAGCTGGCGCCGATCGCCGCCTCGCCCTGAATCTGGACGGCGGGCGATCCGTTGTAACGTTCGAGACGCGGCGAGCCGAACGCCCAGCGACCGGACGCAAAGGACGAGAAAGGCGCCATCTCGCCCGACGCGGCACGGACATGCCAGCGGTCGAGATCGTCCGGCTGCATTCGGAAATCGGCCGCAGATTGCAGATAGACCTTTTTGACGCGGCCGCGATCGATGAAATCGTTCACATAGGCGCCGCCCCATGCCGTCGACAGCGTGGCGTTGACGTCGGAAAGGCCGACGCCGAGGGCGCTCGCTTTATCCTGATCGACCTCGATCGCAAATTGCGGCGTGTCGTCCTGGCCGTTCGGCCGCACGCCGTTCAAGAGCCTGCTTCGCGCGGCGTCTGCGAGCAAATGGTCTCGCGCGGCCAAGAGCTTTTCGTGGCCGGCGCCGGTCATATCTTCGAGATAGAAATCGAAGCCGCTGCTCGTGCCCAATCCCTCGATCGCCGGGGGCGCCAGCACGAAGACCTGCGCGTCGCGAATGCCGGTGAGCGCGGCCGTCGCGCGCTCCGTCACCGCCGTCGCCGACAGGTCGGACGCCTTGCGTTCCGAAAAGTCGCGCAGGCCGACGAAGGCCATGCCGACATTTTGGCCGACGCCGCTGAAGGCGAAGCCTCTCACCGTCATGACGCCATCGACGGCCTTGCTCTCCTGATCGAGAAAATAGCGCGTCACACGATCGAGCGCGCGCTCCGTGCGGTCGCTGGTCGCGCCGACAGGCAGCTGCACGCTGACCATCAGATAGCCCTGATCCTCCTGCGGCAGGAACGAGCTCGGCAAGCGCGTGAACAGCGCGGCGGCCGCGATCGTCATCACGGCCAGAGCCGCGAAGCCGCGCCTCGGGCGCCTCAGAACAGCGGCCGCGCCGTCTCGATAGGCGTCGGCGCCGCGTTCCATGTTGCGATCGAACCAGCGGAACAAGCCGGCCTTCTCGGCGCCCGGCTTCGGCGGACGAAGAAGCGTCGCGCATAGCGCCGGCGTCAGGATCAATGCGACGCCGACCGACAGCGCCATGGCCGAAACGATCGTGACCGAGAACTGGCGATAGATGACGCCGACCGAGCCGCCGAAGAAGGCCATCGGCACGAAGACCGCGGACAAGACCGTCGTGATGCCGACGAGCGCGCCGGTAATCTCGCTCATGGATTTGACCGTCGCCTCGCGTGGCGACAAGGCTTCCTCATGCATGATGCGCTCGACATTCTCGACCACTACGATGGCGTCGTCGACCAGGAGTCCGATCGCCAGCACCATGGCGAACATGGTGAGCGTGTTGATCGAATATCCCGCCACCGCCAGAACGCCGAAAGTTCCGAGCAGCACCACCGGCACGGCGAGCGTCGGAATGAGCGTGGCGCGAATATTGTGCAGAAAGGCCAGCATGACGAGAAAGACGAGTGCGATCGCCTCGATCAGCGTGTGCGTCACCTGCTCGATCGAGATTTTGACGAAAGGCGTCGTGTCGTAGGGATAGACGACCTTCATTCCTTCGGGAAACGTCGGCGCGAGCCGATCGATCGCCGCCTTCACCGCCGCGGCCGTGCGGACCGCATTCGCGCCGATCGCCAGATTAATAGCGAGGCCGGTCGCCGGCGCGCTATTGTAGGTGGAGGCGCTGACGTAGTCCTCGGCGCCGAGCTCGACGGTCGCGACATCGCCGATGCGAACCAGCGATCCATCGGCGGCGCTCTTGATGATGACGTCGCGGAATTGCTCCGGCGTCTGCAGGCGGCTCTGCGCCGTGACGGTGGCGTTGAGCTGCTGCCCTCTGCGCGCCGGCAGACCGCCGAGCTGTCCTGCCGACACTTGCGCGTTCTGCGCTTGAATCGCGCTCGCGACATCGCTCGGGTTCAGCGCATATTCGGCGAGCCTGTCTGGATCGAGCCAAATGCGCATCGCATAGCCGGCGCCGAAGAGCTGCGTGTTACCGACGCCTTCGACCCGTTTCAGCGTGTCGTTGAGCGCGCTCTTGACGTAATCCGACAGATCCGTGCCGGTCATCTTGCCGTCGGTCGAGACGAAGCCGACGACCATCAGAAAGGCGCTCGACGATTTGGTGACGGTGAGGCCATTGGACTGGACCATGGTCGGCAGCAGTGCGGTGACGAGCTGCAGCTTGTTCTGCGCCTGCATCTGCGCCACATCCGAATTGGCGGCGTTGGTGAAGGTGAGGGTGATGTCGGCCTGGCCGGTCGAGGTCGAGGTCGAGGTCATATAGTCGAGATGATCGAGGCCGGTCATGCCTTGCTCGATGATCTTGGTCACCGAATTCTCGACCGTTCGCGCATCGGCTCCCGGATAGTTGGCGGTGATCTGGATCGTCGGCGGCGCGATCTCCGGATATTGCGAAACCGGCAGGCCGATGAGCGCCAGCAGGCCGCCGAGCATGACGACGATCGCGATCACCGAGGCGAAGATCGGACGGGCGATGAAAAATGCGGAGATCACGCGCGTCAGCCTTTCGCCTGGATTTTCGCCGTCGTCGGCTCGCGCTCTCGCAGCTCGCCGGTGGCCTCGTCGATCACGACCTCGACGCCTGTCGCCGACTGCCCGGCGCGCACGAGCTGCAAGCCTTCGACAACCACGCGGTCGCCGTCGCCGAGCCCCGCCGTGACCAACCAGTTATTGCCGACCGTCCTGCCGACGGAGAGCACGCGCTCCTCGATCTTGTCGTCCTTGCCGAGCACCAGCGCCGTCGCCTGCCCCCTGACGTTGCGGACGACCGCGCGCTGAGGGACGAGGAAGCCGCCGGGCGCGACGCCTTCCTCGACGATCGCCCGGGCGTACATTCCCGGCAGCAGCAGCCGCGACGGATTGGGGAAGACCGCCCGCACTGTCGCGGTTCCGGTCGTCTGGCTGACTTTGGCCTCGGTGAATTCGAGCCGTCCGGCCAGTGGATAGACCCGGCCATTTTCGAGCTTCAGCTTCACATCGACTTCGCGCTCCGACGTTCGGATGCGGCCCTCGTCTATGGCCCGTCTCAGATCGAGCATAGCCGCGCTCGATCGCGCGAGGTCGACATAGATCGGATCGAGCGTGCGAATGGTAGTGAGCGTGTCGGCCTGACCGGCCGTCACCAGCGCGCCTTGCGTCAGCGAGGATTTGTCGGCGCGGCCGCCGATCGGCGCCTTGATCGTCGTATAGTCGAGATTGATTTTCGCGCTGGCGACATTCGCCTGAGCCGTCGCCACATCGGCTCGCGCCTGAGCGAGCGCGGCTACGGACTCCTCGAGATCCTGCGCGCTGACGGCGTTCTTTTTTATCAGTCCCTGATAGCGCTCGACCTTGGCTCGAGCGCTGGGCACAGTGGCCTCTGCCTTCTGCAAGGCGGCGACGGCGCTGTCATGCGCGGCGCGATAAGGCGCCGGATCGATCTGATAGAGCGGCGCGCCCTCGGCGACCTCACCGCCCTCCTGGAACAGCCGCTTCTGAATGATCCCCGCGACCTGGGGCCGCACTTCCGCCACCAGCGAAGCGACGATGCGGCCGGGCAGCTCCGAGACGACGGCGACATTTCGAGGATGCAAGGTGACGACGCTCACTTCGGGCCGCACAGACGCCTTGCTTCGGTCGTTGGAATCGAAGTCGCATCCGGCGAGCGTGGCGGCGGCGGTGGAGATGGCGATCGCCGAGCGAATATCCATGAGCGCGCTTTCGAGGTCGTTGCTGGATCGCCCTGGACGGCGCCGGGGCGTCTTTTTTGTCTTCGATCATGACCTACGCCGCCGCTGTTCGTGGATCGTGCAGGTTTGATGGAGAATTGATGGAGACCATCGGTCTGGCCGGACAAATGATTGCTGTAATGTGTGTGTTTCGTTACTGATAATTGAGGTCGATCTTCATCGACTCGTCGTCGGCTCGAACTGCTGACGAAGCCCGTGAAGCCATATCGAAACGGTCGTTTGTCCGGAGGCGTGGTGCAAGAAGCAATGCGGACGATATGGCGACACGTCTGCGTGATCGCAGCAAACGAATCGACATTCCGAGCGGGAATATTCTGCCTATCGTCGTTGCAGGATATTCGCGCCTCGGCGGCCTGGCTGAACTTTCTCGACGAGTTTAAAGACAAGCATCCATTTGGAGCGGCTCCGGCACAATGTATCAGAAAGCCGCTTTTCAATTACGCTATGTTTGGCCTCTCTTGCTCCGAGCGGGTGTCGATTTTGAAAGATCACTATAGCCTAATTTGCGACGCTATTCCATCTTTGATTGCCGTTTCTTGGGGAATATGTGACGCAGAGCTCGGCCTCCTATGCGGCAAGAACGGTGAAGTTTATCGGCTGTCGCTCCGCAGCCCGGAATATTGCTACAAAGAGGGGGAGTTGAGTTTCGTATTGAGCGACACAGCGGACGGTCTCAAACTTGCGACGTTGACCTTTGTGCTTGGAAACGAAGACGACGGGACGCCTTCCGTTCTGATCGGGGGACTGCAAGGGCCATCGTCGCATTGCGGGCCGGACGCCAAGGCGCAGATCGTGAAAGCAACGCGGTCTCTCTGGGGGTTGCGTCCCAAAATGGCGGTCTTTCTGGCGGCGACGACCTTGGCCCGGGCGTTGGGCGCCCGGCGGATCCTCGCCGTATCCAATGACACGCATTCGATCAATGCCGACGCCTGTTGGCAGCGCCGGCGAATGCGCGCCGATTACGACGCCTTTTGGCTCGAACGCGGAGGATTACGCGCACGCGAGGGTTTCGTCTTACCCTTAATATCGGCGAAATCGCAGAACGAGCGACGTGAAAGGCAACGGGCGCATATCGACGAATTGGTGGGACGATTTTGCATGGAGAAGCCCTGCCTGGATCTTGGAATGTTCGGCAGCTCGTCGATGCCGGCACACGAAGCTTTCGAGTCATCGACCAAATATTACTGCAGACCCATTTCTTTGCAGGAAATTTAGGAGCGACTCGAACAACCGAAAATTCGGCCATAATTTCGACGCGTGACCAAAGTCGTTCCGCAGGACGACATTGTCCGATGTGCGGGAAACAATATGAGGCCAGCCAGCAAGCAGCCGAGAACTCGACCATGAACGAACTCGTACTCATCGCCGACGACGAAGCAGAAATCACCGCGATTCTGGAAGCCTATCTGGTGCGGGAAGGGTTGCGAACCGTGAGCGCGGCGGATGGCCGGATCGCGCTCGATCAACATGCGATTCTGAAGCCGGACATCGTCCTACTGGATGTGAACATGCCGAATGTGGACGGCTGGGAGACTCTGGCCGAGCTTCGGCGTCGCGGCGACACGCCGATCATCATGATCACCGCGCTCGACGAGGACATAGAGCGCCTGCAGGGCTTACGTCTCGGCGCCGACGATTATGTTGTGAAGCCGTTCAATCCGGCGGAAATCGTCGCGCGCGTCAAAGCGGTTCTGCGGCGGACCAATGCGCGGACCGACAGTCAGGTCATGCGCATCGGCAAGCTCGAGATCGATCTTCAAAGCTTTCTCGCCAGGGTGCGAGACGGCGACGCCGCGGCGACGCTGCCCCTGACGCTGACGGAATTCCGGCTCCTCGCCCATATGGCGAAATCGCCTTCGCGCGCGTTCAGCCGGGGCGAGCTGGTCGACGCCTGTCTGCCCGGCGGCGACGCGCTGGAGCGGACCGTCGACAGTCATATGAGCAATCTGCGCCGCAAGCTCGACGAGGCCGGCGCGACCGGCCTGATGAATGTCGTGCGCGGCGTCGGCTATCGGATGGCGGCGCCATGAGCCGCCATCGTTTGAGCCGACAGATCACGCTGTCGATGAGCGCTGTCGTCGCCGTCGCCGTGATGATCGTCTTCGTCGGCTCCTTTGTCTTCTATGGCGTCTATCTGACCTACTACCCGCCGCCGCCCGGGCCGCCGCCGCTTCTTCCCGAGGCGCCGGACTTCGTGCTGATCGCGGTCCTGCTTCTCTTCACTCTCGTCATCGGGATCTTCGCGGCGCTTCGCCTGACGAAGCGGATTCTCGTTCCTCTCAATTCGCTCGCCGAAGGCGCGCGCGGGATCGCCGCCGGCGATCTCACGGCGCGGGCCTCGCCCGGCGACAGATCGCTCGGCGAAACGGCTCGACTGGTGGACGACTTCAATGCGATGGCGCAACGCCTCGAGAACAGCGTCACGGCGATGGCCTCCTGGAACGCGGCGATCGCGCATGAGCTCCGCACGCCATTGACGATCCTGCGGGGGCGGCTGCACGGCCTCGCCGACGGGGTGTTCGAGCCGAGCGACGAATTGTTCCGCAATCTCCTGTCGCAGGTGGAAGGATTGTCGCGTCTCGTCGACGATCTGCGCATCGTCACTCTGTCGGAGAGTCGCCGGCTGGAGATGCGTTTCGAGCCGACCGATCTCGAGCAGGACATTCGACAGGCCGTCGACGCCATGCGACCCGCTCTCGTAGAGGCCGGCTTCACGATCGAGCTCGATACCCGCCGAATCGTCCTGGCCTGCGACGGCGTTCGATTGCGGCAGGCGCTGCTCGCGCTTCTCGAGAATGCAAAGCGCTATGCGACGCCGGGGCTCCTGCGCGTTTCGACGCGAGCGGAGGAGGACGAACTCGTGATTGCCGTCGAGGATCAGGGGCCGGGCCTCGCGCCCGACTTCGCGCCCCATGCGTTCGACACATTCAGCCGGGCGGAAGCCTCACGCTCGCGTCGACATGGCGGCGCGGGCCTCGGCCTCTCCGTGGTGCGCGCCATAGCGGAGGCGCATCACGGCCGCGCGCAATACAGAGCCTCCGCCGCCGGCGGCGCGATCTTCGAGATCGTTCTGCCGCTCGCCCGAGCGCGCGATCGCTTCGGCGGCGACGCGCCGGCCGAATGACGGCGCCGCCACGACGCTGATCGAACGACCATGGACAATCGAATGACCGCCACACCTGCAATGGACCGACCCGATAACGATTACGAGAAAGTCGCTGCAACGCATGTGTCTCTGCGCCGCGTTCTCGAGCTGTTCAGGCCTTACCGCGCCAAGATCGCAATTGTCGCCTCCCTGATGCTCCTCGGCGCGGGCGCGGGCATGTCGTCGCCTTTTCTCTTGCGCGCAATCATCGACGAGGCTCTGCCCCGTTCCGATCTGCATCAGCTCGTCGCGCTGGTGGTCGGCCTGCTGTTCGTCGCTGTCCTGTCGACCAGCCTCAGCACAGCGCAGGTGATATTGTCGGTCGGGATCGGGCAAGCGATCATGCATGATCTGCGAGTGAGGGTCTATTCGCACCTTCAATCCTTGTCTCTCGGCTTCTTCACGGCGACGCGCGCGGGAGAAATTCAATCGCGCATCGCCAGCGACATATCCGGGCTGCAATCGCTCGTGACCACCAGCGCGAACGAGCTGGCGCGATCTTCGGCCACAGTGGTCATGACCGCCGCGGCGATCCTGCTGCTCGAATGGCGATTGGCTCTCTTCGTCTTTCTGATCGTTCCCGGAACGGTGGCGATCAGCAATCGGGTCGCGCGAATGCGCGAAAGGCTGCTTTTCGAGCAGCAGGAGCGCATCGCCGACATGTCGTCGGCCATACAAGAAACGCTTTCGATCTCCGGCGTGATCCTCGCCAGAACGATGAACCGCGGCGAGCATTTGTCGCATCGCTTCTCGAGCCTCTCCGGAGAGGTGGCGAAGCTCGAAGCTCGCGCGCATACGGCGGGCGAATGGCAATGGGCGCTCATCAACCTCGCGCTCTCCGTGCTTCCGGCGCTGACGCTGCTGGTCGGCGGACTGCTGATAGAGGCCGACACGCCGATCACAATCGGCACGCTCGTCGCCATGATCGCGCTGCAGGAGCAATTGTTGTGGCCGCTCGAGCAGCTTTTGGAAATCGCGCGGGAGATGCGAACGACCCGCGCGCTCTTCGCGCGGATCTTCGCTTATCTCGACAGACCGGTCGAGATTACGCAAGCCGCCGAGACAGTCGCGCTCGATCGGGCGGATATGCACGGCGCAGTCCGGGTCGCAAATGTCTCGTTTTTCTATCCTGGCGCCGCGACTCCCGCTCTGCGCGATATCTCCATCGACATTCCGGCCGGCGGCCATGTCGCCATTGTCGGCGCGACCGGCTCCGGCAAGACCACGCTCGGCTATCTCCTCGCGCGACTCTATGACGTGGACGCAGGCGTCATCTCCTTCGACGGCGTCGATATTCGCGCGCTTCGCTTCGAGACGCTGGCCGACATGCTCGGCGTCGTGACGCAGGAACCCTATCTGCTCCATGCGACCGTCGCCGACAATCTGCGCTTCGGCCGCCCGGAAGCGTCCGACGATCAGCTCGCGAGGGCCGCGCGCATCGCCCAGATCCACGAGACGATCATGGCCTTGCCCGACCGCTATGAGACGCTGGTCGGGGAGCGAGGCTATCGCTTTTCGGGCGGCGAGAAGCAAAGGCTGGCGCTCGCGCGCGTCATTCTTCGCGATCCGCCGATCCTGCTGCTCGACGAAGCGACCAGCGCCCTCGACGCCAAGACAGAACACGCCATGGCGTCTGCGCTGGCTGCGCTATCGCAGGGACGCACGACCATCACGATCGCCCACCGCCTTTCGACGGTGCGGCAGGCCGATCAAATCATCGTCTTGCAAAAGGGCCGGATCATCGAGCGTGGCGCGCACGATGAACTCATGGCGCAAGGACGAGCCTATTCGGAACTGGTGATGCGGTCGCATCTCGATCGGCAAACTGCGTGACGCCTATGCAAAGCCTTCGCTTTTCATGCCCATCGCGCACCGCTGGCTTTTTCCTCCTGCTCGTCCGGCCGCGCCGAAACACGCCGCGCCTCTCCTGACTGCGAACTTCTAGGCGCCCATCGACAGGCGATTGCGCCCCTGTCGACGCCCCCTCCCCTGCGCCCGTCACTTGAAGAGCCGCATGTCCGTCATCGTCCGAAATAGCTTCATCGACTGTTCGGGGAACCTCGCGAAGCGGATGCGCGCCGCGCCAGGCCTCGCGCGGGTCGTCGATGATCGAGAAATGGTCGAGAAGGCTTCCAGACGCGACTTCTCTTTGAAAACGGCGAAGGCGAGGCTCATCACGACGGCTCCAGAACCACTCCGCCGATAGGGATCAGGCTTCCAGTGAAGTGAAGCGCAGCTACCGTCAGTGCTTCAAATGCTCTATCCCTCGTGTGACGGCGAGCCTGATGCGTTCCTTCAGGGCGTCGCTGCTCACCTCATAATTCGAGAAATCGCTGTCATTGGCGTAGACGCCGACAGGTAATGTCAGTGATTGGAAAAAGGCGAACAAGGGCCGCAATTGGTGATCGATCACCAATGAATGTCGATCGCTGCCGCCCGTCGCGGCGAGCAGAACGGGCGTACCGATCAGCGCCTCGTGATGGACGAGATCGAAGAGATGCTTGAAGAGACCGGTGTAGGAGCCGCGATAGACCGGAGTCGTAACGACCAGCGCGTCCGCGGTCTCGATTTGTTTCACGGCTTCGCTCACCGACGGGGGAGCGTCCTTTGCCGAAACGACTCCGGCGAGATCGGAGACGAGATCGGCGACCGAGATCGCATGGGCTGAGATCGCCGTCGATGCGGCGATTTCCGCCGTGATCGCTTGCGCGAGAGCAGCGGCGCGTGATGGGTGTCCGAGGCCGCCGGATACGGCGACGAGCTTTATCGCGGTCATGTCGTCTCCTGTGTGAGAGCTATGAAAGCCGGCTGTGGCGCAGCTCCGTTCAAGAATAGAAGGAAGGCATAGGATAGGCGCCGTTCAGCGCGAAATCGCCGAGCTCCTTCAGCTTGTGATCGAGCGGATCGTGAAGCGTATGCGTGCGCGCATTACGCCAGAAGCGGTCGAGCCCGGCGCGGGCGGTCGTCGCGCGCGCGCCCATGATATCGAACATGCGGCTGCCGACGTCGAGCGCCGCGCGGGCGCTCGCGACCTTGGCGGTCGCCACATCGATCGCAATGGCGCCGCGTTCTTGCGGCGTGATCGCGTCGCCGCGCGTCCAGCCGCGTTGAAAAGACTGCACGGCGCGATCGACCAGCGCCTCCGCCCCGCAGACCTGCGCCCAGAGCTCACCTGTCGTATGGAGAGTGAACGGATCGCCGCCGATGCGCGCCACGCCGTCGCCCGGCAGCTCCCGCACATAGCCGATGGCCGAATCGAGCGCGCCACGCGCCAATCCGACATAAATGGCGACGAGAATGAGCTGCGCGAGACATGGCCGCAGGGTTGCGAAAGGCGAGCCGAGCGGCCCGGGCGAAACGAGCAGCTCGTCCTCACGCACCTCGACCGCGTCGAAAGACACGGAGCCGCTGTCGGTCTGGCGCTGCCCCATATTGTCCCAATCATCGTGAATCCGAATTCCGCCGCGCCGGGTCGGAATGACGACGATCTTCAATTTTTCCAGATCGTCGAGCGCCGAGACGACGAGCATGTCGGAATCGCTCGCGCCGGAACAAAAGCTCTTCGCGCCGTCGAGCCGATAGGATTCGCCCTGCCGCCGCAGCCGCAGGCGAGAATCTTTCGGATTGACCGCATTGCCCCAAAAGCAATTCTCGCGAACCGTCTTCTCCATGGCGCGCCGCGTCTGCTCGGCTGTCCCGAAGAATTGGAGCGTGGCGATCATCAGATGATGAAACGCGAAAAGATGGGCGAGCGAGCTGTCGACCGCCGCCATTCGCCGAATAATGGCGAATATCTCCACCCAATCCGCGCCGCCGCCACCGAATTCGTGAGGGATGGAGAGGGTCAGCAGGCCGCTGTCGCGAATGAGATCGCGCTCGTGCTTGGCCGTGCTGCCCTGCTTGTCCCTTTGGGCGGCGTTCGAGGCGAGCGCGGCGAGCAGGCGCTCGAGCGCGACAGCGGTCGCGCGGATCTCGACGATGCGGTCAGACATTTATGATGCGCTCCTCATGCCGCGGCCGAAGGCGCGGCGTCGGGCTTCGCCGCGACGCTTCCAAACGGACCGGTGATCTTCTTGCCCGGCAACGTCCCGCGCGCCTCGACTCCGAGCCTCGGAAACATGAGCTCGGCGAAACGATAGGCCTCCTCCAAATGCGGATAGCCGGAAAGAATGAAACTGTCGACGCCGAGCGCCGCATATTCACGCAAGCGCGCCTCGACCTGCGCCGGATTACCGACGAGCGCCGTTCCTGCGCCGCCCCGCGTCAATCCGACGCCGGCCCAGAGATTGGGGCTTATCTCGAGGTCTGCGCGCGTGCGCCCTCCGCCTTTGCGCAATTCGAGCATTCTCCTCTGGCCAATCGAATCCATCTTCGCGAAGGTCTTCTGCGCCTCCGCGATGGCGCCATCATCCAGGCGGCTGATGAGGGAGTCCGCCGCCGCCCAGGCTTCGTCCTCCGTCTCGCGAACGATCACATGAAGCCGCACTCCGAAGCGGGGCGCGCGTCCGAACGCCGCCGCACGACGCCGCACATCCGCGATCTTCTCGGCGACCGCGGAGGGCGGCTCTCCCCATGTCAGATAAGTGTCGACAGCGCGCGCTGCGAGCTCGTGCGCGGGCTCCGAGGAGCCGCCGAAATAGAGCGGGGGCCTCGGGCTCTGCACCGGCGGAAACAGCAGCTTCCCCTTCTCCATATCGAAATGCGCGCCGTGAAAATCGACGCTCTCATCTGTGTGGCTCGCGTGAAGAAGCGCCTCCCATGCGCGCACGAACTCCGCCGAGACGGCGTAGCGAGCCGCATGATCGAGAAAGAGGCCGTCGCCGGCGAGCTCGCTCGCATCGCCTCCGGCGACGAGATTGATCAACAGACGCCCGCGCGACAGACGATCGAGGCTCGCCGTCATGCGCGCCGCCAGCGCCGGTTGCACCAGGCCCGGCCGTAAGGCTACGAGAAAGCGCAAGCTCTTCGTCGATTCGATCAAGCTCGCGGCGACGATCCACGGATCTTCGCAGGAGCGTCCGGTCGGAATGAGAACGCCATAGTAGCCGAGGCTGTCGGCTGCCACCGCTATCTGCCGAACATAATCGAATGTCGCCGTCCGCGCGCCCTCCTCCGCGCCGAGATAGCGCGAGTCGCCATGCGTCGGAATGTACCACAAGACTTCCATGATCCGATCCTGTTCGCCGATTCGAGCGCGGCCATACGAGACTTTTTTTGCAATCGGCGGCCGCAAAAGACGGGCCAATCTCTCGACCCTCGAATCCTCGGTCTTTTTGTCCTTCGGCTGTTGCATTCGAAGCAATTCCGACCCGGCTCTGCGGCAAGCGCAACAGCTCATGCCAGATCGAGGCGCAGCAGGCGCGCGGCGTTGCGCCACGCGACTTTCTCGATCACTTCCTCGTCCAAGTCGAGGCGCAGGAAATCGGCGACGCTCTGACCGAGAGGGCGAAACGGATAGGACGAGCCGAACAGGACTTGATCCGCGAGACATCCACTCGCGGCGTCCGCGTAGCGCCGGCCGCCCGGCGCGAAGAGATACATGTCCGGCGACACGAAGACATTCTCGTTACGAAAGGCGACGCCGATCATCTCGTCGATTCGGGGATAGAAGGCGTGGCAGCAGATGATGGGAAGGGTCGGAAAGGCCCTTGCGATGCGATCGACGGCGAGCGGATCGTTGCGCCGTAGGTCCGGCGTCGTCGGACCAGACATCATGAAGACCGGCGCGCCGAAGTCCGCGCAGACTTCGTAGACGGGAAACAAAGTAGCGTCGTCGTGAGAGATCGGCTCCCCCAAAAAAGCGGGATCGACATTGACGCCTGCGAACTTAAGCTCCTTCAGGCAGCGCTCCGCCTCGTCGGCCGCGCCTCTTCCGGCGAAGAGTTGCGGGTCGACCGAGCCGACGCCGAGCATGCGCCCTTCCGACGAGCGAGACAGCGTCGCCAGCACATCATTTGAAATCCGCACGCTCGGCGTGCTGCGTCCCACCATGACAGCGATGTCGATCTCCGCCGCATCGAGTTCTCGACGAAACGAAGGAAGGTCGGGCGCTCGCGTGAAATGGTCGATATCCTCGGAGCCCAGGCGGCGGTTCATCCAGCGCACGGTTTCGAAGTCGGCCGATCCAGGCTCCGCTCCGAAGAAGGAATGAAGGAATGATGGTCGCGCGCGCATGTCGACGATATGCCGCGGGCGGTTCGATCGTGTCATTCGAAGGTCCTCTCGACGTGCCTCGGAAGTAAGCGCATCGCAATCGAGGCGCCGGATCGGGACTCGGCAGATCGCGGCCTATCGCAATCGCATTGTTGCATGTGCAGCAGCGCCGCTCCTCGACTGTTGCGAATGCAATCGCCGTCCCCCGTGATAATGCGGAAAACCGTAATCACCGGCCGAAAATCGGGTGGCACGCGCCGTGCTCATTCATAGATGATCGATGCGCGGTCGCGTGACTATCGGCGGCGCGCGCGGGCCACCAGGGAGACTAAGGATGAGCGGCGCTTCTTCGCCTTCGGCGCATCAAAAAACGGAGGCGATCAAATTCGCCTATTGGGTTCCGAATGTCTCGGGCGGCCTCGTCATCAGCAAGGTCGAGCAGCGCACGAGCTGGGATATCGACTATAACCGCAAGCTCGCGCAGATCGCCGAAGCGTCAGGCTTCGAATACGCCTTGACCCAGATCCGCTTCACCGCCGGCTATGGCGCCGAATATCAGCACGAGTCGGTGAGCTTCTCCCATGCGCTGCTCGCGGCGACCGAGAAGCTCAATGTGATCGCGGCGATTCTTCCCGGCCCGTGGCATCCGGCGGTCGTCGCCAAGCAGGTCGCGTCGATCAGCTGGTATACCGGTGGGCGGCTCGCGGTGAACATCGTCTCGGGATGGTTCCGCGGCGAGTTCCAGGCGATTGGCGAACATTGGCTCGATCACGACGAGCGTTATCGGCGCTCGGAGGAGTTCATCCGCGTTTTGCGCGGCGTGTGGTCGCAAGACGATTTCAGCTTCGCGGGCGATTTCTACCGCTTCCGCGCCTACACGCTGAAGCCGAAGCCGGTCAGCCCGCCGGAGATATTCCAGGGCGGCAGCTCGCGCGCGGCGCGCGACATGGCGGCGCGCGTTTCCGACTGGTATTTCACCAATGGCAACACGATCGAAGGCATTCAAAAACAGGTCGACGACATTCGCGCCAATTCCGCGCAGAGCGGTCATCGGGTGAAGATCGGAGTCAACGCCTTCGCCATCGTGCGCGACACGGCCGAGGAAGCGCGCGCCGCGTTGGACGACATTCTGACCCATGCCGATCCGGACGCGGTTCGCGCTTTCCATCACGAGGTTCAGAACGCCGGTGCGGCTTCGCCGGAGCGCGAAGGCAATTGGGCGAAATCGAGCTTCGAGGACCTTGTCCAATACAATGACGGCTTCAAGACCAATCTCATCGGCTCGCCGGAAGAGGTCGCCCGGCGGATCTTGGATCTCAAGGCGGTCGGCGTGGATCTCGTCCTTCTCGGCTTCCTGCATTTTCAGGAGGAGATCGAGTTTTTCGGCAAGCGCGTCATTCCGCTCGTGCGCGCGCTCGAGGCCGAGCAAGCCCGCTTGGCCGCGTGAGCGTCTCGAAACAGATTCGTCGATCGGAACTGCGCTTCGATCCGCAATGACAGAATAAGTTGAGGCACGAAAATGTCGGAAGTCAACAGAGCAGAAGCGTTCGAACGGCTCGATCGCGTTATCGAGACCGTGATCGCCGGCAATGCGGAGCGCAATGACGAGAAGTCGCTGTTCCCCGCCGAGAATCTCCATGCGCTCGCCGAAGCCGGATGGACGCGCGCGCTGGTCTCGCCGGAATATGGCGGGCTCGGACTCGATCATACGGCTTTCGCGGAGGCCGCCTATCGCATCGGACAGAAGGACGCCTCGACGGGCCTCGTCTATGTGATGCATGTCGGCGCCGCGCAGACGATCAATCTCTATGGCGCGCATGATCAGAAGCTGCGCTGGCTGAAGCCGCAGGACGGAAAATATCTGCTCGGAACCTACTCGACCAGCGAGCGCGCCTCCGGCGGTCACTGGTGGTATAATTTCTCGCAGGCGTCGCGCGACGGCGATGATTATATCGTCAATGCGGAAAAATCCTTCACCACCTCCTCCGGCAAGGCGGATTACTACATCACGCAGACGCGCACGCCGGACGCGCGCGATCAATCGGATATCTCCTTCTTCATCGTGGATGGGAAATCGCCGGGCATCACGCCCGGGCCGTGGAACGCGCTCGGCGTGCGCGGAAACCATTCCGGTCCGATCCGCTACGAGGGCGTGAAGGTCGCGCGGAGCAATCGTCTCGGCGAGGAAAATCAAGGCAAGGAGATCATCTACAACGGCGTCTCGCCGGTCTATCTGATCGGCCTCGGCGCGGTGTGGGAAGGGGTCGCCCGCGGCGCTCACGATACGGCGGTGGGACATATCAAGAATTCGATCCACAAGGACACGAGCAAGCGTCTCGCCGATTATCAGGCGATCCGACAGGAGCTCGCCAAGCCGAAAGTGCTGATCGAATCACTCGGACCCTGGCGGCGTGAGCTCGCGGCGGGGCTCGACGTGCTGTGGTTTTCGGGCAAGCCGCAATCGGAGCTGCTGATCGCGCTCACCGAATTCAAGGTTCATGCCTCTGAGACCGCCAATCTCTCCGCCGCGGCCGCGCTCACCGTCACCGGCGGCTACGGCTACAAGAAGGGCGCACTCGAGCGCTATTTCCGCGACGCCCGCGCCGGCATCGGCATGGGGCCGTCGAACATCATCGCGCGCGACTGGATCGGCAAGACTGCGGTCGGCCTGCCGCTCGAGCTGTTCTACGAAGGCGGCGAATAGAGCGCTTTCCGATCGAACGGAATCGTTCGATCGATCAGAATTCGCTCCAAATCAAGAAAAGCCGGAGCAGTTTTCGATCCATTCGGATCGGAAACTGCTCGAGCAAAAGGCGCCTTCGCCTTTCGTTTCGTTTCCCTGCATTTCGAGGAAAGAAGATGAATCTCCCGTACCGCGTCATCGGTGCGGCGAGCGCGCTCGTCTGCGCGAACGCCGCCTACGCCGCCGATCTGCTGTCGCGCGCGCAGCCGCAACCAGCAACGATATCCTCCGTCGATTATCAGCCCTTCCAGATCAGGCTGCGCGCGACGGCGATCGTTCCCGACGGCGGCTTTTCGGTTTTCGACCGCTTCGGAACCGTGCCGGCCGTCACCGGCATCGCAGCCGGCGTTCCCGGCGGCCAGATCTTCGGCGCCGGCGTTCACGCCTCCACATCGATCATTCCCGAGATCGATCTCAGCTATTATTTCGACGAGCATTTCGCCGTCGAGACGATCGCCGGCTATACGCGGCACACTCTGACGGCGACGGGCTCGCTCGCCGGCATTCCGGTCGGCGCGACCAATCTTCTGCCGGTATCGCTGCTCGGCCAATATCATTTCACCCAATTCGGCGCCTTCCAACCCTACATCGGCGTCGGCGTCACTTGGGCGGTTCCCTATGGCTACAGCCCGGGCAACGGCTGGACGCCTCTCGGCACCGCGCTCGGCTTCACCGGCTATGATTCGGTGCGCGCTCTGCAGATCGGAACCTCGGTCGGCGTCGCGGGACAGATCGGCTTCGATTATATGATCACGCCCAACATCGGCGTGAATGTCGATCTGAAGCGCATCATGGCGGAGCCGACCGCCTATGCGACGATCTATAATTCCGCGCTCAATCAGAACATCTATGTCAAGGTCAAGTCGAACATCGATCCTTGGCTCGCGAGCGTCGGCGTCACTCTGCGCTTCGGCGGCGCGGCGACGCAGCCGATCCTCGCCAAATATTGACGCGAAAGCGCCTTTCGATCGAATGGAATCGTTCGATCGATCACACGCCGAGCCAAAAGCGCGAGGCGCCGTCAGGCGCCTCGCCAAACGGCGCCTTCGATCGAGACGCGCGCGGGCAACTGGCCCGCGGCGAAATAGCCGTCGGCGATCGACTGCTGCTGGCCGATGACATGGAAATCGAGCGGCTTGGGCTCGAAATCGAGCCGGTGCAGATAATGTCGCGCCACCTGCCGGTCGAGATGCAGGCATCGCGCGACGGCGCCGAGCTCTTCCTCGGCGCGCTCGCGCGGCGTCGCGCCGAGCGCGCGGATTTGGGCGAGGATCGCGTCGACGATCTGCGGCTGGCCGCAAGCGAAGTGTCGGCGCGCGACATAGAATTGATGATTCTCGACGAAGCCGGAGCCATCGAGGAGCACATGAGTCTTGCTCCCCATGCGCGCGGCGCTCAACAAAGGCTCCCAGATCGCCCAAGCGTCGATGGCGCCCTCGCGCAAATCCTCGAGCAGATCGAGCGTCGGAGGGACATAGACGGGCTCGATGTCGTCGCGCGATAGACCCCGAATGTTGAGCGCGGTCGTAAGAAAATGATCGGCGTTCGACCATCGGCTCAAAGCGACGCGCTTGCCTCTCAGATCGTCGATCGAGCAGAGGCGCGGATCGGCGACGACGAGGGCGACATCGGTCGGGGCGGGAGATTCATAGCCGACATAATAGAACGGAACGCCCATCGCGAGAGCGAAAACCGTCGCAGCCTCGCCGGTGACGCCGATGTCGATCTCGCCGCGACCGATCGCGTCGAGAACAGCAGGCCCGGCGCTGAACTCCCGCCATTCGGCCCGATAGCCGAATGGACGAAGATGTTCGTCGAGCGAGCCGAGCGCCCGCAAGGCCGCAAGCGTGCCGAATTTCTGAAAGCCCAGCCGCACGATGTTGGGCGCGCTTCGCGCCGGCGCCCGCTTCTCCTCGCGCGCTTTCTCCGGCCGATTTTTCTTGCGCGGCGCGATGACGCCCATATGGCCGAGATGGGTGCGCAGCTCGTTGCGGCTCATGCCGAGCCGCTCCGCGGTGTGGACCTGATTGCCGCGCTCGAGATCGAGAGCGACCGAGACGAGGGAACGGGTCACGCGGTCGAAGAGGTTCTTCTCGCCTTGCGCTATCGCGGTTTCGAGCAGGCTGCGCAGGCGCGTCTCGAAATCGGCGACCTCTTCCGCATGCGGCGCGTCGAACGCCTCGACGATCGGCACATCGCTTATGCGCGCCTCCTGCGTCAGCAGCAGCGCATTGTGCAGCACATTCTCCAGCTCGCGAATATTGCCGGGCCAATGATAGGCGGTCAGCTTCGCGAGGGCTTCGGGCGCGAGCACGGGCATCGGGCGGCCGAGCTTCGCGCCATAGAGGCGCAGAAAATAATTGGCGAGCGGCTCGATGTCGCCGCGTCTCGCGCGCAGCGGCGCGATATTCACGGTCGCTATGGCGAGTCGATAGAAGAGGTCCTTGCGGAAGCTCTTCGCGGCCACCGCCGCCTCGAGATTCACATTGGTGGCGGCGATCAGCCTCACATCGATCGGCCGCGCCTTGCGCGATCCGACGCGCACGATCTCGCGCTCCTGCAAGACGCGCAGCAGCTTCACCTGCATGGGCGGCGGAAGATCGCCGATCTCGTCGAGCAGCAGCGTCCCACCATGGGCGGCCTCGAACCAGCCGGTCTCGCTTCTCGCGGCGCCAGTGAACGCGCCCTTCTCATGGCCGAACAGCTCCGCCTCGACCAGCGTCTCGCTGAAAGCGCCGCAATTGACCGCGAGGAAGGGACCGTCCTTGCGCGCGCTATTGGCGTGAATGTAGCGAGCGACCAGCTCCTTTCCGGTTCCGGTCTCGCCGATGATCAAAACGGTCGCGTCGCTCGGCGCGATCCGATGCAGATCGGCTTTGAGCCGCAAGGAGACGGAATCCTCGAACACCATGGCCGAAGCCCGGCTCGTCGCTCCGGGCGTCACTCCGGAAAGGGTCTCGATTCCGGTCCTTTTCTTGTCGGTAACGACCACCGAAAAGGAAGAGGGACTGAACATGCTCGGCGCCTCGATGCGTCATTACATTTTGCCCCGCGCCCCGCAGTTTGCTCGGCGGTGAAGGCAATCGGGGTTTCACGGCGGCGCATATGTTGACTAAATTACTAGACAAAGTCAATAAATCTCGAGACGATGGGAGGCGACAGCGTGGGTCGGCACGTCATCGCGGACGCGCGACCTCTATCGTGACGGCGGCGCGGACCTCGCCCGGCTTTCCGCCGAGAGCGATCACAGGGTAGTAGCCGAGACGGAGCGCCGGAGCTCGAGCAGATCGTCCGGCAAAAGGTCGGCGTGTCGAGCGCGGAGAAAGACTCGTCCGTCAGCAGCACGTCCGGCCGCACCGCGAGCGCTCGGGCGAAGGCGACGCGGGGCCTCTGTCCGCTGGAGAACTGATGCGGAAAGCCTCGAAGCCGATGCCGCGCAATGCATCCAGCGCGCAGATGCGCCCAATCGTCACACTGGCCTGGGCGCCGCCAGGGAAGCAATCGCGCGTCCTGGAACACCAGCGCCATCGTGCAATCGAAACGCGGCGCGCCGAATAATGCTAGCCGGTTTCGCCGGGAAGGATTTTCGGGAGCGATCGCTGATCGAGGAGATTTACGCCGAGCGCCGCGAGCGTGCAGGCGCCGAGCAGGATCGCCGCGTCGACGGTGTCGGCCCGTCCGATCCAGCTTGCGACGACTGGCGCCAGAACGAGAAGAGCGCAATTGTTAATCGATTCCGATGACGCCAATACAAAGCCCGCGTCAGACCCAGCTCGGCTCGTCTGAACGGCGGTGTTGGCCGGGGCGGCGAGGCCCGAGGCAAATCCCCAAAGAGCCAGAAGGATAATTGCCGATACGCAGCTAGACTCGGTCGCCAGGAACGCACTCTGCGTGAAGAAGATCAGGCCGATGGCGAAAACCAGCACAGTCTCGGGCCGTCCGGCCCAGGCGGTCAGCCGTCCGACGGCCAGGTTGCCTGCGGCGAGCCCGAGACCGAAGGCAGCGACCGAAAGGCCGATGACGCCGGTGGAAAGACCGTAGCGGCTACGCAGAACCTCGCCGGAGATTAGAAACCCAGCAATCGTCGCGCCGAGCCAGAACCCCTTGGAGAGGTTGGGCCGGAGGATCGCGCCGTCGAGCAATCGGGCCGCCGAGGCTTTGAGCGGACGACTCCGCCGCGCGATGGATGGCGGCAAAATGCGCGCCGCCAGGATGAGGACGGCGATGCAGCCGCAGGCTACGGCAATGAACGGCGCCTGCCAATCGTAGGCGTCGGTCAATAGCCCTGCGAAAGTCGGACCCGTGGCGATGCCGAGGGTCAAGCCCAAGAGGACGAGCCCCATGGCTCCGGCCTGACGTTCTTCGGGAACGGTCTCGGCAATCAGGGCAAAGGCGGTCGGCGTGAGCGCCGCTCCCGCCGCGCCGCCGAGCACTCGCGCGACGATCGCGAAAGAGAGCGAGGGCGCGAAGGCGACAGCCAGCGCATCGGCGGCAAAAAGCGCCAGCGCTGGCAACAACAAACGCCGCCGACCGATCCGATCGCCGAGGAGGCCGATGAGCGGGGCGAGTACGGCATAGGACACCGCGTAGGCCGACACGAGCCAGGCGATATCGGCGGGCTTCGCGGCAAAGGCCGACGCCAATGGCGTCAGCATCGGCGCGAGCATGAATTCAACCGCGCCGACGAAATAGACGGCGAGCGCCAGGGTGGCGAGGATGAGCGAGGGCGATGGGGTTGGTTTCGGCATGGACAGGCGATTCCGATACGTTGATGTCGTCCTGGCTGGAGGCAGCCTTCAGGGTGACGAGAAGCTTCTGGCGGCGCGTTTCGAGATCGGCCATTTGCCGTTCGATCGCCTCTAGCTTCAACCGATGCGCAGCGGCCACCTTCGGACAGGCGGTAACCGCGGCGGGATCGTCGACGATGCAGTTGAGAAATGTCGCGATTTCGTCTGTGGTGAAGCCGAGCCGGATCATCCGGCCGATGCGGCGCACGAAAGCGACGTCGGCCTCGTCGAAATCGCGGTAGCCGTTCTCCTCGCGGGTGGCGCGGATCAGGCCGACCTTCTCGTAATGACGGATGGAGCGCACGCTCGCCCCAGTCCTTTTTGCAACGTCTCCGATCTTCATCCGCCCTCCTGCCGCATGGTCTAGCCCCTGACATCAATGTCAGGGTCAAGCACGAAAGTGAGATTTACCGCACGACGGAGAAGCACTGCGCCGCAGCGCGCAGCGGACTTGCGCATCCGGCGGGCGCGGCTCGCGAGAGGGTGGCTTCGTGGCTGTCTGTCGATATATGCCGGCTCGCCGCGTGACACCGAGTTCCCAGCGCTTGCGACGCTATCCGACTTGGCCACGATGCCGCAGAAACTGATCGGCGAGCACGATCGCCATCATTGCTTCGCCGACCGGCACGGCGCGAATGCCGACGCAGGGATCGTGCCGGCCTTTCGTGACGATTTCCGTGTCTCCTCCGAGGCTGTCGATCGTCAGCCGCGGCGTGAGGATCGACGACGTCGGTTTGACCGCGAAACGCGCCACGATCGTCTGCCCGGTCGAAATGCCGCCCAGCACGCCGCCGGCGTGATTGGAAAGAAAGACCGCTCTGCCGTCATTGCCCGAACGCATTTCGTCGGCGTTGGCTTCGCCCGAGAGTTCCGCGGCCGCAAAGCCCGCCCCGATTTCAACTCCCTTGACGGCATTGATCGACATGAGGGCGCTCGCGAGCTCGGCGTCGAGCTTACCGTAGATCGGCGCGCCCCAGCCTGCAGGAACGCCTTCCGCGATTACCTCGATCACGGCGCCGACGGACGAGCCCGCTCTCCGCGCCTCGTCGAGAGAATCCTCCCAACGCCGCGCTGCTCGTGGATCCGGGCAAAATAGCGAATTTCTCTCCACCTCGCTCCAATCGAAACGCTCGCGATCGATTCTATCCGCGCCGATCTGCACGAGCGCTCCACGAATCGATACGCCCGCGACGACTTTGCGGGCGACCGCGCCCGCTGCAACGCGCGCGGCCGTCTCCCGCGCCGATGCGCGTCCGCCACCGCGATAGTCACGAATTCCGTATTTCGCATCATAGGCATAGTCTGCATGACCGGGACGGAATTTGTTCGCGATCTCGTTATAGTCTTTTGTGCGCTGATCGGTGTTGTCGATCATCAGAGCGATCGGCGTGCCCGTCGTCACTTGCCGGCCGTTTCCGTCCGTGAAGACGCCGGAGAGAATTTTCACGTCATCCGGCTCCCGCCGTTGCGTGGTAAAGCGCGATTGGCCGGGTCGACGTCTCTCGAGCGCATGTCGAATCTCCGCCGCCGTCAGCTCAATTCCCGGCGGACAACCGTCGACCACTGCGCCGAGCGCCGGCCCATGGCTCTCGCCGAATGTCGTGACGCGGAAGAGGTGGCCGAAACAATTATGAGACATGCAGACCTCGGCGTTCTAGCGCATACTCGATCTCGTCGCCGTTTCCGCCACGCGGTCGAAGCATGAAGAGACGCCCCGTCGCGCAGCTCCGCGATCCGAACTGGGGCCGTTTAGTTTCGCACCGGAGGGCGCTTTCTCAAATGCAGGTGAAGAATACGAACGCCTTCCAGTAGGTAGCCGTCGTCCTCTGCGACATTCCGGAGATCGCGGTAGAGCGCTTCTATTTCTGGACTGGTCGCGAGTCCAAATTCTCGCAGCCGATCTCGAATCTGAACGAACGAACGCCAGATCAGGCTCTTTTGACGCGGGGTCCTGAGCGCCGGTTGTGTGAACTGCGCCGCTTCGATAGCGACGTCCATGTTCTGCACATAGGTCCAGAGCGGCTCCGCGCAATTGAATTTGACGTTGATTCTCTCGCCCAGCCTTTCGAGCAGCTCGACCGACCGGGGAACGGAGGGGTGATGGGGAATCGAAAAACGGCGTGTCGTCGGCTCCTCGATGACAATCGAGCCGTTGTCCTTGCATAGCGACAGGACGTTCTCGAAAAATGTCGTCCAGTTCGTGATATGCGCGAGAACGAAGCGACAGTAGACGACGTCGAACGCTTCTCCGATATCCAGCGTGGATGTCATATCATGGCGGATAAAGCGAATATTGTCGATCCCGCGCTCGTCTCGCCTCTGGAGACAGACGTCGATCTGAGCTTGCGACTCGTCTATCGCCACGACAGCTCCGCTGCGTGACCTGACCTGATCGGCGAACCAGAACGCCATTTGGCCATGCCCGCATCCGATTTCCAATACGGACCGCGCATTGTCGGGAAGCTGGCTCGTGATGAAGTCTCGACTCGCGGGGTCGTATAGCTCGGTCAATATCTCCAATCGCTCTCGATCGGCGTAGCCGACATCGTGGATATAGGCTTCGCTCTCGTCCTTCGAATAGCTGTCTTGGTTCTGCATGGCGTTCTCCGAGAAAGGTCTCAGATGATGATGCTGATGCGTCTTTGTTTCGAGATGGACTCATGGTCCAATTGCACCGACCGCTCACGGATTCGAAACTCGGATTCATGCGGGACGAGCCGATATTTGGCGCTGCCGACGAACTCCCAGGATTCGTGATTTCGAAATTGATAGACGACGAAATTCACTCTCACGACGATCTCTTCGGTCGCAGAGGCCAAAAATCGCAAATTGGACACCAAGCGACGCGTACGCGAGCGCGGTTGCTCCATCCAAGTCGACGCGCCCGCGAAATGCCGAACGCGCGCCCGCAGTCGCTCATAATCGTCCAAGATCAGGCAGAGGGCTTGCTCAGGCGCGCTTTCGGCCGCGCGCTGCAATGGAGCGACGATGTATCGCGCCTCCGGTTCAAAAAGCTCGAACCAGTCATCGAGGCGCCATTCGTCGAGCAGGTCCGCTTCCAAGGCGAGAAAGGAGGTGATGCGGCTTACGATATCCGGAACAATCGGGACTGCGCTCATATAGGGAACGACGAATGTTGCTGTCATTACGGCTGCTCCACATAATTGGCCCATTCGCGCCAGAAGGCTCGGTTCTGCTCTTCATCTGTATGTTTTGTCGTGCCGACGCTCATGCCACGCGAGAAGTCGCTGTAGCCGATGCCCGCATGTGCATATGAGCGCTGACAGGATTCCAGAATTTCGACGTCGTCGGGCGTTCCGAAACCGCCTGGCCCGATGAAGGATATCAGTGCGCTGACGCGCATGGCTCTTTCTTCCGGCGTGTCATTCGAAAATCCGGCACCCCAGACGGTCACTTCGACCTCGTCGGGAGACGTCGGGAAAAAAGTCCGTATGTTCAAGCCGAGTATGTCGTTGATGACCAGATTTGGAAAAACGAAGAGGCTGCGGTTGGTATGAGCCATGTCCTCCGCGCGTCCTCGTCCGACACGAGCGACGAGATCGTCGAACTTTTTATCGATCGCTGCTTTCATGTCGGCTGGGAATAGGGGGCTCCAATAGGCGATGGGCCGTCCAGTCGAAGGCGGACCGCTCTTTATGACGCCATGTCCGCCGCCGAGAGCATAGCCGACGCCGCTGCGCTTGTGCGAGTTCGGATCGGTTCCGAGCGAATCGAGAAGCTCGAGAAATCGTTTGTGCGCAAATGGCAGATGATAGGCATCGACGCCGTTTTCAGCGAGGAGCTTCCAATTGGCTCGGATGGAGTGATGAAGATGTTCGGGCAGAACTTCGACGGATCCTTCGGACTGATCGCAGACGAGGTCTATGTATTCCTTCGCGCCCCCGAGATAGGAGGCGAGGCTCACCAACGGTTCGCCGAAGTTGATGAATAGAAAGCCGCGATAATCATCGAGCTTGATTTGCGGCAAGGAAGGCTCGGGCAGCCCTTCGCCGACACGTCCATACGCGGACCTTCCCGGCACGCCGGTGAGCGCGCCCGACGTATCGTACATCCAGCCGTGATAGGGACATGCAAATCGATTGGCGGTTCCTTTCGCGTCCGTGCAGACGACGGCGCCGCGGTGCGCGCAGGCGTTCAAGAACGCGAGCGGCGCCTCGGAAGCTACGTCCCTGACCAAGATGACGGGGCGACCGCCGATCTTGCGCGTGAGAAAGTCGCCGGGCTTTTCCAACTCGCTCGCATGACCGGCATACAGCCAGCATTTATCGAATATTCGCGTCAGCTCCCGGCGCCAAGTATCCTCACATACATAGACTTGCCGATGCACCCGAAAAAAATTCCTATTGTCTGTCTCGACGAATTGCCGCGTCGTCATTCGAGTCTCCCGAGAACGATGCCAGGGCGAGCCTCTATTCTTGTAGCCGCATCCATAACCGAGCAACAATAAAGCTCGACAACGAAATAAATATTACAATCGTTAAAAATAGCAATATAGAATTTTATTATACGACACATAACAATTTAACTGCCTCGTAATTCTGCGATGTCATATCGACAAGCCAAAAGCGTGTATTATTCTATAATTGTGCATCAGAAAGAATAAGGCCTTTCGGCCGGCGCGCGCTAGCGGATTTTCTTGCTGGGCGTCGTGCCGAGCTCGACGAGCCTTGTTTGCGTGAGAGCGACGGTTGCGAGCGCGGCAATGACGAGGCAACCCGAAATAGCGATCAAGGACACCACCAATGCGAACGAGATATTTTCAGCGATGGGCTCATGACCGGCGATCGAAAAAAACAATCCGCCGACGATGGCGATGCTCAATGCGGAGCTGATCTGCAAGGTCGTGTTGATGATGCCGGATACGAGCCCAGACCATGCCGTGTCGACTTTGCCGATAATGGCGCGAACGAGGCTCGGCAACGCTGTCCCTTGCCCAAAGCCGATCGCGAACAGTGCAAGGCCGCGAAGCGCGTGATCGAGCGACTGGTCGGTTCGCCAATTCCAAACGACAAACGCTAGGCCCAGCATACCGATCGTCTCGACAGCGATTCCTAAGGGAGCCGTTCGCGGGCCGAGCAACCGGCCGGCATAGGGGCTGAGCAGCGGAGCGAGAAAAGAGCCGACGCCGAATGGGAGAAAGACGAGCGCCACGTCTCTCGGAGATTCTCCGAGCGCAGTTTGCAGATAAATGGAAAAAATAAGGAAAAACGAGCCGATGGCATAGAAGAAGAGGGCCGCCAGCAACCCCAGGCCGAAGCCGGGCAATTCCATGACGCGCGGATCGAAAAGCGGAGTTCCTCCATCTCGCAGGAGTCGCTCCTCATTTCGCAGGAACAGCGATCCGGCGATCGGCGCCGCCATCAGTAATAGCAGGGACCAGAGCGGCCAGCCTCGTTCACGACCTTCGATCAGCGGCGTGACGACGAGAGCGAGCGTCAGCGCAGAAAGCAGGACGCCGAAAATATCGAGCCGCGGTCGACGTGGATTAGACGCCTCGGGCAAGAGAAGCCCCGAAATGAGAACGGCCGCTGCGATCGGCAGATTGACGAGAAAGACGATCCGCCAGCCGAGACCGAAGACATCGGCCGAGACCAGGAAGCCGCCCAGGATTTGTCCGCTCGCCGCGGCAAGTCCGAGCGTCGCGCCATAAAGACCCAGCGCGAGCGATTTTTCTTCCGGTGCGAAAATCACATTGATGGACGCGAGCCCTTGGGGAACCATCAGCGCGGCGCCGAATCCTTGGAGAACTCTGCCCGCTACGAGAATGCTGGAACTGGGGGCCGAACCGCATATCGCCGATGCGCCGGCAAAGCAGGCGAGTCCCGCCAAAAAGATGGTCCGACGTCCGAAAATGTCTCCGAGCCTACCGCCTGTGATAAGGAACACGGCATAGGTGGTCATGTAGCCTGAGACAACGAGTTGCAAATCGGCGGGCGTCGCGCCGAACTCCTCCTTGATCGCCGGAAGCGCGATATTGACGATAAAAAAATCGAGTGGCGACAGAAAAACGCCCGTGAGCAGCACAGCGAAGCGGAACCAACGCCACCGCGCGTGAGCGACCACAACTCCATTGCTGCGGCTCTGTTGTTCGAGCGACATTTCGCGGGACAACTCGACAGGGGATGGGCAAAAGCGCCGTTTCTAGCTATGCCGATCACGGTCGCATTTGGCAATGCTCGTTTCGTTTATGCGTGAGATCGCTCCCGCTAATGCGTCTATCGCTCGGAAGATAGATTCCGGGCCGCGATCTTTTCATTCGCGAGCATGCAATCGCCGTCGAGGCCCCCGCGCAAGTCGACGAGGCTCGGAGCGATTACGAACACGGCCTCGGGGACGAAGAGTCGCACATCGGCGTCGCGTTCAAAATTTCGCTTTCAGCGTGAATCCGGCCATGATCGGATCAGCAGGCGTGCCGATCACTCCGCCAGCGGTAAAATTCGGCGACACGGTAGTGAAGTAGTGCTTGTTGGTCACATTGTGGACCCACCCCGACAAATCGACGCTTTCATCGTCGAGCCGAATTCCGGCGTGCAGATTGAGCAGACCGTACGCGTCGATGACGCTGTAGATCGAATCGTCTGGAACCGAGAAGAATTTCGTCTGGTAGGAGAAGTCGGCTCCGAAATAGGCGATCACCGATCTTTCGATCGGATCGAGCACGTGTCCGATATCGTGCGCATATTCGCCGCCGGCGGCGAGAGCCCATCGCGGCGTCAGGGAGATCGGGCGGCCGGTCAGGCTGCAAGAGCTCAAGAATGCGAGTTCGAATCGGCAAGGCGCATTTTCAAACGAGTCGTAATAGGTGTGATCGTAGGTGACTGAACCATAGGTCGTCAGCCCCTCGATGAGTTTTGCCCGCAGATCGAGCTCGAACCCTCGGGAGATCGCCCTCTTGGCGTTGGAAAGATAGGTGATCGGCCGAGCGCCAGACGTATCGGTGACGTTGGTGATATAATTCCGGTCGACCATGATGAAGGCTGCAATGTTCGCGAGCAGTCGATGATCGAAGAAATCAGTCTTCAATCCAATTTCAAAGTCGTCCAATTCCTCGGGCCGCACCGTCGTAGCGGCTGTCGTCGGAAGGTTGGCGACGGGATTTGGACCGCCGGCGCGTCCTCCACGCGCGTAGGTCGCATAAGCGAGCGCGTCGGGCGAAATCTTATAGGAGGCGGAGGCGAGAGCGGAAATCAATCCTTGTCGTGTCGTGGCGTAGAATTCACGATCTGCGCCGATCAATCCAATTCGCGCGGATCGCGCGGTGGCTTGTTGCGCCGCGGTCAGCCCGTCGAGGCTGTTGGCGGCAAACTGGTACTGTCGAAATAATGTGCTCTTCGCGGTATAAGAGTAGCGAAGACCGAAGGTGAAATCGAGATCCGGCGTCGCATGCCAGACGGCTCGCGCATAAGGCGCGATAACATGACTGACTGGATTGTCGTAGGACTTGGAGGCGAGGTTGTTGAGCGCGATATCGTTTAAGGCCTGGGGATTCGCCGCCGAGCCGTACCATGCGCCCGCAGCTGGGCCATAGCTCGAATATCCCCAGTCATAGAGCTGCTCGAATAGATAGAAGAGGCCTGCGGTTCCCTCGATGGGGCCGTTGGCGGGCGTCGATACTTTGAACTCTTGCTGCAGGGATCTTTCAGCGATTTGATTGTTCGAGTTGGTCGTCCGCACCGGGGCGAGAGCACTGCTCGTCTGGTTCAGCGGATCGAAGCTCCACCCTCGGAAAGACGTGACCGAGGAAAATTCGTAGCCGCCGAGCTTGTAGTCGATCACAGCGGCCACTCCATAGCTCTGCTGCGTGTTCTGCAGATAGCCGGAAATATCGCCCTTGTAGCTGTCGATATTGTAGAACGATGTCGGCGCATAGTTCAGCCTCGCCAGGCGGGCGTAGAGATTGTTCGGAACCGCCGCGCCATTGGCGTAATTCGCGACGACGCCGTTCAGCACATTCGGGCAACACGCCTGATTGACACGCGAATAGTCGGCGATCAGACGTACGCTGAGGTCGTTCGTCGGCTGGAACAGGATCTGCGCGCGAAAGCTCTTGTTGTGCCAGTCATTGTATTTTTGGCCGCTGTAATAGCTGTAGACGTATCCGTCGCGATCGGCGCTGACGAATGACAAGCGGAACGCCAACTTGTCGCTGTCGGCGATCGCACCCGTCGCCGATCCGCGAACCTGAATGTTGCCATAACTTCCATGAGTGACTTCGAGCTTTCGTTGTGTGTCGAAGCTCGGCGACGCCGTGTTGAGATAGACGGCGCCGCCCGTCGAATCCATCCCGCCTCTCGTTCCTTGTGGCCCTTTTAAAACGTCGACGCCAACGAGATCGGGAATATCGAATATCGCTTGGCCTGGCCGAGGTTGCAATATGCCGTCGACATAGACCGGCACGCCGCCGAAGATTCCGTCGGTGGCGACGGAGGTCGACGAACCGAACCCGCGAATATTGACAGTCAATGAGCGAACGTCGGCGAAGCGGATCTGCAAGCTCGGCTCGAGCTTTTGCGCCTGCAGAAGATTGCTGATCTGCAACGCGTCGATCTGCTGCTTCGTGATGACGGTCGCGGCCTGCGGCGTCGTTTGGAAAGCGGTCGCTTGACGCTCGGACACGTCGGCGGTCGATTTCGGCGCGCCGACCACCACATCTGGAACGCGCGCCTCCTCGGAACGAAGCGTCTGCGCGACGCTGGTGACAGTGAAGGGGAGGCAAAGCGGAATAGCGGCGATAAGCGATTTTCTCATCATTCCCACTTTCTGACGCAAACATCGTAAAGCAACGCTACAGATTACGTAAACGCTCAGGCAACGCTGATTCTTCTTATGAGTGGCATATCGAAAACGGTGGATGCTTTCATCCGCGCGGAAAGACGCGCTCCGCAAAGCTCAGCAGCTGCGCGTTGAACGCCGGCGCGTCCTCGTAGAACGGCGAATGGCCGACATCGGGCAGCTCGAGGAAGGTTGCGCCGCGAATATGTTCGGCGGAGGCGCGCGACGCGCGCGGGTCACAATGGCGATCTTTCTCGCCGACGATGAACGCGAGCGGCAAAGAGAGCGAGGCGATGAAGTCATGGGGCTGCTGTGGTCGTCCAACGATCAGCCTTCGAACGGACGGCGGCTGCGTCATATTATAGGCGAGCATCTGCGCGAACTCCTCCGGCGATGGCGGCGTTGCGAAGCAGCTCGAAAGAAAGGCGATCGTTCCGGCGATATTAGTGGATAGATCGTCTTCGAGCATCAGCGGTAGGCTCGCGGCCGAAGCCGCGCTCGTCCATTCGCTGCTTCGGCGCCACGACGATCCCACCAATTGCGCGCCGGCGAGGCTCTCGTCGCCATATTCTTTGAGGTAGTCCCAAACGACGCGGCCTCCGAATGACCAGGCGACAAGAATTGGCCGCGCCGCGCCGACCGCAGCGGCGACGGCGCGTAGATCATGCGCCCAGAGCCGATTGTCGTGGTAAGCGTTACGATCGAGAGGTTTGTCCGACGCCCCGTGACCGCGAAGATCATAGGTGATCAGATGATATTTTTCCGCGAGACGTTCGTCTCGTACTTGCCGGATGAAGGCGAGACCGCTCTGCGCGAAGCCATGGACAAAGATGATCGGCGGTCCTCGGCGATTGCCCCACCGCCGCACGACGATTTGCACGCCGTCCGAGCTCACGACATGCGATTTGTCATATTCGAATGGTCGAGGACAAAGACTCGGATAAGCGCTGGTCATGGCCATGAATCGATAGAGGTCCCGCAATCGGATCTCGCCGAGATATCTCTCCTCGGCGACACGCTCACGCTCGAGGAATCTGAGGCGATCATATGATTTTGGAAATACGGAATTCGGTTATTCGTCGAATAGCCGAATCGGCATGGTCGGCTTTCCGCGTGGTCAATCCGAGCCTGAATTATCTCCGAGCCGCTCGACGAGATAGTCTCTCAGCCGCATGGTCGGCGAGGACGGAGACGAGCGAATTGAATAGAGCGCTATCTCGACATCGGGAAGCCGCGGGAATCCGTCGCTTTCGTCGAGACGCCGTAGTCGATCGTCGATCGTGCTCGCTTTGAACACCCCTACGCCGAGGCCTTGTCGCACGGCGGCTTCTATGCCGGAAACGTTCGAATTCACATGGGCGAGACGCCAGGGAACGCCACTTTGTTGAAGAGCGGCGATCGCCCAATGACGAAACATGCTTCCAGGCGGAGCAACCGCCAGAGGCAAGGGGGATCGCTCATGTTGATTGTGCTCGGACGATGTCGTCCATACGACCGGCTCGCGACGAAGCACCTGTCCCTGGCTCGTGCCGGCCGGCTCCATGGCGATCACAATATCGAAATGGGCGCCGATGCGTGTGAGCATCGAACTCGGCATACCGCCATAGAGCTCGACATTGACGCGTGGATGCGAACGACAGAATGCGCCGACGAGCGGCGGCAGAATGTTGGCGACGTAATCGTCGATCGTGCCGAGGCGTACCGTGCAATCGGTTTCTTCGGCGCGGAGCGTGCGAAGCGCTTCGGCGTTGAGCGCCAACATGCGCCGCGCGTAATCGAGCATGAGATCGCCTTCGGGAGTGAGGCGAAAGCCTCTCTGCGGGCGCATGATCAGGCTGACGCCGATAATGTCTTCGAGACGTTTGATCTGCAGGCTGACGGCCGCCTGGGTTCTGTGCAGCGTTCGAGCGGCGGCAGTGAACCCGCCCTGGTCGACGACCGTCACGAACACGTGGAGAAGGTCGTTCTCGAGAATCTGATTGCGAATGACGCTGACGCCATGCGGCCGATCGTCTCGCGCCGGAGTGAGCGTCGGATTTCCGTTTCGACGAGGCTGTAAGCTCAGCGACATGCGTCAGGAACTCCCGATAGTAATCTATTATATCGATGGTTTTAATAGATTTGCAAGCCGCTTTTTTTTCGGCCGAAGCCCGGGACTTGGAAACGGCCCGAAGCGCTCAGGCGAGTTGCGCCAGCCCGAGATTGGCGGCCAGGCGTCGACGCAGGCGGCCGACAGGCGGGGCGTCGAACCTGCCGCCGGTCAGGTCGAAGGCGTGGGCGGCCGCGGCTCCCATCGCGATACACGGGCCCATTACGCGAATGGAGGACAGCGCGAGCGCGTCGCCATCCACACATCGGCCGACGGCGAGCAGGTTCACGACCTCGTCGTGAACCATGCAGCGAAACGGAATCGTATGAATGTGCTCCTCATCAAAGGCCTCGAAATAGATTTGGTCGAGACTATTGTGGAGCTCGATCGGCCATGCGCAATGGGCGATCGCATCCTCGAAGATCGTTCCGGCCCGCACATCGTCCGCGCTCAGCTGACAGCGACTCTTGAACCAGCGCGTCTGGCGTGCGCCGAGCGCGCCATATATGCTTACCACGGCGCGAGAAAAAGCTTCCGGAAATTCAGCCCGAAGAAAGTCGAGGGCGAGGTCCATCTTGTCGTGACCGACGGCGACCATCTCACTTGCATGGATGGGATCGAGAGGCGTCTCTACATGCGTCATATTGACGAGCGTCTCGCCCGATCCCGGGGCGGTGAATATGAAGGCGTCGCTTCTGTCCAAGCCATAGGCGCAGCCTTTGGCGACGAGGCGCGATCGCAGGGTCGCGCGATCGATCGCCGCGAGCGCCTGCTCATCGACATTGCGAAGGATGCCGTTCTGCGATCCATAGATCGGCCCAGCGGCGGGCTCTCGCGTAGCGAGGCCGCTCATCCAGGCGACAGCGGCGTCTCCTGTCGCGTCGACGAAGGCCTCGGCTTCGATGCGCAGTATCCCGGCGCGCGTGGCCACGGAAATGGAGACTAGGCGCTCGTCTTCGACGCGAGCGTCGAACAGCGCCGCGCCGAGAAGCGGGGTAACGCTCTCGCGGCTCGTCGCCCGCTCGATCCAGCGTTGTAGAGCGACGCTATGGTAGTGAACGACGAAAGAGTTGTGGCGGCTGCGAAGCAGCATGACGTCGCCGGTCTTCCCGAGGTCTGCGAGTATCTCGTCGGCGATGCCGAAGACGATTTGCCGTGGCGTTGGTCCATTCGCATAGAACCCGCAAAATGTGTTGATCTGCGCTGCGACGGACTGACCGCCGAGCGATCCGCCCGCCTCGACCAGAACGACCCGATGCCCGAGTCTCGCCGCTTCGAGCGCGGCGGATACGCCGGCGATTCCCGACCCCACGACGCAGAGGTCGGTCGTCAAGACGCGCGGCGGGGCGTCACGGAGATTGCGGCGAATGATCGTGCCAGCGTCGATGGCGCGTGTCGTCACAGGAGGCAAATTCCCTTGTTATCGCCGAGCCGGGCGCTCATCTGCCGACGAATTCGGGTGCGCGTCCCTCGGCCATCGCGCGTTTGCCTTCGGCTGCGTCCTGACTCGTGCGGACCGCAGTCAGGTCGCGCGTCGTCCGTCCGAGTATCTCCGATGGGCTCTGCACGAGCACATGGTCGGTCACAAAATGCTTCATCGATTGCATGACGAGCGGAGCGCGCGTCGCGACGACGCGGGCGATTTCGAGCGCCGTTTCCAGATGCTTCCCTCGCGGCGCGAGACGGTTGACGAGTCCGGCTTCATAGGCGCGGCGCGCCGAGATAGGCTGCGACAACAGCAGAATTTCCATCGCGATCTTGTGCGGAATGCGCGCTGCGAGACCTGCGGCGAGGCCGCCCCAGGCCCCGTGCGTTCCTTCCGGATAGCAAAAGTTCGCGCTTTCGTCTGCGACGCAGAGATCCGCGAACATATTGAGAGTGAAGGCGCTGCCTCGACATTCGCCGGCGACGGCGGTGACGATGGGCTTTTTCGTAACGATTCCGATCGTCGGCATACAGCGCCAGAGCTCCGTTACCGGGACATTCGGATCGGATCCGACGGAAAAATCGTCGCCGACCCCGGTCAGCACCGCAACGCGGCCATCGGACGCGTCGAATTGGGCGAACGCCTCTTGCAGTCCACGGACGACGTCGATGTCGATGGCGTTTCGTCGCTCTCGGCGATCGATCGAAATAACGACGACATTTCCATGGGAGGCGATCGAGACAGCGGTCATGAACTTCTCTTTCGAACAACCGGCGAGAGAATGATTTTCGAGGCCCGACGCGTCCGCGCCAATTCCAAGGCCTCGACGCCGCGATCGAGCGACATGCGATGCGTGATCATATGGCGAAACCGTTCGCCTTCGGTCGCGAGGCTGTCGAGCACACGCGGCCAGACATTGCGCGGAGCGCGTTGCGTGCCTCGGATTTGATGTCTTTCGCGCACGAGGCGGGTGAGATCGAGCGAAGCCCGGCGCGGGTGTATCCCAGCGACGACGAGAACGCCTTCCTTGCGCAAGAATGTGAGGCTTTGCTGAACCACCTCCGGAACGCCGGTCGCCTCGAAAATGATATCGAATTTCTGGCTTGTGAAGCGGGACGCCAAAGCGGTTTCGAGATCGCCGTCGCCAATGTCGACAAGGTCCCAAAATCCGAGAGCGCGCAGCGTTTCGAAACGGAGGGGATCGTTCTTCCCCACGACGACGACCTCCGCGGCTTCGGCCATGCGGGCGTAGAGGGCGATCGCCTGTCCGATCGTTCCAGGACCGATGACGAGCACACGATCGCCGCGCGTCACTCCGCCTTTCAGGACGGCTTCCTGCGCGACGGTCAATGGTTCGGCGAGCGCTGCGAGCTCGTCGTCGACGCCGTTCGGCGCCTCGAGGCAATTGACGACAGGCGCTGTGATCCAAGGCGCGAAGCCGCCGTCGGCGCTTGTGCCCTTGGCTGACCGACGCTCGCAAGATTCGGCTGCGCCGCTCAGGCAATGCGCGCAACTTCCGCATGGGGCGGAAGGGATTACGGCGACGAGCGCGCCGGGCGCCAATCCGTTTGCGTCGCCGGCGACGTCGATCACGCGTCCCGCGAATTCGTGCCCGAGCGTCAGCGGAAGCAGCGGCGCCATGAATTCATAGCCGCCGCTCCATTCGAAGATATGCACGTCCGTCCCACAAACGCCGGCCGCAGTGATTTCGATGAGCGCCTCGCCTGGGCGCGGGACCGGACGGGGAACCTCGCGAAACTCGACTCCGAAGCTCGGCGCTGTTTTTTGGAGAGCTTTCATGAATGACGATCCGATGAGCGAGCGGGTCAACGCCAGCGCAAGAGCGTGCGTTCGAGCGCTGCGATCACCGCCCCTGCACATGTTCCGAGGAGAGAGATTACGAGAACGCCGGCGAGGAGCTTCTCGGAGTCCATGATGTTGCCGGCGGCGAGAATATAGGCGCCGATCCCATATTGTGCGCCGATCATCTCGGCGGCGACGAGGAGCACCAGGCCTGTGGAAACGGTTATGCGTGCGCAGGCCAACATGGCTGGGAGGGCGGATGGCAACACGATCTTGACGATGATCGACAGGCGATCGAGTCCAAAGCTCTGGGCCATGCGTATGAAAGGACGCGGCGCAGCGTCGACGGCGGCGCATACGGACACCGCCATAGGAAAGAAAACGCCGAGCGCAATCGTCGTTATTTTGCTGGACTCCCCAATTCCGAGCCAGAGTATGAAGAGCGGCAGCAGGGCAATCTTGGGAATGGGGTATAGGGAAGAGATCGCGGCGTCGCCGATCGCTCGGCACCAGGACCAGAGTCCCATCGAGAGCCCCACGCTCAGGCCCGCGAGGCTCCCGATCGACCAGCCCAACAGCAGTCGAGTGAGCGATTGGCCGATATGGATCGCCAAATCCCCTTGCGCGAGCTCGCGATAGAGTGTCTCGAGCACGTCGACCGGCCCCGGCAGCAGCAGCGGATCGATCCGCCCCGAGGTCGATCCGGCCTGCCACGCTCCGACGAGCACAACGGCAAATGCCGGAGCGAACCACCGTTTCGGCGTGATCTCGAATCCGCCGCCCCGGAATCGCACCGTGCTCGGAACTCCGATCGCTGATGGCGTATGGGCTTCAGACATCGGCTCGTTCCAGGGACAGAAGCTCTCGATCGGCGTTGCGCGCCTCCGATCGAAGCAGATTCCAGATGTCGTTCTGCATCGCCGACAATTCGCTCGCGACATCGGGGCGGCGGCGCTCGCTTTGCGGAATTGCGACGTCGACGATTTCGCGGACGCGGCCCGGCCGTCTCGAGAGCACGACGATCCGGTCGGAAAGCCGCACCGCCTCGTCGAGATTATGGGTGACGTAGAGGATCGAAACGCGGTCTCGCAGCCACAGGGCGAGGAACTCCTCCATCAGCAGCTCGCGCGTCTGCGCGTCTACGGCGGACAAGGGCTCGTCCATGAGGAGGAAGGCAGGACGAGCGGCCAGCGCCCTGGCGATGCCGACGCGCTGTTTCATGCCGCCCGACAATTGCTTCGGATAGGCTTTCGCGAAGCCGCACAAACCGGTTCGATCCAACACTTCCTCGATGATCTCGGCCTGCGCCTTTCGCGATAGCGGCCGACCCTCCAGCGCCAATGCGACATTGCCGGCCACGGTCCGCCACGGCAGCAGCCCGGCGTCCTGAAAAACGAAGGTGAAGGGGTTGAGGCTCGCAGCCGGCGGAACGCCGAGCGAGACAGCCGATCCTCGGCTCGGCGCGATGAGGCCGCCGGCGATCGCCAGCAGAGTCGACTTTCCGCAACCAGAGGGACCGATGACAGAGACGATCTCGGATTTTCGCACCGCGAACGAGACATTGTCGAGAACGGTCAACGACCCGAAGTCGTGTCCCAATCCTCGAAGCTCCAGTTCCATTGCGTCCTCCCCGAGGCCGGCTTCAAGCCGCGAAAGAGAGGTCGACGACCTGTTCGGCGTCGACGTTTCGCTTCACGAGTCCCAGGCCTTGCCAAAATCTGAGCACCTTGCGGACGTCCTCGAGGTTCAAGCCGGCGGCGGGATCGTAATAGCCGAAGGTCGAGCTGATCTGCTGCCTGGTCTGGCCCGTGCGCCGAGCGACGATTTCGAGAAGCTCCTCTCGCTCGTCGCTGTCGACCGGTCGGCCTCGCTCGTCGAGCCGATTGACGGCTCGATTGCTGAAGGCCATCGCACGCCGATGCGCTCGCACGAAGCGTTCCATCCCCGCACGATTGGCGGCGATGAAATCGGGGCGGGTAAACACGCCGCTTCCTTGCGTCATGTCGACTTCGGCCGTATTTCCGATGAAGAGGCCGGAGCCCGCTCTGACCAACGGGTCCGCGACCGTCGAGGGAAGGATGGCGCCGTCCAGCTTTCCGGCGGCGACCGCAGAACCGACGTTCGGCAAAGTCTGAAGAGGGACGAGCTCGACCTGCGACAGTGGGAAGGCGAATTTCGCAGCAATCACGCCGAACTGATAATGGAACGACGATCCGATGGTCGTTATGCCCAGGCGACGTCCCCGAATGTCTGCGAAAGAGCGCAATCCGGCGTCGTAGCCGTTGCGGCTGGCCACCAGCTGATTATTGGGAAAGGCGGGATGCGGTCGACTGTCGCCGCAGACGAGTTTCAGCCCGCCTTTGGCGGCGAGGTTGAAATAAGCGGCGGTGAAGGCGGTCATGCCGACGTCGATCGAATTCGCGACGGCGGCGACGGGCAATTGGGCGGCGGCGTCGAAATATTCGACTTGGACCTTCAAGCCTTCGTCTTCGAAAAAGCCTTTATCAGATGCGACAAAAAATGGCGCCGCGCTGTTCAGGCGCATCGTTCCGAGGCGCAGCACGGGAGACTCCGACCACGCGACGCCGGGCAGGGCGAGAGCGGATGCGGCGACCGCTCGGCTGAAATATCGACGATCGATCATCACCTGTTCCCTCGCGAGTGGAACGAACTATCGCGAAGAAAATCCCCATCGCAATCTCTGTTTTATTTATGTCTTGCATAGTCGTGAATTATGGAAGTTCATTTTCTGCGCTGGTGGTGCAAGGTCGTGAGGACCGCATAATGCAGAGCTCGCGACTTACCGCTTTCGAAATTGTCCAATCTCGCCATAGCGCCAAAGCCGCCCGCACAATTGTGGGAAGGCGCGACGCTTTGGCTCGGGGACAGCATTGATGTCGAGCGCGGTGACGGCGTCATTCACAAGAATGGTGAAATTTCCTGTAACGATAAGCGGTTCAAAATGGATCGCGAAATTACGCGAGAAGGACTCTTGAAGATGGTGCGAGAGGCTCTTCCGCTCGCTGCGCACGGTCGAACCCGTCCTGCTGACGTTTCTTCGCAGGCGTACGGCGAACAAGACGATGACGCCCAGACTAACCGTCGCCGACGGGATCGACTCGCGGGACGCCCACGGCCGCATGTGCAAGTTCGCCGTTCACGATTCCGTGCCGCCGCGAGAAATATCCATTGCGCCGGTAAACCAAATTGCCTTCGATCGCCGGCTGTCGCGCAGACTGCGCCGGAAGCACCGCCGCCGGCCGCGGGCGAGACGCGATCTATCCCGGCGACACTCTGGAGCGCATCGCGCTGCGGCAATATGGCGACGCCCGCAAATGACGCGATTTGACGAAAGCCAATCCCGGCCTCGATCACGGCGTCTCGCGATCGCGCTGCCGCGACCGCGAGCGCCTGTCGCGAGCGGTATTACGCCTCCTTCACATCCGGCGGCGTCGCCTCGGCGGCGAGCGCGGCCAGCGCGTCGGCAAGGGTAGCGGAACTCTGCGCCTGCGAGCCGAGACGGCGGATGGAGACGGTGCGCTCGGCCGCCTCCTTCTTACCGACGACGAGCAGCGCCGGAACCTTGGCCAGCGAATGCTCGCGCACCTTATAGGTAATCTTCTCATTGCGCAGATCGAGATCGACCGCGAGGCCGAGCTTGCGCGCCTCCGCCGCCACCTCATAGGCGTAGTCGTCGGCGTCCTGCGTGATGGTGCACACCACGATCTGCAGCGGCGAGAGCCACAGCGGCAGATGACCCGCGTAATGCTCGATCAATATGCCGGTGAAGCGCTCCAGCGAGCCGAACATGGCGCGGTGAATCATCACCGGCGTCTTCTTCTCGCTGTCCGCGCCGATATAGAAGGCGCCGAAACGCCCCGGCAGATTGAAGTCCACCTGCGTCGTGCCGCATTGCCATTCGCGGCCGATGGCGTCGCGCAAAGTATATTCGAGCTTGGGCCCATAGAAAGCGCCCTCGCCCGGATTGACGCCGGTCTTCAAGCCCCGCGCAGCGAGCTCCTCCAGCACTTTGTGGAGCGCCGCCTCGGCCTTGGCCCAGGCTTCATCGGAGCCGACATGCTTCTCCGGCCGGGTGGAGAGCTTCACCACCACATCGTCGAAGCCGAAGTCCTTATAGATCGTCAGGATGAGGTCGTTGACCTTCAACGCCTCCTCCATGATCTGGTCCTCATTGCAGAAGATATGCGCATCGTCCTGCGTAAAGGCGCGCACGCGCATCATGCCATGCAGCGCGCCCGACGGCTCATAGCGATGCACAATGCCGAATTCGGCGATCTTCACCGGCAGGTCGCGATAGGACTTCAAGCCATTCTTGAAGATTTGCACATGTCCGGGGCAGTTCATCGGCTTCAACGCGAAGATGCGCTCGTCCTCCGTCTTGGTGAGGAACATATTTTCGCGATAGGTCTGCCAATGGCCGGAGGTCTCCCACAAAGCGCGGTCGAGCACCTGCGGCGTGTTCACCTCGCGATAGCCCGCAGCCTTCTGGCGCCGACGCATATAGGAGACGAGGCTCTGGAACAGCGCCCAGCCCTTCTCGTGCCAGAAGATCGTGCCCGGCCCTTCCTCCTGGAAATGGAAGAGGTCCATCTCACGGCCGAGGCGGCGATGGTCGCGCCGCTCCGCTTCCTCGAGCCGATGCAGATAGGCGTCGAGGTCTTCCTGTTTGGCGAAGGCGGTTCCATAGATGCGCGAGAGCATCGGGTTGTTGTGGTCGCCGCGCCAATAGGCGCCCGCCACCTTCATCAGCTTGAAGGCTGTTCCGACCTTGCCGATCGACGGCAGATGCGGGCCGCGGCACAGGTCGAGCCAATGGCCCTGGCGATAGATTTTCAGGTCCTCGCCGCCGGGAATGCTCTCGATCAGCTCGCGCTTGAAGGCCTCGCCCTTCGCCGTAAAGTAAGTCTTGGCCTGATCGCGGCTCCAGACTTCCTTGGTGATGGCGGCGTCGCGCGCGACGATCTCGCGCATCTTCTTCTCGATGGCGGGAAGATCGTCCGGCGTGAACGGCTCGGACCGATAGAAGTCGTAATAGAAGCCGTTCTCGATCACCGGGCCGATGGTGACCTGCGTGCCGGGATAGAGCTCCTGCACCGCTTCCGCCAGAAGATGCGCGCAATCGTGACGGATCAGCTCCAGCGCGCGCGGGTCTTCACGCGAGACGAACTCGATTTTGGCGTCGCGGTCGATCGTGTCGACGAGGTCGCGCAGCTCTCCATCGAGAGCCATGGCGACAGTGCGCTTGGCGAGGGAAGGGGAAATGCTCTTGGCGATATCGAGGCCGGAGACGCCGGGCTCGAATTGACGGGACGCCCCGTCGGGGAAGGTTACGGCGATCATATGCTCTCCTCATGCGCCCACTCGCCGATACAAGTCGGCGTAAGTCGCGTGTCGCCCGAATTTGGGCCGAGGCTTTGATAAGGCAAGCATGTCGCGCTTGGCAATAATGCTTCGAACGCGCGCCCGAAGCACGACCAATCTCGATGGGGCCGAACGATCTGCCGATAGGATGGCGATCGAAGGCATACGGCAGGCGACGCAAAATGCCGGGCGAGCCGTCCGCGCTGGCGTTACTGGCTCGCCGGAGTGGTGAGTCTCCCGATCCATCCGCCGAGGGCGATGAGCACGACCGACATAGCGGAGGCGACCTCGCTCGCCATATCGTAATGGAAAAACACCTTCGAAGCCCAGGTGATCAGAACAGATAGAGCTCCGCCCAGGCTGCCTCCCGTGACGACATTGGACATGTCCAGGCGCTCCTCAATTATAGGCGATCGGAGGCGCGGACGCTCTTTCGCCGAGGCGAGGCCCGATCGAGCCCACGACGACGGCCGAAATCAACGGTATGAGCGCTCCGAGCCATGCGGGCAGATCGAAGCCGAATGTGAATTTGTGGAACACTACGGCGAACATGCCGACGAGCGCTCCTAGGACCAGCCAGAACAAGTCGCGATCCACATCGTTCTGCATGATCAATTCTCCAGTGAAATTGGATTGTAACAGTAAGGACGTCGAAATCTCGCAATTGGCAGATTGCTTCAATTCTCGCTTTTGTTCAAGGCCGAGTTTCCGCAAGAGACGCTCGCCGAAACGCGTCCGCGGGGCGCAGTCGTGGAGGCGGCGGTTGCGGCCGCCGCCTCCACCCGGCTCACTTCAACGCGAATCCCAACGCCCGCAGCGCATCCTTCAGCCGGTCGCGGCCGCTGAGGCTCTCCGGGCCGCGAATGCGGGAGAGCGCCTGGCGAATCCAGCCCTGCTCGGGAAGGCCCGCCTCCTTCTGGAAATCCCGGAACTTCCCGTCATAAGTGGCGACAGCCTCGCGCTGCGCCTCGTTCCAGGCATATTGCTCGCGATGCAGAACGGCGCCTTGGCCGAGGCGCGGGCGCACGCCGCCGGCCTTGGTTGGATCGGGACGGCCGACCGCCATGCCGAAGACGGCGAAAACGCCCGGCGGCAGATCCAGCTCCTTGGCCACCTCCTCAGGCTTGTTGCGGATCCCGCCTATATAAACGCCGCCGAAGCCGAGCGATTCCAGCGCGACCAGCGCATTTTGCGCGGCGAGGCCGGCGTCGATCGCGGCGGTGAGGAACATTTCGAGATAGGGCAGCGCCGCCCCGTCGCGGCCCTGCTCCTTGCCGATATTCTCGAGCCGCGAGAGATCGGCGAGCCACAGAAGAAATAAAGGCGCGTCGCGAATATGCTGCTGATTGCCCGCGAGATCGGCGAGGCGGCTCTTGCGCGCCTCATCCTCCACGGCGACGAGGCTCCACACCTGGAGATTGGAGGAGGTGGAGGCCGATTGCGCGGCGGCGACGACGGTCGCCAGAGTTTCGGCGGGAATTTTTTCCGGCAGATAGGCGCGAATGGAGCGATGCGCGAGCAGAAGCTCGAGCGTCTCGTTCCAAACGGGCGGGGTCGGCGAATCATCGCGGCGATAGCGGGCGCGGATCGCCTCCGCGCCATCGGCCACGCTCAATTCCCCTTTGCTGATCGGCTTGTTCATGTCGTCTCCAGAAAACGCCGCATGACGCGCGCCGTAACGCGCGCTTTGCGGCATGGTGGCGAAAGCCGCCGTAAAAATCCACCCTCGCGCCGCGGGAAAACCAGAAGCGGGCGGGGCGCTCCCGGCCTATCGGTTTGTACTGATAACGGCGACGCCGCCGCTGCTGCGTGTGGACAACGCCGAGCGGTTCTGTTAATTCCCCGCGCACGGGTCAGGCGCTCCGTCAGCGCCCGACCGACTATTCTCACCCGCAGCAACGTCTCCACCCGGGGCGCGCGCCGCCTCTAGAAACAGGATCGCTTCGTGCAAGTTCTCGTCCGCGACAATAATGTCGACCAGGCTCTCAAGGCGCTGAAGAAGAAGATGCAGCGCGAAGGCATTTTCCGCGAGATGAAGCTCCGCGGCCATTATGAGAAGCCCTCCGAGAAGCGGGCCCGCGAGAAGGCCGAGGCCGTGCGCCGCGCGCGCAAGCTCGCCCGCAAGAAGCTGCAGCGCGAAGGCCTGCTGCCGGTGAAAGCGAAGCCCGCCGTCGGCGGCCGCTGAGCGCGTTAAAAGCGGGCGCACCGTCGAATTCTCGCCGAATTGCCCGGTATAGATCGTCGTCATCGCGCGTTCCGCGCTTTCAGGACTTTGTTCGAGGAGGTCGGACGGAATGGAATTGCCGCTCGGCTCGGCGGTTCGCCGGACGTCCCCCGCATCTCGCCGCCGCGCGCCTCTGCGCGCGAGCGCCGCGATGCTGACTCTACTCGCCCTCGCCGGTTGCGAGACCGCCGGCGTGCTGCGGCCGCCGGGACGCGGCTTCGCCGAGACCGACGCCGCCGACCCCAGAGCCGCCAACGCCAATATCGAATCGCTCTCCGAGGTGATTCGCCGCAATCCGAGCCCGGAGGCGTACAACACGCGCGGCGTGGCGCTGGCGAAGATCGGCCAGTTCCAGGAGGCGATCGCCGATTTTTCCCAGGCGATCAAGATCGAGCCCAATAACGCCGCCGCTTTCACCAATCGGGCCCTCGCCTTCCGCCAGATCGGCCGCAACGATCAGGCGCGGCTCGATTTCGACCGCGCCGTCGACGTCAACCCCAATCACGCGCCGGCCTATATCGGCCGCGCCAATCTGCTGCGCGCGCAGGGCAATCTCGAGCAGGCGCTCGCCGATCTCGATGCGGCGATCAAGCTCAATCCCGAGAGCGCGCAGGCGTTTCACGCGCGCGGGCTGATCCATCAGAAGCGCGGCGACAATCAGCGCGCCGTCACCGATTTCGACAACGCCATCGATCGCGATCCTTTCGCGGCGGCGCCCTATCAGGCGCGCGGCGAGAGCCTCGTCACGCTCGGCAATTACGACAAGGCGATCGAGGATTTCAACGCTGCACTCAATGTCGACAATAAGAGCGCGCCGGCCTGGGCCTGGCTCGGCCTCGCCTATGAGCGCAAAGGCAATCGCCAGAAGGCGTCCGAATCCTATCAGCGCGCTCTGGCGCTCGATCCGCAGCAGCCGATCGCGAAGCAGGGCGCCTCGCGCGGCTGAACGTCAGTCGCTCGCCTCCATGCGACGCGGAGCCGCGAGCGTCGCATCCAGCCAGCGCGCGACGCGCGGGAACACGTCCGGCAGTCCCAGCACCAAATGCTGCCCGCCGGGCGCGAGGAAGAAGGTCTTCGGCTCATTGGCGAGATCGAACAGCCGCCGCCCGAGCGCGATCGGCACCACGCCATCCTCGTCTCCATGGACGATCAGCAGCGGCATATGCACGTCGCGAATGGCGAGATCGGAGCGGAACTGATCCAGCATCAGCCAGCGCACGGGCAAAAAGCCGAAGCGCGTCTCGGCGACGTCGACGGCCGAGGAGAAAGGCGAATCGAGCGCCAAGGCCGCCGCCGCGCGCCGCGCCGCGAGCTGCGTCGCGACGCCGGACCCCAATGATTCGCCGATGATGACGAGGCGCTCCGGCTCGTAGCCGCGCGCGCGGGCCTCCGTATAGGCGGCCTCGGCGTCGCGCATGACGCCTTCTTGCGTCGGCATTCCGCTGGAGCCCGCATAGCCGCGATAGGCGATGGCGAGAAAGCCATAGCCGGCGGTAAGGAAATTGCGGAAACGCGCGGCGCGATCCACCAGCCCGCCGGCGTTTCCGTGGAAATAGAGCAACAGTGGCCGCCCCTCGCGCGGCGGCGCGTGCCAGGCGACGATCGTCTCGCCATCCGATGTCGAAAGCGTCAGTTCCTCGACGCCGGCGAGGCCCGCCTCATGCGGCGGGATATGACGCCTGTCCGGCAGATATTGCAGGCGTCGCTGAAACAGGCCGAGGCCCGCCATCGACAGAAAGTAAAGTCCGACGACGACGAGCAGCGTCCATTTCAGCAGCGCAAGGACCATCGGCGATCAGCCTTTGCTTTCGGCTCGGCGCCGCGCCTCGGCGCGCTCCTCGAGCTTCGACGCGACAAAGCCCGCGACGAGCACCAGAACGGCGCCGACGATAGAGGAGGCCAATTCGAAATGGGCCGGCGCGGTCCAGCCGAGCTTCGTCCAGACCGGATCGCCAGCGATGAGCTCGCCCGAAATCCAGCCGAGCAGGCCGGCGCCCGCCCAGACGAGAATGGGAAAGCGCGACAGCGCCTGCATCAGCAGGCCGGCGCCGAAGACGACGATCGGCACGGACACGGCGAGGCCGAAGACGATGAGCGGCATGGAGCCGCGCGCGGCGCCGGCGATGGCGATGACATTGTCGAGCGACATCACCGCATCGGCCATGACGATGGCCGCCACCGCGCCCCAGAGGTCCTCTTTCGCGTCGACGTGATGCTCGGTCTCGTCGATGAGCAGCTTGGTGGCGACGCCGAGCAGCAAGAGCCCGCCGATCGCCTTGAGCGCCGGAATGGCCATGAGCTGTATGACGACGAAGGCGAAGGCGATGCGCAGCGTCACGCCGCCGGCCGCGCCCAGAATTATGCCCCATCGCCGTTGCTGTTTCGGGAGCTTGTGACAGGCGAGAGCGATGAGAATCGCATTGTCGCCCGAAAGAAGCAGATCGATCCAGATGATTTCGAAGATTTCGAAGCCGACGGAAAGCTCGTCGCCGTTCATTGACTTGGATTTCCAACCCTGCCCGTGGGCAGCATGGCCGCGATCATATCGCGCGGAAGGGGGAGAAGGCCAGCGAGATCGGACGGCGGCGGAGCTTTGCGCTATCGCCGCGTCTTGGCCGCGACATTGGCGGGCGCGGCGGCGCAGGGCGGCATGAAGTCGGCGAGCTTTTTCTCGTCCGCGCCGGGCCGGTGCGCGTCATGGCCGATCAGCAACGGCAGCCAGCCGAGCGCATCATCCGTATGCACATAGACGTCGAAAATCACCGCCCCGGCGGGGATTTCCGCGCGGCGACAGAACAGCCCGCCGTCGAGCTCGAGCGAACCGTGGGCTTTCGCGCCGCTCTCGCGCCAGCGCATTCCTTCCTCCTGCGCGGCGCGGATAGCGGCGAGATCCCGCCTGTCGGCCTCGAAAACCACGAGCCCGCCGCTCAGCGTCGATTCGAGGCCGGCGAGAATGGGCCCGTCTTCGGCCCTCGCGCCGGAGACGAGGCGAATCGTCAGCACGCGCTTGGCCGCCTCCTCGCCCTCCCGCCAATAGGCGACGACGACCCGCGCGCTCGTCGGCGTCGGCTCCAGCCAATCGGGCGCGCGCAAGGCGACACGGAGCGGCGCGACGTCGGCCGTCGAGAGATCGAAGGAGCGCAGCTTCCACTGCGTGGAGAGCGGAACGCCGTTGCAGGCCGAAAGAAAAAGAGCAGAGGCGAGCGCGAGAGACGGGAGGCCGCGGGTCATGGATCGCTTCCTGTTGTTCGATTATATTTTCATGTTTGACATTAAAAATAATATGCGTCAAATTGTTTCTATCGCGCATGACGCGACCAAGGAGGATGCAACCCATGACCGACGCCGTCGCTTTTCAGGACCCGCGTTTTTCCGCGCTGCGGGTGCGCATCGGCTGGATCTGCCAGACGGTCCGGGCGCTCGTCATTGTCTTCGCCGGGGCCGATCTCCTCGCGATACTGACCTTCTGGGCCGATCACGGAAAGGTCGAGCGCCATTATCGCGAGCTGCTGCAGATCGATGTTTCGGGCGCTTCACAAAGCCAATATGCGACGGCGACGGCGCTGAGCCTCTTCGTCTGGGTCTTCGCCGCCGTCATCAGCTTTTGCCTGTGGCGCGTGTTCAGCCTCTATCGCGAGGGCGGCGTCTTCTCCGCGGAGGCGGCGCTCTGGCTGCGGCGAGCCGGCGTCATCGGGCTGTTCACCGTGCTGCTGGATGTCGTCATGCGCTCGGCGATCATTCTCACCATCGCATCGCATCTGCCGCCCGGACAGAATCATCACGGCTACATAAGGCTCGAGGATCTGCTGAACGTCATCTTCCTGCTGGTGCTGATCGCCATAGCGCATATCTTCAAGACCGCAGCCGACATCGCCGGCGAGCACGCGCAATTCGTGTGAGCCGACATGGCGATCGTGGTCAATCTCGACGTGATGCTCGCGCGGCGCAAAATGCGCTCGCGCGATCTCGCGCAACGCATCGGCATCGCCGAGCAGAATGTCAGCCTTTTGAAATCCGGCAAAGTGAAAGGAATTCGCTTCGATACGCTGGAGAAGATCTGCGAGGTCTTGGACTGCCAGCCGGGCGACATTCTGGAATATCGGCCGGAGGCGGAGGGAAAGGGAGGTTGATTTGTCCGGCAATCGACCGTACATAGTTGGTCGAAGATCGGAGGCGTCAAAAATCGGAGGCGTCATGGGCGCAGAAAACAACCGAACGGCGCGGCTCGAAGCGCGTCTCGCGCCCGAGGCGCTGGCCACGATCAAACGCGCCGCCGAAATCCAAGGCCGAAGCGTCAGCGATTTCGTGGTGGTCGCCGCGCAAGAAGCGGCGATTCGCACGATCGAGGAAACCCAGATCATCCGACTCTCGGTCGAAGATCAGCGCATATTCGCCGATGCGATTCTCGACCCACCCGCGCCGTCGCCCGGATTGCAGCGCGCCGCCGACGCCTATCGTCGGCTCGTCAAGGCGACGAAGTGACGGTCGAATTTCGTATCGAATCGCTGAGCTCGATCCATGACAGGGAGCGATTTTATTGCGGCGTCGAGCCGCTCGACCGCTATCTGCGCGAGCTCGCTGCACAGGATGTGAAGCGGCGCATCAGCAATTGCTTCGTCGCGCTCGACGACGTCGGCGCCATCGCGGGCTATTACACTTTCGCCGCGGCCAGCCTGCCGCTCACCGAGCTGCCGCCCGCGATCGTGAGAAAGCTGCCGCGCTACGGCGTGGTTCCCGCCGGACTGATCGGCAGGCTTGCGGTCGATGTGAAATTTCGACGGCGAGGCCTCGCCGGCGCAATGGTCATGGACGCCGTCGTGCGAGCGGCGAGGGCCGATCCCGCGATATTCGCGATCGTCGTGGAGGCGAAGGACGAAAGCGCCGAGGCCTTCTATCGAAGCCTCGGTTTTCTTGCTTTCGCGGTCAGATCATCTTCCTACTTCCTGCCGATTTCGACGGCTCTGCAGGCGCTCGCAAAAGCGAAGCGATGACCCTCACTTCAAGAACACGTAGATATCCACCTCGAGCCCATCGTCGTCACTGGTCTTCAAATCGGTGAGATATTCCTCGACGAACAGATTTTTCGTGTCGAGACCCTTCTCGTCCAGAAAGGCGGTGATCGCCTCATAGGTCGAGTCGATCTCCTCGTAAGGCCCGCGATGCTGGAATTTCAGCGCCTTGCCGGCCGGCGACGCGCCGGCCTCGACACCGTGCTCGAACTTGGCCTTGGTCTCGGGCGGGCGCGTCAGCGGCAGCATGGCCTCGAAATGAAAGCCATTGTCATCCGTCTCGGTGAAGGCGACCAGCGGACGGCCGTCCACGGTGAGGCCAGCCTTGGAGGCGGCGATGCGCAGATTGGCGACGGCCTCGGAAAGCGTCTTGAGTCCGTCCGCCCATGTGCCCTGCCCGCGCAATTTGACGACGGGACGGGCGATGATATCGATCGCCTGACCGGCGATAGCGTCGGCTTGCGCCTGCGCCTGCGCCTCCGCCTCCGCCGGCGAAGGCTCGTTGAGGTCCAGCGTCGGCTTCGGCGCGACGGGGCTGTCCGGCGCGGCGGGCGCGGGCTTTTGCGGCGTCTCCGCCGCGACCTGCGCGCTCGGCGCCAGAACGACGGCGGTGGGGGTGGGCGGGGTGGATGTCGCGCCGAAAAAGGCTCCCGCGACGACGGCGAGAACAGCCAGCCCCGCGACAAAGGGCCAAGCCCGCTTCAATCTCTGCGTGACGCCCTCACCGCTCGAATTGCTCATCGGTCTCGTCCTCTTGGAAAGCGCAGGCGCCGGCCATAGCGTCGCGATTCGATTCTCTATATACGCCTGTAACAGGAAATGAACGGCATGATGACCAGTCCGCTCGCCGGCCTCCCGATCTTTCGCATGAACGGGATCGGCAATGAAATTCTCGTTCTCGACTTGCGCCGCGCCGGCCTCGAGGTCGCGCCCGCCGAGGCGCGCGCCATCGCCCGCGCCCCCGGCCTGCGCTTCGACCAGCTCATGGTCCTGCAGACCCCGCGCCATGCTGGCGCCAACGCCTTCATGCGCATCTACAATACCGACGGCTCGCTCTCCGCCGCCTGCGGCAATGGCACGCGCTGCGTCGCCTATGTGCTCGGCCGCGCCGGCGAAGGCGAGACGCTGACGCTGGAGACCGACGCCGGCCCGGTGCGCACATGGCGCGCCGGCGAGACGCGCTTTGCCGTCGATATGGGCGCCCCGCGTCTCGGCTGGCGGGAGATCCCGCTCGCCGAGGAAGCGCCCGATACGAGAAATGTGACGCTTGCGCCGGAAATCCAGGGGGCGCCCGCCGCCTTTTCGGCGGTCAATATGGGCAATCCTCACGCGGTCTTCTTCGTCGACGACCCGCTGTCTATGGATCTCGCGACGCTCGGGCCGCAGCTCGAGCATCACAAGCTCTTTCCCGAGCGCGCCAATATCTCCTTCGCCAAGATCATCACGCAGGACGAGATTTTGCTGCGCGTATGGGAGCGCGGCACGGGCGAGACGCGGGCCTGCGGCTCGGCCGCCTGCGCGACGCTGGTGGCGGCCGCCCGAAGCGGCCTTTCGGCCCGCGAGGCGCGCGTGCGCCTGCCCGGCGGCGAGCTCGTCATCGCCTGGGGGGCGGACGATCATGTGCTGATGACCGGCGACGTCGAGCTCGAATTCGAGACGGCGCTGGAAGCGCGCTATTTCGCCGAGCCGGAATCGTGACCGCCGCGGTCGACATCGTCACCTTCGGCTGCCGTCTCAATTACGTCGATTCCGAGCGGCTGCTGCGCGAGGCGCGCGCCGGCGCGCAAAGCGAGCGCGTCATCGTCAATACTTGCGCCGTGACGGCCGAGGCGACGCGCCAGGCGCGCCAGGCGATCCGCCGCCTGAAGCGCGAGCGGCCGGCGGCCGAGATCGTGGTCGCCGGCTGCGCGGCCCGCATCGATCCGCAGAGCTTCGCCGCAATGGATGGCGTCATGCGGGTGCTGACCGAGCCGGGCGAGACGCGCGCCGACAGCGCCGCCGAAGGGCAGACTCGCGCCTTTCTCGCCGTGCAGAACGGCTGCGATCATAGCTGCACTTTCTGCATCATTCCGCTCGGCCGCGGTCCCTCGCGCTCCATCGCGCCGGGCGAGGTCGTCGCCGAGGCGCGGCGGCTGGTCGAGAGCGGCAAGCGCGAGATCGTGCTGACCGGCGTCGATCTCACCAGCTATTCCGCCGAGGGCGTTACGCTCGGCGGCCTCGCGCGCGCGCTGTTGCGGGAATTGCCGCAGCTCGAGCGGCTGCGGCTCTCCTCCATCGACTGCATAGAGGCGGACGCCGCGCTTTTCGATTGCATGGTCGCCGAACCGCGGCTCATGCCGCATCTGCATCTCTCGCTGCAATCGGGCGACGATCTCATTCTGAAGCGCATGAAGCGTCGCCATTCGCGCGCCGACGCCATTCGTTTTTGCGCCGAATTGCGCGCGGCGCGGCCGGATATCGTCTTCGGCGCCGATTTCATCACCGGCTTTCCCACCGAGACGGAAGACATGTTCGCCCACACGCTCGCTCTCGTCGAGGAGTGCGGGCTGACGCATCTGCATGTCTTCCCCTATTCGCCGCGTCCCGGAACGCCGGCGGCGCTGATGCCTCGAGTGAATGGCGCATTGGCGAGGGAGCGCGCCGCCCGCCTGCGCGCGGCCGGAGAAGCGGCGCTCATCCGTCATCTCGACGCGCAGATCGGCAAGACATTGCGCGTGCTGACGGAAAAAGGCGGCATGGCCCGCGCCGACGATTTCACGCTCATTCGCACGCCCGGCGCGGAAGCGGGGCGGATGCTGGAAATGCGCGTGACGGGGCATGACGGGAAGGCGTTGAATGGCGTCTTCATCGCCTGAGCGTCATCGCGCGGAGCAACGAAGCCTCTTGCTTTTCGCGCATGACAGGCGTATCGCGCCGCGCATGAGCGACATGCGCAATTTTGCCCGCATTCAGAAAAACGCCCCGCACTGCGGTGGCGGCGTGGGCCTGCGCGCGCTCGGCAACCTGCTTTTCACATGATTTGTTAGTCCGGTCTTCTTCAGCGTTCGGGCCGCTGCGGCGGCCGGGCGCGGAGAGTGACCCATGAAATACGCTTTTCCTCTCATTCGGCATCTCGACGATATCGACAGGCATCGCGACGCCGGCCTCATGCATGAGGCGTTCAAGCGCGGCGAACGTCACAATGGCACGATTGTCTATGACTACGCCTATATGGACAATCAGGTTTTTCCGCCAATCGGCGCGACGCAATTCGCGGCGCTGGCGCGCGAGCTGCGCGGCCTGACCTTCGACGCGAAGAACGGCGCGCTGCTGTCGCGTCCCTATCAGAAATTCTTCAACGCCGGCGAACGCGAGGAGACGCTGGCGACGAATCTGCCGCTCGCCGATCGCCATCTCGTGCTGGAAAAGCTCGACGGCTCGATGATTCATGCTTTCATCCGGCCCGATGGCGCGCTCGCCTTCGCGACGCGTTGGGGCGTGAGCGACATAGCGCGCCAGGCGCTCGCCTGGTACGAAACGCAAGATGGAGACGGCGCCGGGCGCGCCGCGCTGCGCGATCTCGTCGTCGCCGGGCTGACGCCGATTTTCGAATGGACGTCGCCGGAAAACATCGTCGTCGTCCGCCACGCCGCACCGGCTCTGACGCTGACCGGCCTGCGCGAACGCGAGACCGGCGATCATGTCGCTTACGCGCAGCTCGCCGATCATGCGCGGCGGCTGCGCGTTCCGCTCGTGCGCGCTTTCGATTCGATCGCGGATTGGGACAGTTTTTCTGCGCGCGCTTTCGCGGAGACCGAGGGCGAAGGCTATGTCGTGCGCTTCGACGACGGCCATATGCTGAAGGTGAAGAATACGCTCTATGCGCGCGTTCACAAATTCAAGGCGCATCTCGCGCAGCCCAAGGACGCGGCGGAAATCATCGTCTCCGGCGCGCTGGACGATATGCTGCCGCATCTTTCCGCAGCCGAGCGGAGCAAGATCGAAGCCTATCGCGATTGCCTGCGCGCGCGTCTCTCCGCCACGGCGAGCCGATTGGCGGAGACGATCGCGCGAGCGCGCGAGGAAATCACCACGCAGGACCCGCGCGAACGTCAGAAGCTGTTCTGGACCCTCTATGCCGCGCCGCTCGGCGCGGCATTGTCGGGAAGCGCGGTGGATGTCTGGCTGGAGCGCCGCGACGCATTCGCGGCGATCGATCTGCTGGTGCTGAAGAATACGAGCGCCAATGCGCGTTTCCAGCAGATCGTGGCGGCGCTCGATCTTCCCGAGCTCGCCTTCGGCTTCGACGGCGATCAATGAGAGAAATGAGAGACGCGCTCGCGGCCGCCTTGGCGATGCCTCTGTGATTTCGCGCCGACTTATTTCGCGCCGACTTGGGCGCGGACTCACAGAGCGCTCTCGATCGTTTCGATCGGCATAAAAAACGTCCGCTCGCCGAGCTTGCAGGGAAGAAACCCGCGCCTCGTATAGAAAGGGACCGATTCTTCATCGAGCGCGTGAACGACCACGCCTCTCACGCCGATCGTCTGCGAAGCGGACAATATTCGCTTCAGCGCATCGGCGAGCAGATCGGCCCCGAGACCCTTGCCGGCATGGCCGACATCCCGCGCCAGCCTGCCGATGATGCTCACCGGGATCGGATCGGGAAGGCCATGCTTCCTGACCTTGGAAGGAATCGCCGCACGCTCGATCGCGCCCGCGGAGATGCAGTAATAGCCGATGACCTTGTCGCCCTCGCAGGCGACATAGGTTCTCGCGCTACGCCCTTCGCTCGCGGCCGCGTGCTGCTTCAGCCATTCGTTCAGCCGAGGCTTGCCGCAGTCGAAGGTCCGAAAGTCATGCTTGGTGGGATCGAGCCGCGCGGGCGCATGAAATATCGCCCCGCGCTCTACCTCTCCCACAGAGGCTTCTTCTTCAGCAGCGCTCGCAGCTCGTCATTGGGCGGCGGCGGCCGATCCAGCGCCGCCTCGAATTCCGCGAAATCTTTTTCATCGAGCACGAACAGGCGCTGATCGAGCAATATGTCGACGGCGTGGTTTCGAGCGCTTTCCGTGATGAACTCGCTGCGCGTCTTGCCGAGGAGCGAGGCGGCGGTGTCGATCAGATTGCGCGTCGTCGTCGACATGCGCACATTCACTGTGGAGTCGTGACGCTCTCTGGCCGGCGCCGCCGGCTGTTTCGACGCCTCGGTCGGCATTCGACTCTCCTCTGACGATCAGCCTATTGAAAAGCCCGTGTGTGGATAATGTCAATACAAAAGGTCATTCGTCACGGCGCCTTATAAACGATCCGATAGACCGCCCCATTCTGGTCGTCCGTCACCAGCAGCGAGCCGTCCGGCAGCTCCGCCACATCCACGGGCCGGCCGAGATATTGCGGATCGCCATCGTTCCAGCCTTCCGCGAAAGGCTCGCTGACGCCGCGCTTTCCCTCCGGGCCGACGCGGGTGAACATCACGCGCGCGCCGACCGGCATCGTCCGGTCCCAGGAGCCGTGCTGCGCCGAGAAAATTCCGCCGCGATAATAGGGCGGGAAGGTCGAGCCGCGATAGAAGGTCATGCCGAGATCGGCGGCGTGCGGCGCCTCCTCCACCTCCGGAAAGACGACGCCCTGCGGCGGCGCATCGCGCGCATATTCATTCGTGCGCACATGGCCGCCGCCATACCAGGGAAAGCCGAAATGCAATCCCGGCCGCGTCGCGCGATTCAATTCGCCCGGCGGCGTGTCGTCGCCCATGCTATCCACCTGATTGTCGGTGAACCAGAGCGTCCCATCCGAAGGATCGAAATCCATGCCGACAGAATTGCGAATGCCGCGCGCAAAAACCTCGCGGCCGGAGCCGTCGCGATTCATGCGGATGATTCCGCCCATGCCGATTTTGTCGAAGAGCTCGAGCTTGTCGCGCGGCGTGACATTGTAGGGCTGGCCGAGCGACACATAGAGCTTGCCGTCCGGCCCGATGCGGCAGACGCGCGTCGTGTGATTGGCGCTCTGCTCGGCGGCGGGGATGAGCCCGCCCTGCGGCGCGAGGCCGCGCGCGTCTTTCCAGGCGAGCCGGCGCCAGTCTGTCTCCGCCGCGGGGAAGCTCGAAATGCGATTTTGCTCGACGACGAAGAGGCTTCCCTCCGCGTCGAAGCAGAGCCCATGCGGAATGACGAAAGGCGCGTCGGGGGCGAAAACATCGACCGAAGCGGCGCCCTCCCTGCCCGGCGTCAGCACATGAATGCGGTTCGCATCCGTGCCGACGAAAATGGCGGCGCCGCGCCGTCCGACAGCGAGCGTGCGCGCATGTGGAACCAGCGCATAAAGCGAGATGGAGAAGCCTTCCGGCATATGGATGCGGCTCAGATCCGCCTCTATTCGGCGGGTCTCGGCCTCCGGCGAGGGCTCCGCGCCGGCGTCGAGGGTCGGCGTCGAGCAGAGGCAGAGGCAAAGGGCGATCCGGCGAATCATCGGACGGTCTCCGTGGCGGTCCCAAAAGGACCCGTCGAGAAAGATAGGGCCGCGCGCCCTTGCGGCTTGCCGATTATTTATTCCGGGTATTATTGACTTGCGTAATTTTTAATGGGTATAAATAGCGCATGGAAAATGATCTCCTCTCCCGTCTGTCGCGGCCCTGCGCCGCTTTCGCCGAGGGCCGGATGCTGGCCGCGGGCCCTTTGGTGGAGGTCGCTCTCGCGGTCGAGAGCGCCGACGCCGCCGACGGCCATATTCTCACTTTCGACGATGCGACGGGCGAGATCGTCGATCTCGATCTGCGCGGCGGAAAGGCCGCGATCATCGCGCGGCTCGCCGCTTCCCCCGCCGCCAGCGGCAAGCCGCAAAGCGGAACCGCCGAGCCGGAGACGGGCGACGAGAGCGCGCGCGGACGCGGACGGCCCAGGCTCGGCGTCGTCGCGCGCGAGGTCACGCTACTGCCGCGCCATTGGGACTGGCTCGCCACCCAGCCCGGCGGCGCTTCGGCGACGCTGCGCCGGCTCGTCGACAACGCCCGGCGCGAGAGCGGGGCGGACGACCGCACGCGCGCGGCGCGCGAGGCCGCCTATCGCTTCCTTTCGAACGTCGCCGGAAATCTGCCGGGCTATGAGGAGGCGCTGCGCGCGCTCTTCGCCGGGGACGCCGCGCGCTTCGAGGCGCAAATGGCCGGGTGGCCGAAGGATGTTCGCGCCTATGCGCTGCGCCTCGCCGGCGGCGGCGCGTGAGCAGGAGCCACGGCTTGCAATGGCGCGGGCGCGAGCGCATGTATCGCGAAACCTGTTCCGGCGACGAGGATTGCGATGCCGCTCTACGCCTATAGCTGCAATTCCTGCGATAAAGAATTCGAGACCTTGGTGCGCTCGGGCGACACTCCCGCCTGTCCGGCCTGCGGAAGCGTCGAATTGACGCGCCAGCTCTCGCTGATCGCGAAGCCGGCGAGCGGCGGCGAGGCCGAGCCCGCCTGCGCCGCCCTCGGCGGCGGCGGCTGCGGAGCCTCCTGCCCCGCCTTCGCCGATTGCGGCTGAGCGCGAATTTCAGCCCCTCGCCCAGAATTGTTCGATATCGGCGGTTGACTTCGCCGAGGAGAGTGAGATTCTTTCGGCGTCGGCCATCCACCGGGTCTCCCGGGGGAAAAGACGGCTTTTGCCGCTTTCTCTCGCGAATCGGATAGGATCGGAAGACGACCGATTCATCCTGAAGGGAGAATATCCATTCGCCGTCCAATGAAGAGCACCGCGGCCCCACAGAAGGAAGGTCCGCGCATCAACCGGGAGATTCGCGCGCGCGAGGTGCAACTGATCGACTCGGAAGGCAAGAACCACGGCGTGGTTCCTCTGCTCGACGCCCTCTCTCTGGCGGAGACGGCTGCGCTCGATCTCGTCGAGATCGCGCCCAACTCCGAGCCGCCGGTCTGCAAAATTCTCGATTACGGAAAATTTCGTTTTCTCGAACAGAAAAAGGCCGCCGAGGCCCGCAAGAAGCAGAAGATCGTCGAGGTCAAGGAGATCAAGCTCCGCCCGGGCATCGACGAGCACGACTATGACGTGAAGATGAAGGCCGTGCAGCGCTTCTTCGAAGAGGGCGACAAGGTCAAGGTCACATTGCGTTTTCGCGGTCGTGAGATCGCCCACCAGGACATCGGCTATCGCCTGATGACCCGCGTGAAGGCAGAGACGGCCACCATCGCCAAGGTCGAGCTCGAGCCCTCGATGGAAGGCCGCCAGATGATCATGGTGCTGGCGCCGCGCTGACCCGCCTCGGACGGGGCCTCGATCCGCACTTGCCGAGGCCGCGTCTTTCAGTCTTTGTTGCTTTCATGTCCAGACCGTCCATCCGCGCGATTCTATCCGGCGCGGCGCTTCTATCGGCTTTCGCCGCATCGACCGGCGCGCGCGCGCAAATGGCGCTGCCGGGCGCCGTCGCGCCTGCGCCGGCCGGCGCCGTGGCGGCGCCGGCGGAGGGCTCGAAGCCCAAGCCGCGCGCCACGGTCGCGCCCGTCGCGCCCAAATTGCCGAGCGAGGAGACGATCGTCGGACACGTCCTCCACCAGGACGGCGACGCGCGCGGCTCGATCGAATTGCAGCGCCGTGGCGGCGGCGCGCTGGAAGTGGCGCGGCTCTCGCTCGTCGGCGATCGGCTGACGCGCTCCGGCGAGACCTGCCGCATCGAGGTTTCCGAGCCCCTACCGCTCACGCCGCGGGAGACGACGAGCGGGCTGCGGCGCTATGAGGTGGCGTTTCCCGCCTGCCCCTTCGGTTTCGACGCGCTGGACGGGGCGATTCTGGTCAGCTCCGACGGCAAGGCCTGCGAACTGAAACAGGCCGATTGCCGCGCCGACCCCAATGGACTCTGGGGAATGGGCGCGGATGAATTCGATCCCAAGCGCGCCGAGGAGATGCTGACGATGCGCGCCCGCATCGAGCAGACCGTGCGCAATGATTTCAAGGCGCTCTATGATCGGATCAAATCCGACAAGGCGCAGCGCAAGGAGCTGGTGCGCGAACAGGCCGGCTTTTCCGCGCGTCGCGAAGAGATCTGCCGCTCCTATGTTCAGGAGGCGGATTTCGGCTATTGCGCCCTACGCGTGACCGAGGCGCGCGCTCTCGCGCTCGGCACACAGCTGGCCATCGGCTTCAAAAAAACGGCGGAAACCGGCGGCAAGAAAAAGCGGTAGGCCTGCGAATTCTTCTCCCGCGCGCTGGAGAAGGCGGCTCGGCGAAGCCGGGTCTGATGCGGGCGCCCGCGGTTTTCGCAGATCGAACAACATCCCAGATACAGCACGAAAAAAGGCCGCCAGACGCTGGCGGCCTTTTTCATTATGCGCGGCTCCCTCTCCCCGCTGTGGAGGAAAGGGAGAATCTCTATCGCCTCACTCCGCCGCGGCGGGCGGCAGGCGCGGCGGCGTCGGGCGCGTCTCGGCTTCCGCAGCGCGCTGCGTGATGATGAGATCGTCGCGGCCGGTGGCGATGCCACGGAATTTCGCCATGGCGGCGCCGGTGCCCGCCGGGATCAGCCGGCCGACGATGACATTCTCCTTGAGGCCGACCAGCGGATCGACCTTGCCATTGACCGCCGCCTCGGTGAGCACGCGCGTGGTCTCCTGGAAGGAGGCCGCCGAGAAGAAGGAGCGCGTCTGCAGCGAGGCCTTGGTGATGCCGAGCAGAACCGGCGTGCCATGGGCCGGCTTGCCGCCCTCCTCGAGCGCCTTGGCGTTGGCTTCCTCGAGCTCGGTGAGATCGACCTGCTCGCCATCGAGGAAGCCGGTGTCGCCGGCGTCGACGATATCGACCTTCTGCAACATCTGACGCACGATCACTTCGATGTGCTTGTCGTTGATGTTGACGCCCTGCAGCCGGTAGACCTCCTGGATCTCGTTGACGAGGTAAGCCGCCAGCTCCTCCACGCCCTTGATCGCCAGAATGTCGTGCGGCGCCGGATTGCCGTCGACGATATAGTCGCCCTTCTCCACGACGTCGCCGTCCTGAAGATGGATGTGCTTGCCCTTGGGGATCAGATATTCGACCGGATCGGCGCCTTCCTCATGCGGGACGATGGAGAGGCGCTGCTTGTTCTTATAGTCGCGGCCGAATTGCACCGTGCCGGAGATTTCCGCGATGATCGCGTGATCCTTCGGACGGCGCGCCTCGAACAGCTCGGCGACGCGCGGCAGACCGCCGGTGATGTCGCGCGTCTTGGCGCTTTCGAGCGAGATACGCGCGACAATGTCGCCGGCCTTGATCTGCCCGCCCGGCTCGACCGCGATGATCGAGTCGACCGGCAGCGTGTAGCGAGCGTCGCCGCCGCGCTGCAGCTTGATGACCTTGCCGTCCGCGCCCTTGATGACGATCGCCGGCTTGAGGCTCGCCGAGCGCGTGTTGAGACGCCAATCCATGACGACGCGCTTGGTGATGCCCGTCGATTCGTCGGCCGTCTCCGACACCGACTGGCCTTCGACGAGATCCTCGAAGCCGATGGCGCCGTCCACCTCGCTGACGATGGGACGCGTATAGGGGTCCCATTCCGCGATGCGGTCGCCGCGCTTGATCTTGTCGCCTTCGTCCACCTTCAGCCGCGCGCCATATTGGATGCGGTTGACGGCGCGCTCGACGCCGTCCGGCCCGACGATCACCGCCGCGACGTTACGCGCCATGACGATGAGATCGCCATCCGAGTTGCGCGCCACATGGCGGTTGCGGATATGCACTGTGCCTTCGAAGTTGGACTCGATGAAGGACTGGTCCGCCAGCTGCGCCGCGCCGCCGATGTGGAAGGTGCGCATGGTGAGCTGCGTGCCCGGCTCGCCGATCGACTGCGCCGCGATGACGCCGACCGCCTCGCCCATATTGACGGGCGTGCCGCGGGCGAGATCGCGCCCGTAGCATTTGGCGCAGACGCCGTTCTTCGACTCGCAGGTCAGCACCGAGCGGATCTTCACCTCCTGAATGCCGGCGGCGTTGATCGGCTCGATATGCCATTCCTGAATCATCTCGCCATTGGGGACGATGATCTTGCCCTGCTGATCGCGCAGATCCTCCGCCGCCGTGCGGCCGAGAATGCGCGAGGCGAGCGAGGCGACGACCTGTCCGGCGTCGATGATCGCCCTCATGCGAATGCCCTTCTCAGTGCCGCAATCGACCGTGGTGATGATCGAATCCTGCGCCACGTCGACGAGACGACGCGTGAGATAGCCCGAGTTCGCGGTCTTCAACGCCGTGTCCGACAGGCCCTTGCGCGAGCCGTGGGTGGAGTTGAAGTATTCGAGAACGGTGAGGCCTTCTTTGAAGTTCGAGATGATCGGCGTCTCGATGATCTCGCCCGAGGGCTTGGTCATGAGGCCGCGCATCGCCGCGAGCTGCTTCATCTGGGCGGGCGAGCCGCGCGCGCCCGAGTGCGACATCATGTAGATCGAGTTGATCGGCAGATCGCGGCCATGCTCGTCCTTGCGGACGGTGGAGATGCGGATCATCATCTCCTCGGCGAGCTTCTCCGAGCACTTCATCCAGGCGTCGACGACCTTATTGTACTTCTCGCCCTGGGTGATGAGGCCGTCGTTGTACTGCTGCTCATATTCCTTGGTGGCGCTGCGCGTCTCTTCGATGATGCGCTCCTTCGTCTCCGGCACGACCATGTCGTCCTTGCCGAAGGAGATGCCCGCCTTGAACGCCTCGCGGAAGCCGAGCGCCATGATGCGATCGCAGAAGATGACCGTCTCCTTCTGACCGCAATTGCGGTAGACGGTGTCGATCATGTTGGAGATTTCCTTCTTCGTCATCAGTCTGTTGGCTGCGTCGAAGGGAATCTTGGGATTGCGCGGCAAGAGCTGGCCGAGGATCAGGCGGCCGGGCGTGGTGTCGAAGATTTTCGACACGCGCTGGCCCTTCTCGTCATAGGTCCAGGCTCGGCCTTTGATCTTGGTCTGCAGCGTGATCGACTTGGCGGCGAGCGCATGTTCGATCTCGCCCTGGTCGGCGAACATCATGCCCTGGCCCGGTTCGCCGTCGCGCTCCAGAGACAGATAATAGAGGCCGAGAACAATGTCTTGCGACGGCACGATGATCGGCTGACCATTGGCCGGATGCAGAATGTTGTTCGTCGACATCATCAGCACGCGCGCCTCGAGCTGCGCTTCCAGCGACAGCGGGACATGCACGGCCATCTGGTCGCCGTCGAAGTCGGCGTTGAAAGCGGCGCAGACGAGCGGATGCAGCTGGATCGCCTTGCCCTCGATCAGCACCGGCTCGAAGGCCTGAATGCCGAGGCGGTGCAGCGTCGGGGCGCGGTTGAGCAGCACCGGATGCTCGCGGATCACCTCGTCGAGGATATCCCAAACCTCCGGCTTCTCTTTCTCGACCAGCTTCTTGGCCTGTTTCACCGTGGCCGAATGGCCCTTGGCGTCGAGACGCGAATAGATGAACGGCTTGAACAGCTCGAGCGCCATCTTCTTGGGCAGGCCGCACTGATGGAGCTTGAGCTCCGGGCCCACGACGATGACCGAGCGGCCGGAGTAATCGACGCGCTTGCCGAGCAGATTCTGGCGGAAGCGGCCCTGCTTGCCTTTCAGCATGTCGGCGAGCGACTTCAAAGGCCTCTTATTGGCGCCTGTGATCACGCGGCCGCGACGGCCATTGTCGAACAGAGCGTCGACGGCCTCCTGCAACATGCGCTTCTCGTTGCGGATGATGATGTCCGGCGCGCGCAGCTCGATCAACCGCTTCAGACGATTGTTGCGGTTGATGACGCGGCGATAGAGATCATTGAGATCGGAGGTCGCGAAGCGGCCGCCGTCGAGCGGAACCAGCGGACGCAGGTCCGGCGGAATGACGGGAATCTCTTTCAGGATCATCCACTCCGGCTTATTGCCGGACTGGATGAAGGCCTCGATGATCTTCAAGCGCTTGGCGAGCTTCTTGGGCTTGAGCTCGGTCGTCGCCTCGGCGATCTCCGTGCGCAGGCGCGCGGCGATGCCCTCGAGGTCCATCGACTCGAGAATCTTGCGGATAGCCTCGGCGCCGATCATCGCCGTGAAGTGATCCTGCCCATATTCGTCCTGGGCGCGCAGATATTCGTCCTCGGTCAGGAGTTGACGCTCCTTCAGGGGCGTCAGGCCCGCATCGATGACGATATAGCTCTCGAAGTAGAGGATGCGCTCCAAATCCTTCAGCGTCATGTCGAGCAGAAGGCCGATGCGCGAGGGCAGCGACTTCAAGAACCAGATATGCGCGACCGGGGCGGCCAGCGAAATATGGCCCATGCGGTCGCGGCGAACGCGCGCGAGCGTGACCTCGACGCCGCATTTCTCGCAGATGACGCCCTTGTATTTCATGCGCTTGTACTTGCCGCACAAGCACTCGTAATCCTTGATCGGGCCGAAGATGCGGGCGCAGAACAGGCCGTCGCGCTCCGGCTTGAAGGTGCGGTAGTTGATCGTCTCCGGCTTTTTGATCTCGCCGAACGACCAGGAGAGGATTTTCTCCGGGCTCGCGATCGAAATCTGAATCTGATCGAACGCCTGCGGCTGAACGACCGGATTGAAGAGATTCATGACCTCTTGCTGATTCATGGTCTTCTCCTAGAGACGCAGAACGGATGAAGCGCGCTCGCCTCGCGATGTCTCTCCGCTACGTCCATAAATCTCATATGCGCATCCCCTCTCCCACTTGTGGGAGAGGGTGGCCCGACGTCAGTCGGGTCGGGTGAGGGCTCCAAGGGCTCGCGCGATCCGCGGCGGCCCTCATCCGACCCCGCTCCGCGGGGCCACCTTCTCCCGCAGAGCGGGAGAAGGAAGAGCGGCGGCTCTATTCGGCCGCCTCGGCCGTGGTCTCGGCGGGCGGCGTCTCCTCGCCCTCCTCGGGCTCGGCGGAGGTGAGCTCGACGTTGAGCGCCAGCGAGCGCATTTCCTTGATGAGCACGTTGAAGCTCTCGGGAATGCCCGACTCGAAAGTATCGTCGCCGCGCACGATCGACTCATAGACCTTGGTGCGGCCGGCGACGTCGTCGGATTTCACCGTCAGCATCTCCTGCAGCGTATAGGCCGCGCCATAGGCCTCGAGCGCCCACACCTCCATCTCGCCGAAACGCTGTCCGCCGAATTGGGCCTTGCCGCCCAGCGGCTGCTGCGTGACCAGCGAATAGGGGCCGATCGAGCGCGCATGGATCTTGTCGTCGACGAGATGATGCAGCTTCAGCATATAGATGTAGCCGACCGTCACCTTGCGATCGAAGGGCTCGCCCGTGCGGCCGTCGAACAGCGTGACCTGACCGGAGGAGGAGAGCCCTGCCCGCGTCAGCATTTCGACAATGTCCTTCTCGCGCGCGCCGTCGAACACCGGCGTCGCGATCGGCACGCCGCGGCGCAGATTCTTGGCGACTTCCACCAGGGTCGGCTCGTCGAGGCTCTGCAGCGACTCGTTGGGACCATAGATGTCGACGAGCTTGTCCTCGAGCGGCTTGCGGTCCTTGCTGCGCATATAGGCGTCGACGGCGGCGCCAACCTGCTTGCCGAGGCCGGCGCAGGCCCAGCCGAGATGCGTCTCGAGAATCTGCCCGACATTCATGCGGCTCGGCACGCCGAGCGGGTTCAGCACGATGTCGACAGGCTGGCCGTCCTCGAGGAAGGGCATGTCCTCCTGCGGCACGATGCGCGAGACCACGCCCTTGTTGCCGTGGCGGCCGGCCATTTTGTCGCCGGGCTGGATCTTGCGCTTCACCGCGACGAAGACCTTGACCATCTTCATCACGCCGGGCGGCAGCTCGTCGCCGCGCTGCAGCTTCTCGACCTTGTCGAGGAAGCGGTTCTCGAGACCCTTCTTCGACTCGTCGTATTGCTTGCGCACGGCCTCGATGCCGCTCATCAAATTGTCGTCGTCGACGACGATCGTCCACCATTGCGAGCGGGGAAATTCGTCGAGGAGCGCCAAGGTCAGCGGCTGGTCCTTCTTGAGCGTCTTCGGACCGGCGACCGCCATTTTGCCGACCAGCATCTCGAAAAGACGCGCGTAGGTATTGCGGTCGAGAATGGCGAGCTCGTCGTCGCGGTCCTTGGCGAGACGCTCGATCTCCTCGCGCTCGATCGCCTGGGCGCGCTCGTCCTTCTCGACGCCGTGGCGGTTGAACACGCGCACTTCGACGATCGTGCCCTGCACGCCCGGCGGCACGCGCAGAGACGTGTCGCGAACGTCCGAGGCCTTTTCGCCGAAGATGGCGCGCAGCAGCTTCTCCTCCGGCGTCATCGGGCTCTCGCCCTTGGGCGTGATCTTGCCGACGAGAATATCGCCCGCCTGCACTTCCGCGCCGATATAGACGATGCCAGCCTCGTCGAGATTCTTCAGCGTCTCTTCCGAGACGTTGGGAATGTCGCGGGTGATCTCCTCCGGGCCGAGCTTGGTGTCCCGCGCCATCACCTCGAATTCGTCGATGTGAATCGAGGTGAAGACGTCGTCCTTGACGATGCGCTCGTTGAGAAGAATCGAGTCCTCGAAATTGTAGCCGTTCCACGGCATGAAGGCGACGAGCACATTGCGGCCGAGCGCCAGATCGCCGAGGTCGGTCGAAGGACCGTCGGCGATGATGTCGCCCTTCTTCACATAGTCACCGACCTTCACCAGCGGCTTCTGATTGATGCAGGTCGACTGGTTCGAGCGCTGGAACTTCATCAGACGATAAATGTCGACGCCCGGCTTGGTCGGGTCCTGCTCTTCCGTCGCGCGAATGACGACGCGCGTCGCATCGATCTGATCGACGACGCCGGCGCGGCGCGCGGCGATGGCGGCGCCCGAGTCGGCGGCGACGATCGGCTCCATGCCGGTGCCGACCAGCGGCGCATCCGCCTTCACCAGCGGCACGGCCTGGCGCTGCATGTTGGAGCCCATCAGCGCGCGGTTGGCGTCGTCATTCTCCAAGAAAGGAATGAGCGCCGCGGCGACCGAGACGAGCTGCTTGGGCGACACGTCCATGGCGTCGACGCGCTCGCGCGGGACGAGCACGACATCGCCGGCGTGGCGGCAGAGCACCAGATCCTCGGTGAGATTGCCTTCCGCATCGACCGGGGCGTTGGCCTGGGCGACGTGATATTTCTGCTCCTCCATGGCGGAGAGATAGGCGACCTCATCCGTCACCTTGCCGTCGCGCACGCGGCGATACGGGCCTTCGATGAAGCCGTATTTGTTCACGCGCGCGAAGGTGGCGAGCGAGTTGATGAGGCCGATGTTCGGGCCTTCCGGCGTCTCGATCGGACAGATACGGCCGTAATGCGTCGGATGCACGTCGCGCACCTCGAAGCCGGCGCGCTCGCGCGTCAGACCGCCCGGTCCGAGCGCCGAGAGACGACGCTTATGGGTGATCTCCGACAGCGGATTGGTCTGGTCCATGAATTGCGAGAGCTGCGACGAGCCGAAGAACTCGCGCACCGCCGCCGCCGCCGGCTTGGCGTTGATGAGGTCCTGCGGCATCACCGTGTCGATGTCGACCGAGGACATGCGCTCCTTGATCGCGCGCTCCATGCGCAGGAGGCCGAGACGATACTGATTCTCCATCAGCTCGCCGACGCTGCGGACGCGGCGATTGCCGAGATGGTCGATATCGTCGATCTCGCCGCGTCCGTCGCGCAGATCGACGAGCGCGCGCACCACGGCGACGATGTCGTCCTTGCGCAGCACGCGCATCGTGTCCGGCGCGTCGAGGTCGAGACGCATGTTCATTTTCACGCGACCGACAGCCGAGAGGTCATAGCGCTCGGGATCGAAGAACAGCGAATAGAACATCGCCTCCGCCGTATCCATCGTCGGCGGCTCGCCCGGACGCATGACGCGGTAGATGTCGAACAGCGCTTCCTCGCGCGACGAGTTCTTGTCGACCGCCAGCGTGTTGCGAATATAGGGACCGATGTTGATGTGATCGATGTCGAGCACCGGCAGCTCGTCGAAGCCCTTCTCGACCAGCAGCGGCAACGACTTCACCGTGATCTCGTCGCCGGCCTCGGCGAAAATCTCGCCCGTCGACGGATCGTAGAGATCCTGCGCGAGGAATTGCCCATAGAGGTCCTCGGGCTGGATTTTGATCGCCTTCACGCCCTTTTCGGCGAGCTGGCGCGCGGCGCGCGCGGTCAGCTTCTTGCCCGCCTCGACGATCACTTCTCCCGTATCGGCGTCGACGATGTCGTTGACGGCCTTCACGCCCTTCAGCCGCTCGGGATCGAAGGGCTGGCGCCAGCTGTCGCCGGCGGCCTCGAAGGTGATGGTCTTGTAGAAGGTGGAGAGAATCTCCTCGCCGTCCATGCCGAGCGCGAACAGCAGCGACGTCACCGGAATTTTGCGGCGACGGTCGATGCGCGCATAGACGATGTCCTTGGCGTCGAACTCTATGTCGAGCCAGGAGCCGCGATAGGGAATGATGCGGGCCGCGAACAGCAGCTTGCCGGAAGAGTGGCTCTTGCCCTTGTCGTGATCGAAGAAGACGCCCGGCGAGCGGTGCATCTGCGAGACGATGACGCGCTCCGTGCCATTGACGATGAAGGTGCCGTTCGCCGTCATGAAGGGCATGTCGCCCATATAGACGTCCTGCTCCTTGATGTCCTTGACCGACTTCGCCTGTGTGTCGGGATCGACATCGAACACGATGAGGCGCAGCGTCACCTTGAGCGGCGCGGCGAAGGTCATTCCGCGCTGGCGGCACTCGTCGACGTCGTATTTCGGCGGCTCGAATTCGTAGCGTACGAATTCGAGCAAAGCGACCTGAGAGAAATCGGAAATCGGGAAAACGGATTTGAAAACCGACTGCAGACCCTCGTCGGGGCGCCCTCCGGCGGGCTCGTCGACGAGAAGGAACTGATCGTAGGAGGCCTTTTGAACTTCGATCAGATTGGGCATTTCCGCGGCTTCGCGGATATGGCCGAAGAATTTGCGGACACGCTTGCGACCGGAGAAAGTTTGCGCCGAAGTCTGAGCCATGTCGCCTCTCGATCCTCTTATTGAAAGCGAATAGCGAGTTGCGAATAGCGAATAGAGGGCCTGTCTATTCGCTATTCGCTATTCGCCATTCGCTCCTGGTCATCAGTGCGGAAAACCCTCTCCCGCCGTGAAGCGGGAGAGGGGCGATTCTCGTCTTACTTGAGCTCGACCTTGGCGCCGACCTTCTCGAGAGCGGCCTTGATCTTCTCGGCCTCTTCCTTGGAAGCGCCTTCCTTGACCGGCTTGGGCGCGCCCTCGACCAGGTCCTTGGCCTCCTTGAGGCCGAGGCCGGTGATCGCGCGGACCTCCTTGATGACCTCGATCTTCTTGTCGCCGGCGGCGGCCAGAATCACGTTGAACTCGGTCTTTTCCTCGACCGGAGCGGCGGCGGCGGCGCCGGCGCCGGGAGCGGCGGCCACCGCGACGGCGGCGGCGGCGGAGACGCCCCACTTCTCCTCGAGGAGCTTCGCCAGCTCGGCGGCCTCGAGCACGGTCAGGCTCGACAGGTCTTCGACGATCTTTTCGAGATTAGCCATGATGTTTCAGTCCTTCGAATTCGGTTCGGTTGGTTGGATACGAGCCGCCTATCAGGCCGCGTTCGCGTCTTTGTCGGCATAGGCCTGGACCACGCGCGCCAGCTTTCCGGCCGGAGCGGTCGTGAGCTGCGCCAGCTTGGTCGCGGGCGCCTGGATGAGGCCCACGAGCTTCGCGCGCAGTTCGTCGAGCGACGGCAGAGTCGCGAGCGACTTCACACCGTCGGGGTCGAGGGCTTGGGCGCCGAGCGCGCCGCCGAGGATGACGAATTTGTCGTGATCCTTGGCGAAGGCTGCGGCCACCTTGGGCGCCGCCACCGGATCGTCCGAATAGGCGATCAGGGTCGGCCCCTTCAGAAGGGAGCCGATAGAGGCGACGCTCGTGCCGTCGAGAGCGATTTTGGCGAGGCGGTTCTTGGCGACCTGAACGGAAGCGCCAGATTCACGAGCCTGCTTGCGCAGTTTCTGCATCTGGGCGACGGTCAGGCCGGAGTAATGCGCCACGACGACGACCGGGGTCTTCGCAAAGACCTCGTTCAGCGCCGCGACGGCTTGCTTTTTCTCCGCTCTGTCCACGGTTGCTCTCTCCTCGAGCGGGGCGAACCCCGCCGCTGCGATGAGCCGTCGCATCGCCGCAGCAGCGGCGGAACGACGGCGCCGTAGATCCTGTCCCCTCGGCGTCGGCCGAAACGGCCTCGCCTCGGATCAGAGGGGCGCCAACCAAATTCGAAAGACCGCGCGCGAGCTTTGAAAAGCGCCGCGCCGGCCCTACAATTCCGGTCTTCCCCGTCTATGCAGGCCGCTCGTCGGGGGCGGAGGGATCCGCCGGTCCGCGAGCTGATTGAGCCGTCCCTCGGTGTGATCCTCGGTCGGGCGCCGGCAGTCTCGGACAGGACATGGCCGGACGGGACGCGAGGAAACTCCCCGGGTCCGCCGGCCTATCCACCGTCTCGCCCTTTCCCACATCGAGGGATCGGGTTCGACGGAAGCTGATATCTGAAAAGGGGGTCGCGAACGCTGGCCGACCCCGGAAAGGCCTTATTAAAGGGGGCTAATGCGTTTGCCAAGCAAAAATTTGGCCCCCGTCCATGCTCCAGACCTTCGCCACGCCTCGGCTCCAGCCCTGAAAAAGCCGCGGCTCGCCCAGATGATAGCTCGAGCTTCGACATAGGCGATTTTCACGAAACCGAAAGCGATGACGAGAGCGATGATCGAATGACCCAGAGCCCGGCAAAATCCCTGAGACAGGAGTTCGAGACGGGCGCCACGCCCATCGAGCCCCCTTCGGTCGATCTCACGCCGTTCGGCGCCAGCTTCATCGAACATTTTTTATCCCGAAATTCAGACGGTCGCTCTGGAGCGAGATCATAACGGAAAAAACACGGTCTGTTTACCTTAAAACGTCCGGGCTGATGATTTGATGAAAGCAAGCGTCCGATCATTCGAATTGTCGAAGCTCGTCGACCGGGATGTTCATCCGGGAATCGGCGTGTCGAACGTCTCTATTCGCTATCTCTAGATTCTCAGAAAATTGACCGTCGTGCGGACGGTTCGTCGCGGACAGCCATGCGCCGCGATCCGAAAACACAGCCTCGGCGGCGACTTGAACGGGCCGGGAGCGTCGCTGGAGTGCGAATGCGGGCATGAGACATCCAGCCAATCGAATATTGTACGATTATTGGCGGGGCTTCAAAGGGGAGCGCGCGGCCCCCGATTGCCACGAAATGGATCTGGCGAACACGTTTCAGACTCTTTCCGACGCATTCGTCATTGAAACGGAGCTGAGCTATTTCGTTCCGGCCAAGCTCTGCGGAGCGCGCGTCGCCGCCTTTTGGCCCCCAGAGCGGCCGAGCCGATCATTCCTCGGAATTTGGAGCGAGGCGGGACGCGAGGATGTGAGGACGATCCTTCGCATCGTCACGGACGATGCGACGCCGGTCGTCGCCGGGGCGCGGGGCTATCTGGTGGGAGGGATCGAAATCGCGGATTTCGAGCTCCTGCTCCTGCCGGTCCGGTTTTTCGGGAAAACGCACGCCCGCGTGCTGGGCTCTCTGGCGCCCGGAGAGCGGCCACTATGGCTCGGGCGGACTCCGGTCGAGGCGCTGCACATCGTATCGCTGCGCGTGCTTGGAGAGGAAACGGCTCTGATGTTGCCGATTACGCCCGGGACGCCGATGCGGGATCTGCCGAGGCGGCCGCATTTCACGATCTATGAGGGGGGCGCGACCCCGAAAGGTTCGACACGAGAAGACGATTGATTCCTCGCGTCGATGATCTTGCGCGAACAGTCGGAGAGCGGCGGCCCAGCGGCCGCCGCCTCGCATCAGCCCTGGGTCGCGCCGAGCGTCGCCACATCCACCTTGACGCCGGGCCCCTGGGTGGAGCTCAGCGCCACGCGCTGGATATAGGTGCCCTTGGAGCCGGTCGGCTTGGCCTTGGCCACCGCATCCACGAAGGCGCGGATGTTCTCGGCGAGCGCGCCCTCCTCGAAGGAGGTCTTGCCCACCGTGCCCTGCACGATGCCGGCCTTCTCGACGCGGAACTCGACCGCGCCGCCCTTGGAGGCCTTCACCGCGCCGGCGACATCCATCGTCACCGTGCCGACCTTGGGGTTCGGCATCAGGCCGCGCGGACCGAGCACCTTGCCGAGACGGCCGACGAGCGGCATCAGCTCCGGCGTGGCGATGCAGCGATCGAACTCGATCGTGCCGCCCTGGACGATGGTGACGAGATCCTCGGCGCCGACGATGTCCGCGCCGGCGGCCTTGGCCTCGTCGGCCTTGGCGCCGCGGGCGAAGACGGCGACGCGCAGCGTGCGGCCGGTGCCGTTCGGCAGATTGACGACGCCGCGCACCATTTGGTCGGCGTGCTTGGGGTCGACGCCGAGATTCATGGCGATCTCGATCGATTCGTCGAATTTGGCGGTGGCGTTGGCACGAACCAGCTTGATCGCTTCCTCGACCGGGTAGAGCTTGGTGCGCTCGACGGCCTGACGCGCCTTGGCGATGCGTTTTCCGATATGGGCCATGATCTCACCCCACCACTTCGAGGCCGATGGAACGGGCGGAGCCCTCGATCATCGACGCGGCCGAATCGACCGACGTCGTGTTGAGGTCCTGCATCTTCTTCTCGGCGATCTCGCGGATCTGCGCGCGCGTGACCTTGCCGACGAAGCCGCGGCCCGTCGTCTTGGAGCCGGACTGAATGCCGGCGGCCTTTTTGAGGAAGTAGGAGACCGGGGGCTGCTTCAGCTCGAAAGTGAAGGAGCGGTCCTGAAAGGCGGTGATGATGACGGGGATGGGCGTCCCCTTCTCCATCTGGCCCGTCTTGGCGTTGAACGCCTTGCAGAATTCCATGATGTTGAGGCCGCGCTGACCGAGCGCGGGACCGATCGGCGGCGACGGATTGGCCGCGCCCGCCGGCACTTGCAGCTTGATGTAGCCGGCGATTTTCTTCGCCATGTCTCATCTCCAACGAAAGGCGGTCCCGCGACGCTTCCGCGTCCCGGGCCGCCGGTTGCAGTTCGTGGTCCGACGCGTGATCCCCCTGGCGACAGGGGCGCGCCCGCCACGGCTTTTCCTTCTCCCGTAGGCGGGAGAGGGAATTCACAGAAACCTCAAACCTTCTCCACCTGCGCGAATTCCAGCTCCACCGGCGTCGGCCGGCCGAAGATGGACACCGCCACCTTGAGCCGCGAGCGGGCGTCGTCGACCTCTTCCACCACGCCGTTGAAGGAGGCGAAGGGGCCGTCGGCGACGCGGACCGTCTCGCCGATCTCGAAGGAGATGGTCGGCTTGGGACGCTCTACGCCCTCGGCCACCTGCCCCTTGATGCGCATCGCCTCCGCCTCGCTGATCGGCATCGGCTTATTGTCGGCGCCGAGGAAGCCGGTCACTTTCGGCGTGTTTTTGATGAGCGAGAAGACCTGATCGGAGAGATCGCATTTCACCAGCACATAGCCGGGGAAGAATTTGCGCTCCGAGCTGACCTTACGGCCGCGGCGCACCTCGACCACCTGCTCGGTCGGCACGAGAATCTCCTCGAACTGATCGGTGAGATTGCGCTGCGCGGCGCCCTCGCGAATGGAGTCGGCGACCTTCTTCTCGAAGTTCGAATAGGCGTGGACGATATACCAGCGCATGCTCACGGCGCGACAATCTCCAAAATTTTCGCTCTCGACGATCGGCGCGCCGGCGAATTCCTCGCCCTTACTGGCCGAGCCGCAGCAACATGCCCACGGCGAGTCGCAGCCCCTGATCCACGACGACGAAGAAAATGCTCGCGGCCAGCACCATGAGGACCACGAGGCCGGAGGTGATCAAGGTCTCGCGGCGGGTCGGCCACACGACCTTGCTCGCTTCCGAGCGCACTTCTTGCAGGAACTGAAACGGATTGGCCATTCTTCACCGAGCCGAGATGTTTCACCGAGCCGAGGATCGCAGCCCCGAAACTCGTCGAGACGCGCCACAAAACAGTCGCGGCGCGGGGCCACAGGCCGCGCGCCACGTATGAGGTGCTTATAATCGAGTCCGACGACGCCGCCAAGCGGAAATTCGAGAGCGGGATTAAGCCTCGAGGCTCGGGCCGACGTCAGGGCTTTTGCTCAGCGCGCCGCTCCCCCGGCCGCCGCCCCGCCATTATGCTTGGCGAACCAGGCGCGCGCCTCGTCGCGCGTGCGCTCCAGCTCGCGCAGAGCGCCGTCCAGCTTCGCCTCGTAATCGGCAAAGCTCTCGCTCGGATCGAAGACATCCGCCGCCAGCGAATAAGGGGTTGCGATCTTGAGCTCGGCGCGCAGGCCTTCCTCGGTCTCCACCGCCGCAAAATAGAATTTCGCCATTACTGCCGCTCCTCGAAGATAGGCGCCGCAGAGTCAAGATAGGACAGCCAGAGCTTGCGCCAATGCGACGAATCCGCCGATGTCGATCTCCTCGGCGCGGCGCGTCTCCTCTATGCCCGCGCGGGCCAACAGAGCGGGGACATCCAGGCCCGGCTTCGGCAGGGATTTCAGGCTCTGGCGCAGCATTTTGCGCCTCTGGCCGAAGGCGGCGCGCGTCACCTGCGATAAAAGCTTCGGGTCGCAAGGCAGCGGCGAGGCGTTGGGAATGAGCTCCACCACGGACGACGTCACCTTGGGCGGCGGCGTAAAGGCCGAGGGCGAGAGGTCGAACAAAATGCGCGAGCGCGTCCGCCATCCGCAGAGCACGGCGAGACGGCCATAATCGGCGCGCTGCGCCGGCGTCGCGACGATGCGCTCGGCGACCTCGCGCTGGAACATCAGCACATAGCGGTCGAAGACCGAGGGCCAAGGCTCGGCCTCGATCCAGCGCGCCAGCAGCTCGGTGGCGATATTATAGGGAAGATTGGCGCAAATTCGCGCCGGCCCGCCGAGCCCATGTAGCCGCGCCAGCTCCGCCGGATCGAGCGCCAGCGCATCGCCCTCGACGATGACGAGCCGACCCGGATAGCGCGCCTCGATCTCGCGCAGCGCCGGAATGCAGCGCGAATCGCGCTCCACGGCGATGACGCGCCCCGCCCCCTCGGCGAGCAGCGCACGGGTGAGGCCGCCCGGCCCTGGCCCGATCTCGATGACCGTGGCGCCTTCGAGCGGCCCGGCGGCGCGGGCGATGCGGGCGGTGAGGTTGAGGTCGAAAAGAAAATTCTGGCCGAGCGCCTTGCTGGCCATGAGTCCATGGCGCGCGACCACCTCGCGCAATGGCGGCAGATCGTCGATCATCGCGCCGTCATGCGGTCGGCGAGGCGGATCGCCTCTATGAGGCTCGTCGCCTCGGCGATTCCCTTGCCCGCGATGTCGAAAGCCGTGCCATGGTCCGGCGATGTGCGCACAAAGGGCAAGCCCAGAGTGACATTGACGCCGCGATCGAAGGCCAGCGTCTTTATGGGGATCAGCGCCTGATCATGCGTCGGGCAGATGGCGACGTCATAGCGCGCGCGGGCGGCGGCGTGGAACATCGTATCGGCCGGATGCGGACCAGAGGCGTCTATCCCGCGCGCGCGCAGCTCGACGATGGCGGGGGCGATCACGTCGATCTCCTCGCGGCCCATGGCGCCGCTCTCGCCGGCATGCGGATTGAGGCCGGCGAAAGCGACGCGTGGCGAAGCGAGGCCGAAACGGGCAGAAAGATCGGCGGCGACGATCACGCCCGTCTCCACCAGCAGCTCGCGGGTGAGAAGGCGCGGAACCTCGGCGAGCGCGACATGGATCGTCGCCGGAACGACGGCGAGCTCTTCCGAATAGAGCATCATCACCGGGCGGAAGGGGCGGCCGAAGCGCCGCTCCGCCAGCGCCGCGAGAAACTCCGTATGGCCCGGATGCGCGAAACCGGCGGCGTAGAGCACATTTTTGGCGATCGGATTGGTGACGAGAGCACGCGCTTTTCCCTCCGCGACCAGCTCGACCGCGCGCTCGATGGAGAAGATCGTCGCCGCGGCGTCGGCGGGCTCGGGAGCGCCGGGAGCGCCCTGAACTGAAAGACCGAGCGGGACGACCGGCAGAGCCGTATCGAAAACCGCCGCCACCCCCTCCGGCGCGACCTCGCGCAGCGCAATCTCGAGCCCGAGCGCCGCCGCCGTCCGCGCGAGCTGCGCCGGATCGGCGAGCGCGAAGAAGGGCGGCAGAGCCCGCGCCTTGCGCGCGGCATAGGCCTTCAGCGTCAGCTCCGGGCCGATGCCGGAAGGGTCGCCCTGGGTGAGAGCGAGAGGAAGCGTGGTCACTTAATCGTCCTTCCAGGAAGAAGACTGGTCATTCGCGAGGAAGATCGGCGCCCGCGATCTTGCGCCGACCGTGGATGATCCTGAGAACGATCGCAGACTCCTCGCCCTCGCGATATCGATAGATCAGAACGAAGGGCGAAACGATTGCGATCCGAACGCCTTCTCCGAGCGCCACGCGCGGACTGCCGCTCTCGGGATGATCCGCGATGCGGCGATAGAGCCGCTCGAAGAGACCTTGATACTTCCGCGCCGTCGCGAGCCCTGCGACACGGGCGAGCTGGGATAGGATTCGTTCCAGATCGGCATGCGCCTTTCGGGAAAACAGCAGGCGCGCCATTCAGCGCGTCTTGGCTCGAGTTTCGGCGCCGAGCAATGCGTCGATCCGGCGCGCGTGCTCGTCCAGAGAAATGGTCTGGCCTGCGGCGACCTCGGCAAGGGCCTCGTCGACGAGCGGCTTCGCCCAGGCCAGATCGTCGTTCTCGATCAATTCGGACTCGGCGATGCGCTCGTCGAGCAGCTGCCGGACGGCCTCCTCGATCGAGCCGTAATCTCCGCGGCTCACATGCGCCTCGAGCCAGGCGCGCTGATCATTCGTCAGTGTGATCGTCATGACTGCCTCATATCACAGCGTCGCGCGGGGCCAAGGCCGCTCGCTACGATCTTTTGCTTCGAACGTTTCCAACGCCGAACCGGCTTCCACTTCGGCTGGAAACGCACTAGCCTCACTCGCTCCCCGGCGGGCGATAGGTCAATATATCGTCCGCCTTCAGCCAGCCTTGCGTGCCTTCCTTGAACTGCGCCTGGGCGCGCGTCGCCTGGGTGCGCGCCTCGACATATTTGCCGGCGACGAAGAGGCCCTCGGCCGCCGCGAGCTGCGCCTTGGCGTTCTCGCCCTTGCGGAAATAGGCCATGGACAGAAACTCCCAAGCGTCGGCGCTATCCTCGTCGCGCTGCGTCGCGTTGGCGAGCACGCTCACCGCCTCGTTCAGCAGCTTGGGATCGTCGGCCGAGACCAGCGCATGGCCGAGCAGCACGCGGATCGGCGTCGCGCCCGGCCCGGCGATGGCGGCCGCCTTGCGCAAAGGCGCGATGGCCTGATTGGCGCGGCCGGCCTCGAGCAAAATCTGCCCCTTCAGCTCCCAGAAGTAAGGGTTCTTCGGATCGGCCGCGACCAGGGCGTCGGCGCCGCGCAGCGCATCCTCCAGCCGGCCGAAGCGATTATCGGCGATGACGCGGGCGTAGCGCGCCGGCAGCGATAGATCGGAGATGGGATAGCGCCGCGCCACCTCGCCGGAATTGCCCATGAAGCCCACGAGCTTGGCGCGCATCAGATCGTGACGGGCCTGCAGCGCCGGCGAATCCGGGACATCGAAATAGGGCGACTGCTTGGCCGCCTGATCGAGATTGGAGATGCGCTCGTTGGGCAGCGGATGCGATTGCAGATAGGGGTCGATCGCCGTCGTCTTGAACAAGGATTCGCCGGCGAAGCGGTTGAACACTTCCAGCATTCCTTTGGCCGACTGGCGCGTCGCAGTGAGGAAGCGCACCGCCATGCGGTCGGCGGCCTGCTCCTCGCCGCGCTGATAGGCGAGGAGCGAGCGCTTCACCGCCTCTTGCGGGCCGAGCAATATTCCGACGGCGCCGGCCGAATCCATGCCCACCTGCCCGTCGCGGCGGTTGAAGGCGCCGCGCGCCGCGACCATGGCGCCGGCGCTGGCCAGCATTCCGGCGACGGAGAGGATGGTCGCCTTGGCGAGCTCCTGGCGCCCGCGCGCCAAATGGCCGCCGGCGATATGGCCGGTCTCATGCGCGAGCACGCCGATGATCTCATTGGGCGTCTTCGCCTCCATCAGCGCGCCGGTGTTGACGAAGATTTTCTGCCCGTCGGCGACGAAGGCGTTGAAGGAGCGATCGCCGACCAGAATGATCTTGGCCGCCTCGCTGTGAATGCCCGCCGCCTTCAGCACGGGCGCGGTGTAGTCCCGCAACAATTGCTCGATCTCCGCGTCGCGGATGATCGATACGCGCGGACCATCGTCCTCGGCGCGGGCCGGCGCGCCGAGAGCGAAGATCAAGACGCAGGTGAGAAGCGTCCGCCGCCTGCCGCTTTTGCGATCCATGCGGTGGAGAGTGGCGTAAGCCAGGACGGAAAGCAAACCCGGCTCGGCCGCGGCGGCGGAGTTGGCGGGATTGGCGGAGGACACATGCGCCACGACGACGATGCGGCCTCGGCGCTGGCCCTCGGCGCCCGGCCGTGGCAAAGCGTGCGGCATGACGCCGAGCGACACACCCATTCTCGCCCCCATGGCGCGGCGGCTGCAGCTCGCCGATTTTCGCTCCTATGCCGCGCTCGATTGCATGATCGAGGCGCCGCTGGTCGCGCTCACCGGCGAGAACGGCGCCGGCAAGACCAATATTCTCGAGGCGCTGTCGCTGTTCTCGGCGGGGCGGGGGCTGCGCGGCGCCGAATTCGCCGATTGCGCGCGCCGCCAGGGCGCGGGCGGCTTCGCCGTCTCGATCGAGCTTTCCGCCGACGGCGTCGCCACGCAGCTCGGCCATGGGCTGGAGCCGGCGAGCGGCGAGCAGAGCGCGGCGCGCCGCTTCCGCATCGATCGCGCGCCCGCTTCCTCGGCCCGCGCATTCGCCGATCATCTGCGCCCGCTCTGGCTGACGCCGGCGATGGACGGGCTGTTCGCCGGCCCGGCGGGCGATCGGCGGCGATTTCTCGATCGGCTCGTGCTGAGCGTCGACGCCGAGCATGGAGTCCGCGCGGCGAAGCTCGAGCGCGCCCTGCGCAATCGCAATCGGCTGCTCGCCGAGGAGACCGCCGACGCCCGCTGGTTGGACGCGGCCGAGCGGGAGATCGCCGCGCTCGGCGTCGCCGTGGCCGCGGCGCGGGTTGAAACCGTGATGCGGCTGCGCGCGCTCATCGCCGGCGAGCGCGACGACAGCTCGCCCTTTCCCTTCGCCGAGGTCGCGATCGAGGGGGAGCTCGAGCGAATGCTCGGCGAGGAGCCGGCGCTGCGCGTCGAGGATCGCTATCGCGCGCGGCTCGCCGCTGCGCGCCGCCGCGACGCCGCGGCCGGCCGCACGCTGGAGGGACCGCAGGCGAGCGATCTTCGCGTGCGCCACGGCCCCAAGGACGAGGCGGCGCGCGCCTGCTCCACCGGCGAGCAGAAGGCGCTGCTGACCGGCCTCGTGCTCGCCCACGCCCGTCTGGTGCGGGCGACGACCGGGCGCGCGCCGCTGCTGCTGCTGGACGAGGTCGCGGCCCATTTCGATCCGTTGCGGCGCGCGGCGCTCTTCGCCGAGCTCTCGCGCATCGGCGGACAGGTGTGGATGACGGGCGCCGATCCCGAAGCCTTCGCCGCGCTCGGCGGAAATGCGCAGCTTTTGCGCGTCTTTCCGGGCCGCGTCGAGCGCGCGCTGTGAGTTGCGCCGCGAGGTCCTAAAAAAGGCCGCATTCCTGGCCATGAACGAGCGCGCCCGGCCCGCCTTCGCGCGGGACGACGAAACCGCCGAACGATCGAAGAAGCGAATGCGCGAGCCGAACGAAATCGATTTTTGGCGCGGCTTCGCTCTCGTCACAATATTCGTCAATCACATTCCCGGGATTTTTTTCGAGCGCTTCACCTTCCGCAATGTGGCGATTTCCGATTCGGCGGAGCTGTTCGTCTTTCTCGCCGGCTTCGCGCTGCGCAAGCTCGTCGACGGACCGGCGAAGCCGCTCTCGGCGCGCTATCTGATCCTGCGGCTCGAGGGCCGCGCCTTCACCGTCTATCTGGCGCAACTCGTCATCGCGCAACTGGCCGTCGCGCTTCTCGCCGGCGCCTCGCTGCTGCTGGACGCGCCCTTTCTACTCGATTGGAACAACGCCTCCGCCATTTTCACCGATCCGGTGCGCGCCAATCTCGGCCTCGTGGCGCTCACTTTTCAGCTCGGCTATTTCGACATTCTTCCGCTCTATGTGGCGCTGATGCTGGCCTCGCCGCTGATCGCGCTCTGCTATCGCCATGCGCGGCCCGCGCTGCTGCCGGCCTCGCTCGCCATCTGGGCCTATGCTCTGACTTTCGGCGTGAATTTCCCGACATGGCCGACCGAGGGCTCCTGGTTCTTCGATCCGCTCGCCTGGCAGCTCGTCTTCGTGCTCGGCTTTCTGCTGGCCGGCGAAGACGGATTGGGCGGCCTCGCCCGCCGCCATCGAAAATGGCTCTGGCGGCTCGCTCTGCCCCTCGTATTGCTCGGCGCGGTCGCGGCCAAGACCGATTTCGACCCCTCCCCGATCGCTCTGCCGGAGCCCAAGCTCTTCTTCGTCTTCGACAAGACCTTTCTCTCGCCGGCGCGGCTGCTCTCCAATCTCGCGATCGTCGCGGTCTTCGCGGGCGCTTTCGGCGCGATCGCGGGGGCGCTGCCGCGCATCGCCGGCTTCCTGTCGCTGCTCGGCCGCAATTCGCTCCAGGTGTTCTGCGCCGGCTCACTGCTGAGCCTCGCCGGGCAGATCTTCCGCTTCGCCTATGGCGGAGATGTTGTAAGCGACGCTTTTATCGTTATGTTCGGCATCCTTACGATGGGAGCGGCCGCATGGGCTTCGGAATGGCGGGACAGGCTGCGGACAAAATTGTCGCGGGCGCCTGCGGCTTAGCGCTCGCGTTCGCCGTCGCGGCTCCGCTCGCACAGGAAGCCGCGCCGCCGACCGAGGCGCCGCCACTCAGCCCCGCCTGCGAGGCGCCGGCCGGCGACATCGCCGCGCCCGCCTCGCTGCCGCATTTCGCCAAAGCGCTGCGCGAGCGCAAATCGGCGCGCATTCTCGCCATCGGCTCCTCTTCCACTTCGGGCGTCGGCGCCTCTTCCGACGCCAAGAGCTATCCGGCGCAGCTCGAGGCCATTCTCGAGGGCGCGATGAAAGGCGCCGATGTCGTCGTCGCCAATCGCGGCGTCTCGGGCGAGGTCGCCGCCGTCACCGCCGAGCGCATCAAGAGCGAGGTGGCGCGCGAGAAGCCAGATATGCTGCTGTGGCAGCTCGGCACCAATGACGCGCTGGTGCGCGTCGCGCCGGAGGAGTTCGAGAACACGGTGCGCTCGACGATCCGCTGGCTGAAGGAGAACGAGATCGACGTCGTTCTCGTCGGCCTGCAATACAGCTCGCGCTTCTCGCGCGACGAGGAATATTTCGCGATACGCAATGTGCTGCAGCGCGTCGCCTCCACCGAGAATGTCGCCTATGTGCGCCGCTACGACGCCATGCGCTTCATCGCGCAGAACCACGCCAATCTGCAGATGATGGCGCGCGACAATTTCCACCTCAACGATCTCGGCTATCAATGCATGGCCGAGCATATCGCGCGGGCGGTGATCGTCGGCGCCTTCGCCAAGCGCCGCCCGAGCGGGAATTGACGCTTCGTCGATGGAGAGCCCGTGTTTTGGCCGACACACTCGTTTTGCCGACAGGAGCCGAGGGAATGGATTTGAAAGCGTTCTTTTGTAAGCTCTTGGGCAGCGCGCGCTTCGAAGGCGAACGGCCTCGATGAGAATTCTATGGCGCGATTGGCCGCTGGGCTCTCGGACGTAGGATCGGGGCGAGGCGAGACACTCCGCTGACACGGATAATCACGACAATCGGCGATCTTTGCTATCGACGCATAGTGGAGCATTTCGCGCAAACGCCGGCGCCCGGCGAAAGCCGCTGCGCCGACTTTGCGCCGAAGCCTCAGAGCCGCTTCAGCCCTTCCTCGAAGCTGATGGCCTCGAAGCGCTGATCATATTTGGCGGCGCCATCGGCGAGCGTGTCGATCTTTTCAGCCGTGTCGTATTTCTTCATCTTCGTCTTGTCGAGATAGAGAAGCTCGATCAGCTCATTGTAGACGGAGGTGTCGTCGATCGGCAGAACATTGAGCGGCACGCCGTCTATGCTGATCTCATAGCGCGAGGCGCGGTCGAGATCGGAGACATAGATGAAATATTTGCCTTCCGGCTTCGCGCTCGCGCCGAGCGCCGCGACGAGAGCGGGGAGCTCGCGGAAAGAAGCCAGCGATCCAGCGAGAAACGACAGCGCCGCCTCGCCTTCCTGCGCCGTGGCGTGAACGCCTTCCAATGCGAGCAGCGGATCGAGCGAGACGGCGATCTCGCCGCGAAAGCCGAAACGGCCGGCGTGATGGGTCGCCCCCTTGTGGCTGGGCTTCAAGAGCCGGCCCTCGGCGTCGAGGCGCTGGAAGGCGGTCGTTTCGATAGACGTCATGTTCTGCTTTCGCTATCCGCCCTTCTCGAAACATTCGAGGCCGTGACGGTCGATTTTTCAGGGGTAGACGTATGGATTCCGGCTGATCGATTCGCGCGGCGTCCGGCGCTTTCCTTCTCGCACGCGCGCAGAGAGGGGGAGGAAACGCCGAGCCCCTCGATCGGGGGATCAGGAGACGGGATTCGCATCGACAGCGCGCGCATCGTCCTGACGAGAGCCGTGATGAGGGAGCGCTCTCGAAAGATCGAGCAGAACGGCCTGTTGCAATTGTCGCTGACGCAAAGCCCACAAAAATGTCGGCTTTCGATCCGTACGACGACGTTCGTCGCTCCTCGACGAAGCCAAGCATATTTGGCGCCACTCGGCGGCCCCGACGCTCGCGAGAAGGCGAGCGGTCTTCGCGAAAGCGATCATCGGACGGCTTACCGACGGCGTCGATCGGCTTCGACACGACAATATGTTTTGTTTATATTACGAATCGACTTTTCGTCCATGCCGAAAGAACAGGCGTTCGGCTGATTTTTGCGTCGCGTGGCGCCGTGCGATAAAGCGAAAGCAATAAACGCCATCGCCATCGGCGGCCGCTCCGAGCGCTTCCAGCCGAAGCAGACGCCGGTCCGGCGTGGGAAACGCATCGAAACAGGAGCTTATAATCTTTCTGTGTTTCAACGAAACGCAGAAAGATTCTACAGTCGAAAAATGCGGGGCCCCGTCATCGTGAAGCTCGTCGACGAAAGAAGGCGCGCTTCTTGCTGTATAATTGGAGAGCGTCGGCTTATTCCTGTAAATCGGATAAATTGCCTTCGCGTGCGCGAGAGTTTGGAGAAACGCAGATGAAGCGGCCGTCGACGACGTTCGATTTCGTCCTCGTCCGCCTATCGGATCGACGTCGGCGCGCTCGCCGGCGCCGCGGCCTCCGCGCGCAGATCAGAGCCGGCGAGAATTGAGAGACGCACGATGACCATGCAATTGACGATGACGACGAGCAATGGCGGGGGCGCGAGCCGCTTCACGATTTATCATGGCCTCGCGGCGTCGCTCGCCCTGCACGCGGCGCTGACGCTGCCCTATTTCCTCTCTCGTCTCCAGCCAGCGGAAGACGATAGCACGTTCATCTTCGAGGTGAGCGACCTCCTCTCGGACGACCAGGCCGACGAAAAAATTCAGCGGGACAGGGCGGGCGATACGCAGCAGAGGGCGCAGAACGCCACGCAGGCGCAGCCGACTCCGCCGACGGAGCAAAAGCCGATAGAAGAAGATGGCGCGCCGATCACGGCGAAGTCGGTCGCCGCGCAGGCGCGATCGCCCGCAAAGTCGGCGCCCGCCGGCTCGACGCAGGTGGATGGCGCCGAACAGCAGCAGGTCGCCAGCACGACCGCACATCGTCAGGTGTCGAAAGAGACGCTGGATCGCGCCTATGGCGTCCTGGTGAGCAAGAAGATAAAAGGGAAGCTCATCTATCCAGAGGCCGGACGACCTACCGCCTGGCGCGGCGTGACGAAAGTGTCCTTCTTCATTCTGGAGAGCGGCGAAATACGCGCCGACAGCGTGAAGGTGGCGTCGAGCAGCGGTCAGCCGCAGCTCGACGCGGCCGCTCTACAGAGAGTTCGCGCGAGCGCGCCCTTCGGTCCGCCGCCGCGGCCGATGACTTTCGCGCTCGATGTCATCTTCGGCCCCTGAAATCTTTCCGTATCTCATAGAAGGCGCAGAGAGATTCGAAGCTCTCGCTTCGACGCGTTCCCAACGCCCGACCGGCGTCCACGTCGGCTGAAAGCGCTCGGAGCGGAGGATGCTGTCGCGCCGCTCAGGCGACGGCGGACGCCCTCCCCGCGGAGGGCGGCGACAGATGCGCGGCGCGGGCGCCATGCGCTTCGACGATAGGCGAGGATCGGCGCCGCCGGCTCTCGATGCTCTGCGCCATCCGATAGGACAGATAGGCGACCGCGATTCCGCCGATAGGGTCCACGACATAATGCCCGCCGTCCGTCACCGTGCCCACCATCAGACCGGCGTCGACGAGGCACAAGACGTAGAAGACCGGGCGCACGGAGCGCAGGCTGAGAGGCGTCAGCGCGCCGACCACGGCATGAAAGGAAGGAAAGCTCACAAGGCCGCCGATCCCGCTGTTCGTGAAATCCAACGGACCGGCCTCGCGCAAGCGCGCCAGATGATCCAGCGGCGTGCGGCCGGCGAACCGAAGCTCGTGAAACATCGAATTGTCGACGAGAGTGACCGCGCTCGAGGCCGGAAGCACAGCGGCGATGACGATCGTCGCCGTGAGCGCGATCGCGTAGGAGAGAAGATAGACGCGCAATTCGTCGATGCGCTCGAGCACGGCCAGCAGAAGCGCCGGCGCGACGATCTGAATGGCCATGCTCGCATAGGCTTTCCGCAGCCATTCCGCCAACACGGGACGATCGTCGATATAATGGACGAAGGCCAGCCAATCGACGCCGAGCCATCGATCGAGCGAGAGAAACAGTTCGTCCTGCAGCGGCATGGCGAGACGCTGCGTCGCATAGCTCGCAAAGGCGCCCGCGAGCGACGTCGCCACCAGATAGATCATTGAATAGACGAAAATCGGCGCGGCGCGCGAGACCAAGCTCGGCGAGGCGAAGCGACAATAGACGTCGAGCGCGACGATCGCGCCGAGGAAAAGACTGAGGTCCGGGACGGATGGCAGCGTCAGCCCCGTCGCTTTTGCGCCGACACAGGCGCTCGCCATCAATGCGAGGCCGAGACGCACCGCCGCAAATGGGACGACGACGAAACGCAATCGTAGATGATCGAGGCAAATGTCGCAAAATCGGCAGGAAACATGGAGCGAATTGCAAATTAACGTCGAATACATGCACAACTCTCGTCTCGAAATGATTTGGAGACGCGCCGCCGGACTCGACGAAAACGCCCCAGAAATTGCCGACTAGCGCCGGCTTCCCAATGAATACCTGATTACGAAACCGCGGTTACATTTCGGTAAACGACTAATTTTATATTGTCTTCCAGTAATATAGCCGTCTCACCAGTCTATCGGCGCGCGTCCTTTCGATTCGAGATAGGCGTTGGCCTTGGAAAAATGCCTGCAGCCGAAGAAGCCGCGCGCCGACAGCGGCGAGGGATGCGCGCTCTCGAGCACGAGATGCCGCGAGCGATCGACGCCGGCGCCCTTCTGCCGCGCGTAATTGCCCCAGAGCAGGAAGACAATTCCCTCGCGCTCGCGCGAGAGCGCCTGCACGGCGGCGTCGGTGAAGCGCTCCCAGCCCTTGCCCTGATGCGAGCCGGCGGCGCTGTCGCGCACGGTGAGCGTGGCGTTGAGCAGCAGCAGGCCCTGTTGCGCCCAGCGCGAGGGGTCCCGGATCGCGCCGCGCGAGACAGCCGGCAAACGATGTAATTGAAATCGCCATGCTGCGGCCCGGCAATGCGCGCGAACGCGACATCGCATGCGACCGACAGTCTGCCTCTACCGCAAAGAACGGCGTAGCACGGCGAGCACGACACTGATGGCCAGAAGCCCCGAGCCCATGATGACGAGCGGCTGGCCCTTGGCGTCTCCTGTAACGATGAAGGCCAGCCCCATCGCCGCCAGGATGCCGCCAATCGCTCCTGTCGCGATCGGTGTCTTCATCGAGGCGCCGCTCTTCTGGAATCTTTTCTGAATCTGGCGCGTGTTTTCTTGGAGAGTGAACATATCCATCCACGATTGCGCGCAAGCGTCCGAGCATACCAAGCCATTGCTCTCGACCCGCGCGCACGAGTGACACACGCCTTTTCCGCATGATTTGCAGACGCCGACCGCGTCGACATCCGAATGTGAAAAACACTTCATGATTTCATTCCCCTAATAGACCTGAGAACCCGTTCGGCTCTTGCCGACAATACAGGAGAAGCGCTCGCTTCACCGACGTTGGCGTCGCCTCACCAGTCGATTGGCGTCCGCCCCTGCGCGACCAGATAGCCGTTAGCCTTGGAAAAATGCCTGCAGCCGAAGAAGCCGCGCGCCGACAGCGGCGAGGGATGCGCGCTCTCGAGCACGAGATGCCGCGAGCGATCGACGCCCGCGCCCTTCTGCCGCGCGTAATTGCCCCAGAGCAGGAAGACAATTCCCTCGCGCTCGCGCGAGAGCGCCTGCACGGCGGCGTCGGTGAAGCGCTCCCAGCCCTTGCCCTGATGCGAGCCGGCGGCGCTGTCGCGCACGGTGAGCGTGGCGTTGAGCAGCAGCACGCCCTGCCGCGCCCAGCGCGAGAGATCGGGATCGCGCGAGGCGGGCCGGCCGAGGTCGCTCTCGATCTCCTTGAAGATGTTCTGCAGCGAAGGCGGCGGCGGAATGTCGCGGCCGACGGCGAAGCACAGGCCATTGGCCTGGCCGCGGCCGTGATAGGGATCCTGGCCGAGGATCACCACTTCCACGGCGTCGAAAGGGCATTCGTCGAAGGCGCGGAAAATCTGCTTGGCCGGCGGATAGACCGCCCCACGCGCATATTCCCCGCGCACGAATTGGCGCAGAGCATCGAAATAGGGCTGCTCGAATTCCGCCGAAAGGCGCAGCTTCCAGCTCTCGTCTATCTGCACGGGTTTGTTCATATCCGCCAAGCTAACATGCGTCGGCGCCGGGCGAGAACCCGGCCGTGTCGCAAAAGCGCGAGAATGATGTTTCAAACATCATCTTGGCGAGATAAAACATGCCTGCTAATATAATAAGCGTGAGCATATGAGATGATCACCGCCGCTCAATTGCGCGCCGCGAGGGCGCTGCTCGGCATAGATCAAAAGAAGCTGGCCGAGCTTTCCGGCGTCTCCCTGCCGACGATTCAGCGCATGGAGGCGAGCGACGGCAATGTCCGCGGCGTGATCGAGACGCTCACAAAGGTCGTCGAGGCGCTGAACGAGGCCGGCGTCGAACTGCTCGGCGAGAACGCCCGCAGCGAAAGCGGCGGACGCGGCGTGAGGATGCGTCGCCCCGGTCCGCCCAATCCGACGACTTGAGGATAAATCGCGACGACGACCGCCGACTTCGCGCCGACGATCCCGCCGCTCCTCGACCAAAGGAGCCAGTGTTGAGAGATCGACGTTTTCGCCAGCCGAGCTTCATCGAGCTGTTCACGCCCAAGCTCGTCACCATTTTGCGCGAGGGATATGGCCTCGCGGATCTGCGCGCCGACGCCATCGCCGGCCTCACTGTCGCCATCGTCGCGCTTCCGCTCTCCATGGCCTTCGCCATCGCCTCGGGGCTGAGCCCGGACCGCGGACTCTATACGGCGATCATCGGCGGCTTTCTGGTCTCCATGCTCGGCGGCAGCCGCTTCCAGATCGGCGGGCCGGCGGGCGCCTTCATCGTTCTCGTCTTCGCCATCGTGCAGCGCCAGGGCTATGACGGGCTCGCGCTCGCCACAATGATGGCGGGCGTCATTCTCTTCGCCATCGGCCTGCTGCGCTGGGGCACTTACATAAAATACATCCCCTTTCCGGTGACGGTCGGCTTCACCGCCGGCATAGCGGTCATCATCTTCGCCAGCCAGCTCAAGGAGATTTTCGGCCTCTCCATCGCCAATGAGCCGGCCGCGCTCGGCCCCAAGCTCACGGCGCTCTGGGAAGCGCGCGGCACGCTGAAGCCGGCGACGATCGGCGTCTCGGCGCTGGCGCTGGCGATCATCCTCGGGCTGCGGCGCTGGCGGCCGAGCTGGCCCGGAATGCTGATCGCCGTGACGGTCTGCGCGGCGGCGACGGCGGCGCTGCATCTCGACATAGAGACGATCGGCTCGCGCTTCGGCGGCGTGCCGAGCACGCTGCCGGCGCCGGCGGTCCCGCATTTCGATCTCGCGCGGCTGCGCGCGCTGCTGCCGGACGCGCTGACCATCGCCGTGCTCGGCGCCATGGAGTCGCTGCTCTCCGCCGTCGTCGCCGACGGCATGAGCGGCCGACGCCATCGCTCCAATTGCGAGCTCGCCGCGCAGGGCGTCGCCAATGTCGTCGCGCCGCTCTTCGGCGGCATTCCGGTGACGGGAACCATCGCCCGCACCGCGACCAATGTGCGCTCGGGCGCCAAGGGACCGGTCTCGGGAATGCTTCATGCGCTGTTCCTGCTCGGCTTCATGCTGGTCGCGGCGCCGCTGGCGGCTTACATCCCGCTCGCCTCGCTCGGCGCCGTGCTCGCCGTCGTCTCCTGGAACATGGCCGAGAAGAAGGAATTCGTCGCTCTGTTCCGCGCCTCGCGCGGCGACGCTCTGGTGCTGGTCTCGACCTTCCTGCTCACCATTTTCGAGGATTTGACCGTGGGCATAGGCGTTGGCGTGACGCTCGGCGCCTTCCTCTTCCTGCATCGCCTCGCCGAGAGCGTCGAGGTGCAGACCGGCGAGGCCTTCCTCGACGAAGACCGGGCGGATGATTACGGCGGCCATCGCCCCGCCTATGATTCCGCTGCCGCCTCCGACGCCGAGGTGATGGTCTATAAGATCAGCGGCGCGATCTTCTTCGGCGCCTCGGCGACGGTGAGCGCGGCTCTGGACGAGATCGGCCGCTATCCGCATGTCTTCATCTTCGATTTCAGCGAGGCTCCGCTGATCGACAGCACGGCGGCGCGGGCGCTGGAGAGCTTTGTCGCGCGGCTGCGAAAGGCGGGAACCGTGGTTTGCGTCGCCGGGGCGCGGCCCGCCGTGCGGCGGGCGCTGCTCTCGGCCGGACTGCATGAGCCGGAGACGCTCTACGCCGGCACGGTCGCCGATGCGCGACGGCGCGCCACGGCGCCGCAGCCGCCCGAAAATCGCGCCCCGCGTCTGAGCGGGGCCGCCCTCCCCGGCCGTGCGTGAGGCGCGCGGCAAGGTGTTTGCTTGGCCGTCAGCCGACCACTCACCCGCGAAGCCTCATGCCCTCAGAACCTTTCTTCCTGCCCGAATTCGGGCAGACAGACCCCGGCCTCGGCCTTCTCCGCATGGCGGCGCTGCTCGCCGAGACCGATGACGATCCCGGCGAAGAGACCCTCGATCTCATGGCCGAGCAGGTCGAGAGCGGCTGCCTCGCCGGCCTCGACCCGGCCGATATCTGGCCGGAGCTGCTGCTCTCGCTCGGCGGGCCGGCTCCCGGCAAGGCGTTCCGCGTGCTGCGCATCTGCGGCGCGCTGCAGGTCGTTCTGCCGGAGGTCGACGCCCTTTTCGGCGTGCCGCAATTGTCGGACGGCCAGAACGAGGTCGATCTCGGCGCCCATTTGCTGCGTTCGCTGGACGAGGCCGGACGCAGAGAGGCGCCGCTTCCCGTGCGCTTCGCCCTGCTGGTGATGAATGTCGGCAAAGGGGATTCGCCACGCGAGCATCTCCCGCATCATTACAAGCACATAGACCGCGGCGGCCCGCGCATAAATTCGATCGCCGAGCGCTTCGGCGTTCCAGCGGATTGCGTCCCGCTGGCGCTGACGGCGCTCAGCGAATGCGAGCGCGTGCATCGCGCCTCGGAAGTGCGCGCCGGCCCGGTGGCGCAAATGCTGGAGCGGCTCGGCGCCTTCGACGCGCCGGAGAGCTTCGCTCTGCTGATGGAAGTGTGCAGCTGCGATTTCACCGCCCATTCCGGGCGCTCCGGCGAGGCCTATCCAAAGGCCGTGCTGCTGGAGACGGCGCGCGACGCCTGTCTGCCGATCGAGCCGGCGACGCCCGAGGCGCGCGCCGAGGCGATCGCTCAGGCGCTGCGCTCGCAGCGCTGGTCGAACGGCTGAACGTCGAGCGCCACGGCCTCCGTCGCCTCGCCCGGCTCGACGCCCGCGGCGGGGAGCCGCACCTTGAAGGTCGCGCCGCCGCCCGGCGTCTCCTCGACGCGAATTTCGCCCCCGAGCAGATCGACCAGCTCGCGGACGATCGCCAATCCGAGCCCCGTGCCCGGCGTCGCCTCGTCCTTTCGCCAGAAGGGCTCGAAAATGCGGGAGCGGTCGGCTTCGGCGACGCCGACGCCGTGATCGACGACCTCGATCGCACATTCGGGCAGCACGCGAACGATGACGACGCCGCCTTCGGGCTCCGCGCGCACCGCATTGGCGATGAGATTGGTGACGATGCTGTCGACGCTCCATCGCGATGCGAGCGCCGCGACTTGACGCGACGGCGCCTCGAACTGAATCTCGCGATTATTGCCGATCGCGATCGGCACATAATCCGCGGCGACCGTCAGCGCGACATCGTAGAGATCGATCTTCTGCGGCGCGATACGCCCGCGTTCCTCGATCTGCGCGAGCAGCAGCATCTGCTCGACGATCGTCTGCACGCGCAGCACATCCCGCTCCATTTCCGATTTGAGCGGGCCCTCCTCCATTTTGCCGACGCGCGCGCGCAAAATCGTGATCGGCGTGCGCAGCTCATGCGCCGAATTGGCGGAGAAACGCCGCTGACGCTCGACGCCCTCGCGCACACGCTCGAACGCCTTGTTCACCGCTTCGACGAAGGGCAGCACTTCCGACGGCGCCTCCTCCGGCGCGATGCGCTCCTTCAACGAATTCACGTCGATTTTCGCGACTTTCGTCGCGGCGGCGCGCAAAGGCGCGAGCCCGCGATCGACCACGAATAGCGCGATGAGACACATGGCCGCCCAATGCGGAAGAAAGATCAGCGCCCCATAGATCGAGGTCATTCGGTAGGGCAGCAGAAAAAAGTCGCGCCACTGGAATTTCGCGCCATAAGTCGCGATGACGACCTCGCCGATCGGCGAATCGAAAACCGCGGATTCGCCATGGCGCAAGGAGCCGCCGACAGCGATCTCGATAGGCGAGCGGAACAGCTTCAGCCGACCGACGCCTTCGAAGGCCTTCGTCAATTCCGGCGCCGATCCTGGAAGCGCTTTGCCCGTGCGCGGATCGAAAGCGGCAAAACGAAAATCCGGATTTGCGGACATGAATTGCCGCAATTCGTCGGTCATCGCGATCGATCTTTCGCCGTCTGCGCCCTTGCGCAGCGCCGCGAGCATGATCGAGCCCACGCGAGGACGCATCAGATCGTCGAGAGACCCGAGCCCGCCCGGAAACCCCGAGACCAGAACGCCGCCGACGACGACCGGCGGCAGAGTGAGATAGCCGAGAATCGAGCCGAAGATCGCATAGACGATCAATCGCGACGAAAGCGACCGCAGCCTCATGGCCCATGCGCTTCGCGGATGAGATAGCCGATGCCGCGCGGCGCGTGAATTTCGACGTCGGCCTGCTGATCCTTCAAACGCTGCCGCAGTCGCATGGCGACCATCTTCAGCGCGCCTATGTGCGAGGGATCGTCCGCCCCATAGAGCTCTTCGAGCAGCGTCGAGAAAGTGACCGCCCGTCCGGCGCGACGCATCAGCGCCCCCAGCAGCACCAGCTCCCGTTTCGGCACGACGAGCGGATGCCCGCCGATGGAGGCGCTCTCCGAATTGAGATCGAAAGCGAGCCGGCCGACGACGACCGGCGGCGCCGCTTCGCCGCCGGGGCGCCGAAGGCTCGCGCGAATGCGCGCCAGCAACTCCTCGGGAGAAAAGGGCTTGGTCAGATAATCGTCGACGCCCGCGTCGAGTCCGTCGACCCGGTCCTCGATCGAGCGCGCCGCCGTCACCGCCAGAATGCGGATTCCCGGCCGAATACGCTTCGCCGCGGCGACGATCGAGAGGCCGTCGCCATCGGGCAGACGCCGATCGAGCAGCATCACCGCATAGTCGCGGGCGCCGAGCGCCCCCGGCACATCCGCCAAAGCCCGGACGCAATCTGGAAAATAGCCGGCGCGCCGGACGCGATCGGCGATCAATGTCGAAATATCGGGTTGATCTTCGACGATCAGAATTCGCATCGAACGACGGTCCCCATCGAGCTTCGACAGGCGAAGATCGTAAGGCGCGAGACGCCGAAAGCGCGCCACTCGACTGACTGTCGCGCCATTATCGAGCGCCGGCCGGCCGGCCGCAACAGAAAATGCGCGCGTCGCTCGCGCGCGCTCACTCGCCGGTCTGTAATAAAGTCCCGGCCCGGCGCGCTGCGGCGAGCAGGCGCACAAAGGCGAAAGAGGCGACGGCGAATAGCGCGGCGTCCAGCGCCAATCCATAAATCATCAGATCGAGGCGAAGCGCATGGTCGACGAGAACGCCGCGCAGCCCCTCGAACACATAAGTCGGCGGCAGCGCCCAGCAGATCGGCTGCAGCCAGGAAGGCAGAACGGCGACCGGATAATAGACGCAGCCGAGCGGCTGAATGACGAACATCAGCGACCAGACGAGACTTTCCGCGCCCAATCCATAGCGCAGCAGCAGCCCCGACACGAACAGGCCGACGCTCCAGGCGAAGAAGATCAGAATGGCGAAAAAGGCGGCGAAAGCAAAGCCGAGCGCCCAGAGATTGAAGCCGAAGAACCAAATGGCCAGGATCGTCACCGGAACCATGCCGACCAGGAGGCGAATGAGGCTCATCGCCATCATGGAGACGACGAATTCCGCCGGCCGCAGCGGGCTCATGAAGAGATTGGCGATATTGCGGGACCACATCTCCTCGAGAAAAGAGAAAGAAAATCCCTGCTGGCCGCGAAGCAAAATATCCCACAGCAGCACCGCGCCGATCAGCGAGCCGGCAGCGATCGTCGTCTTATCGGCGCCCGCGAGACCGCCCGGCGCGCGCAGGAGATAGGTCTGCAGAAAGCCCCAGGTGAGCATTTGCACCGTCGGCCAATACATCATCTCCAACATGCGCGGCATCGACGAGCGCAGCAGATAGGAATAGCGCAAGGTCATCGCGCCGACGCGCGCGAGCGAGAATTCCAAAGACGCGCTCATGCGGCGGCTCCATTGCCGCGCCCGCGCGCGACATCGAGAAACACGTCTTCGAGATTGCCGCGGCCATAGCGCGCGAGCAGCTCGGCGGGCGAGCCGTCGTCGACGAGGCTTCCCTCCTTCAGCATCATCACGCGATCGCAGAGGCGCTCCACCTCCGCCATATTGTGCGAGGCGAGCAGGATCGCGCAATTGCGCCGGCGGCGATAATCCTCGAGATGCGCGCGCACCCAATCGGCCGTGTCAGGATCGAGCGAGGCGGTGGGCTCGTCGAGCAGCAAGAGCTCCGGCTCGTTGATGAGCGCCTTGGCGAGCGCGACGCGCGTCTTCTGCCCGGCGGAGAGACGCCCGCTCGGACGATCGAGAAATTCTTTCAAGGCGAGATCGCCGGCCAGCTCCTCGATCTTGTCGGCGACGCCGCGAACGCCATAGAGCCGACCGAAGACGGTGAGATTCTGCCGCACGGTCAAGCGATGCGGCATGTCCACATAGGGGCTCTCGAAATTCATGCGGCCGAGCGCATGATAGCGATCTTTCAGAAATTCACGGCCGAAGATTTCGATCGTTCCCGTCGTCGGCTCGATGAGGCCCATGACCATGCCGATGGTCGTGGTCTTGCCGGCGCCATTGCCGCCGAGCAGACCCGTCACCGAGCCGGCGGGAAGCGCGAAGCTCAGCGGCTTCACGGCCACGGTCTCGGCGTAGGTTTTGGAGACGCCGGCGACGCGGAGGATGGGGGAGGTGTCGGGCGACATGGGTGTATTTAGGGCTTCAGGTGAATAGTATAAAGCACCAGGAAAGCAAAAACTACCCCTGAAGCAATACCAGAAATATCCTCACACATATTTTTAGATATAGCAAAATCGACAGAATCGCCAGGAATTTTTACCAGGCCCACGTTATTATGCAGCATCAAGCCCCATAGCACTTTTTTGCTCTCCCGACATACCTGCTAGAAGCTGCTTCTTCGCTGTTGTAGAAAATTTATTCCAAAGCACCTGCGCCACCGTACAGAGGAGCAAGCGGTGAACAATATCAACCCCCTGAATAAATAAATCAATCGCCGAATTGTATGTCGGCTTAGCCGTTTTTATATCCGCTATTTTTGTATACCCCACCCACGACCCGGGTATTTGCCCATGAACAATAGCAGAAATCTTCGAATACCACTTATTAATCTGAGAAACAAGGCCGATCTTATGCTGTAGTTCTGAAAATTTTTCAGAGTGAACCTTATGGTAGTCGATAATCTCTTTCTTATCTAAAAAATACTCCGGGCTCCTGACCAGTGTTGCCAGTTCTGAATGATGCGTCCTAAAATAGGTGTAAAATAAAGCACATTCGAATACAGCTCTTATTTGCGCAGACGCTGGTTTATAAAGAGACAATGCGACCAAGGCTGCTACATGTTGACCCGCTATTTGCATTTCGCGGATAAAAGAAAGCGCCGGATTACCTGCGTCCGCATTCTCAAGCTGCCGCGACCATACTGCGAGCCGAAGATTAGCGGCCGCTAATCTCTCTATAGCAGGCTGATCCGAAAGGAAGTCACAAACATTAGAATTCCAGTCAACGGCAGTAATAGCCGCTTTGAATTTATTGGTCAGCATGCACCCGCCTATCTGTTGTTAATTCCTTTGAGGTATGCATCGGACGACTTGCCCGCAAGGATATCCATAAAAATCCGACAATCCTCTGCATTCGCCACCTCAAAGAACCGCTTCAGGCCCAGAGCCAAGCTCTTTTGCATAGCGGGCGCAATCATGGATTCCCGCAGCAACGGAGACGCAACTTTCATTAATTCCATAACCATTTTTTTCGACATTTTTTTTGCTTTTACAGCAATCAATGCGTCATCCAATCCGCTGCCCGCAGGGGAACCCGTTGCCGCACGACCGCCGTCAAAAGTGGATATTCCCCTAATTGTATCTAGAATTATTTGGCTAAGCTCGTGGCCAAAGGCACCGCTGTCCAATTCGATAGCCAGCGCTCTGAGATCATCGACGCTCAGTTCGCTCTGAATCAGCGAGGCAAGAAAGCTCCTAAGTATGCGCTGACGTGCTTTCCGGTCCATCCGTTCACGCTCCTACGCGGCCAATAAACTCTTCGGCCACGCGAAGAAGGTTCCTAAACGCCTCGGTACTATAGGGCTTTCCACTCGCCCACACAAACCCTCGCCCGCCCTCCGGTTCAGCAAATACCTTGTATTTTTTTAACGTAGCGGTGAGACAAAGCGGCGTATAGGCAGAGTCCGCACGAATTTCAGCTTCCTCCCGCGATATGCTTGAACGCGGCGCAGAATTAAACAAAATATGCGCCTTTGGAGGCACCCCACCGACAGCTTTCGCAGAAATAAATTGCGTCATTAGTCCAATCCCTCGAACAGCATATCGCTGTGGCACCACGGGAATTAGAACGTGATCCGAGTTCCGCAGCGATGTTTTCGTAAAAAGCGACCCTGCCGGATGGCAGTCGATATAGATAATATCATAATTTTCTCGACACTCAGAAATAAACTTCGCAAACCGCTCTTCAATTGGCCTTGTGTCTTCCGTCGCCTGCCCAAGAGCAGCATACATGAGATCCAATGTCGACAGAACAATATCAAGCCTTGCTTTTGTTCCAGAAAATACATTTGTTACGACACTACTCAACTTCGGTGGCTCATGGTTTCCAGGAACCTGCAGCCTATACGGATCCAGGTCATCGTCGTCGTCTATCAATACCGATAATATGGTTTTCTTTGCCGTCTCTGCTTCAAAGTAACTCTTTGCCGGGAGATAAGCTTGAGAAAGATTGAACTGAGGGTCATAGTCGATTACTAATACCCTCCGCTCCTTACCTTTTATTAAGTACCTCGCTGTCACGCCAGCCAAGTGTGCAGTGACAGTCGTCTTGCCCACCCCGCCTTTCATGTTCATTACAGTCACGACGACGCCCAAAGCAGACTCCTTTAAAACGGTCGCAGTCCGACAGCGATTCTTTAAAATAGGGATAACCTGTTTCACCTGAAATCATCAAGCTATCAGTCTAGATCATGCCGCAGTTCCTCGAACCGCGCCCCACTCACGGCACGGCCGCAGCCTCGCGCGGCGCCCGATGGCGCAGGCCGAACATATAAGCGCGCGCCAGATTGCGGCCGCTTCTGCGATCATGCTCGGTCAGCAGGCGCAGAGCGAGATCGGCCGAGCGATAGCAATCATGCGCGATCTGCGCGACGCCGATCAATTCGTCGTCGGCGAGCAGATCGAGGCGCATGAAGTCGCGCACGAAAATAGCGTCGCTCCAGACGATCTGGCTCATGCCCGCGAAGACATTATTGCCGAGCATCAAAGGCTTGAGCACGCGGCTCATCATCGGCGTGAAGCGATGCAGCACATAGCCCTGCGAACGCAGGAACAGCTCTATTTCCGAGAAAAGCGGCTGGCCTTCATAGAGCGGCAGGAACTCGACCTCGATATGCAGCACATAGGCGCGGCGCAATCTCTCGACCGCGTTCTGCAGGATCATCAGCTCCGCGCCCTGCACGTCCAATTCCAGAAATGTCGCGCCCTCGGTCTCGGCCACATCGTCGAGCCGCACAGTGTCGATCTCTTGCGTCGCGACGACTTCCGACCACACCGGAAAGCCGTGGAACATCTCCATCGCCGCCGGATTGGGCTTCAGCAGCGAGGTCATGTCGCGCGCGGCGCATATGTGCAGCGTATGGCGTCCGCCATCGCCGACGGCGTGCGGCAGATAGACATCGCCCGGATTTTTGCGCGCGTTCAGCTCTTCGACGGCCCCCTCGTCGGGCTCGAAGCCGACGATGGTCGCCTCGCCGCCGCGCAGCAGAGGCGCATAGACCGGCTCGCCGCTGATATGGCGCGCGCCAATGTCGACGATTCTGTGCGGGACGCTCGCCCCGGCGAGCTCGATGAAGGGAGGGAGAAGGTCCGCAGGTTCCATGAAAGCCTCGCCCGATAGCCGGCGCGTCGATCGGCGTGCCAATATCAGCGAGCTTTGAGCGCCGCCGCTTGCGCGGGACTGGCGCGCACTCATTTCTGGCAGTCGCGGCAAAAGAAGGTCGAGCGCCCGCTCTGGATCACGCGCGAGACATGGCCGCGGCAGCCGGGCGTCGGACAAGGCGCGTCCTCGCGGTCATAGACGCGGAAAGAGTGCTGGAAATAGCCGAGCGAGCCATCGGTCTGGCGATGGTCGCGCAGGCTGGAGCCGCCCGCCTCTATCGCTTCGCCGAGCACTTGTCTTATCGCCTCGACGAGATCGACGAGGCCGCGTTTCGGCTTGCCCTTGGCGTCGACCAGCGTCCCCGCCGCGCGCAAGGGCGAGAGATACGAACGGTGCATCGCCTCGCAGACATAAATATTGCCGAGGCCGGCGATGATGCGCTGATCGAGCAGCGCGGCTTTCAGCGGCGCCTTGCGGCCGCGCAGCTCCTCGGCGAGACGCTGCGGCGTCAGCTCCGGCCCCAGCGGCTCGACGCCGAGACCATTGAACAGCGGATGCGCCGCCATCTCGCCACGCGGAACCAGCAGCATGAAGCCGAAACGGCGCGGGTCGTTATAGGTGACGCTGGCGCCGCTCGTGAAATGGAACACGACATGGTCATGCGCCGGCTTGGTGGTCACGGCCCGGTGATAGGCGCCCTCGGGGTCGTCGGCGTCGATGCGGAAGGAGCCGCTCATGCCGAGATGCATGATGAGCGTCTCGCCGCTGTCCAGCTCGCCCAAGAGATATTTCGCCCGCCGCTTCAGCGCCTCGACGCGCCGTCCCGCGAGCCGCGCGGCAAAGCCCTGCGGAAAGGGAAAGCGCAGATCGGCGCGGCGCAGCTCCACCTGCGCGAGGCCTGAGCCGGTGAAGACGGGCTCGAGCCCGCGGCGGACCGTCTCGACCTCGGGCAGCTCGGGCATGGGCTCAGAACCGCCCCGCCTTCCAGGCCGCGACGGCGACCGGGACAATGGGCTCGATGAGCTTTTCCATCGCCTCGGCGTAGACGCGGATCTCATATTGCGCGTGCGGATCGGCCCGGAGAGACAGAAACTTGAACAAATTCAGCAAATTGACCTTTGCGAACATATGGCTGTAGGTGGACACCGGCAGAACGGTGCGGGCCAGCTCCCGCGGCCAGCCGGCGGCCAGCAGCTCGCGATAGGTGGCGAAAGCGGCCTCGAAGCCGGCGCGCAGCTTCTCCACCTCGGCGCGGCGCGCCTCGAGATCGCCGCCGGGCTGGCGGCCCTGCTTATTGGTCGTCGCCTGTTCGCCGATGTTTTCCGGGTCGGGGAGGTAATAGGTCTCCGGCAATTCGCGATAGCGGCCGGAAAGTTCATTGAATGTCCAAGTTCGGTGCCGGTGCCATTGGCGGAGCACGAAGATCGGCGCCATCACCTCGAATTGGAACTCCACCGCCTCGAAGGGTGTCGTATGGCGGTTCTTCCAGAGGTAATCGATGAGCTTCTTGTCCGAGCCCTCGTTCTCGCCGGCGCGCCAGGCGGCGTCATAGGAGACGCGGGCCGCGCGCACGATGGAGAGGTCCGAGCCCATGTGATCGACGAGGCGGACGAAACCATGGTCCAGGACTTTGATCTGATTTGACATACGACGCCGTTCCGCCCTTCCCCGGCTCGCCCCCCGCGTTCTATGGCGGATGGAGCTGAGCCTCGCCCATCGATAACATGTTTTGGGCAGCGCGCCCCTCGCAGGGCTTGCAGATTCACATATCTTCCAACTCACCCACGACGTCCTGGCCGGGCTCGTCCCGGCCAGGACGACCTTGGAGCCTTATGAGATCTGTGAATGTGATAGTCCTCCCCTAGGAGAGGGTGGTTTTCGCCCCCAGCCATAGCCATAGGCGCAAAGGCGCGTTATATCGCCCGGAACGCCACCGGACCCGAGAGATTATGACCTCTGAGCGCGAGACCTCGACCCATTTCGGTTTCTCCGAAGTCGGATTGGATGAAAAACAGGGCCTCGTGGACGATGTTTTCCACAAGGTGGCGCGCCGCTACGACATTATGAACGATCTGATGTCCGGCGGAATGCACAGGCTGTGGAAGGATGTCTTCGCCGCCAAGGTGCGGCCCTCCCGCCGCGGCCCCTTCCGCCATCTGGACGTCGCCGGCGGCACAGGCGACATCGCCTTCCGCATCGCCAAGGCGGCCGGGCCGGAGGCGGAGATCGTCGTGCTCGACATCAATGGCGACATGCTGGACGTCGGCCGCGACCGCGCGCAGGAGCGCGGCCTCTCCGACAAGCTGGAATTCGTCCAGGCCAACGCCGAATCCCTGCCCTTCCCGGACGCGCATTTCGACGCCTATACGATCGCCTTCGGCATTCGAAACGTGCCGCGGATCGAGGTCGCGCTCGCCGAAGCGCATCGCGTGCTCAAGCCCGGCGGGCGGTTCCTGTGCCTGGAATTCTCGCAAGTCGCGATTCCGGGCCTCGACAAGATCTACGAGGCCTATTCCTTCAATGTGATCCCGGCGATCGGCAAGCTCGTCGCCGGCGACGGCGAGCCCTATCGCTATCTCGTCGAATCCATTCAGCGCTTCCCCCGCGCGGACGAGTTCGAGCGGATGATCCGCCGGGCGGGCTTCCGCCGCACGGGCTTCGAGCGGCTGACCGGCGGCGTGGTGGCGATCCACTCCGGCTGGAAGCTCTGATCTTTCCTTAAAACTAAACGCGAACGGCGGCTCTTCGTGCTCATCGGCTTCGGGCATCTCTTCCGACTGGCGCGCGCCGGCTTCATTCTGGCGCGCGAAGGCGTGTTCAAGAGCGTCGACCCGGCGATCCTGCCCGTCCCGGCGCAATTTCTGCTGCGCTTCGGCAATCTTCTCGCCAAACCCGGCAGCAGCGCCGGCGGCGCGCCGCAGGCGCTGGTGCGCGCCTTCGCGCAGATCGGCCCCTCCTATGTGAAGCTCGGCCAGTTTCTGGCCACGCGGCCGGATGTGGTCGGCGGCGAGATCGCCGACGCGCTGACCGCGCTGCAGGACCGCATGGAGCCTTTCGGCCGCAAGGCCGCGGTCGAGATCATCGAAAAAGCTTTCGGCAAGCCGATCGACGAGATTTTCCTCTCCTTCGGAGAGCCGGTGGCGGCGGCCTCCATCGCCCAGGTGCATCCGGCCCGCGTCGCCTATGCCGAGGGTGAGCGCAAGGTCGCGGTGAAGGTGCTGCGGCCGGATGTGGAACGTCAGTTCCGCCGCGACTTCGCCGACATGTATATTCTCGCCCGGGCCGCCGAGCGTTTCTCGGCGGAGGCGCGGCGCCTGCGAATGATCCAGGTCGTCGACACGCTGGCCCGCTCGGTGAAGCTCGAGACAGATTTCCGCCTGGAGGCGGCGGCGGCCTCGGAATTTCGCGACAATGTGACGGATGATCCCGATATTCGCGCCCCCGGCGTCGATTGGGATCGCACGACGCGCGAGGTGCTGACGCTGGAATGGATCGACGGCGCGCCGCTGTCGGACATCGCCCGCGTCGCCGCCATGAGCCATGATCTCAAGGACCTCGGGCGGAAAGTGCTGCAGTCCTTCCTGCGCACGGCGATGCGAGACGGCTTCTTCCACGCCGACATGCATCAGGGCAATCTCTTCGTCGATCGCAAGGGTCGGCTCGTCGCCATCGACTTCGGCATTATGGGAAGGCTCGGCTTCAAGGAGCGGCGCTTTCTGGCCGAAATCCTGTTCGGCTTCATCACCCGCGATTACAAGCGCGTCGCCGAGGTGCATTTCGAGGCGGGCTATGTGCCGCCGATCCATTCGGTCGAGGAATTCTCGCAGGCGCTGCGCGCCATCGGCGAGCCGCTGCATACGGCGAATGCGCAGGACATTTCCATGGCGCGGCTGCTCACTCTGCTCTTCGAGGTGACGGCGCTGTTCGACATGCGCACACGCACCGAGCTGGTGCTGCTGCAAAAGACCATGGTGGTGGCCGAGGGCGTCGCCCGCTCGCTCGATCCGACGCTGAATATTTGGCGGACGTCCGATCCGGTCGTGCGCAGCTGGATCGAGGATAATCTCGGCCCCAAGGCAAAGCTCGAGGACGCCGGCCGCGCCGCGATCGAGGTCGCCAAATTCACGACGCGCCTGCCCAAGCTGCTCAATGACGCCGAGGCCGCCGTCGAAATGCTGGCCTCCGCAGGCTCGAAGGGCCTGCGCCTCTCGGAAGATTCGCTCGAAGGTCTGGCGCGGGCGCGGCGGCGGTCGGATCGCTGGTTCATGCTGGCCGTCGTACTGGTGGCGCTGCTGGCCATTCACTGGATGAGGTGAGATCGATGATGGCGAAAACGGCGTCGCTCGCGCTCCTGCTCTCCTTCACGCCCATCGCCGCCACGGCCGCGACCCCGGAGGAAGCCTATCTCTCCCTCCGCAACCGCGCGACGGCCAAGCTGCGCAAGCTGGAGGCGGCGGGCAAAGCCGCCGGAGCGGCCGAGGCGGAGGAGCGGAAGACGCTGAAAGACCTCGGCGAGAAGATGGAGGCGATCATCGGCCCCGTCTCGGTTCCTGGTTTTCAGAAGCTCGGCAAATACAGCATAGAGACACTGTTCGAGGGCGTCGGCGCGGATCAGCTCGACGGCCTCGCCTTCACCGGCGACGACGAGAAATCGCTGCTCACCGTCTCGACGCAAGGCCTCGCCGAGGCCTTTTTGCGTGCCCGTCGCAAGGATTGGGAGAAAAGCGAAAAGCCGCCGCAAACGCTCGGCGAGGCGCTGGCTTCGCCCTTTTTCTACACTCTGGCGGTGAGCCCGGATGCGGGCGTCGAGAAATACGCCGATCTGCCCATCGCCAAGCCCGCGGCGGCGACGTTGGCCGCCGCCATTCTGGACCTACGCAGCCAGGACGACGCCGGCGGCGTGTTGCCCGACGAGATCATCGTCGCCGTCGCCAGCGAAGGGCGGCTCTACATCGCCTCGACGCCTGCCAAGGCGAAGATCGAGTCTGCGCCCGCTTGCGAGAAAATCTGGGCCGAGCATCAAGCCGAGGCCAAGAAGGCGATGGAGTCCTATTCCGCCTCCGGCCTCGCCAATGAGAAGGATTTCGCAAAATATGCGGATTTGCAGGCGGAGGGTTCAGCCGGATTCCGTCGCTGCTTCGCGGACCATGCGAAATCCACGAAATTCTTCGCCGCGCTGACGCAGGAGGCGCAGGCGCTCGCCGACCGGATGGCGACGGCCGAGCGCTGAGCGCGCCCACCATCCCCTTTAGAGCCCTCTAGGGGGAGGTGAACGCGCGTCACGTCAGGCGAGCAGGCCGTGGTCGCGGGCGAGCTGCAGCAGATTCTTCTGCGGCCGCGCGCCGACATGGGCGATGACCTCCGCCGCCGCCAGAGCGCCCAGCGAGGCCGCGCCCTCATAGAGCGCGCCGCGCGCGAGGCCCGCCAGGAAGCCCGCGGCGAAGAGATCGCCAGCGCCGGTGGTGTCGACCACTTCCGTCACTGGATAGGCCGGAACGGCGACGCATTTCTTCCCCTCGACGACCACGACGCCTTTCTCCGAGCGCGTGACGACGCCGAGAAGATTGGCCTCGGCGCCGAGCGCCTTCACCGCGGTGGCGAAATCGGCCGTCTCATAGAGCGAATGCAGCTCGCTCTCATTGGCGAAAAGAATATCGACGAGGCCGTCGCGCACCAGCCCCAGGAACTCGCCACGATAGCGATCGACGCAGAAAGCGTCGGACAGCGACAGAGCGACGCGATTGCCGGCGGCGCGGCTGGCCTTGGCGGCCTTCAGAAACGCCTCCTTGGCGGCCGGCGGATCCCAGAGATAGCCTTCGAGATAGAGAATTTTGGACGCGCGCACGAGCGCCTCGTCGACATCCTCCGGCCCCAGAGCCTGACAGGCGCCGAGGAATGTGCTCATCGTGCGCTGGCCGTCTGGCGTCACCAGAATGAGGCAGCGTGCGGTGGCGGCGCCGTCGGCCGCGACCGGCGTCTCGAAGGCGACGCCGGCCTTGCGAATGTCATGGGCGAACTCGCGCCCGGCGTCGTCGTCCTTCACCTTGCCGATGAAGGCCGCGGCGAGGCCGAAGCCGGCGACGCCGACCAGAGTGTTGGCGGCGGAACCGCCGGACATCACCGTCGTCGGCCCCATGGCCGCATAGATTTCGGCGGCGCGGGCTTCGTCGACGAGCTGCATCGCGCCCTTGTGCAGGCCGGCGGCGACCAGCTGATCGTCCTCCGCGCGCGAAAGAGTGTCGACAATGGCGTTTCCGACGCCGAGGACGTCATAGGTGGCGGACATGAAATCACCTGCTGCAGAACGGGGGCGCGAGCGCCGGAGCGCTCTTCCTAATCGACGCCGCCGGGAGGTCAACCGGCCGCCTCCCCGCGCGCCCGGTCGACGGCGGCGGCGGCGGGACGGGGGGAAACCGTAAATTTCACATAATACACTGATTCAACGTAATTATATAAAATGCGCCAGGGCACGCGGGACGGCGCGCGGCGGCGTCCGAGATTTTTTTTGCGCGGGCCGAGCAAACGCCCGGCTTTTCTTGTAGGAGAATTACAGCGCGGCCTTCCGGCTCGCGCGTCCCGTTCCGGCCTGCGGTGAGCGTCGTCATGTCGATCAAGCATCCGATCATCTCGATCACCGGCTCGTCCGGCGCCGGCACCAGCTCGGTCAAACAGACATTCGAGCAGATTTTCCGCCGCGAGAAGGTGGAGGTCGCCTATGTCGAAGGCGACTCCTTCCACCGCTTCGACCGCGATCAGATGAAAGCGGCCATGGCCGACGCCCAGGCGCAGGGCAATCAGCATTTCAGCCATTTCGGCCCAGAGGCCAATCTGCTCGGCGAGCTCGAGACCTTGTTCAAGGAATATGGCGAGACCGGAAGCGGGCAATATCGCCATTATGTCCATGACGCGAACGAGGGCGCCGTGCTCGCCTCGCCGCCGGGCACTTTCACGCCCTGGCGCGAGCTGCCCGCCAATACCGATCTTCTGTTCTACGAAGGCCTGCATGGCGCCGTCGTGACGGAGGACGTCAATGTCGCGCGCTACGCCGATCTCAAAATCGGCGTCGTGCCGGTCATCAATCTCGAATGGACGCAGAAGCTCCATCGCGACCGCAACACGCGCGGCTACACCACCGAGGCCGTCACCGAGACGATCCTGCGCCGGATGCACGATTATGTGTATTACATCTGCCCGCAATTCTCGGAGACGGACATCAACTTCCAGCGCGCCGCGACGGTGGACACATCCAATCCCTTCGTCGCACGCTCCATTCCGAGCCCGGACGAATCGATCGTCGTCATTCGCTTTCGCGATCCGCGCGGCGTCGATTTTCCCTATCTCGTGACGATGATCGCCGGCAGCTGGATGTCGCGCGCCAATTCCATCGTCATTCCGGGCAATAAGCTCGATCTCGCCATGCAGCTCATACTCACGCCGCGGATCTTGGAGCTGATGAAACGCAAACGTGGCGAAGCCTGAGGAAACGAATCCGATGTCGAATGTTCTGGAGACTGTCGCCGAAGTCGCCGCGGCCGAGGACGAGCGCCGCGCCGCCAACGCCATTCGCGCGCTGGCGATGGACGCGGTGGAGAAGGCCAAATCCGGCCACCCCGGAATGCCCATGGGCATGGCCGACGTCGCCGCGGTGCTGTTTCGTCAATTCGTGAAATTCGACGCCTCGGCGCCGGACTGGGCGGACCGCGATCGCTTCGTGCTGTCGGCGGGGCATGGCTCCATGCTGCTCTATGCGCTGATTTATCTGCTCGGCTATCCGGGCGTTTCGATCGACGATCTGAAAAACTTTCGCCAGCTCGACTCGAAGACGCCGGGCCATCCCGAGTTCGGCCACACGATCGGGGTCGAGACGACGACCGGCCCGCTCGGCCAGGGCCTCGCCACCGCCGTCGGCCTCGCCATTGCGGAGCGGCTGCAGGCGGCGCGTTTCGGCGATGAGATCGTCGACCATCGCACCTATGTCATCGCCGGCGACGGCTGCCTGATGGAAGGCGTCAGCCATGAGGCGATCGATCTCGCCGGCCATTTGAAGCTCGGCCGGCTGATCGTGCTATGGGACGACAATGGCATTTCCATCGACGGGCCGACGACGCTCTCCACCTCCACCGATCAGCTGGCGCGCTTCGCCGCCTCCGGCTGGCATGTGCAGCGCGTGGACGGCCATGCGCCGGCGGAGATCGCCGCCGCGCTCGCCGCCGCGCAGCAGGACGCGCGCCCCTCGCTGATCGCCTGCCGCAGCGTCATCGGCTATGGCGCGCCGGGCAAGCAGGGCAAGGAGACGGTCCACGGCGCGCCGCTCGGCGCCTCGGAGATCGAGCTCGCCCGCGCCGAACTCGGCTGGCCCTATGAGCCCTTCGAGATTCCGGCGGAGACGCTGGAGGCCTGGCGCGCCGCCGGCCGCCGCGGCGAGAGCGAAAGGCTCGCCTGGGAGCAGCGTCTCGCCGCCTCCGGCAAGCGCGACGCCTTCGAGAATTTCTTAAAGGGCGACGTCTCCGGCGCGGTGGCCGCGCCGCTGCGCGCGCTGCGCGAGAGCTTCGCCACCGAGCGGCCCAAGGTGGCGACGCGCAAATCCTCCGAGACCGTGCTCGGCGTCATCAACGCCGCGACCGACGCCACGATCGGCGGCTCCGCCGATCTCACCCATTCGAACTTCACCATCACCAAGGGGCTCGGCTCGGTCTCGGCGGAGAATTTCGCCGGCCGCTACATTCACTATGGCGTGCGCGAGCACGGCATGGCCGCCGCGATGAACGGCATAGCGCTGCATGGCGGCTTCGTTCCCTATGGCGGAACCTTTCTCGTCTTCTCCGATTATGCGCGCGGCGCGATCCGCCTCTCCGCGCTGATGGGCCAGCGCGTCGTCTATGTGCTGACGCATGATTCGATCGGCCTCGGCGAAGACGGGCCGACGCATCAGCCGATCGAGCATCTCGCCTCGCTGCGCGCTCTGCCCAATCTCTATGTGTTCCGCCCGGCGGACGCGATCGAGACGGCGGAGAGCTGGGAAATCGCCCTCAATGCGAAGACGACGCCCTCCGTGCTGAGCCTGTCGCGCCAGAATTTGGCGACGCTGGAGCGGCCGCTCGGCGAGAATCTCACGGCGCGCGGCGCCTATGTGCTGCGCGAGCCGAGCGGCGGGCGCCATGTGACGCTCATCGCCACCGGCTCGGAAGTGCAGATCGCGCTCGCCGCCGCCGATCTTCTGTGGACGCGGGGCGTGCGCGCCGCCGTCGTCTCCATGCCCTGCTGGGAGTTGTTCGAGACGCAATCGCCGACCTATCGCGCCAGCGTGCTCGGCTCGGCGCCGCGCGTCGCGGTGGAGGCCGCCGCGCGGCTCGGCTGGGACCGCTGGATCGGCGAGCGCGGCGCCTTCGTCGGCATGACCGGCTTCGGCGCGAGCGCGCCGGCGGATGCGCTCTACGCCCGCTTCGGCATAACGGCCGAAGGCGTCGCCGGGACCGCGCAAGCGCTGCTCTGACGATCGGCGTGATCGGAACGGCGCCCGCAGCTTCGCGAGCGTCGCGCCGGCAGGGAATGAATAGTCGATTTCGAGCTCGAACGAATAGACCAAGAGAAACCCTCGCGAGAGGGCGCCGCAATTCTCGGCGAGCGGCCGCGGGAGGTGATGACATCGCCCGCGCTCCGCTATATCGCTATCAACGGAATCGGCCTGCGCCCCCGCATTGCTCTGGCGGCGCCGCCGTAGACTTTAATCGAATTCCGGCACTGGGAGGACACCGCAAATGGCGCTCATCACCCTTAGACAATTGCTCGACCACGCCGCCGAGCACGACTATGGCGTGCCGGCCTTCAATATCAACAACATGGAACAAGGTCTCGCGGTGATGGAAGCCGCCGCCTCCGTCGACGCTCCGGTCATCATCCAGGCGAGCCGCGGCGCCCGCTCCTACGCCAATGACGTGATGCTCGCCAAGATGATCGAGGCGCTGGCGATCATGTATCCCGACATTCCGCTGGTCATGCATCAGGACCATGGCAATAGCGAAGCCACCTGCGCCAGCGCCATTCGCTTCGGCTTCACCTCGGTGATGATGGACGGCTCGCTGGAGGCCGACGGCAAGACGCCGGCGAGCTACGACTACAATGTCGCGGTGACGCGGCGCGTCGTCGATCTCGCCCATTGGGTCGGCGCTTCGGTCGAGGGCGAACTCGGCGTGCTCGGCTCGCTCGAGACCGGCGAGGGCGAGAAGGAAGACGGCCATGGCGCCGAAGGCAAGCTCAGCCATGACCAGCTGCTGACCGATCCCGCTCAGGCGGTGGATTTCGTCGCCCGCACCAAGGTCGACGCTCTCGCCATCGCCATGGGCACCTCGCATGGCGCTTATAAATTCTCACGCAAGCCGGACGGCGCCATTCTCGCGATGCATGTGATCGAGGAGATTCACAATCGCCTGCCGAACACGCATCTCGTGATGCACGGCTCCTCCTCCGTGCCGCAGGATTTGCAGGACGCGTTCAATGCGGCCGGTGGCGAGATGCCGCAGACATGGGGCGTGCCTGTCGAAGAGATTCAGCGCGGCATCAAATTCGGCGTGCGCAAGATCAATATCGACACCGATTGCCGCATCGCCGTCACCGCCTCCATCCGCGCGACGCTGCTGAAGAACAAGGGCGAGTTCGACCCGCGCAAATATCTGAAGCCCGCGCAGGAGGCGATGCGCAAAGTGTGCAAGCAGCGCTATGAGGAATTCGGCGCCGCGGGCCAGGCGAACAAGATCAAGCCGATCCCGCTCAGCGAAATGGCGAAGCGCTATGCCGCAGGCGCGCTCGATCCGCAATTCGCGGAAAAGAGGGCCGCGGAGTGATGCGGCGAACGGCGCGCCCTAAAACGTCGGGCGCGCCAAAGCTCGCTTCGAGCTTATTTGCACTGATTGAGATCGGGACGATCGCCGGCGCAGAAATTCGCGCCCTTCGAGCTGGGCTTACCGCTGGCGGCGAAGCCGCCCGTCAGCGCCGCGCCCTTGAAGGTCGCCGTCACGACTTTGTATTTCGTGATATCCAGGCGGGAATTGTCGCAATGCTTCAGCGCCACGGCGGAGCACTCCGCTTCGCTCTCGGCGGATTCCTGCGTGTCGCACTCCTGCTTGCCGTTGCACTTCTTGTAAGACTCCGCCTCCTGGCCGGCGCAGGCCGTGCGCTTGATGTGAACGACGCAATCGGCGGCGAAAGCGTTCGAGAACGGCAGCGCCAGCAGCGCCGCGAGAGCGATGGCTTTTTTCATAGGATCCCCCCTCTATGTGATGTACGGCGGGCGAGCGGTTTTGAGCACGCCTGCCATCTCATTGGTGCACCGCCATTACGAAATCTGCGTGACGCAAATCGACGCGGCCCGCCGAAACACAATCGCAATCGGGGAGCCCCGCCAGTCTCTCGACATCGACATAGACGGAGCCTCTCATATGCCCAATGACATCGTCATCGCTCCTTCCATTCTCTCCGCCGATTTCGCACGGCTCGGCGAGGAGGTGCGCGACGTCGTCGCCGCCGGCGCCGATTGGATTCATCTCGATGTGATGGACGGGCACTTCGTGCCCAACATCACCTTCGGCCCCGCCGTGGTGAAGGCGCTGCGCCCGCACGCCGCCTGCACTTTCGACACGCATCTGATGATCGAGCCGATCGACCCTTATGTCGCGGCCTTCGCCGAGGCGGGCGCCGACATCATCACCGTTCACGCCGAGGCGGGCGCGCATCTGCATCGCTCGCTGCGGCTCATCCGCTCGCTCGGCAAAAAGGCCGGCGTGTCGCTCAATCCGGCCACCAGCGAGCGCACGCTCGATTATGTGCTCGACGATGTCGATCTCATTCTCGTGATGAGCGTCGATCCGGGCTTCGGCGGGCAGAGCTTCATTCCCTCGCAGCTCGACAAGCTTCGGCGCATTCGCGAGATGATCGGTCGTCGTGACATCATGCTCGAGGTCGACGGCGGGGTGACGCCGCAGACGACGACGGCGATCGTCGAAGCGGGCGCGGAGGTTCTCGTCGCCGGCTCCGCCGTCTTCGCCGGCGCGGGGGTTTCCGCCTATCGCGACAATATCGCCGCGCTGCGTCATGCGGCGGCGGCGGCCGGCGCGCTCGCCGTGTGACGGCGCATCGCACAGCGACGTTGCGAAATCGTCATGATGGAGGAAGAAACCATGGGCGCCTCGCCGCGAACGGACTTCACCGGATGAACGACGCCAGACACAGGCCGGCGAGCGAGGCTCGCGCCGAACTCCACGAGCTATCGACCGCTCTGTCGCGCCTGCGCGAGGAGATCATCGCCGACGGCGCCGCCCTCCTCACACGCTGGGGCGGGCCCTTCACGCCGCAGGCCGCTTCGGCGGCGGAGAATCTCGCCCATTACATCGCCCTGCGGCGCCGCGATCTCAGCGCTCTGCAATCTCGCCTCTCGGCCTTCGGCCTCTCCTCGCTCGGCCGCAGCGAGGCCAAGGTGATGGAGGCGCTGGACGCGCTGCTCGCGACGCTCAGGCGGCTCGACGGCGAGGCCGACGCCCCCTACCCCACGCCCGCGGCGATGCGCGCCGGCGAGGACGCCTTGAGCGCCGCGCGCGACCAGATTTTCGGCGTCGTCCCCGCGAAACCGCACGCCGTGGTGATGGTGACGCTGCCGAGCGAGGCGGCGAGCGAGCCTGCGCTCATCCGCCGGCTGATGGAGGCCGGCATGGGCTGCGCGCGCATAAATTGCGCGCATGACGACGCCGCCGCCTGGGAGGCGATGATCGCCAATATTCGCGGCGCGGAGGCCGCGCTCGGGCGCAATTGCCGCGTGCTGATGGATATCGCCGGACCGAAATGCCGGATCGAGCAAGTGCGCGCGCCCGAGAAGCTGCGCCTCTACCGCGGCGACCGTTTCGCCATGGTCGCCGCGCTCGATCCGCGCGCCGCCGGGCCGGTCGCGATCCGCCCCTCCTTTCCGCAGGCGATCGACCAGCTCGCGCCGGGCGCCGAAGTGTGGATCAATGACGGGAAGATCGGCGCCCGCGTCATAGAGGCGCGCGCGGGCGCCGTGGAGCTGGAAGTGTTCAGCGCGCGCGGCAAGGGCGAGCGGCTGAAGGTCGAGAAGGGCCTCAATTTCCCCACCATCGATCTGCGCCTGCCGCCGCTGACGCCGAAGGATTTCCGCGATCTCGATTTCGTCGCGGCCAAGGCCGATCTCGTCGGCTTCTCCTTCGTGCAGGAGACGAGCGACGTCGATCTCCTGCAGGATCATCTCGCGGCGCGGCGCGGCGCGCTGCCGAAGCAGACGATCGTGCTGAAGATCGAGACGCCCCTCGCCGTGCGCAATCTGCCGCAGCTCATTCTGCGCTCGGCCCAGCATCATCCGACCGCCGTGATGATCGCCCGCGGCGATCTCGCCGTCGAGCTCGGCTTCGCGCGGCTCTCCGAAATGCAGGAGGAGATTTTATGGCTCTGCGAGGCCGCCCATGCGCCGGTGATCTGGGCGACGCAGGTGCTCGACCAGTTCATCAAGGACGGCGCGCCGAGCCGGGCCGAGACCACGGACGCCGCCATGGCCCAGCGCGCCGAATGCGTGATGCTGAACAAAGGGCCGTATCTCGCCGAGGCGGTGACATTCCTGCGCGACGTGCTGGCCCGCATGGATCGCCATCAATCGAAGAAATTCGCCCGCTTCATGCCGCTGCGCGCCTGGGACTAGAGGCGCGCGAAAAAGTTGCGGAGCCGACGCCGGGGCATTATGGGATAGCCGCCGCCCGGCGACTCGGCCGGTCGGCGCATTGGGGCGTCGCCAAGTGGTAAGGCAGCGGATTTTGATTCCGCCATACGGAGGTTCGAATCCTCCCGCCCCAGCCAGAATTCCGTAAGTCATTGGAATCGCTAGAAAATTGCCTTATGGGCACGTTTCCACATCCGTGTGACATATGGCTGGCACACCACGGAGACTTCGTGCCCGCCCTAACCCATGTCGTGCGTCGCGGCGCGTTCTATTATTGGCGGCGGCGACTGCCGTCGGCGCTTGCCGAATCGAGAAATTCTGCGACGCCGATTCTCGGCCTGGACGCCAGCAACCCCGGAAGAGCGCGCTACCTCGGGGGCCAGATTTTAAGCGCTCGCCGATCGCTGTTCTTTCCGGCCGCTCGAAGCGCGTCGCCTCGACTGCGATGAAAGAGACCGAGCGAAGTATCGAGGCCCGCGGCCACGATCGCCCGCGCCGCGTCGGCCGCGTCGAAGGAGCGGAATTCGGCGTCGAGCGGAGGTCCGCTCACGCCGCGCTGCGCTCGTCCACGCGTCGGAGAATGTCGACGAGGCGCAGAACATCGGCCGTCTCGAAGACGCCCTCGACGCCTTTGGCGTCGAAATCGGTGAAAGGGGTCTCATAGAGGAGCGCGGGGTCCATCGCGCCGCGCTCGGTGAGATGATCGATCACGAGATTGAGAAACTCGTGCTGGTCCGCGGTCAGTCGCCGTCCATCCTCGAATTCCGAGAAAAGCCTTTTCGCCGCCTCGCGGTCCAGGCCGACCAGCGAGCGAACGAAACGCGCGAGGCCACCCTCCGACTGGATGAGGCCGAGGGAGGCGTCGTCGGCTCCGGACTCCTTGAAGATGCGCTCGAGCTCGGAAAGATCAGTCGCGGTCAGAGGCTCGGCGCGTTTCAACTTGAGGACGGCGATATGGCTTTCGTGCGGGCGCAGGAAGACGCGCGCCTTGCGGCGAAAGGCGTCCATATCCGTCCCCACCGGAAGGCCGCGTATCGCCACCTCGGCGCCGGCGCCGATGCGATCCTCGAAATCGGAATAGACGATCGGCCGCTTCTCGCGCTCGATCAGCTTCACGAGCGCGCGCAGGCGTCGCCGGAGCCGCTCGAGCATGGGCAGCGTCACATCCTGCCAAAAGGCGTCGGTCTGGACTTCTTCGATCAGCGCGATCTCCGCCGCGATCATCGGCACATTGGCGAGCGGTTCGAGCAGCGAGGCGATCTCCCGAATGCGCGTGGCGAGGCCCACGAAAGAGGGCTCTACGCGCAGCAGGGCCAGCTCGGTTCGGAACAGAAGGAGATCGAACTGCTTGGCGGCGAGATCGTCGTCGCCGACCGACGAAGGAAGGCCTGCGACATGCTCGATCAATTCGGCGCGCGCGTCGGCGTCGAGCCGCGCCCAGGCGGCGCTCGACGAAAATTTTTCGACAGAGCGGCGATGCGGGCGGACGAGGAAATTGTCGAGGCTCATGCCTTCGACCTCCGCCCGCAGCGCGCCGGCGAGCGATGCGCGGATCTCGGCGACGGCGGCGTCGCGATCGGCGTCCGATCCGCTCTCGCCGACATGCAGCGCCGCCGGCGGCAATTGCGCGTAGTCGCCGGCCGGCGTCTCGGTAGCGGCGCCGTCCAACTCGCCGATCAGCTCCACGCGCGCAATGAAAAGGCGTTTGCCGAGAGACTCGCCCGCCTTGCCGTCGGCGACATTCGGATGCTCGTCGAAGAATTCGAAGTTCCGGCACCAATCGAAAATATAGAAGAACTCCTTGTCCTTCTTCTCGCCGAAGAGATTCTCGCAAAGGCGCGTGCCGCGGCCGATCATCTGCCAGAATTTGGTCTTGGAGCGCACGGGCTTGAAGAAGACGAGATTCACGATCTCCTTCACATCGATCCCGGTGTCGAGCATGTCGATCGACACGGCGATATGCGGCGCCTTTTCCGCGTCGGAGAAATCATCGATCAGCGTCTGCGCATAGGAGATCGAATGGTCGATCACCCGCGCGAAATGGCCGGCGAGATGCGGATAATGCGCGTCGAAGCGCTCGGCGATGAAATTGGCGTGGTCCCGGTTCTTCGCGAAAATGATCGTCTTGCCGAGCCGGTCGCCGTCCGCGACCTTCAGCCCATTCTCCATGAGATGGGCGAGCACGCGGTCGACCGTGTCGGCGTTGAACAGCCATTTGTTGATCGCCGGCGCCTCGACGACGCCCGGAACGGCGCCGTCCTCCTCCCATTCGAGCGCGTCCCATTTCTCCTTGTCGTCGTCGGAGAGCGCGTCATAGCGAATGCCGCTGTCGAGAAAATCCGTCGTCAGCGACACGGCTTTCGGCGGCGCGAGAAAACCGTCGCGCACCGCCTCGTCGAGACTATAGGCGTCGGTCGGCACGCCGGTCTCCAGGTCGAACAGCCGATAGGTGTCGCGATCGACCTCGCCCTTCGGCGTCGCCGTCAGCCCCACCAGCAGGCTGTCGAAATAATCGAAGATGGCCTTGTATTTTCGATAGACGGAGCGATGCGCCTCGTCGATGACGATGAGATCGAAATGGCCGACGCCGAAGCGCCGCCCCTCGGCGTCCGCCTCGTCGATCAGCCGCATCATCGTCGGATAGGTCGAAACATAGACGCGGCCCTCCTGCGTCTTGTCCTCGACGAGATTCACCGTCGCCGCGCCGGGCAGATGCTTCTTGAAGGCGTTCGTCGCCTGAGTCACGAGGGCCTTGCGATCGGCGAGGAACAGCACGCGCTTCACCCAATTGGCGCGCATCAACAGATCGCAGAGCGCGATCACCGTGCGCGTCTTGCCGGCGCCGGTGGCGATCACCAGCAGCGCCTTGCGCGCATGGTCGCGCTCGAAGCTTTCCGTCACGCGGCGGATGGCGCGCTGCTGATAGGCGCGATCGACGATTTGCTTGTCGATATTCTCCGGCGCGAGCGTCTTGCGCGTCTCGCGCCGCTGCAGCATCAGCTCCAGCTCGTCGCGCTTCAGAAAGCCCTGGATCGGGCGCGGCGGGTGACGCGTATCGTCCCAGATCCAATGCTCATAGCCGTTGGTGGTGAAGATCACCGGCCGCCGGCCATATTGCGCCTCGAGGCGATCGGCGTAGAGCTTGGCCTGCTGCTGTCCGTCGCGCGGATCGCGGCGGCTGCGCTTGGCCTCGATCAGCGCGAGCGGCCGCCCATCGGCGCCGGGCAGCACATAATCGACGAAGCCGACGCCGCTCGCATTTGGCATTCCGCGCACTTCCACTTCGGCGACATCCGGGGCCTGTGGATCGAATCCGGCCTCGCGCAGCAGCGTGTCGATGAAGAGATCGCGGGTCTCGCTCTCGCGATAGTCATGCGTATCCGGCCGCGCCTGGTTCGCCGCCTTGGCGCCGGCGATCTCGGCGCGCAACGCCGCGAGCGCCGCCTCGATTTCGGCGCGACGCTCCTCGCTCGCGGAGAGGGCGGCTTCGACCGCTTTGCGTTGCTCCACGCTCGTCCGATAGCGCCGCGCGGCCTCCTGCAATTGCGCCAGCGTCGTCTGCTGAACCTGCGCGAGCTTCGGCAGCGCCTCCAGGCTGAAAGCCGCATCCGGCGCGGGCTTCCCGCCCCTTGCGTAGGTGCGGACGAGCCAATAGGCGATGTCGAAGAATTCGCGCAGCGCCGTCGCCGCCTGCGTCGGGGCGACCGGCTTGCCATGGGCGGCGGCGTTGCCGACATCCTTCACGAAGCGGGCTTTGACGCAGAGCGTGCGGCCGACGAGCGTCTGGAAGCTCGGCGCCGCGATCAGCGCGGCGAGCGTCGATTCATAGGGGCTGCGCAGCGTCCCGTCATGCCGATAGAGCCATTCGACGGAGGTCTCCAGCGCCAGCCGGCAATAAAAGGCGGCGCCGCGCGAATCGCTGCGCGCCAGCGCTTCCGCGCGGGAGGCGTGGGTGAATATGTCGGGAAATTCGGCTGCGAGAAATGAAAATTGGGACATGGCGGGTCAATTCGACGACAGAGCGAGGCCAAAGTCCAGCCCCCGCGCTCCAGAACGCCGGGCGATCGGGCGAGCGAATTATCCCGATCTTTCATGCTGAAGGAGCCGCTCGGCGGGCTCTGCGCGAGTTGTAGGTATTTTATCCCACATATGGGCGCGCCTTTGCGCCCGCCGCCCGGAATGGGCGCGGGAGGATGGGAGGGTCCGGGACGCTTCGGCCCCGTTCGGCCTCGGCGTGCCTTGAAGCAATGCGCCTCGGAGCGGGAAGCGTCCCGGACCACGGCTGCCTTTTCTGTCCGCCGCCTGCGGGCCCAGGGTTGTTTTCCCCTTTCGGGTAGTCTATCCCCGCGCGAACCTCGGATATTCGGCCGGGCTTTCGCATGTGGCCACACGCATGTGTCCCCATGCCTCCGCGCGAAGGAGAAGCCCGTGCCGGCGGCGTGGCGTCGCTGGAAACGAGCGAGGGTCGGCGCCCGTCCATGCGAACCGCGCCCCCGCCGACGCCGCCTACCCTTCAGGCGCGCCCCACCGGCGGAGGCGAGGGAGAGAATAGGAATTTAGTCCGCAATTGTCAAGAGGCGGCGGGGAGGGGTTCGCCACCCTCCCCTCGAGAGAGAGGGTCGCGCCGAAGGCGCGGGGTGGAGTCCGCGCGACGAAGATTCAGGGATCGCCCCACCCCGTCCTGCCTGCGCAGGCCGACCCTCCCCCTGAAGGGGAGGGTGGAGCTCCGGGGCTTCTCACGGACGCCCTATGACGCGACGCGGCGAAATGAGCCGCAACGATGGGGCCGCGTTCCTTCTCCCACTTGTGGGAGAAGGTGGCCCGACGAAGTCGGGTCGGATGAGGGCTATCGAGGCTACAACGCTTCGAAAATACGTCTATTCTTCCCGGACCCTCATCCGACCTCGCTTCGCGAGGCCGCCTTCTCCCGCGCGCGGGAGAAGGAAGGGGCGGAGAGGTCGCCGCGGAAGGCGCGATGTTGCAGGCAGGCGAACAGAGCGTCGAGCCGCGCGAGATGGGCGCGGTGATGGGCTTTGAGCTTGTCGATCTCGGCGACCCGGGCGGCGAAGGCGTGTTGGAGGGGGAGGG
>NZ_PUIV01000046.1 GCF_003113265.1 Methylosinus sporium
TTTGCGAACGGTCGGTTCCGGATATGTGCGCCATGACGCGATTCTAAGGCAACGCATGCGCCGATGGAATCCGTTCAACGAGAGTTTCCGCACAGTCTGTAAGGCGTTTTCTTAAACTCGGGCGTGTCGGAGGATTTTGGTCAGCGCTTTTTGGAGATGGCGCGCTGCTCCTGGGCGACCTCCTGATCGGGCGCCGGCTCGCGGAACATCGGCGCGGAGCCGAAGCCTGCGCTCACCACATGCACCAGCGCGGTCCGCACGTCCCAGCCATGATCGGTCAGCGTGATGTCGTAGCAGGCGCGCGGCTCGCCTATGTCGGGTTTCCTGCCCGCCTTCGCCAGCTCGGCGATCACTCTCGCCTTGATCTGCGGATTGTCGACGAGAGAGGCGAGGCCGCGATCCTGCAGATGATGATCGGTGCTGAAATCGTCGATCATAGAGGTCGTCGGCCTCTCGAACTCGCAGAGATTGGCCAGCAGGCCGACCTGCAGCAGCCGCAGCGCCATGCGCGGCTCGAGCGCGTTCAAATCGCGGGCGACGCGCCGGCGGTCCTTGGCGTCGAGCCGCTCGAACAGCGTGGGCGGCACGCGCTGCTCGATCGTCGCCTCGCCGAAATCCAGTTTGACGCCGGCGATCTCGGCTCCGCGCAGCCCGCCGAAGCGATCGGCGAGAGCCGCGAGTCCGTCGCCGATCGCATTGGCGTTGACGATGGCGAAGCCGATCGCCAGAACGAGGCCCAAAGTCGCGATCAGGCTCTTCAGAGCCGCGAGCGCCTCCTGCATTCCCTTGATATCCATTTCGCCTCCGAAACAGCACGCAATATGTCGCGATGATAGCGGAGGAGGACGCGCTTCGCCATTCGGGGCCGGCGTGAATTCGCCCGCCGCAGCCGAACGGCGATCGTCGTGCTCGAGCAAATCATCGGGATCGAGGTTTCTGCAACGGCTCTCAACGCATGTAGAGGCGCGGCGCTCCACGAGAAGCTCATGTGGCGGATTATTGACACTGCCGCGCCGGCTATTTATTAATTACTCGTTTCATGGAAATAGGAATGAGGCGCCGCCTCATAGATTGATGAATTCGGAGGCTATTCATGGGAACGGCGACGATTTCCTACACTATTCCGCCAGCGTCCGACGGCGTGCCGCCGAACACGAGAGTCGATGTGACGCTCAATCTGACGTACAGCGACACGCTCAACGCGGATGGATCATATACCGTCACCAATGCGACCGGGACCTATAAGGTCGGCAGCACGACCTACAATATCATCGGCGTCGTCGATCCGGCCAGCGCGGCCGGCTTGGCGGAAGGCTCCGACAATCATTTCTGGCCCGCGGGAAACGGGCCGAGCGGCGCTTATGTCAATTTCAACGGGATCAATTTCGTCACCGACAATCCGACAGCGAACGGCAATCAAGCCGTCAGCGGCTACTCGGGCCCGAACGTCGATTTCTATTACGACGCCGGCCGCAGCAGCTATTTTCAGGACACCAGAACCGGGGGCAACTTCAACGCCGCGCAGAGCGTCTCGATCACCATCACCTGCTTCGCCGCCGGGACGCTGATCCGCACGCCGCGCGGCGATGTCGCCATAGAGACGCTGCGCGCCGGCGACGTCGTGCTGACGGCGGAGGGCGAGGAGCGTCCGATCGCCTGGATCGGTCACCGGATCGTCGATTGCGCTCCGCGCGCGCGCCCGCGCGACGCCTGGCCGGTGCGCATCGCGGCGGGCGCCTTTGCGGAGAACCGCCCCGAGCGCGATCTCTATGTCTCGCCCGCCCACGCCCTCTGCGTCGATTTTCTCGGCGAGGTGCTGGTCTATGCCGATGAGCTGGTCAATGGCGCGACGATCGCCCGCGTTCCGACCGACGTCGTCGATTATTGGCATATCGAGCTCGAGAGCCATGACATTCTGATCGCCAATGGAATGCCGGCCGAAAGCTACAGCGCGACCGGCGAGCGCGGCTCATTTTCGGAGAGCTTCGGCGCGGTGCGCGTCGAACGCCTCGCGGCGTCGGATTTCTGCCGGCCTTTTGCGTCGAATGTCGTCGTCGCGGCGATGCGTTTGCAGCTCGAGCGGCGCGCCGAGCAGCTCGGCTACGCCCGCGACTTCGACGCCGATCTGCGGCTCGTCGCCGATGGCGTCGAATATCTGCCGCTGTTGGCCGGCGATTCGGCGGTGTTTCTGTTTCCCAAGGCCGCGCAGGACATTCGCCTGCGATGCGCGAGCTTCACGCCCGCGGATATTCGCTTCGATCGTGACGCTCGGCCGCTCGGCCTGTCGATCCTCGGCCTCTCCGTTTCGGACGGACGCAGCGCCTTTCCGATCGCTCTCGACGATGCGCGTCTGGCTCCCTGCCTCCATCCCGTGGAAGCGAGCGATGCGGCGGACCGGCGCTGGACCATCGGCGAGGAAACGGGGTTGCCGTCGTCGCTCTTCGATACGCTCGCCGGCGCCCATGTCGCGCTCACCATCTCCTTCGACGCCTCGGCGCAGCGTGGATGGAAAGCTCCGGCGGAAACGAACGCTCCGGCGCGGCCTCGGCTCTATGCGGTGCGTTCCGAGGCTCTGGATTCGCGCGCGGCCTGAGCGCGCTCCCTCTCGTCCCGCGCGCTCGTCTCACGGACGCGCGGGCGCGCGGCCTTTGGGGGAGAGAGCGGCTCGTCGCCGCTGCGCGATTCCCACACGATCTGCAGCTCCGTGCGGGCGACCGGGATGAAGCCGAGGCGCTGAAAGAGCCGGTTTCCATCCTCATTGAGCAGGAAGGAGCGGAAGCGAGCCGGCATATGCGCCATGCGCGCCTCGTCGGCGAGCTCTCGAAGCAGGCGCGCGCCGATTCCGCGGCTGCGCCATTGCGGCATGATCGCCAGATCGACGATATGCAGAGCCTCTCCGCCGCGCTCGACGACGAGGCGGCCGACCGACTCTTCGCCTATTTCCAATATCTCATGGCGAGCCTGTGGAAACTGCGCGTGATAGCCGGCGATCTGCGCCAGGAATTGCTGGCGCAGCAGCATGTCCCGAAGCGACGGGTCGAGAGCCCCGAACTCCTCGCCCGGCGGACGCGACCGACAGAAGAGCTCGAAACGAAACGCCGCATCCGCGGGCGTCTCGTTTCGGCGGCCGAGGCGCATTTCCGCAGTGGGGTCGCTCTCGTCCATTGGCGCGCGCGCCGTCCCTCAGTTGGGAGACGGGAAAACGCCTTCCAGAGCGATGATATAATTGATCACCGTGAAGGGGCTCAGCACGGAGACGGGCTGATTGCCGCCGGTCTGTGAGATCATCGACGGCGCCATGGCCACGGCTGTCGCCGGGGTCGGCGGGCCGTAGAGGTTGGTGGCGTTCTTTCCGGCTCCCAGCTCGGCGGGGACGGCGCCCGCGGGGCTGGGCGTGCTCGCGGCGGTCGCTTGCGCGCTGACCAGATGCGTATGCGCGGGCATCTGGCTGGTCGTCAGCGTCGTGCTTTCGACGCCGGCGATCTCGCCGAGCGCATAGAAGCCCAGCCCGGGACCTTGGCCCTGGCCGACTATGGCGCGGCCGCGCAAATCGGGCAGCGCGAAGTTGGTCTGACCATTGCCGCCATAGGTGGTGCCGAGTATGGAGAAAAGCGCGGTGTGCTGCGCAATGCTGAGAAGCTGCCCTTGGCAGAGCGCCCATCCTCTCGGCGCGAAGTTTCCGGCGAATGCGACGATCATTCCGATAAACGGCTCGGACATATTTTGCTCCCGAACTGAAAAACTCCGATAAAGCTCGTCTTGCTACCTCGAGGCGAGGAGCGAGTCTACTGCAACGGTAGCGTCGAATGCGTCGCGCCCGAGACGCCGCTCGAAGCCATGGCGCCCGGCGCACATGCGCTTGCGCCGCGCCGCCGGTTCGGCTAAGGGGCTGTGCTTCATGCACTCGAGCCCGCCGGAAGAGCCGTGGCGCAGTCCAAGAAGCCTGTCGCGATCATCATGGGGTCCCAATCCGATTGGGCTACCATGCGGCATGGCGCCGAAACGCTCGATGCGCTCGGCGTCGGCTATGAAGCGCGCATCATATCCGCCCACCGCACGCCGGACCGGCTCAGCGCCTTCGCCAAAGGCGCCGAGGCGGAGGGGTTCGAGGTCATCGTCGCCGGGGCCGGCGGCGCAGCGCATCTGCCCGGCATGACGGCGGCGCATACGACGCTTCCCGTGCTCGGCGTGCCGATCGAGAGCGCCGCGCTCTCCGGCATGGATTCGCTGCTCTCCATCGTGCAAATGCCGGGGGGCGTGCCCGTGGGCACTCTGGCCATCGGCAAGGCCGGCGCGATCAACGCCGCTCTGCTCGCCGCCGCCATTCTCGCGCGCGGCGACGCCGATCTCGACGCGCGGCTGAAGGATTGGCGTCGCCGCCAGACCGAGCATGTCGCCGAGACGCCGAGCGACGATGCGGGAACCAAATGACCAGTCTGCGCCCCGGCTGCACCATCGGAATATTGGGCGGCGGCCAGCTCGCCCGCATGTTGGCCAAGGCCGGCGCGCGGCTCGGCCTGTGCGCCCATGTCTATTCGCCCGTGGCGGATGATCCGGCCTTCGAGGTCTGCGCCGCGCGCACCATCGCCGCTTTCGAGGACGAGACGGCGCTCGCCGAATTCGCCGCGGCCGTCGATGTCGTGACTTATGAATTCGAGAATGTGCCGTCGCAGACGGCGGCTTTTCTCGAGGCGCATTCGCTCGTGCGGCCCAATCCGCGCGTGCTGGCGCTGACGCAGGACCGGCTCACCGAGAAGAATTTCGTCCGCGGCCTAGGCATAGAGACGGCGCCTTTCGACAATGTCGAGAGCGTCGAAATGTTGGCCGCCGCCGTGTCGCGCCTCGGCCTGCCCGCCATATTGAAGACGCGGCGCTTCGGCTATGACGGCAAAGGCCAGATCATGCTGCGCGAGGGCGCCGATCTTTCCGCCGCTTTCGAGCAGCTCGGCCGCGCGCCTTGCGTCCTCGAGGGCTTCGTGCCCTTCGCGCGCGAGGTCTCGGTGGTGGCGGCGCGCGGCGCGGACGGCGCCTTTCGCGGCTATGACGTCTGCGAGAATGTCCATGAGCATCATATCCTCGCGCTGACCGTCGCGCCGGCGCGGATTTCGCCGCAGACGGCGGCGGCCGCCGTCGAAATGGCCCGCAAAATCGCCGAGGCGGCCGATTATGTCGGCGTGATCGCGGTGGAGATGTTCGTCGTCGAGGAAGCGGGCGGCGAGCTTCTCGTCGTCAATGAGATCGCGCCGCGCGTGCATAATTCCGGTCATTGGACGCTGGACGGCGCCGTGACCTCGCAATTCGAGCAGCATATGCGCGCCGTCGCCGGCTGGCCGCTCGGTTCGACGCGCCGCCATGGCGCGCGCGTGGAGATGCGCAATCTGATCGGCGAGCAAGTCGACGAATGGCCGGATCTTCTGGCGGAGGAGGGGGCCTGCCTCCACCTCTACGGCAAGAAGGAGACGCGCCCCGGCCGCAAGATGGGGCATGTGACGCGGGTGTTCGAAGGTCGCGATTAGCGCGAGCGGCTCACCGCGCCTCCGCCACTCTGCGCCGGCCCGCCGCCGCGTCGAGATTGCGCTCCACTAGCGGCGCTATGCCTGCGACGATGCGGGCGACGCCCGCCGCATTGGGATGGATGTGGTCGTCCTGCATCAGCGCCGGATGGCCGAAGACGCCCGCGAGAAAGAACGGATAGAGCGAGGCGCCCCAGCGCGCGGCGAGCTTCGGATAGATCTGATCGAAGGTCACATTATAGACGAAGCCGAGCTCGGGCTTGGACAGCATCCCGCCGATGACGATTCGAGTTCCGCGCTTCTTATAGCCGTCGAGAATCCAATCGAGATTGCGTGCGACGACGGCCGGCTCGGTCTGCGTGAGCATATCATTGCCGCCGAGTTCGACGATGACGACGTCGGCGTCATATTGCTGCGGCGTCGAGGCGAGGCGCGTGGCCGCGTCAGCGGTGGTGTCGCCGGCCATGGAACCATTGAACACTTCGACATTGCGATAGCCGTCGGCGCGCAGACGCGCGGCCAGCGCCGGGCCGAAACCATAGCCCTCCGGCACGCCGAGGCTGGTGCTGAGACTATCGCCCAATATCAGCAGCTTCAGCGGGGCGGAGGGCTGGCTCCGCGCGGGCGAGCCATGGATCGACGCGGAGAGCGCAATGGCGGCGCCGAGAGCGGCGCCGAAGCGGAAAATTTGACGGGCCATTTGGTCACCTCGAACGCCTGCAAGGAACGCAAGAAAGAAATCGAGGCGAGGGTAGAAGCGGCGCGTTGATCGACCATGAAAAAAGCCCGGCGCATTCGCCGGGCTCTCGAATCTTTTCAATGCTTTGGCTTGGCCGTTACTCGGCGAACTCCATGATCACCGCATCGACGGCGAGGCTGTCGCCCGGCTTGGCGATGATCTTCTTGATCGTCACGTCGCGCTCGGCGCGCAGCACATTCTCCATCTTCATAGCTTCTACCATGCAGAGCGGCTCGCCGGCCTTCACCTCCTGGCCCTCGACGACATCGACCGTCTTGACGAGGCCGGGCATGGGGCAGAGCAGATGCTTGGAGACGCCGGCGCTCTTCTTCTTCGGCATCAGCGCATTGAGCTCGGCCTCGCGCTGGGTGAAGACGCGGGCGTCTACCGCAACTCCCTGGTGCGAGAGCTGGAAGCCGTTGAGGATCGGCCGCACCTGCACATAGATGGAGGCGCCGTCTATAGCTCCCTCGAAGACGGGATCGCCCGGCCGCCAGGAGGAGGAGATGCGGCGCGTGCGGCCGTCCTCCTCCTCGAAATGGACGATCAGCGCCTCGCCCTGCGTGTCCAACGTCACATGGAACAACTGCTCGCCGAGCGCGCAGACGCGCTTGCGCTCGAATTCGAGCGGCCGGCCATGGGCGAGCTGGCCGCTGATCAATCGCTTGCGTTCATTGCCGATGTGATCGACCAGCGCCGCCACCGTCGCCAGTACATGGGCGACCTCGCCATCCGGCTGCGGGGCGGCGAAGCCGCCTGCATATTCCTCCGCGATGAAGCCGGTGGAAAGCTGGCCCGAGCGCCAGCGCTCATGCTGCATCAGCGAGGCGAGGAAGGGGATGTTGTGGCGAATGCCGTCGATCACGAAGCGATCCAGCGCATTGCCCTGGGCGTCGATCGCCGCGAGGCGGTCGGGGCCATGGGTGACGAGCTTGGCGATCATCGGATCGTAATGGATGGAAATTTCGCGGCCTTCCGCGACGCCCGTGTCGTTGCGGACGGTGATCGCGCCCTCGCGCTTCTCCTCCGGCGGGCGATATTTCACCAGACGGCCGATTGAGGGCAGGAAGTTGCGGGTCGGATCCTCGGCGTAGATTCGGCTCTCCACCGCCCAGCCGTTGATCGTCACCTTCTCCTGGCGCAGCGACAGAGGCTCGCCGGCGGCGACGCGAATCATCTGCTCGACGAGATCGACGCCGGTGATGAGCTCGGTGACCGGATGCTCCACCTGCAGGCGGGTGTTCATCTCGAGGAAGTAGAAGCTCTTGTCCTGGCCGGCGACGAATTCCACCGTGCCGGCGGAGTCGTAGTCCACCGCCTTGGCGAGGGCGACGGCCTGCGCGCCCATGGTGGCGCGGGTCTCCTCGTCGAGCAGCGGCGAAGGGGCTTCCTCTATCACCTTCTGATTGCGGCGCTGAATGGAGCACTCGCGTTCATTGAGGTGGATCACATTGCCATGCTTGTCGCCCAGCACCTGAATCTCGATGTGGCGCGGATTGACGATGAATTTCTCGATGAAGACGCGGTCGTCGCCGAAGGAGGAGGCGGCTTCGGAACGGGCGCGGTTGAAGCCCTCGACCACTTCCTCGGCCTTGAAGGCGACGCGCATTCCTTTGCCGCCGCCGCCGGCGGAGGCCTTCAGCATCACCGGATAGCCGATCTCATTGGCGATGCGGACCGCTTCCTCGCCGTCCTGGATGACGCCGAGATAGCCGGGAACGACATTCACCTTGGCGGCGGAGGCGAATTTCTTCGACTCGATCTTATCGCCCATCGCCTCGATCGCGCGGGGATTAGGGCCGATGAAGACGATTCCGGCCTCGGCCAGCGCCGTGGCGAAGGCGGCGCGCTCGGAGAGAAAGCCATAGCCCGGATGCACGGCCTCGGCGCCGGTCTCCTTGCAGGCCGCGACGATCTTGTCGATGAGCAGATAGGATTGCGCAGCAGGGGGCGGGCCGAGATGAATGGCCTCGTCGGCCATTTCGACATGAAGCGCGTCGGCGTCGGCGTCGGAATAGACTGCGACCGTCTTTATGCCCATGCGGCGAGCGGTCTTGATGATGCGGCAAGCGATCTCGCCACGATTGGCGATCAGGATTTTACGAAACATGCGCGCCCCGATACATGCGGAACGGCGCGCCTGCCTTTCTCGACCAGCGAGAAAAGCGGGCGCGCCGGGATTTGATCTCGCTCAGGCCTTGGCCTCGGCCGGATCGTCGGGATGGTTGATCTCCACCCGGTCGACGATGCCGAACTCCTTGGCCTCCTCGGCGGACATGAAGTGATCGCGATCGAGCGTCTGCTCGATCGTGTCATAATCCCGGCCGGTGTGCTTGACGTAGATTTCGTTGAGACGCCGCTTGATCTTCATAATATCCTCCGCATGGCGGAGAATATCCGAGGCCTGGCCCTGGAAACCGCCCGAAGGCTGATGGACCATGATGCGGGCGTTGGGCAGCGCGATGCGGTTGCCGGCCTCGCCGGCGCAGAGCAGCAGCGAGCCCATGGAGGCCGCCTGGCCGATGCAGAGCGTCGCCACCTTGGGCTTGATGTATTGCATCGTGTCGTAGATGGCGAGACCGGAGGTCACCACGCCGCCCGGCGAGTTGATGTAGAGAAAAATCTCACGCTTGGGATTTTCCGCCTCGAGGAAGAGGAGCTGGGCGATGATGACCGAGGCCATATGGTCCTCGACCTGGCCGGTCAAAAAGATGATTCGCTCGCGCAGCAGGCGCGAATAGATATCGAAGCCGCGTTCGCCGCGGCTCGTGTTCTCGATCACCTGGGGGATCAGATATTGGTTGTAGACGTCGATCGGATCACGCATCTGTTTGCGCCTTTTTTAGATTTGACTGGCCTGCGAACCGGGCCCCGCGCGGCGGGCGCATGGCGCTCCCGGCCTCGCGGCGGCCTCTTCGACCCGCCGTCTTTCTCCCGATTTGGAGCGAAAGCCACGAGCCAGCTTTTGACTCGTTGGTAGCATATTGCGGCAGGCCGTCCAGACACAAACCGCAAAAGGGGCGGGCGGAAACCCCGGGGCCACCCTTAAGGGCCCCGGGTCGGCGGGCCGGATCAGACGGCGGGCTGGGCCAGATCGTCGTCTTCTTCGGCGGCCAGCAGCTCTTCCTTGGTCACGGTCTTGTCGGTGATGCTGATCTTGGCGACCAGATGGTCGACGACGCGCTCCTCATAGAGGGGGGCGCGAATCTGGGCGAGCGCCTGCGGGTTGTTGCGGTAATAGTCCCACACCTGCTTCTCGCGGCCGGGGAAGGCGCGCACGCGCTCGACCAGCGCATCGGTGACGTCCTTGTCCTCGACAGTGACGCCGGCGCCCTGGCCGATCTCGGCCAGCACCAGGCCGAGACGCACGCGGCGCTCGGCGATCTTGCGATATTCCTCGCGCGCCGCCTCTTCCGTCGTGTTCTCGTCCTCGAAGCTCTTGCCGGAGCGCTTGCGCTCGGCCTCGAGCTGGTTCCAGATCGTGTCGAACTCCTGGGCGACGAGGCCCTCGGGCAGCTCGAAGCTGTATTTCTTGTCGAGAGCGTCGAGCAGCGAGCGCTTCAGCTTGGCGCGCGAGGCCTTGGCGTAATCCGCCTCGAGATTGCCGCGCACGGCGAAGGTCAGCTCGGCGAGCGATTCGAAGCCGTATTTGCTGGCGAAAGCGTCGTCGATCGGCAGCTCCTTGGGGCCGGCGACGGCCTTGACGGTCACATCGAACTCGGCGTCGCGGCCGGCGAGCGTCGGCACGCCGTAATCCTCGGGGAACTTCACCTTGACGACGCGCTGCTCGTCCTTGGCCGCGCCCTCGAGCTGCTCCTCGAAGCCGGGGATGAAGGAGCCCGAGCCGAGCACCAAATTCACATCGCCGCCCGTGCCGCCCTCGAAGGGCTCGCCGTCGAGCTTGCCGGTGAAGTCTATGGTGACGCGGTCGCCCTTGGCGGCGGCGCTTTCCTTATCCTCATATTCGCGGATGCGGTCGGCGAGATCGGAAATCGCCTTCTGGACCTCCTCCTCCGAGACCTCGGCGATGGGACGCTCGATGGCGATGTCGTCGAAGCCGCCGAGCTCGATCGCCGGCAGCACCTCGAAGGCGACGGAATAGGAGAAGTCGCCCTCGGCCTCGAGCGCCTTCTCGACTTCGGCCTGATCGGTGGGGAAATCGAGACGCGGCTCCATGGCGACGCGCAGGCTATTGTCCTCGACGATCTTGCGATTGGCCTCGTTGACGGCCTCCTGCAGGACCTCACTCATTATGCCTTTGCCGTAGATCTTCTTGAGATAGGAGATCGGCGCCTTGCCGGGGCGGAAGCCCTTGATCTGCGCCTTGCCGCGCAGCTCGACGAGCTGCGACTCGAGCTTGGCGGCGAGGTCGCCGGCCGGAAGCACCACTTTGAACTCGTGTTTCAAGCCCTGCGACAGGGTCTGCGTCACCTGCATGTCGTTTTCGCCTTCTCGAATCTCGACCAGTCCGGCGTGCGCCGGGAAAATATCTCTGCCGCCGGCGCGCGTCGGATGGTGCGGGCGGAGGGAGTCGAACCCCCACGACTTGCGTCACCGGAACCTAAATCCGGCGCGTCTACCAGTTCCGCCACGCCCGCGCCCCGACGCGCAAACGCTCGACGAGCCGCCGGCTCGCGGGCGAAACGCCAAAGGACCGAAGCCACGAGCCAAACGGCGTCGAAACGTCGCGGCGACAATCGAACGCCAGCTTCGAAACGTCGGCGTCGACGCGCGAACGCCGCCACGCGCCGGCTCGGGCGGGGGGCTCTATAGCACGACGCGCCGCCGGCGCTAAAGAAAATGTCATCGGATGGATGCTAACCGCTCTCGGTTGAAAGCCGCGCGCCGGTCTGGCCATATGCGGCGGCGAGAATCGGAGCCCCCATGCCGTTCAATTGTTCACGCCGCGCATTTTTGGGCTCGGTCGCCGCGACCCTCGTCTCGCTCGACGCCCGCGCCGAGCCGCCCGTCGCCGGGACCAAGATGGCCGGGCTCACGACGCTGGAGGCGCGCAAGGGAACGGCGCGCCTGCTGCCGGACCACGCCCATGCGACGGAAATATGGGGTTTCGAGGGGAAGACGCCCGGCCCTGTGCTGCGCCTTTCGCAGGGAGAGGAGCTCGCGGTCGGCCTCGTCAACCGCCTCGACGCGCCGCTCTCCATTCATTGGCAGGGGATGCGCGGCGACAACGCCATGGACGGCGTCGCGCCGCTGACACAGGCCGAGGTCGCGCCCGGCGCGCGATTCGACTATCGCCGGCGGGCGCTCGACGCCGGGCTCTTTTGCTACCGCCCCTCGGTTTTCGGCGCGACGCCGGAACTCTGCGGCCGCGGACTGAAGGGGCTTCTCGTGGTCGATGAGCCCAAGTCATCGCTGAAGCCGCTCGAATCCGACGCCGATCTGCTGCTCGCGCTCGACGATTGGCGGCTCGACAAAAATGGCGTGATCGAGGGCGATTTCGGCGCGGCCGCCGCGGCGGGCGGGGCCGGGCGCATCGGAACTCTGGTCGCCGTAGACGGCGCTCCGGCGCCGGCGCGCCGCGATTTTTCGCCCGGCGCGCGCATCCGTCTGCGCTTGGCCAATCTCGCCAATGCGCGAATCATGTTCGTCGGCTTCGAGAATATTCAGCCTTTCGTCGTCGCCGTGGACAGCCAGCCCTGCGACGCTTTCGAGCCGGTGCGGCGCACGATCCCCGCCGCGCCGGGCGCGCGCTTCGAGCTGATGTTCGATCTACCGCGGGCCGAGAACGCAGTCGCCAAGCTCGTCTTGCGCGGGGTCGACGAGGCCGACCGCGATCTCGCGATCTTCACCACGCGCGGCGCCGCGGCGTCGGCTCGCCCGCCGATAGCAGCGGCGCCGCAAAATCCGCTGCTGCCCACAGAGATCAAGCTGCAAGCGGCCAAGAAGGTCGATCTGCTGATTGAGCCGCCGGCGTCGCCGGGGTCCGGCTGGCGCATCAATGGCGCGGCGAGCAAGGCCTATGGCGGGCCGCCCTTGTTCCAGGTGAAGCGCGGGAGCCCGGTGACGCTCGGCTTCGTCAATCGCGCCGCGGTCCCGGTCGTCATGCATGTGCACGGCCATTGCGTGCGCCTTCTGCATGACCTCGACGATGGATGGGAGCCTTATTGGCGCAATGGCGTCGTCGTGCCGCCGGGCAAGACCAAGCATGTCGCCTTCGTCGCCGACAGTCCCGGCAAATGGGCGGTCCATGACGATATTCTCGAGCATGAGGCGGCCGGGCTCGCCGCCTGGTTCGAGGTGAAGTGAGCGCGAGCCTTGTCGGTTGCGCGTCGCCGCGGCCCCATGCAATATCGCAGAATGATGTCGTCGCGCTCCGAAAAGCGAGCAGATCGAGGACTTTCGCGATGATCGGGGTAACTCTACGATAACCCGTCTCGATTAATAGCTTATAATGGCAGTGAAATCGGGCTGGTCGAAAAGGATGAGCTCCCGGCGGGGCGCGATAGACGTCGACTTGCGAAATCAATCCCGGAAAAGGCCATGACGGCAGCCTTCGAGCATGAACGCCGAAATCCGCGCGAGTTCCCAGATTGGGAGTTCGAGACTCTCGACATCGGCTACGACGTCGAGAGCCGATCCGTTTGGATGAGCTATAAAGAAACTGCTCCACATTGCTATACGCTGAAGATGCTTCTGGAAGCAGTCGCTCTGCGCGAATCGCTGAAGGAACTCGTCAATTCGCCCTACGGCGCGCAGTGGCCGATCCGCTATTTCGTGATGAGCTCGAACAAGCCGGCGGTTTTCAGCCTGGGCGGCGATCTCGCCACCTTTGCGGCCGCTGTCCGCAAGCGCGACAGGGATAGTCTGCGGACCTACGCCTATGTCTGCATCGACGTGATGTATGGGCTGACCTCCGCGCTCGGACTGCCGCTCGTGACCCTCTCCGCCGTCCGCGGCCAGTGCTTCGGAGGCGGATTCGAGGGCGCGATGGCGACCGACTTCCTGATCGCCGAGGAGAGCGCCAAGCTCGGCGTTCCGGAGGTCGCCTTCAACACTTTTCCCGGCATGGGGGCCGTGAGCTTCTTGAAGCGTCGGCTGGGGGTGGCGCTGGGCGAGCAGATCATCGCGACCGGCGCCGCTCACACTGCGGTAAAAATGCACGAGCTCGGCGTCGTCGACGTGCTGGCGCCGGACGGGGGCCTGCGGGAGACCACGCTCTCTTGGATGTGCGACGGCGGCGAGGAGCGTTGGCTGCGGCGCCGGGCGCTCGCCGATCTGCGTCGTTCGTGTTTTCCGATCACGCGCGAAGAGCTTTTGCGCGTCGTCGACTTGTGGGTGGATTGCTCGTTTTCGATCGGAGAGCCGGATTTGCGTCATATGGAGAGATTGGTCGCCGCCCAGGGGCGCCTCTCTGGCCAGAAGACGAAATCGGCATAATTGCGCGCCGCCGTTCGGAGTTCGTCCGCGGCGCTCAACTCGAAAGACGGTTTCATGCGGGCGTCGAACGTAAATGCGAACGACACAGAGGCTTGCGAAGCGCGCGAGGAGATTTATCGCGACCTCGTGGACACGCTTTTCGGAACGCCCGGCTCATTCGCGGCCGGCCTGGTCGGGGGACTGATCGCGCCGGTGAGCGCCTGGCTGATGACCGGGCGCGAGGTCTATGTCGTTCTGACGATCGTCATGATGTGTTTTGCCGCATATCGGCTCTATGTCCTTTATTCCCACACGATGACGCCGCGCGATATCCGCCGTCGCGACGCGCAGCTCTGGGAGATCCGTTACGGGATCGGCGGCGTCGGCTTCATGACCGCCGTCGGCGTCAGCGTCGCGATACTTTTTTCGGTGCCGTCGCGGGATTGGTTGGAATTGGGTTGGCGTAGTCTCCGGGGTGCTGAACCCGGCTGATTCCAGCGTTGGAGCGCTGGAAGGAGACCACGCC
>NZ_PUIV01000047.1 GCF_003113265.1 Methylosinus sporium
ACCCCGACCCTCTCCCCGTTCACGGGGAGAGGGTCGGGGTGAGGGGCCGGGGCGCGCGACGGAAAGGTCGAAAGAGCGAGGGCCCGGAGCGGGAGCGGCATTGCCGCTCGAGACCCCGAGCCCCTCACCCTGACCCTCTCCCCGCGCGCGGTGAGAGGGAGATCAGACCAGCGCCTTCAGCGCGCTGCGGCCGGCGTAGATCGCCGCCGGTCCCAGCTCCTCCTCGATGCGGATGAGCTGATTATACTTCGCGACTCTGTCCGAGCGCGCCAGCGAGCCGGTCTTGATCTGCCCGCTATTGGTGGCGACGGCGATGTCGGCGATGGTCGAATCTTCCGTCTCGCCGGAGCGATGCGAGATCACCGTCGTATAGGCGGCGCGATGCGCCATCTCGACGGCGGCGAGCGTCTCGGTCAGCGTGCCGATCTGATTGACCTTCACCAGCAGCGAATTGGCGACGTCCTCGTCGATGCCGCGCGCCAGGCGCTCGACATTGGTGACGAACACATCGTCGCCGACGAGCTGGATCTTGTCGCCGAGCGTGTCAGTGAGGAGGCGCCAGCCTTCCCAATCGTCCTCGGCCATGCCGTCCTCGATCGTGACGATCGGATAGGCCTCGGCGAGCTTGGCGAGATAGGCGACCTGCTCCTCTATGGTGCGCGTGACCTTCTCGCCCTCATAGACATATTTGCCGTTCTTGAAGAACTCGGTCGAGGCGACGTCGGCGCCGAGATAGATGTCCTCGCCCGGCACGAAGCCGGCGGTCACGATCGCCTCGACGATGATGTCGAGCGCCGCCTCGGCGGAGGGGAGATTGGGGGCAAAGCCCCCTTCGTCGCCCACCGAGGTGGAGAGGCCGGCCTTCTTCAGCGCGGCTTTCAGCGTGTGGAACACTTCCGCGCCCCAGCGGATCGCCTCGCGCACGGTGGGCGCGCCGACCGGCAGGATCATGAATTCCTGAAAGTCGATCGGATTGTCGGCGTGGGCGCCGCCATTGATGATGTTCATCATCGGCACCGGCAGCACGCGCGCCTGCACGCCGCCGATATAGCGGTAGAGCGGCAGGGAGGAGGCGTCGGCGGCGGCCTTGGCGACGGCCAGCGAGACGCCCAGAATGGCGTTGGCGCCGAGGCGCGACTTGTTCGGCGTGTCGTCGAGCTCGATCAGCGCCTCGTCGACCGCGACTTGATCCTCGGCCTCGAAGCCGACGAGCTCGCCCGCTATGTCCTCATTGACGCTCTGCACGGCGTCCAGCACGCCCTTGCCGAGATAGCGGGTTTTGTCGCCGTCGCGCTTCTCCACCGCCTCATGGGCGCCGGTGGAGGCGCCCGACGGCACGGCGGCGCGGCCGAAGGAGCCGTCCTCCAGCACGACCTCGACCTCGACCGTGGGATTGCCGCGCGAATCGAGTATCTCGCGAGCGTGAATATCGATGATTTCGGTCATATCGGGGCCTCTTTGGAGCGTCTGGCTGCGCGGTTGCGCGCGTTGTAGACCGAACCGCGCCGGGACGAAAGCCTCGAAAACCGGCGAAAGGCCGGTTCCCTGTTGCGTTTCCGGCGCTATTTCGGCGGCGCGCCGGCGAAACGCTCGAAATCGAAGGCCTCGACGTCGCGCAGCAGCTCGACGAAGGCGGTCGCCCAATAATCGGCCGCGGCCTCGCCCTTGGCGGCGCTGGCCGCCGCGGCGTCGCCGATCGCCCCTTCCTTGGAGAGGTCCTGCGTCTTCCAGCCGAAGCCGATCGGCCGATCGGCGCGCAACCAGGTGAAATCGCGCTCGAAATCGGCGCTGGCGGAGCGAAAATGCCGCGCCCGCGCCATATCGATGAAATCCGGCGCGAGCGCGAGCATCAGCGAGGTCTCGATCTCTCCGCCATGGATGCCGAGGCGGATCTCCTCCTCGCCGAACAGCCCGTCGGGATAGCCGAAGCGATGCCAGGAGCAGGCGACGGCGAGCAGCTCGGCCCGAATGCGCAGCTCCAGCGCCGCCTGGGAGATCAGCGCCGAGTTGCCCCCATGCGAATTGAGGAGTACGAGCTTGCGGCAGCCGGCGCGGGCGACGCCTTCGCCGATCTCGCAGAGAAGGCGCAGCGCCGTCTCATGCGTGAGGCTGAGCGTGCCGGGAAAATCGCCATGCTCGATGGAGACGCCGATCGCCTGCAGCGGCAGGAACAGCGCGTCGAGGTCGTCCGGCAGGCGGTCCACGACGCGCTCGATCATGCTGCGCATGATCTGCGAATCGACGCCGACCGGCAGATGCGGTCCATGCTGCTCGACGGCGGCGATGGGCAGCACGGCGATGACGCGCTCCATCTCGAGGTCGCGATAGTCGATAGTGGCGAGGTCGATCCAATAGCGGGACGGGAGCATGGCGGAGAGGGTAGACCTTTCGGGATCGCCTGGCCACGGTTATCGGCTTTCTCACGTCGGGTTGAGAAGAGACTGGCATTTCTGCTAAACCGGTGGCAGTCGATTGGAGATACGAGGTTGACCCATGCAGATTGAGTCGCGGCACGTAAATCCTGGGCAGCTTCTTCTTGATCCCAATAACTACCGTTTCCACGATCTCCCGGGCTACCGGCGCGTAAATAGAACGCGTTATGCGGAAGCCGGTGTCCAGGAGCGTGCTCTTCAATTCTTGAAAGATACTGCCGCATTCGATTTAAATGCGTTGCGGGATTCAATAATTTCAAATGGATTTGTTCCGTTTGAACAAATTGTCGTCGAAACATATATATCAGAGGGTAACGAGACAAAATACGTTGTAATTGAGGGCAATCGGCGCACGGCGGCGTTGAAAACGCTGCTTAGCGACGACAGTGGTGGATCTCTTGATCTAAAAAAAGAAATACTTACGACGATTCAAAATTTTTCCGTTATCGAAATTGTTGGGACCGACGCAGAGCGGTCTAATTATCAGAAAACCCTTATGGCAATTCGGCATGTGGCCGGAATTCGCGAATGGGGGCCGTATCAGCAGGCGCGTCTTGTCGTTGAAATGTACGATAATGAAGAAGGCGCATTCGGCCCGGTTGCGCAAAGAATTGGAATCACTGCGCGGGAAGTAGCGCGTCGATATAGGGCCTCGAAAGCTCTTGAGCAAATGGAGAAAGATGACGAATTCGGCGAATACGCGGAGCCGAGACTCTACACGTTCTTTCATGAGGCGGTGTCGCAGCCGAAAGTGCGTGAGTGGCTTTCTTTCTCGGATCAAAATTATGCAGCGGAAAATGCTGAAGCCCGCCGCATTTTTTACGAGCTTCTAAGTTCGCGAGAAATTGATGGAGTTAGAGCTGCCCCAAAGTTACAGAATGCCAGTCAACAAGTAAGGCAGCTAAAGGATATTGTTACGAAGCCTGTGCCTTTAAAAATTTTGGCGGATCCAGAAAAATCGTTTGAAGACGCGGTTCGCGCCGCAGAAGCAGAAACCCCTCAGGATGAAACAGGGGTATTGGAGCACAACTTGGGTATCGCGCTGCAGGCGCTTAGACAGCCGAGCATCGACGCGTGGTTGAGCCCGGACGATCGGGCAAGACAAATTTGGAAAGAGCTGGTTGGCGTGGTGGATAAGATTCGTAAGTTTATGCCTGATGACGAAAGCACGTGAAATAGTCACCCGACTTGAGGCAGTGATCGGCGTCGATGGCGCGCCCGTTCGCCTTGTCTCAATTATCGAAATTCAACTTGTCGAGCATTTCGGCTTGAGTGCCATCGAGGCAGCTGAGAAGGCAGAACAGTGCTCGTCTCAGGTTTCCCGTTTGATTTTTAAGCGGTTGGCGGAATCGGAAACTGCAGGCACGTCCCCTGTTTTAAATATTGTCGGATCAACTCTCGATACCGTTGTCGGGTTTTGTTATGTGCTTCCAACTGATCAAAGCTCCATTGCAGGTAAAAAGCAACAAAGGATTCATATCGACACATTATTGAAGAAAATTAAGGCGATAACATTTTCTGAGTTCGAGCTTTTCGGAAAGCGCATATTAGAGGAGTTGGGGGCAGGCCAAGCAACTGTCACCCCTCATGGCAACGATCAAGGTATCGATTTTTTTGGCCAATTTAGCTTTGGGCAGCTGAGCGATGTACCTCGCCCCTTCTTGCAACTGGCCCATGATGTGAAGCTGTTGTTTGCAGGGCAAGCCAAGCACTATCCAAATAGAGCAATTTCTACTAGTGTGGTGCGTGAATTGATTGGTGCAATTAGCTTAGCTAGAACAAAGACATTCTCTAGCGATGGAATTGATATTTTCGGAGATTTGGACATGAGGCCGTTTTCTCCAGTAGTAACGCTTTTGTTTACGACAGGAACCTTTTCATCTGGTGCTCTGCATCTCGCCGCCTCAGCCGGCATCATTGCCAAGTCAGGAGAGCAGTTGGCTGTATTCCTCGCTGATAGAGGAGTAGGAATGGTTAGAGGAGCAAGTGGCGTCGTCTTTGATGAAGCAGCGTTCGAGCGATGGCTAAGTGGTGATTCGATCGACGACGAGAATGGTATCGTCAACGAGTCTCGATCCGTGAAAGCAAACGGTCTCCAACGACAATCAAAGGAAAGCTCATGCCTTGTCTCGTCGCTAGAGGGATAGCCTGGATTGCGCTTATTTTCTTCGTTACCATTCCCGCCTCGGCCCTCGCGCTGGACAAGGTCTCCTTCGCCACCAATTGGCGAGCGCAGGCCGAGCATGGTGGCTTTTATCAAGCCCTCGTCGATGGCACTTACGCCAAATACGGCCTGGACGTCACAATATTGCAGGGCGGTCCGCAGTCCAACGCCCGGCTGCTGCTCGCCGCCGGCCGCGTCGATTTCTGCATGGGCGCCAATCTCAACCAGACCTTCTCGGCCGTGCAGCAGAAGGCGCCCATCGTCGCCGTCGCTTCCATGTTCCAGAAGGACCCGATCATCTTCATGTCGCATCCGGGCGAGGGTTTCGATCGCTTCGAGGATCTGCCCAAGACGACGGCCTTCATCGGCAATGACAATCTCGTCTCGGTCTATCAATGGCTGAAACAGGCCTATGGCTTCAAGGAAGAGAAGATCAAGCCCTACACTTTCAACTCGGCGCCCTTTCTCGCCGACAAGAAATCGATTCAGCAGGGCTATCTGACCTCCGAGCCTTTCGAGATCGCGCGACAGGGCGGCTTCACGCCCAATGTCTTCCTGCTCGCCGATTACGGCTATGACAGCTATTCGACGACGATCGAGACGCGCAAGGAGACGATCGAGACCAAGGCCGATCTCGTGCAGCGTTTCGTCGACGCGTCGATCATCGGCTGGTATCATTACATCTACGGCGACAATAGCGCCGCCAACGCCGCTATCCGCAAGGACAATCCCGAAATGTCCGAGGGCCAGCTCGCCTATTCCGTCGAGAAGCTGAAAGAGCGTGGCATCGTCGACTCCGGCGATTCGCTCAGCCTCGGCATTGGCGCGATGACCGACGCGCGCTTGCGCAGCTTCTTCGACAAAATGGCCAAGGCCGGCGTCTTCCCCGCCGATCTCGCCATAGCGCAAGGCTACACCACGCGCTTCGTGAACAAGAAAGTCGGGCTGGAGCTGCGACCTTCGCACGCTATGGGGGCGCAGTGACGGTGGGCGTCGCGGAGCCTCTGGTCTCGCTGCGCGGGATCGGCAAAAGCTTCGCCAATGGCGTCGCGGCGCTCGAGAATTTCGATCTCGACCTTCGCGACGGCGAGTTTCTGACCTTGCTCGGGCCGTCGGGTTGCGGCAAATCGACGGCGCTGCGGCTCATCGCCGGCCTCGCGACGCCGAGCGCCGGCGTCATCGATTGGCGTGACTCGGCCGCGGCGCACAACATCGGCTTCGTGTTTCAGGAGGCGACGCTGCTGCCCTGGGCCGATGTCTTCGCCAATGTCTATCTGCCGCTGCGCCTCGCCGGCAAGACGCGCGAGGCCGCGGCTCCGCTGGTGCGCGAGACGCTGGCGCTCGTCGGTCTCGCCGATTACGAGACGGCGCTGCCGCGCCAGCTCTCCGGCGGCATGAAGATGCGCGTCGCCATCGCCCGCGCGCTGGTCACGCGGCCCAGACTATTGTTGATGGACGAGCCCTTTGCCGCGCTCGACGAGGTGACGCGCTTTCGCCTCGGCGACGATCTTCTCGCGATGAAGCAAAGGCTCGATACGACGATCGTCTTCGTCACCCATTCCATTTACGAGAGCGTCTATCTCTCGACGCGCATACTGGCGCTTTCCGCGCGCGGTGGCGCGACCGTCGATGCGATCGACATAGATGCGGCGATCGCGCGCGACGAAGAATTCCGCACCAGTTCCGAGTTTGCGCAATATTGCCGGCGCGCCTCCGCCGCTCTCCGCTGCGCCTATGGGGAGGAATTGCGATGAGCGGCGCACGCGCCAAAAAGACGCCCTTGCTGCGCGATGCGATATTGCCGCTCGTCGTGCTGGCCTGCGCGCTCGCCGCCTGGGAAGCGGCGGTCTATTTTTGGGATATTCCGTCCTATGTGCTGCCGGCGCCGAGCCTCATCGCAGCGACGCTGGTGAAGGACCGCGCGATTCTCTTCGCCTCGCTCATCGTCACGCTGAGGACGGCGCTGGAGGCGTTGGCGCTGGCGACGATCGGCGGCGTCGCCCTGGCTCTGCTCATCTCGCGCTCGCGCTTGATGGAGCGCGCTCTCATGCCTTTCGCCATCGTGCTGCAGGTGACGCCTATCATCGCCATAGCGCCGCTGCTGCTGGTCTATCTCGCCCCCGCCGAGGCGGTGCTGGTCTGCGCCTTTCTCGTCGCCTTCTTCCCCATTCTCGCCAATACCTCGCTCGGCCTCGCCTCGGTCGATCGCTCATTGGTCGAGCTTTTCGATCTCTATCGCGCCTCGCCCTGGCAAAAGCTCGTCCTTCTGCGCGCGCCGGCGGCGCTGCCGCAATTTTTCGCCGGGCTGCGCATCGGCGGCGGCCTCGCGCTCATCGGCGCCATAGCGGCCGAGCTGGCGGCCGGCGCCGCGGGGCAGGGGGCGGGCCTCGCCTTCCGCATTTCGGAGGCTGGCTATCGGCTCGACATTCCGCGCATGTTCGCGGCGTTGGCGCTGGTCTCGCTCGCGGGGATTGTCATTTATGCGGGGCTGACGGCGCTGTCGCGCCTCGCGCTCGTGCGCTGGCACGAGAGCGCGCGCGGGCTGGAGGATTAGCGCATCCTTCTCCCCCCCCTTCATGGGAGTAAGGATTCACGCCTCACCGTCCGACGCCCACTTGCGCGCAGCGCGAATCGGCGGTCTTGAAATAGATCGGATCGCAGGGCGAAAAATCCTCCGGGCACATTTTCTCGCAGAATTGCACGGGGACGGCGACATAGGCCTGGGCCGGCTCCGGCTCGCGGGGGAGCCGCTCGGCGGCCTGCGCGGCGCCGAGAACCCCGAGCAGAGCGCAGACGAAAACAATCGAAACGCGCATCATGATTCCTCCGACAATTGGAGCGAATCAGCGATCTCCGCGCGCTTCGCCCACCGCGTCGACCCCATATATATCGTTGCGGAAATGGACTGTGCCATTCGCGGAAGCCCATCCGGTCATATACACCCACACTACTGGCACGGGCTTTGGCAGATTCACATCCTGGCGCTCGCCGCCGATCTTGGCCATGATCGCGGCCTTGTCCCATTGTCCGCCCGGCGCGCCGCCGACGCCCTCCAGCAGCCAGGCCGCGAGGTCATAGACGCCTTCGACGCGCACGCAGCCATGCGAGAGAAAGCGATAATCGCTCGCAAAGAGCCGCTTGCTCGGCGTGTCATGCATATAGACGGCGTGCTTATTGGGCATTGCGATGCGGATCGAGCCGAGCGAGTTCTGCGCGCCGCTGTCCTGGCGCAGCGTGTAATTGGCGGCGCGCTCGCTCGCCCAATTGATCGATTTCGGATCGACCTCGCCGCCGCGATTGTCGAACACGCGAATGCGCGCCTTGGCGAGATAAGACGGGTCCTTCTGCATCTTGGGCATGATCTCGTTCTTGATGATCGAGACCGGGACCGTCCATGTGGGATTGAGATTGACCGCGCCGATTTTCGCCTCGACCTCGGGCGAAGGATGCTCGACATCGCCGACGATCGCCGTATAGCGCCGCGCGACATGGCCGTTCTCCACGGCGTCGACGGCGGCGGAGGGGATGTTGACGACGATATAGCGCGGGCCGAAGGGGAAATCATTGCCGGCGAGCCGCTGCGCCGAGGAGGCGAGCTGGCGGAAGCGCACCGAGGCCGGAATGTCCAGCTCGCGCAGCGTCGCGCCGGCGACCACGCCGGTCTGCCTCAGCCCCATGCGGAATTGAAAATGTTTCACCGCTTGCGTGAGGCCCGCGTCCCAGGCCTCGCCGCCGGCGGCCTCGGCCGGCAGATCGCCCTCGGCGGCGAGGCGCTTGCGCAGCGCCGCCACCGCCTTGCCGCGCGCGCCGGGCTGGAGCGTCGTTCCGACCTTCGGCCAGCCGCCGGCGTCGGCGATCGCCGCATAGCGCTCGGAGGCGAGCGAGGTGGCGAAGAAGGTCTCGGGCTGCAGCGCCGGGGTCGGATCGTCGGAGAGCGCCATCTCGCGCGGCGGCGCAGGCTTGGGCTTGGGTTTCGGCTTTGGCGCGGCCGCCGTTCGCGGCGTCGTCGGCGCGGCGCCGCCGGGCTCGGCGGGGGCCGCAGCGGGAGCCGGCGCGGGCGCGGCGGGTTGCGATGTCGCGGCCGGCGCCGGGGCGGGCGCCGCGGCGGCGGTCGGCTCCGCGGCCGTCTGCGCCAGCGCGGGAAGGATAGGCGCGGCGAGCGAGGCGGCGGCCGCCAAAGTCGTGAAAGCGAGACGAAGCTGTCGAATCCGTAACTTGTGTCGCATGTCGTTCCGCGCCAGAATCGCGCCCGAAAGTCGCCGATGTATTGCTTTATCGGAGCTTTTCCGCCTTGCGAGGCCCGCGGTCAACCCGCCGGGCGCTCCCGTGGCGATATTCCGCGAAAGGATTTTCGAAAGATGCGGCGTTTTTTTCGTCTTTTTCTCGCGGCCATCGGGCTTGTTCTCGCGGTCTGCCGCGGCGCTTCGGCCGCGCCCGCCCTCGAAGCGAGCGATGTCGCGGAGCTCGTCGATCCGATCATGACGGAATGGATCGACCATGGCGGCGCTGGCGCCGTGGTCATGGTGGTCGATCGCGACCGCACGATCTTCGCCAAGGGCTATGGCCTCGCCGACAAGGACACGAACCGTCCCTTCACAGCCGGTCGAACGCTCGTTCGACCGGGGTCGATCTCCAAGCTCTTCACCGGAATTGCGGCGATGCAGCTCGTCGACGAAGGCACGCTCGATCTCGACCGCGACGTCTCCGACTATGTCGGCTTCGCGATCCCGACGCCGCCCGGCGGCCGCCCCGTGACCTTGCGCCTTCTGCTGACGCATCGCGCCGGTTTCGAGGAACATTTCAAGGATCTCTTCTCCCGCGCGAGCGAGCCCATGCCGCTCGCCGCCTGGGTCGCGAAATCGCTTCCGCCGCGCATCTTCCCCAATGGCGATGTGACCGCCTATTCGAATTACGGCATGGCGCTCGCCGGCTATGTCGTCGAGCGCGTCTCCGGAGAGAGCTTTCCCACTTATGTCGAGCGTCACATTCTCACGCCGCTGCGCATGGAGCGCGCCACCTTCCGTCAGCCTCTGCCAGAATCGCTCGCGCCGCTGATGGCGAAGGGCTATCGCGGCCTCGGCTGGCCGCCGCTCGATTATTTCGAGACCATAGCCGCGGCCCCGGCCGGCGCCCTCGCCGCGACGGGCGAGGATATGGGCCGTTTCATGCGCGCGATTCTGAATGGCGGCGAGCTCGACGGCGCGCGGATTCTCCCCTCCGCGCGGCTGGAGCAGATGCTGACGCGGGATGCGCCGGGCGGCGAGCTCGGGCTCGTCTTCATCATGCGCCGGCTCGGCGGAGCCGAAGCCGTCGGCCATGGCGGCGGCACGCAGGCATTCTTCAGCGATCTGGAGCTGTTTCGCGAGAGCGGCGTCGGCGTCTTCGTCTCGCGCGACGGCTTCAGCGATCAGCAATCGCCGCCGGATGTCGCGCAAGCCTTGGCGAAGCGTCTCGCGCCGGAGGAGGCGCCCGCGGCCGCGGCGCCCGCTGATCCCCGGCTGGCGGGCGTCTATCGGGGAAGTCGGCGGGCGGAGACCAATTTCATGAGCGTCATGGCCTTGGCGTCGCAGCAGCTCATTCGGGTCGAGCCCGATGGTGGACTGAGGCTTCTGCCGGCTCTCTGGCCCTTCGGCGCCGGCCGCGCGATGAAGCCTGTCGGCGCCGATGTCTATGAGGGGCCGGGCGGCTGGCGCTTTTCCGCCGTTCTCGGCGCCGAGCCCTATCTCGACGGCGGCGGGCAGCGGCTCATGCGCGCGCCCTGGGCGATCGACGCTCGCTGGCTCGTCCCCGCCTTCGCGGCCAGCGCCGCCTTTGCGCTGTTCTCGCTGCTCGCATGGCCCGTCGCCGCGCTCTGGCGGCGCTGGCGCAAGCGAGCGTCCGACCTGCCGCCCGCGGATCGCCGATGGCTCGTCATCGTCAGGCTCGCGGTTCTCGCCGATCTCCTCGTGATCGCGGCCCTAGCGACGCTCGCCGCGCGCAACGACGCCAGCCTCTTGAACGATGCGTTAGATCCGGCGCTGATCGCGATCTATGCGCTGGCCTGGCTCGGCGCGCCGGGGGGCGGGGTCGCGCTCTTCGTCGCCGTCGACTTCTGGCGCCGGCGCGTCGGCGGGAGATGGACGCGCCTCCATCAGAGCGCGCTGGCGGCGAGCGGGCTCGTCATCGGCTATGTCTTTCTCGTCTTCCACGTTGCCGGAACGACGCTGAATTATTGAGCGGAGGTTCGACCCGTCATGCGGCGAAGCAGAGCGGTGGCGGCCTCCAATTGACAGTCCGCTCCGGCCGAATAGGGGAGGTCGTAAGGAGACGCTAGCGTCGGCTCGACGCCGACTCCCTCCAGCGTGGCGCCATCGACCTCGACAGTCTGCACTGCGAGCAGCAGCAGACTGTCGTCGTCGAGCAGAAAAGCTTGGCCACCCGCCACGGCGCCGGCGGTGCGGCTTCCGACGAGCGGCACGCCGTTGGCGGCCAGCGAGTGAGCCAAGACCTCGGTTCCGCTGCGCGTGCGATGGTTCACGATCGCGACCATCGGCCTGCCCCAACGTCCCAAGCGGCTCGACCGCCGTCGTCCGTCGCGCGAGGTGGTGACGAATTCGGGGGCCTTGCCGAGGAATGTGTTGACGGCGTCGGGGCGCGCGCCGCCCCAGCGGCAGCGCAGATCGAGGATGAGGCCGTCGGCCGAGGCCAGAGGCTCTTGCGAGAGCGATCTGTCCACCTGATTTCGGATCGCCTCGGAATGATAGGCCCACATGCGAAGATAGGCGAAGCGCCTGCCTTCACTCTCGACGATTCGCGCGCTCTTGCGCACGCTCGCGAGAAGAACGTCCGACGGCCGCAGCGACGCGACCTTGACGGAAATTTCGACGAGCGGCGCATCCTTTCGCCTGCGGACGGAGACGATCCTCTCGGCTCCGAGCGGGCCGCTCATCGGGTCGTTCGGGCGAAACGGCTTCCCGTCGAGGCCGACGATCTCGTCGCCGGCGAGAAAACCCGCCGCCTCGGCGGGCGTGTCGGCATAGACGGCGGTCACGAAGCTCGCGGAGCCGAAAGTCTCGGTCGCGATGCCGACGCCGGCATAAACAACCGCGCCGTCCGGCGGAAAGGCCGCGGCGAGCGTGCGCGGACCTCGCGGACGGTAGATGTCGAGATTTTCGTAGTAATCGAGGCTCGATGGCGCATAGCGCGCCGTGTGCGAGAGGCCGAGTGCCGCGAGGAAATCGTCGATGGCCCTCGTCGCCTCGGCCGGCGTCGCCGCCGCCTCGAGAGCGTGCCTATGCGTCGCCAGAGCCTCCTCGACTCGCGCGGGAAAAATGAAATTCGCCCTAGCGAGCTCGACGACCTGCGCGCAGACAGCCGCGGGCGCGTCCGCAGGCTGCGCTCGCCCGAGAGCGGAGCTCAGCGACGCCGCCGCCAGCGTTCCGGCGCCGCGAATGATCTGTCGACGGGTTTGCATAGCCCCCTCATTTTCAAAAAAGCGCTCGAATAAATCCGAGCGCGAACATGAGCGCGTGCTGTGTTCTATTTGCGGCGCCGGAACGCTGGCGGCGGCGTCGCTGAGCTCCGCTCTCGGG
>NZ_PUIV01000048.1 GCF_003113265.1 Methylosinus sporium
CCCCCCCCCCCCCCAATTCGAAACGAGCGCAATTCGAAACGAGCGCCGCGCCCCGTCACAATCGACGGAGCTTTCGGTTGTCTCGCGTCCCGGACCCGCTATTGTGCGGGGCATGACAGAAAAGCAGGAAGCCGTCATCGGCGTCGTCACCGCCTCCGATCGCGCCAGCGCCGGCGTCTATGAGGACATCAGCGGACCGGCCATCGCCGCCTATTTCGAGAAGGTGCTGACGACGCCCTTCCGCATCGAGCGGCGGCTCATCCCCGATGGTTTCGAGAGCGTGCGCGACACGCTCATCGAACTCGCCGACAATTTCGGCTGCGACCTCGTCGTCACCACGGGCGGGACAGGACCCTCTCCCCGCGATCTGACGCCGGAGGCGACGCTGGCCGCGGCGCCGCGCGAATTGCCCGGCTTCGGCGAGCTGATGCGCAAAGTGTCGCTGGCGCAGACGCCGACCGCCATCCTCTCGCGGCAATTGGCCGCGCATCGCGGCAAATGCCTCGTCATCAACCTGCCCGGAAAGCCGGCCGCCATAGAGCTGTGCCTCGACGCCGTGATGCCGGCCGTGCCCTATTGTCTCGATCTCATCGGCGCGGCCTATATAGAGACCGATCCGGCGCGCGTCGTCGCCTTCCGCCCGAAAGGCAAATAGCCGCCCGATCGGGTGGGGCGTCTCCCCTTCTCTTTCGCGCATCGGGGCTGTATAGACTGGCCGCCGGCTCGAGTGAGGCCGCGCGGATTCAAGGGGGGCGAGCGTCATGAGCGATGTGCGGCTGGTCGTCGTCGGCGCCGCCGGCCGCATGGGCCGGATGCTGATCGCCGCCGCCGGCGAGACGAAAGGGGTCGCGCTGACCGGAGCGGTCGTGTCGCCCAATTCGCTCGTCCTCGGAGAGGACGCCGGCCTGCTGGTCGGGCGGCCCGCCAATGGCGTGCGGCTCTCAGCCGATGCGGCGGCCGCGCTGGCGACCGCCGATGTGGCCATTGATTTTTCGACGCCCGCGACGACAGTGGCGGCGGCCGGCCTCGCTGCGGCGCAGGGCGTCGCCCATGTCATCGGCACGACCGGCTTTTCGAGCGACGATCTCGCCGCGCTCGCCGTCGCGGCCGAGCGCGTTCCCGTGGTGCGCTCCGGCAATATGAGCCTCGGCGTCAATCTTCTCGCCGTGCTGGTGGAGCGCGCCGCCGAGGCGCTCGGCCCGGCCTGGGACATAGAAATCGTCGAAATGCACCACCGCATGAAGGTGGACGCCCCTTCCGGCACGGCGCTGCTTCTGGGCGAGGCGGCGGCGCGGGGGCGGGAGGTTTCCCTCGCCGAGCATAGCGCCCGCGCCCGCGACGGGCTCACCGGCGCGCGCCGCGAGGGCGACATAGGCTTCGCCTCGCTGCGCGGCGGCACTGTGGTGGGCGAGCATTCGGTGATTTTCGCCGGGGCGGGGGAGCGCATCGAGCTCGCCCATCGCGCCGAGGATCGCGGCATTTTCGCGCGCGGCGCCATCGCCGCCGCTCTTTGGACGCGAGGCCGGCCGGCCGGCCTCTATTCCATGGCCGATGTGCTCGGCCTCGCCGGCGCCTGATCGCGCGCCGCATCGTTCGATTCGAGGGACAAAGCCCGCATGGACCGCATTCTCGTCCTCCTCCGCCATGGCGAAAGCGAGTGGAACGCCAAGAACCTGTTCACGGGCTGGAAGAATCCCGATCTGACCCCCAAGGGGATCGACGAGGCGCGGCGGTCCGGACGCGAGCTCAAGCGCATGGATCTGCGCTTCAACATCGGCTTCACCTCGCTGCTGCTGCGCGCGCAGCATACGCTCGATCTCGTCTTTCAGGAGCTCGGGCAGAAGGATGTGCCGGTCATTCGCAGCCGCTCGCTGAACGAGCGCCATTACGGCGACCTCTCCGGCCTCAACAAGGACGAGGCGCGCCAGCAATGGGGGGAGGAGCAGGTGCGGCTGTGGCGGCGCTCCTATGACGTCGCGCCGCCCGGCGGCGAGAGCCTCAAGGATACGGTGGCGCGCGTGCTGCCCTTCTACTGCCAGGAGATTTTGCCGCGCGCCATGCGCGGCGAGCGCGTGCTGGTCGCCGCGCATGGCAATTCGCTGCGCGCGCTGGCCATGGTGCTCGATCGGCTGACGCCCGAATCTGTGTCTTCGCTCGAGATCGCTACCGGCGTGCCGATCGTCTATCGGCTCAATTCCGATTCGACCGTCGCGACCAAGGAAGTGCTCGACCGGTGACGCGCGGCCGCTCCGCGTCCGAGGGAGCGATCATGGCGGAGATGGAGCCGGGCGTTCGCCTCTATCGCGGCTATTTCGACGAGGCCGCGCAGACGGCGCTGCTGCGCGAATTGGAGAGCGTGATCGCCGCCGCGCCTTTTTTCACGGCGACCATGCCACGCACGGGACAGCCCTTCTCCGTGCGCATGACCAATTGCGGTCCGCTCGGCTGGCTCAGCGATCAGTCGCGCGGCTATCGCTATGAGGCGCGCCATCCCGAAACCGGCGCGCCATGGCCGCCCATGCCGCAAATGCTGCTCGACGCCTGGGCCGCGCTCGCCGATCATCCGCGTCCGCCACAGGCCTGCCTCGTCAATTTCTATGCGCCGGATGCGCGAATGGGACTGCATCAGGATCGCGACGAGGCCGATTTTTCGGCGCCGATCCTCTCGGTTTCTCTCGGCGCCGATTGCCGATTTCGCCTCGGCGGCGGCAAGCGCTCCGATTCGTCGCGCGTCTTCGCGCTGTCGTCGGGCGATGTGCTGACGCTGGGCGGGCCGGCGCGGCTGCGCTTTCACGGCGTCGATCGTCTGCTGCCGGAACTCGCGCCGAAGCTCGCCTCGTCGCTCTTTTCCGCGGGCGGACGCATAAATCTGACGCTGCGCCGCGTTACATAACTAGATTTCACGCTGCGTTCAGCGAGCGGAGCATATTGTCACCAATAGCGCTCCGATATAGTTTCCCGACCGCGGGATGAACGATCGGCGCTGGCGTCACGCCCGGGGCCGGAAAGACCAAGACAGTCGGTTCCCAGGGGACGACGCTTCGAGGAAAGGAACGAGGATGCATATCATTTCCAAACTGGCGCTCGCTGCGAGCGTCGCTTTCGTCGCCACGGCCGGCCAGGCGATCGCCGCCGGCGATCCCGCGGCGGGCGAGAAGGTCTTCAACAAGTGCAAGGCCTGCCACCAAGTCGGCGAGACGGCGAAGAACGCCGTCGCTCCCGAGCTCAACGGCATCAACGGCCGCAAGGCCGCTACGGTCGAGGGCTACACCTATTCCGACGCGCTCAAGGGCTCCGGCATCACCTGGGACGAGGCCGCCTTCAAGGAGTTCGTCAAGAATCCGAAGGCCAAGGTCGCCGGCACCAAAATGGTGTTCCCGGGCCTCGCCTCCGAGGCGGACCAGGACAATGTCTGGGCCTATCTCAGCCAGTTCGGCGCGGACGGCAAGAAGAAGTAATCCGAACCTTACGTTCGGTTGGCGAAAGCGGCCCTCGCGGGCCGCTTTTTCTTTTGCCGGATAGAGGCTAAATGCCCTCGTGATATGGTTTCCGACCGGCTCGCGCTGCGCTCGCCGCTTTCCTTTTCCCCGCGAGTGGGGAGTGGGGGAGGCGCCGAACGCTCGGCCGGAAACTTGATGACAGCGTGGAGAGAGAGCCGATTTGACGCGCAAGCCAGACGAAGTCCCAGCCGAGCTGATGCAGGAACTCGCGACCCTGCCGGTGTTCTACGCGCTCGAAGGGCGGCGCGTCGTCGTCGCCGGCGGCTCCGATGGCGCGGCGTGGAAGGCGGACCTCGCCGCCGCGGCTGGCGCGCAGGTCGATATCTTCGCGGCGGAGCCTTGTCCGCGCCTGAAGGCGGTCGCCGTGGCGCGGCCGCATCTCACGCTGATCGTGCGCGGCTGGCGCGCCGATGATCTCGCCGGCGCGGCCATGGCGCTCGCCGTCATCGAGGACGACGCCGAGGCGCAAGCGTTCCGCGACGCCGCCAAGGCGCATGGCGTTCCCGTCAATCTCACCGATCGGCCGGCGCTCAGCGATTTTTTGATGGGCGCCATCGTCAATCGCTCTCCGCTCGTGATCGGCGTCTCGACCAGCGGCGCGGCGCCGGCTTTCGCACAGGCGGTGCGCGCCCGCGTCGAGACTCTGATTCCGGCGAGCTTCTCCGCCTGGACGAAAGCGGCGCGCGCCTTTCGTCCGCGCGTGATGGCTTCCGGCCTCGATTTTTTCGCGCGCCGCGATTTCTGGCGGCGTTTTACGCGCGAGGCTTTCGCGCGCATCGAACATGCGCCGCAGGACAGCGACCTCGACGCTTTGCTCGAGGAGACGCGCCGCGCCGACGAAGCTTCCGCGCGGGGCCGCGTCACACTGGTCGGCGCCGGGCCGGGCGATCCCGAGTTGCTGACGCTGAAAGGGTTGCGCGCGCTGGTCGGCGCCGATGTCGTTCTCTTCGACGATCTGGTGCCCGCCGCCGTGCTCGATCTCGCGCGGCGCGAGGCGGTGCGCATCAATGTCGGCAAGCGCGGCTATGCGCCTTCGGTGAAGCAGGAGGAGATCACCGCTCTCTTGGTGAAGCTCGCCAAGGAAGGCAAGAATGTCGTGCGCCTCAAGGGCGGCGATCCGATGATTTTCGGCCGCGCCAATGAGGAGATCAAAGCCATTCGCGCCGCCGGCCTCGAGGCGGAGATCGTGCCCGGCGTGACGGCGGCGCTGGCGGCCGCGGCGGCGCTCGAAGTCTCGCTCACCAATCGCGACACGGCGCGCCGCGTGCAATTCGTCACCGCGCATACGAGCGACGGCAAATTCCCCGAGGACATAGATTGGCGCGCGCTCGCCGACAGTCGCGCGACGACGGCCGTCTATATGGGCAATCGCACGCTTCCCGCTCTGTCGAAGCGCCTGCTCGAAGAGGGCATGGACCCGGCGACGCCGGCTTTTCTGGTCGAGCGCGCCAGCACGCCGCAGCAGCGCATCATCGCCGGCACGATTCATGATCTGCCGCAGCGTGTCGCGCAGGAGACGCTCGAAGGACCTTGCCTCGTGCTGATCGGCGCGACGCTGCGCGGGTGAGCGCTCAATATTTGAACGATAAGGTCGCCGAGATCGAGCGCGGCTCGCCGCGATAGAGCGCGCCGCTGGATATGAAATTCGGCCGGTCGGTGAGATTGCTCGCGCTCACATCGAGCTTCCAATGCTCGTCGAAACGATAGCCGAGCGAGGCGCCGAGCATCTGCTGCGGCGCGAGCGTGAAACCATAGACATTCGGCAAGGTCGCTTCCGCCGCGCTCGCATAATAATAGCTCGCGCCGAGCTCCAATCCGCGCAGGACGTCCCATTCCGGCTTATAGTCGAGGCTGATGCTGAAGACGCGGCGCGGCGCGCCGAGGAGATCGCTGCCCGCTTGCGAAGGGACATTGGAGTCCTTGGCGACGACGGCGTGCAGAAAAGTGGCTGCGCTGCTCGCCTGAAGGCCGGGAAGAATTTCGGCGGAGAGATGGAGCTCGACGCCATGGCTGTGCTGTCGTCCGGTGACGAGAGAATAGAAGCCGCCGGGAGCGGCCGGATCGGCGATGGCGACATGGTCGCGCGTCACATCGAACAGGGCCGCCTCGAATCGCGCTTTAAATTCGGGAAAGCGCCGCTCGAAGCCGATCTCATATTGCGTGTCCTGCTGCGGCGGCGGCGCGTCGCCGCCTCTCACTCGCACCGAAATATTGGGAATGAGCGAGCGGCCGAAGGCCGCGAAGAGATGTGTCTCATCGTCCGGCCGAAACAATAGGCCGGCGCGTGGGCTGAAATAGCCGCGCGTTCCCTTGCCGAGCGTGGATGAGGATGTTCCAGAGAGCGCGCCGAAAGGATCGAAAGTGGTTTCGCGCTGCGCCAGGAGATCGTAGCGGCCGCCGAGAAGAATGCGCCATTGCGGCGACAGATCGATCAGATCCTGCGCATAGACGGAGCGGCTCCAGGCGCGCGCCGCGCCATTGGACCATTGCGCGCCGGAATAATCGACGCCGAGCGGATAGATCGGCGCGCCTATGTCGATGTTCGGCAGCGGATCGCGCGAGAATGTTTCGTCATGGCCGTAGAAATAATCCCAATGCTCGAGGCCGAGAAAGACGCTGTGGCCGACATCGCCCGTGGCGAAGCGTCCGTTCAGCCGCAGCTGCGCGTCGAAATTTCGCGACGCCTGATGCGTTCGCGCGGGGCGCCCGAGCGTCACCGAATGGAGGCCGTCATAGCCCCAGCCGAGAAACCAGCCGTATTTGCTGCCGTTCAGTGAATAATCGACGACCGATGTGAGTGACCAAGCGGCGTCGAAGGCGTGCTCATAGGTGAAGGTGAAGTCCGCCGAATTCGGCGTTTCATGCTCATTGGCCGGCTCGCCGGCATAGAAGGAGCGCGGCGCGTGCAGAAAGATCGGCGCGGCCGGGAGGCCGTCGTTATAGACGAAGCGCGCGGCGTGATATTCGGCGCGAAAGGTCGCCTTGTCCCCATTGTCGAGGACGAGCGTTCCTGCCGGCGCGACGAGAAATCCGCGCGAGCGCACATGATCGACGAAGCTGCCGACGCTCTGCGCGAAGCCTGTCATGCGAAACAGCAGCGTATCGGCGTCGTTCAGCGGCGCATTCACGTCGAAGGCCGTGCGATAGACGTCATATGCGCCGATCGTCGCCGTTCCACGCGCGAAGCTCTCCGTCGTCGGCGCCTTGCGAATATAGTTGGCCGAGCCGCCATAGCCGCCGAGCGCCTTGCCGAACAGCATGGCGGAGGGGCCTTTGTAGAATTCGACGTGATCGATCGTCGAGAGATTGACGTCCTGCGCGGCGAAGCCATGCGCGGCGCCGTCGAACAGAGTGAGCCCGCCGGGAAAGCCGCGCATCACGAAGCCCGGCGAATAGCCGGAATCGGCGACCGACGCATTGACGAAGACGCCCGCGACGTCCTTGCCGAGACTCTTCGCCTTGGGCGCGCCGCTGTTCTTGGTGTCGTCTCGCGCGCGCGCCTGCGCGGTAGCGCTATCTTCCGTCTGCTCTTCGCCGAGAGCGAGCGCCGGTAGCGCGAAGACCGAAATCATCGCCATGTCGCGCAGGCTACGACGCAGACGATAGGATGAAAGCGCGCTCGACAGCGCGCCTCGCCCTTCGCTCAGAGCCGAGAAAAAAAATGGTTCTGCGCGCGTCGCCGGAGAATAGGCGTCGGAACGAAACCTCACATGAACCTCACGACGATGCTCGCCCCGAACAGAGCAGCCGCTCTCTTATAACGCACTCTATTTCGACTCCTATCGCCAATCTGTCATGATACTTTCGCGAGACCTTTCTGGAGGTCGTGCGCGGACGAATGCGCCTTGCGCGCGGCGCGCTTCTTCCACCAGATATAGACGCCGGTGACGGAGAGCATGGCGATGACGAGGCCGAGCGCGCAGACGAAGATGCGATAGGGCAGGCCGAACACGCTCGCCATATGCAGGGCGACCAGCCAGGCGGTCAGCGTATTGCCGGAATGCTGGCCGGTCGGCAGATCGAGGCGGCGAAGCTCTCCGCTATAGGCGTCGAAGAAGATGGAGGTGGCGCCATGCCTGTCGCCGACGTCGCGCGACGAATGCACGCGATATTCGAACACGCCTTTGTTGCGCAACAGATAGAACGCCGTCACCGGCCCGGTGGAAAAGCCGTCGGCGGCGGCGCGTTCCTCCATCAGCCGCGCGCCGGTCGCCTGCGCGATTTCCCAGGAGAGCGGCGTCTTGTCGGCGCGCGGCTCTGCGTCTGGCGTCGCGGCCCATATCGGCTGCTCATAATGTAAGAAGAAGCTCGTCACGCGCGCATAGACGCCATTGAGATCCATATAGACGCTGGACCACGCGAAGATCAGCAGAGCGCCCCACATCCACAGGCCGCCGGCGCGATGCAGATCGAAATTGAGGCGATAGGCGGAGCTGCGAGTCTTCACGAGCCAAGCGGGCTTCCAGCGCGCGAGATAGGAGCGCACATTGGCGCGGCTCGGCAGGGGCAGTGTGAGATAGAAGGCGACGAAGCAGTCGATCGTCCAGACGAGCGCGACAATGCCGAGAATCCATGCGCCCACGCGGCCCATCGCCAGCTCGTAATGCAGGCTGTAGACGAAGGGCATTATGCCGGCGCGCGAGGTCGGCAGGCCGTTCCATTTTATGCGGTCGCCGAGCTCCTCTCCGGTGACGCGATCGAGCGCGATGCTGTCGAAGGCGAGCGGCGGCTCGCCGGGGCGCGCCTCGACGCCGATCTGCGCGACGCCTTCCTCGCCGAGATAGACCGTGTTCACGCGCGCATTGGGCGCGAGCGCCTCGGCGCGGCGCAGCAGCGCCGCCGGTTCTAGCTCCGCGCCGGCGTGGCGGCCGGGATGAATCTCTGGCGCAAAGAAATGATCGAGCTCGGGCAGAAAGGCGAGCATACTTCCGGTCAACCCGACGACGATCAGAAAGCCCGCCATCGTGAGACCCGCCCAGCGATGCAGCCACACCAAGATTGCACGATTCATAGATGGCCTCCTGTTTCGCTTCCGCCGCAACGAAAAGATCGCGCGCTTTTCAGCGAAGCGCAAATGTCACGGGAACCTCGCAGCGCGTCGGGAAATTTTGCCGGAGGTCATGTGACGGAGGCGGCCGGGACGAAGCTCGGCGCATATCGCCGTCGCCGAGACGGCGAGCTCAGCGCAGCGCGTCCGACAGCGCCTCGAGGAAGGCGTCGCCATATTGCGCGAGCTTGTGCTCGCCGACGCCTTGCACGCGGCGCATCTCGTCGAGCGTCGCCGGGCGGCGCGACGCCATCTCGATCAAAGTGCGATCGGGGAAGACCATATAGGCGGGCAGGCCGGCGTCGCGCGCCAGCTCGAGGCGCTTTTTCTTCAGCGCCGCCAGCACGCGCTCCTCCTGCGCGTCCAGCGGCGTCGCGCGCGGCGCCTCGCCGCGCTTGCCGCGCGGCGCCTTCGCTGTCAGCGGATCGCGGCGCAAGGAAATCTGCGCGCGGCCGAAGAGAATGTCCTCGCCCTTCTGCGTCAGGCGAAAGCCGCCATGCTCCGTGCTCGCCAGAGCGCGCGCGGCGAATAATTGCCGAATGATCGCGCTCCAATCCTGCTTGGAGCGATCCTTGCCGACGCCGAATGTCTTGATGCCGTCATGGCCGTTCCGGCGAATGGCCTCGCTGGCCTCGCCGATGAGTATATCGGCGAGATAGCCGGCGCCGAAGCGCTGCCCCGTTCGCATCGCCGCGGACAGCGCCTTTTGAGCGTCTATGGCGCCGTCATAGACTTGCACCTGGCCGAGACAAATATCGCAGCGTCCGCAGGGCGGACTCTCCTCGTCGAAATAGGCGAGCAAGGTCTGGCGCCGGCAGGAGGGCGTCTCGCACAGCATGGCGAGCGCGGAGAAGCGGTCGTGCTCTACGCGCTTGCGCTCCTCGGGCACTTCCTTTTGATCGATCTGTCGGCGGCGGAAGGCCATGTCGTCGAGGCCGTAGAGCGTGAGCGTGTCGGCCGGCAATCCGTCGCGGCCGGCGCGGCCGATCTCCTGATAATAGGATTCGACGCTGGACGGCATGTCCGCATGAGCGACGAAACGCACGTCCGGCTTGTTGACGCCCATGCCGAAGGCGATCGTCGCGACGGCGATAATGCCATCCTCTTGCAGGAAGCGATCCTGATTGCGATTGCGCAGCGTCTGCTCGAGCCCGGCGTGATAGGCGATGGTCTCGTGGCCCTGCTCGGCGAAGAAGGCGGCGAGCTTTTCGGTGGCGTCGCGCGAGGAGCAATAGACGATGCCGCTCTCGCCGCGGTGCTTGTCCAAAAAGCGCTGCAGCTGGCGGCGCGGACTGTCCTTGGCGGCGAAATTGAGCGCCAGATTGGGCCGGTCGAAGCTGTGCAGAAAGACGTGCGGGCTCGTCTGGAACAGGCGCTGGGCGATATCGGCGCGCGTCGCCTTGTCGGCGGTTGCGGTGAGGCCGACGACTTGCGCGCCGAGCGTCGCCGCCGTCGCGCCGAGCTCGCGATATTCCGGGCGGAAATCATGGCCCCATTCGGAGACGCAATGCGCCTCGTCTATGGCGAGCCGGGCGGCGCCGGCGCGTTGCAGCTCGGCGATGAGGCCGGGCATGACCAGCCGCTCCGGCGAGACGAAAAGGAGCCGCAATTCGCCGGTGCGAATGCCGCGGCGCGCCTCGTCATTCTCGGCGGCGTCGTTCATGGAATTGAGCGTCGCCGCCGGCACGCCATAGGCGCGCATCTGCCGCACCTGATCGCGCATCAGCGCGATGAGCGGCGAGACGACGACGGTGAGCTTGCCGTCGACGAGCGCGGGCAGCTGATAGCACATGGATTTGCCGCTGCCTGTGGGCATTATGGCGAGCACCGGCTCGCCGGCCAGCACGGCGGCGATGATCTCCGCCTGGCCGGGCCGGAAATCCTCATAGCCGAACACGGATTTGAGCAGCGCGCGCGCCTGCGGGG
>NZ_PUIV01000049.1 GCF_003113265.1 Methylosinus sporium
TCTGCCCCCTCCCCCGCTTTGCGGGAGAGGGGGCAGATTCGGGGACGTCAGGACACTGCGAGCCGACCGCCCTCATGACGCCCCCCGCCCCTAAAATCCTCGTCTTCGACTCCGGGCTCGGCGGCCTCACCGTCTTCACCGAAGTGGCGAAGCTGCGCCCTCATGCGGCGCTGCTCTATTGCGCGGATGACGCCGGCTTCCCCTATGGTCCGCTCTCCGAGACGGCGCTGGTCGCGCGCGTCATGGAGGTGATGGAAAAGCTCGTCGCCGAGCTGGCCCCCGATCTCGTCGTCATCGCCTGCAACACCGCCTCCACGCGCGCGCTTCCCCCTTTGCGGGCGCGCTGGCCGCAGCTTCCCTTCGTCGGCACTGTGCCGGCGATAAAGCCCGCCGCCGAACATTCGCACTCGCGCCTCGTCTCCGTGTTGGCGACGCCCGGCACTGTAGCGCGCGATTACACGCGCGCTCTCATCGCCAGCTTCGCCGACGATTGCGCTGTGACTTTGGTCGGCTCGACGCGCCTCGCCCCGCTCGCCGAGGATTTTATGCGCGGCGCCGCTGTTTCCGAGGCGGAGATCGCCCGCGAGATCGCGCCCTGCTTCGTCACGCGCGACGAGGCGCGCACGGACGTCGTCGTGCTCGCCTGCACGCATTATCCGCTGCTGCTGGACTTTTTCCGGCGCCTCGCGCCCTGGCCGGTCGAATGGATCGACCCCGCCCCCGCCATAGCGCGCCAGGCCGATCGGCTGCTCGTCGAGCGCTTCGGCCCCGACCGCGAAGCGACGGCGCCGGCGCCCCGCGCGATCTTCACCAGCGGGGCGCGCCCGGAGCCGGCGCTGGCCGCGGCGCTGACGCGAATGGGCTTTTCTCCCGACTGAGCCCGCCCCCTCTTTGCCGCAGAGCGACAGAAGGAAAACGCCCCGCCCGCGTTTTTCCTTGATTATGTCCGCCGCTCTTGCTGTAACGCGCCGCACAATAATTCTCGAACTCCAAGAGGTGAGCGAAATGGCAGACTGGCCCGTCCATGCGAAGATTACCGGCCCGATCGTTCTGATCGGCTTCGGCTCCATCGGACGTGGCATCTTGCCGCTCATCGAGCGCCATTTCGACTATGACAAGAGCCGTTTCACCGTCATCGACCCTGTCGATACGCATCGTGAAATGCTGGATATTCGCGGCATCGCCTTTCAGAAGGTCGCCCTGACCAAGGACAATTACCGCGAAGTGCTCACCCCCCTGCTCACCAAGGGCGAGGGACAGGGCTTCGTCGTCAATCTCTCGGTCGACACCTCCTCGCTCGACATTATGAAGCTGGCCCGCGAGTTCGGCTGCCTTTATGTCGACACGGTGGTCGAGCCCTGGACCGGCTTCTACTTCGACAACACACTCGGCAACGAAGCGCGCACCAATTACGCGCTGCGCGAGACGGTGCTGGAGGAGCGTCGCCGCAATCCGGGCGGACCGACCGCAGTCTCCTGCTGCGGCGCCAATCCGGGCATGGTGTCCTGGTTCGTGAAGCAGGCGCTGCTGAACATCGCCGCCGACACGGGGCTGAAGATCGAGGAGCCGAAGACCCGCGCCGATTGGGCCGCGCTGGCGCAGAAGCTCGGCGTCAAGGGCATTCACATCGCCGAGCGCGACACGCAGCGCGCCAAGAGCCCGAAGCCGCGCGACGTCTTCGTCAACACATGGTCCGTGGAGGGCTTCGTCTCCGAGGGCCAGCAGCCGGCCGAGCTGGGCTGGGGCACGCATGAGAAGTCGCTGCCGGACATAGCCGGCACGCACTCCTCCGGCTGTGGCGCGGCGATCTATCTGAAGTCGCCGGGCGCCGACACGCGCGTGCGCAGCTGGACGCCGACGCCGGGACCGCAATTCGGCTTCCTCGTCACCCATAACGAGTCGATCTCGATCGCGGATTTTCTCACCGTGCGCGATGATTCCGGCAAGGTGGCGTACCGGCCGACCTGCCATTACGCCTATCATCCGGCCGACGACGCCGTTCTGTCGCTGCACGAGATGTTCGGCCGCGCCGGCAAGATGCAGGCGAGCTGGAAGATTCTCGACGAGAACGAGATCGTCGACGGCATAGACGAACTCGGCGTGCTGCTCTACGGCCACGCCAAGAACGCCTATTGGTACGGCTCCCGCCTCTCCATCGAGGAGACGCGCGAGCTGGCGCCCTATCAGAACGCCACCGGCCTGCAGGTGAGCTCGGCCGCGCTCGCCGGCATGGTGTGGGCGCTGGAAAACCCCACCGCCGGCATTGTCGAGGCCGATGAGGTGGATTTCCGCCGCTGCCTCGAAGTGCAACTGCCCTATCTCGGCCCCGTCGAGGGGGTCTACACGGATTGGACGCCGCTCGACGGCCGCCCGGGTCTCTTCCCGGAGGATATCGACGAGAGCGACCCCTGGCAGTTCAAGAATATTCTGGTTCGATAGGTAATCGGCGATCGCCGTCGAATCCGAAAGCTTTTCAGCGCGCCTGTCGCATGATCGCGACAGGCGCGCGCATTTTCATTGGCGAGCGCCCCGAGCCGACGCAATCGGCGCTTTGGTCTCTGATACAAATCGCATTGCTATGCTGCAGCCCATGGCGTCGAAGGAATGTCCTTCGAGACAGCGCCGTCGGGGTCCAGCCTCTCCAAAAAGACAAAGGAGACGGCAATGCTCACGTCGAAGTCGGCCTTCGTCCTGGCGATGGCGATCATGTGCTCGATCGCGCAGGCCCAAACGAAACGCTCGGAAGATTTGCAGCGGCCGCGCGACTCGAATACCGAGACCAGTTCGGGACCGGACCGCGAACGCCAGAGATATAACTTCTCGGGCGCGGTCGGACGGCTCGGCCTCGGCGCCGATCCCACGCGGCCAGAAGGCCCCGGCAATATCTCCAACTAGAGTCTTTGTCTTGACGCGTTTCCAACGCCGAACCGGCGTCCACTTCGGCTGGAAACGCTCTGGCGTCATTCCGGCCTCAAGCCGCCGGTATGAGCGCCGGCGGCAGGCCTGCGGATCGGCGATTCCACATGGACTGATAGAGACCTTCGAGATCGCGCGTATAGGCGGGAACATCGAAGAGCGCGGCGCCGGCGCGATTGCGCGCGAGCTTGGCCTTCAGATCCACGAGGCCTGCGGGATCGGTCGCCAGCCGATAGGCGAGATCGAAATAATCATCGAGATCGACGGCGATCAGCTCCGTCAGCCCGACCGCGCGCAGCAGGCTGCCGGCGACGCGCGAGGGAAAGGTGGAGCCGCTGCAAGTGACGATCGGCACGCCCGCCCACAGCGCGTCGCTCGCCGTTGTGTGGGCGTTATAGGGCGCCGTGTCGAGCACGAGATCGGCGAGCTGGAGTCGCGCCAGATGCTCGTCCTGCGCCATATCCGGCGCGAAGACGAGACGCGCGCCATTCACGCCGCGCTTCCACGCCTCATTGCGCAGATTGCCCTCCGCCATGGGCGCGCCGAGCAGCCATAGGACGCTGTGCGGCACGGCGTCGAGCAGCCGGCACCAGACGTCGAACATCTCCGGCGTGAACTTATAGGCCTGATTGAAGCAGCAGAAAACGACGCCCTGCTCCGGCAGGCCCATGGCCGCGCGCGTCGGCCGCGGCCCGATCGGCCCCGCGCGGCCGCGCGGCTGATAGCTATGCGGCATATAGGCGAAGGATTCGGAATAATCGCCGGCGGAGGCGAGCGGCGTCACATAATCGTCGGTGATGATATAGTCGCAGATATCCTCGCCGAGCGTGCCCGGATAGCCGAGGTAATTCACCTGCACGGGCGCCGGACGCAGCATCAGAATGCCGCTGCGCGCATTGGCGGTGAAGCCTTTGAGATCGATCAGCAGGTCCACCTCGTCGCGATGGATCGCGCGGGCGGCGTCGCCGTCGGAGAGCGCCTCTATGTCGACGAAATTGTCGAAAGCGCCGATGAGGCGACGACGCATCGCCTTGCCGTCATCGGCTCCATAAGAATAGGCGTTCACGCAAAAGCGCTCGCGATCATGCGCCTCCAGCGTCTCGATCAGCAGCAGCGCCGTCGCGTGATCGTGGAAATCATTGGAGAGATAGCCGAGCTTGATCTTCCGCCCATCCGCCGCGCGAAAGCGGAAATCGAGCGCGCGCCGCTCCGTCGCCGCGGCGGCGCGGCGATCGCGCGTCCACAGCTCGGAGCAGCGCCGCTGATCGGCGGCGCCGACGCCGGGCTGCGAGAGAAAGAGAAAAGGCGGCAGCGCGCCGGAGCCGTCGGCCGCGAGAAGATCGGCGAGCGCTTTGGCGTCGCCTGCGAAGTCATCCCAAGCGCACATATTGCGGCTGCGTCCGAGCGATCGCATCGCCGTCTCCCAGGTCGAAGTTTCTTCGCCTGGGCATGAAGGCGCGTGTCGCCTTCCGGATCAGACATCGGACGGAAGCAATCGCCGCGCCATTTCTCGGCGCTCTGGGGTATAAGCGGAGCCGCATGGCGACTGCTCTACTTTTATTTTATGAAAGTTCGTTCCGAGATGCGCTTTCGACATCTGGAGCGTCGAAATGGATGATGTTCTGAGGACTCAAAGGCTTCTGCAGGAGGAAGCCGACCAGATCGTAGAGCTCCTCGATCTGGACGTTTTGCTGAGCCGCGTCGGCAAACCGATCCGGGTCGGCAGTTCCGCTCTCGGCCTGATGGTTCGCCGAGACATCGACATCACTGTGGTTTGCGAAAGCCTGTCCGGCGAGGCGCGCGAGGCCTTCATTCGCGCTGGAGCCGAACTCATGTCGATGGATCGCTATGTGGTTTCCGTCCGCTTCAGAAACGACAGCGGCGCGTGGAACGCCGATCCGGCGAGCTATCCGGACGGTCTGTATCTCGGAGTGTCGGCGCGCGCCAGCGAGGGAATCGACTGGACTCTCGATATATGGGCGGTGGATCGGCCCGAACGGCAACCAGACCTGCGCCACTTGCAGACGCTACCGCCGCGTCTCGACGACGACCGCCGGAAGACGATACTGATCATCAAACAGGCGTTGGCGGCGATGAAATCCGGATCGTCGGAAAACAGGATTCCGAGCGCATATGTCTATGAGGCCGTCGTCGAGGACGGCGTCGGCGAGGTGAAGCAGTTCGCAGAGTGGCTCGCTGATAAGAAGGCGATCACATCCCTCTCGTCCGCTGTTCTCTGAGCCTTCGCCGCCGTCCGGCGCTTCAGCGGCAGAGTCGAGCGCCGGCCGCCCCGCGAAGCTACTGGTATACGGCTTCGAGCTTGTGTCCGTCGAGGTCGATCACGAATGCGGCATAGTAGCTCGGCCCATAGCGTGGCCGCGGACCGGGCGCTCCGTCGTCCTGCGCGCCGCACGCGAGCGCCGTGGCGTGAAAAGCCCGAACGGCCTCGGGAGTCGGCGCGACGAAAGCCAGGTGAAAGCCCGCGTCGACGCCTATGTCGGACGCCGAGCGTCGCTTCAGAGCGAAAGGCTCGCGCCCGTCCGGCGTCCCATAGCCGATCGATCTGGATCCGGTGTAGAGCCGCCTATAGCCGAGCACTGCGAGGACGGCGTCATAAAATTCCACCGCCTGCCCGAGATCGGACACGCCGATCGACAGATGACTGATCATCATCGTTCGACCGCCCGACCCTTCTCAAATCCCCGCGCCATCGCCGAGCGTCTCCTCGGCCGCGGTCGAGAAAATCCGCACATTGTTCAGCGACAGGGGCACGCTGCTGCCGAGCGTCGTTCCGACGCGATCATCCGTGTCGACCTCGACCGTCTGGTCATAGCCGGGGATGGAGATCGACGCGCGCAAGCCCGCAGCCGTGCGGCGCACCGCCTCGACCCGGCCCTCGAGCGCGCCGATCTGACCGCCATGCAGAGCGATGTCGGCGGGACGGAAATAGACGCGCGCCGGTCCATTGCGCAGATTTTCCGAGGAGACGTGCAGTTCCTTGCCCTGGAAAATCACCTTGCCGTCGGCGACCTGCACCGGCAGCGCCAGCGCCTCGCCGACGAAGGAGAGCACGAAGGGCGAAGCCGGCCGGTCATAGAGTTCATCCGGCGTGCCGATCTGCTCTATGCGGCCCTTGTCCAGCACCACCACGCGATCGGCGAGCTCCATCGCCTCATCCTGGTCATGCGTCACAAAAACCGTGGTGAGGCCGGTCTGCCGATGCACGTCGCGCAGCCAGCGGCGCAAATCCTTGCGCACGCGCGCGTCGAGCGCGCCGAAGGGCTCGTCGAGCAGCAGAACGCGCGGCTCGATGGCGAGCGCGCGGGCGAGCGCAACGCGCTGGCGCTGGCCGCCGGAGAGCTGCGCCGGATAACGCGCGCCGAGCCCATCGAGCTGCACGAATTCGAGCAGCCTGGCCGCGCGCTCGGCGATTTCGGCGCGAGAGGGGCGTGTCCTGCGCGGGCGCACTTTCAGCCCATAGGCGATATTGTCGGCGACGGTCAGATGCTTGAACAGCGCGTAATTCTGAAAGACGAAGCCGACGCGCCGCTCCTGCACGGACAGTGTCGTGGCGTCCTCGGAATCGAACAGAATGCGGCCGCGATCGGGATTGGAGAGCCCAGCGATGGCGCGCAGCAAAGTCGTTTTGCCGGAGCCGGACGGCCCGAGCAGCGCGACCAGCTCGCCGCGCGCGATCGTCAGATCGACAGCGCGCAAAGCCGGATAATCGCCGAAATCCTTCTCGACGCCCTCGATTCTGATCTCCACGCCATGCTGGCGCGGCGCGTCCTCAGTGACGGCGTCGACCGGCGATTTGACCGGCGTAGCGCCATTCGAGAAGCGTCTTGATCCCCAGAGTGACGAGAGCCAGCCCAGCCAGGAGGGAGGCGAGGGCGAAGGCCGAGACGATATTATACTCATTGTAGAGGATCTCCACCTGGAGAGGTATCGTGTTGGTCAGGCCGCGAATATGGCCGGATACGACCGACACCGCGCCGAACTCGCCCATGGCGCGGGCGTTGGCGAGGAGCACGCCATAGAGCAGGCCCCATTTGATGTTGGGCAATGTCACTGTGAGGAAAGTGCGAAAGCCGCTCGCGCCGAGCGTCAGCGCCGCCTCCTCCTCCACCGTCCCCTGCTCCTGCATCAGCGGAATGAGCTCGCGCGCCACGAAGGGGAAGGTGACGAAGATCGTCGCGAGAACAATGCCCGGAATGGCGAAGACGATCTGAATTCCATGAGACGACAATGTCGGTCCGAGCAGCCCCTGCGAGCCGAAGACGAGCACATAGACGAGGCCCGACACCACAGGCGAGACCGAAAAGGGCAGATCGATGAGCGTGATCAGCACGCTCTTGCCGGGAAAGGAGAATTTGGAGATGGCCCAGGCCGCGCAAATGCCGAAGACGGCGTTGAGCGGCACGACGATCGCCGCGACGAGCAGAGTGAGGCGGATCGCCGCCCGCGCATCCGGCTCGTCGAAAGTGGCGAAGAAGGCGCCGGCGCCTTTGGTGAGCGCCTCGGTGAAGACCACCGCGAGCGGCAACAGCAGGAAGAGGCCGAGAAAGGCCACGGCGACGCCGATGAGCAGATAGCGCGTGAGCGGAGCCTCCTCCGTCACGCGGCGCGTCGCGGCGATGCGAATGGCGGGCGCCAGCGCGTCAGACATGGCCGAACCTCTTCTGGCTCCAGGCCTGGATCAGATTGATCGCCAGCAGCACGGCAAAGGAGATGGCGAGCATGATCGTCGCAATGCCCGTCGCGCCGGCATAGTCGAACTGCTCCAGCTTGACGATGATCAGCAAGGGCGCGATTTCCGAGATATAGGCGAGATTGCCGGCGATGAAGATCACCGAACCATATTCGCCGACGCTGCGCGCGAAAGCCAGTGCGAATCCGGTGAGCAGGGCCGGCAGAATCGGCGGCAGCAGCACGCGCCAGACCGTATGCGCGCGGCTCGCGCCGAGAGTGGCCGACGCCTCCTCGAGCTCGACGTCGATCTCGGCGAGCAGCGGCTGCACCGTGCGCACGACGAAAGGCAGGCCGACGAACACCAGCGCGACGAGAATGCCCCAGCGCGTGAAGGCGATTTTAATGTCGTAATCGGCGAGCGGCTCGCCGAGCCAGCCATTGGGCGCATAGAGCGCCGCGAGCGCGATGCCGGCGACCGCTGTTGGCAGAGCGAAGGGCAGATCGACGATGGCGTCGAGAAAGCGCCGGCCCGGAAACTCATAGCGCGTCAGCACCCAGGCGGTGACGAGGCCGAAGACGACATCGATCGCCGCGGCGGCGAAGGAGATGAAAAAGCTCGTGCGCAGGGCCGCGGCGACGCGCGGCTCGACGGCGACGCCGTAGAGGCCCGCGAGGCCGAGCTCGGAGGCGCGGATGACGAGCATCGACAGCGGAAACAGGACGACGAGGCTCAGATAAAAGAGAGTGAAGCCGAATGTCGCCCGAAATCCGGGGATGACGCTCGGAGCCGGGAAGCTCCGAGCCTTTCTTTTCACGATTTGCGTCGATGCGCTCATGTCGGGTTCACGGCCTATTGCTTTTGGATGTCGTCGAAGACGCCGCCGTCGGCGAAATGGGTCTTCTGCGCCTTCGCCCAGCCGCCGAATATCTGATCGACAGTGAAGAGCTGGAGCTTCGGCAAGCGCTTCAGATCCTCCTTCGCCGCGAATTCCGGATGCGCGGGACGGTAATAATTCTTGGCGATGATCGCCTGCGCGGCGGGCGTGTAGAGAAAGTTCAGATAGGCCTCGGCCACTTTGCGCGTGCCTTTGGCGTCGACATTGCCGTCGACGACGGCGACCGGCGGCTCGGCGAGCACGGAGACGGGCGGGACGACAATCTCGAATTTGTCCTTACCGAATTCCTCCGAAGCGAGGAAGGCCTCATTTTCCCAGGCGATCAGCACGTCGCCGAGACCGCGTTGCGCGAAAGTGATCGTCGAGCCCCGCGCTCCCGTGTCGAGCACGGGGGCATTCTTATAGATCGCCTTGACGAAATCCTTGGTCTTGGCCTCGTCGCCTTTGAACTTCTCCAGTCCGTAGCCCCAGGCGCCGAGATAGTTCCAGCGGGCGCCGCCGGAGGTCTTCGGATTGGGCGTGACCACCGCGACGCCCGGCTTGGCGAGATCGTCCCAATTCTTGATCTTCTTCGGATTGCCCTTGCGGACGAGAAACACGATCGTCGACGTATAGGGCGAGGCGTTGTTCGGCAGCTTCTTCTGCCAATCCGCGGCGACCTTTCCGGTCTTGGAGACGATCGCGTCTATGTCGGCCGCGAGCGCCAGCGTCACGACATCGGCGGACAGCCCGTCGATGACCGCGCGCGCCTGCGCGCCGGAGCCGGCGTGCGACGCCTGTATCTCGATCGTCTCGCCGGTCTTGGCCTTCCAATCGGCGATGAAGGCGGGATTGATCGCCTTATAGAGCTCGCGCGTCGGATCATAGGAGACATTGAGCAACGCCGTCGCGGCCTGCGCCGAGGAATCGATGACGAGCGAGTCGACGAGAAGCGACACGCCCGCGACGAATGCGATAGCGGCGCCGAGGCCGCGCCGCGTGATTGAAACACTCAGCATACTTGTCTCCATGGTCTATTAATTCAGTGATGTTATGGACTAATATATTTCGGCCGCGCTGTAAACCGGGCGCGCGCCTCGAATTCGCGGTTTTTCGCGGTTTTGAGATCGGAAGACGCTCGCGCGTCGAAAAGGTCAGCGGCGTCGGCGGTTCGTCTCGAACTTGCCGGAGGCGAACAGAAACAGCGCGAGCAGGCCTGCGGCGCCGATCAGATAATAAGGGCTCAGCTCGAAACGGCGCTTGGCCACGGAGAAGGGGAAGCGCGCCGTCCAGTGCTCGCCCGCCGAACCGTCGATCGTGACGACGCCGACGAAATCGCCCGGCTGGGTGAACACATGCGTGAAAGAAAAAGTCCCTTTGGGATAGATCTGCGGCGCCAGGGACGCGGCGGTCGCCGCCTCTCGGTCGGATGGCTCATCTCTCTCGTCGGTCTGACGCAAGATGCGGAAGCCGGCCTTCATCTCCCGCAGCTCGGGAGCGGCATAATCGAAAACGAAAATCGTTTCCCCCAGTCGGGGAACGTCCTCGCAGAATTTCCGCGGAGGCGCGTCGCCCGGCTGATAGCCGGCGAAGTAGATGAGCTCGGGGCCGACCGCGAGAACGCAGCTGTCTTTGTCGGAAAGCAGATCGCCGCGCGCGATCGCCGGCGACGCGGCGCTCGCTGCAACCAGCGTGATCAGCAAGAGCGACTGTGCGATAGCGCGGCTCGACATGCGCCGTCCCCAATGAGCGTCGGGAAATCTCGATAGCAATTAATCGGCTCCCGCTGGTCTTGCAAGAAGCGGCGCGCGAGCGCGGCGCACGGACGCGCGCGGCGTGGACGAGCCCAGCGGAGCGCAAAGAAAAACCGGCCGGGCGCGAGGCCCGGCCGGCGTTGTTATCAGGCTATTCGAGGTTCGATCAGGGCATGTCGCCGGCGACGAACTTCG